>JADQCB010000037.1 GCA_016278325.1 Actibacterium sp.
CGCGACCGGCAGGATCCGAAGCACCAACCCGATCATGCCGGATAACGGAAAAATCGGGCCGGAGCCAGATCGAGAGAACGCTTTCGCGGAGGCAAGTGGCGGAAGGGGTGGGATTCGAACCCACGGATGCTTGCGCATCGGCGGTTTTCAAGACCGCTGCAATCGACCACTCTGCCACCCTTCCGAGACCGGTTGTCACGACCGCCGACGCCACAGATGGCGCCATCGTGCTGACGGCGCGTCGCGTGGGCCGGAGATTGCAATCCCCACCGGTTCACTGCAAGCCGATTCTCGCCACCCGGCGCGGCTCCGGCCTTTCAATGTTTCCGCCGCGCGGTTAATATCCGGCCAAATCACGGCGGCGGCGGGCTGAACCGCGCCAGGAACAGGGGGCACCGGATGGCAGGACTCGGACGTGGACGGATTGCGCTGGGGTTCTGTGCGGCAATCGCGGTTGGCGGATGCGAAAAGCTGCCCAATCCGTTTTCCGGCAGCGGCGCCGACAAGGCCGAAATATCCAGCGAGAGCCGTTCGACCACGCTTGTAGAGCGCGATGTGGAAGCCCCCGACGTGTTTCAGGTGACCGAAAAGGCCCTGTGGGACGGTCGGCCGTCGCTCGGCGGTGTCTGGGTCGCCTATCCCGGCGTCGACACCCCCGAGCGGGTCATAATTCGAAACCAGGAAAACGGCGCCTTCGTGATCGGGGCGCTTTACAACCGGGAACGGCAGAACCCGGGCCCGGCGCTGCAATTGTCCTCCGATGCGGCTTCCGCGCTCAAGGTGCTGGCGGGCCAGCCGACGCTGTTGAACGTGACCGCCCTGCGCAAGCAAGAGGTTGCCCCGGACAAGCCGACCGGAAAGACCGCCGACCCCGCGAAGATCGAAACCAGTTCGCTGGCGCCGGTGGCCGCCGCGGCCGCCGATGCGATCGACAGGGCCGAGGCCGAGGGTCAGGCGGAACCTCCGAAGTCGCCGCAGAAATTGGGCGCCATCACCCCGGCCGCAAGCACGGTTCGGCCCCAGGCGCGCCCGGGCGCGCAGGCGCAACCGGCTTCGGCGCTGGAAAGACCCTATATCCAGATCGGCATTTTCAGCATCCAGGACAATGCCGAAGGCACCGGCGCGGCGCTGCGGCGTATCGGCATCGTTCCGACGATCCTGAAACAGGAAAGCCAGGGCAAGGTGTTCTGGCGGGTGATCGTCGGTCCGGCACGGTCGGTGGATGAGCGCGCGGCGCTTCTCGACAACGTGAAAGAGCTGGGCTTTTCCGACGCCTATTTCGTGGCAGACTGACGCCCCGACCTCACAGCGAAAACGGATGACATGCGACACTTGAGACTGACGCTTCTGGCCCTGCTGGGCGCCCTGGCCCTGTCGCTGCCTGCGAAGGCGGCCTTCGAGACGCGCGCCGGCGCGGCCTATGTGCTGGACCAGACCACCGGAACGGTTCTGCTTGAAAAGAACGCCGAAACACCGCTCCCCCCGGCCTCCATGTCCAAGCTGATGACGCTGAACATGCTGTTCGAGGCGCTCAAGGACGGGCGCGTCACCATGGATACCCGGTTCAACGTGTCACGCAACGCGATGGCCATGGGCGGCTCCACGATGTTCCTGGACACCACCGACCGGCCCACGGTCGAGCAGTTGATCAAGGGCATCATCGTGCAGTCGGGCAACGATGCCTGCGTGGTGGTGGCCGAGGGGCTGGCCGGAACCGAGGCCGCCTTTGCCCGGGCGATGAACGAGCGGGCAAAGGCATTGGGCTTGGAGGATTCCACCTTTGCCAATGCCTCGGGCTGGCCGGATCCGAACCAGCGCATGAGCATGAAGGATCTTGGAACGCTGGCCAACCGCCTGATCACCGAATTCCCCGAATTTTACGGCTTTTTCGGGCTGGAGGAATTCGACTATGACGGGCGCGCGCCGCAGAACCGGTTCAACCGCAACCCGCTGCTGGGGATGGGCATCGGCGCGGACGGGCTGAAGACCGGCCACACCCAGGCGGCCGGTTACGGGCTTGTCGGCTCGGCCGTGCAGGGGGACCGGCGTGTCATCGTGGTGATTTCCGGGCTGGAGACCGCCGAGGCCCGCGCCCAAGAGGGCGAGCGTCTCATCAACTGGGCCTTCCGGCAATTCGTTGAGAAAACGGTGCTCGACAAGGGCACCCGCCTGACCGAAACCGAAGTCTGGACCGGTGCGGCCCCCCGTGTCGGCCTGGTGGCGCCCCGCGACGTGACGCTTGTCATTCCGGCCACGCTCCGCGATCAGCTGCGCGCCGAAATCAGGTTCGAAACACCTGTCATCGCCCCCGTCGAAGAGGGCGAGGAACTTGGCGAACTCGTGATCGACATTCCCGACATGCAACAGGTGCGCGTGCCACTGGTGGCCGAAGCCGCCGTGCCAAAGGGCGGTTTCCTGCCGCGGATCCGGTCGGCGGCGCAGATCGCTTTCGCCAGGCTCTACGAGCGGGCGCAAGACTTCTGAGCATGGCAGCGCAAGGGGTTTTCATCTCTTTCGAGGGGATCGACGGCTCGGGAAAATCCACCCAGGCGCGGCTGCTGGCGGATCATTTGCGCGCGGCGGGGCGACAGGTCGTGGCGACGCGAGAGCCCGGAGGCGCCCCGGGCGCCGAAGAGATCCGGCGGCTTCTGCTGGAAGGCGCGCCCGACCGCTGGTCCGCCGAAACCGAGATATTGTTGTTCACGGCCGCCCGGCGCGACCATCTGGAAAGGACGATCGCGCCGGCGCTGGCCGCCGGCCGGATCGTCGTGAGCGATCGTTTCGTCGATTCCACGCGCGTTTACCAGGGCATCACCCGCGGCGATCTGCGCGACAAGGTCGATGCCCTGCACAGCCTGATGATCGGACGCGAGGCCGACCTCACCTTCATCATCGACATGGACCCCGGCCTGGGTCTGTCGCGCGCAAGGGGCCGCAATGGCCATGAGGAACGATTCGAGGATTTCGGCGAACCCATGCAGCGGCAAATGCGCGATGGCTTTCTTGCGCTTGCCCGAGAATTTCCCGATCGCTGCGTCGTGATCGACGGCAATCGCGCCATGGACGCGGTCGCCGCCGAAGTCGCGCAAATCACCGACAGGCATCTGCGATGAGCGACGATCAGACAATGCCCGAATCCGACCGGGTCGAAGGCGCGCCCCATCCGCGCGACACCCGCAGCCTTGTCGGCCAGCATCGGGCCGAGGCCAGCTTTCTGGACGCATGGGCCACCGGCCGGATGCACCATGGCTGGTTGCTGACAGGGCCGCGTGGCGTCGGCAAGGCCACGCTGGCCTGGCGTATCGCCCGGTTCCTGCTGACGACGCCGGGGCAAGGCGATGACGGGCTGTTCGGGGCGACCCCGCCCCCGCCCACGCTGGACGTGCCGGCCGATCACCCGGTGGCGCATCGGATGGCCGCCATGGCAGAGCCCCGCCTGTTCCTGTTGCGCCGCGCCTGGGACGAAAAGCGCAAGGCATTGAAGACGGTCATCACCGTGGACGAGGTGCGCCGGTTGAAATCCTTTTTCAACCTGTCGGCCACCGAGGGCGGGCGCCGCGTGGTGATCGTCGATTGCGCCGACGAGATGAATCCGAATGCCGCCAATGCGCTGCTCAAGCTGCTGGAGGAGCCACCGGAAAACGCAATTCTGCTGCTGGTCGCGCATCAGCCGGCGCGGCTTTTGCCCACGATACGCTCGCGCTGTCGCGAACTGCGCCTGACCACGCTGGCGCCGGATGACATGGCCGCGGCGCTGGCGGCCGCCGGGGCCGAAACCGCCCGGCCGCAGGCGCTGGCCGCGTTGTCGGGCGGTTCGGTGGGCGAGGCGATCCGCCTGACACATCTCGACGGGCTGACACTCTATGCCGGGATCGTCGAGCTGCTGTCCGGCCTGCCCCGGCTGGATCGGCCCGCCGCGTTGAAGCTGGCCGACAGCGTCGCGGGCAAGGGCAGCGAAACCCGCTTCGACCTGATCCAGCGTCTGTTCGAGGTCTTTCTCGGCCGATTGGCACGCACCGGCGCGATGGGGCCGCCCAGCCCCGAGGCCGCCCCGGGCGAGGCCGCGTTGATGACCCGCCTGTGCCCCGGGACAGAGGCCGCGCGCGCCTGGGCGCAGGCGGCCGAAACGCTGGGCGCGCGCCTGCGCCACGGGCGGGCGGTGAACCTTGACCCTGCCTCGCTGATCCTTGATACGGTGCTCAGGATTGAACAGACGGCGGCGCCCCTTGCCGCGCGGCAGGCGACACAGGCATGACCGACACCCCGGAAATCACCGACAGCCATTGCCACCTGGACTTCCCCGATTTCGAGGGCGAGGTGCCGGCGATCATCGCGCGCGCGCAGGCCGCCGGGGTCACGCGGATGGTGACGATCTGCACCCGGTTGCGCCAGGAACCGCAGGTGCGTGCGCTGGCCGAAGCCCATGCGCCCGTCTTTTATGCCGCGGGCACCCACCCGATGAGCGCGGCGCAGGAACCGATGGTCACGGCCGACGCGCTGGTGGCACTGGCGGAGCATCCGAAATTCGTCGGAATCGGTGAGACCGGGCTCGACTATCATTACAGCGCGGAGAGCGCGGCCGTGCAGCAGGAAAGCCTGCGCGTGCATATCGAGGCTGCGCGCCGCACCGGGCTGCCGCTGATCATCCATGCCCGCGACGCGGACGATGACATGGCCCGCATCCTGACCGACGAATACCGCGCCGGCGCCTATGGCTGCGTCATGCATTGCTTTTCTTCCGGGGCCGGGCTTGCGCAGGCGGCATTGGATCTGGGCTTTTACCTTTCGATGTCGGGAATTGCCGCCTTCCCGAAATCGCACGAATTGCGCGATATCTTCGCCTCGGCCCCGCTCAGCCGCATCCTGGTCGAGACCGATGCGCCATATCTGGCGCCCCCGCCGCATCGCGGCAAGCGCAACGAACCCGCCTTCACCCGCCATACCGCACAGGTCGGGGCCCGGATCTTCGAGATGGATTACGCCGATTTCGCGGCCCAGACCCAGGCCAATTTCAACCGGCTGTTCGCCAAGGCGGCCTCGTGGGAGGCTTCGGCCTGATGGCGCGGCTTCATTTCACCATTCTCGGGTGCGGTTCGTCCGGCGGCGTGCCGCGTCTGGGCGGCAACTGGGGCGCGTGCGATCCGGACGAGCCACGCAACCAACGGCGCCGCTGTTCGCTTCTGGTCGAACGCGAGGACGAGGACGGCGTGACCCGGGTACTGATCGACACCTCGCCCGACATGCGGGCACAACTGCTCGATGCCGGCGTCGGGGAACTGGACGCGGTGCTCTACACCCACGCGCATGCCGATCACACCAACGGGCTGGACGATCTGCGCCAGATCGTCTTCAATACGAAACGCCGCCTGCCGGTCTGGGCCGACGGTCCGACGCAAGAGGCGCTGTACGCCCGGTTCGGCTATGCCTTCATCCAGCCTGCGGATTCGCCCTATCCGCCGATCCTGGACATGCACACGATCACGGGCGACATCACCATCGGCGGCACCGGGGGCGCGATCACGTTCCGGCCGTTTAAGGTGGACCACGGCTCGATCGACGCGCTGGGATTTCGCATCGGGCAGCTTGCCTATCT
Source organism: Actibacterium sp. (assembly GCA_016278325.1). GTDB lineage: Bacteria > Pseudomonadota > Alphaproteobacteria > Rhodobacterales > Rhodobacteraceae > JADQCB01. The sequence continues at coordinate 5,594 of JADQCB010000037.1, forward strand.
GCCGGACGTGGTGAGTTTCCATGATGATACCCGCGCCGCGCTTGAAGGGCTCGACATCCTCATCATCGACGCGCTGCGCCGCACGCCGCATCCCACCCATGCCCATCTGGCCAAGACCCTGGCCTGGATCGAGGAGCTGGCCCCGCGCCGCGCGATCCTGACGAACATGCATATCGACCTGGATTACGCGACGGTGGCGGCCGAAACCCCCGACCACGTTGCCCCCGCCCATGACGGGATGATCCTGAGCTTCGATACCTGACGGGGATGGAGGCGCTTCTTCAGGTCATCCTGCCGGTCTTCCTGGTGCTGGGTTTCGGCTATGGTGCGGTCTGGCGCGGCCTGTTCAGCGATGCGGGCATCGACGCATTGATGACCTTCACCCAGAAGTTCGCCCTGCCCTGCCTTCTGTTCCGGGCAATTTCCACCCTGGACCTGGGTCAGAATTTCGACCTGCGCCTGCTTGCCAGTTTCTATGCCGGTGCGCTTGCCGGTTTCGCCGCCGGGTTGCTGGGCGGACGGTTCATCTTTCGCCGAAGCTGGGAAGACAGCGTCGCCATCGGGTTCATCGGCCTGTTCTCGAACTCGCTGCTGCTGGGGTTGCCGATCACCGAACGCGCCTATGGCGGAGACTCCCTCGCGCCCAATTATGCCATTATCGCGGTTCATGCGCCGTTTTGTTACGGCGTCGGGCTGACGGCCATGGAGATCGTCAGAAGCCGCGGCCGGGGTGTCGCCGGCGCATCCCTGGCAATTGTCAGGGCGATGTTTTCCAATGCGCTTGTCATCGGCATCGCGATCGGCTTCATGGTGAACCTTGCCGGGCTGCCGGTGCCCGCTGTGCTGGGCGATGCGCTGGACCTGATGATCCGCGCGGCGCTGCCGGCCGCGCTGTTCGGGCTGGGCGGGGTTCTCTATCGTTACCGGCCCGAAGGCGACCTGCGCACGATCGCCTTCATCTGCGCGGTTTCGCTTGTCCTTCACCCGCTGGTCACCTGGGGCATGGGCAGCCTGCTGGGCCTTTCGACGGGGCCGTTCCGATCGGCCGTGCTGACCGCGGCGATGGCCCCGGGCGTCAACACCTATATCTTTGCCAACATGTATGGCGCTGCAAAACGGGTGGCGGCCTCGAGCGTGCTGCTCGGGACCGCCATGTCGGTTCTGACCATCTGGGTCTGGCTGGCGTTGCTTCCCTGACTGGGCGTGCCCCGCGCCCGCGCGTGCGGACCCCGACCGGCGCTAGCCGGGGCTCATGCCGCGCAGTCGTTCGGAGCGGCGGCGCAGCAATTCCACCGTGCTCAGAAGCGCGATCGAGATCACCACGAGGATCGAGGCCACCGCGAGGATCGTCGGGCTGATCTGTTCGCGCAAGCCGGTGAACATCTGCCACGGCAGCGTCTTCTGCCCCGCCGAGCCGACGAACAGAACGACCACGATCTCGTCGAAAGAGGTGATGAAGGCGAACAACCCGCCCGAGATCACGCCGGGCAGGATCAGCGGCATCTGGACCTTGAAGAACGTGCGCACCGGCCCCGCGCCCATATTGGCCGAAGCCCGGGTCAGGGAGTTGTCGAAGCCCACCAGCGTCGCCGTCACGGTGATGATGACAAACGGAATGCCCAGCGCGGCATGGGCCAGCACGACGCCCAGATAGGTGCCCTGCAGACCGACCCGGCTGTAGAAGAAATACATCCCCGCGGCCGAGATGATCAGCGGAACGATCATCGGTGAGATCAGGATCGCCATGATCGGGCGCCGGAAGGGCACATGTTCCGAACTCAGCCCGATCGCTGCCAGGGTGCCCAGCGAGACCGAGATGAAGGTGGCCGCCGGCGCGATCTGCACCGAGTTGCGCATCGCCTGCTGCCAGTTCGGGTTGGTGAAGAAATCCCGATAGTGCTTGAGCGAATAGCCCGCCGGATCCAGCGCCAGCATCTCGGGCGTGAAGGTGAAGAAATTCTCGGCGTTGAAGCTGAGCGGCATGATCGTGAGGATCGGCGCGATCAGGAAGAAGAACACCAACCCGCAGATGAACAGGTAGGAATTGTGCCATAACACCTGCGGCGCGGTGTAATAGATCGGCACGTTGTGACGATAGGCCCCGGTGCTCAGCCAATAGGTGATCCAGCCCATCACGGCCCCGATGGCGGCCCCGGCCACGGCCCCGGGAAAGCCGCCGACCAGGATGCCGATCGCCGCGAACAGCCCGATCGCCACCCAGCGCCCGAGCCGCCGGTTGGGCATGTAACCGACCAGGGCATAGGCCAGCGCCGCCCCGACCACGGCCCCGATGACCAGCCCCAGAAGGGTCGAGTCCTTGGCCGAGCCGGTCACCAGGCCGAAGAACGCCCCGGCAACCGCAACGATCGGCAGAACGAAGCCTGTCAGGCTGGGTTTCGGAGTGCTTGGAAGGTCAATGCTGCTCATCTTGATTACCCCAGGCTCACGTTGTCGATGCCGACGATCTTGTCATAGACCCAGTACAGGAGCAGGACGACCGCCAGAAGGATGGACCCCAACGCTGCCGCCAGCCCCCAGTTCAGGGACGACGAAATGTGATAGGCGATCCTGTTCGAGATGAAGGTGCCGGTCGTGCCGCCGACCAGTTCGGGCGTGATGTAGTACCCGATGGAAAGGATGAACACCAGGATACAGCCCGCGCCGATGCCCGGCACCGATTGCGGGAAATAGACCCGCCAGAATGCCGTCCAGTTGGTCGCGCCCAGCGATTTCGCCGCGCGCACATAAGACGGCGGGATCGTCTTCATCACCGAGTAGAGCGGCAGGATCATGAACGGCAGCAGGATATGGGTCATCGCCACGATCGTGCCGAACTGGTTGTTGATCATCACCAGTCGCGAATCGTCCGCCACGAGACCGAGCCAGACCAGCAGGTCGTTGATGACGCCTTGTTGCTGCAACAGAACCTTCCAGGCCGAGGTGCGCACCAGAAGCGATGTCCAGAAGGGCAGCAGCACCAGGATCATCAGCATGTTCGATTCCCGCAACGGCAGGTTCGACAGAAGATAGGCGATCGGATAGCCCAGCACGACACAGGATCCCATGATCATGAGACTCATGAACAGCGTGCGCTTGAACAGCAGGACATAGATCTGCTGGTCGCGGGGCTGCGCCTGGATACCGTCCGGCGTCATCTGAAGGTCCACCGCGTTCAGGAAGTATCCGGTCGTGTAATCGGGCGAAAACGTCTGAATCGTCGCCCAGACCTGCGGATCGCTCCAACCTTCTTCCGTCTCCAGGATCGCTGCCTTGTAATCGACGGCCTGGAACTTCGGAACGGCGTCGGCGGCCTCGGACAATATGGTTGCATTTTCACCCGAAAACGCGGCCGCGGCGTCCGGGTTTGCCATCAGATCCTCGTAAAGCGCCGCATAGGCAACTTCCCAGGGTTCATCCTCCATGACGCTTTCCTGGTTGTCGGTCCGCATGTAATGCGCGAATTCATCGAAAACGGCGGCGGTGCGGGGAAGTTCCGCGCGCACATCGGCGCCAAATTCGAAGGCCGGCAGCGGCCGGTCGAAATCACGGTCGGCTTCATCTGCGGCGGCCGCATCGGCATTCCAGGCTTCCTGCTCTTGTAGCCAATCCTCCGATCCCATCAGCCGGGCCCAGGTCATCTCCTCGCCCCAGGCGGCGTTGAGATCCTCGAACTGATCCATATAGACCTCGCCGATATCGTCGATGCGCCGGCCGGACCGGCGGAACAGCGACGATACGCCGGTCAGCTCATAGTTCAGCCGGGTGCCGAGCTGCGTATGCTTCTTGCGCTGCGCTGCAACGGCAAGGTCGAAGTAGAAATCCCGGAAAACCTCTTGCCCGGGCAACTCGCCGCTATCGGGATCCCAGTCGGCAAGGGTTTGCACCGTTTGCGGCAGGGTATCGGACACGATCTGGTTTTCGACCGATCGGAACAGCATGTCCGCGATCGGTGCGATGAACGTCACGAGGATGAAGATCAGAAGCGGCGCGATCAGGCCCAGCGCCCGGAGTTTTTGTCGGCGAAGCGCCCGTTGCAGGCTTTGCTTCAGCGGCCGTCCGTCCGCGGCCAGAACCGGCCCGTCATCGCTGCTGTCACTCACGCGGCGGGCGCCGTCCGCGTTTGTCGCGTCGCTTCCATCGCTCATGTCGTCCCCGTCGGTCCTGTTGCGTTTTTGTTGTTCGGTATGGAAAAACGAATGGGGTGGAAGGGGCCGCCGGCCCCTTCCGAAGGCATCACATCACTGTGCCAGCCACGCCTGGAACTTGGCGTTCAGGTCATCGCGATAGTCTGCCCACCAAGTGTAGTTCTGGACGAAGGCGTTTTTCGAGTTGGCGGGGTTCGTCGGCATGTGCGGCGCCATCTCGATGCCGAGTTCGGCATGCGTGGACACCAACGGTGCCGAGGAAGCGCGCGCCGGACCGTAGGAGATGTATTTCGCCTGATCCGCCAGACGCTGGGTGTCGGTGGCGAAATACAGGAAGTCCTTCACGCGTGCCAGACGCTCCTCGGGCAGATCATCGGGGATGACCCAGCCGTCGATGTCATAGACCTGCGTATCCCACAGCATTTCCAGCGGCTGGTCCTGCTCGACGATGGCCGAGAAGAAGCGGCCGTTATAGGACGAGCCGATCACCGCCTCGCCGTCGGCGAGGTACTGGATGCTCTCGGCGGCCGAGCTCCACCAGATCGTCTGATCCTTGATCGTGTCCAGCTTGGCAAAGGCGCGGTCCTGCCCCTCTTCGGTCGCGAGCACGTCATAGACGTTCTCATAAGGCACACCGTCGCAGATCAGCGCCCATTCCATGTTGTTGATCGGGCGCTTTTCAAGCGTGCGGGTGCCGGGGAAGGTTTCGGTGTCGAACAGCGCGCAGATATCCTGCGGCTCCTTGCCGTTCCATTCCTCCACGTCGGTGCGGTAGGCGTTGGTGATCGAATAGGCGATCTGCGGGATGAAGCAGTCGCTGACGATCATGTCGCCGAAGTCTTCGCTGGCCGGGGTGCCGTCGGGCGCCGGGGCGAGGATCTCGTCGTGATCGACTTCCATGGCCAGACCCTCGTCACACAGGCGCATGGCGTCCGCCGCCGTCACGTCCACGAGATCCCAGGTGATGTTGCCGGCTTCGGCCTGGGCGCGCAGCTTGGCGACCGCCTCGGGCGAACTTTCGTCCCAGACGATTTCGACCTCGGGGTGAAGCTTCTTGTAAGGTTCGGCATAGGCCTTCACCTGGCTTTCCTGATAGGCCCCCCCCCAGGACACGATGGTCATCGAGTCAGCCATATCCTGAGCGACAGCCATGGGCGCGGCGGCAAGCACGGCACCCGTCGTCAGCAGAATGGTTCTGATTTTCATTCGATATCTCTCCTTGTTTGTCGCCCGTTTGGTCGTTTTCGCCCCCTTCCCCGGGCAGGAAGAAAGGGCCGTGGCCACACGCTCGCCGGTCAGGCGTCCAGCGCGCGGCAATCCTGCGGAAGCCAGCCGATCTCGATCTGCTCTCCCGGTTTGAGGCGCCGCTGATCCGGCGCGTTGCGTGTCTTGATCACGAAATTCTCGTTCCCCGCGACCTTCAAACGGGTGCGGAAGATGTCGCCCATATAGATGAATTCCAGGACCTCGGCCTTCAACGTGTGCGCATCCTCGTGCAGCCGTTCCTTGTTGAATTCCACCCGCTCGGGCCGGATCGAGATCAAGGTGCGCTCCCCCGGCTTGGAAACGTTCACCGGCACCGCGTCGATCAACTCGCCGCCGTCCAGCTGGACGATGCAGGCGTCGCCCTTGATCTCCTTGACGGTGCCCATCATCGTGTTGTTCTCGCCGATGAACTGCGCCACGAAACTGTTCTGGGGCTGTTCGTAAAGCTCGTCCGGCGCCGCCAGCTGCTGAATCCGGCCATCGTCGAACACCGCGACCCGGTCCGACATGGTCAGGGCTTCTGTCTGGTCATGCGTCACATAGACGGTCGTGATGCCCAGCTGGTGCGCCAGGTTGGTGATCTCGAACTGCATGTGCTCGCGCAACTGCTTGTCGAGCGCCCCCAGCGGTTCATCCATCAGCACCAGTTCGGGTTCGAACACCAGCGCGCGGGCCAGGGCGATCCGCTGCTGCTGGCCGCCGGAAAGCTGCGCCGGACGCCGGCCGCCGAAATCCCCCATCTGCACCATGTCGAGGGCGTGCTTGACCTTTGACTCGCGATCCGATCTGGAAATATTCCGCACTTCCAGGGGGAAGGCCAGATTCTCGGCCACGGTCATGTGCGGGAAGAGCGCATAGTTCTGGAACACCATCCCGATCCCGCGCTTGTGCGGCGGAATGTTGTTGATCGGCTTTCCGTCGAGAAGGATATCGCCATGTGTCGCGGTCTCGAACCCTGCGAGCATCATCAGGCAGGTGGTCTTGCCCGAGCCGGAGGGGCCGAGCATTGTCAGGAATTCGCCCTTGCCGATCGAAAGGTTGAGGTCTTTCACGACAAGCGTTTCGCCGTCGTAGCTCTTTTGCACGCGGTCAAAGACCACGAATCCTTGTTCAGACGCAGCGGTCAAGAAACTCTCCCCTGTTGTTCCTCACGCACTTCCGGCGCGGTTTCATCGGATTCTTCGTCCGTTATGTGAACCGTATCATCATTCAGCCGCAGCGCAACTTGGTTCTTCAAGCGACACAAAATGGCCGGTTTGCGACACGGTGATTGTCGATCGTCTGATTATCCATTCTGGCCGGGCAGTTGAAAACAACTATCTCACGCATATCGAATCCTTTGAGTTCCGGCGAGCGAATGCGGCGCGCGCCAGGCCAACGCCCATAAAATGGGCGAAATGCCCGAAATCCGGGCAGGCGCAAGCTCGCTTGCGCCGCAACCGCCGGGCGCCTAGAAGCGGCCTTGCGATCAGGATCGCCGCAAACCGTATCGACCGCCCGACCGGAGGCCGCACCAATGACCACAGCACTTGTGACGGGCTCGGCCGGATTCATCGGCTTCCACTGCTGCCGGCATCTGCTCGAGAGCGGCTGGCGGGTGATCGGTCTGGACGCTATGACCGATTATTACGATGTCGCGCTGAAAAGGGACCGGCTGGCGCGGCTTGCCCCGTTCGATGGATTCCGCCAGATCACCGGCCGGCTGGAAGAACCCGGGCTTCTGCGCGGGATATTCGCGGCACACCAGCCCGGGATCGTGATCCATCTTGCCGCGCAGGCCGGCGTGCGCCATTCGATCGAAGCCCCGCGGGAGTATCTGGACAGCAATATCGCCGGCAGTTTCGAACTGCTCGAAGCAGCGCGGGAATTTCCACCGCATCACATGCTTCTTGCATCCACGTCCTCGGTCTATGGCGCGAACACGAAGATGCCCTATGCCGAAACCGATCGCGCCGATCACCAGATGTCATTCTATGCCGCCTCGAAGAAGGCGACCGAGGCGATGGCGCATTCCTATGCGCATCTTCATGACCTCCCCACCACGATGTTCCGGTTCTTCACCGTCTACGGCCCCTGGGGGCGGCCGGACATGGCGCCGCACAAGTTCACCCGGGCAATACTCGAAGATGCGCCCATCGACGTTTACAATTTCGGCGATATGAAGCGCGATTTCACCTTCGTCGAGGATCTGGTGGCAGCGCTGTGCCTGCTGATCGAGCACCCCCCGGTCCGCCCCGCCGACGGCCGGGTGCCCGAGGGCGACAGCCTGTCGCCGGTCGCGCCCTGGCGCATGGTCAATATCGGGAACTCGCAACCGATGGCGCTGGGCGACTTCATCGCCGCGATCGAAGCGGCAACCGGCCGTATCGCGCGCAAGAACCTGATGCCGATCCAGCCCGGCGACGTTCCCGCCACCTGGGCCGATGCCGGTCTGTTGAAACGGCTGACGGGATATGTGCCGCAGACCGATATCGCCCGGGGCATGGCCCGCTATGTCGCGTGGTATCGCGATTATTACAAGGTCTGACCGGCCGGGGCGCGTCGCTGACGCCCGGGCGTATCCGACCCGGCGCCACGTGCTCTATTCCGCCGCCGCGGTGACGAACCGGCCATAACCTGGCAAGACCGGGTTTTCCCGGGTGCTGACCTGTCTCGAGGCAGCGCAATCCGGATCGGCAGCCTGAACATTCTGATGAAACTCGATCGGTGCAGCGGTCAGGATCATCCGGACATGATCGACATCATGGGCCATGCAGGCATCCATCAGGCGTGCGAGAAGCGGCTCCAACTCATTCCACGGCAAGTAACTCTCGGCCGCGCTCATGATTTTCGGGTGATCGGTCCGTTCTGTTGCCGCCTCGTCGATCAGCAATTCCTCGTAGAGTTTTTCGCCATCCCGAAGCTTGGTGAATTCGACGCGAATATCGCCCGGCGGCAGGCGCTTGGCAGAGCCGCCGGGCGGGACCACGACCGGCTCCAACCCCGATAGGCGGGCCATGCGCACGGCAAGATCCGCGATGCGGACGGCCTGGCCCATGTCCAGCACGAAAACGTCGCCCCCGCGGGCCATGGCGCCGGCCTGTATCACCAGGGCGGCCGCCTCGGGAATGGTCATGAAATAGCGCTCTATGTCCGGATGGGTGACGGTGATCGGCCCGCCCTGCTGGATCTGCCACCGAAATAGCGGGATCACCGACCCCGAAGAGCCCAGCACGTTGCCGAAGCGCACCAATGAAAAGCGCGTCCGCGGCCCGGTATGCGCCAGGGCAAGGCAGATCAGTTCCGCCAGGCGCTTGGTCGCCCCCATGACATTGGTCGGGCGCACGGCCTTGTCGGTCGAGACAAGGATGAACGCGCCCACCCCGGCGGCAACGGCCGCCTCGGCCAGTATCTTCGTTCCGATGACATTGTTCTGCACCCCTTCCACGACATTATGCTCGACCAGGGGAACATGCTTGTAGGCGGCCGCGTGATAGATCGTGTCCACGCCATAGCGGCGCAGCACCGTTTCGACCCGGCGCCGGTTCTGAACCGACCCCAGCAATCGCACGACCTCTGTCCCGATGTCTTCGTCTTGCCTGATCGCCGTTATCGCCTGGTCGGCGGCGTAGAGCGCATATTCCGAAATATCGAACATCAACAGGATCCGCGGCCGCTGCCGGATGATATGCGCGCACAGCTCGCAGCCGATCGACCCGCCGGCGCCGGTCACCATGACCACCTTGCCGCGGATATTCGCGCTCATCAAATCGTCGCGCGGCGGCACCGGATCGCGCCCCAGCAAGTCTTCGATCGCCACGTCCTTGATGTCATGGATTTTCGCCTTGCCGGCCCTGATATCATCGGCGACGGGAATCGTCTGGACATGAACCGGAAGCGGTTCCAACCGTGCGATGATCCGGGCCCGCTCGGCCATGCTGGCGCTGGGCACGGCCAGCAGCACGACCTCGACCCCGTAGCCGGTGATCAGACGTTCCAGAGCCTTGGGCGAATGGATTCGCAACCCGTTCATCAACACCCCGGCCAGGTCGGGCGAGTCGTCGATGAAGGCGACAGGCGCGTAATCGACACCCGTGCGCAGCGCATCCAGCAGCCGGCGACCGGCCACGCCCGCGCCGTAAATCAGAACCGGGGTTCGCTTTTTCCATTGCTGGCGGTGGTTCAGGCTGCGCAGCGCGAAGCGGATTCCGCCAACAGATGCAAAGGCCAGCAAGGCATGGATGAACGGAACGGAAACCGGGACCGGGCGGGCGAAAATTTCATTCAGGACCAACATGAAACCGGCCGAGGCCCCGATGCCGCCGATCATCGTCCCCAGGGCCAGCGAACTGATATACCGCACCACGGCGCGATAGAATCCGATACGCACGAAGACGATGATCGAGATCGGTATCGTCAGGCACAGCACATACCACACCCTCGGGTCGGCCATGACGGCCAGGCTTTCGTTTCGCAGAAGAATGGCCAGGATATAGCTCAGCGACAGCAGGACGACATCCGCAGCAACCTGAAGCATCCGCTTTTGCCGCCGGGGAAGCTGAAAGAGCTTCGACAGGAACCTATCCAGAAACACGCAATACCCCTTCACTGTCGACGCGGCGCTCCTTCATGCTGTCCAGCCGCCGGGGCGAAGCCCGGTCATGCACGAAGTCCGAAGGCAACACGCCGGATCGCCCGTCGCACCCGCCGCAGATAAAAACGCCGCGTTGGCCGGCACGGTCGATTTCAAATACAAATCAAGACTTTTTATCCGACCGATAGGCCGGTCGCGCAACCTTTTTCCATTATGCCCGGGCCAGATGCGGCTGAAACAGGCGGTAAATGGCCGGAAAAAGGGCCCTTCGCCATGCGGACGAAAGGCCCTTTTTCAAACCGCCCAATCTGTTCCCGGGATATGAAAATCCCGGCGTGCGGCTTGCGTCCTCACACGGTCGGCAGCCGCACCTGTCGAAGCGTGATCAGTCGGCCGCGCTCGCACTCACGGTCGTGGTCGTGGTCGAGGAGGAAGATCCCGCGGCGACCGCGGCCACGGCGACCGCGCCCGCGGCCAGACCTGCGGCCGGACCGGCGGCAAGCCCTGTGCCCCCGCCGGCACCGAAGGGAACGATTCCACCGGCCTGAATGACACCATATTGCGCGTTGATGCCTTCAAGCCGCAGCTGTGCGACACATTCCAGCGCGTCATCTTCGCTCATGTTCACGGTAACGCGTGCCTGCCCGGCTTCCGCGTATTGGGCGGAAACGGCGGCCACACAATCCGCGACCGTCGAAACCTGAGAGAAAGCCGGTGCCGCGGCAAACGCGGCGACCGTTGCGGAAATCATGATTTTGCTGATCTTCATCGATCGCTCCTATCAAACTGTCGAAACCCGTAGGCATGCTAGCACCGCGCGAGGATTGAAAAAAGAAAAACCTGCGGCTGTTGCGCGACTTCTCCTGCCCTTTGCGGCAAGCGCCATGCGGGGACAATCGGCGACTGGCGGGCTTCCTGTCAAGGGCGGTGACCCAAGGCCCTGCACGATCCCGCCGAGAGGGCGCATCAGTTGCAAAACTGCACTGCGCGGAATCCCGCCCATGCGATGCGGGTTTCTGGATGTGCGCCGCGTTTTGGCCAGGACGCACAGGCAGAGTGCAGACCCGATTACGTCTCGGTGTCATCCTTCGCCGGGTCCGCCTGACCCACACCGCGAAACACGAAACGGAACGGCAGGGCCCAGAGAAACCCCAGCGCGATGTAAACCCCGACCTCGATCAGGAATGGCGGGCGACCCAGCCAGTTCATGGCGGTGACGGCCACGACCACATAGGCGGGCAGCCCGAGCAGGAGAATCACCAGCGACCACCGCCGCCGCGCCTTGTAGCTCAGTGCCATCATCCCCCCTTTCAATCGGCGAAGGGATCGGTCACGAGAATGGTATCCTCGCGCTCGGGCGAGGTGGACAACAGCGCGACCGGGCATTCGATCAGTTCTTCCACCCGGCGGACATACTTGATCGCATTCGCGGGCAGATCGGCCCAGCTGCGCGCCCCTTCGGTCGAGCTGCTCCAGCCTTCCAGCGTCTCGTAGATCGGCGTGCAGCGAGCCTGGTGATCGGCTGCGGTCGGCAGATAGTCGATGCGCTTTCCGTCCAGCTCATAGCCGACACAGATCTTCAACGTCTCGAACCCGTCCAGCACGTCCAGCTTGGTCAGCGCGATCCCGTTCATCCCGCTTGTCGCGCAGGTCTGGCGCACCAGCGCCGCGTCGAACCAGCCGCAGCGGCGCTTGCGCCCGGTGACGGTGCCGAATTCATGGCCCCGTTCGCCCAGCCGCTGGCCGGTCTCGTCGTCAAGCTCGGCCGGGAACGGGCCTTCGCCCACCCGTGTGGTATAGGCCTTGACGATTCCCAGAACGAAATCGATGGCCCCCGGCCCGACGCCGACGCCGGTCGCCGCCTGCCCGGCGATCACGTTCGACGAGGTCACGAAAGGATAGGTGCCGAAATCGATGTCCAGCAGCGCGCCCTGCGCCCCCTCGAACAGGATGCGCTTGCCCGCCTTGCGCTTTTCGCTCAGCACCTTCCACACCGGCGCGGCATAGGGCAGCACGCTGGGCGCGATCTCTTTCAGTTGCGCGATCAGCCTGTCGCGATCCACCGGCGCCATGCCCAGCCCGCGGCGCAGCGCATCGTGATGCACCAGCGCACGATCCACGCGCAGCTCCAGCGTCGCGTCGTCGCCCAGGTCGGCGACCCGGACCGAACGCCGCCCGACCTTGTCCTCATAGGCCGGGCCGATTCCGCGTCCGGTGGTGCCGATCTTGGCAATCGATGCCTGTGCTTCGCGCGCCCGGTCGAGCTCGCCGTGAATAGGCAGGATAAGCGGCGTGTTCTCGGCGATCATCAGCGTCTCGGGCGAGATCGTCACCCCCTGGTCACGCAGCTTGGCGATTTCCTCGACCAGGTGCCAAGGGTCAAGAACCACGCCATTGCCGATCACCGACAGTTTGCCGGCGCGCACGATCCCCGATGGCAGAAGGCTCAGCTTGTAGACGGTGCCGTCGATCACCAGCGTGTGGCCGGCATTATGCCCGCCCTGGAACCGCGCGATCACATCGGCGCGGTTTGACAGCCAGTCCACGATCTTGCCTTTTCCTTCGTCGCCCCATTGGGCGCCGACGACGACGACATTGGCCATGAGCGATCCTTGCGCTATGAGTGAAACCCGCGCCGGTATAACGGCCCGCAGCGAGGCCCGCAAACGGCAAATCGGCGCAGCGGCGGGGCGGTCGCGCGACAGGCTGTCGCCGGAAAACGGCCGCAAGCCCCCGGTGTCGCGCCAGAGTCCGCGGATGGATGACGGGGGTTGCGACGCCGGTCACATCCGCCTAGATAGACCCGTCAAACAAACCGGATCCGTGCCGCAATGGAAAATGTCGTTCTTACCGTCCACCTGATCCTCGCGCTCTGCCTGATCGGAATCGTGCTGCTTCAGCGCTCGGAAGGGGGCGGCCTGGGCATGGGCGGCGGTGGCGGCGGCGGCGTCATGTCCAGCCGCGCGGCAGCCACGGCCCTGGGCAAGCTCACATGGATCTTCGCAATCGCCTTCATCGCAACCTCGCTGACGCTGACCATCATCGCGGCCGAGAAATCCGATGAAACCTCGGTCCTCGACCGCCTGGGAACCGGGACAGCATCGGACACCGCGCCCGGCACCGAACCGGCGCCGGCACCGGCCGAAGAGATGCTGTTGCCGCCATCGGCGGATGACACGCCGGTTGTGCCGCCACGCGCCGACTGACCGGACACCACTAAACGTTGATCCGGGCGGATTTTCCGCCCCAGTATCTTGCGGTGTTGTTGCGCGGCGCGGGCGAATCCGCTATAGCTTTAACCCCGTGATGCTGCGGCCGGCCGGCCGGATCGAGCAGCCGAAAAACAGACAATCACGGGGGATGCCAGGCGCATGGCACGATACATCTTCATAACCGGCGGCGTGGTCTCCTCTCTGGGCAAGGGCCTGGCATCGGCGGCCCTGGGCGCCCTGCTTCAGGCGCGCGGCTTCACGGTCCGCCTGCGCAAGCTCGACCCCTATCTGAATGTCGATCCCGGCACGATGTCGCCCTTCGAGCATGGCGAGGTCTTCGTCACCGACGACGGGGCCGAGACCGACCTGGACCTGGGCCATTACGAGCGGTTCACCGGGGTCGCGGCGCGGGCCACCGACTCGGTCAGTTCCGGGCGCATCTATTCCACCGTGCTGGAAAAGGAACGCCGCGGCGATTACCTGGGCAAGACGATCCAAGTCATTCCGCACGTCACCGACGAGATCAAGAATTTCCTGCGGATCGGCGAGGACGAAGTCGATTTCATGCTGTGCGAGATCGGCGGCACGGTGGGCGATATCGAGGGGCTGCCCTTTTTCGAGGCGATCCGCCAGTTCAGCCAGGAAAAGCCGCGTGGGCAATGCGTCTTCATGCATCTTACCCTGCTGCCCTGGATCAAGGCCAGCGGAGAGCTGAAGACCAAGCCGACACAGCATTCGGTCAAGGAACTGCGCTCGATCGGGCTGGCGCCCGATGTGCTGGTCTGCCGCTCCGAATGGCCGATTCCGCAGAAGGAGCGCGACAAGCTGGCGCTGTTTTGCAACGTGCGCCCCGACGCGGTGATCGCCGCCCAGGACCTGAAATCCATCTACGAGGCGCCCTTGGCCTATCACCGCGAAGGCATGGACCAGGCGGTTCTGGACGCGTTCCAGATCAGTCCGACGCCCAAACCCGACCTGTCACGCTGGGAAGACGTGGCCGACCGGATCTTCAACGCCGAAGGCGATGTCAAGATCGCAATCGTCGGCAAATACACCCAGCTCGAGGATGCCTACAAGTCGATCGCCGAGGCGCTGACCCATGGCGGCATGGCCAACCGCGTGCGGGTCCGCGCCGAATGGATAGATGCGGAGATATTCGAACGCGAGGATCCGGCGCCCTGGCTCGAAGGGTTCCACGCCATCCTGGTGCCCGGCGGCTTTGGCGAGCGCGGGACCGAGGGCAAGATCCGGGCCGCGGAATTCGCCCGCGAACGCCGGGTGCCATATCTGGGGATCTGCCTGGGCATGCAGATGGCGGTGATCGAGGCCGCGCGGAACCTGGCCGGGCTGAGCGATGCAGGCTCGGAGGAATTCGACCACGAGGCGGGCAAGAAACGCTTCACGCCGGTCATCTATCACCTGAAGGAATGGATCCAGGGCAATCACACGATCGCGCGCAAGATCGGTGACGACAAGGGGGGCACGATGCGGCTGGGGGCCTATACCGCGAATCTCAAGGAAGGGTCCCATGCCGCGCGGGTCTATGGCCGCACCACGATCGAGGAACGGCATCGGCATCGCTACGAGGTCGATGTGAAATATCGCGAGAAACTGGAGGAGGCCGGCCTTTGCTTTTCCGGCATGTCGCCGGACGGGCGTCTGCCCGAAATCGTCGAATGGACCGACCACCCGTGGTTCATCGGGGTCCAGTTCCACCCCGAGCTGAAATCCAAACCCTTCGCGCCGCACCCGCTTTTCGCCGATTTCGTGCGCGCGGCGATGGAAACCAGCCGCCTGGTATGAGCGGCCTGGCGCGGAATTCATGAATCGCGCGCGCGATGCGCGCAGGTTTTCTGGCGCTTCGCGCGGATTGGGGCGCTGCCCCAAACCCCGGAGTATTTCGGCCAAGGTGAAGAATTGCGGGCGAAAGGGGTGACATTTTCCGTCCGACCGGAATAGTTTGCATGGTGGGCAAACCGGACAGGAACAGGGTGACAGGATGGCAAAGGGGTATTGGCTGGGGCACACGGAAATTCACGATGCCGCGCAATACGCGAAATACCAGGCGGCCAACGCGGCGGCTTTCGAAAAGTTCGGCGGGCGGTTCCTGGTCCGGGGTGGCGCGCAGGACGTCAAGGAAGGTGGGGCGTTGTCGCGCTCGGTCGTGATCGAGTTTCCCTCCTTTGAGGCTGCGCTGGCCTGTTACGACAGCCCCGAATACCAGGCCGCGAAGAAACACCGCGACTCGGTCTCGGATATCGACCTGGTGATCGTCGAAGGTTACTGCGACTGACCGGCCGGCCTTTGCCAGCGTCGCGTCAGCGCCTATATCGATGAGCATGTTTGCAGATTTCCTGTCCCGCCTGATCCAGCCCGCCGAAGGGCAATTGCCGGATTCCGATGCCCGGCTTGCCCTGTCGGCGCTGCTGGTGCGCATCGCGCGATCCGACAGCGATTACGACGCCGCCGAAGCGGCGCGAATCGACCGGATCCTGGCCACGCGCTACGCCTTGTCGCCGTTCGAGGCGGTGGAGCTGCGCCGCGAGGCCGAAACACTGGAGGCGGAAGCGCCGGACACCGTGCGTTTCACCCGTGCCATAAAGGACGCCGTGGCCTATGAAGAACGCGCCGGCGTTGTCGAGGCGTTATGGGAGGTGGTTCTGGCCGATGGGCAGCGCGACCATGAGGAGGACGCGCTGCTGCGGCTGGTCGCCAATCTGCTGGGCGTCAACGATCGCGACAGCGCTCTGGCCCGGCAGCGGGTGGAAGCCCGGGGCAAGTGATCGCGGCATTACCGATGTACGAGCGCCCCGAGAACGCGGGCGCGCATGATCGCTTCTGGATGCTGATACGCGATGCGCTGCGCGCCCGCGGCGTTGCCGCGCCCGATGGCCTGGATCGCTCCGTCGCCATCCAGGATGGATGGGAGCGCCCGGATCTCGTGCTGGGGCAGACCTGCGGCCTGCCGCTTCGGGCGCGGCTTCACGACCGGGTGCAGCTGGTGGCAACGCTGGATTACGGCTTGCCCGACACCCCGCCCGGCCATTATCGCAGCCTTTTCGTTGTCCGCCGGGATGATACCGATGCGCTGGAGAATTACGCCGGGCGACGCTTTGCCTATAATCAGGGGTGCAGCCATTCGGGCTGGGCCGCGCCGCAATCGATGGCCGGGCGGCTGGGTTTCCGTTTCGCCATGCATCGCGCCACGGGAAGCCACCGCCACAGTGCGATGGCCGTGGCCGGGGGTGCGGCGGACATTGCCGCGATCGACGCGATCAGCTGGCGCGCGATCCGGCGGCATGATCCCGCGGCCCGAGCCCTGAAAGTCATCGGCCGGACCGATGCGGCGCCCGGCCTTGCATTGATCGCGGCACGGGGCATGCCGGTCGGAGAGATTCTGTGCGCCGTGGAATCGGCGCTGGCCGATCTGGGGCAAGACGACCGGCGCATCCTGGGGCTGGCCGGCGTGGCGGCGATCCCGCTTGCCGCCTATCTGGCGATCGCAACGCCGCCCGGGCCCGGGCAGGCACAAGGCGATATCGCCGAGACCTGAGCGTTCATGCACGGCCAGGCTGTGTGCAATGTTGCATTCGCGGAGATTTTGCGCCCTACTCGGCGAACGAGAGGGAACGAATGAATGCCGATTGTCTTGTGAGAGATAGCGCCACGCCCGTCATAGAGATCCGCGACCTGCACAAGCGCTTCGGCGAGCTGGAGGTTCTGAAAGGTGTCGACATCCTGGCCCGCAAGGGTGATGTGGTATCACTGATCGGGTCGTCCGGGTCGGGCAAATCCACCTTGCTGCGCTGTGCCAACCTGCTGGAAAACTCGCAACAGGGCGAGATCCTGTTCGAGGGGGAACCCGTGCGGTGGAAGGGCACCGGGCTGCACCGCCACCCGGCCGACCGCAAGCAGGTGATCCGCATTCGCACGAATCTGTCGATGGTGTTCCAGCAGTTCAATCTCTGGTCGCACATGACCATCCTGCAAAACGTGATGGAGGCGCCGTTGACCGTTCTGGGGCGCGACCGCGACGAGGTCGAGCAGGCCGCGCGCGGATACCTGGAAAAGGTGGGCATCGGCGACAAGTGCGACGCCTGGCCGGCGCAATTGTCGGGCGGGCAGCAGCAGCGCGCGGCGATCGCCCGCGCGCTGTGCATGGAACCGCGGGCGCTGTTGTTCGACGAACCGACCTCGGCGCTGGATCCGGAACTGGAGCAGGAGGTGGTGCGGGTGATCCGGGCGCTTGCCGAAGAGGGGCGCACCATGATCATCGTCACCCATGACATGCGCATGGCGGGCGACGTGTCCGACCATGTGGTGTTCCTTCACCAGGGCCGGATCGAGGAAGAGGGCGCGCCGGCGGACATCCTGCGAAGACCGGGAACCGAACGGTTGCAGCAATTCCTGAGCGCGACCGCTGCGGCCTGAAAGAAACCAAAACGCAACCAGGGAGAAACGAATGAAAACCCAGATCCTGACTGCCGCAACCGCGCTGGCCCTGTCGGCCGGCATGGCCATGGCGGCGAGCCATTCGATGACCGTGCGCATGGGCACCGAAGGCGCCTATCCCCCGTATAACTTCATCAACGATGCCGGCGAGGTCGACGGGTTCGAGCGCGAACTCGGCGATGAGCTTTGTGCCCGCGCCGAACTGACCTGCGAATGGGTCACGAACGATTGGGATTCGATCATCCCCAACCTCGTTTCCGGAAACTATGACACGATCATCGCCGGCATGAGCATCACCGACGAGCGCGACGAGGTGATCGACTTCACCCAGGCCTATATCCCGCCGGACCCGTCGCTTTACGTCGCGCTGTCAGAAGATGCCGATCTGACCGGCGGCGTGATCGCGGCGCAGGCCGGAACCATCCAGGCCAGCCATGTCGCCGAGTCCGGCGCGACGCTGGTGGAATTCGCCACGCCCGAGGAAACCATTGCCGCGGTGAAGAACGGCGAGGCCGACGCGGTCCTGGCCGATGGCGCGTATCTGGAGCCGATCGCGGCGCAGGACCCCGCCCTGGTGATCGCGGGCGACCCGGTGATGCTCGGCGGCGGCATCGGAATGGGCCTGCGCGAAAGCGACGACGACTTGCAGGCCAAGTTCGACGCGGCGATCAGCGCGATGAAAGAGGATGGCACGCTCAATGCGATGATCAGGAAGTGGTTCGGCGACGACGCCAACACCTTCGACATGTAAGCGATCGTCGGCGGGGGCAGCACTGCCCCCGCCGGGTTTGAGGGAATGTTTTCCTTTTGCACCGATCCCGACACGCTGGAAACGGCGCGATGGTTTGCCTGCTATCTGACAAGCGGCAAGCATCTGGGTTTTTATGCCTCGTTCGGAACCGTGCTGTTGTTGCTGGCGATAACGGCGCCCGTCGCTCTGGCCTTCGGCTTTGGCGGGGCGGTCGCGGCCCGGTCGCGTTTCCTGCCGCTGCGCCTGTTCGGCCAGGGCTATACCTCCATCGTGCGCGGTGTCCCCGACATCGTGTTCTTCCTTTTCTTCGTGATCGCGCTGGACCAGGCCTTCGAATGGCTTCGCCATCAGGTCAAATGCCCCGACTGGGATCAGCCGATCCGGCAGGGCAACGATTTCCTTGTCTGTCCCGCCGCCAAGCTGCCACTGGGCAATGCGCCGCAATGGGTGCATGAAAGCTATGGCTTCGCGCTTGCGGTGCTGACCTTCGCGATCGTCTTCGGCGCCTTCGCGGCGAATGTCCTTCATGGCGCGATGCGCGCCGTTCCCCGGGCCCAGATCGAAACCGCCGCGGCCTATGGCATGACCGAAAGCCAGGCATTCCGGCGCATCCTGGTGCCGCAGATGTGGATCTACGCGCTGCCGGGGCTCAGCAATCTGTGGATGATCCTGATCAAGGCAACGCCGCTGCTGTTCCTGCTCGGGGTCGAGGATATCGTCTATTGGGCCCGCGAACTGGGCGGCATGAAAACGCAGATTTATGCCTATCCCCATCCGGACTGGCGGCTTTGGTACCTGCTGGGCCTGCTTGTTTTCTATCTCGGCCTGACCAAACTGTCCGAAATCGTGCTGGGCCGCCTGACTGTGCGACTGAGCCATGGCCAGGCGACGCTGGGCGGCGCCGCGTTGCAAAAGGCGGCGACAGCATGAGCTGCCTGCAGACCATCCAGGACTATGCGCTGCGGTCCGTCGGGATCGGCGAGCGGCTGTTGCCGCGATCCGATTTCACCCTTTGCGAACAGGTGACACTGATCGGATCCGGGTTGATCTGGAATGTCTATTTCGGGGCGCTGGCGCTGCTCTGCGGCTTCTTCCTGGCCACCGGACTGGCGCTGATGCGCAACAGCCACCTCCGCATCCTGCGCAAACCGTCGGAATGGTTCGTCTTCGTGTTTCGCGGCTCGCCGCTGTTCATCCAGTTCTTCCTGGCCTACCAGTTATTCGTGATGCTGCCGCGCACGGGGGTCGAGTTCCACCTGCTGGGGGCCGCTTTCACCGCCGAGACCGGCTGGTTGACGCGGGCCTGGGCCGGGGCGTTGATCGTGCTGTTCCTGAACACCGCCGCCTATTCGGCCGAGATCTTTCACGGGGCGCTGCGCTCGGTTCCCAGCGGCGATATCGAGGCCGCCGACGCCTATGGCATGAGCGGGTTTTCCCGGTTCCGCCGGATCATCTGGCCGACCATGCTGCGGCTGGCCTGGCCGGCCTATACCAACGAGGCGATCTTCCTGTTCCACGCCACCACGCTGGTCTTCTTTTCGAGCTTCCCGGCCTGGCAGCAAAAGGGCGATGCCCTTTACTATGCCAGCTATTTCGCCGACAAAACCTTCAACCCCTTCATTCCCTACCCGATCGTGGCCGGATATTTCATCATTCTCACGCTGCTCATCATCACGCTGTTCAATGCCGTCAACCGGCGGCTGAACCGTCACCTGCCGCAGGACGCCCGGCGGCGGCTGAGGATCCGGCCGCAGGTGATCCGATGAGCGACTGGCTGATGGCGCATCCCGAAGTGCGCACGATCCGGGTGGCGGCCTGCGACCTGAACGGGCAGGCCCGCGGCAAGCGGATTCCCACGCGCTTTGCCGCGAAGGTCGAGGCCGAGGGCACGCGCTTTCCCTTCTCGGTGCTCAATCTCGATATCTGGGGCGAGGATATCGAGGACAGCCCGCTGGTATTCGAATCCGGCGATCCGGACGGGGTGCTCAAACCAACCGAGCGGGGTTTCGTGCCGATGCCCTGGCTGGAGGCGCCCACCGCGCTGCTGCCGCTGTGGATGTATCACGAGGATGGCCGCCCCTTCGACGGCGACCCGCGCCATGCGCTGGCGCGCGTGGTGTCGCGCTATCGCGAGTTGGGATTGACGCCGGTGGTGGCGACCGAGCTGGAATTCTACCTGATCGACGATTCCACATCGCGGCTGCGTGTGCCGCCCTCGCCCCGGACCGGCAAGCGGCGACCGGGGGCGGATACGCTGGCGCTGCGCGCGCTCGATGCCTTCGACATCTTCTTCACCGATCTCTACGACGCCTGCGAGGCGATGGACATCCCCGCGGACACGTCGATCTCCGAGGCTGGGCTGGGCCAGTTCGAAATCAACCTGGTGCATCAGCCCGATCCGATGAAGGCCGCCGACGATACCTGGCTGTTCAAGCTGCTGGTGCGCGGGCTGGCGCGCAAACACGGCTTCGCCGCCAGCTTCATGGCCAAACCCTATGAAGATTACGCCGGCAACGGAATGCACACCCATTTCTCGGTTCTCGACGATGCGGGCCGGAACATATTCGACGATGGCGGGCCGCGCGGATCCGACGCGCTGCGCCAGGCCGTGGCCGGCTGCCTAACGGCGATCCCGGGATCGGGGCTGCTGTTCGCGCCGCATGGCAACAGCTACGACCGGATGGTGCCGGGGGCTCATGCGCCCACCGGAATCTGCTGGGCCTATGAAAACCGGACCGCGGCGGTGCGCGTGCCGGGCGGCAATCACGCCGCGCGGCGCATCGAACACCGCGTCGCGGGGGGCGATATCAACCCCTATCTGATGCTGGCCGGCGTGCTTGGCGCGGCGTTGATCGGCATTCAGGACGGGCTGGAACCGCCGGCACCGATCACCGGCAATGCCTATGCGCTTGACCTGCCACAGATGCCGCTGACCTGGGCCGACGCGATCGACGCCTTCGAATCCAGCCCCGAGATCGCGCGCATCTTCCCGCAGGAGTTGATCCAAAACCTGGTGCTGACCAAGCGGCAGGAGCTGCGCGATTACGATGAGCTGACCGACAACGAACGCATCGAGCTGTATCTCGATACCGTCTGAGCCACCTTGAAGGCGTCCGGCAGCCAGATTACGGTTTGCGGAAAAACGAAGAGAGCCCGCATGCTGATCGGCATCCTTGAAACCGGCCACGTCCCCGCCCCGCTTCGGGACGCGCATGGAACCTATCCCGAAATGTTCGAGAAGCTGCTGGCCGGCCGGGGCCTGCGGTTTCGCAGCTGGCCGGTGGTGGACATGGATTTTCCCGCCAGCGTGCATCAGGCCGATGGCTGGCTGATCACCGGATCGCGCCATGGCGCATACGAGGATCTGCCGTTCATAAAACCGCTGGAAGCCTTCATCCGCGACGCACAGGCCGCCCGGGTGCCGATGGTCGGGATCTGTTTCGGCCATCAGATCATCGCCCAGGCCCTTGGCGGCAGGGTCGAGAAATTCGCCGCCGGCTGGTCGGTCGGTCCGCGGCGCTATACCATCGCCGGGCGCGACTTCATGTTGAGCGCCTGGCACCAGGATCAGGTGGTGGTCCCGCCCGACGGGGCCACGGTGATCGGCGAAAGCGATTTCTGCCGCTATGCGGCGATGATCTATGACGACTGGGCACTGACCGTGCAGCCGCATCCCGAACATGAAGCCCCCTTCGTCGAGGGGCTGATCCGCAGTCGCGGAAAGGGTGTCGTGCCCGATGCCCTGCTCGAGGACGCGCAGGCGCGGCTTTGCCTGCCCACGGATTCCGACGCGATGGCCGACATGATCGCAGATTTCTTTCTCAAACCGCGCGAGGCCGAGCATGGCTGACTGGATCGACGAATTGCCCGAGGCGGCCCGGCTCTATTTGCAGGGCCGTCGCCTGGACGAGGTGGAATGTATCGTCGCCGACATCGCCGGCGTCGCCCGCGGCAAGGCGATGCCGGCCAGCAAATTCGCCAGGCAGAGCCATTTCTATCTGCCCAACTCGATCTTCCTGCAAACCATCACCGGCGACTGGGCCAGCATCGAGGGGCAACCCTTCACCGAGCCCGACATGGTCCTGACGCCGGACTTTTCCACCGCCAGCGCCGCGCCATGGACGGCCGACTGGACGCTGCAGGTGATCCACGACATCAAGGACCAGTCGGGCAACCCGGTTCCGGTGGCGCCGCGCAACGTGCTCAAGCGCGTGGTCGGGCTGTTCAACGAACAGGGCTGGGACCCGATCGTTGCCCCGGAGATGGAATTCTTCCTCGTCGCGCGCAATATCGACCCGGCCCATCCGATCCAGCCGCCGATGGGCCGCTCGGGGCGCCGGGCCGCGGCACGGCAGGCCTATTCGATGTCGGCGGTGGATGAATACGGTCCGGTGATCGACGACATCTATGATTTTGCCGAAGCGCAGGGCTTCGAGATCGACGGCATCCTGCAGGAAGGCGGCGCCGGGCAGATCGAGATGAACCTGCGCCACGGCGATCCGGTCAAGCTGGCCGACGAGATCTTCTATTTCAAACGGCTGATCCGCGAGGCCGCATTGCGCCACGACTGCTATGCGACCTTCATGGCCAAGCCGATCGAGGACGAACCGGGCAGCGCGATGCACATGCACCACTCGGTGACCGACCTGGCCACGGGCGAGAACATATTCTCCACCCGCGACGGCGCCGAGACGCCGGCCTTCATGCATTTCATAAGCGGCCTGCAACGGCACATGCCGTCGGTCATCGCCGTGCTGGCACCCTATGTGAACAGTTATCGCCGCTACGTTCCGGATTTCGCCGCACCGATCAACCTGGAATGGGGCCGCGACAACCGCACGACCGGGCTGCGCGTTCCGATCTCGGATGCCGGCGGCCGGCGGATCGAAAACCGGATCGCCGGGATGGATTGCAACCCGTATCTGGCGATCGCCGCCTCGCTGGCTTGCGGCTATCTGGGGCTGATGGAACAAAAGATGCCGGCGCCGCAATTCCAGGGCGATGCCTATGCCAGCGATGAAAGCATCCCCCGCGGCATGAACGAGGCGCTGGACCTGTTCGACGACGCACCGGAAATGCACGAGGTGCTGGGCCCCGAGTTCTGCGCCGTCTACTCGGCCGTCAAATCGCTGGAATACAAGGAATTCCTTCAGGTCATCAGCCCGTGGGAGCGGGAGCATCTCTTGCTGAACGTATGAACCTTCTGTTCGCGAACGACAGGCCCGGCGAATACCCCCAAAGCTGGTACGCCGCCACCGCCACGCCGCCGGCGCCCTTTCCCGCCATGCAGGGCGAAACGCGCGCCGATGTCTGCGTGATCGGCGGCGGCTATACCGGCCTGTCGGCGGCGTTGCACCTGGCGCAGGCCGGGGCCGATGTTGTCCTGCTGGAGGCGCACAGGGTCGGTTTCGGCGCCTCGGGGCGCAACGGCGGGCAGGTCGGCAGCGGTCAGCGGCTGGAACAGGACAGGCTGGAACGCATGATGGGCGATGCCGACGCGACCGCCCTGTGGCATCTGGCCGAAGACGCGAAGAAGCTGGTGGCAGATCTGATCCGGGACCACGCCATTGCTTGCGACTACCGGCCGGGCGTCGTGCATGCGGACTGGCGCGCGGGGGATGTGCGCCTCTCGCACGCCTATGCCGAGAAACTGCTGCGCGAATATCAGTATGACCTGATCGAAACGCTGAGCCGCGACGAGATCCGGCGCATCATCGGCTCTGATGCCTATCAGGGGGGCTATGTCGACTGGGGCGCGGGGCATCTGCACCCGCTTGAATTCGCCTTCGGGCTGGCCCGCGCCGCGACCGGCGCCGGGGCGCGGATCCACGAAGCAAGCCATGTGCATCACATCCGGCCCGGCGCGCAGCCGGTGGTGCAGACCGGCAAGGGCCGCGTGATCTGCGACCAGGTGATCCTGGCCGCGAACGGCTATCTCGGCGGGCTGGAGCGATCGGTGGCGGCGCGGGTGATGCCGATCAACAATTTCATCATCGCGACCGAGCCGCTGGGCGCGCGCGCGGCCACGGTCCTGGCGCGCGACGTGGCGGTGGCCGACAGCAAGTTCGTGATCAACTATTTCCGGCTTACGCCCGACAAGCGGCTGTTGTTCGGCGGTGGCGAAAGCTATGGCTATCGCTTTCCCGCCGATATCGACGCCAAGGTCCGCAAACCGATGCTGGAGGTGTTTCCGCAACTTGCGGACATTCGCACCGACTATGCCTGGGGCGGCACGCTTGCGATCACGATGAAACGCCTGCCGCACATCGCCCGGCCGGCGGGCAACATCCTGTCCGCCTCGGGCTATTCCGGGCATGGGGTCGCGCTGGCGACGATGGCCGGGCAGATCATGGCCGCGGCGCTGGCCGGCGATACGCATCGGTTCGACCTGATGGCGCGCCTGCCGACGCCGCCGTTTCCCGGTGGCCCGGCCCTGCGTGCGCCGCTTCTGGCGCTGGCGATGGGGTGGTTCTCGGTGCGCGATCGTCTCGGGTTCTAGCGTTGCCAGAAATACCTTGGTGTCGCCACAAAGCTCAATTACGCTTTTGCCTGAAAGAACAATTCAGGAAAGGCGATGCCGATGGCGTTTGCCCCCGATGTCTACCGTGCCGAGCCGATCCCGGACGCCGCGCGCGACGAAATCGAGCGTCTGCTGCAAAGCGGTGACCTTTTTCGTTACACCGCGCCGGAAAACGCACCCGTGGCCCTGCTGGAACGCGAATTCGCGGCACTCATGGGGGCACGCTTTGCACTCTGCGTCTCTTCGTGCTCTGCCGCGCTTTTCCTGTCACTGAAGGCGCTCGGCCTGCCGCGCGGCGCGCGGGTGCTGATCCCGGCCTTCACCTTCGCCGCCGTGCCTTCGGCGGTTGTGCATGCCGATTGTCAGCCGGTCCTGGTCGAGGTCGCCGAGAATTTCCGCATCGACATGGCCGATTTCGACGCCAAGCTGGATGACAGCATCGACGCTGTCCTGATCAGCCACATGCGTGGCCATACGTCCGACATGGATGCGATCACCGCGCTGGCCCGGGCCCGCGGGGTGCCGGTCATCGAGGATGCGGCGCATTCGCTCGGAACCACCTGGCACGGCCGCAACATCGGCACGCTGGGCAGGGTCGGGTGCTTTTCGTTTCAGTCCTACAAGCTGGTCAATGCCGGCGAGGGCGGAGCGATGATCACCGACGATCCGGATATCATCGCCCGCGCGATCATCATGTCCGGCGCCTATGAACACAACTGGAAGAAGCACCCGGTGGTCCAGGATCGTTTCGGCCATTGGCAGAACAGGCTGCCGCTTTACAACATGCGGATGCAGAACCTGTCGGCGGCGGTGATCCGGCCGCAATTGCCCGAGGTCGCGCGCCGGGTGCGCGACGGGCGCGCCAATCACGACCATGTCGCCGCGCTGCTGAATGCCACACCCTGGCTGCACGTTCCCGACCCGCTGCCCCCCGAGAAGCGGGCGCCGGATTCGATCCAGTTCAACCTGAACGGGTTCGATACAGATGACGCGGCGCGCGCCTTCCAGGCGGCCGCCAAGGCGCGCGGCGTCGGGGTCCAGGTCTTCGGCCTGTCCACCGACAACGCGCGCGCCTTCTGGAACTGGCAGTTCATCGAGGGCGGTTGTCCCGATCTGCCGCGCACCCGCGCGATGCTGATGCGCGCCTGCGATGTGCGCCTGCCCGCGCGGCTGACGCGCGCCGATCTGGATTATGTCGCCAACGCCCTGATCGACGCGGCCGACGAAGTCATGGGCGCGCCACAAGCGCGCGCCTTCGGCACCTGAAGCATTTCAATATGCGGAGGTCTTCTTTCAGCCACGGCATCCGTGCCGTGGCCGGGCCGACGATCATCTGGTCCGGCAACGGGCGCAACCGCCCCCCCCGGGCGGCCGCGTGTCCGCCGGCAAACCGTTTCCGATTGAATGCAACATGCACTAATTTCCGCCCGGCCCGGAAACCGCGAAAACCATCGTGACGGACTCGGTGATACTGATTTCGCCGCTTTCGATGGCCATGTCGCCGGCCTTGCGGGCGGCTTCCATGAACATCGGCGCGGGGGCGCCGCCCCCCGCCTCGGACAAGGACAGGACCGGCCCCAGTGTCAGCCCCGCCGCATCGGCATAGAGCCTTGCCTTGCGCATGGCTTCGGCCACGGCTTCGCGGCGCGCCTGGTCGGCATGACCTTGCGGATCCTGCAAGCCGAACCCCAGCCCCTGAAACGTGTTCGCGCCCTGATCGAGCACCGTGTCCAGCACCGAACCCAGCGCATCCATCCGGCGCACCCGAATCGACAATGTGTTCGAGGCCACGAAGCCGTCGATCCGCGGCGCATCGTCCCGGCCCGGATCGGGATCGGACCAGTCGGGCCGCAATTCCAGGTTGCGGGTCTGGATATCGCGCCGCTCCACCCCGGCCGCCTTCAGCGCGGCAATGATACGCGCAGCGGCGGCGTTGGTCTCATCCATCGCAGCGCGCGCCTCGGTGGCGGTGGTTGTCACGCCCAGGGTTATCGTTGCCATGTCCGGCGCGGCGAATACCTCGCCCTGCCCGGTGACCGTCAGGGTCGGGGACGGGGTTTCGGTGGGTTCGGCCCAGGCGCCAGAGGCAAGGCCGAGAGTCACGATCAGAACGGCCAGACGGTGCATCGAGATCTCCTTGCTTTGGCCCATGTTCGGCAGCTTTGCCCTGAAAGCAAAGGAATTCCTTGGCAAGAATCGGTCTGATCGGCAATATCCCGCTAACGTCCGGCAGCTGCGGCGATGCAACCTGCCGGATTTGGCCTGCCTGATGTAAACGGATGAAATGAAGCCTGGATTCGCCCTCGATCTGTCGCCTGACGGCATCGGTCTGCTGCATCGCGGATCCGGCAGCTGGAACCTTGTCGGCGAGGTTTCGCTGGACGATCCGGCGCTTGCCACCACGCTGAGCATGCTGCGCGACACCGCGAGCGAGCTGGAAGGCGGTGGCGTCCTGACCAAGCTCATCCTGCCCGACAGCCAGATCCTCTACACCCGGCTTCCGCTTGCAAAGGGAAACGCCGAACAGCAGGAGGCAGCCCTGCGCAAGGGTCTGGACGGCCTGACACCCTATCGGGTGGAGGAGCTTGTATTCGACTGGGCCGCGGACGGGACAGGTGCGGCGCAACTGGCGGTGGTCGCGCGCGAGACGCTGGACGAGGCCGAGGCCTTTGCCGTGCAGCACAATTTCAACCCGGTCTGTTTCGTGGCCGCACCGGCGCCTGACAGCTTTCCGCGCGAGCCCTGGTTCGGCCGCACCCGCGCTGCAGACGCGTTGCTGGCCGATGGCGATGCGCTCGAACGCGACACCAGGCCGGTCGTGCGGAACAGCGCACCGGGTCTGCCCGATGTCGAGGGCAAGGCGCATCGCACAGCGGAACAAGGGGCGCAGGAACCCGCAAGCGTTTCGACGCCGGACCCCGGCGCCCCCGGCCCGGATACGGGCGAGGCGCCGACTGCCGATGCCACGCCCCGGACGCAAACCCCGGTCCCGGAAGAAACGGTCGGCGCAGCCGATGCCGGGGCGCCGCCCGAGGCCGGGACGGACGCGCCCCGACCGGATCATGGCCCGGACGCGGGCAGCGGCGATCCTGCGCTGCCGATGTCGCCGCTGCCACCGCCCGAGACGCGCCCGATCTTCCTTTCCGGTCGCCACGGTGCCTCGAAGGCCATGCCGGGCGAAATCGGCAAGGCAGGCGCGACCGCCCCGCGCATCACGCTGCTTGCCCCACCAGGCGAGGCCCCCGCGATCGGCCCGGCCGTCGGTTCCGGCGCAGGCGTCACCGCCGCCGATGCCCCGCCGACCGAACCCGAGGCTGCGCCCCCTGCCGCCAGGGCGGGCAAGACCGGGACCTCCGGCCAGGATGCCGGCGCGGGCGCAAGATACGCAAAAACTTCGAAGACCCCAAACCGGCGCAAGGCGCCGGAAGGTGCGGCGCAATCGGGCGTCAAGGTCACGCCTGGGCCCGCGCGGCCCGCGCCGCAGGCGATTCCGATCACACCGCCGCCGGCGAACGAGGCCGAGGCGCTGACCGTGTTCGGCGCCCGCGGTAAGCACGAGGGGCATGGTGGATTCCGGTTCGGTCTGGTCGTGGCGCTTGTCCTGCTGGCATTGCTGGGCGGCGGCGCCGTGTGGTCGGCCTTCTTCCTGTCCGGACGGCCGTCAGCCCCCGCCCCCGCGGCGCAGCAGAGCGCGCAGGCACCGGCGAACCCGGCACAGGACGACAGGATCGTCGCCCTTCCCGAGCCCGAGACCCCGGAACCGCCGGTTTCCACCGCGTCGCCGCGTCAACCGGACCGGGCCGCGGCAGACCCACCGCCCGATATGGCCGAAAATCCGCCGCGCCCCGGTGAAAATGACACCGTGGCCGAAGCCGACACAACGCCGCAAGACGGCCGGCCGACACGCGAAGAGGCGGCGGCGATTCACGCGCGGACCGGGGCCTGGCCGCGCGCACCGGACGTGCCGAAATCACCGGCATCCAGCAGCCTGGACGCGATCTATATCGCCGGGACGGATCCGCGCCTCCCCGATCTGGAAAGGGTTGCCCTTCCGGATCCGGGCGCAATGACGAACGACAGTCCGCCCGCCCAGCCGATGGCGCCGCCGCCACCGGGGGTCGCCTTTGACCTGGATGAACGCGGCCTGGTCACGCCGACGCCCGAAGGGACGCTCAGCCCGCGGGGGAACATGATCTATTCGGGCGAACCGCCTGTCGTTCCTCCGGCACGGCCCGACACGGATGCGGGGCTGGTTCCCGCGCCGGAACAGATCGCCGATCCGGAACGCACCCGGCTGGCCGCATTCCGTCCGCGCCCCCGCCCGGAAATTCCGGAAATCGTGCAGGAAGACCCCGCCCCCGATCCGGAGGCCGAGGCCGATGAGGCCGCCCTGGCCGAGTCGCCGCTGCCGGCCAGCCGTCCCTCCGGATTTGCCGCCGCCGTCGAAGCCGCCGTCGAGGCCGCGCAGCCCCCGGCCACCACGCGGCCCGAAATTCCGACCTCGGCCTCGGTGGCACGCCAGGCGACGATCGAAAGCGTGATCAACCTGCGGGAGACGAACCTGATCGGCGTCTATGGCCCCGCGTCGGAACGGCGCGCGCTGGTCCGGCTGTCGTCGGGGCGTTACCTGAAGGTGCAGGTCGGGGATCGTCTCGACGGGGGGCGGGTGGCGGCAATCTCGGAAAACGCGCTGCGCTATGTGAAGAACGGGCGCAACATCGTCATCGAAATGCCCGAAGGCTGATCACAAGCCGCACGGACCCCGGGGGGCCGGGGCGCCCGGCCTTTCCCGTCGCACAGGGCCGTTCACTCGGCGGGTTCGCTCAGCTCGCCGCTGTCGATCTGTTCCTGTTCGATCGATTCGAACAGCGCCTTGAAATTTCCCTCGCCGAAACCGTCATCGCCCTTGCGCTGGATGAACTCGAAGAAGATCGGGCCGATTACCGTCTTGGAAAAGATCTGTAGCAGGATCTTCGTCTCGCCACCGTCCACGACACCCTCGCCGTCGATCAGGATGCCGTGCTTCTTCATCCGCGCGACAGGCTCATCATGGCCCTTCACCCGGTCGAAGCTCAGGTCATAATAGGTATCTGGCGGCCCGGGCATGAATTTCAGCCCGTTCCCGGCGATCGCATCGGTCGAGTCATAGATGTTCTCGGTGCCCACCGCGATGTGCTGGATCCCCTCGCCATTGTATTTCTTCAGATAGGCCACGATCTGCCCGGTCTCGCCGCGATCCTCGTTGATCGGGATGCGGATGCGCCCGCAGGGCGAGGTCAGCGCGCGGCTGTAAAGGCCGGTGAACTTGCCCTCGATGTCGAAGAACCGGATTTCGTGGAAGTTGAAGATGTCCCCGTAAAAGCGGAACCACTTGTCCATGTTGCCCTTGTGGACATTGTGGGTCAGGTGGTCGAGATAGTAGAACCCCACGCCCGAAGGATGCGCATCGTCGATCCAGTCGAACTCGGCGTTATAGGGCGAGGTGTCATAGTAATCCTCGATGAAATAGATCAGTGACCCGCCGATGCCCACGATCGCGGGCACGTCCATGGTCTTGCCCGGCCCGTCATAGGGCGTGGCGCCCTTTGCCACCGCGTGTTTCAGGGCATGGTCGGCATCGACCACGCGCCAGCCCATCGACGGGGCGCAGGGGCCGTGTTTCTCGATGAATTCGGCAGCGTGCCCGCCCGGCTCGGCGTTGATCAGATAGCTGATGTCGCCCTGCTGCCACAGCTCGACCGCGCGGGTCTTGTGATTGGCGACATGGCTGTAGCCCATCTTCGTGAACAGATCGCGCAGCGCCTGCGGATCGGGATGCGCGAATTCGACGAACTCGAACCCGTCGGTGCCGGCGGGGTTTTCTTCGGTGATCGTGGCTTTCGGCGCGTCATGCGGGAACGGACCCATGGCGTTTCCTCCTGTTCTGTCCTGCGTTGCGCGGAGGGTAAAGGAAGATTGCCGCGATGATTGCGCAAATATTTGCATACGAACCCCGTCTCATACATTATTTGCGCAGGTGAATTGGAAAATGCGCAGGAAACCCGCATGAAGCTGGATGAAATCGATTCCCGCCTTCTCGCCGCGCTACAGGATGACGCGCATCTGACCGCGCACCAACTGGGTGAGCGGCTGAACCTGTCGGCCAGCCAGGCCGGGCGGCGGCGCCAGCGGCTGGAGGCCGAGGGCGTGATCACCGGCTATTGTGCACGTCTGGATCCGGCCAAGCTGGGCCTCGGCGTGCAGGCCTTTGTCCAGGTCCAGATGGCCACCCATGCACCCGATGCGGCCCGGAGCTTTCAGCGCCTGATCCAGACCCATGCCGAGATCATCAGCGCCTGGACCCTGACCGGCGATGCCGATTACCTGCTGCGGGTGACTTGCACGGATCTGGCCGCGCTGAACCGCCTGATCCACGAGATCCTTCTGCCGCACAGCGCCGTCGCGCGGGTGCAAAGCCAGATCGTGATGAACCAGTTCAAGGCGGATGCGCCGCTGCCGATGTAAGGACGGATCCATGGAAGGAATGCTGCTTCAGGCCACGATCTATCTGACTGCCGCGCTGGTGGCGGTGCCGATCTCGGCGCGGTTGGGCCTGGGATCGGTCCTGGGCTATCTGTTCGCGGGCATCGCCATCGGGCCGGTCATGGGTCTGGCCGGGTCCGAGATGGCCGACCTTCAGCATTTCGCCGAATTCGGTGTGGTGATGATGCTGTTCCTGATCGGGCTGGAGATGGAACCGCGCGCCCTTTGGGACATGCGCCACCGTCTGCTGGGGCTGGGCGGGATGCAGATCGTCCTGACGACCCTGGCGGTGATGGGCGGGGCAATGGCGCTCGGGCTGGTCTGGCAGACCGCGCTGGCGGCCGGGCTGGTGCTGGCGCTGTCCTCCACCGCGATCGTGATGCAGACCCTGAAAGAAAAGGGCCTGACGATGACCGAGGGCGGGCGGGCCACCTTTTCGGTGCTTCTGACCCAGGACATCGCGGTGATCCCGATGCTGGCGCTGGTGCCGCTGCTGGCGGTCGCGCAGAGCCCCAGGCTATCGGCCGACGGCTCGGTCCAGCGCGCGACGGGCGAGGCGGTCGCCGATGCGCATGGCCCCGCGCTCAGCCTGGTCTCCGGATTGCCGGGATGGGGCGTCACGCTTGCCACACTGGCGGCCGTCGCTGCGATCATCCTGGTGGGTCATTACCTGACACGGCCCCTGTTCAGATTCGTCCACGGCTCGCATCTGCACGAAATGTTCACCGTCGTGGCCCTGTTGATCGTGCTGAGCATCGCGGTGCTGATGATCATGGTCGGCGTGTCGCCGGCGCTGGGGACATTCCTGGCCGGCGTGGTTCTGGCCAACTCGGAATTCCGGCACGAACTGGAAAGCAATATCGAACCCTTCAAGG
Source organism: Actibacterium sp. (assembly GCA_016278325.1). Taxonomy (GTDB): domain Bacteria; phylum Pseudomonadota; class Alphaproteobacteria; order Rhodobacterales; family Rhodobacteraceae; genus JADQCB01. Next base: position 37,910 of record JADQCB010000037.1, read on the forward strand.
GGCTTTTGCTGGGCCTGTTCTTCATGACCGTTGGCGCGGGGATCAATCTGCAGGTTCTGTTTGCCAATTTCGCCCCGATCTTCGGCATGACCCTTGCGCTGATGCTGGGCAAGGGGGCGATCCTGTATGTGCTGGCGATGCTGTTCGGCCTGAAAACACGCGCCAAGTGGCTGTTCACGCTGGCCCTGGCGCAGGCAGGTGAATTCGGTTTCGTGCTGGTCAGCTTCTCGCTTCAGACCGGTGTGCTGACCGAATCGCTGGGTCAGACCCTGTTGCTGGTCATCGCGATGACGATGTTGCTGACGCCGCTGGCCTTTATCCTTCAGGACAGGCTTTCACGGCGCCAATCCGAGGCCGCCGGCCCCGGGCGCGATGCGGACGTGATCGACGAGCAGCAGTCGATCATCATCGCCGGGATCGGCCGTTTCGGACAGGTGGTCAACCGGATGCTGCAAATGTCGGGCTATCGCGCCACGGTCCTCGACCACGACCTTGCCACCGTCGAGCTGATGCGCAAATTCGGGTTCAAGAGCTTCTTCGGCGATCCGACGCGGCCCGAGCTTCTGCACGCGGCGGGGCTGGAAAAGGCGCAGGTCCTGGTGGCCGCGCTGGACGACAAGGCGGCCAACACGCGGCTTGTCGCCTATGCCCGCCACCAGCGGCCCGACCTGAAGATCGTCGCGCGCGCCCGCGACCGCGTGCATGTATATGAGCTTTACCGCGCGGGCGCCGACCACATCGTGCGCGAGATGTTCGACAGCAGCCTGCGCGCCGCGCGCTACGCTCTGGAAGATCTCGGCCTGAGCGATTTCGAGGCGAACGAGCTGGAAACCGCCTTCTACAAGCACGACCGGCACACTTTGCGCGAACTGGCCGAACTGTGGAAACCGGGCATTCCGATCGACCGGAATCCCGAATACGTGGCGCGCGCCCGCGAACTGGACAAGGACCTGGAGACCGCGCTGGTGCGCCAGGAAGTCGAAAAGGCGGACAGCGAAACATAGCGCGGGCATGAAAAAGGCCGCGGCTGCTGCGCCGCGGCCCTGTCCGGGACTGGTATGCCGTTCGGATCAGGCGGCGCGCGTTACCAGAACCTCGTCCACATGCTCCTGCGCGCGACCTTCATCCATACCGCTGACGGCCGCGACCTCGCGCGTGAGACGTTCGAGCGCGGCTTCGTAAAGCTGCCGCTCGGAATAGCTCTGCTCGCGCTGATCGTCGGTGCGGTGCAGGTCGCGCACCACCTCGGCGATCGCGATCAGGTCACCCGAATTGATCTTCTGTTCATATTCCTGCGCCCGGCGCGACCACATGGCGCGCTTTACCTTGGCCTTGCCCTTGAGCGTGGTCATCGCCTGCGAAACCACGTCCGGCGAGGACAGGGACCGCATCCCCACTTCGTTCGCCTTGTTGGTCGGGACACGCAGCGTCATCTTGTCCTTCACGAAGGAGATCACGAAGAGTTCCAGCGAAATGCCGGCAATCTCCTGCTCTTCGATCGAGACGATCTGCCCCACGCCATGGGCCGGGTAGACGACGAAATCGTTGGGACGGAATTCGGACTTCTTGATTTTGCTCATTCAGTTGCTTCCTCGCAAGAGCACCCGATTCAACGAAAAAAAGGCGCCCCCGAAAACATCATCTTTCGGATGGCCAGTCTTGTTTTCGTCAAAAAACCACCTCGCAAGCGGGCAGCGTTGCGCATGGCGTTTCAGGTATCACTTCATCTTCTGACAGATATATAGCAGAAAAATTGACCAATTCAAAGCGCCGCAGCGCAGAACGACGCTTAAAGGCTTAAACAAAAGGCAAATTATGCGCGCCGACGACGGCGCGCCCTGCCCGTTTCTCGCCCGAATCGCGGCGAATCGATGTCAGCCGCCCTCGCCCGGTGCCTCGGAAAAGTATTTCTCCAGCTTGTCGGGTTCGCCGTCGCGCTCTTCTGCGTCCGGCAACGGATCCTTCTTCGAGATGATGACCGGCCAGGCTTCGGAATATTTCCGGTTGAACTCGACCCATTTTTCCATGTCGGGTTCTGTGTCCGGCTTGATCGCATCGGCCGGGCATTCAGGCTCGCAAACGCCGCAATCGATGCATTCGTCCGGGTGGATCACCAGCATGTTCTCACCCTCATAGAAGCAATCCACCGGGCAAACTTCCACGCAATCGGTGTATTTGCAGGCGATACAATTGTCGATGACCACATAAGTCATGCGCTTGGCCTCATCTCACGTTCCGGGGTGTTAGCTAGACCAGCACCAGGGATCATTCAAGCGGCCCGCCGCGGTAAAGGTCGAGCGTCCGGCGATCTTTCTTCGTCGGGCGCCCTTTTCCGTCGAATCGCGGCGCCGCCGGAACATCTTCCCGCGCCGGCGTCAGGTCGTCGTAAAGCGTCCGGGCCTCGGCGGCCGGTCCGCGCCGTGTGCCCGGCGCGCGAATCCGCACCACCCGGATCCGTGGCCCCTGTGCAAAGGTCAGGGTATCGCCGGTGCCCACCTTCTGCGCCGGTTTGGATACCTTCGCGGCATTCACCCGCACATGACCGCCAGCCACGACCCTGGCCGCCAGGCTGCGCGTCTTGAAGAACCGCGCATGCCACAGCCACTTGTCGAGCCGGATCGAAGGATTGTCGTCCGGCGGCAATCTATTTCTTGTCCTTCAGCCCCATCAAGGCGGCGGCGAAAGGATTGTCCGGGTCGATCGGCTTTTCCTTTTTCGGCGGGCGGGCCTGATAGGTCTTGTTCGCCGGCGCCTTTTCGTCGCGTCGGCCACCGGGCTTGCCTTTCTGCCGCCCCTTGCCCTGCTGCGGGCGCGCGCCCTTCTGGCCGCGCCCCGGTCGGCGCGGTGCCCAGGTGAAGGTATAGAACACTTCGATTTCGGGCGCCTCGACACCCGCATCCGGCGCAGTTCCGGCCGGGGTTTCGCCCTCGGCGACCTCGGGAATCGGCGCCGGATCGGCGTCGTCCGGCGCGGCGGTCTCGGCCACCGGCGCAACGCCGTCATCGGGCAGTGTCTCGATGCCGGCGGGGGTCTCGGGTTCCGGCGGGGCGACCTGGGCGCCTGCGGCATCCTCCTGCGCTGCGTCGATCACCGGCGTCCCGGGCTCGGGTGTCTTGTCTTGCGCCCCGGGCACCACCGCATCCACCGGCTTGACCTTCTCGCGTTCGCCGCGTTCGACCTTGTAACCCAGGCCCTGCATGAGATCGGCGAACTGCTCGGCCGTCATGCCGGTGATCGACAGCATGTCGGGCGTGGCTTCGAACCCGCCGCGGCTGTCCTGCGGGCGCAGAAGGTCGGCCAAACGCTCCAGCATGTCGATCCGGATCGCGCGCTGTCCGGCCGGCCGATAGCCCGACAGGGTATAATACCCCTCCGGAACATCCTCGGCGCGCGGGATCGTGACCAGACCCGGCGGCGGGCTTTCCGGGAATTCATCCAGCCCCCGGGAAAGCGCCCAGAGAACCAGCCGCAACCGCGTGGGCGCGGGTTTCAGCAGCAGCGGCATGAACACGGTATACTGGCCGAAGCGCACCCCGTGCTTGCGCAATGCGGCGCGCGCCTCCTGGTCCAGCTCCTTGACCTCGGCGGCCACCTTCTCGCGCGCGATGAGCCCCAGCTCTTCCACCATCCGGAACGCGAAGCCGCGGGCAAGGCCGGTCAGGGTCTCGTCGCGTTGCAGGGTCAGCAACGGCTCGAACTGGGTGGCGATCTTGCGGTCGATGAAATGCTGCAGGCGGCGGCGCACCTTCTCGGCCACGTCCTGGCCGGCCTCCTCGTCGACGAAGGCTTCGACGCGGGGGGCAAGGGCATCCGAACCGGCGACGAGTTTGCCCACCGCGCGATCGCCCCACATCAGGCCGCCCTGCTCGGTATAGTCGATCTCGGTATCGGGCGCGTTATAGAACCTGTCCGCGCGCAGATGGAATTCGGGGCGCAGCGCGGCAAGACCGGCCTGGCGCAGGGTCTTGGCCCCGTCCGCACCGCCGCTCGCGTCCTGGCGAAAGCGAAACCCGTCCAGACGGCCGACATATTGATCCTCGACCGTCACTTCGCCCTTGTCGTTCACCTCGGCCAACAGGCTCTCCTTCTGTTTCAACCGGCGAAGCAGCACGCTCGTCCGCCGATCGACAAATCTTCGTGTCAATGCACCATGCAGCGCATCCGACAGTCGGTCTTCTACCGCGCGAGTCGCTTCACGCCAATGTGATTCGTCACTCACCCAGCCCTTGCGTTGCGCGACATAGGTCCAGGTGCGGATATAGGCCAGCCGTTTCGATAACGTGTCGATGTCGCCATCCGTCCGGTCGATTCGCCTGATCTGCCCGGCCAGCCAGTCGTCAGGCACGGTTTTGCCATCGTGCAGGAAGGCGAATATCCGGTCGAGGAGATTCACATGCTCGGTCGTCGAGATTCCGCGGAAATCCGGGATTCGGCAGACATCCCACAGCAGCCGGACATCGGGCGCCGTCGTGACCCGATCGCGGATATCGGGGAAATCGGCCAGGGCGCGCAGCGCATGCTGATCGTCGGCCTCGCGTGCCCGGGTCAGCCAGTCATTGTCGGTGGGTTTTTCCAGGGTGGCGATCAACCGCTCGATCGAGCCGAAATTCAGCCCCGCGTTGCGCCATTGCAGCCTGCGGATCGGCATGAAACGGTGGCTCGTGATCGCATCGACCACGCCATCGTCCAGCCTGGGCGCTTCGCCGGTGACGCCGAAACTGCCATCGCGCATATGCCGCCCGGCGCGGCCGGCGATCTGGGCCAGTTCGTTGGGCTGAAGGTCGCGCATCCTGCGCCCGTCGAACTTGCGCAGCCCGGAAAAGGCCACATGGTCGATATCCAGGTTCAACCCCATGCCGATGGCATCGGTGGCGACCAGGTAATCGACCTCGCCATTCTGATAGAGATCGACCTGCGCATTGCGCGTGCGCGGGCTGAGAGCCCCCATCACGACAGCGCATCCGCCCTTCTGGCGGCGGATCAGCTCGGCAATGGAATAGACGTTATCAACGGAAAACCCGACGATTGCCGTCCTGGCAGGCATCCGGCTTATCTTTCGCGATCCCGCATAGGTCAGTTCGGAAAAACGCTCGCGCCGCATGAACTTCGCCTGCGGCACCAGCGCGGAGATCGCGCCGCGCATCGTGTCGGCGCCCAGGAAAAGGGTTTCGTGCAACCCGCGCGCATGCAGCAGCCGATCGGTAAAGACATGGCCGCGCTCGGGATCCGCGCAAAGCTGGATCTCGTCGATTGCCAGGAAATCGGCGCCGTTGTCGGTCGGCATCGATTCGACCGTGCAGACCCAGTATTGCGCGCGCCCCGGCACGATGCGCTCTTCGCCGGTGACCAGCGCGACGACCGACGGGCCGCGCAACGCGACCACACGGTCATAGACCTCGCGCGCAAGCAAGCGCAGCGGCAGGCCGATGACCCCCGTCCTGTGCGCGAGCATCCGCTCGATCGCATAATGCGTCTTGCCGGTATTGGTCGGCCCGAGGACCGCGGTGATCCTCTGCTCTTGCCGCATGTCCTGGCCTTTCAGAGTGTGACGCCGGAAACAGCCTTTTCCAGCCGCTCGATGGCCTGTCCCAGATCGGGCTCATGCGGGTGCAGCGCATGTGCCGCGCGATAGGCCGCCAATGCCTGCTCCTCGTGCTGCAATTCCTCCAGGATCGCGCCCAGGCCCATCATCGCCCCGAAATGCCGCGGGTTCAGCGCCAGCGTTCGGCGAATATCCGCCAGCGCCGGGCCGAAGAGCCCCTTGCGGAAAAAGGCCGTCGCCCGGGCATTATAGCCTTCGGCGAAATCCGGGGCGTGGTCGATCAGCGCCGTGAAATGGCCGATCGCCATATCGTAATCCCCGGCCTGCATCGCCTCGCGCCCGCGTTGCAAAAGCAGATCCATGGCCGGAGACCCGGATTTCGACCATTCGGTCCAGATCTGATTCTCCACCATCTTCCAGTTTGGCAGGTCCGGCTGTTTCAACTCGTCGAACAGGCTGTCCAGGCGATCGGACTGGGCCTGCACCGGCAGCCCGGACAGAACCGCCACGAAGCAGGCCGCGAAGATCTGTTTGAGAAAGCGTCGCAGAGTGTTCATATCATGAGCCAGAGTAATACTTGCGCGGGGAAAACCAAGACCCCGCCAGTCACAATCGGAGGATTTCCATGAGCGACGTGATCGCGGGCGCCGTCAAGGCGCTGAACGAAAAGATCGAGGGCAGGTTCGACGGGATCGCCCGCTTCGTCATCGAGGGTGAAGGCACGCTGATCGTCGATGAAAACGGCGCCCGGGCCGGTGACGACGACGCCGCGGACGTGACCCTGACGGCCAGCGCCGCGGATTTCGAGGCGATGCTGGAGGGGGAGTTGAACCCGACCACGGCCTTCATGTCGGGCAAGCTGTCGGTCGATGGCGACATGGGCCTGGCGATGAAGCTGGGGGCGGCGCTGGGGTGAGCGATGGAACCGGCGCCGTTCTTTCGCGAGGTCGCCGACGGGCCTGACGGTGGCGCCGCCTATTGGCTGACCGCGCGCGACGGGGTGCGGCTGCGCATCGGGGTCTGGCCGGATGGCCGCAAGGGCACCGTGCTGCTGTTTCCCGGCCGCACCGAATATGTCGAGAAATACGGCCGCGCGGCGCGCGATCTTCGCTCGCGCGGCTATGCCACCGTCACGGTGGACTGGCGCGGCCAGGGCCTGGCCGAACGGATGCTCGATTCCCCCGAGGTCGGGTTCGTCGACGACTTCATGGAGTATCAGCTCGACGTCCTGGCGCTGACCCGCGCCCTGCCCGCGCTGGACCTGCCGGCGGGGCCGCATTTCCTGCTGGCCCATTCGATGGGCGGGGCGATCGGGCTGCGCGCCCTGTTCGAAGGGCTGGACGTGCCCGCCGCGGCCTTCACCGCGCCGATGTGGGATATCATGATGCCGATGCCGATGCGGGCCGCCGCGAAAGTGCTGACCACCGCAACGCGGCCCACGGCATTGGGCCGGCGCTTTGCCCCGGGCACGACCGGCAACCGCAGCTATGTCGATGCCGCCGATTTCGACGACAACGAACTGACCGGCGACGCCGAGATGTTCGCCTACATGCAGCACCAGGTTGCTGCCCATCCCGAGCTGGGGCTGGGGGGCCCAAGCCTGATCTGGGTGCATGAGGCGATGCGCGAGATCGGTCAGCTGGCCCACCGGTCGTCGCCGGCCATTCCGGCGCTGACCTTCCTGGGCGGCGAAGAGCGGATCGTCAGCCCCGAAGCGATCCGCCAGCGCATGGCGCGCTGGCCCGGTGGCCGCCTGATCGAGGTGCCGGGCGCCCGCCACGAGGTGCTGATGGAGGATCCCGCAACCCGCGAGATGGTGTTCGACGCAATCTGCGGGCTGTTCGACGCGGCGCTGTGAACCGGCTTTGCCTTGAAGGCGGGGCCCCTGCCCGCATATGTCAGGGAAACGCTTGCAACACAGAGGTTCCTTCATGCGCTTTTCCGCCCCCAGCCCCGTCCATGATGCAAATGCCTCGTCCGGCGGCGACAGCCTCGGCGACCTGCCGGAATGGGATCTTGCCGATCTCTACCGCGACGAGGATGCGCCCGAACTGGCGCGCGACATGGAGTGGCTGCAATCCGAATGCGCCGCCTTCGCCGCCGATTACGAGGGCAAGCTCGACGCGCTGGACGCCGCCGGGCTGCTGGACTGCGTCAGGCGCTATGAACGCATCGACGTGGTGGGCGGGCGCATCATGTCCTTTGCCGGGCTGCGCTATTACCAAAACACCACCGATTCGGACCGAGCCAAGTTCCTGTCCGACATGCAGGACAGGATCACCACCTTCACCACGCCGCTGGTGTTCTTCAGCCTGGAAATCAACCGGATCGAGGATGCGCGGCTCGACGCGCTGTTCGCCGAGAACGCCGAGCTGGCCCGCTACAAGCCGGTCTTCGAGCGGATGCGCGCGATGCGGCCCTACCAGCTGTCCGACGAGCTGGAAAAATTCCTGCACGACCAGTCGGTCGTCGGCGCGGCCGCCTGGAACAAGCTGTTCGACGAGACGATCGCCGGCCTGGCTTTCACCATCGACGGCGAAGAGCACAATATCGAGGGGACGCTGAATTTCCTCACCGATACCGACCGCAGCAAGCGCGAAGCGGCGGCGCGCGCCCTGGGCCGGGTGTTCGAACGCCATGTGCGGCTGTTTTCGCGCGTTCATAACACGCTGACCAAGGAAAAGGAGATCGAGGACCGCTGGCGCAACATGCCCAGCCCGCAGACCGGGCGCCACCTGGCCAACCATGTCGAGCCCGAGGTGGTCGAGGCGCTGCGAAATGCGGTGGTCAATGCCTATCCCCGGCTTTCGCACCGCTATTACGCGCTGAAGGCGAAATGGATGGGGCTGGACAAGCTGGAGATCTGGGACCGCAACGCGCCCTTGCCCATCGACGCGCCGAGAACCGTGGACTGGCCCACCGCGCGCGACATGGTGATCGAGGCCTATAACGACTTCTCGCCCCGGATGGCCGAGATCGCGCAACCCTTCTTCGACAAGGGCTGGATCGACGCGGGCGTCAAGCCCGGAAAGGCGCCGGGCGCCTTCGCCCATCCCACGGTGGTCGATGTGCACCCCTACGTGATGCTGAATTATCTGGGCAAGCCGCGCGACGTGATGACCCTGGCGCATGAGCTGGGCCATGGCGTGCACCAGGTGCTGGCGGCCGACCAAGGCGAATTGCTGTCCTCGACCCCGCTGACCCTGGCCGAGACCGCCAGCGTGTTCGGCGAGATGCTGACCTTCCGCAAGCTGCTGGAAAAGGCCGGGACGCAGGCCGAGAGAAAGACCCTTCTGGCCGGCAAGGTCGAGGACATGATCAATACCGTGGTCCGGCAGATCGCGTTCTACGATTTCGAATGCAAGCTGCACGAGGCCCGGCGCGGCGGCGAACTGACGCCGGACGACATCAATGCGCTGTGGATGTCGGTTCAGGCCGAATCGCTGGGTCCGGTCTTCGACTTCATGGACGGCTACGAAACCTTCTGGGCCTACATCCCGCATTTCGTCCACTCGCCCTTCTACGTCTATGCCTATGCGTTCGGCGACGGGCTGGTGAACGCGCTTTACGCGGTTTACGAAGAAGGCGATCCGGACTTCCAGGAAAAGTATTTCGCGATGCTCAGGGCCGGCGGATCGAAACACCACAAGGACCTTCTGGCGCCCTTCGGGCTGGACGCCTCGGACCCGAAATTCTGGGACAAGGGGCTGAGCATGATCTCGGGAATGATCGACGAGCTTGAGGCGATGGAGGATCAGGCGGCGCCGGACCCGCGCGGCTAGTGCCTGGGTTCGTCCGGTCGCGGCTGCCGGGCCAGTTCCTCGGCCGCCTCCTCCAGCGCCTCGGGATCCTCGGCGGGAATTGCGTAACTGCCTGTCAGCCATTTCCCCAGATCCAGATCGGCACAGCGGCGCGAACAGAAGGGGCGATAGCGTGGCTGGGTCGGCTTGCCGCAGATCGGACAACTCATCGGGCGACTCCCTCGTTCAGGGGCAATCTTTCGCGCTTTCGCTGAAGCTCGTAATTGCCCATGTTGGTCCAGCCGACAAGGTTCGTGTCGACCGCATCGGCGCGAAAGGCGGCCCGGAGCACCTGTTCCAGCTGGCCGCGCTCCTTGACCGGCATCGGGGCAAAATCCACGACGATCTGTCCGCCCAGCCCGCGCAGGCGCAACTGGCGCGGCAATTCACGGGCCGCGGCGATATTCGCCTTCAGCCCGGCCGCCGGCGACGAATCCGGGCCCGTATTGACATCTACCGCGACCAGGGCACGGGTCGGTTCGACCCACAGGGCGCCCCCGCCGGGCAGGACGGCCGGGCGCGACAGCGCCTCGATCGCCTCTTCGACGCCATGCGCGGCAAAGGCGCCCTTCGCCTCGATCACCTGCTCCGGCGCCGGCTCGGCCCAGTCGCGCCAGGCCTGTCGATGGGCGCCGGGTGCATCCACCAGCAGTTCCGGCGGGCCGGACGTGTCGGCCAGGACCCGCCCGGCAAGATCGCGAACCGCGGCGATATCCTCGGCGATCAGGCTTTCGTCGACGCCGAGACAGGCCGAGCGCAGGATCAACCCGATTCCGTCCGCGGCCCCATCCATCGCGTCATGCGCAACTTCGCGCAGGCGGTCGCGTTCGTCGTCGTCGCGGATCGCGCGCGACAGGTTCAGCCCCGGCGCATCGGGCGTGACAATGGCATAGCGGCTCTTGAACAGAAGTTTCCGGGTGACCGGCGGGGCCTTGCCCGGCTCGGCGAATCCCGTCACCTGCACCAGCAGCGATTGGCCGGGCGCCAGGCCCTTTGCCTGCCGCAGGAAGGCGCGGCCCCCGGGCAGTCTGACGAAGACACCACCCTGCCCCTTCATCTGCCGGTCGACAACGGTGCGAAAGATGGCGCCGGGGCCCGGCCGATCGTCGGGCGGGTCGATCAGCAGATCCTGAAGCTGGCCGTTCACCATCAACGCGGCGGCCTGGCGACCGTCCAGTTCGTCCAGAACGACAATCCGGCCCTTCATGACGCCTCGCGATACAGCGGGTATCCCGCCGCCCGCAACAGGCCCGCGGTTTCGGCCAGCGGCAGGCCGACCACCCCGGAAAACGATCCGCCGATCCAGGGGATGAACGCCTCGGCCAGACCCTGGATGCCATAGCCGCCGGCCTTGCCGCGCCATTCATCCGAATTCAGGTATGCGCGCAGCTCGGCACCGGACAACCGCTTCATCCGGACCGCGGTCACCACCTCGCGCGACCAGAGCCGGTCGCCCCGGCGCAAGGCAACTGCGGTGATGACGCTGTGCCGGCGCCCGGACAGGGCCCGCAGGAACGCCGCCGCCTCGTCGGCATCGCGGGGCTTGCCAAGGATACGCCGGCCCAAGGCCACGGTAGTGTCGCCGCACAGCACCAATTCATCGGGCGCGGCATTCACCGCGCGCGCCTTTTCGACCGCCATGCGGGTGCAATAGCGGCGTGGAAGCTCGTTTTTGCGCGGGCTCTCGTCAATATCCGCCGGGCACACGGCATCCGGCACGACCCCGATCTGCGCCAGCAATTCCTTGCGACGCGGGCTGGCTGAGCCGAGGATCAGTCGCAAGACTACTTGAATCGATAATTGATCCGACCCTTGGTCAGATCATACGGTGTCATCTCCACCTGAACCTTGTCGCCGGCGAGAACCCGGATGCGGTTCTTGCGCATCTTTCCTGCCGTGTGCGCGATGATCTCATGGCCGTTTTCAAGCTCGACCCGGAATGTCGCGTTCGGCAGGAGTTCCTTCACGACGCCGGGAAATTCGAGCATTTCTTCCTTGGCCATGGTCACTCCATACTGATTTGCCCGCCATTGCGCGAGCGTGCACCTAAATGCGCCTCGCGGCGCTGTTTTTCAAGGGCAAAAACATCGGGCCCGGGGCGGGGCGGATCGCCTTGCATCACCGATGCTCTGGCGCCGACGCCACCTCCGGCGGGCCGAACTTGTCGATCAGATGGCCCATGATCTGGTCCCGGGCCTGCCGGAACGCGGCCAGCTTGGCCTCTCGGGTTTCGCCCAGACCGGCGGGATCGAGGATTTGCCAGTATTCGACATCCAGGTGAAAATAACGGGTCAATTCCAGCGCCCGGCGCTGGCTGGCCGGCGACAGCGCCACGATCAGGTCGAACCCGGACAGATCATCGCCCCATTGCTCCATCTCGTCGAAACTGCGCGAGCGGTGCCGCTCCAGCGAGGCGTCAAGCTCGGCGCAGACGGCGATGGCGAAACCGTCCACGTCCATGTCGTTGCGAACCCCGGCGGACTGCACGTAAAACCGATGACCATAGAGCTTCTTGGCCAGCGCCTCGGCCATCGGCGAGCGGATCGAGTTGTGGTCGCAGCAGAAAAGAACCGAGCTGGGGAGCGTATCTTGCACCGCATCACCCCCCGAAATGCAGCACGCAAATCAGGGTGAACAGGCGGCGCGCGGTTGCGTTGTCCAGTTCGGCCTTGCCTTCGAGCCGCTCTTTCAACACGCGGGCCCCTTCGTTGTGAATCCCGCGCCGGGCCATGTCGATCGCTTCGATCTGGCTTGGCGGCAGCGTCTTCACCGCATCGAAATAGCTTTCGCAGATCTGGAAATAATCCTTTACCACCTGCCGGAACGGCCCCAGCGAGAGGTGGAACTGGGCCACCTGGTCGCCCGCCTCGTCCTTCAGGTCGAAGACCAGCCGCTTTTCGCAGATCGACAGGAACAGCTTGAAGGGACCAGTCGGGACCGCGCGCCCTGCGCGCTCGGGCAGGGCGAAGCTGTTGTCTTCCAGCAGATCGAATATCGCGACCTTGCGCTCCTGCTCGATCTCGGGCGTTGGCGCCGGCAGGCCGTCATCGTCGATCTCGACATAGCTCAGGCGGGACAGGCTCATTGGCCGGCCTCGTTCAGCCTGTCCAGCCGGGCGCGCACCGACAGCCCGTGCGCCTGAAGCCCCTCGGATTGTGCCAGCCGCTCGGCCGAGGGTCCGATCGCCCGGAGCGATGCCGGCGTCATCCGGGCCAGGGTCGTGCGTTTCAGGAAATCCATCACCGACAACCCCGACGAGAAACGCGCCGAGCGCGCCGTGGGCAGCACATGGTTCGGCCCCCCGACATAATCGCCGATCGCCTCGGGCGTCCACTGGCCCAGGAAGATCGCCCCGGCATGGGTGATCCTTTCCGACAGCGCCTCGGGCGCGGCCACGCACAGTTCCAGATGCTCGGGCGCCAGGCGGTTCGACAGGTCTGCCGCCTCGGCCAGATCACGCACGACGATCACCGCGCCGAAATCGCGCCAGCTGGCCCCGGCAATCGCCCGCCGCTCCAGCATCTCAAGCCGGCCTTCCACCGCTTCGGCCACCGCCCGGCCGAATTGCGCGTCATCGGTAATCAGGATCGACTGGGCGTTTTCGTCATGCTCGGCCTGGCTGAGAAGATCCAGCGCGATCCAGTCGGGATCGTTGTCGGCATCGGCGATCACCACGATCTCTGACGGGCCCGCGATCATGTCGATGCCGACCTGTCCGAACACGCGCCGCTTGGCCGCGGCGACATAGGCATTTCCGGGGCCGGTGATCTTGTCCACCGGGCGGATGGTTTCGGTGCCATAGGCCAGCGCCGCGATCGCCTGCGCCCCGCCGATGCGATAAATGGTATCGACCGCCGACAGCCGGGCGGCCAGAAGCACCAGCGGGTTGACCACCCCGTCGGGCGTCGGCACGCAGATCACCAGCCGCTCCACCCCGGCGACATGCGCCGGGATCGCGTTCATCAGCACCGAGGACGGATAAGACGCCTGCCCCCCCGGCACATAGAGCCCCGCTGCCGTGACCGGTGTCCAGCGCCAGCCCAGCGTGGCGCCTTCGGGATCGGTCCATTGCGCATCCTCGGGCATCTGGCGGACGTGATAGGCGCGGATCCGTTCGGCCGCGCGTTCCAGCGCCGCGCGGTCCTGTGCCGAGACCTTTGCACATTCGGCCGCGATCTCTTCGGCGCTGAACGCCAGCCGGTCCGCGGTCAGATCCAGCCGGTCGAGCCTTGCCGTCAGCTCGATCAGCGCCGCGTCGCCACGCGCGCGGACATCGGCAATGATCGCGGCGACCGTGTCATCGACTTCGGGCGAATCCTCGCGCTTCATCGACAGCAGCGCGCTGAAACGGGTTTCGAAATCGGCGGCGGCGGTTTCAAGGAAAACTGGCATCCGGGCCTCTCTGATGCGTCGCGGCGAATGTGGGTGCCTTCGGCGCGGGAATGAAGTTGGCTTCCGGCGGGCGCACCCCGCGCAACGAACCCACGGCGATGCCCACCCCGAAGCGCGTGACGGCGCGCGTCATTCGTGACGCGGCACCTTGCGCGACGGCGCGACATAGGGACGGGTGACATCCTTCAGCGTCGCTTCGAGGCATTCCACGTCCAGCGCGATGGCGCCGTCGCCGGCCAGCGTCAGGATGACGGTGCCGGCCCCGTCCGCGCCGGGCTCGAAGCCGATCGCGAGCAGCGACAGAACCAGATCCCGGTCGCCACGATCCACCCCCTGGCTGCGCACCGCCAGCACGTCCTCGAAGGCAAGAACCGACTGCACCCGTTCATAGGGGCGGCCGCTGCGTTCGGCCGCCTCGCGATCTTCCCAGCGAAACCGGTTCAGCAGCAGGGCAAACCGGCGCTCTCCCGGGCGCCAGGCCGTCTCGGTCACGGGAAAGACGGCATCCTGTGCCAGCGCCGAAATCACCTCAAGCCCCTCGGGATCCGTGGCCATGAGGTTCAGCGGGCGTTCCTCCGCATCCTCGAATTTCGCATCCTCGGTCATTCGCCCTTCACCCGTTCGATATCGGCGCCGCAGGCGCCCAGCTTCTGCTCGACAGTCTCATAGCCGCGGTCCAGATGATAGACGCGATTGACCAGGGTTTCCCCCTCGGCCGCCAGGCCGGCCAGGATCAGCGACACCGAAGCGCGCAGATCGGTGGCCATGACCGGCGCGCCCTTGAGCCGCGCAACCCCCGTGACCGTGGCCTGGCCGCCATGAACGTCGATCTTCGCCCCCATGCGCATCAATTCGGGCGCATGCATGAACCGGTTCTCGAAAATCCGCTCTTCCAGCACGCTTACCCCGTCGGCCGTGCACATCAGCGCCATCATCTGCGCCTGAAGGTCGGTGGGGAACCCCGGGAACGGCTCGGTCACCACATCCACCGCGCGCACCCGGTTGTTGCGGCGGCTGACCTTCAGTCCGCGCGGGGTTTCCTCGATATCGACACCGGCCGCGTCGAGTTTTTCGGCAAAGGCGGCGATCAGCGACATCCTGCCCCCGAGACATTCGACACTGCCACCGGCAATCGCCGGGGCCAGCATGTAGGTGCCAAGCTCGATCCGGTCGGCCACCACCGCATGCGTCGCACCGTGCAGCGCCGTCACCCCCTCGATCGTGATCGTGTCCGTGCCCGCGCCCTCGATCCGCGCCCCCATCGCCGTCAGGCAGCGGGCCAGGTCGACGATCTCGGGCTCGCGCGCGACGTTCCGCAGAACGCTGGTGCCCCGTGCCAGCGTTGCGGCCATCAGCACGTTCTCGGTCGCCCCGACCGAAACGAGCGGAAATTCGAAAACGCCCCCCGTCAGCCCCCCTGGCGCCTTGGCGTGGACATACCCGTCGCGCAGATCAATCTCGGCGCCCAAAGCCTCCAACCCTTTCAGATGCAGGTCCACCGGGCGGGCCCCGATCGCGCAACCGCCGGGCAGGCTGACCTCGGCATGGCCATGACGTGCAAGCAATGGCCCGAGCACCAGAATCGACGCGCGCATCTTGCGCACGATGTCATACTCGGCACGCTGGCTTGTCAGGTCATGCGACGACAGCGCCAGGACCTTGCCGTCCTGCAAGCTCGACAGCTCGGCCCCCAGGGATCGCAGAAGCGTCGTCATGGTGCGAATGTCCGACAGGCGCGGCGCGTTGGTCAGCGTCAGCGGCGCATCGGTCAGCAGGGTTGCCGGCATCAATGCAAGACAGGCGTTCTTGGCACCGGCGATCGGAATCTCTCCGTTCAGCTCGGCCCCGCCCCGAACCAGTATCGAATCCATACGCTGCGCTCCTCAGCCGCTTGTTTCACCGGGCTTGCGTGCCCGGGCCTGCGCCTTACGCTTGGCAAGGTTTGTCTTCAACGCCCGTTTCAGCCGGTCCTGCCGGGTGTCGGCCGGTTTTGCGGATTTTGATTTCGGGGATTTCCGTTCCATGCCGCCCTGTCTAGCGCAGCAGCCAAAAACGGTCCAGATAGCGCTTGCGCCATGCGCGGATTGAGTCTAATCAGCCGCCGACCGAACGGCGCGCGCCATTTGCCGACACCCGCCCTGGCAGAGGCCATACCGGACGGTCGAAACGAAAGGGCGTCTCCAGTGCCCGCTTGATCCCGAGTGCCCCGGGATGGCGATCTGGCAAAGGGCTGCTGTAGCTCAGAGGTAGAGCACTCCCTTGGTAAGGGAGAGGTCGAGAGTTCAATTCTCTCCAGCAGCACCATCTTTTTTCTCTGCCCTCTAATCCCGCCCAATATATCGAAGGAGAAGCACCGAGGGCTTTCTCTTCTCACCGCAGCCCCACGTCATACAGCGTGACAGCGGCCATCGACCATGTCCGCGGCGTGCGATGCCGCCCGCAGACACAAGGCAAGTGACATCTCCCCGACGCGCCGCCAAAAAGGAATGCAAAGAGAAGACCCCCCGAGTGTTTCCCGCCGGGGTTCGTCTCAGATCCCGGGGGGGCGACCTTCATGTGCCGAGGCAAACTCGATGACATTCGCCTGCATCCTGTCCGGAATGCGGAATGCGCGTCCGGGCGGTGACATCCCGATCCCTGCGTCAATCGGTGCCAAGGGGGCCTGGCGCGGATGATGCCGCCGTCAGGCCGGGACGGCGTCGATCAATCGACATTGCGTCGGACATGGTCATCCTGCCCCGGCCGGCCCGTTTCGATGCGTAAAGTGCCATATCCGCATCGTGCTGCATCAGGCCCGGGTCCGGCCGGTCGTAATGCGTCGATGCAATGGCGCCGATACTCGCCGAAATCCGACAGGGACAGCCGTCGAAAAAGATCGGCTCCTCCAGCCGGCAAATGATCCGGCGGGCGGTCGCCTCGAGTTCCGCGGCATCGACGATGCCTTTGATCACCACGACGAACTCGTCCCCGCCGATCCGTGCCACCGTATCTTCCCGGCGGGTTTCGTCGACCAGGATGCGGGCGACCTGCTGCAGAACATGGTCGCCGGCGGCATGGCCAAGACTGTCATTGACCGCCTTGAAGAAATCGAGGTCAAGATGCATCAGGCCAAAGCGCCCGCCCCGGTCGACCAGGCGGGTCAGCACATGCTCCATCGCCCGCCGGTTCTTCAGACCGGTGAGCGTGTCGGTAAATGCCTGTTCCTCGGCCGCGACGCGGGCCGCCTGCAATCTCTGGTTGAGCTTGCGCGTCTCCTCCATCACGGCCGTTTTCGCCTCGACCAGGTACAGCATCTCGACCGTCAGGTCGGTCGGGGCGAAATCGCCCAGGGTCAGGCCGTATTGCGCCACGGCCTCGACCGCCGAGATCCCGAAGGACAGGTTGATCAGGGCACCCTCTGCCCCCAGCCCCACGACAAGGCCCTTGAAGGTCGTGCAGGGCGGTTGCCGGAAGGCCAGGTGCAGCCGCGCCTGCCCGGCCTGCATCAACCACTCGATACTGCGCGCGCTGCGGGGCCGACGCATTTCGAACAGCGAGAGAAGATCGTGCCCGGTCATCAATTTCCCGGGGCGCAGCTTTTGCAATGTCGGGCCGACGCGCCGGATACGCCCGTCCGGCGCCAGAAGGACATGCATCGGCATCAACCGGCCGAGCGCCGAAGGCGTAAGGCTGACCGGCCCGCTCACGCCGCGCCCTGATCCACAGGGATTGCGAGGCTGAAACCGCGCCCTTCGCTGAAGCGGCTGTCCAGCAGTTCGATCTCCACCGCGGCGTCATCGGCCGTCGCATCGCACAGGTTCAGCACCACCAGCGCGCCGTAATCGTCCGCCAGCGCGCGCAGGATGCCGGTCATCACATGGCAGCCCCCCGGGACATGCCATCGGCACAGCAAGCGGAAACGGCGCGCGCCGTGCTCCTGCAATTCCAGGTCGGGCAGGTCCAGGTCGGGCACCGCAAGCCGGGCGCGCCCTGCAAGATCGTCGAGCGATTGCAGGAATTCGATGAAATCCTCGCCCCCGAAGCGCAGAAGCCGTCGCAATGCCTCCAGCCGCGGGTTCGAAACCAGAAATATGCCCAGATCTTCCAGCAGGGCCGCGCGCGGCTTGCCAAGCCGATCGGCCGCACCGGACAGCACCGCCTCGGTCAGCGCATCGTCGTAATGCAGCATCGTCTCGAATCCCTGGGGTCCGATCCCGGCACCGACGGCGACGGCCGCCCAGAAATCGGTGCCATAGGTATCCGCAAGAAAACACTGGATAGACCTGTTGATCAGACCGTGCATGACAAACCTCGCATCTTTCGCGCGCAGGCTAGGCAGTCGATCTTAACAAAAGCTGAAACCTGTCGCGGCGCCGGGAC
The DNA here is from genome assembly GCA_016278325.1 of Actibacterium sp. Lineage (GTDB taxonomy): Bacteria > Pseudomonadota > Alphaproteobacteria > Rhodobacterales > Rhodobacteraceae > JADQCB01. The sequence continues at coordinate 56,003 of JADQCB010000037.1, forward strand.
CGGCCGGCAGTCACCTTAAACCGACGCGTTCCCGCGCGCGGGCCGGCGGGATCCGACCGCGCGGGGCATCAGAAATCGGTGGGGGCGCCACCTTCCTGCCTGCGCCTGGCGACGAAGGCTTCCAGTTCTTCGCGGATGCCGGCATCCATCGGCGGCGCCTCGAAGCTGGCAAGGATTTCCTTGAATATCCGGTGCGCGCGCCGGGCCGTCCACGCACCGCCATCCAGCGCCCAGGCCTCGAAATTGCGCCAATCCGAAAGGAACGGCTGATAGAATGCTGTGGTATAGCGTTGCTGCGTGTGGTCGCATCCGAAGAAATGGCCGTGCGGCCCCACCTCTGTGATCGCGTCGAGCGCGATGTCGTCCGGCGTCACCGCCACCAGGGCCGGGTCGAAATAGCGCTGGATCTGTTGCAGAATCTCGCAATCCATCACGAATTTCTCCGGGGACGCGATCAGCCCGCCCTCCAGCCAGCCCGCGGCGTGATAGACCATGTTGGTGCCGGATTGCACCGCCGCCCATAATGCGTTGGAGGTTTCCCACATCGCCTGGCCGTCCGGCACATTGGCCGCGCAAGAGCCAGAAGCGCGCAGCGGCAAACCATAGAACCGCGCCATCTGGCCGGTCATCTGCGTCGCGCGCATGTATTCCGGGGTGCCGAAGGCGGGCGCGCCGGATTTCATGTCCACGTTCGAGGTGAAGGTGCCCAGCGCGCAGGGCGTGCCGGGCCGGATATACTGCGCCAACGCGATCGCGCACAACGCCTCGGCCAGCGATTGCGCCACCGCACCCGCCAGCGTCACCGGCGCCATCGCGCCGGCCAGCGTGAAGGGCGTGACCACCACGGCCTGCCCGCGCCGGACGCAGCGCATCCAGCCATCGAGCATCGGAATGTCATGTTTCAGCGGCGAGGTGGAGTTGATGTTGGTATACATGTGCGGGCGGGCCTCGAATTCCGCATGGCTCAGCCCGCCGGCGATGCGCACCATTTCCATGACATCCTCGACCCGCTCCTTTCCCAGGCTGTAGGCGTGGCAGACCTTGTCGGTCAGGGTCAGCTTGTCGAACAGGACGTCGAGATGCCGGAAGGACGGGTGCACGTCCATCGGCTCAACCGGATAGCCCCCGGCAATATGGATGCAGTTGAAATACTGGGTCAGTTTCAGCAGGTCGCGGCACCGCGCGCGCGTGCCCGGGATCTTGCCCAGTTCGAGATCCCAGTAGCTGGGCGGCGACGAGACATTCACGAACACCATGTGACCATCGCCGATGGTAATCTGCCGGTCCGGATTGCGCGGGGTGATGGTGAAGGCCGGCGGCGCCTTGCCGATCATCTCGGTCACGAAATCCCGGCCCATGCGGATATTGGTGCCGTCCACGGTGCAGCCGGCCTGCCGCAGCAGTGCCGTCGCCTCGCGGTTCAGGAACTCGATCCCGATCTCTTCGAGAATCCGCATCGCCCCGTCATGGATCGCCAGCACCCCCGCCTCGGTCAGCGGTTCGGTCGGGCGATCGGTATTGACCGGGATGCGCCACGGGCTCTGGTCGATCGCGGCGGTGCCGTGCCGGCGCCTGTTGCCCGCGCGTCCGCCGGCGCGCTGTCTGCGAGCAGGATCCTGAACCATTCGGAACCTCCCTTCCCGGGCCCAGAAGACACTGCCGACCCGGACCGTACCGCACCGAAAGCGACGCCGATTGTCGTTTTCAGGGTCTTATCGGTCGGTCAACCAGTCGGGAAGGTGGCCGATATCGGGAAGCACGGCATCGGCCAGGTCGGCCAGCTCTTCCCGTTTCGCCGGGCCGGTCAGCACGCCCAGCGTGATCATCCCAGCGGCGCGGCCAGCCAGCAGGTCGTGCCGGCTGTCACCCACCATCAGCACCGAACCGGGCGCCTGTCCGACCGCCGCGGCAAAGGCTTGCAACTGGCCCGGGTCCGGCTTGGCGCCATGGCCCGAGTCGCTGCCGGCGATGAACGCGAACCGCGCCTCGACACCGGCGGCGCGCAAATGCGCGCGGGCCGGCGCCTCGGCATCGTTGGTTGCCACGCCCAGTCGCAGCCCGCGCCCGGCAAGCCGCGCCAGGAGCGGCCCGAGCGGCACCACCGGGCGGATCGGCGCATGGGTCGCCGCCGCGTTCATCCGGTCCACCAATGCGCCGCGACTCAGGCCGGGCAGTTCCGGCAACAGCTGCGCGGCCACCTGTTCGGGGGTGCCCGCGATCACCAGGCTGTCGGGGGCGAAACGGCCCGTGCCGATATCGAACCCGATCACCTGGCCCAGCCGCGCCGCCTGCCCGGCGTCGCCCGCGGCCAGATCGCTCAGTATCGCCGCGGCCCAGCCCGCCCAGCTGGCGTGAAAATCGAAAAGCGTCCCGTCCTTGTCGAACAGCACCGCCGTGATCTTGTCCATGCACCCTGCCCTTTCGGATGGTGGCGATATGCCCCTGACAGGGTCCGGGCGCAAGCGGTGGCGGCAATTGACTTGCCCGCCCCGGCCACGGAAAGTCACGGCCATGACCGACACCCCGAAATACCGCCTTCATCACTCGCTGGCCTATCATCTCTCGCTGGCCGCACGCATCCAGGAGCGGCGGCTGGACGAAATGCTGCGCCCGCTGGGTCTGACGCGGATTACCTGGTGCATCCTTCTGGCGGTCGAGAACGAGGGGCTGGCGCGCCCCTCGGCGATTGCCGGGTTCGTGGGGATAGATCGCACCGCGACGTCGCGCGCCCTGCGCCAGATGGAGGCCGCCGGGTTGCTGGCCCGCAGCGCCGCCAATGGTGACCGCCGAATGACCGAGGTCGCCCTGACCGCCTGCGGGAAGGACCTGGTCAGGCGGGGCACACCGCTTGCGGTGGAAAACAACAGGCTGATCTCGGACAAGCTTTCGCCGGAGGAGGAAGCCTGTCTTCAGCGCCTGCTCGGGCGGGTGATTGCCGGGGAAGAGCGCGCGCTCGACAAGCTCTGAGCGTCGTCACGTCCAGTGCGTCTGCGCCCCGCCCGGCAATGCCTGGCGCGCGCGCAACGGCGTGTCATAGGGCAATCCGGCACTGTCGCAAAAGGCGCGAACCCAGCCATCGTCCATGCACAGGAAATCCAGCACCGAAATCAGGAAGGCGGGATCGCCCGCCGCGCTTTTCAGCCCGTCGAGCGTGGCACCGCTGGATCCCAGGAAGACCGGCAGCAGTTCCTCGTCCGCCGCCAGCCAGCCCAGCGCCTGCAATGCGACGGTTTCGGCGGCGTCCTGCTGCATGTTTCGCTCCGTCCGTTGTCGGTTAAAGGGTTTGTTAATACTTCTTGTCCAAGAATGAACCCATCGACAACCCGGATCAGGAAACCGGGCGACACAGGCAGGGGAGAATCCGCAATGCCGGGGCGAATCCTCGTCGTCGACGATGTCGCGACGAACAGGATCGTGATGAAAGTTCGCCTGGCGAAAGCCTGTTACGAAGTGATTCAGGCCGATAGCGGACAAGGCGCCCAGCACACGGCCCGACAGGCCCGGCCGGACCTGATCCTGCTGGACGTGGCCCTGGCCGACATGGACGGGATCGCGCTGTGCCGCAGCCTCAAGGCCGATCCCGAGACGGCGGAAATCCCCGTAATCATGATCACCTCTGCAAACAACGCCGCGCAAAAGATGCGCGCGCTGGAAGCCGGGGCCGACGATTTCCTGGCCAAGCCGCTGGATGACCGTCTTCTGCTTGCGCGGGTGCGCAGCCTGTTGCGGGCAAGCGAAACGGCGCAGGAACTGGCCCTGCGCGAAGGCACCCGCCGCGCGCTGGGATTCGACGATCCGGCGGCGGGTTTCGTCGGCAGGGGGCGCATCGCCCTTCTGGCGCCGAAACCCGAAACGGCGTTGGCGTGGAAGGCCGCACTTCGCAGCCGATCGGGCGCCGACCTGCTGGTGATGACCCGGGCCGAGGCGCTGGCCCTGTCCTGCCCCGACAAGGCGCCCGACCTGTTCCTGATCGCCGCCGACCTGGACCGGCAAAGCGATGGTTTGAGCTTGTTGCCCGATCTGCGGGCCCGCAGCGCAACACGACATTGCGCCGTGGTGATGCTCATGCCCGAAGCGGCGCGGGAAAGCGCGGCGATGGCACTGGATCTGGGCGCGAACGACGTGCTGTTCGACCCGTTCGACGCGGATGAACTGGCCTTGCGGCTGAAGGCCCAGCTCGCCGGCAAACGCCAGGCCGACCGGCTGCGTGCCTCTTTGCAGGACGGGCTGAAGATGGCGGTCACCGACCCGCTGACCGGCCTGTTCAACCGTCGCTACGCGCTGCCGCATCTGGCGCGGATGGCCGAGCGGGCGGTCGAATTGCGCCGTCCCCTCGCGGTCATGCAGCTCGACCTGGACCGGTTCAAGCTGGTTAACGACAGGCATGGCCATGCCGCGGGGGATGCGGTGCTCGAACAGGTGGCGCGGGTTCTGGCAAGCAACCTGCGCCCGGTAGACATGGTGGCACGAATCGGCGGCGAGGAATTCCTGGTCGCCCTGCCCGAGACGACGCATCGCATCGCGATGGAAACGGCCGAGCGTTTGCGAAAAAGCGTCGATGAAGCGGCGGTGACGTTGCCGGGCGGCGGCGGGACCGTTCATGTATCGTGCAGTATCGGCGTTGCAAGCTGCGGCAATCGGCCCTGCACGGCCGAGGATCTCTTGCGCCGCGCCGATGCCGCGCTTTACGCGGCCAAGGCCGAGGGGCGCAACAAGGTCACCAGCGGCCCCGCAGCGGCCTGACCGCGGCAGGGCGCCTATCGCCGGAAAGTCCGCACCCGGTCCGCCGGCTGCCGGCGCCTGGCACGGCCACCTGCCTTCCCGCATGTCAAAATGCCGCGCCCGGTATCCAGCCAGCCGGGTGGACATCACGGCCATCAGGGGCCATCGGGCCGGATGGGTTGTGACATCGCGCCGCAAAGCCACCGGCCCCCTTTTGCCGGGCAAAGAAATTTCCCATATTGAGAAGGAAGCGGTCCAGACTGCCGGCCCGCCACTGAAGGATGCAGAACGAAATGACCGAAACCAGCGAGAGACCGATGCGCCCTGCAATGCTGCGCGGATGGCGCCGCCGTTGTCCGAGTTGCGGCGCGGGGCCGATGCTGCGCGGCTATCTGAAGGTGCGCGACAGCTGTCCGGTCTGCCTCGAAGAGCTGCACCACCATCGCGCCGATGACGGGCCGGCCTATCTGACCATCCTGATCGTCGGGCATCTCATGGCGCCGATCATCCTGTGGAGTTTCACGACGTTCCGGCCCGATCCGCTGGTGCTGGCGTCGGTGATCTCAGTGGGCTGCGTGGCGCTGTCGCTCTATCTTCTGCCGCGGCTCAAGGGCATGATCGTCGGCGTGCAATGGGCCAAGCGGATGCACGGCTTCGGAGCGGAGGGCTGAGCGGCGTCGACAAATCGGCGTTGCGCGACGCGGCCACGGTGATCGTGCTGCGCGACAAGGCCACCACGCCCAGTGTCCTCATGGGACAGCGCGGCGCCGGCGCGGCGTTCATGCCCAGCAAATATGTCTTTCCCGGCGGCGCGGTGGATCGCGTGGACGGCATCGTGCCGCTTGCCTGCCCGTTGACCCCGGCCAGTGCCGCGCAGCTGACCCGACAGGCCGATCCGACGCTGGCCCCGGCCCTGGTGGCGGCCGGGATCCGCGAATTATGGGAAGAAACCGGCCTGATCCTGGGGGCACCGGGGACATGGCCCGACCCGGCGCCGCGCGGCTGGCGCGGCTTTGCCGAAACCGGGCATCTGCCCAACCCCGCCGGCCTTCACTTCATTTTCCGCGCGATCACGCCGCCGGGGCGGCCGCGCCGCTTCGACGCGCGCTTTTTCCTGGTCGAGGCCGAAAAGGTCATCGGCGATCTGGACGATTTCAGCCGCGCCGAGGACGAGCTTTCGCATCTGCATTGGGTTCCGCTGGCGCAAGCCCGCGCCCTGGATCTGCCTTTCATAACCGAGGTGGTGCTGGCCGAGGTCGCGGGGCTGCTGCACAGCGGGCTGCCCCCTGAAAGCGTGCCGTTCTTCGACAACACGACCGAAAGATCCGCCTACGAGCGGCTTCGCTGACACCGATCCCGGGCAGCGCCGGGGGGTTGCGGGCAATGCCGTGCCACCGACCGGGGGGATTCACCGATCGCGCCCCCATCCGATCCGTTGCCACAGGCGTTCATAGAGCACATAGCAGATCAGCCCCAGCACCGTGTTGATCAGGGCGATCCCGCCGCCCAGCGCGACCGACCCCGTGGCAAGCAACCCGACACCCCCCATGGTTGCCAACCCGATCAGGTTCCATAAGACTGCTTTGACGACGGTGCGCTGCCGCGTTTCCATAAATCCTCCGATGCTGGCGTGATCCCTGCATAGCCCGGCTGCGGGTTGTTGCCCATTCCCGGAATAGTTAACATTTTCATCTATAAGTGATATTTGATCAACAATGTCGATTCTGATGAACAAGAACACCCGTGCCGAACTGTTGCGCGACAGGCTTGCCAGGGCGATGGAAAGCCGCGGCACCAACCAGAGCGCGCTGGCCCGCGAAATCGGGGTGGACCGTTCGACCATATCACAGCTATTGGCCCCCGGCGCCGCGCGGCTGCCCAATGCCCAGGTCGTGGCAGAATGCGCCGCCGCGCTGGGGGTTTCGGCCGACTGGCTTCTGGGGCTCAGCGACCGGCCGGAAAGTGCCGCCGACATCCTTGCCACCTCGATGGCGTTGACCTCGGCGCCGCGGGCGCTGGTCGACGAGCAGATCTTCGCCTGGCATCGCGAAGCCGCCGGCTACAAGATCCGCCATGTGCCCGCCGGCCTGTCCGACATGCTGAAGACCCATGACATGCTGCGCTGGGAATACCGGCCGCATCTGGGCCGGACCACCGAACAGGCGATCGGCGCGTCCGAGGACCGCCTGAACTGGATGCGACGCGCGAGATCGGACTATGAAATCGCAATGCCCCTGCACGAGGTCCGGTCCTTCGCCCGGGCGGAAGGGTATTACCGCGGTCTGCCCGCGGATCTCCGCCGCGAACAGATCGACCGTTTCCTCGATCTGCACGACCAGCTTTACCCGTCGCTGCGGGTGACGCTGTTCGATGCGCGGCGGGTGTTTTCCGCACCGGTGACGATCTTCGGCCCGTTGCTGGCGGTGCTCTACCTGGGGCGCAACTATCTGGCGTTCCGCGACACCCCGCGGATCGAGGCGTTCACCCGCCATTTCGACGCGCTGGTGCGCGAGGCGACCGTGGCCGAACGCGACTGGCCGGATTTCCTGCATCGGCTGCGCGCCGGGATCAGCTGACCCGACCCCGGGAATAACCCGCGGCCGCGCGCCCCGCCCAAAGCCCGGTTGCCAGGCAGGCGGTCAGCAGGTAGCCCCCTGTCGGTGCTTCCCAATCCAGCATCTCGCCGGCACAGAAGGCGCCCGGAATCGCGCGCAGCATCAGCCCGTCATCCAGCGCATCCCACATCACGCCGCCGGCCGTCGAGATCGCTTCGTCGATCGGGCGCGGCCCGGCATGACGCAATGGCAACCGCTTGACCAGCCGCGCCAGATCCGCGCCTGCGGGCAGCGGCCGGGCGAACTCCAGCAACAATGCCTGCCGGACCGGATCCAGGCGCAGCGCCTTGCGCAACCGGTTGGGCAGGCTGTCCTTCGCGGACCCCTGGTTCAGGCGCGCGGCGATTCTTTCCTCGGACCAGTCCGGCATCAGATCGACGAACAGATCGGCGCCGTCCCGAACCGCGGCCGAAACCGAATAGATGCCTCCGCCTTCCAGCCCGCGCGCCGAGATCACGAATTCGCCTCGCGTCACATGCGCCCCCGCGATCAGGGCGGTTCCCTTCACCGGGGCGCCGAAATGTCGCTGCATATGCGGCGACCATGTCACCGACAGCCCCATGTTCGCCGGCCGGAAAGGCGCCAGCGCCACGCCGCGCCGCGCCATGATCGACGCCCAGGCGCCATCCGCGCCAAGCCGCGCCCAGCTTGCGCCCCCCATTGCGAATATCGTCACCTGCGGCGCAACCCGTGCCGGCCCGGCGGGGGTTTCAAAAAGCAGGTCACCGCCGTGCCACCCTTGCCACCGCCAGCGGCTGCGCAGATCCACACCCGCGCCGGACAGCCGCGCCAGCCAGGCGCGCAGCAAGGGCGAGGCTTTCATCGCTTGGGGGAATACCCGCCCGGAACTGCCGGTGAACAGCTCCTGGCCGAGGTCCCGCGCCCACCGCTGCACGGCGTCCGGGCCGAACCCCGCGAGCATCGGGCGAAGAAATGGCGCTGCGGCACCGAAATTCGCCACGAAGCTCTCGAACGGTTCGGCCTTGGTCAGGTTCAACCCCGACTTGCCCGCCATCAGGAACTTGCGACCGGCCGAGGGCTTGGCCTCGGCGATGAGGACACGCCGACCTGCCGTAACCAGCGCTTCTGCCGCCATCAAGCCGGCCGGCCCGCCACCGATCACCAGCGCGTCAACATGCTCGACCACACGAACCGCCTTGTCTCTGATCCTCGCGCGCGCCCGGTCCGGGCCGATGCACGGGGCGCGCATGCCACTGAAAACGCGGATCGGCCCGCCCGGACGCGAAGCCGGCCATGTTCAGCCACACATCGTCTTGATCGCGACGCGATGCGCACCGGTGGCGCCTTGTGCCGCCTCGGCCAGGGCGTCCACGGCCGCATCCATCTGCGCGCGATCCACGATGCGCTCGACCAGGCCGAAATGCAGCGCCTCTTCGGCGGTCAGTTTCGCCCCGCCCATCAGAACCAGCTTGGCCCGCGCCGGCCCGACCAGGGCGACCAGCCTTGCAGGGTCGGAGGGCTGCGGCAGGAAGCCCAGCTTCATCACCGGGTAGAAGAACCCGGCGCCGGGCACCGCCAGCCGGATATCGCAGGCCAGCGCCATCCCGAAGGCGCCACCGGCCAGGGTACCGTTCAGCGCGCAGATGGTCAGCGCATCCAGATCGGCCAACGCGGCCGAAACGCGTTCCCACAGGGGATCGGTGGACAGCCCGGCCCGCGCCTCGTCCAGATCGGCCCCGGCCGAGAACACGTTCCCCGCGCCGGTAAGCACCACAACCGGCACCTGCGCCGCGCCGGCCGCCGCCACCGCCGCGACCAGGTCCTCCAGCATCAGCCGGGTCAGCGCGTTGGCCTTTTCCGGACGGTTCAGCGTGATCGTCCAGCGCGCCGAAGTTTTCGCGATCCCGATCACCCGTCGATTCCCGCCCGGGCGCGGATCTCGGGGTCGCGCAAGCTGACCTCCTGCCCGACGAAATCATCGGCATCGGCGCTGCACATCCACAGCAGGCACCGGGCGGGCCATTCCGGCGGGATATGGGCGGACCACTCCAACTGGCTGACCGGATTCACGCCGCTGGCCCTGATCTCGCGCTGCATCTGCGTGGCAACGGTGCCGGGCGACAGGCCCATGGCGCGAATTCCCTGGCCACGGGTTTCCTTGTCGAGACAGGCAGTCAGCATCGCAGCCCCGGCCTTCGAGCTGCAATAGGCGCTCCAGCCCTCCAGCGGGTTGTGCGCCGCGCCCGAGCTTGTGGTGATGATCGTGCCGCCGCCGGCGGCGATCATGATCGGCAAGGCCGCGCGCATCCCGTGAAAGACCCCCTTCACGTTGATGTCGATCAACCGGCCCCACGCGGCCGGATCGGTCTTGTCCAGCATCGCGATCGGCTCGATCACGCCGGCATTGTTGATCAGGACATCCAGGCCGCCGAACCGGTCCGCCGCGGCCCGAACCGCCGCCTGGACCGCGTCGAAATCACGCACGTCGCAGGCCTGGGCCGTCGCGGTCTCGCCGATCTCGGCGGCCAGCGCCCCGATCTCGTCGAAACTGCGCGCGAGCAGCGCCACATTGGCCCCTGCTGCGGCAAAGGTCCGCGCGGCCGCGGCGCCGATACCCCGGCTGGCGCCGGTGATAACGACCGTCTTTCCCGTCATTTCATCCATGTCCGGCAATACCTCCTGTAACCCATGTTTTCCTCTCGATACGCGCCCGGCGGCACTGTTTCCAGTGCCAACCTTCGCTTGACCCCGCCAAGGCGAAAGCGGAAGGTCTCGGCAACTGGATCGACGCACAGGGAGCGCATGATGAAATACTGCAAATTCATTTCGACCGCGGCGCTGGCCACCGGCATGCTGGGGGCGACGCCGGCCCTGGCCGACATCACCGCCGCGCAGGCATGGGACAGCATTCAGGCCATCGGCCAGAGCTATGGCAAGGTCTTTACCGGCAACGTCACGCAGACCGGCGACAGGCTGACCGTCAGCGACATGAAGATTGCCATGGACATGCCCGAGGGCCGCATCGAAGGCGATCTTGGCACCATGACGCTGACCGGGCGGGGTGACGGCACGGTTCGGCTGGAACTGCCGGAAGAACACAAGATGACGTTTTCGGTCGATCCGGCCGAGGGCGAGACCCTGGTCATGCCGATGACCATTCGGCAAACCGGCCTGGAAACGATCATCAGCGGCAATCCGGGCGACCTGGATTTCACCACGTCGGCGCGTGAACTGTTCGTGCTGATGCCCGAAATGACGGTCGACGGGAAACCCGTTCAGACCGGGCTCAACCTGAACCTGACGACACTGGCCGCGCAGTATATGATCGGCGGGACCGATCCGCGCAGGATCGAGGCCAGTTTCGATGCCGCGCAGGCGTCGCTGGCGATGGACATTCGCGAGCCCGAGGGGAAAGGACATGCAAAGCTGTCGGTTTCGGCACAGGACCTGAAATCGCGCTCGGCCTCGACCGTGCCCCAAGACGGCGACATGGCGAATATGGGCGCGATGCTGAAGGCCGGCTTCACGACCGATTCCGAAATCAGCCACGGGCCGGCGAGTTTCAGTTTCGATTTCGCCGATGCGGCCCAGACGATGCAGGCCGATGGAACCGTGCGGGGGGGGCGTTTCTCGGTCACGATGAACCCCGAAACCCTGGAATACGCCGCGACCCAGACGGGTCTGGATATAGCGATGAGCGGATCGCAGATTCCGCTGCCCGAGATCACCGCCCGGATCGCGGAAAGCGCCTTTCGCGTGACAATCCCGGCCACGAAATCCGAGGAAATGCGCGATTTCGGCCTGCTGGCCTCTTACAAGGGCATCGAAATGGGCGAGATGCTCTGGTCGATGTTCGACCCGCAAGGCACCCTGCCGCACGACCCCGCCGACCTGGTGGTGGACATCTCGGGCCGGGGACGCTGGCTGGTGGATTTCATGGACCCGGAGATTGCCGCGCAGATGACCGACGCGCCGCCGGCCGAGATCGCGGCGCTGGAGCTGAACGCGCTGGAGCTGAGCCTGGCCGGCGCATCGCTGACCGGCCGTGGCAGTTTCACCTTCGACAACGCGGGCGCGCCGGGAAACATGCCGCAGCCCGTCGGCAAGGTGAACCTGGAACTCGAAGGTGGGAACACGCTGCTGGACCGGCTGGTCGCATTGGGGCTGCTGCCGCAGGAGCGGGCGCAGGGGATGCGGATGATGCTGGGCCTGTTCGCCCGTCCCGGCGCGGGCGAGGATACGCTGGTCTCGGAAATCGAGGTGACCGATGAGGGCCAGGTCCTGGCCAATGGCCAGCGCCTGCGGTGAAGCGCGCCGCCTGACCCGATTGCCCGCCCTGCGGGCGGACGCCTTCTGGCGCTGCGCGCGGATTGGGGCCCTGCCCCAAACCCCGGAGTATTTCGGCCAAGGTGAAGGACCGGGCGTGGCGGCTTGCGCCCGGCGGGGCGCGCGATTACCTGATGCCGGGTGGCAGAATGGACGGAGCCCCAGATGAGCGACACGCCCGAAACCCTGACCGCGCGCCTGATCGACGCGGCGATGAAAGCCGGCGCCGAGGCCGCGGATGCCATTGCGGTCGATGGCACCTCGCTGTCGATCGATGTGCGCGGCGGTGTCCTGGAGCAGGCCGAGCGGGCAGAGGGCACCGATATCGGGCTGCGGGTTCTGCTGGGACGGCGGCAGGCCTGCGTCTCGACCTCGGACACGCGCGATACGACGATTGCCGAAATGGCACAACGCGCCGTGGCGATGGCCCGCGAGGCCCCTGCGGACCCGTTCGTGGGGCTGGCCGATCCGGCGCAGTTGGCGCATGGGTGGAACCTTGACGCGCTGGAGCTGGTGGACCCGGCGCCAGAGCCCGATCCGGCCGTTCTGGCGGACGACGCGCGGCGCGCCGAGGCGGCGGCGCGCGCGGTTTCGGGGGTTACGCAGGTTCAATCGGCCTCGGCCGGGTATGGGCGGCAGCGGATCCATCTTGCCGCCTCGAACGGGTTTTCGGGTGGCTACATGCGGAGCGAACGCGGGATTTCCTGCGTTGCGATCTCTGGCACGGGGACCGGGATGGAACGCGACCACGACGCGGAGTCGCGTGTCTTCCAGTGCGATCTGCCGGACGCCGCGCAGATCGGCCGAACGGCCGGCGAGCGCGCCGTGGCCCGCGCCAATCCGCGCCGCCCGCGGAGCGGAGCCTTTCCGGTGCTGTTCGACGAGCGCATCGCCGCGTCGCTGATCGGGCATCTGCTGGCGGCGATCAACGGCACCGCGATCGCCCGCGGCGCGTCATGGCTGCGCGATGCGATGGGGGAAACGGTTCTGCCGCCCGGCCTGTCGCTGATCGAGGATCCGCTGCGCCCCCGCATCGGCGGCTCTCGACCGTTCGATGCCGAGGGTCTGGCGACGGCGAAGCGCGCGATTGTCGAGAACGGCGTGCTTACCGGATGGGTGCTGGACCTGGCCACCGCCCGCAAGCTGGGGCTGGAAAGCACCGCGAACGCGGCGCGCGGCCCCTCGGCGCCGCCCGCGCCAGCGGTATCCAACGTCACGCTGACGCCGGGCGCGCAAAGCCGCGGCGAATTATTGCGCGACATGGGCACCGGATTGCTGGTGACCTCGATGATCGGGTCGTCGATCAATGCCACGACGGGGGATTATTCGCGTGGGGCGTCCGGTTTCTGGGTAGAAAATGGCGAGTTTGCCTATCCGGTCAACGAATGCACCATCGCCGGCAACCTGCGCGACATGCTGCGTGGCATGGTTCCGGCCAATGATGCGCAGGTGCATCTGTCGCGCCGGGTGCCCAGCCTGCTGGTCGAAGGCATGACGCTTGCCGGCGAATGATCTTGCGCTTCTGATCCGGGCCGCGCGGACGGCCGGGCAGATCGCGGCGCGGTTCTGGCAGCAGGCGCCGCGCAGCTGGGAAAAGCCGGGGTCACAGGGGCCTGTCACCGAGGCCGACATCGCCATCGACGCCATGCTGCACGAGATGCTGTCCGGCGCGCGGCCCGATTACGGCTGGCTGTCGGAGGAAAGCCGTGACGCGCCGGCCCGCCTGTCGGCGCGTCGCATTTTCATCGTCGATCCGATCGATGGCACGCGGGCCTTCATGAAGGGCGAGCGCGCCTTTGCCCATTCGCTGGCGGTGGTCGAGGATGGCGTCCCGCATGCCGCGGTGGTCTTTCTGCCGATGCTGGGGCGGCTCTATGCCGGCGCGCGCGATGCCGGTGCCACGCTGAACGGAACGCGGATCCGCGCCACGGGGCGGGCCGCGCTGGACGGGGCCGCGATCCTGATCGCCAGCTCGGCCTTGCGGCCGCAATTCTGGGCCGGGCCGGTGCCGCGGATTGACGCGCATCTGCGGCCGTCGCTGGCCTATCGGATGTGCCTGGTGGCCGAGGGGCGTTTCGATGCGATGATAACGATTCGCGACAGTTGGCACTGGGACAGCGCCGCCGGGGCGCTGATCGTCGGCGAGGCCGGAGGTGTGGTCAGCGACCGCGGCGGGGCGCCGCTGAAGTTCAACACCGCGTCTGCGGTTTCCGCGGGGCTGGTGGCCGCGCCGCCGGCCCTGCATGCGAAGATCCTGCGCCGGCTTGCCTGAGCGGTGGAACGGGAGGGTCAGACACGCGCTCGGGCGGACCCTTTCGCGGCGCTGCGGCATGGTCTAGGTTTGCTGCGAGAGATCCCGCGAAAAATCGGAGCGAACAATGACACAGCGCCTGCATCTAGTCTTCGGTGGTGAACTGGTAGACCCCGGCAGCACTGCATTCAAGAATGTCGACGACATTCATGTCGTCGGCATCTTCCCCGATTACGAAAGCGCCTATAGCGCGTGGAAGGCCGAAGCGCAGCGCACGGTGGACAACGCGCATATGCGCTATTTCATCGCGCATCTGCATCGGCTGCGTGATGAAGGGACAGAGGCCAGCCCGACGGAAGAGCTTGACGGCTGAGCCCGGCGGCGATGGCCCCCCCCCCTCTTATCATTTCCTGGCTAAAGCGGGTTTGGCACCGCGATCCGGCGCCGGCGGTGCAACCGGTGGCCGAGCGCCCGATGCAGCTGTCCTTTGCCGAGCAACCCCGTCCCGAAGGACCGGTGGTTCTGGTTCTGGGCGAGACTCCCGGCGTTGCCGCCCTGGTTCACGCGGCCGGGCAGATCTGCCCTGGCCTGACGGTCCTGTGCGTCGGCAGCGACGCGGCGACATTCGTGCCACTGCAGGAGGATGACGGCACGACGGTGCTCTGGCGGCCACTCCCCGCCGACGCGCCCTCCTTTGCCGGGCACTGGCGCCCCGATGTGGCCTTGATTTTCACCTCGGCGCTGGCACAGCCCTTGTCCGGCGCGTTGCTCTCTGCCGGGGTCCCGGTCGTTATGATCTGTGACCGCCCCCCGACCCGGGGACAGCGACGCCAGTTGCGCCAGGCCGACCATGTTTTCGCCATCGGCACCGAGGCAGGGTCGGCCCTTGAGCGGCTTGGTCTGCCCGAAGCCATGGTCACGGTCTGCGCAACGATTGAAGACGTGACCGCGGTTCCGGGCTGGAACGAGGCGGAACGCGACGCCATGGCGGGCCTCATCGCCGGGCGCCCGCTGTGGCTTGCGGCACAGACGACCCCCGACGAGGATCGCATCATCGTCGAGGCGCAGACCGCGGTGGCCCGGCTTGCCCATCGTCTGCTTCTGATCCTGGTTCCCGACGATCCGGCGCGCGGCCCCGAACTGGCCCGGCTGCTTCGCGAGCGCGGTTGGCAGGTGGCCCGCCGGTCGGCCGAAGAGGAGCCGGACGAAGAAACCCAGATCTACCTGGCCGACACCCGGGACGAACTGGGCCTGTGGTACCGGCTGGCGCCGATCTCGTTTCTCGGCGGATCGCTTGACGGAACGGGAAGCATTGATCCCTTCGCGGCGGCGTCGCTTGGCTCGGCGATCCTGCATGGCCCGCATCACGGCGGTCATGGATCCTTCCTCGACCGGCTCGATGACGCCAAGGCGGCACGAGAGGTGCATGGCGCAACCGAGCTCGCCCAGGCGCTCGACCATCTCATTTCCCCCGATCAGGCCGCGGGGCTGGCGCATGACGCATGGCAGATCGCGACCGAGGGGGCCGAGACCGCGCTCTGGATCGCGACCCGGCTTTGCGACTTGCTGGACCGGACGGAGCGGGGCTGATGCGCGCACCGTCCTTCTGGTTCTCCGCGCCGCAACACCCCGGGATCGCCGCCCGCCTTCTGTGGCCGTTGGGCGCGCTCTATGCCTGGGGGACGGCGCGACGACTGGCCAGGGGCCATCCGTACAGGGCCGGTGTTCCCGTGATCTGCATCGGCAATATCAATGCGGGTGGCACGGGCAAGACCCCGACCACGATCGCCCTGGCGCAGCGGCTGATCGCATCCGGTGCGCGCCCGCATGTCGTCTCCCGCGGGTATGGCGGCCGGCTGACCGGTCCGCTGCGCATAGACGAACGCGCGCATGGCGCCACCGATGTCGGCGACGAACCGTTGCTGCTGGCCGCCTTCGCGCCCACCTGGATCGCCCGCGACCGGGCCGCCGGCGTGCGCGCGGCCGAGGCCGCGGGCGCGGATGTCATCCTGCTCGATGACGGGTTCCAGAACCCCGCCGTGGCCAAGGACCTGTCGATCGTCGTCGTCGATGCCGCCACCGGTTTCGGAAATGGGCGGGTGATCCCCGCGGGCCCCTTGCGCGAACCGCTGGCGACCGGCCTGAAACGCGCCGACCTGCTGCTTTCGATCGGGCCGGGTGCCGCGCAACGTCATCTTGACCGGGTCTGGGGGCCGCAGCTCTGCCTGCCGCGGTCGACCGGCGCGCTGAAACCGTTGCCGACGGGCATGGACTGGACCGGGCTGGAGGTTCTCGCCTTCGCCGGAATCGGCCAGCCCGAGAAATTCTTTTCCACCTTGCGCGGGCTGGGCGCCAGGCTGCTGCGGGCCGAGGCGCTGAGCGATCACCAGCCGCTCGGCGATGCGCTGATGGCCCGGCTGGAAAACGAATCCCGCCTGCTCGGGGCGCAATTGGTGACCACCGAAAAGGACGCGGTGCGCCTGCCGGCGCATTTCAGGCACAAGGTGCTGACCCTGCCGGTGCGGCTCGAATTCGACGATCCGGCCGCACTCGACACCGCCCTCGAAAAGGTGATGGCAGGTTGACTTCGGTCTGTCGACCGCCGTGCAACCAGAGCGTCGTGAACCGGATACAGAATGGTAACGATTGACCTCTAGCCTCTGCCTGCAAACGGACGGAGGACAGCATGGATTTGCCGACCGAGAATCGCGGGGGAAGGCAGGTGGTGCATGTGGACGCCCCGCGCATCGACGCGGCCGCGGCGATTCACTTCAAGGACCGGATGCGTGAGGTGACGACATCGGGCCATGGCCGCGTCGTGCTGGATCTTTCACGGGTCGAATTCCTGGACAGCAGTGGCCTTGGTGCGGTCGTGTCGGTGATGAAACAGCTGGGGCCCGACCGACGGCTCGACCTCGCCGGCCTGACCCCGACCGTCGCCAAGGTGTTCCGGCTGACGCGCATGGACAGCGTTTTCAGAATTCACCCCGACCTCGACACCGCGCTTGCGTCGGGATCCGACGCAGCATGAACACGGGGCTTTCCTGCATGCCTGACCCAACGGGCGACACCGGTTCAGGCAGCGTCCACCGCCCGGCGGCGACTTTCCGTGTTGAGCTTGAGGCCGACGTCATGGCGATTCGACGGGCATTGCGGACCCTGTCGCACTGGCTGATCCGACAGGGAATCGGCCCGTCACATCGCGGCACGGTGCAGATCGTTATCGCCGAGGTTCTGAACAATGTCGCCGAACATGCCTATCGCGGCACGCGGGCCGGGCCCGTGACCCTGCTGATCTGCATTTGTGGCGCCGGGCTTGCCGTGCATGTCTCTGACAGGGGCGCGCCGATGCCCGGCGGGCAACTGCCCGATTGCTCTGCGCCAGACGGACCCGGCGCCGAGGCAATGAACGAAGGCGGGTATGGCCTGCTTCTGATCCGGACGCTGACACGGGATCTGTGTTACACGCGGAACGGAACATGCAACAACCTGCGTTTTCTGCTCCCGCTTCTGGGTGACCCTCGGGAATAGGGCGTGATGGCCGCATCGAACTGCCCGAAAACGGTCACAATACGACCACATGGCGGCCCGAAAGCCGCGGCAGACAGGGGATGTAGCTGCAAAAGGCTTCCCTCGGCGTCGCGTTAACAGCCCCCACCCAGTGCGCGACGTCGAGGTTCTTTGCAGATCCTTCTCCATGCCGGTCCCGACTTGTCGCAAGAAACCGCATTGGCATCTGCCGTCGCGGTGCCTAGTGTTCCGCGCGTCGACAGGAAAACGAGACAACAGCATGCGCGATTTTCACCTTCCCGGCCGCTCGGCCGTCCTTGCCACGAACGGCATTTGTGCAACATCCCATCCGCTTGCCGCGAAGGTTGCGATCCAGATGCTGGAGGCGGGCGGAAACGCGGCGGACGCGGCGATCGCCGCTGCGGTTCTTCTGGGTATATGCGAGCCGCAGATGACCGGCATCGGCGGCGATTGCTTCGTTCTGCTGAAACCGGCGGACGAGGAACGCATCGTCGCACTGAACGGATCGGGCCGGGCGCCGGCGGCGCTTTCGGCCGAGAGACTTCGCCACGACGGACACCGGACGGTGCCGACGGACGGCCCCGAGGCCGTGACGATTCCGGGCGCGGTCGATGCCTTTTGCACCTTGTCGAAGGACTGGGGCCGGGCCGGGCTGAAGGCCTGTCTGGCCCCTGCCATCCACTATGCCGAGGCCGGGGTCCCGGTTGCCCCGCGCACCGCCTTCGACTGGAAAGTGGCCGAACCACGGCTGCAAGGCGCCGCACGCACGCATTACCTGTTCCAGGGAAACGCGCCGCAAACGGGCCAGGTGTTTCGCGCACCGGGGCAGGCCGAGGTGCTGCGCCGTATCGCGATGGACGGGCGCAAGGGCTTCTACGAAGGCGAGGTCGCCGAGGACATGGTCAACAGCCTGCGGGCGTTGGGCGGCCCCCATGCGCTGGAGGATTTCGCCGCAACCGCCTGCACCTATTGCGACCCGGTCAGCGGCACCTACCGGG
Organism: Actibacterium sp.; assembly: GCA_016278325.1. GTDB lineage: Bacteria > Pseudomonadota > Alphaproteobacteria > Rhodobacterales > Rhodobacteraceae > JADQCB01. The sequence goes on from JADQCB010000037.1 coordinate 74,407, forward strand.
ATGTGGACCTGGTCGAGCATCCGCCGAACGGCCAGGGGGCAACGGCGATCCTGATGGCCAGGATCCTGAGCCATTTCGACATCGCCGCGATGGAGCCTTTCGGCGCTCGCCGCGTGCATATCGAGGCCGAAGCCGCCAAGCTGGCCTATGACGCGCGCAACCGCTTCCTGGCCGATGCCGATCACATGACACGGCTGGAGCACATGCTTTCGGACCGCACGGCCGAGCGGCTGGCCGGCCTGATCGACCCGAACCGCGCGATGGCAAGCCCCGCCGCGCTGAGCGAGGCCGTGCACAAGGATACGGTCTATCTGACGGTGGTGGATCGAGACCGCATGGCGGTTTCGCTGATCTACTCGGTCTATCACAGTTTCGGTTCGGGGCTGGCCTCGGACCGGTTCGGGATCAATTTCCAGAATCGCGGCGCGGGCTTCACCTTGCAGCAGGGCCATCCCAATGAAGCGGCCGGCGGCAAGCGACCGATGCACACGATCATCCCGGGCATGATTCGCCGGAACGGAAAACTGATCATGCCTTTCGGGGTGATGGGCGGCGCCTATCAGCCCAACGGGCATGTCCGGTTCCTGTCCAATGTCGTGGATTTCGGGATGGCGCCACAGGCGGCGATCGACGGGCCACGCAGCTTTGCCGATGCCGGTATCCTGAAGGTCGAACGCGGTTATGACGACTCCGTGCGCGCCGAACTGGAAGGCATGGGCCACGATGTCGTTATCCCGCAGGAACCGATCGGCGGCGCGCAGGCAATCCTGATCGACGATCGGACCGGCGTGTTGCAGGGCGGATCTGATCCGCGCAAGGATGGCTGCGCCCTGGGATACTGAAACGCAAGGCAAATCTTGCGCAGCGCTTTGCGAGAATCTTGCAGATCGCTTTGCAAGTTGCAATGCGCGATGAAATCTCAACATGGCAGCGACGTGCCGCCCCCCCGGGTCCGCAGGTTCCGGTGGACATGCCAGAAGAGAAAATTGGGCTGACGAATTTTTTTGCATTCTTATCAATTGTTTTCCGAACTAGATCTGGCAGATGTTGTCGGGCCGGTTATTCTGGCGCGACATTTGCATAACTCTCCTCAGAATAGAGGAGCAGACTCATGACACACCCTGTGGACATCCATGTCGGGAAACGGATTCGCCACCGTCGCTGGATGGTCGGAATGACCCAGCAAGGGCTTGCCGAACGCGTCGGGATCAAGTTTCAACAGATCCAGAAATACGAAACCGGAATGAACCGCGTCAGCGCCTCGCGCCTGTGGGATATCGCCGAAACGCTGGATGTGCCGGTCAGTTTCTTCTTCGAAGGGCTCGACCGGAAGGAGGACGAGGCGCCCGATGCCAACGGCGTTCCCGCCGATCCGATGGCCGAACGCGAGGCGCTGGAACTGGTGCGTTCCTATTACGCGATCCCTGAAAACCAGCGCCGGCGCCTGTTCGACCTTGCGCGCGTGTTGAGCGACCAACCACAAGCGTCGGGTTGACCTCCGCCCGACATGCGCCTAGGGGCTTGGCCCGCGCTGGCTGGATGGGCTTGTGTCATGCCTGAAATCGACGCGACATCGCTGATCGAGACTGCTCATGCGCTGGCCGATGCCGCGCGGGTGGAAACGCTTGCGCATTTCCGCGGCGCCGGGCTGGAGATCGACAACAAGGCGGCCGAGGGGTTCGACCCGGTCACCGCGGCCGATCGCGCGGCCGAGGCTGCGATGCGCAGGATCCTGTCCGAGCAGCGGCCGGACGACGCGATCCTGGGCGAAGAGATGGGGAAAACCGCCGGCACGACCGGCCTGACCTGGGTGCTCGATCCGATCGACGGCACCCGGGCCTATTTGTCGGGCACGCCGACATGGGGCGTGCTGATCGCCCTGTCCGATCACGACGGGCCGCGCTTCGGGATCATCGACCAACCCTGGACCGGCGAGCGTTTCATGGGCGGTTTCGGTCTGGCGCGGCTTGACGGCCCGCATGGCAGCCGCGCCTTGCGCACGCGCCCCGAACGGCCGCTCGACGCGGCGATCCTGTTCAGCACCTATCCCGAGGTCGGCACCGCGGCCGAGCAGCAGGCATTCGATGCCCTGTCCGGCCGGGTGCGGATGACCCGCTATGGCATGGATTGCTATGCCTTTGCCCTTCTGGCGCTGGGGCAGATCGACCTGGTGGTCGAGGCCGGCCTTCAGCCCTATGACATCCAGGCGCCGATCGCGGTGATCGAAGCGGCGGGTGGCCTGGTCACCGACTGGCAAGGCGGCCCGGCAACCGATGGCGGGCAGGTGCTGGCGGCCGCCAATCCGGGCATCCATTCCGCGGCGCTGGAGCTGTTGTCCCGGGTCGGCGCGTGACCGCCGCGCGCCGGGCGGACATGCTCAGGCGTCGCGCAGGAAGGATTGCAGCGCGGCATGGACCTGCCCGGGATGGGTGTATGGCAGGCCATGTCCGGCCTCTTCCACCATTTCCTGGCGCGCGGCCGGATTGATCTGCGCAAGCCGGCCAAGGGCGGACAGCGGGATCACCGGGTCGGCCTTGCCCCAGATCGCCAGAACGGGGATTTTCTGCGCCGCGATTGCGCGGTGGCAGGGTTCCATGTCCTCGCTCAGCATGTGGCGCCTGCTGGACAGCACCGCGGGCAGGAACCCCCGCATCCGGGTCTCGTGCATCTGCGCGGCATAGAGCCCCTCGACCGCGGACGGCGCGAGAGCGGCCCGGCCAATGGCACGGCGCAACAAGACCCCGCCCAGCAACAGCATCAGCCAGTCACCGAGCCCGGGCACCCGCGTGATGAAACGCTCTGCCCTGCTCGCCTGATGCCCCAGCCCGGACGGGGCCAGAAGGACCAGGCGTTCGACTCGCGCCGGCCAGGCCGCGGCGAAGGCTGTGGCGATGGCCCCGCCCATCGAATAGCCGATCAGCATGAAGCGCCCCGCGACCGCCTGCGCGTGCAACAGGTCGCGCAACTGGGTCAGAAAGAACGCCCGGTCCTGCGCGCCGCCCGGCCGGTCCGACAGCCCGCGCCCGTAAAGGTCGTAACGCAGCACCCGGAATCCCATCAGCACCAGCCCGCGCACCACGGCATCCCAGACAAGTGCAGGCGTCGTCAGCCCGTGCACGCAGACCACCACCGGTCCGGTCACGGGCCCGTCCCAGCGATACGCCGTCATGCCTTGCGACAGCCGGATCAATCGCCACCCGTCCGGGTTCCGCGTGGCGCGGCGGATCGCCGGGCGCAACCGCTCGGCCAGCGGGGCCGCCGCCGCCAACGCCACCACGGCAAGAAGCGTGATGGCCCAGATCATCGCCGGCGCCAGGCCTCAAGCACATAGCGGCTGGTCATGAGGTCCAGATGCGCGCCGCCGCCATTCTTGAACAGGGTGATCTCTTCGGCGGACCGGCGCGCGAACCCCCCCGATTTCAGATCGTAGTAATCCGCGACGATATCGGCCTCGGAAATGACGCCCTGATCCAGCGGGATCTGGATCTCGCCGATATGGCCCAGGGTGGTGGCCCGACTGTCGACAAAGATGCGTGCAAGCCTGAGCGCGGTGTCGTCGGCCTCGCGCATGTCGCTGCGATAGGCGCCGATCAGGTCGATATGCTGACCGGGGCGCAGCCACGCGCCCTTGATCAGCGGCGTCTGGGTCATGGTGGCCGAGGCCACGATATCGGCCTGGCGGACGGCCGCCTCCAGGTCGGGGGCAACCGAAACATCGGAAAACGCCGAGGCCATCCGCGCGGCCCCGGCCGCGCTGCGGTTCCAGACCAGGAAACGCGCCCCGGGAAAGAGGCTGGAATAAGCCTCGTACAGCGAATGGCCGACACTGCCTGCGCCGACGATCAGGATCACTTCGCTGTCGGGGCGGGCCAGCCGGCTGGCCGCCAGAAGGCTGTCACCCGCCGTCTTCCACTTGGTCACCAGGTGAAAATCGACGATCGCCTCCAGCGTGCCATCGCTGTCCGAATAAAGGTTCACCGCCCCGTTGACGGTCGGCTTGTCCTGCGCCGGATTGCCCGGAAAGATCGTCGCGGTCTTGACCGCGCTTCCCATGCCGTCGATCCAGGCCGCCCGTGACAGAAGGGTGTCCGGGCCGCGACGAAGAAAGATATCCCGGATCTCGGCCCGCGGCAATTCGTGCCCGGCGGCCAGCGCCTGCGTCAACGCAGCCCAATCCAGCAGCGGCTCTGCCTCGGCAAAGGGAATGATCTCGGTGGTCATTCGGTGATCTCCTTGTTGCTCAGCACGCCCTCGGCCACCAGCCGGGCGGCCCAGCCCTGCGGCCCTTCGAAAAGATGCGTCTGCCAGCCGCGCGCCGCCGCCGCGGCGATGTTGTCGGGCCGGTCGTCGGTGAAAAGCAGCCCCCCGGGCGCTTGGCCGCAATCGGCCTCCAGCATGCCATAGATCGCCGGGTCGGGCTTGGCGACACCCATGTGGCCGGAAATGTATCGCCGGTCGAATTCGTCGAGAAACGGATAACGCGCACGGGCCAGGTCGAAACTGCCGATCCCGAAATTGCTGAGCGCGAAGACCGGAACGCCGCGCGCCTTCAAGGCGCGCAACAGTGACACCGAGACCGGGATTTCCGGGCTTGCCATTTCGAGCCAGTTGTCATGCCACATGCGGATCTCGGCACCGAAATCCGGATTGGCCCGGGCCGTCTCCAGGACCACCTCGCGGAAATCCTCGCCACGGTCGATCCGGTCGTTCATGCCATGCAGGTCCACCGCACCGAACAGGGCGCGCCGGCGGTCGGCACCCAGGACACGATCGAAGAACCGCTCGGGCTGCCATTCGATCAGCACGTTTCCGATGTCGAAAACCACCGCGGTGACGGTCATCTCTGCCCCTCCTGCCCCTTCGCGGCGCGCAAGGCGCGTTCCAGTGCATCAAGGAAACGGGACCGGTCGGCCTTTGTAAAGCCGCGCCCGCCGCCCTGGCGAAACGGGTCGGCGGCGCGCAGATCGGCCATCAGGTCACGGGTTGCCAGCAGGTTGCCGATATTTGCCGGCGTGAACGCGTCGCCGTCATGGCGCAGCACCCGCGCCCCGGCCTCGACGCATTTCGCGGCCAGCGGGATGTCACCGGTGATCACCACGTCCCCCGGCCCCGCGCGCCCGGCGATCCACTTGTCGGCGGCGTCGGGGCCCTCGGGAACATAGACCATTTCGACCAGCGGATGCGGCGACGGGCGCAACCCGCCATTGGCCACCATGAAGACGGGCACCCCATGTCGGCCGGCGACCCTTTCGACCTCGGCCTTTACCGGGCAGGCATCGGCATCGACGAAAATCCGGCTCACGCGCCAAGCGCCGCGGCATGGAACGCGACGTGATCGCGCATGAACGAGGCGACGAAGAAATAGCTGTGGTCATAGCCCTTTTGCATCCGCAACGTCGCCGGCTGGCGGGTCTCGGCCAGCACGGCGGCCAGCGCCTCGGGGCGGAGCCGGTCGAGAAACTGATCGGCGGCTCCCTGGTCGATCAGGATCGGCCCGTCGAACCGGGCGCCGGTCAGCAGCAGGCTGGCATCATGGCGCGCCCAGCGGGATTCGTCGGCCCCCAGATAGGCCGACAGTTGCCTGCGCCCCCAGTCCGACGCCGTCGGGTTGGCAATCGGCGCGAAGGCGGACACACTGGAAAACCGCCCGGGCAGCCCCAGCGCCAGCGTCAGCGCACCATGCCCGCCCATCGAATGGCCGGTAATCGCCTGGCGGGCTTCGTCGAGGGGGAAATTGTTGAACAACAGCCGTGGCAGGTCGCTCGCCACATAATCCCACATGCGATAATGCGGCGCCCAGGGTTTCTGCGTCGCGTTGACATAGAACCCCGCCCCCTTGCCCAGGTCGAAGGCGTCGTCGTCGGCCACATGATCGCCGCGCGGGCTGGTATCGGGAAATACCAGCGCGATCTGGTGCTGCGCGGCCCAGGCCTGCGCGCCGGCCTTGGTCATCGCGTTCTCGTGAGTGCAGGTCAGCCCGGAAAGATACCATAGCAGCGGCACCGGTGCGCGCTGCGCTTTTTCGGGCAGGAACAGGCCGAAGGTCATGGTGCAACCGCACACATCCGAATCGTGCGAATACACGCCCTGCACGCCGCCGAAGCAGCGATTTTCCGATACCGTCTCGAACATGCCCGTCTCCTGTCTGTTGTGCCTTCGGCCTAGCGCGCGCATGGCCGGCGGGCAAGATTCAGAATTGCGCAACCCATGCGATCACGGTGGAAACGGTCACGATGCTGAACGCGGTCGAAACCAGGATCGAAGCGGACACGCGATGCGGCGCCACACCGTAATGTTGTGCCAGGATATAGACATTGCCCGCCACCGGAAGCGAGGCACAGGCAATCATCACCCCCGCAGCGTAGCGATCGACCGGGAACAGGACCAGCGCGCCCAGGGCCACCGCAGCCGGATGCAGCACCAGCTTGGAAAAGGACAACCACCCGGCCACGGCCAGCCGCTCGGCGGATTTCGAGGCAAGCGAGGCGCCGATGGCAAAGAGCGCGCCCGGGGTTGCCGCGGCGCCCAGCGTCGTCAGGAAAGACTCCATCGGCCCCGGGATCGGCAGCGACAGCGCCGACCAGGCCAGCCCGGCAAGGATCGACATGATCATCGGGTTCTTCACCAGCCCGCGCCCGACGCTCAGCAGGACGGCCGGGCGCATCCGCCCGTCGCGCCCGCCGGTGATCAGGACAACGATCAGGCTGCCGAACACGATCAGGTCGCAGGCCAGCACCATCATTACCGGGCCCACCGCCTGTTCGCCCAGAAGCAGGGTCAGCATGGGAATGCCCAGAAAGCCGACATTGCCGATAACGGCGCATTGCGCCTCGATCGCGGCCTCCTCGACGCTCAGCCGGCGGGCAATGGCGACCCCGGTCGCCAGCAGGTAGATCGCGCCGCTTCCCAGCAGATAGGCAGCGATGAAGTTCCAGTCGAACAACGCACCCAGCGACAGGTTCGAGGAAAACCGGAACAGCATCGCCGACAGCGCGAAATAGAATACGAAGCGGGTCAGCCACGCGGTGGCGTCTTCGGGGAAAAACCCGCTCCGCCCCGCGACATAGCCCAGGCCGATCAGGGCGAAAAAGGGAAGCGTCTCAAGGAAAACCGGCAGCATGCCCTGCCCTTAGCACGGGTGGCCGACCCTCGCTAGCCGCTGCCGATCAGCACCCCGGCGGCAAAGACCAGCGCGCCGCCCAGCACCACCTGGAACACCGCGCGCAGAAACGGTGTCTGCATGTATCGCTTCTGGATCCAGGCAATCGCCCAAAGCTCGACGAAGACGACGAGCATGGCGATTGCGGTGGCCGTCCAGAAATGCGGAATGAGGTATGGCAGCGCGTGCCCCAGCCCGCCGACCGTGGTCATCACCCCCGAGGCAAGGCCGCGCTTGAGCGGCGAACCGCGCCCGGAAATGACCCCGTCGTCATGCGCCGCCTCGGTGAAGCCCATCGAGATCCCCGCGCCGACCGAGGCCGCGAGCCCCACCAGGAAGGTGGTCCAGGTGTCCTGCGTGGCAAAAGCCGTGGCGAAAATCGGCGCGAGCGTGGAAACCGAGCCATCCATCAGCCCCGCCAGACCCGGCTGAACCCAGGTCAGCACGAATTGACGGTGCGCGGTGCGATCCTCCTGATCGCGGGCATCGCCGGCCACATGCTCTTCCATCAGCGCGCCGGCGGTTTCGGTATGCCCGGCCTCGGCGGCGGCGAGATCGCCCAGCAGCTTGCGGGTGGCGGCGTCCTGCGTGCGCTGCGCGGCCCTGAGATAGAAATTATGGGCGTCACGCTCCATCATCTCGGCTTCTTCCCGGATCCGCTCCAACCCGAGATTCTGCACCAGCCAGACCGGCCGGCGGGCATAGAAACCCGACACATGCTCGCGCCGGATCAAGGGAATGACCGTGCCGAACCGCGCCTCGTGCAACTCGATCAGGCGGCGGCGATGCTCGTCCTCTTCGGCCGCCATGCCGTCGAAAACCCTGGCGCTGTCGGTATAGTCGCCGCCGCGCAGCTGCTCGGCGTAATTGCGATAGATCTGCGCGTCATCCTCTTCCGAAGAGATCGCGAGCGCCAGAATCTCCTGTTCGCTGAGATCGGAAAAATTCCGCCTTTGACTGAAGCCCGGGATCATGCCATTGCCCATCCGTTGTTTAGAACGATTCTAAAATACCCGGTTCCGCCGCCCTTGCAATGCGAAAATCCGCCGCGCCCGCGACAAATACCAGCCGATCAATCGACCCGGCGCACATGCAACTGGTTTCCCTCGCGCTTGGTCTCGAAACGCTTGAGGTCCTGCACCAGGTCGCTGAGCTTGCGCTTGCCATAGGTGCGGGTGTCGAAATCCGGGTTGTCGGCGGTGATGAACTGACCGATCTGGCCCAGGGTGAACCAGTCACCCTCCTGGTCGATCTTTTCCATCGCGCGGATGATCAGCTCTGTCGCTTCTTCCGGCGCGCGCTTGCCCGGTATCGGGGCGGCGGGTTCGGCGCCTTTCTTGGGCGTCTCGGGCTCTTCGATCAGGTTCTCGATCAGAACGAACCGGTTGCACACGTTGCGCAGCGATACCGGGGCCTTCGCCTCGCCGATGCCGATGACATCCAGCCCCTGCTCGCGGATTCGACTGGCCAGGCGGGTGAAATCGCTGTCCGATGACACCAGGACGAACCCGTCGAAACGACCCGTGTGCAGAATGTCCATCGCGTCGATCACCAGCCCGATATCGCTGGCATTCTTGCCCTTGGTATTCGACGTTTCCTGGTGCGCGATCAGGCCAAGGTTGCGCACCTTGTCGGCCCAGTCGGACAAGCGGGCGGATTTCCAGTCGCCATAGACCCGGCGCAGGGCGGGTTCGCCGAAACTGGTGATCTCTTTCAGGATCGCCTCGGCATATTTGGCCGGAATGTTGTCGGCGTCGATCAGGACGGCCAGGAGCGGTGGTTTGCCATTCGCCATGACGTCTCTTTCCTTTCGGGGCGGACCATTTGGGAACCCGCCCGGCAATTGACCGTTTCTGCCCGGCGCGCGCCGGGGGCTCAGTAAACCACGACCGAGCGAATGCTTTCGCCCGCGTGCATCAGGTCGAACCCCTTGTTGATCTCATCCAGCGACAGGCTGTGCGTGATCATCGGGTCGATCTCGATCTTGCCGTCCATGTACCAGTCAACGATCTGCGGCACGTCGGTGCGCCCGCGCGCGCCGCCGAACGCGGTGCCCTTCCATACCCGGCCGGTCACCAGCTGGAAAGGCCGGGTCGCGATCTCGGCCCCGGCGGGCGCCACGCCGATGATGATCGACTGACCCCAGCCGCGATGCGTGCATTCCAGCGCGTCGCGCATCACCTTGACGTTTCCGGTGCAGTCGAAACTGTAATCCGCCCCGCCGATCTGGTCGAAGGGCGTCCTGGTCATGTTGACCAGATGGGGCACCAGATCGGAACCCAGTTCGGTCGGGTTGACGAAATGCGTCATGCCGAAGCGTTCGCCCCAGGCCTTCTTTTCGTTGTTGATATCGACGCCGATGATCATGTCGGCGCCGGCCAGGCGCAGGCCCTGGATCACGTTCAGCCCGATCCCGCCAAGCCCGAAGACAACCGCCTTGGCGCCGATTTCGACCTTGGCGGTGTTGATCACGGCCCCCACGCCGGTGGTCACGCCGCAACCGATATAGCAGATCTTGTCGAACGGCGCGTCCTCGCGCACCTTGGCCACCGCGATCTCGGGCAGGACCGTGTGGTTGGAAAAGGTCGAGCAGCCCATGTAATGCAGGATCGGATCACCATCGAGCGTCGTGAAGCGCGAGGTGCCATCGGGCATCACCCCCTTGCCCTGGGTGGCCCGGATGGACGTGCACAGGTTGGTCTTGCGCGACAGGCAGGACGGACATTCGCGGCATTCCGGCGTATAGAGGGGGATCACGTGATCGCCCGGCTTCACGCTTTTCACGCCGGGGCCGACCTCGACCACGACGCCCGCGCCTTCATGGCCCAGGATCGCGGGGAACAGCCCCTCGGGGTCGGCGCCGGACAGGGTGAATTCGTCGGTATGGCAGATGCCGGTCGCCCTGATCTCGACCATGACCTCGCCTTCGCGCGGGCCGTCGAGGTTGACATCCATGATCTCAAGCGGATTGCCGGCCTGGGTGGCCACGGCTGCCCTGGTGCGCATGTCTCCGTCTCCTTGTTGCAAAGTCGGCCCAGACTGCGCCAAAGCCCCGGCAGGTGCAATACGTCCGCCACTTCGCCCCCCGGATCGGCCGGTGCAACCCCGGCCCGGCCGCCAGCCCGATCGGATCATGTCACAGGTTCTTTTCCTCATACGGGCAGATGTCGCGGATCAGGCAGTTGGCACAAGCCGGCTTGCGCGCCTTGCAGACATAGCGCCCATGCAGGATCAGCCAGTGATGGGCGTGCTGCTGGAACTCGACCGGGACGTTATCCTCGATCGCGCGCTCCACCGCCGCCACATCCTTGCCGGCGGCGATCCCGGTGCGGTTTCCGACGCGGAAGATATGCGTGTCCACCGCCTGCGCGGGATAGTGGAACCACATGTTCAGCACCACGTTGGCGGTCTTGCGTCCGACGCCCGGCAGCGATTGCAGCGCGGCGCGCGACGAGGGCACCTCGCCGCCATATTCCTGCACCAGGATTCGCGACAGCCGCAGGACATTCTTTGCCTTGTTGCGATACAACCCGATCGTCTTGATATGCGCGATCAGCCCGTCCTCGCCCAGCGCAAGCATCTTCTCCGGGCTGTCCGCGACCTTGAACAACGATCGCGTCGCCTTGTTCACGCCCGCGTCGGTGGCCTGCGCGGAAAGCACCACGGCAACAAGCAGGGTAAAGGCGTTCACATGCTCCAGCTCGCCCTTCGGTTCGGGCTCGTGCGCATGAAAGCGACGAAAGATCTCGCGGATCGTGTGATAATCGCGTTGCGTTGCCATGGCGCAGGGATATGCCCTGCGCGTGCCGGCGGGGCAAGCCCTGTGGTTGGCGCATGTTCCGGGTCGCGCGCGCGGCGGCGATTGCCTATCCTGCCGCATGTCGATGGAGGCCCGGAATGCAAGCACGCGCCACGGAAAGCACCTATCATTACCATGTCATACGCCGCGCCATCGAACGGATCGACGCCGCCGACGGCAGGATATTGTCGCTCGACGACCTGGCAGGCGAAATGCGGATGAGCCCGGCGCATTTCCAACGCCTGTTCAGCCGATGGGTCGGCGTATCGCCCAAGCGGTATCAGCAATATCTGGCGCTGGCACATGCCAGGACCCTTCTGCGCGAGAAGTTCACGACGCTGGAGGCCGCAGCCGGGGCGGGCCTGTCCGGCAGCGGCCGGTTGCATGACCTGTTCATCCGCTGGGAAGCGATGAGCCCCGGTGCCTTCGCGCGCAAGGGGGCGGGGCTGGAAATCGCCTATGGGTTCTTCGCCAGCCCCTTTGGCGAGGCACTTGCCATGGGAACCGACCGCGGCCTGTGCGGTCTGGCCTTCACCGAAGAGACCGGGCGCGCCGAAAGCCTGGCCGACCTGTCCGCCCGCTGGCCCGAGGCGACATTCGTCGAGGCCCCCGCGCGGCTGGCATCCGGCGTCCGCGCGGTTTTCTGCCAGAGCGGAACGGCGGATCTGCATCTGATGGGCGCGCCGTTCCAGATCAAGGTCTGGGAGGCGTTGCTTCGCATTCCCTCGGGCCGGGTGACCACCTATTCCGAGATTGCGCGCGCCATCGGACATCCCCGTGCGGTGCGCGCCGTGGGCACCGCCGTCGGGCGCAACCCGATCAGTTTCCTGATCCCCTGCCACCGGGCGCTGCGAAAATCCGGTGGGCTGGGCGGGTATCATTGGGGCCTGCCGGTCAAGCGCGCGATGCTGGCGTGGGAATCGGCGCGGGACGATTCCGAAATCCGGAAACTCCATTCGCAATAGCTTGCCAAAATGCGCCCCGGCCCGACCGCGGACCTTTGTTTCAAGGCCGGGCATGATTATATCTTAACCATCGAGGAATCCTGTCTATTGGAAAGAGACATATCATGATTAGCCCGAAAGCTTCCCTTGCGCTGGTTCTTGTCGGCGCCCTTGGCCTGAGCGCCTGCACCGATCCGTCGGTTCGAACGGAAAACCCCAAGCAACGGACGCTGGAAGGCGCGGCCGCGGGCGCCACATTGGGCGCGATCACCGGCGCGCTTCTGGGCGACGATTCCGAGTCGCGCAACAAGGGCGCCTTGGCGGGCGCCGTGGTCGGGGGCATCGCCGGCAGCTATATCGGCTCGCGCCTCGACAAGCAGGCGCAGGAGCTTCAGCAGGACTTCGGCAACGACCAGATCCGGGTGGTCAACACCGGCTCGGAATTGATCGTGACGATGCCGCAGGATATCCTGTTTGCTACCGACAGCGCCACCGTCAACACGGGGCTGCAAAGCGATCTGCGGGTGCTGGCGCGCAGCCTGAACGACTATCCCGACACGACGGTCCAGGTCATCGGCCACACCGACAATACCGGTTCGGCCGAGTATAACCAGGCGCTCTCGCTGCGGCGGGCACAGTCCGTCGTCTCGGTGCTGAACGGGGCCGGCGTGGCGTCCTGGCGTCTGCGGGCCATCGGCCGCGGCGAGGATCAGCCGATCGCGTCGAACTACACCGTGGAAGGACGCGCGCAGAACCGCCGGGTCGAGATCGTGATCCGCCCGACGAACTGACCCCTTGCACGACGCCAAGAAAGGCCGGGGCCTGCGCCCCGGTCTTTTCGGGCCGAAACGGCCCGCGGCGGAATTTCGGGGAAGATGACGGGCGGATTGGCAGGTAGCACCCCCCGTTACCCCGGCAGATCCAGAACTTCGCGAACCTTGGCCAGAAGATCATCCCGCCGGTAAGGCTTGCCCAGGAAATGGATGCCTTCGTCCAACCGGCCGTGGTGAAGGATGACGTTCTCGGTGTAACCGGATGTGAACAGGATCTTCAGATCCGGCCTTTGCGCCAGCGCCGCGTCGGCCAGTTGCCGCCCGTTCAGCCCGCCCGGCATGACGATGTCGGTGAACAGAAGATCGATGTCACCCATGTCTTGCAGGATTTCCAAGGCCCCGGGCCCGGTGCCTGACGGGGTGACGCGGTATCCCTGGTCCCTGAGCTGGGCGACCAGATGCTTCCTGACCGCCGCATCGTCCTCGACCACGAGGATATGTTCGGCGCCACCCCGCACGCGCGGTTGGGCGGGGCTGTCGGGCACGGGAATCTCGGTCTCGCCGGCGCAGGGCAGATAGATCCTGACCGTGGTCCCGACGCCCGGCTCGGAATAGATCCTGGCATGGCCGCCCGATTGTTTCGCAAAGCCGAAGACCATGCTCAGCCCCAATCCGGTGCCCTTTCCCGTGGCCTTGGTGGTAAAGAACGGCTCGAACGCCTTTTCGCGAACCTCCGGCGTCATCCCCGGCCCGGTGTCCGAGACGGAAATCACGACGTAATCGCCCGGGTCAACGTCGATGTTGGAAGAATTGACGCTGTGGTCCAGGTTGACGCGCCCGGTTTCGATCACCAGCCGGCCGCCATCGACCATCGCATCGCGGGCATTCAGCACGATGTTCAGAATCGCCAGCTCCAGCTGGACGGGGTCGGCCTCGATGATGCACGGCTCCACGGCTGGACAGATTTCCAGATCGATATTCCGTTCCAGCGTCCGCTTGAGCAGCCCTTTCACCCCGGCAATCAGGTGATTTGCATTTATCATGCGGGGCTGAAGCGGTTGTTGCCGCGAGATGGCCAGCAATCGCTGGCCAAGCTCGGCGCCCCGCTCGGCGGCGGAAAGCGTATCCTCGACCATCGACCGAAGCTCGGGCCGATCGACAAGCCTGCCGCTGAGAATCTCGGAATTTCCCATGATGATCGTGAGCAGGTTGTTCATGTCATGCGTCACGCCACCGGTGAGCTGGCCGATCGCTTCCAGCTTTTGCGACTGTCGCAACCGCTCTTCGGTCTGTTTGCGTTCGCTCACATCGGTCATGCAGCCCAGGACCCGGGCCGGCTTGCCCTTCGCATCGCGCATGATGAAGCCGCGATCCATGACATGGGCAACGGACCCGTCGGCACGCAAATAGCGATATTCGGATTGCCAGGTGGAACCGGCGCCATCTATCGTCTGCTGGAAAGCGTCCGCCACGCGCGCCCTGTCATCCGGGTGAACGCGCCTTTCCCACGCCTCCGGGCTGCGCGGCACCGGCGTCCGATCGTAGCCGAAGGTCGTTTGCATGTTTTCGTTCCACCACATCATGTCCGTGGTGGCGTCCCAGTCCCAGATCACGTCATGCGTCGCCAGGGACAGCAAGCGGAAACGTTCCTGGCTTTCCAGCAGCGCCAGTTCCTGCGCCTTGCGCGCCGAAATATCGCGCTCCACCGCGACGAAATGGGCGGGCCGGCCGTCTTCATCCAGAAGCGGCGTTATCTCGACTTCCAGCCAGAATTCGGTTCCGTCCTTTCGGTAATTCCGCAATTCGGACCGGACCGAGCGACCGGCGCTGATGGCCTGCCTGATCCGGTCCAGCTCCGCCCTTTGGGTATTCGGCCCCTGAAGGATCCGCGGCGTCTTGCCGATCACCTCATCCCGTTTGTAGCCGGTAATCGCCTCGATGGCATCGTTGACATAGACGATCCGCGGCCCGTCCGGTGCATCGATCTGCTGCCCCTCGGTGATGAGCAGGATGTCGTTCTGCCGTGAAACCGCCGCATCGAGAAGCCGCAGATGCTCTTGCGTCTTTCGGGCGTCGGTGACATCGCGGAAATAGACCGCAAGCCCGTCATCGGTGGGATAGGCATTGACCTCGAACCAGCCATCGAGAGGCGCCGGAACATGGGCCACGAAACGCACGGTCCTGGCCTCGCGGATCGCGGTTTCGTATTCGCGCTTGAACCGGGTGCCGGCGGTTTCGGGAAATTCCGTCCAGACATTCCTGCCGATCAGCGTCTCGGCGCTGCGCCCCAGTATCTCTTCGGCCCTGGAATTCAGGTACCGGAAACACCAATCGGAATCGAGCGTCATGAACCCGTCGCTGATGTTTTCCAGCGTCTGCATCAGGCGTTCCGACACGGCCTTTGCCTCGTCCCGCATGAAGACAAGTTCGGAAACGTCCTGCAAGGCGCCGCGCACGCAGCGGATCGCCCCGTCCGCGCCACGCTCGGGCTCGCCGATCGCGCGGACCCATTTGCGCCGCCCGGTCGCCGACACGATTTGCAGCGTCTCGTCATACGGGGTGCCATCCATCACCGCCGCCTGGAACGCCGCGCGCAAGCGACCGCGGTGTTCCGGCACATAGAATTCGAACGATTCCTCCAGTGACGGCGCCTTGAGGCCGGGCATGTCGTGAATGATGTCGGTCCCTTCGCCCCAGGTTACGCCGAGCGGCTCCAGATCGACGCGCCAGCTGCCAAGACGAACCATCCGTCCGGCAAGGCGCAGCAGGTCGGACATCTGTTCGGCCCGCTTTTCGATCCGGCGAATATCGGTGATATCCTGGGTCAACACCGACAGGACCGGGCGCTGCCCGATCTCGACGACCTCGCCGATCTCGCGCATGATCCGCTCGGTGCCGCCCGCCCCGCGGGCGCGGAATTCGACCTCGAAACCATGTTTCTCGCGGATCGCGGCCTCCTGAGTCTCGACATATCGGGCACGATCGTCGGGATGCACGAGGGCCAGAAATTCGTCGCGCGCGTTGCCGAAGGTCGTGGGCGAAACCCCGAACAGGTCGTAAAGTTCGGGCGACCAATGCGCCCGCCCGGTGTTCAGATCCAGCTCCCAATGGCCAAGCCGCGCAAGACGCTGGGCGTTTTTCAGCGTTGCCTCACGCTTTTTCAACTGTCGCCGGGCAAGGTCCAGCTCGCCCGTGCGAAGTTGCAGATCCAGCGCCAGAGGCGTTATTTCGGGCTGCGCGCGCGGGGCGGCGGGCCTGAGACCGGTCGCTGGCCGGCGCAGGCTTTCGGTCACATCGTTGACATGGCAGACAATGAAATCCACCTCGCCATCCGGCCCGCGCAGCGGCATGTTGATCGGTCGCCAGTATCGCTCTTCGAATTTTCCGCTCGCTCTGTCCATGATCGGATATCGTATCGTCGCCATCGCGTCCGTTTGCCCCGTATCCAGCACCTTGAGAAACGAGGCGCGCACCAGCTCGGTTCCGTCGAAATCGGGCTCGTCGGGCGGGGGCGGGAAAATATCGAACAGCTTGCGCCCCTTGATCTCGTGGCGCTCGGTGTTGGTCAGCCGCAGGCAGGTATCGGTGACGGCCGTTATCTCGAACCCGTCCCGCGACAGGACGAAGAACTGGCCCGGAACAGCCTCGAACAGGGCCTGGAAATGCTGCGACGCGGCCTCTGCTTCCCGGCGGGCGCGGGATTCGCGCGCGAGCAGCTCCTCCTTTTCCTGGTCGGCCTCGAACAGCGGCGTGAGATCGCGCACCGAGACAAGCCGCGCGTCGGTGCCGTCGAAGTCGAAGGCATGAGAGGCGACATTGACATGGATGATCCGGCCAGACTTCAGGCGATGCCGCCACATCGAGGATTCCTGGAAGGCGTCGGTCGTGTTCCTGACATTTTGCCACAACGCATCGCGATCTTCGGCCGGGCGGATATCGGCGATCGTCATCGCCAGGAACTCGTCCCTGCTATAGCCGTATCGGGCCACCGCGGCGCGGTTCACATCCAGGAAACGAAGCGTCTGCCGATCATAGATCCACATCGCGTCGGGATGGTTTTCGAAAAATGCCTCGCGCGCTTCGGTCATTCGCTTTTCCCGGTTTTGCGGGTGTCCGTTAACGCAAGCTAAGGATATCGCTTTGCCCACCGCAACAACAAAGGCCGGCGCCACGCAAACCGACCGTTCCCCGGCAAGACCGTCCACGGGCGATCACCGGACAAGGCGGCAGATCGCGTTTCGGATCTTGACCCGGGCCGCATAAACCGACAGCCAGACCTGATCAGCAAGGAGAAACCGATGCGGGCCAGGGCAATGGACGATGATGAAGGGGTGCCACCGCTGCTGCTGGCATTGATCGGCGCGATGACCGCGATCGAGCTGCTGCTGTCGGCCGCGGACCGGGGCCTGCTGGGCGCCACGGACTGGCGACAGATCGCGCTGATCCACGGCGCCTTCTGGCAGCCGGTCATGGACGGAACGGCCCGGCCTGCCTTCAGCGGCCAGGCGATCACCATGTTCGCAAGCTATGCCTTCCTGCATGGCGGCCTGCTGCACTTGGCGATGAACGCCGTCATCCTGCTGTCGCTGGGCAAGTTCGTGGCGCAGCGGGCCGGACAATGGGCCATGCTTTTATTGTTCCTGGTCTCGGCCGTCGCCGGGGGGCTGACCTTCGGCCTTCTGTCACGGGGCGCCGGGCCGATGATCGGTGCCTCGGGTGCGGTCTTCGGATTTCTCGGGCTTTGGCAATATTGGGAAGCCGCCACCCGCCGTCGCCTGCGCGCGTCGCTGCAACCGGTTCTGGCCACGATCGGCACGCTGATTGCCATCAACGTGGCGATGGCCGTTTTCATGGGCGGCGCATTGGCCTGGCAGGCCCATCTGGGCGGTTTCCTTGCCGGTGTCGCCCTGGGCCCCCTGATGACCGGTTTTGCACGGCGCCGGGCCATGCGGCGCTGAGCGCGCGCCACCCGACCGTCAGACCGCCGCCGCGCGGATACCCTCTGACGAGGCGCCGGTGGGCACCAGGGCGCGGACCACCATCTGCATGTCCAGAACCCCCACCTGTTTTCCTTCATGCACGACGCGGAAGACCTTCGCGGTATTGCCCTCGGCCTTGGCGATCACCGATTCCAGGGTGTCGTTGGAATCGACATCGCCGCTGCTTCCCTCTGGGGGCTGCGTCGTCGGCTCCATCACCGAGCGGGTGCGCAAAACGCGCGCGCGATTGATGTCCGAGATGAAATCGACGATGTAAGGGTCGTTGGGCCGCAGCAGGATTTCCTGCGGCTCTCCCTGCTGGACGATGTAGCCGTCCTTGAGGATCACCAGGTGATCGGCCAGCTTCAGCGCCTCGTCCAGGTCGTGGGTGATGAAGACCACCGTCTTGGACAATTCCTGCTGAAGATCCAGAAGCAGATCCTGCATGTCGGTCCGGATCAGCGGATCGAGCGCCGAAAATGCCTCGTCCATCAGCATGATGTCCGAATTCGCCGCCAGCGCCCGGGCGATGCCCACGCGCTGCTGCATGCCGCCCGAAAGCTGATACGGATATTGCGCGTCATAGCCGCTCAGGCCGACCCGATCGAGCCACCTGTTGGCATCGGCCTCGAAATCCCGGCGCGTATAGCCCCGCACCGCCTGGGCCATGCCGGCATTTTCCAGAACCGTGCGATGCGGCAGCAAGGCGAATTTCTGGAACACCATCGACATGCGTTCGCGGCGAAGCTTGCGCAGCTGCGCCTCGTTATAGCCCATCACATCCTCGCCATCGACAAGGATCTGCCCCGAGGTCGGCTCGATCAGGCGGTTCAGGTGCCGGATCAGCGTCGATTTCCCCGACCCGGACAGGCCCATGATCACCGTGATCTCGCCTTCGCGCATATCCACGTTGATGTTCTGCAGGCCCAGGACATGGCCGTGCTCTTGCAGCATCTGTGGTTTGTCCATGCCCTCCTGAGCGTAAGGCAGCACCGATTCCGGATCGTCGCCGAAAATCTTGTAAAGTTCTCGCACCGAGATCTTTACCCTCTTGTCGCCGTTGTTCGTTGAATTGGTCATCGGCCCGTCCCTATCAGTTCTGCGCCCTGTTCACGCGCTGTAGCGCGGCCTTGGTGACCCGATCGAGGATCACCGCCAGCAGCACGATGCCCAGCCCCGCGACGAGACCGACGCCGAGTTCCAGGTTGCGGATGCCGCGCAGCACGAGGATGCCCAGCCCGGGGGCCGACACCATCGAGGCAATCACCACCATCGCCAGGCTCATCATGATGGTCTGGTTGACGCCGGCCATGATGTTGGGAAGTGCCAACGGGATCTGCACGCCATAGAGCTTTTGTCGCGGCGTCATGCCAAAGGCATCGGCCGCCTCGATCACCTCCTTGTCGACCAGGCGGATGCCCAGGTCGGTCAGGCGGATCACCGGCACGATGGCATAGAGGATCACGGCGATGCCGTAGAGTTTCGGCTCGGTCACGCTGAACAGGAAGATCAGCGGGATCAGGTAAACAAAGGGCGGCAAGGTCTGCAACATGTCGAGGATCGGGATCACGCCGCGCTGCAATCTGTCGCTGCGCGACATTGCGATGCCGATCGGCACCCCGAGGAGCACGCAGATCAGCGCGCATACGAAGATGATCGCCAAGGTCTGCATCGCGTATTCGTAGTGATCGATGAACGCCAGCCCGCACAGCGTTATCGCGACCAGCAGCAGAACGCTCCAACGGCGCGACACGGCCCAGGTCACGAGCAGTAAAAGCGGGATCAAGATCCACCAGGGGGTCGAAAGCATCACGTCGATCGCCCCGCTCAGCATCCAGCTGAGCGGCTGGGTCAATGGATCGAGAACCACCTTCAGGCTGTCCTTGACCGACAGGAAACCGGACTCCAGCCCCTGTGTCAGATCCCGCGATTGCGGGAAGTTCGAACACGCCGCATTGAAGGCGTCCATCGAGGGAAAGGGGATGGTCCAGAGCGAAGATTCGGCGGAGTCCCCGCTGGTCTTCGAGATCAGGTCGGCCATCGACATCGGCGCGTCGCTGGTTCCCGAATTGCACCATTCGCGCAAACCGAGCGCATTGAATAGCCCATCATAGGTTGCCATGTCGTTTTCCGGACCCGGTGGCCCGCCCCCGTCAAGGTGTCAAACAGCAAAGAACGGGGCAGGTGATCCTGCCCCGTTCTGCGCGCGCTCGCATGTCTCAGCCGTCGCCCAACAGCTTGGTCAGCTTGTCCTTGGCCGGGTCGTCGAGCCAGGCAGACCAGACCTTCGGGTTTTCCTGGATGAAGTGAACCGCCGTTTCCTCACCCGAAGCGTTGTTTTCGTCCTGCCATGCCAGCAGACCGCTCATCGTGCTGGTCTGGAAGCTCATCTTGGTGAAGAACTCTGTCACGTCCGGGTTGCTTTCCGCGAAATCGGTGGTCACCGAGGTCAGGATCGGCGCCGCCGGGAAATCCGAAACCTTCGGGTTCGGGGTGTCGGCGTTCTGGAGCTTGGCGAAGACGTCGGGCTTGTATTCGCCCAGGTCCACGCGCGTCATGTCATACTTGCCCATCGGGACGGTCGGACCCCAGTAATAGCCGAACCAGGGTTCTTGCGAGGTCACGGCCGAACCCATCGAGGAGGCCAGAGTCTCACCCGATCCGTGGTTGAACACCTCGATACCCGAGGATTCGAGATCGAGCGCGCGAACCAGGTTATCCGACACCACCCGGCAGCCCCAGCCGTCGGGGCAGTTGTTGAAGCGTCCGCCGACCAGCTCGGGGTTCGCCATGATGCCTTCGATGGTCTTCAGTTCCGGGTGTTCTTCGGCCAGGTAGGTGGGAATCCACCAGCCCTCGATGCCACCGGGCTCCAACACGGAAGTCAGGCGCTTCATCGTGCCGGCCTCTTCGAGCTTGTCATAAGCTTCGCCCGCCGAGTTCAGCCAAAGGTTGGTCACGACATCCGGTTCGCCGTTTTCCGAAACCGAGGTGATCGCGGGGATCGTATCGGACGGAACCAAGGTTACCTCGCAGCCATAGCCCTGCTCGAGCAAAAACTTCGCGACGTTGGTGGTGACGTTGGCAGCGGCCCAGTTCATCTGGGCAATCGAAACTTCTCCGCATCCCCCGTTATCCTGCGCAAACGCGGCGCCAGGAAGCGCGAAAATGCCAATTGCCAAAGCGGAAGATAGCTTTCTCATGTCGATCTCCATCGTGTGTTTCAGATTTGCCGGCAAACCCGGCCTCGTTTTTATTTTGGATAGCTAAGCATATTAGCCTCAGCCCCCGGATTTCAACCCGCCGGAGACAAAACTCGCGGACCGCCATGTTGACGTTGCGTTGCCCCGGGGGTCGAACCGTTCCGTTGATCCGATCATACATCGGCGCGCATTTTCGCGCCAGATTTCCAGATGGAGCAATCGGCCACGCCGACCTGGCGCGTTCGCGCCCGTCGATGTGCCATACCGTCGGCGTTGCCCGCCCCCACCGGGGCGGGTGCCCGGATCGTCAGCCCGTCAACAGACCGCGACCGGCCAGGTTGCGCATCAGCGCCGCGGCGCCGAAGCGCCATTCGGGGCATTCCGTGGACAGGCGCACAGTGTTCACCAGCGCGCCCAGGCGCGCCTCGGCGATGGTGACCCGGTCGCCGACATGGTGGGTAAAGCCCTGCCCGGGCTGGTCGCGATCCTGGACAGGTGCGAAAAGCGTCCCCAGGAACAGCATCATTCCATCGGGATACTGGTGGTGGCGGCCCAATGTCTGGGCCACGATATCTTCGGGATCGCGGCTGATCTGCGTCATCGAAGAGGCGCCGTCCATCACGAAACCATCCGTGCCCTCGACGCGAAGCGACAATTCGGCGCGGCGCACGTCCTCCATGCCATAGGAATCGTCGAAAACCCGGATGAAGGGGCCCATCGCGCAAGAGGCGTTGTTGTCCTTCGCCTTGCCCAACAGCAGCGCCGAGCGTCCTTCGACATCGCGCAGGTTCACGTCATTGCCCAGCGTCGCGCCGCGGATCCGGCCGCGGCTGTCCACCGCCAGCACGATCTCGGGTTCGGGGTTGTTCCACTTGCTGATCGGGTGCAGACCGACGCAGGCCCCCCAGCCGACCGAGGCCATCGGCTGGCATTTGGTGAACACTTCGGCATCGGGGCCGATTCCGACCTCCAGGTATTGCGACCAGAGCCCTTCGGCCCTGAGCACCTCCTTCACCTTCATCGCCTGGTCCGAGCCGGGGACGATTCCGCGCAGGCTGTCGCCGATGACACGGGCGACGCGGGCGCGGATGTCCTGCGCCAGGTCGGGATTGCCGGCAGCCTGTTCCTCGATCACGCGCTCGACCATGGATTCGGCGAAGGTCACGCCGCTGGCCTTGACCGCCTGAAGATCGGCCGGAGAAAGGAAATGCACCCGCGTCTCGTTCCTGTCCGGATCGCTTTGCGCGAGGATCGCTTCAAACGCGCCGAGATCCGTGCCCGGCGCGTTGCGCAGGTAATCCGCCAGATCGTCGCGCTCGATCAGGTCGCGCATGGTAGGCGCCTCGGGGCTGGTGATGTCGTTCACCCGCCCGGCACGCAGCGTGACAAGCGCCGGGCCCTTCCGTTCCGGATTCCAGACCCGGCCGGCCAGCAGCGCCCCGTTCAGATCGTCGTTCAGTTGCATGTCTCTCTTCTCCCCCGAATGCTTCATTTTCCCCAGCGCAACACCACCGGATCCAGCGGGCGCAACAGTTCGATCAGCGTCGCGCGCGTTTGCGAATGCAGCGGCGCGATCGGATGGCGGCAGTATTCCGAGGCGATCACGCCGCCCTCGACCATCGCCGCCTTGGCCGCGCGAAATCCGCATTGCCGGTTCTCGTGGTTGATCGCAGGCAGCACGCGGGCATAGCCGGCCTGCGCCGCCGCGCGGTCGCCGTCCAAATGGTCGCGGACAACCGGCCCGATCAGGTCGGGGATCATCGCGCTGGTCATGGTCCCGGTCGCGCCCGCGTCGAGATCGGCCATCAGGGTGATCGCCTCTTCCCCGTCGAACGGCCCCTCGATCGCCGCGCCCCCTTCGGCAATCAGCGCGCGCAGCTTGGCGGCGGCCTGGGGGCATTCGATCTTGAACAGTTTCAGCATCTCGATCTCGCGCGCCATGCGCACCAGCAGCGGCACCGGCAGATCGACGCCCGACAGCGGCGCGTCCTGCAGCATGATCGGCAGGCCGACCTCGCCCACCTTGGCGAATTGTTCGAAGGTCTGTTCGGCCGTCCCCTTCAGCGCGGCGCCGTGATAGGGCGGCATCATCATCACCATGGCTGCGCCCTGCGCTTTCGCGCGCGCAGCGCGCGCGACCACGATCTCGGTGGCGAAATGGCTGATCGTCACGATCACCGGCACCCGCCCGGCGACATGGTCCAGGCTGAGCCGGGTCAGCGTTTCACGCTCTTCGTCCGAAATCAGGAACTGTTCCGAGAAATTGGCCAGGATGCAGATCCCGTCGACCCCCTGGTCGATCATGCAGTCCAGAACCCGACGCATCCCGGGCAGGTCGAGCGTTCCATCCGGGTTGAACGGTGTCGGCGCAACGGGCCAGATTCCGGAATAGCTGTGTCGGGTCATGTGCGGTTTTCCTTTGCAAAGGCAGAGTCCGGATTTTGGTATACCAGATATTCCCGGCTGGAAACCCCGCGATTGGCGGCATGGCTCAGCCGCGGCCGAGCGTCGACAAAAGCGCCAGCGCCACGACCCCCAGCATCGAGGCCGCCATCAGCATGTTGATCCGCCGCTGTGCCCTGTCCGAAAGATTCAGCCGGTGCAGCGACACCCCCGCCCAGAGCCAGGCCAGGTGGATCGGGATCCAGATCAGGTTGAGAATGATCAGCTTGGCGCCGGTTTCGAACAGAAGGTTTTCCGGGGCGAAGGCAAACCCGGTGAACAGGGTCGTGTTCACCGCATAGGCTTTCGGGTTGATGACCTGCAACAGAATGCCGGCCGTGATGCCAGGCGCCTCACGCGCCTCGATGAAGGCGATCTTCGCCCCGGCGAAGGCAATCCGCAACGCCAGGTAGAGCAGATAGCCGACCGAGCCGATCAGCAGAACCGTCCGGATCACCGGACTGGCCAGCACCACCGCGGCCAGCCCCGAAATCACCGCGGCCGACACCAGGTTCGTGCCGACGAACAGCCCGATGAGGTAACGCAGCCCGCGGCGGAACCCGTAGGCGGACCCGACACCGGCAGCAGAGAGAACGCCGGGTCCGGGCGTGACGATCAACAGGAAAACGGCGGCGGCAAAGGAAAGGATGGGGCGGCCTCCTTCGGGTTCACTGCATGGCAGACCGTCAGGCCGTGAATTCCAGTTGCACCTTCATCGCACGGGCCTTGTCGCGTGCCAGGTCGAATGCCTCGACCGCGCGCGCCAGCGGCAGGCTGTGGCTGAGCAGCGGCTTCACGTCGATCAGCCCGTCGGCCATCATCCGCACCGCCATGGCGAACTCCGCGTGGAAGCGGAACGAGCCGCGCAGCTCCAGTTCCTTGGCGGTGATCTGCATCATCGGCAGGTTCATCTCGCCGCCCAGCCCAAGCTGCACGATCACCCCGCGCGGGCGCAGCGCGGCGATGCCCGCCGCCAGCGCCGGCGCCGCACCGGAACATTCGAAATGCACGTCCAGTCGGCCCTTGCCCTGCTGATAGGGGGCCAGACCGTCCGGGTCGCTGGCAAGGTTGATCATCGCGTCGGCCCCGGCACTGCGGGCAAATGCCAGCGGCGCGTCCAGAACGTCCGCCACGATGATCTCGGCCGCGCCGGCGCGGCGCGCGGCGAGGATCGACAGCGCGCCGATCGGCCCGCAGCCGGTGATCAGCACCCGTTTGCCGAGGATCTCGCCGGCGCGCCGCGTGGCGTGCAGGCAAACGGCCAGCGGCTCGGCCATCGCGGCCTCGGCCGGGCTCAGCCCGTCGGCGGGAACGCATTGATCGGCCCGGGCCACGAGCTCTTCGCGGAAGGCGCCCTGGATATGCGGGAACGGCATGGCCGAGCCGTAAAAGCGCATGTTCTCGCACTGGTTGGCCAGCCCCTCCAGGCAATATTGGCAGGCGCCGCAGGGGCGCGAGGGTGACACCGCCACCAGCATGCCGGGGGCCAGGCCGGTCACGTCCGGGCCGGTCTCGATCACATGGCCCGAAACCTCGTGGCCCAGGATCATCGGCTCTTGCAGGCGCACGGCGCCAAAGCCGCCATGGCTGTAATAATGCAGGTCGGATCCGCAGATCCCGCCGCGCGCGATGCGCAGACGCACCTCGCCCGGGCCCGGTGATGTCGACGGAATGTCCTGCAATCGCAGATCGCCGGCTTTGTGCGCGAACAAGGCTTTCACGGCACTGTCCTTCCAATTTCCCACGGCCCCGAGCCGGCTTGCATGTCGGAGCAAATGGTATACCATCCGCCACCAGCATCAAGGTGAACTTCGCGGCTGAACCGGCATTGCCTTGCAACGGTCTGAAAATACGGGGGGATCATGGAACTTTTCGACCTGGCGGGGCGCACCGCTCTGATCACGGGATCGTCGCAGGGGATCGGCCACGCCCTGGCCGGCGGCCTTGCCGGGCATGGCGCCCGCGTCGTGCTGAACGGGCGCGATCCCGCTCGCCTGTCCGAAGCGGCGGCAAGCCTGCGCGCGGCGGGCCATGACGTGCATGAACTGGCCTTCGACGCCACCGACGCGGCCGCCGTCGCCGAAGCGGTGAACCGGTTCGAGACGGAAACCGGGCCGATCGACATCCTGGTGAACAATGCCGGGATGCAGCATCGCACCCCGCTTGAGGATTTCGAGGCCGAGGATTTCGACCGGCTGATGCGCACCAACGTGAACTCGGTCTTCTATGTCGGCCAGGCCGTTGCGCGCCACATGATCGCGCGCGGCGCGGGCAAGATCATCAACATCGCCTCGGTCCAGGCGGCGCTGGCCCGCCCCGGGATCGCCCCCTACACCGCGTCCAAGGGGGCGGTGACCAACCTGACCAAGGGGATGGCCACCGACTGGGCGCGCCACGGCTTGCAGGTCAACGCGATTGCACCGGGCTATTTCGACACGCCGCTGAACGCCGCGCTGGTGGCCGATGCCGATTTCTGCGCCTGGCTGGAAAAGCGCACGCCGGCCGGTCGCTGGGGCAAGGTCGAGGAACTTGTCGGCGCCTGCGTCTTCCTGTCGTCGGCGGCGTCGAGCTTCGTCAACGGACACACTCTTTTCGTGGATGGCGGCATCAGCGTCAGCCTTTGATACAAATTTCCGCAGGAGGAACAGACATGAGCGACAAACCCGTCATCGGCTTCATCGGCGTGGGGTATATGGGCCACGGCATGGCGGCCAATATCCTCAAGAACGGTTACACGGTGCATGTGAAAGGCCACCGCAACCGCGCCCCGGTCGAAGACCTGGTCGCCAAGGGCGCGATCGAGTCTGCCTCGCCCCGCGCGATGGCCGAGGCCTGCGACATCATCCATATCTGCCTGTCCAACAGCCCGCAGGTCGAGGCGGTGATCCGCGGCGAGGACGGCATCCTCGCCTCGGGCGCCGACGGGCTGGTGGTGATCGATTCCACCACCGCCGATCCGTCCTCGACCCTGGCGCTGGCCGCGGAAATGGATGCTGCTGGCATGACCCTGGTGGACGCCCCGCTGGGCCGCACCCCGAAAGAGGCCGAGGAAGGCACGCTGGACGCGATGGTCGGTGCCGATCCGGCAACCTTCGACTATGTCCGCCCGGTGATCGATTGCTGGGCCGGGACCATCACCCATATCGGCCCGGTCGGCAGCGCGCACAAGATGAAGCTGCTGATGAACTTCATCGGCATGGGCTATGCCGCGATCTATGCCGAGGCGCTGACGCTGGGCGCCAAGGTCGGGATCACGCCGCAGACGGTGAAGGAGGTGATCGGCGCCAGCCGCATGAGCAACGGTTTCTTCGACACCTTCATGAAATACACGATCGAGCGCGACCGGGATGCCCATAAATTCACCATCGCCAACGCATCCAAGGACGTGCGCTATGTCGCCAACATGGCGGCCGAGGCCGGCGTGGTAAACATCATGGGCGCCTCGGTGAAGCATTACTTCACCCAGGTCGAGGCGATCGGGAAAGCCGACGACTATGTGCCGATGCTCGGCGATCACGTTGCCGCGCTGAACGGCATCAACATGGCCGATGCCGTCAAGAAGGGCGCGAAATAGCGCCCGCGGCAATCACGACAGGGAGGAGACATATCATGTTGACCCAGGCCCAGAAGGATTTCTACGACGAGAACGGTTACCTGATGGTCGAGAACGTGGTGACTCCGGCGCAACTGGATGAGCTGCGCCGCATCACCCGGGACTTTCTGGAAAAGTCGCGCAGCGTCACCGAAAGCAACGACATCTACGACCTGGACGATGGGCACGGCCCCGACGCGCCGCGCCTGACCCGGATCAAGCTGCCGCACAAGCAGCACCCCTTCTTCTGGGAGGTGCTGCGCAATTCCGGTGTGACCGAGGTGCTGAACGACCTGCTCGGGCCCGATACCCTGCTTCAGACCAGCAAGCTGAACACCAAGGCACCGGGCGGTGGCGCGGCGGTGGAATGGCACCAGGACTGGGCGTTCTACCCGCACACGAATGACTCGATGCTCGCCTTCGGCCTGATGCTCGAGGACGTGACGGCCGATAACGGGCCGCTGATGGTGATCCCCGGCACCCACAAGGGGCCGATCCTGGATCACTCGGCCAACGGCGTTTTCGCCGGCGCCATCGACCCCGACGATCCGCTGTTCGAGAAGGACAAGGCCGTGACCCTGACCGGCAAGGCCGGCAGCATGACCGTGCACCATGCGCGCACGCTGCACGGCTCGGCCCCCAACATGAGCGACCGGAACCGGCTGATCCTGTTCTACGAATGCCACGCCGCGGATGCCTGGCCGTTGCTCGGCGCGGGGTCCTACATCCATTCGCTGGGCCAGCGGCTGTTCTGGCAGGATCTTCAGGAACGGCTGATCACGGGCGAGCTGACGCTTACCCCGAGGATGGAAAACATCCCCGTGTCGATCCCGCTGCCACCGGCCCCGGATGCCAGTTCGATCTTCAAGTCGCAGAAATCCAGCGGCCAGAAGAGCGCCTTCGCTTGAGCCCTGGCCCGGCGCCTAGAAGGCCGATTGCAGGTACTGGACCGCATAGAGCGTTCCCATCCCGGCAAAAATGGCGCCGGCCACGCTGAACCAGAGCCCGGCGGCAACGGCGGCCGCCGCGCCAAGCAGATGCGCGGCATCGATCTGGCCACCGGTCGCATCGGGCCACAGCACCAGCGGCGTGATCAATGCCGGGAACACCCCCACGGCGACATAACGCAGATGCAGCATCAGCCATTCGGGCATTCGCCGATTGCCCAGAAACCCCATGAAGGAAAACCGGATCAGGAAGGTTCCGATCCCCAGCAGCACGGTCACGCCCCAGAACATCGCATCGGAAATCATGCCATCACCCGTCTGCGCGCCAGCCAGACCTCGCACCGTGCCCCGGCGATCATCGCCAGCAGCGCCGCCACAACCAGCGCCGCGTTATAGGGCAGGTCCGCGAACAGGACGGCCGACAGGATCGACACGAAGGCCGCGACCACATGCGGCAGGCTTTTCATCATGGGGGCGACCAGCGCAATGAAACAGACCGGCACCGCGAAATGCAGCGAAAGCTCGGGCGGCACCGCCCGCCCCAGCACCGCGCCCAGAAAGGTGAAGGCATACCATGCGCCGCAGGCCGGGGTGATGACGCCGAAATAATAGGCCAGCTTTTCGCGCAGGCGCATTTCCGGGTGATCGTCATATTCCCGGATCGACAGGGCAAATGCCTGATCGACCATCAGATAGGCCATGATCGCCCGCAACCGGATCGGGGCGCGGCCGACATGGGGTTGCAGCGCCGCGGAATACATCGCCATGCGCGCATTGACCGCCAGCGCGGCCAGCAACACGATGAAGACCGGCGCATGTTCCTGCATCAGCGCGACCGCGGTGAATTGCGAGGCGCCGGCGATCACGATCACCGACATCGACATCGCCTCCAGCAGGTTCAGACCTGCATCGCGCGCGACAACGCCAAACAGCATAGAATAAGGCACGATGATGATGATGAAGGGGACGCAATCGCGCAGCCCCCGCCAATAGGCCGCACGCGCATGGCGGCTCCGGGTTTGCTCTGGTCTCACTCTCCCCCCTGCGACACTGAAACGCTGTTGCATTTGGTATACCAAATGGCGACAGTGCGGCAAGATACGACATACAGCAATTGCCCCAAGGGAGAGCTGACATGAGCGACACGCGCGCGCACAAGAAATTCCGCTCGCAGGAATGGTTCGACAACCCGAACAATCCGGGCATGACCGCCCTTTATATCGAACGCTATCTGAACCAGGAATATACCCGCGAGGAGCTGCAGGGCGAACGCCCCGTCATCGGCGTGGCCCAGACCGGCAGCGATCTTGCGCCCTGCAACAAGATCCACGTTTTCCTGATGGACAGGATCAAGGCCGGAATTCGCGACGCCGGCGGCATCCCGATGGAATTTCCGGTTCACCCGATCCAGGAAACCGGCAAGCGACCGACCGCCGCGCTGGATCGCAACCTTGCCTATCTCAGCCTGGTCGAGGTGCTGCACGGCTATCCGATCGACGGCGTGGTTCTGACCACCGGCTGCGACAAGACCACGCCGGCGATGCTGATGGGCGCCGCCACGGTGGACCTGCCGGCGATCGCGCTGAACGGCGGGCCGATGCTGGACGGCTGGTGGAACGGCAAGCGGGCCGGCTCGGGCACCGTCGTCTGGGAAAGCCGCCGCCTGCTGGCCGAGGGCCAGATCGAACTGGAGGAATTCATGTCGCGCGTCTGCGCCTCGGCGCCGTCGCTGGGGCACTGCAACACGATGGGCACCGCCAGCACCATGAACGCCATGGCCGAGGCGCTGGGCATGAGCCTGCCGGGCTGTTCGGCGATCCCGGCGCCTTTCCGCGAGCGCATGGCGATGGCCTATCAGACCGGCCGCCGGATCGTGGAAATGGTCTTTGAGGATCTCAAACCCTCCGATATCCTGACCCGCGAGGCGTTCGAGAACGCGATCGTCGTCAACTCGGCCATCGGCGGATCGACGAACGCGCCGCCGCATCTTCAGGCCATCGCGCGCCATGCCGGGGTCGAACTGGACGTGACCGACTGGCAGAAAGTGGGCTTTGAAGTGCCGCTGCTGCTGAACATGCAGCCGGCGGGCAAATACCTTGGCGAAAGCTTTTATCGCGCCGGCGGGGTGCCCGCGATCATGGGCGAACTGAAATCCGCCGGCCGCCTGCACGAGGGCGCGATGACCGTCGCCGGCAGGACCGTCGGCGAAACCGTCGGCGATGCGCGCAGCGCCGATCATGACGTGATCAAGGCCTATGACGCACCGATGCGGGCCAACGCGGGCTTCCTGGTATTGTCCGGCAACCTGTTCGACTCCGCGCTCATGAAGACCTCGGTGATCTCGGACGATTTCCGCCAGCGGTTCCTGTCCACACCCGGCGCCGAGGGGATCATGGAGGCCAAGGCGGTCGTCTTCGAAGGCCCCGAGGACTACCATGAGCGTATCAACGATCCGGATCTCGGGATCGACGAAAAGACGATCCTGTTCATCCGCGGCGTGGGCTGCGTGGGCTATCCCGGCTCGGCCGAGGTGGTGAACATGCAGCCGCCCGATGCCCTGATCCGGCAGGGCATCCAGCACCTGCCCACCGTGGGCGACGGCCGGCAATCGGGCACCTCCGAAAGCCCGTCGATCCTGAACGCCTCGCCCGAAGCGGTGGTCGGCGGCGGCCTGGCGCTGCTTCAGACGGGCGACAAGGTACGGCTGGACCTGAACAACTCCACCCTCGATGCGGTGGTGCCCGAGGACGAGTGGGCGGCACGCCGCGCCGCCTGGACCCCGCCCGAGATCCGCAGCCAGACACCCTGGCAGGAAATCTATCGCACCCATGTCGGGCAACTGGCCGAGGGCGGCTGCCTGGAACTGGCGACCGCCTATCACAAGGTCGGCAGGGATCTGCCGCGTGACAACCACTAAGGAGAGCCGGATGGCCGAACCGAAGAGCATCATCATCACCGGCGCGGGCAGCGGCGTGGGCCGCGCCTGCGCCGAAGCCTTCCTTGCGGAGGGCTGGCGCGTCGGCCTTGTCGGGCGGCGGAAGGAGGCGCTGGAAGAAACCGCGCAAGCGCATGCCAACGCCCTGATCCTGCCCTGCGACGTGACAAACGAGACGGCGGTGGAAGATGCCTTTGCCGCCGCGGCGGCCGAATGGGGGCGGATCGACGCCCTGTTCAACAATGCCGGCACGAATGTTCCGGGCGCGACGATCGACGAGATCGCGGTGGATGACTGGAAACGGGTGATCGACGTGAACCTGACCGGTGTCTTCCTGTGCGCCCGCGCCGCGTTCCGGCAGATGCGCGGGCAGGATCCGCAAGGCGGGCGCATCATCAACAACGGGTCGATTTCGGCGCATGTGCCGCGCCCGGGCTCGGTGCCCTACACCGCGTCGAAACACGCGGTCACGGGGCTGACGCGCACCCTGTCGCTGGACGGGCGGCCCTTCGGCATTGCCTGCGGCCAGATCGACATCGGCAATGCGCTGACCGACATGGCCCGCAAGATGACCACCGGGATGCCGCAGGCCGATGGCTCGATCAAGGTGGAATCGGTCATGGACGTCGCCAACGTGGCCCGCTCGGTGCTGCACATGGCAACGCTTCCGGCCGAAGCGAATGTTCAGTTCATGACGGTGATGGCAACGGACATGCCCTATATCGGGCGCGGCTGAACGCGGCACCACGGAAAGGCCGAAACGCGACCGGCGCGGTCAGCGCACCGCCCCGGCCGCGATTTCGACCGTTGAACGCCGCCGTGCCTTCAGAAGGCGCCGCTCGCGGTTCCAGATATAGAAGCCGCTGGCAATGATGATCGCGGTCCCCACGACGGTCCAGAAGGTCGGCAGCGTGTCGAAAAATACATAGCTGGCGAAGGTGGCGAAGATGACCTGCATGTAGATGACCGGCGCCAGGGTCGATGCCTCGGCAAAGCGATGCGCGATCGTGGCCAGGGAATGGCCGGTCACCCCGAACAGGCCGACCAGCACCATGCCCAGATACCCGGTCCAGTCATCGGGCCAGACCCAGCCGCCCAGCACGACCGGGCTCAGCGCAAGCGTGGCGATGGCGCTCGACCAGAGCTGGCTGGTCGAATTGCTGTCCACCCCGGCGACCAGCCGCGTCAGCACGAAATAGAGCGCCGCCATGCAGAGCGCCCCCAACGACAGGAACATCGCCGGCTGGAACTCGGCCCCCCAGGGCTGGACCACCACCAGCACGCCGCAGAACCCGACGATGACGGCGGCAAAGCGGCGTGCGCCGACACGCTCGCCCAGGATCGGGATGCTCAGGATCGACACCACGATCGGCCCGGCAAAGGCGATCGCCGTGGTCACGTTCAGCGGCAGGAAAGCCAGCGCGGAAAAGTTGAAGATCGTCGAACTGAGCAGGGCCAGCGCCCGCAACAGCTGAATCCATGGCCGGTTGGCACGCAATGCGCTCAACCCCTGCCCCGGCAGGAAAGCCACCAGCGCGATGAGGAAATGCCCGGCATAGCGGCAGAACACGACCTGAAGCGGCGGCAACCCGGCCAGGACAAGCCACTTGGCAGAAGTGTCGATGCTGGTGAAGCAGGTGACCGCGAGGCACATCATGAGAAAGCCGCGCAGCGGTTCGTCGGTGCGTGGCGCCAGAACGGCCATCACGATCTACCTTCCAATGTCCTCTCGAAAAATCCGCGCCGCACGCGCGATACCCGCGCGATCAGGACCGGTCCCCCGACGCCGCGCCGCCGGCTTTCGCGTCACAGGGTCATTCCGCCGTCGATCGTCGCTTCCTGGCCTGTCATGTAGGCGCTTTCGTCGCTGCCCAGATAGACCGCCAGCGCGGCAATCTCGTCGGGGCGGCCCAGCCGGCCCATGGGCTGGCGCGCCACGAAGGCTTTCATCGCCGCGTCATAGTCGCCCGTGGCCTTCAGCCGTTCATGCAGCGAGGGGCTGTCGACGGTCCCCGGACAGATGCAGTTGCAGCGGATGCCCTGTGCGACGAAATCCCGCGCGACCGACTTGGTCAGGCCGATCACGCCGGCCTTGGTGGTGCCATAGACAAAGCGGTTGGGCACACCCATCATCGAAGAGGCCACCGAGGCGATATTGACGATCGAGCCCCCGCCGCGTTCCAGCATCCCCGGCAGCGCCGCGCGGATCGAATGGACCATAGAGCGCAGGTTCAGGTTCAGCGCGAACTCGAACTCGGCGTCCGTGGCGTCCAGTATCGTGCCGTGATGCACCACGCCGGCACAGTTCACAAGGATGTCGGGTGCCGCATCCTGCACCGCCGCGTGCAGCGCCGCCTTGTCGGTCACATCGAGCGCGAAGGTCCGTGCCACGTTCAACCCGGCCAGCAGGTCGCCATTGAGATCCGTCGCCACGACCTCGGCACCCTCGGCGGCGAAACCCGCGGCGATTGCCTGTCCGATACCCTGCCCTGCGGCGGTCACGAACGCCTTCTTGCCTTGCAATCTCATTTCCGTCCGATCCTTTCCGCCAGGAAGTCCACCATCTCGGGCACCATCCGGTCGCCCCAGCCACTCTCGATGGCCTCGTTCAACGTGTTCTCGGCGCAGTCCGACATGCGGCTCTGCGCCCCGAGCTCTTCGGCCATCGCGCGGTAATAACCGACATCCTTGGACGCGTTCGCCATCGAGAAGGCCAGGTCGATCCGGCCCTCTTCGGCATAGTTGCGGACGAAATCCATCATCCCCGAATGCAGCGGCCCGGCCGACATCACGCCATAAAGCTTGTCGCGCGGAATCCCGGCCGCATCGGCCATGGCGAATGCCTCGGACATGGCACAGGCCGTGGTCATGGCGAAGAAGTTGTTGATCAGCTTGATCGTGTGCCCCGCCCCCAGCGGACCGAGGTGAAAGACATTCTCGCCCAGATCGTCCAGCACCGGCTTGACCCGGTCATACCCGTCCCGCTCGCCCGCGCACATGATGTTGAGCTTCCCGTCACGCGCATGGGCCGGCGTCCGGCCCAGCGGCGCATCCAGATAGATCGCCCCCTTTTCGGCCATCTCGGCGCCGATCCGCGTTGTCGATCCGGGCAGGGAGGTGCCGAAATCGATCACCACGGCGCCGTCCCGCAAGCCGGCAAGCACGCCCTCTTCGCCATGGATGCGCGATTCCACATTTTCCGAGGTGTCCATGCACAGCATGACGATATCGCTCTTCGCCGCCAGGTCGCTTGCGCTGGTGGCCTCGGTTGCGCCGCGGGCGACGGCGGCATCCACGTTGGCCCGCGACCGGTTGGCCAGAACCGTGACGTGATACCCCTTCGCCTGAAGCCGCTCGACCATGGCCGAGCCCATCAGCCCGAGCCCGATGAAGCCGATTGCCGGTTTTGTCATCGTGCGTCCTCCTTACATCACCGCGCCGATCTGCCATGGGACGAATTCGTAGTCCCCAAGCCCCTGGGCCTCGGATTTCGTCTTTTCGCCCGATGCGACGCGCAACAGCGTTTCATAGATCTCGCGGCCCACCTGCTCGACCGTCGCGCCCTCGGTCAGGATGCGGCCGGCATTGATGTCCATGTCCTCGGTCATCCTTGCATACATCTCGGAATTCGTGGCGATCTTCAGCGACGGCGACGGCTTGGCGCCGAAGGCTGAACCGCGCCCGGTGGTGAAGGCCACCAGGTTGCAACCGGAGGCGATCTGCCCGGTCACGCTGGCCGGATCGTAGCCGGGGCTGTCCATGAAGGTGAAGCCCTTTTCAGTGACCGGCTCGGCGTATTTGTAGACGCCGGTCAAGGGCGTGGTTCCGCCCTTGGCCGCGGCGCCCAGGGATTTTTCGAGGATCGTGGTCAGGCCGCCCTTCTTGTTGCCGGGGCTGGGGTTGTTGTCCATGCTGCCGTGATTGCGCGCGGTGTAGTCTTCCCACCAGCGGATCAGGCCGACCAGCTTTTCGCCCACCTCGCGGTTCACCGCGCGGGCAGTCAGCAGATGCTCGGCGCCATAGATTTCCGGCGTTTCGGCCAGCACCCCGGTGCCGCCCTGGGCCACCAGCAGGTCGCAGGCATAACCCAATGCCGGGTTTGCGGTGATGCCCGACATGGCATCCGACCCACCGCATTGCAGCGCCAGGGTCAGTTCCGAGGCGGGGCATTCGGTCCGCTGCGCGGAATTGACCAGCGGCAGCATTTCCTCGATCTTGCGAATGCCCAGCTCGATGGTCTTGCGCAGGCCGCCGACATCCTGGATGTTCATCGCCTGGAACAGCGGCCCCGGCGTCAGGCCGTAGGCCTCGATCAGCCAGTCGATCTGGTTCATCTCGCAGCCCAGCCCGGCCATCAGGACCGCGCCGACATTGGGGTTGCGGGCATAGCCCCACATCACCCGTTGCAACGCCTCGAACCCGTCGCCCGAGCCGGCCATGCCGCAGCCGGTGCCGTGCACGAAGGCAACGACCCCGTCCACATTGGGATAATCGGCCAGCATCTCGTCGGTGAAATGCGCCGCGATCATCCGGGCCGCCGTGGCGGAGCAGTTCACCGAGGTCAGCACCGCGATATAGTTGCGCGTGCCGACCTTGCCGTTCTCGCGCCGGTATCCCATGAATGTGTCGGGCTTCTGAACCATTTCCACAGGCCGCAGATTGGTCGAGAACTCGTACTCGGCCTTCACATTGCGAAATTCCAGGTTATCGGTGTGAACATGCTCGCCCGCCGCGATGTCTCGGGCCGCGTAGCCGATGATCTGCGCGTATTTCAGCACGGGGGCCCCGGCAGCAATGTCCGATGCGGCGACCTTGTGGCCCCGCGGGATCAGGTTGCGCGCGGTCGTGTTTTCGACCGCGGCGCCCACTTCCAGCGGTCGGGTCGCAGTGACGACGTTGTCGGATGAATCGAGCCGGATGGTATCGGACATGGGGGCACTCGTGGATCAGGGTTTGAAACGGAGTCCGGGGCGGCGTGGATGCCGCCCCGGACAAACGGGTCATTGGCAGCCTACAGGAACAGGCTGACGATTGGTGGCCAGATAAGCAAGACTGACAATGCCAGCAGCTGGATGGCAATGAACGGCAGGAAGCCCTTGAAGATGTCGGTCAGCGAAATATGCGGCGGCGCCACCGATTTCAGGTAGAATGCGGCCGGCCCGAAAGGCGGCGAAAGGAAGCTGACCTGCATGTTCATGCAGAACACCACCCCGAACCAGATCGCCACATGGCTCGGGTCCAGCTCGCCCAGAACCCCGATCTGGTCGACCGGCAGTTTCATGACGATGGGCAGGAACACGGGCATGATCAGCAGCACGATGCCGACCCAATCCATGAACATCCCCATGATCAGGAAGATGAGCATCATGACCAGGATGATGCCCATCGCCGGCAACTCGGCGCTGACGATCATGTTGGCCACGAATGTGGGTCCGCCGGACAGCGTGTAGGCCGCGGCCAGCGCCGCCGCCCCGATCGTCACCCAGATGATCGTGCCGGTCGAACGCAACGTGCGCATCACCGCATCGGCGACGACGGGGAATGTCATTTCACGCCGCACCAGGCCGATGACGAACACCGCGATCACGCCCATGCCTGCCGCCTCGGTGATGCCGGTGATGCCACCATAGATCGAGCCCAGAACGACCCCGATCACGATGATCGGCGCCACCAGGCCCTTGCCCATGCGCCACCCCTGGGCGGTCCTCTCGCGCCCGATCACCAGATAGATCAGCGCCACGGCCAGCACGGCCGCACCAATGATCCAGGGAATGTCGCTAACCATGCCCAGCAGGATCGGTTCGACCCCTTTTGTAACCTGGTTCATTCCCGCCACCGTCAGGAACAGCGCGCGCAGAAGCAGAACGCCGCTGATCGCCAGCGTAAGGCAGGACAGGAAGCCCAGGAACATCAACCCCTTTTCCCGCCCTGCGGGATCGTTCGGGTCGGGCTCTGGCAACGGCGCCTGGCTGGGGTTCAGCGTGGTGCGCAGGATGATGTAGAGGATGAAGAACGAGGCCAGCATGAAGCCCGGCAGAAAGCTGGCGGTGAACAGCGCCTTGATCGAGGTCTCGGTCACAAGGCCATAGAAGATCAGCACGATCGAGGGCGGAATCATCGTCCCCAGAGAGCCGCTGGCGCAGATCGTGCCGATCGCCAGGTTCTGGTTGTAACCAAGCCGCAGCATCTGCGGCAGCGCGATCAGCCCCAGAAGCACCACCTCGCCACCGATGATCCCCGACATCGCCGCCATGATGACCGCCATGATCGAGGTGACGATGGCGATCCCGCCGCGGGTGCGGCTGAGCCACACGTTCAGCGACGAATACATGTCGCGCGCGATGCCGGATCGTTCCAGCAACGCGGCCATGAATATGAACAGTGGCACCGATATCAGCACATAATTCGTCATCTGCCGATAGATGGCTTGGCCAAGAACCGCCAGCGGCCCCTGGCCGAAATTCCCGAACAGAAGATCGGGGCCGAATTTCAGGACCAGCGTGACAGCGGCCAGGAAGGCCGAGGCAAAGCCCAGTGGCATCCCGATGGCCAGCAATGCGAACATCGCCAGCAGCAGGATCAGGCTAAGGGTTCCGACATCAACCATTGTCAATATCCTTCAGCTGACGGCGCATGTTCTCGATTTCAGTCTGGTCTATCTCGTCCATCGGGGAATGACTCTCCGGGTCCTTGTTCCAGTCCGCAATCAGGTTCGACAGTGCCTGCACGGCGACAAGGCAGATGATGAACAGGATCGATGCCTTGATGGTCGCCGGAATCGGCGGATCCCAGGCGGTGCCGAACGTTTCGAACCGAAGCAGCTTTTCGCGCGCCTCGGTAAAACCGCCCCAGACCAGCGCCGCGGCGAAGGCCCAGATCAGCGCGACCGAGATGCAGTCGCTCAGCTTGCGGCCCCATCGGGGCATCATGTCGTAGATGACATAGATGCGGATGTGGCTGCGCTGCTGCATCGCGTATTGCCCCGCGAACAGGAATACGAAACCAGCGATCCACAGCGACAACTCGTTCGCCCACAGCGTCGGCGCTTCGAAGGCATAGCGCGCCACGACCTCGTAGAACATGACCAGAACGACGCTGATGATGCCGATCATGGCCAGGCGCGATGTCACCAATGAGAGCACATCGAAGAACCCTTCCGGGCGCGGCTCGATCGCGCCGATCGAGTCCGAAAGGAACAACGACGAAGACAGGAGTGCCGCAAACAGCGACCATAACATGAACTGAACCATCGGCCGCCCGGTCGGGCGAAGCATCTCGTACATTCCGATCGGGCTTTCGGCGCCCGTGAAGTGCTGCGCAATCAGCCAAAGCCATGTGACGAGCGTCACAGCAACGCTCAGGATCATCGCCAGGCGCACGGGCCCGCGCAACGGTCCAAGCCAGACGCTTTCGCTCTGCATCCCGGATCTCCCCGTTTCATGCCTCTGAGAGGCGTAAAATAATGGACGAGCCCGGTGTCGGGCTCGTCCCTGTTTCCCGGCGTGTCATCACGCCGCAACGATCATTTGGTGAGCAGGCCCAGCTGACCGAGATATTCCTTGTGGCTTGCCACAAGCGCGGCCGCTTCGGGCGACTTCTTGGCCCATTCGTCCCAGACTTTCTGAGCCGCCGCACGGAACGTGGCGCGATCCTCGGCCGACCAGTCGTAAAGGGTCACGCCCTGCTCTTTCAGCTTCGCGGCAGCCTCGGCATTGGCCTTCTCGAAGGTCAGCGCGGTTTGCAGCGAAAGCTTCTGCATCGCGGTCGACATGATGCGACGCTGGCTGTCGGTCAGGCCGTCCCAGACGTTCTTGTTGCAGGCCAGGTGGTCCGACGGCATCGAGTGGAAACCCGGATAGGTGGCATGCTTGACGATATCATAGATCCCGAGACCGACATTATTGGCCAGGCCCGACGCGTCGGTGCCCTCGATGATGCCGGTTTCAAGCGCGGTGAAGATCTCGGTGAAGTCCATCACGATGGGCGAGGCGCCCAGATTCGCGAAGATCTCGGTCTCCATGCCCGGGGGCGAGCGGAACTTGAAGTCCTTCAGCGCTTCGGGTCCGGGGATCGGCTTGGACGAGGACAGCGATTCCTGCCCGTAGATCCACCAGCCGACCAGTTGCATGCCGAACTCGTTGTAAAGCTCCTGCGCGGCTTCCAGGCCACCGCCGTAATACAGCCAGCTGAGCTGTTGATACGGCGTGTCGTAGCCGCCCATGATATCGCCCACGAACTGGAACGCCGGGTTCTTGCCCGTCTGATAGGCGCCACCGGTCATGTCGCAGTCGAGGATGCCGCTGGCCGCCGCATCGAACGTCTCGACGGTGGCAACGACCGAAGACGAATAGAACATCTCGATGTCGATGCTGCCGTTCGACATCGTCTCGACATCGTCGACGAACTGCGCCGCCAGCTTGCCCGAGGTCGTCTCTGGGGCATAATGCGTCTGGATCCGCAGCGTGACATCCTGCGCCATGGCAGGCGTCGCCACCACGGCGGCCAGCGCAGTGGATTTG
Organism: Actibacterium sp.; assembly: GCA_016278325.1. GTDB lineage: Bacteria > Pseudomonadota > Alphaproteobacteria > Rhodobacterales > Rhodobacteraceae > JADQCB01. Next base: position 113,699 of record JADQCB010000037.1, read on the forward strand.
ATGAACGTGGATAGTTTCATGTGTCCTCCCTGTCCCGCGGTCGTTTCGGTCTATCGGAAAAGTGCTGCCCGCGGGTGCAACCCCTTCTCGCGCCCCGATAGTGATCGGTTTTGCCGGGACAAGCTAGCCAAAGCCTGCGCGACAATCAATAGATTTGGTATACCAAAATTCGCAATTCCATTGAATGCAAAAATCGTTATGAATGGCAGAGGCTTGAACATATCCGATTACGGGGATTCATGGCGGATCATTCGCTTCCACAACAGATCGCCGATCAGTTGCGGCGCGACATCCTGCGCGGGAAACTGGCGCCGGGTGCGGCGTTGAAAGAGCGTGACAACGCCTCCGAACTGGGGGTCAGCCGCACCCCCATGCGCGAGGCGATCCGGATTCTCGCGCGCGAAGGGCTGGTCATCCTGCGCCCGTCGCGCAGCCCGCTGGTCGCCGACCCGTCGCTGAAGGAAGTCACCGACCTGATCGAGGTGCTGCGTGCGCTCGAAATGCTTTCGGGCCGCCTGGCCTGCATCCACGCCACCCCACAAGAGATCGCGTCGATTCGCGCGATCCATGAGCGAATGGTCGCACTCTACGACCAGGTCGATTCGCTGGACATGTTCGAAATCGACATGAACTTTCACCTGTCCATCGCCAGGGCGTCACACAACACGGCGCTGGCCGAAACCCACGCCGCCTATCTGGCACGGCTCTGGCGCGCCAGGTACCTGTCGGCCAGCCAGAAACGCAGCCGCGAAAGGGTCTTGCGCCAGCACGGCACGATCGTTGCCGGGCTCGAGGCCCGCGACCCCGAAATGGCCGTCGGCGAGATCGAGAACCATCTCGAACACCTGCTGATCAATATCGCCGACCTGTTCGCCGCGCGCGATGCCGAGCGCGCCGCCGAGGCGGCATCCGAACGCGGCGCCATCGACGGTGACCCGCAAACGGCATAGCCACGCAAACCGAAATCGAAACCGAAAGAAAGGTGGACGACAAATGAAACTGTTGCGCTTCGGCCCGGCCGGACAGGAAAAGCCGGGCATTCTCGACAAGGCCGGCAAGGTTCGCGATCTCAGCGGCAAATGCGCCGACTTCGCCGGTGACGGCGTGTCGCTCGCCGCGCTTCAGGCATTGCGCGCGATCGATCCCGAAACCCTGCCGCTGGTCGAGGATCCCGGCCGGATCGGAAGTTGCCTCGCCGATGTGCCCAATTTTTTCTGTATCGGGCTGAACTATGCCAAGCACGCCGCCGAGACCGGCGCCCAGGAACCCAAGGAACCGATCCTGTTTTCCAAGGCCACCTCGGCGCTTTCGGGCCCGTTCGACCCGGTCGTGATCCCGCGCAAGTCGCAGAAAACCGACTGGGAGGTCGAACTGGGCGTGGTCATCGGCCGCGCCGCCAGCTACGTCTCCGAAGCCGACGCGCTGGACCATGTCGCCGGCTATTGCACCATCAACGACGTGTCCGAACGAGAATTCCAGGCCGAACGTGGCGGCCAGTGGATCAAGGGCAAGTCCGCCCCCAGCTTCGGCCCGATCGGCCCCTGGCTTGTCACCGCCGACGAGGTGCCGGATCCGCAGGCGCTGGATGTGCGCCTGACCCTCAACGGCGACGCGGTGCAGGATTCGAACACCTCGGACATGATCTTCACCGTGCGGCAGATCATTTCCTACATGTCGCAATTCATGGCCCTGCGCCCCGGCGACATCATCGCCACGGGCACCCCCTCGGGCGTGGGGATGGGGATGAAGCCGCAACGGTTCCTCGAACCCGGCGACGTGATGGAGGTCGAGGTGAAGGGCCTGGGCGTCCAGAGGCAGCAAGCCGTGGCCGCGGACTGACAGGCAGGGACCGGCCGCGCGGCCGGTCCCGTCAAACCCGCGCCGGCCTTCACCTTGGCAGAAATACTCCGGGGGAGTCGCGGCGACGCCGCGACGGGGGCAGCGCCCCCCTTCCCTTTCAGTTCACCGGCGTCACCAGGTCCCGGCCAGCCAGGAAATTCGCGATGTTGTCGCGCTGAAGCTGGCCCATCGCGGCGCGCGTCTCCACCGTGCCCGACCCCTGGTGCGGTTGCAGCAGCACGTTGTCGAGCGCCATGAAACGGCTGTCGATGTCGGGCTCGTTCAGGAACACGTCCAGCGCGGCGCCGCGCAACCGCCCGTTTTCCAGCGCGTCGAGCATCGCCGCCTCGTCGATCGTGGTCCCGCGCGAGATGTTCACGATCACCCCGTCCGGTCCCAGCGCCGCGATCACCTCGGCACTGACATAACCCATGGTCTCGGGACCGCCGACAAGCGAGACGATCAGGTAATCGACGGCATTGGCCAAGCTGACCGGGTCCGAATGATAGGTCCAGCCCCCGGGCACATCCTTTTCGCTGCGCGAATGATAGTGGATCTGCATCTTGAACGCCGCCAGCCGGTCGGCGATCTCGCGTCCGATCCGCCCCAGCCCGACGATGCCGACGCGCCCGCCGCTGACCTTGCGGTTCAGCGCCATCTCGCCCTGTTTCGCCCAGGTTCCCGAACGCACCCAGTCCGAACCCTGCACGATCCGCCGCGACTGCGCCAGCAGCATCGCCACCGCCAGGTCGGCAACGTCGTCATTCAGCACGTCCGGCGTGTTGGTCACCTTGACGCCACGTTCGCTGGCCGCCGGCACATCGATCGAATCATAGCCGACACCGTAATTGGCGATCAGTCCCAGGTTCGGCAGCGCGTCCATCTGCGTCGCGCCCATTGTTCCGTGTCCCTTGAACGCGATCGCGCGGATCGCTTCGCGCGCGGCGTCGGGCAGCGCGGCTATCCCGTCCACCCCGCTTACCCAGCGCGGGGCGAAGTCCCGATCCAGCGCGGCGCGATCGGTATCGCTGTAATTTCCGATGCAAAGCAATTCGGCCTCGGCCATTTCGCCCTTCCTTTCCTTCTCTGCCCGGTCCGGTGGCCGGATCGGCGTCAATGCGTGCCCTCGCTGCCAGGGCGGCTCAGTCCCAGCCCGCGATCAGCACGCGCATCATTTCGCGCTCTTCCTCGGTCAGGTCGGTCAGTGGCGGGCGCACGGGTCCGGTCTCGAACCCGCGCAGCGCGACGCCGGCCTTGATCGCCGAGACCGCATAGC
>JADQCB010000021.1 GCA_016278325.1 Actibacterium sp.
CGTTGTCGAAATGCCCGATATTGCCGACGATCGCCATGTCCTTCATCGCGCGCATGTCTCGACAATGTGGCGGCGGTCATGGCAATCCGGCGCCGGAACGAGAGGGAGCGCCATGAAACAACCCCGTGCCTGGCAACGCATGCTTTCAGGTCGCAGGCTGGACCTGCTGGACCCGACACCGGTGGATATCGAGATCGAGGATATCGCGCACGGCCTGGCCTTCGTTGCGCGCTGGAACGGCCAGACCGAGGGCGACCAGCCCTATTCGGTGGCCGAACATTCGCTTCTGGTCGAACAGATCTTCCGGCGGATTGCGCCGATCGCGCCGGCACGGTGGCAACTGGCCGCGTTGCTGCATGACGCGCCGGAATATGTCATCGGCGACATGATTTCGCCGGTGAAGGCCGCCATCGGCCCGGGCTACGAGGCGCTCGACGCGCGGCTGTCGGCGGCGATTCACATCCGGTTCGGTCTGCCGGCGCAAATCCCCGCCACGATCAAGAAAAGGATAAAACTGGCCGACAGGATATCGGCCCGACTTGAAGCCACGCAGATCGCGGGGTTCACGGCGGCCGAGGCGGACCGCTTCTTTGGAAAGCCCGATCCGGCCCTGACCGAGGGGCTGGGCATTCATCTTCGCCCCCCGGCCGTGGTGCGCGCGGCATTCACCGCGCGTCACCAGGCATTGCTGGGGCAGGTATCGGGCGGCTGACCGGCCGGATCAGCGCCGCTTAGCGGTGCTGGATTGCCCCGAATGACGCCCATCTCCGCTTTTGCCGGTGCGGGTTGCGGTCATCAGGGTATCTGAAAGAATTCCAAACATTTTACAGTCTCCCTTTTTCGAGGTTGCAAGCGGCATATACGGATCCATATCGGGGAAAACGAGTCAGGGATTCTTTCAATATGTCAGGTGAGGTTTCAGATGGATGAGCTTGACTGGCGCCGCCTGCCGTCGCTCACCGCATTGCGCGCCTTCGAGGCCACCGCGCGGCTGGGCAGTTTCAGCGCCGCCGCGCGCGAGTTGAACGTGACCCATGCCGCGGTCACGCAGCAGGTGCGCGGGCTTGAGGATTCGCTGGGGGTGACGCTGGCCCAGCGCGACGGGCGGGGCGTGTCGCTGACGCCCGACGGGGCGCAGCTGGCCGGGGCGCTGCGCGACGGGTTCGGCACGATCCAGGCCGCCGTGCGCGACCTGCTGACGCGCGAGGCCGAGGCGCCGCTGAAGATCTCTCTGACCCCGGCTTTTGCCACGCAATGGCTGATGCCCCGGCTGGGCCGGTTCTGGGATGCGCATTCAGACATCCCGATTTCGCTGCATCCCGAACGCGCCCTGGTCGACCTGCGCCGCGACGGCATGGATCTGGCGATCCGTTTCGGCGAGGGCAACTGGCCCGGCGTCGAAGAGGTATTCCTGCTGTCGGCCGGTTACGTCATCGTCGCCGCGCCCAGCTTTCTGCGCGGCCGGATTCCCGATCACGACGAGATGACCAGGATGCCCTGGATCGTCGAGGGTGGCCGCCCCGAGCCGCTGGCCTGGCTGCGCAGCCAGGGGTTCGAGCCCGACAAGCTGAAAATCAACTTCATTCCGACCGACGACCTGGCGAACGCTGCCGCCTATCAGGGTTACGGCCTTTATGTGGAGCCGGGCGCGCTGGCCATCGAGGACATGAAACAGGGTCGGCTTCAGATGGTTTATACCAATTCGGACCGGATTCCGGCCTATTTCCTGGTGACCCGGCCGGGGGTGATGAAGCCGCAGCTGAAAACCTTCATCCGCTGGCTTAAATCCGAGGTCCGCGCGGCGGGCGCCTAGCGCGGGCTGCGCTTGGCCAGGATGCGTTGCAGCGTGCGCCGGTGCATGTTCAGCCTGCGCGCGGTTTCCGAAACATTGCGGTCGCACAGTTCGTAAACGCGCTGGATATGTTCCCAGCGCACGCGGTCTGCCGACATCGGATTATCCGGCGGCGGCGGAAGATCATCCCCCGTGGCAAGCAAGGCCGCGGTAATGTCATTCGCGTCGGCGGGTTTCGAAAGGTAATCGGTTGCGCCCATCTTGACGGCCGCGACGGCGGTGGCGATGGCCCCGTATCCGGTCAGCACCACGATGCGCGCATCCGGCCGCATTTCGCGCAACAGTTCGACCACGTCCAGGCCGTTGCCATCCTCGAGCCGCAGGTCGACCACCGCATAGGCCGGGGCGCGGCGGCTGACGCTCGCCCGCCCTGCGGCCACGGATTCGGCGATCTCGGGTTCGAAGCCACGCTTTTCCATGGCGCGGGCAAGCCGCCGCAGGAACGACTCGTCGTCATCGACAAGCAGCAGCGACCTGTCCGCGCCCAAATCGTGCAATTCGCCCTCGGCCATGCGCAACCCCCGGTTTGCCTGACGCTTGATCTGGAACGCTTCTAGGGGGTTCCGGTGACCGGGTCAATTTAACGCGGCTTCATTCGCCGGCCGCGTCGATGAAACACGCGCTGCGCGTCGCCATTTCCTCGGGGGTTGCCGCGCGGCGGAAGAATTCGACCGTCCCGTGCCCGGGAAGCACCAGATAGGTGAATGTCGAGTGATCGACCAGGTAATACTCCGGATCGCCGCCGTCCTGCTTGCGAAAATAGGCGCGATAGGCCTTGCTGGCGGCCTTGACCTGGTCGAGGCTTCCGGTCAGCCCGAGCATGCGGGGATGCAGATAATCCGTGAACTCCCTGACCACCTCGGGCGTATCGCGTTCGGGGTCGACGGATATGAAGATCGGCTTGACATCATACCCGCGCTTTTCCAGCAGATCCACGGTTTCGGCATTTCTTGCCGTATCGGCCGGGCAGACATCGGGGCAGAAGGTATAGCCGAAATAGATCAGCGACGGTTTGGTAATGACCTCCTTGTTCGTAACGGTCTTGCCGTTCTCATCGACCAGGGTGAAGGGCCCGCCGATATTGCCCATGCCGCCAGCCACCCGGGATTCGCGGCACTGGGCGAACTGGTCCTCGGGCGCGCGCAGGTAGGTCCACAATGCCCCGCCCGCGATCAGCGCGGCCACCACCACCGCCGCCAGAATGGCATACAGCCTTGTCATTTCATTGCTCCTGTCCGTTCGATCGCCGCAGATTGATCCCCTGCCTTGCCGGGATATACAAGGGATCGTCTTGTCACAGGGATATGGGCCCGATCATGGCCGAACCAAGCACAGCCGGCATTCTCGACCAGCAGACGCGCAGCCAGTGGATCCGACTGCGCACGCTGACCGGGTTGCGCTGGGTGGCCATCACCGGCCAGATCGCAGCGATCATCGTGGCACAGACCTGGTTCGGCCTTGATCTGCCGATCGGCCTGAGCCTTCTTGCCGTGGCCGCGGCGATCATCGCCAATCTCGGCGCCGTTTTCGTCTTTCCCGAGAACAAACGCCTGAGCGAACCGCAGGCGACGCTGATGCTTCTTTTCGACCTGGCCCAGCTTGCATTCCTGATTTTCCTGACCGGTGGCCTGCACAATCCCTTCGCGCTTCTGATGCTGGCGCCCGTCACCGTCGGGGCCAGCGCGCTGCGGCTGCGCTCAACGCTGATACTGGCGATTTCGGCCGGCACATTGCTGACCGGGCTGGCGTTTTTCCGCGTTCCCCTCGTCACCGTATCGGGCACCCTTCTTGAATTGCCGCCGATATTCGAGTTCGGGTTCTGGCTGGCCAACATCGTCGGCGTGGCCTTCCTCGCGGTCTACTCGAACCGCGTGATGTCGGAAATCAATTCCATGTCCGATGCCCTTCTGGCGGCGCAAATGGCCCTAGCGCGGGAACAGAAGCTGACCGATCTGGGCGGCGTCGTCGCGGCCGCCGCGCATGAGCTGGGCACGCCCCTGGCAACGATAAAGCTGGTCAGCGCCGAATTGATGGAAGACCTTGCCGACCGTCCAGAACAGCGCCAGGATGCCGCGCTGATCCGAGATCAGGCCGATCGCTGCCGCGACATCCTGCGCTCGATGGGCCGCGCCGGCAAGAATGACCTCCAGGTGCAGGTGGTGCCGCTGGCCGATCTGGTCGGCGAAGCGGCCGAGCCACATCAGGCCCGCGGCAAGGTGATCCACTTCCAGCTGTCGCCGGGCCGCCACAGCGCCCCGCGCGAGCCGTTGATTCAGCGCCGCCCCGAGATCATTCACGGGCTTCGGAACCTGATTCAGAATGCCGTCGATTTCGCCCGCGCAAATGTCTGGATCGAGGCGTTCTGGTCCGACGACAGGATCGGCGTGCGAATCATGGATGACGGCCCGGGATTTTCGCCGCAGATGCTGAGCCGGATCGGCGACCCGTTCATCCGGTCGCGCCGGGACGGCACCGGGCGCGATCCGCGCGCCGGGTATGAAGGGATGGGGCTGGGTCTGTTCATCGCAAAGACGCTTCTCGAACGCTCGGGGGCCGAGCTGAGCTTTGCCAACGGTGTCGATCCGAATGCCGGGGCCGGCGCGCGTCCGGAACGCTGCGGCGCCGTGGTCGAGGTGATCTGGCCACGCGGCGCGATCGTCTCGGACTCGGGGGCGGGATTGGGCGAGAACCGGCAATTTACAAGCTGATCGCGGAATCGCGATCCAATGATTAACCCCGGATTAACCATTCTGACCGGATCCTTGGGCCCAGGGGACGAAAACGAAATCGAAAACGGGTCTCGGCTATGCTGGTCAACTGGGATTTCGCGCTTCTCGTCGCGCTGGTATCGCCTGCGGCGGCGCTGGCGGCGCTGTGGGTCGTGTCGCTGCTGCCGGGCTGGCCGCATGTCCGGCGCCCGGCCCCCGGATCCGCCGGTGACACGGAAACGGTTTTCCTGTTCGACGGCGAAACGCTGCTCGACGCCACGCCCGCGGCGCGGCGCCTGCTGGCGCAGGCACCGCCGGGCGGCGATGACTGGGCGCGCCTGGGGGCGCTTTTCGGCCCGCGTTTTGCCGGGTTTTACCCCGAGATGGCCCGCCTGCCCGAAACCGGCATCGCCGAGCTGGACGAGATCGACGGCCCCGCGCAGCTGCGCGCGACACGGACCGGCAGCGTCGCACGAATTGCCCTGATCGAGAGGGCGCCCAAAGCCGGCGAAGAGGCGATGGATTCGCATTGCCTGCTGGCGCTCAACAACGAGCTGGAGATCCTGCGCCGGGTCACGGCCCGGATGCCATGCCTTGCCTGGCAGAAAGATGAAGGGGGAAACATAACCTGGGCCAACCGGGCCTATCTGGCGCTGGTCGAACAGGTTTCCGAGCAGGAGGAAACCCTGGTCTGGCCATTGCCCGCCCTGTTTCCGGCCGACCCCCCGCCAGAGGGCCAGGCGCAGCGGCAACCGGTCACCCTTGCCGATGGTGAAACCCGGTGGTTCATGCGGTCCTGCATGAAAACGGACGGCATATCGGTGCATTTCGCAATGCCCGCGGATGACGCCGTCGGTGCCGAGACCGCGTTGGGCAATTTCACGCAGACGCTGACCAAGACATTTGCCGGGCTTCCGACCGGGCTGGCGATATTCGATCGCGCGCGCAACCTGGTCATGTTCAACCCCGCGCTTGTCGATCTGTGCATGCTGGAGCCCCAGTTCCTGGTTGCGCGCCCGACGCTGACCGCCTTTCTCGACAAGCTGCGCGAAAAGCGGATGATCCCCGAACAAAAGGATTACCGGAGCTGGCGCGAAAAGATCACCGCGCTGGAACGCGCGGCCGAAACCGGGCTGTTCCAGGAGGACTGGACCCTACCCTCGGGCCAGACCTATCGGGTGACGGGGCGGCCGCATCCCGATGGTGCGCTGGCCTTCCTGTTCGAGGATATCAGTTCGGAAATCTCGCTCACCCGCGGGTTCCGGGCCGAGATCGACATGGGCCAGGCCGTGCTCGACAGCCTGCCCGAGGCGATCGCAGTCTTCTCGCCCGCCGGTGTGCTTACGCTTTCGAATCGCGCCTATGCCACGCTCTGGGGGTCCGATCCTTCGGTCAGCCTGGCCGATATCAGCATTCACGAGGCCAGCCGCCTGTGGCAATCGCGTTGCCGGGACTCCGACATGTGGAACCAGATTCGCAATACCGTGTCGGGCCTTGCCCTGCGGCAGGAACGTGTCGGCACCGTCCGTTTGCGCAAGGGCGGCACCCTGTCGTGCCGGCTCACGCCGATTGCCGGGGGTGCCACGCTGGTCGGATTTTCGAAAGCCGACGCCGTGACGGATGGCAAGAAGGCGCTTTCGCTGGCCAATGGCTGATCTTCCCTTGCGGGCACGGTTGCGCGCGTTAAGACTGCCGCCATGTCCGGCTCCACCGCATCGTTCCACCGCACCCGAACCCTGCGCTCTGCCGCGCAGACCACGGCGCTCGCGCGGCGGATGGCTGCGGGTTTGCGAGCCGGGGACGTGTTGCTGCTGGAAGGCCCGATCGGTGCCGGCAAGACTCATTTTGCGCGGGCGCTTATCCAGGCCCGGCTTGCCGATGTCGATGCGCTCGAAGATGTGCCCTCGCCGACCTATACGCTGGTCCAGGTCTACCAGGCCGGCCCGCTCGCGATCTGGCATGCCGATCTCTACCGCCTCGGGCATCCGGACGAGGTTCAGGAACTCGGCCTTGTCGAAGCTTTCGAATCCGCGCTCTGCCTGGTCGAATGGCCGGATCGTCTGGGCGACCTGACGCCGCCCGGCGCCTTGCGAATCCGCTTTGCGCCCGGTGGCGGCGAGGAGTCGCGCGATGTGACCATGACTTCGGACGATCCGCACTGGGCCGCGCGCCTGGCGGAGGTCGCGGATGCCTGAGCGGACCCGCTTGCTGAACGACTTCCTGACCCATGCGGGCTGGGGCCATGCCGACCGCACCCTGCTGGCCGGCGATGCTTCGAACCGGCGCTATGACAGGTTGCACGATCGGCTGACCGGCAAGACCGCGGTCGTCATGGATGCGCCGCCCGACCGGGGCGAGGACGTGCGCCCCTTCATCCGCATCACCCATTACCTGGAAAGCCTGGGGCTGAGCCCGCCGGCCATCCGCGCCGCCGACCCAAGGCACGGTTTCCTGCTGCTCGAGGATCTTGGCAATGACCTGTTCGCCCGGGCCATCCGGGTCGAGCCGCGCCTGGAATGTCCGCTCTATGAATCCGCGACCGATATCCTGGTCGCCCTTCACCAGCACGAGCCGCCGCCGGACCTGGCTGCCTATGACCCGTCGGCAATGGCCGAGCAGGCGATGCTTCCGTTCGACTGGTATTGTCGCGGGACCACGGGGATTGCCGCCCCGTCCTGCCAAAGGGCCGCGTTTCAAGCCGAAATGGAGGCACTGCTGCGCGCGATCTGGCCAAAGCGTCCGGTCGTCGTTCTGCGCGACTTTCACGCCGAGAACCTGTTATGGTTGCCCATGCGCAAGGGGATCAAGCGTGTCGGCCTGCTGGATTACCAGGATGCGCTGCTGGGCCATCCGGCCTATGATCTGGTTTCGCTGTTGCAGGACGCGCGCCGCGACGTGCCCGGCGATTTGCGCGAGGCGATGCTGAGGCGATATATCGCGGCCACCAACCGTGATGATGCCCGCTTTCGTGCCGATTGTGCCGTGATCGGCGCACAGCGGAACCTGCGGATCCTCGGTGTTTTCGCCCGGCTCAGCCTGCATTTCGGAAAACCCCATTATGTCGACATGATTCCGCGTGTCTGGGCGCATCTGATGACGGATCTCGCCCATCCGGATCTTTCGACGATCCGGGCGCAGATCCTGGCCCTGCTTCCTGCCCCCGATCACGCCAATCTGAAAAGGATGAAAGACCAATGCGGAACCCTCCCGACGCGCTGATGCTCTTCGCCGCGGGTTTCGGATCGCGGATGGCGCCTCTGACCGCCGATCGGCCCAAACCCCTTATCGAGGTCGCCGGAAAGCCGCTGATCGACCATGCGCTCGACATCGCGGCCGAGGCGGGGATCGACCGGACCGTCGTCAACACGCATTACCGCGCCGACCAGATCGCGGCATATCTCGATGGCCGCAGCGGGGTGCGGATAGTGCATGAGCCGCGTATCCTCGATACCGGCGGCGGCCTGCGCCATGCGTTGCCGGCCCTGGGGGGCGGGCCGGTCTTTACCCTCAACCCGGATGCGGTCTGGCGCGGCGCCAACCCGTTGTCTGAACTCGCCGCATGCTGGGATCCGACGCATATGGATGCCCTGTTGTTGCTGGTTCCGCGGGAAAGGGCGCTGGGCCATGACGGACCCGGCGATTTCGAAATCGACGCCCGGGGTCACCTGACCCGCGGCGACAGCATGATCTATACCGGCGCGCAGATCATCGCGACCGAAGGGCTGAACACGATTTCCGACGAGGTCTTTTCGCTGAACCTTCTGTGGGATTCCATGCTGCTGGACGAACGGATCCAGGGCATCGTGCATGATGGTGGCTGGTGCGATGTCGGGCGCCCTGAAAACATCGTCCTTGCCGAATCGATGCTGAGCGGACCCGGCGATGTTTGACGACCCCGGCCCACGTCTTTTCGGTATCCCGCCCGGGGCGGATTTCCCGCGTGACCTGTTATCAGGGCTTGAACAGAGGCTGGAGGGCCAACCGCCCGACGCCTGGGCCCGCACCGAGATCTTCGTGAACACGCGGCGGATGCAGCGCCGCCTTGTCGCGCTGTTCAATGACGGACCGGCGCGCCTGATGCCGCAGATCCGGTTGGTCACGACGCTGGGCGACAGGGCCGGCGAAACGCCCGATCTGCCGCCGCCGGTATCGTCCCTGCGCCGCCGCCTGGAACTTGCCCAGCTTGTCGACGGGCTTTTGAAACAACAGCCCGAACTGGCACCGCGCGCCGCGATCTTCGACCTGGCCGACAGCCTGGCCGAGCTGATGGATGAAATGCAGGGCGAGGGCGTCGCACCCGAGGCGCTGCACGATCTCGACCTTTCGCATCTTTCGGCACATTGGGAACGCACCCGCGCCTTTCTGCGCATCGTCGAGCCGTTCTTTCGCGACGCTGCGCTCGATGCCGAGGCCCGGCGCCGTCTTGCCATCGAGGGTCTGGCCGAAACCTGGAAAACGGCGCCGCCGCAACATCCGGTGATTGTCGCCGGCTCGACCGGATCGCGTGGCGCGACGGCCCTGTTCATGGCGGCGGTCGCCCGGTTGCCACAGGGCGCGGTGGTTCTGCCGGGATTCGATTTCGACCAGGCGCCGGCCATCTGGTCGGCCCTTGATGATGCGATGACGGCCGAGGACCATCCGCAATACCGGTTTCGCCGGTTGATGCAGACGCTGGATCTGGCGCCCGACGCCGTGCAGCCCTGGGGCAGGGACGCAACGGTTCCAAGCGCGGCGCGCAACCGGCTCATCTCGCTTGCGCTGCGCCCTGCGCCGGTGACCGACCAGTGGCTGGACGAGGGGCCGCGGCTGAGCGGAATCGCAGAGGCCACGGCCGACATGACGCTTGTCGAGGCGCCATCGCCCCGCGCCGAGGCGCTGAGTATCGCCCTGCGCCTGCGCCATGCGGTCGAACAGGGCCGCACTGCCGCGCTCATCACCCCCGACAGGATGCTGACGCGGCAGGTCACGGCGGCGCTGGATCGCTGGGGGATCGTTCCCGATGACAGCGCCGGGGAACCGCTGGCGCTGTCGGCGCCGGGGCGGTTCCTGCGGCATGTTTCGTCCCTGTTCGGGCGGAAACTGACGGCGGAAGACCTTCTGATCCTGTTGAAACACCCGCTGGCAAGCTCTTGCGCGGGGCGCGGCCAGCATCTTTTGTGGACCCGCGAGCTGGAACTTCATATCCGCCGGCACGGCGCCCCCTATCCCACCGGCGGCGATTTGCGCCGCTGGGCCGGGCGCGCGGATGACGGCCGGATCGCCTGGGCCGAATGGCTGGCGGCATTGCTGGATGCGGCCGCCGCGGCGGTCGACCCCCGACCCCTGGCCGATCACGCGCAGGCCCATGTCGCGCTGGCCGAGGCGCTGGCCGCCGGGCCGGGGGCCGACGGGGCCGGTGCGCTCTGGCAGGAAGCTGCGGGCGAAGCGGCGCGAAAGGCGGTCGACGAATTGCTGAGCGAAGCCGAACATGGCGGGGTCATGCGCCCGTCCGATTACGCCGACCTGTTCCGCGCGATCCTGAACCGGCACGAGGTGCACGACCCGGTTCAGGGCCATCCCGGGATCATGATCTGGGGCACGCTCGAAGCACGGGTCCAGGGGGCCGACCTGGTGATCCTGGCCGGACTGAACGAAGGCAGCTGGCCGGCCCTTCCGGCCCCGGACGCCTGGCTGAACCGCGACATGCGGCACAAGAGCGGCCTGTTGCTGCCGGAACGGCGGATCGGTCTGGCCGCGCATGACTTTCAACAGGCCGTCGCCGCGCGCGAGGTCGTGCTGACCCGCGCGATCCGCGACGACGAGGCCGAGACCGTGCCTTCGCGCTGGCTGAACCGCCTGGTGAACCTTCTGGGCGGGCTCGACACGCAGGGCGGACCGGCGGCGCTGGACGCCATGCGCGAGCGCGGCCAGGCCCTTCTGGCGCTTGGCACGGCGCTGGAATCGCAGGGCATCGGCCCGCCCGTCGCCGCGCCGCGCCCCGCGCCCAGCCCGCCGGTCGCCTCGCGGCCCGATCGCCTGTCGGTGACGCGGATCCAGACCCTGATCCGCGATCCTTACGCGATCTATGCCGCCCATGTCCTGAACCTGCGCAAGCTGGACCCGTTGCGGCAGGAGCCCGACGCGCCGCTGCGCGGCACGATCCTGCACAAGGTGATGGAAGCATTCGGCGAAACTCCGCTGGAGGACGATCTCGCCGCCGCACGGGCACGATTGATGGGGCTGGCAGACACTATCCTGGCTGCAGAGGCCCCCTGGCCCGCCGCGCGACGCGCCTGGCGCGCGCGCCTTGCGCGGGCTGCCGACGGCTTTCTGCTGGATGAGGCGCAGCGCCGGGCCCGGGGCGATATCATCGCGCAGGAACGCAAGGGAGAGACCGCCCTGCCCGACGGTTTCATCCTGACCGCCAAGGCCGACCGGATCGACCGGCGCGCCGACGGGCGGCTGGTGATCTACGATTACAAGACCGGCAAGCCGCCCTCGGACAAGCAGATGCGCGAATATGACAAGCAGCTTCTTCTCGAAGCCGCGATCGCCGAGCGTGGCGGGTTCGACCGGATCGCCCCCGCGCCGGTGGACCATGTGGCCTATATCGGCCTGGGAAACCCGCCCGAATTCCGGGTCACGACGCTCGAGGACGATCTTGTCGGCCGCACCTGGGCCGGGTTGGCCGAGCTGATCGCGAAATATCGCCAGCCCCTGCGCGGTTTCACCGCGCGCCGGGCGCTGTTCAGCCGCCGGGACATATCCGATTACGACCACCTTTCGCGCTATGGCGAATGGGATGAAAGCGTGGCGCCGACGGTCATCGAGGTCGGAAAATGACGCGCGATCCCGCCAGCGAACGCCAGGTTCAGGCCTCCGATCCGGCGCTGTCCACCTGGCTTTCGGCCAATGCCGGATCGGGCAAGACCCGGGTCTTGACCGATCGGGTGGCGCGGCTGCTGCTCGACGGGGTCTATCCCCAGCATATCCTGTGCCTGACCTATACCAAGGCGGCGGCCAGCGAGATGCAGAACCGCCTGTTCCGGCGGCTGGGCGAATGGGCGATGCTCAACGATGAAGCCTTGCGGACGAACCTGTCCGCGCTGGGGCATGACCAGGGGCTTGACGATGACGGGTTGCGCAACGCCCGCCGCCTGTTCGCCCGCGCCATCGAAACGCCGGGCGGCCTGAAGATCCAGACGATCCATTCCTTCTGTGCCGGGCTTCTGCGCCGGTTCCCGCTGGAGGCCGGCGTATCGCCGCAATTCGTGGAAATGGACGACCGGGCGGCCCGCCAGCTACGCGCGGATATTCTGGACGATATGGCCGATGGGCCGGATCCGGCCGCGCTGGACGGCATCGTTGCGCTGTTTACCGACGGCGACCTTGCCGGGCTGACGCAGGAAGTGACCCGGTTCCGGGCCGATTTCCCGCAATCGCCCGACCCGGATGCGACCTGGCGCCATTTCGGGTTGCGCCCCGGGTTTTCCACCGACGCGTTGCTGGCCTCGGTTTTCCAGGGGGACGAGGCGGCGCTGATCGCCAATCTTTTGCCGCTCCTGCGTGCGGGATCGTCAACCGATATCAAGACTGCCGACCGGCTGGCTGCGCTGGACCTCTCGGCCCCGGACACCGCGACGCTGGGCGCGCTCGAAACCATGTTTCTGACCGGGGCGAAGGCAAAAGAACCGTTTTCGGCCAAGATAGGCACGATTCCGACCAAGGCCACCCGCCAGGCCGCCGCGCATCTGATGCCCGGGCTCGACGCGCTGATGCAACGGGTCGAGGCGGCGCGCGAACCGCGCCTGGCGCTGGCCGCAGCGCAACGGATGCTGGCGCTGCACCGTTTCGCCGCCGCGTTCCTGCCACGCTACGCGGCGCAGAAGATGCGCCATGGCTGGCTCGATTTCGACGATCTGATCCTGCGCGCACGCGATCTTCTGACCGATCCTTCCGTGGCCGAATGGGTTCTGTTCCGCCTGGACGGCGGGCTCGATCACATCCTGATCGACGAGGCGCAGGACACCAGCCCGGTGCAATGGCAGGTGATCGACCTGTTGACGCGCGAGTTCAGCGCCGGGGCCGGGGCCCGCGCGGATGTGCCGCGCACAATCTTTGTCGTCGGCGACAAGAAACAGTCGATCTATTCCTTCCAGGGGGCCGATCCGGCGGGATTCGACCGGATGCAGACCAGGTTCGGCACCCGGCTGGAGGATGCCGGAAAGTCCCTGATCCGCCAGAAACTGGAATATTCCTTCCGCTCGTCGCCGACGGTCCTTGCGGTGGTGGACCAGACCTTTCATCCCGATGCAAGGCAAGGCGTCGGCGATGATTTCCGGCACCACGCCTTTCATGGCGACATGCCCGGCCGGGTCGATCTGTGGCCGGTGGTCGAAAAATCCGACGCCCCGGACAATGCCGACTGGACCGACCCGGTGGACATGGTCGGGCAGGAACATCACGGCATCCGACTGGCCCGCCGCATCGCCTCGGAAATCCGGCGGATGATCCGGTCGGAAACGCTATGGACGGCGCAGGGCCGGCGCCCGGTGAAGGCTGGCGATGTGTTGATCCTGGTTCAGCGCCGCTCGGACCTGTTTCACGAGATCATCCGCGCCTGCAAGACCGCCGGGCTGCCGATCGCCGGGGCCGACCGCCTGAAGATCGGCGGTGAACTGGCGGTCAAGGATCTGACCGCGCTGCTGTCCTTTCTGGCGCTGCCCGAGGACGACCTGTCACTGGCCTGCGCCCTGCGTTCGCCCCTGTTCGGCTGGGACGAGGCGGCGATCCATGCGCTTTCGGCGGGCCGGTCGGAAAAATTCCTGTGGGCGGCGCTGCGAAATCGGAAAGAGGACTTCCCAGATACGTTTTCCACCTTGTCGGCACTGCGCGGCGAGGCGGATTACCTGCGCCCCTATGACCTGATCGAACGGATTCTGACCCGGCATCACGGCCGTCGCCGCCTGGTCGCCCGTCTCGGCGAAGAGGCCGCCGACGGGATCGACGCGCTTTTGTCGCAGGCATTGGCCTTCGAACGGATGGAAGTGCCCAGCCTGACCGGATTCCTGTCATGGCTGGCCAGCGGCGAGGTCGAGATCAGGCGCCAGCCCGATGCGGCCGGCGACCGGATCCGGGTAATGACGGTGCATGGCGCCAAGGGGCTTGAATCGCCCATCGTCATCCTGCCCGATACCGCGAAACGCAACGAGCCCTTGCGCAACGAGATCCTGACCGGCACCGACGGGGTGCCGATGTGGCGTATGCCCGTCGATGACAGCCCTGCCGCGCTGGCCGAGGCGCGCGACGCGGCAAGCCTGCGCCAGCAGGAAGAGCGGCAGAGGTTGCTTTACGTCGCGATGACGCGGGCCGAGCAATGGCTGATCACCTGCGCCGCCGGCGAACTGGACAAGGGAAACAGCTGGTATGAGCGGATCGCCGACGGGATGCAGCGGGCAGGGGCCGCACCGCATGAATTTTCCTTCGGGGCGGGGCTGCGGCTGGAGAATGGCGATTGGGCCGCGCCCGCGACACGCGCCGCCAATTCCGGCGCAACCGCGCTGGCCCCCCTGCCCGAATGGGCGAACAGGCGCGCCGAGACGCCCGCGCGCCCGGATCCGGTGGCCTCACCCTCGGCTCTGGGCGGGGCAAAGGTGCTGCCGGGAGAAGGGGCCGGCCTGGACGAAACCACCGCCAAACTGCGCGGCACGCGGCTGCACCTGTTGCTGGAACATCTGCCGAAGGCACCGCCGGACCGGTGGCCGGCCCTTGCCCGGACGCTGTTGGGCGCGGAGAAGCCGGCGCCCGATGATGTCGAATTCGCCTCGATCCTGGCAGAAGCAGAGACTGTCCTGAACGCGCCGGGGCTGGCCCATCTTTTCACCGCGCCTGCCCTGACAGAGGTGGATATCACGGCGGCGCTGCCGCTGCTGGGCGGCACGCGGATCCAGGGCGCGATCGACCGGCTGATCGTCGGGGACGATCACGTTCTTGCCATCGATTACAAGACGAACGCGGTCGTGCCCGCCACCCCCGATGAGGTGCCCGAGGGGCTCTTGCGCCAGATGGGGGCCTATGCCGCGGCGCTGGAACGGGTCTATCCCGGCCGGAAGATCGAAACCGCGATCCTGTGGACCCGCTCCGCGTCGTTGATGCCGCTGCCCGAAGGACTGATCACCGATGCGTTGGCGCGGGTCATGGCACCTTGACGGCGCGCGGGCGGCTCCATAGTTTTCAGCGAACCCGAGACGCCAAGGAGATCAATCATGGCAACCCTAGCCGTTACCGACGCCACCTTCGACGAAGAGGTTCGCGCCTCGGACATTCCGGTGGTGGTGGATTTCTGGGCCGAGTGGTGCGGCCCGTGCAAACAGATCGGCCCCGCGCTGGAAGAAATCGCGACCGAGATGGAAGGAAAGATCAAGGTCGTCAAGGTCAATGTCGACGAGAACCCGAACAGCCCGGCACAGATGGGCGTTCGCGGCATTCCCGCGCTGTTCCTGTTCAAGAACGGCGAGGTCGTGTCGAACAAGATCGGCGCCGCGCCCAAGGCCGCGCTTCAGAACTGGATCACCGAGTCGATCTGAGATCGGTGGCGGATTGCGGGATCGGGGGCGCTTCGGCGCCCCTTTTTCTTGGCGCGCTTGTGACTTGACGGCGTGCAGTCCATATAAGCCCGAAGCGAAGGAGGCCATGATGGCAGACAGCGATTTTCCCGGATGGCATGGCACGACCATCCTGGGCGTCCGGCGCGGCGGCGAGGTCGTGATCGCCGGTGACGGGCAGGTCAGCCTGGGCCAGACCGTCATCAAGGGCAGCGCGCGCAAGGTGCGGCGGCTGTCCCCGGGCGGCTATGACGTGGTGGCCGGCTTTGCCGGGTCGACAGCCGACGCCTTCACCCTGCTCGAACGGCTGGAAGCCAAGTTGGAGGCGTCCCCCGGACAGTTGCAGCGCGCGGCGGTCGAACTGGCCAAGGACTGGCGCACCGACAAGTATCTGCAAAAGCTGGAGGCGATGCTGATCGTCAGCGACGGCGACCAGATCTATGTCATCACCGGCGCCGGCGACGTGCTGGAACCCGAACACGATGCCGCGGCGATCGGATCGGGCGGAAATTTCGCGCTGGCCGCGGCGCGCGGGCTGCTGGAAAAGACCGAACTTTCGGCCGAGGAAATCGCGCGAAAGGCCATGGCCATCGCCGCCGACATATGCGTCTACACCAACGGAAACCTGACGGTAGAGAAGATCGCCCGATGACTGACCTGACCCCCCGCGAGATCGTGTCCGAGCTGGACCGCTTCATCATCGGCCAGAAGGACGCCAAGCGCGCCGTGGCGGTGGCGCTGCGCAACCGCTGGCGGCGCAAGCAGCTGGGTGACGATCTGCGCGAGGAAGTCTATCCCAAGAACATCCTGATGATCGGCCCCACCGGTGTCGGCAAGACCGAGATCAGCCGCCGCCTGGCGAAACTCGCCCGCGCGCCCTTCATCAAGGTCGAGGCGACCAAGTTCACCGAAGTGGGCTATGTCGGCCGCGACGTGGAACAGATCATCCGCGATCTGGCCGACAGCGCCATCGCGCAGACCCGTGAATACATGCGCGAAGACGTGAAGGCCGCCGCCAAGAAAGCCGCCGAGGAACGCGTGATCGAGGCCATCGCCGGAACCGATGCGCGCGAGCAGACGCGCCAGATGTTCCGCGACAAGCTCAAGCGCGGAGAGCTGGACGACAAGGTGATCGAGATCGAGGTTTCCGACCACTCGAACCCGATGCAGATGCTCGATCTGCCCGGTCAGCCGGGCCAGCAGGGCGCGGGCATGATGAACCTGGGCGACCTGTTCGGAAAGGCCTTTGGCGGGCGTTCCGTCAAGCGCAGGATGACCGTGGCCGAAAGCCATGACATCCTGGTCAACGAAGAGGCCGACAAGCTGCTGGACGACGAGACGGTCAATCGCGCGGCGCTTGAATCGGTGCAGGAAAACGGCATCGTCTTTCTCGACGAGATCGACAAGGTTTGCGCCCGCTCCGATGCGCGCGGCGCCGATGTCAGCCGCGAAGGCGTGCAACGCGACCTGCTGCCGCTGATCGAGGGCACAACGGTTTCGACGAAGCACGGGCCGGTGCGCACCGACCATATCCTGTTCATCGCCTCGGGCGCCTTTCACATCGCCAAACCGTCGGACCTGTTGCCCGAGCTTCAGGGTCGTCTGCCGATCCGGGTTGAATTGCGCGCCCTGACCGAGGGCGACTTCGTGCGCATCCTGACCGAAACCGACAATGCCCTGACACGGCAATACACCGCCCTCATGAACACCGAGAAAGTGACCGTCACCTTTACCGATGACGGCATTGCCGCGCTGGCGAAGATCGCTGCCGACGTGAACCAGAACGTCGAGAATATCGGCGCCAGGCGGCTTTACACGGTGATGGAGCGGGTCTTTGAAGAGCTCAGCTTTACCGCGCCCGACCGGGGCGGGGAAACGGTCACGGTGGATGCGGAATTCGTCGATGCAAATCTTGGCGAGTTGCTGAAATCCGCGGATATGAGCCGTTACGTGCTTTGATGACGCGCCGATGCCGGCCCTTGCCCGGATGCGCCGGGTTTTCGCCGCTGGCGGATGGTCCGATTATCGCCTTGTTCATCCGGTCCGAATAAGGGCATGATCGGCCTGTCCGAGTCCGGTCGTCTGACAACCTGAAAGCGCCTGATGTCCTTCTTCCGTTTCGTGAAGGAAAACCTTCCGTTTCTGTCGGCGGGTTTCCTTCTGATGCTCTCGTCGAGCTACGGCCAGACATTCTTCATCTCGATCTTCGCGGGCGAAATCCGCAATGCGTTCGGCCTGTCTCACGGGGCGTGGGGGGCGATCTATTCGGCGGGCACCATGGCGTCGGCCATCGTCATGATCTGGGCCGGGGGACTGACCGACAGGTTCAGGGTGCGCGTTCTTGCCCGCGCCACGCTGCTTATACTGGCGGCGGCCTGTCTTGCGATGGCGGCGGCCCCGGGGGCCTGGGCGCTGCCGTTCGTCATCTTCGCATTGCGGTTTTCCGGCCAGGGGATGACCAGCCATACCGCGGTGGTGGCCATGGCACGGTGGTTTGTCGGCGCGCGGGGGCGGGCGCTGTCCTTTGCATCGCTGGGCATTGCGACCGGCGAATCGATCCTGCCGCTGACCTTCGTCGCGTTGATGCCGATCCTGTCCTGGCGCGGTCTTTGGGTCGTCGCGGCCTTGCTGGCACTTGCCGTCCTGCCGGTGGTGGCCCGGCTTTTGCGCCTGGAACGCACCCCGCAGCAGGTCGCGCATGAAGGCCAGTCATCGGGCATGTCCAACCGGCACTGGTTTCGCCGCGAAGTCCTTTCGCACTGGCTGTTCTGGTTTCTGATGCCCTCGCTTCTGGCGCCGGCGGCCTTTTCGACGGCATTCTTCTTTCAGCAGGTGCACCTGGCCGAAACCAAGGGCTGGGCGCATATGCAACTGGTGGCGCTTTTCCCGGTCTTCACGGCCGCGGCGATCGCCTCGATGGTCGCGTCGGGCTGGTTGATCGACCGGGTCGGGTCGGGCCGGCTGATGCCGTTCTTCCAGATCCCGATGGCACTGGGCTTCGTGCTGATGTCCGCCGCCGAAAGCCTGGTTGCCGCCACGGTGGCGGTGATCTGCATGGGGATCACGCAAGGGGCCAATTCCACCGCACCCAATGCGTTCTGGGCCGAGTATTACGGAACCGCGAATCTGGGGTCGATCAAGGCGATGGCCGCAGCGGTGATGGTTCTGGGAACGGCGATCGGGCCGGGGCTGACCGGCCTTCTGATCGACATGGGCCTGATTTTCGAAGATCAGATGATCGGCATCGCGGTATATTTTCTGATTGGCGCGGGCCTGGCTTTCATCGGTATCCGCCGGGCGCGCCCCTATCTAGCGATGGCGTCGTAGATAGACATAATAGGCCCCGGTCCCGCCATGCCGGCGATGCGCCACCGCGACCTGGAGCACCAGCCCGCCCAGCGGCGGTGATGAAAGCCATTGCGGCACCTGGTGCCGCAGAAGGCCCCGGCGCTGTGGAATCGGACCGTCATCGGGGCCATTTCTGCCCTTCCCGGTGATCACCAGGACCAGCCGCTTTCCGCCCGCATGGGCCTTCATGACAAAGCCGGTCAGCGCCGGTTGCGCCCTTTGCAATGTCATGCCGTGCAGATCGATCCTGGCTTCCGGCTCCAGCTTGCCGCGGCGAAGGCGGTCGAACCGGCCGCGATCCATTTTCACCGGTCCGCCCGCCAGATCGTCATGCAGGCTCGGCGCGAGGTCATGGCGCGGGGCCGGGGGCGCCGCGTTCTGACCGATCTGAAAGCGCCGGATCTGGGGGCGATGCCGGGGTTTTTCGGGCAAGGCCGGTTTCGGCCCGTGCGGGTCCCGGTCATGCGGATCGCGCCGGCGCGGATCGGGATCAAGCGGAATGGCGGTTTCCGCCACCCGCCGCCAAAGGTCGCGATCCTCGGGGCTGAGCTGCTTCTTTCCGCTCCGGGTCACGATCAGCCCCCGGTCAACATCGCGAAGGCCCGCTCGATCGGCAGCAGGACAACCATCCGTCCCGCGTCGCGCACATGTCCCGCGCGCCGCCCGGCCGCTGCACCGGTGCCGAAAAAGATGTCGGCACGCTGCGGCCCCTTGATCGCCGAGCCGGTATCCTGCGCCACCATCAACCGCCGCATCGGCGTTCGCCCGCCCTTTTCGATCCAGACCGGCGCCCCCAGCGGAACGAATTCCGGATCGACCGCAATGCTGCGCCCGGCGGTCAAGGAAAGGTTCATCGCCCCCAGCGGCCCCTGGTCGGCCGGAACATGACCGATTTCGCGGAAAAACACGAACGACGGGTTATGATGCAACAGGTCACGGCCCTTTTCGGGGTTCCGGCGCACCCAGTTGCGGATGACCTGGGCCGAAACCTGGTGCCCGTCATACACGCCACGGCGCACCAGCTCCTCGCCGATCGAGCGGTATTCATGCCCGTTCGCCCCCGCATATCCAACCCGCAAGGCCGACCCGTCGCGCAGCCGCACCCGGCCCGATCCCTGAATTTGCAGAAAGAACACATCCACGGGGTTGGCAACCCAGGCGATTTCCAGCCCGCGCCCGCGCAGCAGGTCGCGGTTCTCGATCTCGGCGCGGCTGTGCCATTTTTCCCCGGCGTCAAGCTCTGGCGGCTTGCGATAGATCGGATAGCGAAAGGTCGAATCGGGCTCCAGCGCGCCCTGCAATTCAGGCTCGAAATAGCCGGTGAAAAGCGCCGGCTCCGGCCCGCCGATACGCACCGGCCGGAAAAACAATTCGAAGAAGTCGCGGGCTTGCACGCCATCTTTCGCTAGCTGGCACAGCGGCGCCCATTCAGGCCCGTCCATCGCGCCGCAGCTTCGGGTGAAAACCGAAAGCGCGGCGGCGTGGTCGGCATCTTCCCAGCCGCGCAGATCCGAAAAATCCAGAATCTCGATCGGTGCCGCGGTTGCCATCCCCGCCGTGCCCGCGCCTAGTGCAGCCAGCAGGACGGCAATTCGCAGCCCACGGATCATTCGCCCGTGGCGACAAGCAGCCAATTGGGATCGTCGCTACCCATCTGCCGGGCGAAGGTCCAGACGTCACGCTGCCGCTTGATCTCGTTCGGATTGCCCTCGACGATCTTGCCCTCTGCGTCGCGCACGCAAGAGGTCAGTTCGCCCACGAACCGCACGGTTATCTCGGCCTCGCGGCTGTCGGGGTCGAATCGCGCCTCTTTCAGGACCAGTTCCCGCACGCCAACGAAATTCGCCTCGATCGTCAGGCCCTGCGCCTCGCGCTGGCGCACGCCTTCGGCGAAACTCTCAAGCACGTCCGGATCCAGGAAGGCGCGTACGCTGTCCAGATCGCCGGTCTCATAGGCCATCAGGATCATTTCATAGGCGCCGCGCGCACCGGACAGGAATTCGGTGACGTTGAAGGCCGGCTCGATCCGCTTCATCGACGCCAGCGCCTTGGCAGAATCCGAGCCTTCGGGAACATTGTCGGTGATGTCGGTGTCGGGCCCGCCTTCGATCACCTCGAAATCATGCCGCGCACTGCCCGAGGGTTTGGGCCCCTGCATCGGAACGGGCGGCTTTTCGAACCCCTCCCGTGTGCCAAGCACCGAGCGCAGGCGCAGGATCAGGAAAATCGCTATCCCGGCAAGAACCAGAATCTGGATTATCGCAGAGTTCATCAGGACCTCTTCTTGGGCCGGGGGTTGGTAAGAACCGTTTCGCTTCATTATGTAGGGCACCGAGTCGGGCGAGTCCACCAGCGCCCCGGGTTTAGAAAGGCTTTGTCATGTGGCTTTTGATCGTATTCATCGCCGTTCCGCTGATCGAGATCGCCCTTTTCATAAAGGTCGGCGGTGCGATCGGGCTTTGGCCGACCCTGGCCATCGTCGTGCTGACCGCCCTTGTCGGCACCCAGCTCATGCGCAGCCAGGGCGCGGCGGCGATGACGCGCATCCGCCGATCCCTCGACGAAATGCGCGATCCGGCCGAGCCGCTGGCGCATGGCGCGATGATCCTGCTGGCCGGTGCACTTCTTCTGACACCGGGGTTCTTTACCGATGCCTGCGGCTTCCTGTTGCTGGTTCCCGGTTTTCGGGCCGCGGCCTTTCGCTGGTTGTTGCGCAATGTGCGGGTGCAGGGGTTTTCGGCCCGCACATCGCCCGGGCCGCGGCATCCGAAACCGCGCGACGACGTGATCGAGGGCGAGTTCGAGGAGCTTCCGCCGCGCGATGACGACACGCCCCGGCGACCGTCCGGATGGACGCGGGATTGAGGCGGCCGCGCCTTCCTGCTAATCACTCGCGCAGGTCACAGACAGCCTGCAGGAGCAACACATGACTGATACGCCCGACACGCCCGAAAAGGCACCCGAGGCCGGCAATGGCGAACAGAAGGCGCCGGTAAGAATGAATGTCCTGGGTCAATATATCCGCGACATGTCGTTCGAGAATCTGCTGATGCAAAAGGGCGCATCAGGCGAGGTCAGCCCGGAAATCTCGGTCCAGGTTGCCCTGGATGCCAAGAAGCGCAACACCGAGAACCAGTACGAGGTGATTTCGAAATACACGGTGAAATCGACGAACAAGGGCGACGGCGCCACGCTTTTCCTGCTCGAACTGGAATATTCCGGCATTTTCAGCGTCGAGAACGTGCCCGACGAACAGCTTCATCCGTTTCTTCTGATCGAATGCCCGCGCATGACCTTCCCCTTCGTGCGCCGCATCGTCAGCGATGTGACCCGCGACGGCGGTTTCCCGCCGCTGAACCTGGACACGGTCGATTTCGTTGCTCTGTATCGCCAGGGACTTGCCCGCCGGGCCGAGGCGCAAAGGGCCGATCAGCCGACCAACTGAGAGCTCAGCGCATTTCTTTCCACAGCGCGCCCTTGCCCAGGTCCT
Source organism: Actibacterium sp. (assembly GCA_016278325.1). Lineage (GTDB taxonomy): Bacteria > Pseudomonadota > Alphaproteobacteria > Rhodobacterales > Rhodobacteraceae > JADQCB01. The sequence continues at coordinate 21,982 of JADQCB010000021.1, forward strand.
CGACGAACCGGGCATGGGCGTCGGCCTCTGCCTCGGTCAGGCGGGGCGGCAATGGCGCCGGCCGGGGGCGGGGGCGCCAGGCCGTTCCCGTTTCAACCGTCGCATCTGCGCCCGTCGAGAACCGGCCCAGCCCGAAATCGGGCTGCCGCCCGCCGATCAGTTCCAGATAGACTTCGGCCAGGATTTCACTGTCGAGAAGCGCGCCGTGTTTTTCGCGCGCGGAATTGTCGATCCCGAAACGCCGGCACAGCGCATCCAGAGAGGCCGGCGAGCCGGGGAATCGCTGGCGCGCGATGGCCAGCGTGTCGATTGCCTGTTCCCACGGGATCGTCGGCAGACCGGCCCAGCCAAGTTCCGCATTGAGAAACTTGATATCGAAGGCCGCGTTATGGATCACCAGCTTGGCATCGCCGATGAAATCGCGGAATGACTGTCCGACCTGCCCGAAAACCATCTTGTCACGCAGGAAATCGTCGCCCAGCCCGTGCACTTCGAACGCGCTTTGCGGCATCGCGCGTTCGGGGTTTATGTATTCGTGATAGACCTTGCCGGTCGGCAGATGGTTCCAAAGCTCGATCGCGCCGATTTCGACGATGCGGTCGCCTTGCTCGGGCTCGAACCCGGTGGTCTCGGTGTCCAGCACGATCTCACGCATGAAGCCGGTTCTCCCTGATATGGCGTATCACATCGTGAACCGCGGCGCGGGCCTGTTCAATGGTCACCGTGCGGATGACATAGTCGGCACGGGCACGTTTTTCGGCGTCGGGGACCTGCCGGTCAAGGATCGCCTCGAATTCCCGTTCGCTCATGGTGCCGCGGGCAAGAACACGCTGGCGTTGGGTTTCGGCCGGCGCGGTCACCACGACAACGGCATCGACGCTTGCCGCGCTGTCGGTTTCGTAAAGCAGGGGAATGTCCAGCACCACGATGGCTGCGTCGGAATTTTCGGCAATGAATTGTTGGCGGTCCTGCGCGACCAGCGGGTGGATCACGGCCTCGATACGCGAAAGGGCATCGGGGTCCTCGCCAATCCAGGCCCTGAGCGCGGATCGATCGACCGTGCCCTCGACCACGGCCTGTGGCCGGATTTCCGCGATCCGCGGCACCGCGGCACCGCCCGCCGCGTAAAGACGATGGACCGCCGCGTCGGCATCCCAGACCGGAATCCCGGCCTCGGCAAACAACCCGGCGGTCGTGGTCTTGCCCATCCCGATGGACCCTGTCAGACCCAGAAGAAATGGCCGACCGGTCATGCGCCCAGGATAACAGCGCGGGTTTTTTCATCAACATCGGGGCGGATTCCGAACCAACGCTCGAATCCCGGCGTTGCCTGGTGCAGCAACATCCCCAGCCCGTCCACCGTGGTGCATCCGATCCGGGCGGCACGTTCCAGCAGCGGCGTGCGCAGGGGCGTGTAAACGATATCGCAGACCACCGCGTCCGGCGACAGCCCGTCAAGCGGCACCCGCAGTTCAGGTTTTCCTACCATCCCCAGAGAGGTCGTGTTCACCATGATCGCGGCGCCGTCGATCATGTTTCCCGCCTGCACCCAGTCATAGACATGCACCTTCGCACCGAATTCGGCCTTCAGCGAATCCGCCCGCGCGCGTGTGCGATTGCTCAACCGGATTTCCGGAACCCCGACCTCGACAAGCGATGCGATCACCGCGCGCGCGGCCCCCCCTGCGCCCAGAACCGCCGCCGGACCGCTATTCGCCACCCAGTCCGGCGCGGCACGGCGCAGATTCTCCATGAACCCATAACCGTCTGTATTGTCGGCGTGAATCTTTCCATCCTTGCGAAATATCAAGGTATTTGCGGCACCGATCAACGCGGCGCGATCGGTCACCAGATCGGCCAGGCCAAGAACGGTTTCCTTGTGCGGGATCGTGACATTCACGCCCACGAATCCCATTCTGGGCAGTGCATCCAGCGCCTGGCGCAGGTCGGCCTGCGCGATATCCATCGGGATGTAATAGCCGGGGATGCCGTATCGGTGCAGCCAGTAATTCTGCAACCGCGGCGATTTGGAATGCGCGACGGGCGATCCGATCACCCCGGCCAGCGGTATCTTGTTGCTCATGCCTTCAGCAGTCCGGTTGTTGTCAGATGCGAGAGAATTTCCAGAAGCGGCAGCTCCAGGACAACGAAATATTCGCCGTCGATCCGATTGAAAAGCCTTATGCCCTCTTCTTCAAGCTTGTAACACCCCACGCTGTGACGGGCCGACTCCCAGTTGCGGGCAAGATACTCTTCAAGATATTCGTCAGAGAACGGCCGCATGGTCAGTTGCGCCCGCCCGACATGGCGCCAGACGGGCTTGGCGAAGTCATAGATCACCGCGGCAGAGAACAGCGCGTGGCGTTGCCCCCGCAAGCTGCGCAGTTGTGTGCGCGCCTCTTCCGGCGTTCCGGCCTTTCCAAGCAATCTGCCTTTCCGATCAAGCACCTGGTCACAGCCGATGACCAGTGCCTCGGGGTATTTTTCGCTAACCCTGCGCGCCTTGAACTCGGCCAGGGCATCGGCAATATCGCGGGGCGTGGCGCCCTCTTCGACAAGGGACTCCCTTATCGCCTGCTCGTCGATCCGCGCCGGGACCGTCTGAAAGGTCAGGCCGGCACGGGAAAGCAGATCCCGACGCGCGGATGAGGCCGAGGCAAGGATGACAGGCCGATCCATCTTTCGCTCCTGTGGACAACATGGCGAACAAGGGCGGGCGCAACATCCCCAAATCCGTGGGACAATCCCGCTCGCGCCGTTCATCATGGGACAAGAACGATCTTGTCAAGCGATCGCACATGATCTGTCCCGCGTGGACGGCGCCGCCGGCCGGATCGGGATAACCCGGATTTCGGGGGTTGTCACCTGCATGTGTTCACAGCTTGTTCTCTTGGTGGCTACACATAAAATATTGATTTAATATAACAAAATTTTTGTATACCAGATTTTCAGAAGTTTTGAACATGGTTATCCACATGCGGTTATCTTGTGGATCTTTCGCTGGATAACCTAGTAATCCACATTATCCCCAGCCCCAACATAAACATCATCTTTTCTTTTACATATATTTATTTAGAAAAGGGGCCGAGGCATCGAAGGATCCCGAAACCATGCTTGACGTTCTGGCCGCGATCTATCCCTGGACAAAGGCATTGCATATCATCGCCGTGATCACCTGGATGGCCGGCCTGTTCTATCTTCCGCGGCTTTTCGTTTATCACGCCGAACGCGGAGAGGCTGGCGATCTGGATGCGCTTTTCCAGACGATGGAGCGCAGGTTGCTGCGCTACATCATGAATCCGTCAATGATTGCAGTCTGGCTGTTCGGGTTGATGCTGGTATTCACCCCCGGGATCGTGAGCTGGGCCATGATCTGGCCCTGGACCAAGGCCGCGGCAGTGCTGGCGATGACCTGGTTTCACCATTGGCTGGCATTGCGCTTCAAGGATTTCGCGGCCGGTCGCAACACGGTGACGGGCCGCCGATACCGGCTGATGAACGAGGTGCCGACGCTGCTGTTGATCGTCATCGTCTTCTCGGTGATCGTGAAGTTCTGATAGCGTTGACTCGGTCGCGCCGAGAGATTATTAGAGCGCAAAAGGGCTTTCCTGCCCGCTTCTCCCGTTCCTGACCCTGACCCGTTGCCGAAACCTTGCCGGGTCGCAATTCTGGTTTCCGTTCTCATGACTCAAGACCGTCTGAATCTCGCCGATCTCAAGGCGAAAAGCCCCAAGGATCTTCTCTCCATGGCCGAGGAGCTGGAGATCGAGAATGCCTCGACCATGCGCAAGGGGGACATGATGTTCTCCATCCTCAAGGAGCGGGCCGAGGAAGGATGGGAGATTTCCGGCGACGGCGTGCTGGAGGTCTTGCAGGACGGTTTCGGATTTCTGCGCTCGCCCGAGGCGAACTATCTGCCCGGTCCGGACGATATCTATGTCTCGCCCGACATGATCCGTCAGCACAGTCTGAGAACCGGCGACACGGTCGAAGGTGTGATGGTCGCCCCGCGCGAGAACGAGCGTTACTTTGCCATCACGAAGGTGACGCAGATCAATTTCGAGGATCCCGAGCGCGCGCGCCACAAGATCAATTTCGACAACCTGACGCCGCTTTACCCGGACGAGCGGCTGACGATGGAAATCGAGGATCCGACGATCAAGGACCGATCGGCCAGGATCATCGACCTGGTCGCACCGATCGGAAAGGGCCAGCGATCGCTGATCGTGGCGCCGCCGCGGACCGGCAAGACGGTGCTGTTGCAGAACATCGCCAATTCGATCGAGATCAACCACCCGGAATGTTACCTGATCGTCCTTCTGATCGACGAGCGGCCCGAAGAGGTCACCGACATGCAGCGCTCGGTGAAGGGAGAGGTGATTTCCTCGACCTTCGACGAACCGGCGACACGGCACGTTGCGGTTTCCGAGATGGTGATCGAAAAGGCCAAGCGCCTGGTCGAGCACAAGCGCGACGTCGTGATCCTGCTGGATTCGATCACACGCTTGGGCCGTGCCTATAACACGGTGGTGCCGTCCTCGGGCAAGGTCCTGACCGGTGGCGTGGATGCGAATGCGCTGCAACGCCCCAAGCGATTCTTCGGTGCCGCACGAAACATAGAAGAGGGCGGATCGCTCACCATCATCGCGACAGCGCTGGTCGATACCGGCAGCCGGATGGACGAAGTGATCTTCGAAGAGTTCAAGGGAACCGGCAACTCGGAGATCGTTCTTGATCGGAAGGTCGCCGACAAGCGGGTTTTCCCGTCGATGGATATCCTCAAGTCCGGCACCCGGAAAGAAGAGCTGCTGGTCGAAAAATCAAACCTGCAAAAGACCTTTGTCCTGCGTCGGATCCTGAACCCGATGGGCACGACGGATGCGATCGAGTTTCTGATTTCGAAGCTGAAGCAGACCAAGAACAACGCGGAATTCTTCGATTCCATGAACACCTGACGGCGAACCCGGAAGGGGGGCTTACCGGTGGAAACGATCTATGCTTTGGCGACGGCCCGCGGCAAGGCTGGTCTGGGCGTCATCCGCCTTTCCGGCCCCCGTGCATGTGCGGCGGCATCCGTGTTATGTGGATCCTTGCCGCCGGTGCGGCAGGCCGGGTTGCGCCGGCTTCGCGATTCCGATGGCAACAGCCTGGACGACGCCCTGGTAATCTGGTTCCAATCCGGGGCCAGCTTTACCGGCGAAGAGGTTGCCGAGCTTCACTGTCATGGCAGCCGGGCCATCATCAGCGCGGTGTTGCGGGCGCTTTCGGGGATTGCCGGTCTGCGTCTTGCCGAACCCGGAGAGTTCACCCGACGCGCGCTTGAAAACGAACGGCTGGATTTGGCCCAGGTCGAAGGGCTGTCCGATTTGATCGAGGCCGAGACCGAGATGCAGCGCCGTCAGGCGTTGCGCGTTCTGGAAGGGGCCATCGGAAAACGCGCGGAGACCTGGCGAGCCGACTTGGTCCGGGCGGCGGCGTTGCTGGAGGCGACGATCGACTTCGTGGATGAGGATGTTCCGGTGGATGTTGCGCCGGAAGTCCTTGATTTGCTGGATCGCGTGAGATCGGAGCTGGAACGCGAGGCCGCCGGCGTGGCGGTGGCCGAACGAATCCGAGACGGGTTCGAGGTGGCGATCGTGGGCGCACCGAATGTCGGAAAATCGACGCTTCTGAATGCGTTGGCGGGCCGGGAGGCGGCGATTACCTCGGAACATGCGGGCACAACGCGCGATGTGATCGAGGTTCGGATGGATCTTGGCGGGCTTCCGGTCACGGTGCTCGATACCGCCGGCCTTCGGGAAGCGGGCGATGCCGTCGAAGAAATCGGTATCGACCGGGCCAAGCAGCGCGCCGGCGCTGCGGATCTGCGCGTGTTTTTGCTGGATGAAACCGGATCGACGGTCGGTCTGGAACCGGGGCCCGATGATATTGTCATTCGTGGCAAGGCCGATCTTTTGGCGGACGGGTCGGGGGTTTCCGGGAAAACCGGCCAGGGGATTGGCGATCTGGTGGCGCAAATCACGGCGCGGCTTGAAGGCCGGGCCGCGCGTGCGGCCACGGTCACGCGGGAACGTCACAGGGTGGCGGTGATCCGTGCGCTTGCCTCTATTGATGCGGCATGGAATCAGGTAAGCAGGGGATCGGAAAGTTCGGAACTGGCGGCGGAGGATTTGCGCGCGGCGATTCGTGCGCTGGACAGCCTTGTCGGCCGCGTGGATGTGGAGCATATCCTGGATGAGATTTTCGCCAGTTTCTGCCTTGGAAAGTGAGGAGTGTTTCACGTGAAACATCCGGATTTCGACGTTCTGGTGATTGGCGGTGGCCATGCGGGGGCCGAAGCCGCCGACGCCGCGGCCCGCCTTGGTGCAAGGACGGCGCTGATAACCCTGCGCCGTGACGCGATTGGCGTGATGTCGTGCAATCCGGCGATCGGCGGCTTGGGCAAAGGTCATCTGGTGCGCGAGATCGACGCGATGGACGGGCTCATGGGCTGCGCCGCGGATAGGGCGGGAATCCAGTTCCGGCTGCTCAATCGGCGCAAGGGCCCGGCGGTGCAGGGCCCGCGCGCGCAGGCGGATCGCCAGGTCTATCGCGAAACGATGCAACGGCTGTTGGGCACGCGCGCCGGTCTCGACATCGTCGAGGGTGAGGTCACCGACCTGATCATGCATGGTGATCGGGTTTCGGGCGTTGAGCTGGCCGATGGGTCGCAAATCACCGCGGGGGCGGTGGTTCTGACGACCGGGACTTTCCTGCGCGGCGTGATTCATATCGGCGATGAGCGGCGACCGGGCGGCCGTATGGGCGACAAGCCATCCGTCAGACTTGCCGAAAGGATCGACGGTTTCGATTTGCCATTGGGACGGCTGAAGACCGGGACGCCGCCGCGCCTCGATGGCCGCACGATTGATTGGGGCGCCCTGGCATCGCAGCCGGGCGATGATGACCCGACGCTGTTTTCCTTCCTGTCGCAAACGCCGTTTCTGCGCCAGGTGGCTTGCGGCATAACCCACACGAATGAGCGGACGCATGAGATCATCCGCGACAACCTGGGACGCTCGGCGATGTATGGCGGGCATATCGATGGTGTCGGCCCGCGTTATTGCCCCTCGATCGAGGACAAGGTGATCCGCTTCGCGGACAAGACCTCGCACCAGATTTTTCTGGAACCCGAGGGGCTGAACGATAGCACGGTCTATCCCAACGGGATCTCGACTTCGCTGCCACAGGATGTGCAGGCGGAATATGTTCATTCGATCGCAGGGCTGGAAAATACGCGCATCGTTCAACCCGGGTATGCCATCGAATATGATTATGTCGATCCAAGGGCGTTGACCGCCAGTCTCGCGTTGAAGGACGTGCCCGGGCTGTTTCTTGCCGGTCAGATCAACGGTACCACCGGATATGAAGAGGCCGCGGCCCAGGGCTTGGTGGCCGGGCTAAATGCCGCCCTGTCTGTCCAGGGGCGTGAGCCCGCGCTTTTCACCCGAACCGAGAGCTATATCGGCGTGATGATAGATGATTTGATCACGCGGGGGGTAAGCGAGCCCTATCGCATGTTCACCTCGCGCGCCGAATTTCGGCTGTCACTGCGCGCGGATAACGCGGATCAACGCCTGACGCCGATGGCCGAGGCATTGGGATGTGTGGGCGACGATCGCCGGCGCGTCTTCAACGACAAGATGGACGCGTTGACCGATGCGCGTGCGCGGCTCGACGCATTTTCACTGACCCCAAAGCAGGTTGCGGCGGTAGGAATTCGCATCAATGCCGATGGGCAACGCCGATCCGGGTTTGACCTGCTTGCATTCCCGGATGTCGGTTTTGCCGATCTTCGTCCGCTCGACCCGGGCCTGTGCGATGTTCCGGGGCCGATAGCGGAACAGCTGGAGCGTGATGCGCTCTATGCCAATTACATCCGCCGGCAGCACGAGGATGTCGCGGCGATGCGGCGGGATGAGGCTCAGGCGATCCCGGACGATTTCGATTATGCTGGGCTCAGCGGCCTGTCGAACGAGCTCAAGACAAAGCTTTCGCTCGTGCGCCCGGCGACATTGGGACAAGCCGGTCGGGTCGAGGGCATGACCCCTGCGGGTCTTACCCTGATACTGGCGCAGCTGCGGCGTATGGAGCGCAAGACGGCATGAGCGATGCTGAGATTGCCGGGCTGAATGTTTCACGTGAAACAGACGAGCGGTTTAATCGCTATCGCGCATTGCTTGAAAAATGGAACCCCAGGATCAACCTCGTATCCCGATCGACGCTGGTTGATGTCTGGACCCGACATTTCGTCGATTCGGCGCAGCTGATGGGGTTGTGTCCCGCCGGGGTTCGCCACTGGGCGGATCTTGGATCGGGCGGCGGCTTTCCCGGATTGGTGGTGGCGGTTCTTGCCGCCGAATTGGCGCCGCAGATGCGCGTGACCCTCGTCGAAAGCGATCAGCGCAAGGCGACCTTCCTCTGGACGGTCGCGCGCGATCTGAAGATCGCGCCGGAGATCATCACTGGCCGGATCGAGGAAATTCCAAACCTGGAGGCCGATCTTATCTCGGCGCGCGCCCTTGCGCCGCTGGATCAGCTTCTCGGGCTTGCATTCCGGCATCTCTTGCCTGGCGGAGTCGCGCTGTTGCCCAAGGGAATCGGCCATGCCCGGGAAATTTCCGATGCGCTTGCATTATGGCGTTTCGACGTTCAGAAATATCCCAGCCGCACCGATCCTGGCGCGGTCATCCTGAAGATCGAGGGACTTTCGCGTGTCTGATCCGACCCGGCCGAAAGGGCCGAAAATCATCGCTGTCGCCAACCAGAAGGGCGGTGTTGGCAAGACGACCACGGCGATCAACCTGGCCGCAGCCCTGGCCGCCGAGGGGCTGACCGTGCTCATCGTCGATATCGACCCGCAGGGCAACGCCTCAACCGGGCTGGGGGTGGAGCGCTCGCAGCGTCAGAAAACGACCTATGATCTGCTTCTGGAAGACGCCCCGCTGACCGAGGTAATCAGGCCGACCGGGATTGACGGGCTTTTGATCGCGCCGGCGACAACCGATCTCAGCTCGGCGGATATCCAGATGGTTTCCAACGAGAAACGGATTCATCTTCTGCATGACGCGCTGCGGCAGCCGCAGATGGAAAGCTATGGTCTCGATTACATCCTGATCGATTGCCCGCCATCGCTGTCGCTGTTGACGGTGAATGCGATGGTGGCCGCACATTCGGTTCTGGTTCCGTTGCAAAGTGAATTCTTTGCCCTCGAAGGCTTGTCGCAGCTCATGCTGACGATCCGCGAATTGCGAAATGCGGCAAATCCGCAATTGCGCATCGAGGGCGTCATCATGACGATGTATGACCGCCGGAACAATCTTTCGCAGCAGGTTGAGAGCGACGCGCGTGAATATCTGGGTAACCTGGTGTTCGAGACGGTGATTCCACGAAATGTGCGGCTGAGCGAGGCGCCATCCTTCGCGATGCCGGTGATGGATTATGATCCGACCTCGCAAGGGGCGGTTGCATATCGCCGGCTTGCGCTGGAAATGCTGAAACGAAACGCCCCCGTCGCGGCATGAGGAGGCCGGAGAGATGAACAGGAAACCCGAAAAGCGCGGGCTGGGCCGCGGGCTGTCGGCGCTGATGGCCGATATCAATACGGAAACCGAGGGCGAAGCCTCGGCCGAGGCGGCGGAATCCGCGGGGAACACCCGTCGGCGCGCCGATATGACCGTGCCGGTGGAAAAGCTTGTTCCGAACCCCGGTCAGCCACGCCGCCATTTCGCACAGGAGGCGTTGGAGGAGCTGGCCGCCTCGATCCGCGAAAAGGGCGTCATCCAGCCGCTGATCGTGCGCCCGGCGAAAACCGGAACGGACAGCTATGAAATTGTCGCGGGTGAACGCCGCTGGCGGGCCGCGCAACAGGCACAGTTGCATGAAATTCCGGTCATCGTGCGCGATTTCGACGATACCGAAGTTCTGGAAGTCGCGATCATCGAAAATATCCAGCGCGCTGATCTGAACCCTGTGGAAGAGGCCCAGGGCTATCGGCAGTTGATGGACCGTTTCGGCCATACTCAGGAGCGGCTGGCCGAAGCGCTGAGCAAGAGCCGCAGCCATATCGCCAATCTCATGCGTTTGCTGCAACTACCGCCGGAAGTGCAGGATCACCTGCGCGAAGGGCGGCTTTCTTCGGGCCATGCACGCGCGCTGATCACCACGGATGATCCTGTTGCGATGGCGCGCGAGGTTATCGCCAAGGGCCTGTCCGTGCGCGAGACGGAAAAGCTGGTGCAGCGTCCCCGCAAGGCGGGGGCCGGAAAATGCGGGGCAGGTGGCGAAAAATCGGTCGAGAAGGATGCCGACACAAGGGCGTTGGAGGCAGACCTGTCCGCCGCGCTGAAAATGCCTGTCAGCATAGATCATCCACCCGGACAGGAAGCGGGGCAGATCACGATTCGCTATGACAGTCTCGAAAAGCTGGATGAACTTTGCCGGTTGCTGAGCGCCGGTTGACGGTCAGGCATCGGGGCGGCGCCAGATGAATATCGCCACGCCGGCAAGGATCACCGCCTCGGCAATCGCGATCTCTACGGGCACCTGGATAAGCTGCGCCAGCCCGATCGCCGCCACGAAGGAAAAGGTGGAATACCACTTGATCGGTCGGCTGATCGCGCCGCGTTGTTGCCAATCCCTGATCGGCGGGCCCAGCGTCGGGTGATCCAGAAGCCAGCGGTAAAGCCGGCGCGAGGACCGGGCGAAACAGAAGGCGGCGAGCAGGAGAAACGGCACCGTCGGCATGATCGGCAAGACGATACCGATCAACGCAAGCGTCAAGGTGACGCCGCCACAGGCGATCCAGATCAGGCGTATCACTCTGGCAGAAGCTCCCGAAGAATGGCGTTCAGCACGACGCGGCCCTCGGATGTGGCACATAGCGTGTCGCCGACGTGCCTGATCATGCCGATATCCGATAAGTATTTGATTTTATTAGGATCAAGTGGCGTCCCGGAAAGCGACTCATGCCGCTTCAAGCTGATCCCGTCGCGCAGGCGCAGGCCCATCAGCAGGTATTCCGCCCCCTGATCCATGGGTGACAAGGGTGTTCGCGGGTTTTCCCCGTTGCCGCGTTGTTCGACCGCGTTCAGCCAGACCCCCGGCTGCAAAGGGGTGTCGGTGGCAAACCGATCCCCGCCCAGCGTCAGCCGCCCATGTGCACCGGGCCCGATCCCGGCATAATCGCCATGGCGCCAATAGATCATGTTATGGCGCGATTCCGCCCCGGGCCGGGCATGGTTGGAAATTTCATAGCCGGGCATCCCGGCCTTTTCGCACAATTCCTGTGTCATCTGGTATAGGTCGCCCGCCAGATCCTCCTGTGGGAGCCCTTTCAGCCCGCCACGCGCAAACCGCGCGCCAAATGCTGTTCCGGGTTCTATCGTCAATTGATAGAGCGACAGGTGATCGGCGGCCATTGCCAGCGCCGCCGTCAGTTCATCGCGCCAATCGGCAAGGGACTGTTTCTGCCGGGCATAGATGAGGTCGAAACTGACACGATCGAAGGTCTTGCGGGCAATGTCGAAGGCAGCGCGTGCCTCGGCGACGGAATGCAGGCGCCCGAGACGACGCAGATCGGAATCGTTCAACGCCTGGATGCCCATGGACACCCGATTGACCCCCGCGTCCCGATAACCGGCGAAACGGCCGGACTCGACCGAGGTCGGGTTCGCTTCGAGCGTGATTTCCATATCGTTGGATGCCGGCCATGTCGCGCGAACCCGATCGAGAATGGCGCCCACCAGGGCGGGTTCCATCAGGCTGGGGGTGCCGCCGCCGAAGAACACGCTGTGCAAAACCCGATTTCCGGTTTCGGCGCCGATCCGGTCGATCTCGGAAAGATAGGCTCTTTCCCAGCGTTTCTGGTCGACTTCTGCCACAACATGGGAATTGAAGTCGCAATACGGGCATTTGGCCTGGCAGAAGGGCCAGTGAATATAGAGGCCGAACCCCCCGTCCTGCCAATTTTCAGTCGTCAAACACTGTCACCAGTTTCTCGAACGCGCGGGCGCGATGGCTGATCCGGTTCTTCTGCCACCGATCCATCTCGCCAAAGGTAATGTCGAACCCGTCGGGTTGAAAGATCGGGTCGTAACCATGGCCCTGGTCGCCGCGCATCGGCCAGACGATCTGTCCTGCGATCTGCCCTTCGAATACCTCGTCATGCCCGTCCGGCCAGGCCAGAACGAAGGTGCAGCAGAATTGCGCGCGACGCGGATACGGCGCGTCTGCCGCTTCCAGCTCGGTCCACGCCCGGGTCATCGCGGCCACGAAATCGCGACCGTTCGGCGTTTCGGCCCAATCGGCGGTGAACACACCCGGCGCGCCGCGAAGGGCGTCGATTGCAATTCCGCTGTCATCGGCCAGCGCGGCAAGCCCGGTTGCACGCGCCGCGGCATGGGCCTTGATCCGCGCGTTTCCGACAAATGTCGTCTCGGTCTCTTCCGGTTCGGCCAGACCCAATTGCGCGGCCGACACCACGGAAATCGCGTAGGGTTCCAGAAGATGGGCGATCTCTTCCAGCTTGCCGCTGTTATGTGTCGCCACAAGCAGCTTGTCGCCCGTGAACTTGCGCATCTCAGCTTCCGACCGCTGCCATCTGTGCCTCGACCAGTTTGCCTATTCCCGTCTCGGCCAATTCCAGCAGCGTGTCCATTTCGGCGCGGGAAAAGGTTGCACCCTCGGCCGACATCTGCACCTCGATTAGACGACCCGAGCCGGTCATCACGAAATTGCCGTCGACGCCGGCCTCGCTGTCCTCGGGGTAATCCAGGTCGAGCACCGGCTGGCCGGCATACATGCCACATGAAACCGCGGCCACCGGATCGGCCAGCGGATCGGAAATCACCTCGCCCGATTTGCGCAGCTTGTTCACGGCCAGCCGCAGCGCAACCCACCCCCCGGTGATCGCCGCGCAGCGGGTTCCGCCATCGGCCTGGATCACGTCGCAATCGACGGTGATCTGCCGCTCGCCCAGGGCGACACGGTCCACCCCGGCGCGCAGGCTGCGCCCGATCAGGCGCTGAATCTCAACCGTGCGGCCGCCCTGTTTTCCCGCCGTGGCCTCGCGCCGCATCCGCGAGCCGGTCGAACGTGGCAGCATCCCGTATTCGGCCGTTACCCAGCCCAGGCCGCTGTTTTTCAGAAACGGCGGCACCCGTGGTTCCACCGACGCCGTGCACAGAACATGCGTGTCGCCCATACGGACCATGCACGAGCCTTCGGCGTGCTTGGTGACCCCGGTTTCGATTGAAATCGGGCGCATTTCGCTTACATCTCGTCCAGATGGGCGCATTGAAAAATCCTTTCATGGCGGTTCAATGCTTGCTCCCATGACGCGCCGGGCGATGCAAGCCCGATTGACGTCGCCACCGCTTCGCCTTTAATGGCAAGGTTTTCAAGGAGACGTGTCAGGTGAATGACGGGTCGAAAATCCTCGATGAGATGAATGAGCGAAGTCGCGAGGTCTTTCGCCGGGTGGTCGAGGGCTATCTTGAAACCGGCGATCCCGTTGGCAGCCGGACGCTCAGCCGCAGCATGAGCGAAAAGGTCAGCGCCGCAACCATCCGCAACGTGATGCAGGATCTGGAGTTCCTGGGTCTTCTCGGCTCGCCGCATGTGTCGGCCGGGCGCGTTCCCACCCAGCTGGGGCTGCGCATGTTCGTGGACGGCCTGCTGGAGGTGCGCGACCTGGATGTAGAGGATCGTGAAAAGATCGACGCCACCATGGGCAGCAACGAGCGCGATGTCGGCACAATGCTCGACCGGATCGGTTCGGCATTGTCGGGGGTCACGCATGGCGCCAGCCTGGTGCTGGCCCCCAAGCACGAGGCGCCGATCAAGCATATCGAGTTCGTCAGTCTCGGGCATGACCGGGCGCTGGTCGTGCTGGTCTTCGCCGACGGGCATGTCGAGAACCGGGTTTTCACGCCGCCGCCGGGCCAGACCCCCAGTTCGATGCGCGAAGCGGCCAATTTCCTGAATGCGCTGGCCGAGGGAAAGACCCTGACTGAACTTCGCAGCGTGATGGAGACGGAGATTGCCGTGCGCCGGCGCGAGCTGGACAACCTGGCGCGCGTCATGGTCGAAAGCGGCCTGGCCGTCTGGGAAAACGAGGGCGAGCCCTATGAACGGCTGATCGTGCGGGGCCGGGCGAATCTGTTGGGCGATTCGGCCGAGGACGAAGAGCTGGACCGGATACGAGAGCTGTTCGACGACCTGGAGCGCAAGCGCGACATCGTGGAATTCCTCGAACTCGCCGAGGCGGGGGAAGGGGTGCGGATTTTCATCGGCTCGGAGAACAAACTTTTTTCTCTTTCGGGTTCCTCTCTGGTGGTCTCTCCATATATGAACGCTGACCGAAGGATCATTGGCGCCGTTGGCGTGATCGGTCCGAAACGGTTGAACTATGGCCGGATCGTTCCGATCGTGGATTATACGGCCCAACTGGTCGGAAAGATGATCTCTGACCGGGGTAAGGGATAGAAAATGTCAGAAGCAAAGAACCAAGAGAAACCGGATACCGAGGAGCAGGCGGAGCCGCAGGGCGGTTTCGCGGAAGGGGAAGACATGTTCAACGGTGCTGCCGAGGCCGCGCAGGACGATGCGCTTGAAACCCTGCGCGCCGAACGCGACGAGATGCGCGACCGGTTCATGCGGGCGCTGGCCGATGCCGAAAATGCGCGCAAGCGGGGCGAGCGTGACCGCCGCGAGGCCGAGCAATACGGCGGCTCGAAACTGGCGCGCGACATGCTGCCGGTCTTCGACAATCTCAGCCGGGCGCTGGAGTCGATCCAGGAAGATCAGCGCAGCGCGAACAAGGCGCTGGTCGAGGGGGTCGAGCTGACCCTCAAGGAATTGCTGAACGTATTCGCAAAGCATGGAATCGAGCCGATTGCGCCCGAAATCGGCGATACCTTCGACCCGCAGCGGCACGAAGCGATGTTCGAGGCGCCGGTGCCGGAAACGAAGGCGGGCGATATCATCCAGGTGATGGAGGCCGGCTTCATGTTGCATGACCGCCTGTTGCGCCCGGCCAAGGTCGGCGTTTCGTCGACGCCGTCCGCGGCCTGACCGGACCGCGCTTTTCCGACAAGCGAAACCGCCGGCGCCGTTATTCCGCGGCGGCGGCTTTCAGATCGTAAAGAAGCTGGAGCGCATCGCGCGGGGTCAGCTCGTCGGGGTGGATCCCGTCGAGCATCTGCCGCAGCGGCGAGGGTTTGTCGGGCCGCTCGGCCGGGCGCGGCGTGGCGGCGAAAAGCGGCAGGTCGTCGATCAGCGCCTTTTGTGCGCCGCCTTCGCGTTCGCCCCTTTCAAGCGCGTCCAGCACCACCCGCGCGCGCTGGACGACGGCATCGGGCAACCCGGCCAGGCGCGCGACCTGAACCCCATAGGACCGGTCCGCGGCGCCGCGAATGACCTCGTGCAGGAAAATCACGTCGCCGTCCCATTCCTTCACCGCGACGGTCGCGTTTTCCACGCCGTCGAGCTTTCCCGCCAGCGTGGTCAATTCGTGATAATGGGTCGCGAACAGGGCGCGGCACCGGTTCACGTCATGCAGATGTTCCATCGTCGCCCAGGCGATGGACAGCCCGTCATAGGTGGCGGTGCCCCGCCCGATCTCGTCGAGAATCACCAGCGCGCGATCGTCGGCCTGGTTCAGGATCGCGGCGGTCTCGACCATCTCGACCATGAAGGTGGACCGGCCGCGGGCCAGGTCGTCCGAGGCACCGACCCGGCTGAAAAGCTGCGACACGATCCCGATATGGGCGCGACGCGCGGGCACGAAACTGCCCGCCTGGGCCAGCAGCGCGATCAGGGCGTTCTGTCGAAGAAATGTCGATTTGCCCGCCATGTTGGGCCCGGTGAGCAACCAGATCGCGGCGCCGTCCCCGGCGGAAAGATCACAATCATTGGCGATGAACGGCGCGCCGTCCTGCTTGCGCAACGCCCGCTCGACCACCGGGTGGCGTCCGCCCTCCACGTGAAACGCGCGGCTCTCATCGACCTGTGGCTCTATCCAGCTTTCCTCTCGGGCGAGGGTGGCGAATGCGGTATTCAGGTCGATCCCGGCCAATGCGGCAGCGGCCTGTCCGATCTGCGCAGCGTGATCGAGAATATCCGATTTCAGGGCGTCATAGAGCCTTTTCTCAATCTCCAGCGCCCGGTTGCCCGCGTTCAGTATCCGCGTTTCCATCTCGGACAGGTCCACAGTCGTGAACCGCACCGCATTGGCGGTTGTCTGGCGGTGGATGAAGCGCGCGTTCAGCGGCGCGGAAAGCATCTTCTCGGCATGGGTCGCGGGCG
This sequence comes from Actibacterium sp., assembly GCA_016278325.1. GTDB lineage: Bacteria > Pseudomonadota > Alphaproteobacteria > Rhodobacterales > Rhodobacteraceae > JADQCB01. The sequence goes on from JADQCB010000021.1 coordinate 38,329, forward strand.
TCTCGATGAAATAGCCGAGCACGTTGTTATGCTTGATCTTCAACGACTGGATGCCGGTCTCGGTGACGAAATCGGCCTGCATCCCGGCGATGATCCCGCGCCCTTCGTCGCGCAGGGTCCGTGCCTCGTCCAGGTCCGCGTCGAAGCCCGGCGCGATGAAGCCGCCATCGCGGACCTGCTGCGGCGGTTCGGCGACAAGGGCGTGATCCAGCCGGTCCAGCACCGGATCGTGGCCGCAAAGCGCCTGGGCCGCATCGGCGATCAGGTCGGGGGCATCGGCCGGCAGATCGTTCGCGACCTGCACGGCCTGCGCCAGGCCGGTCCGGATCGCCGCCAGGTCGCGCGGACCGCCACGATCCAGGCCCAGCCGCGAAAGCGCCCGGTCCATGTCGGGCGCCCTGCGCAGATGGGCGCGCAGCGCATCGGTCAGCGCCGGCCGCTCGGTGAAATACCGCACCGCAGCCAGCCGCGCGTGGATCTCCCCCGGCTTGCGCGACGGGCTTGAAATGCGCCGCTCCAGCAGGCGGGCGCCGGGGGCCGTCACGGTGCGGTCGATCGCCGACAGAAGCGAGCCGTCGCGCCCGCCCGACAGGCTGGCGGTCATTTCCAGGTTGCGCCGGGTCGCGGCGTCGATCTGCATCACCATCTCGGCGGCTTCACGCACCGGCGGGCGCAACAGGGGCAATTTGCCCTTTTGCGTGATCTCCAGATAGGCGACGAGCGCCCCCATCGCCGAAATCTCGGGGCGGGTAAACCCGGCGAAAGCATCGAGGCTGGCCACCTCGAAGAGCGCGCACAGGCGTTTGCGGGCCGAGGTGCTGTCGAAACTTTCGCGTGACAATGGCGTCAGGGCGGCGCCGCTGTCCGAGACGATTTCGGCCAATTCGGTCTCTTTTCCCTCGGAAACGACGATCTCGCGCGGGGCGAGGCGGGCCAGTTCCGGCGGCAGGCGCACCGGCGCACAGGGCATCACACGCAAGGCACCGGTCGAAATGTCCACCCAGGCCAGCGCCGCCTGGTCCCGCACCTCGGCCCAGGCGGCAAGGAAATTGTGGCGCCGCGCTTCCAGCAGGCTCTCTTCGGTCAGGGTTCCGGGGGTGACAAGGCGGACCACGTCGCGGCGGACCACCGATTTCGAACCGCGTCGCTTCGCCTCTGCGGGGTCTTCCATCTGTTCGCACACGGCCACGCGGAACCCCTTGCGGATCAGCGTCAGCAGATAGTTTTCCGACGAATGCACCGGAACCCCGCACATCGGGATGTCCTGGCCCATATGCTTGCCGCGCTTGGTCAGCGCAATGTCCAGCGCCTCGGCCGCCGCAATGGCGTCGTCGAAGAACATCTCGTAGAAATCGCCCATGCGATAGAACAGCAGGGCGCCGGGATGCGCCTGCTTTATCTCCAGATACTGGGCCATCATCGGTGTCACGGCTGTGTTGGCGACTTTCACGAAACCCCCCCGGCTCTGTCATTGCGCGACCTTACAAACCGCGATGCAGGCACGAAAGCGGATTTCCATCTTTTGTTGTCGCATTCCTCGGCGCCCGTTAAGACGGGTAGGCTTGGAGGGAGGAGGCAAGCCGCAGATGACGAAAGCCAGAATCACGCCCGAAGAGGCGCTCGCCTATCACCTGGAGCCCATGCCGGGAAAATACGAGGTCGTCGCCACCACCTCTATGACGACGCAGCGTGACCTGTCACTGGCCTATTCGCCCGGCGTCGCGGTGCCGGTGCAGGCCATCGCCGATGCGCCCGAAACCGCGTATGACTATACCACCAAGGGCAACATGGTCGCCGTGATCAGCAATGGCACGGCGATCCTGGGCATGGGCAACCTCGGCGCCCTCGCCTCCAAGCCGGTGATGGAAGGCAAGGCGGTGCTTTTCAAGCGCTTCGCCGATGTCAACGCCATCGACATCGAACTGGACAGCGAAGACCCCGACGAGATCATCCGGGCGATCAGGTTGATGGGCCCGACCTTCGGCGGCATCAACCTGGAGGATATCAAGGCGCCGGAATGTTTCATCATCGAGCAGCGTCTCAAGGAAGAGATGGACATTCCGGTCTTTCACGACGACCAGCACGGCACCGCGGTGATCTGCGCCGCCGGCCTGATCAACGCGCTGCACCTGTCGGGCAAGAAGATCGCGGATTGCCGGATCGTCCTGAACGGGGCCGGCGCGGCTGGAATCGCCTGCCTGGAGCTTCTCAAATCCATGGGGGCCGCGCATGACAACTGCATCATGTGCGATACCAAGGGCGTGATCTGGCAGGGCCGGACCGAGGGCATGAACCAGTGGAAATCGGCCCATGCGGCACGCACCGATGCCCGCACGCTGGCCGATGCGATGGCGGGGGCCGACGTGTTTCTGGGCGTGTCGGTCAAGGGCGCCGTGACCCGGGACATGGTGGCCAGCATGGCCGACGATCCGGTGATCTTCGCCATGGCCAACCCCGATCCCGAAATCACCCCGGAAGAAGCGCAAGAGGTCCGCCCCGACGCGATCGTGGCGACCGGGCGGTCGGATTATCCCAACCAGGTGAATAACGTTCTGGGTTTTCCCTATCTCTTCCGCGGCGCGCTGGACATCAACGCCCGCGCGATCAACGACGAGATGAAGATCGCCTGCGCCGAGGCGCTGGCCGCCCTGGCGCGCGAGGACGTGCCCGACGAGGTCGCCATAGCCTATGGCCGCAAGCTGAGCTTCGGGCGCGACTATATCATTCCCACCCCTTTCGACCCACGGCTGATCCATCGCATCCCGCCGGCCGTCGCCCGGGCGGGAATGGCAACCGGCGTGGCGCGACGCCCGATCGTCGACATCGACGGCTACCAGGCGTCGCTCAAGGCCCGGATGGACCCCACCGCCAACATCCTGCGCGGTATCTCGGCCCGCGCCCGGGCCGCCCAGGCCCGGATGATCTTTGCCGAGGGCGACGACCCGCGCGTGCTGCGCGCCGCGGTCGCCTATCAGCGCGCGGGCTATGGCAAGGCGCTGGTCGTCGGACGAGAGACCGATGTGCGCCAGCGCCTGAAGGCCGAAGGGCTGGGCGACATGGTGAACGAGCTGGAGATCGTGAACGCGGCCAACACCCCGCATCTTGAGACCTACAAGGAATTTCTCTATCTGCGGCTCCAGCGCAAGGGCCAGGACCGGCAGGATGTGCATCGGCTGGCCGCGCGCGACAGGCATGTTTTCTCGGCGCTGATGCTGGCGCATGGGCATGGCGACGGGATGGTCACCGGCGCGACCCGCAAATCCGCCCATGTCATGGAACTCATCAACCATGTTTTCGACGCCACGCCGCGGGCCGGGGCGGTTGGGGTGACGGCGCTGCTGCACAAGGGTCGGGTGGTGTTGGTTGCCGACACGCTGGTTCACGAATGGCCCGATGAAGAGGATCTTGCCAATATCGCCGAACGCAGCGCCGGTGTCGCCCGCGGCCTCGGCCTGGAACCGCGCGTGGCCTTCGTCAGTTTCTCGACTTTCGGCTATCCCGTCAGCGAGCGTGCGACGAAAATGAACCTCGCGCCGCAGGTGCTGGACCGCCGCGGGGTGGATTTCGAATACGAAGGCGAAATGGCCGTCGACGTGGCGCTGAATGCGCGGGCGATGGCAAGCTATCCGTTTTCGCGCCTCGGCGGTCCGGCAAATGTCCTGGTGGTGCCGGCACGGCATTCGGCCTCGATCTCGGTCAAGCTGATGCAGGAAATGGCCGGGGCGACCGTCATCGGCCCGATCCTGGCCGGCGTGGACAAGCCGATCCAGATCTGCTCGACCGTCTCGACCGTGAACGACATCACCAACATGGCCCTGCTCGCGGCCAGCAAGGTGGGCTGAGACCGAACATCGCCCGACCGGCGCGGCAGTCCCGTTGCGAAAGACTTTTCGGGTTTTCATGAAACTGTTTCGCCTGCGTCCGGCTGCCGCAGGTCTTGCCAAATGCCATCTCCATCGTTTTGCTGTTAGCCCATGACAGGGAGGGCGCCGGCTTTACGCCGCATCGGGCCGGCGCAACGCGGTGGGAACCGCGACACAGAAAGCGGTGCTGGATTTCACATGGCCGAAATCGTGTTTCTTCTGAACGGAGAGACCGTGCGCGTCGGGCAAGAACCCGCGACACGCACGTTGCTGGACTGGCTGCGGGACACGCGCGGCCTGACCGGAACCAAGGAAGGCTGCAACGAGGGCGACTGCGGCGCCTGCACGGTAATGGTCAGCACCGCCGGCGTCGCGCGCGCAATGAACGGCTGCCTTCTTTTTCTGCCCCAGCTGCATGGCAAGGCGGTGCGAACCGTCGAGGGTATCTCAGGCCCGGACGGCCAGCTGCACCCAATGCAGCAGGCGATGATCGACAATCACGGCTCGCAATGCGGGTTCTGCACACCGGGTTTCGTGGTCTCGATGGCCGTGGCCCATGCCAACGGCGCCAGCGACTGGGATGATCAGCTTGCCGGCAATCTGTGCCGGTGCACCGGCTATGCCCCGATCATACGCGCCGCCCGCGCGGCCGCCGCCAGCCCCGTGCCCGACTGGATCACGTCCGATCTGGCCTTCACCTCGGCGGAAATACTCCCGGGGGTGCGGGGGCAGGCAGCCCCCGCCGGCCCGACCTTCGCGATGCCGCGCTCCTCGGACGAACTCGCAGACTGGTATGCCGCCCATCCCGACGCCACGCTTGTCGCCGGGGCCACAGATGTCGGCCTGTGGGTCACCAAGCAGCTCCGCGACCTCGCGCCGGTGGCCTTCCTGGATGGCTGCGCCGATCTGAAAGGGATCGCCGAAACCGATGACGGCCTGCGCATCGGCGCCTGCGCCACGCTGGCCGAGCTGCGCGTGGCGATGGCCCGCCATCACCCCGGTTTCGCCGAGCTGATCCGTCGCTACGGTTCGGCCCAGGTGCGGGGCGCGGCCACCATCGGCGGCAACATCGCCAACGGCTCGCCGATCGGCGACGGGCCGCCGGCGCTGATCGCGCTGGGGGCGACGCTGCATCTGCGCAAGGGCGAAACGCGCCGGGCGATACCGCTCGAGGATTTTTTCATCGACTATGGCAAGCAGGACCGGGCGCCGGGCGAATTCGTCGAAGGAGTCACGATCCCGCGCCAACCCGACCGGCTGAAATGCTACAAACTTTCCAAGCGGTTCGACCAGGATATCTCGGCGGTTTGCGGATGTTTCAACATCACCGTCGAATCCGGCATCGTGCGTGCCGCGCGAATCGCCTTCGGCGGCATGGCCGGGATTCCCAAGCGCGCCGCGCATGTCGAGACGGCGCTGGTCGGTCAACCCTGGACAGAGGACACCGTGGCGGCGGCGCAAGACGCCTGGGAACGGGATTTCGCCCCGATGAGCGACATGCGCGCCTCGGCCGATTACCGGATGACGGCCGCACGCAACATGCTCCGGCGCTGCCTGCTGGCGGATGCCGGAACACCCGCGCAGGTGCTGGAGGTGCAACCATGAGCGTGGCGACACCGCTGCCGCATGACGCGGCGGCGCTTCATGTGACCGGGCAGGCCCGTTATGTCGATGACATCCCGGTGCCTGCGACGACGCTGCACCTGGCCTTCGGCCTGTCGGAGATCGCGCATGGCCGGATCACGCGGATCGACCTGTCGCAGGTCCGCGCCGCACCCGGGGTGGTGGCGGTGCTGACGGCATCGGACCTGCCGGGCGAAAACGATGTTTCGCCGTCGGTCCATGATGAGCCGTTGCTGGCGGAGAATACGGTTTTCTATCATGGCCAGCCGATTTTCCTGGTGGTGGCGCAAAGCCATCTGGCCGCGCGCAAGGCGGCGCGGCTGGGCCGGATCACTTATGAAGAGCAGCCCGCCCTGCTGAGCATCGACGACGCCCTGGCTGCCGATTCGCGCTTCGAAGAGGGCCCGCGCCTTTTCCGGAAGGGGGACGCCGCGGGCGCGATCGCAGAGGCGGCGCATGTGATCGAGGGCGTGATCGAGATCGGCGGGCAGGAGCATTTCTATCTGGAAGGCCAGGCCGCGCTGGCCCTGCCGCAGGAAGGTGGCGACATGGTCGTGCACTCTTCCACCCAGCATCCGACCGAGATCCAGCACAAGGTGGCCGATGCGCTGGGTCGGCCGATGAACGCGGTCCGGGTCGAGGTCCGGCGCATGGGGGGCGGCTTTGGCGGCAAGGAAAGCCAGGGCAACGCGCTTGCCGTCGCCTGCGCCGTCGCCGCGCATGTCACCGGGCGCCCGTGCAAGATGCGCTATGACCGCGACGACGACATGACCATCACCGGCAAGCGTCACGATTTTCGCATAACCTATCGGGCGGGGTTCGACGACGAGGGTCGGATCACCGGCATCGATTTCGTGCAATACGCCCGCTGCGGCTGGTCGCAGGATCTGTCGCTGCCGGTGGCGGACCGGGCCATGCTGCACGCGGACAACGCCTATTACCTGCCGCATGTCCGGATCGAGAGTCACCGGCTGAAGACCCACAGCCAGAGCGCGACGGCCTTTCGCGGATTCGGCGGACCGCAAGGCATGGTGGGCATCGAGCGGGTGATGGACCATATCGCGCATCACCTGAAGGTGGATCCGCTGGACGTGCGCAAGGCGAATTTCTATGCCGCGATGGCAGGTGCCTCCGGCGGGAGTATTGGGGCCGAGAAGAAGCCCGAGGCGGTGCCCCAGACGACGCCCTATCACATGCCGGTCGAGGATTTCGTGCTGCACGAAATCACCGGGGCGCTGGTCGAAAGCGCGGATTACCGGGCGCGGCGTGCGGCGGTGGCCCGGTGGAACGATGCCAATCCGGTGCTGAAAAGAGGGATTGCACTGACCCCGGTGAAATTCGGGATCTCGTTCACCCTGACCCATCTCAACCAGGCCGGTGCGCTGGTGCATGTCTATTCCGACGGGTCGATTCACATGAATCACGGCGGGACCGAGATGGGGCAGGGCCTGTTCCAGAAGGTGGCGCAGGTGGCGGCGGCGAGTTTTGCCGTCGACGTCGCGGCGGTGAAGATTACCGCGACCGACACCGGCAAGGTGCCCAACACCTCGGCCACCGCGGCTTCGTCCGGGTCGGATCTGAACGGGATGGCGGTGAAGGCGGCCTGCGACACGATCCGCGAGCGCATCGCCCTGCACCTGGCCGAGACACATCAGACCGAGCCGGCGCGGGTCTTCTTCGAAGAGGGGCGCGTTTTCGTCGGTGACGACGTGATGAGCTTTGCCGAGGCGGCGAGATCGGCCTATGAGGCGCGGGTCAGCCTGTCGGCGACGGGGTTCTACAAGACGCCGAAGCTGGCCTGGGACCGGATTGCCGGGCGCGGGCGGCCGTTCTTCTATTTCGCATATGGTGCGGCCGTGACCGAGGTGGTGATCGATACGCTGACTGGCGAGAACCGGATCCTGCGCACCGATATCCTGCATGACGCGGGCACCTCGCTGAACCCGGCGATCGACATTGGCCAGGTCGAGGGCGGTTTCGTGCAGGGCGCGGGCTGGCTGACCACCGAGGAGCTGGTCTGGAGCGACAAGGGCAAGCTGATGACGCATGCGCCGTCGACCTACAAGATTCCGGCCTGTTCGGATCGGCCTGCCGTTTTCAACGTCGCGTTGTGGGACAGGGGCCGGAACCGGGAGGACACGATCTATCGGTCCAAGGCGGTCGGTGAACCGCCGCTGATGCTGGGCATATCGGCGCTCATGGCATTGTCGGATGCGGTGGCGGCCTGCGGGCCCGGGTACCCGGCGCTGGATGCGCCCGCGACGCCGGAGCGGGTTCTGGCCGCGGTGCGCCGGGTGCGAGCGGCATGAGCCTGGAGCGCGCAGCCCTCGCGGCGGCGGTGGCCGCGCATGGCCCGGTGATGCGCGTGGTCATCACCCGGGTGGACGGCTCGGCCCCGCGCGAGGTGGGGGCCGCGATGCTGGTCTGGGCTGGCGGGCAGGCCGGAACGATCGGCGGCGGGGCCCTGGAACACGAAGCGGCGCGGCGGGCGCGGGCAATGTTGGCGGCCAATGTCGCCCGGCAGCATGACAAGGTTCCGCTGGGCCCGTCGCTTGGGCAATGTTGCGGCGGCGCGGTGGGCCTGTTGTCGGAACGGTTCGATGCGGCGGCGGTTGACGGCTTGCCTGATGCGGTTTTCGCCCGCCCGATCGAGGGGAGCGATACCGACCCGCCGCTGACGGTGCAACGCCTGTTGGCCGCCGCGCGGGGCGCCGGTCGGCTGCCACCGCCGCAATTGGTACAGGGCTGGATGGTGGAGCCGCTGGCGACCGCGGCCCGGCCTTTGTGGATTTTCGGTGCCGGCCATGTGGGCCGCGCGCTGGTCGATGTCCTGGCGCCGCTGCCCGGTTTCGCCCTGAGCTGGGTCGATTTTGCAGCAGAACGTTTTCCCGACGCCCTCCCGGACGGTGTGACCCGGCTTGTCGCCGCGAACCCGGCGGATCTTGTGCGCCACGCGCCGGTCGAGGCGCGGCATCTGATCGTGACCCATTCCCATACGCTGGACCTGGAATTGTGCCACGCGGTTTTGCGCCACGGGTTCGCCGGCGCCGGATTGATCGGATCTTCGACCAAATGGGCGCGATTCCGGTCGCGCCTGGCGCAGCTGGGCCACAGCGAAGCCCAGATTTCGCGCATCTGCTGCCCGATCGGGCAGCCGGCGCTTGGCAAGCATCCGCAGGCCATTGCCGTCGGCGTCGCGACGCAGTTACTGTCGCTCGAAAACGAAGCGGCAACCGCGAGGGGGGCCACGGGGTGACGGATCTGCTGACCATAGAGGGCCTGACCAAGGCCTATCCCGGCGTGCGCGCCAATGACGACGTGTCCTTTACCGTCGGCGAGGGCGAGGTGCATGCGCTGTTGGGCGAGAACGGTGCGGGGAAATCGACGCTGGTCAAAATCATCTATGGCCTGGTCAAGCCGGATTCGGGGCGAATGACGCTGCGCGGTGCGCCCTATGAGCCGACCGAGCCGCGGTCGGCGCGCGCCGCGGGTGTGGCGATGGTGTTCCAGCACTTTTCGCTGTTCGAGGCGCTGAACGTGGCCGAGAACGTGGCGCTGGGCATGGAAGACCCGCCGCCGCAGCGCCAGCTTGCCGCGCGGATCCGCGCGGTCAGCGAAAACTATGGCCTGCCGCTGGACCCGTCGCGCATGGTGGGCGACCTGTCGGCCGGCGAGCGCCAGCGGGTCGAGATCATTCGGTGCCTGTTGCAGGACCCGAAACTGCTGATCATGGACGAACCGACCAGCGTGCTGACCCCGCAAGAGGTCGAGATCCTGTTCGAGACGTTGCGCAAGCTGAGCGAAGAGGGCACCGCGATTCTCTATATTTCGCACAAGCTGGAAGAGATCCGCGCGCTTTGCGACAATGCCACGATCCTGCGGCTGGGCAAGGTCGTCGACAGCTGCGACCCGCGCGAGAAATCGGCCGCCGAACTGGCCGAGATGATGGTGGGGACGGTGCTGCACAACCCCAACCGCCAGCCGGCCGAACCGGGCGAGATCGTGCTCGATGTTTCGGGCCTGTCGGTGAAGCCTTCCACCCCGTTCGGCAAGACACTGAAGAACCTGCATTTCACGGTGCGCGCCGGCGAGGTGCTGGGCATCGGCGGGGTTGCCGGGAACGGGCAGGACGAATTGCTGGCGGCGCTGTCCGGAGAGGTGCTGGCGGATGCAAATGCGATCCGGCTGAACGGTCAGCCGATCGGCCAGCTTGGCCCGAACGCGCGCCGGCGGCTGGCGATGCTGTCCGCGCCCGAGGAACGCATGGGCCATGCCGCCGCCCCGGACATGAGCCTGACGGAAAACGCGCTGCTGACCGGCGCGATCCGCGAGAACCTGGTCAATCGGGGGGTCGTGAAATGGCCGGCGGCGCGGGCCTTCGCCAAGCGCATCATCGAAGGGTTCGACGTGCGCACCCCCGGCCCGGACAATATGGCGCGCGCGCTTTCGGGCGGGAACCTTCAGAAATTCGTGATCGGCCGCGAGGTTTTGCAGCGCCCCGATATCCTGGTGGTCAACCAGCCGACCTGGGGCGTCGATGCCTCGGCAGCCGCCGCGATCCGGCAGGCGTTGCTGGATCTTGCCTCTGCCGGCGCGGCGGTGATCGTCATCAGCCAGGATCTGGACGAGCTGATGGAAGTTTCCGACCGCTTTGCCGCGCTCAACGAGGGCCGGTTGTCGGAAGCACGCCCGACGCGCGCGCTGAGCCTGGAGGAAATCGGTCTGATGATGGGTGGCGCGCACGGCATGGAGGTTGCGCATGTGGCAGGTTGACGGGGCCGGTGCGGCCTGCGGGTGCGGCGCTACGGGCGGATCGGGGCAGGTGGCATGATCCGGCTTGAATTGCGCCCGATACCGTCGCGGTTCTGGATCACGGCATCGCCGGTCATGGCGGTGGTGCTGACCATGATTGCCGGCGGGATTCTTTTCGCGGTGCTGGGCAACGATCCGCTGGTCGCCATCCGCACGATCTTCTGGGATCCGCTGTTCGGTGAATTCGCGTTCTATTACCGGCCGCAATTGCTGGTCAAAGGGGCGCCGCTGATCCTGATCGCGATCGGGCTGAGCCTGGGGTTCCGCGCCGGGATCTGGAACATCGGCGCCGAGGGCCAGTATATCGTCGGCGCGATCTGCGGCGCCGCGGTTGGGCTGGCCTTCTATCCGCTGCAAAGCGTCTTCGTGTTTCCGCTGATGGTCCTTTCCGGGGCGTTGGGCGGGATGGCCTGGGCGATGGTGCCTGCGCTGCTCAAGGTGCGGTTCGGCACCAACGAGATCCTGGTTTCGCTGATGCTGGTCTATGTGGCCGAAAACCTGCTGGCGGCGATGGCGCTGGGGCCGCTGCGCAATCCGGACGGTATGGGATTTCCGGGGTCGCGCAACCTGGCGCAATATGAAAGCGCCGACAGCTGGATTGCCGAGGCGGCCGGTCTGCACTGGGGCGTGGTGGCCGCGGTGCTGGCGGCGATCTGTGCCCATCTGCTGCTCAAACGGCACATCCTGGGCTTCCAGATCCGCCTGACCGGGCAGAGCCGCCGCGCGGCGCGCTTTGCCGGGGTGCGTCCCAACGCGCTGGTGCTGTTCTGCCTCGGGTTGTCGGGTGCGTTGGCCGGCCTCGCGGGCCTGTTCGAGGTTGCAGGCCCCAGCGGCCAGATTAGCATCGACTTCAATTCCGGCTATGGCTTCACGGCGATCATCGTGGCCTTTCTTGGCCGTCTGCATCCGCTGGGGATCGTGCTGGGGGGTCTGCTGCTGGCGCTGACCTATATCGGCGGCGAAATCGCCCAGTCGCAGCTGGGTCTGCCCGCCGCCGCGATCCAGGCGTTCCAGGGGATGCTGCTGTTCTTCCTTCTGGGGGTTGACGTGCTGACCAATTACCGCATTCGCATCGGCAGAACGGAGACCGCGTGATGGACCTTTCGGCAATCGACCCGCAGATCCTCGTCGCCTCGCTGATGGTGGCGTCCACGCCGATCCTGCTGGCGGCATTGGGCGAACTGGTGGTGGAAAGATCGGGTGTGCTGAACCTCGGCGTCGAGGGGATGATGATCACCGGCGCAATCTGCGGTTTCGCCATCGCGGTAGAGACGGGCAGCCCCGCCCTGGGATTCCTGGCCGCGATGGCAGGCTCGGCACTGTTGTCGCTGGTGTTCGGGGTTCTGACGCAGATCTTCCTGTCGAACCAGGTCGCGACCGGCCTGGCATTGACATTGTTCGGGCTGGGCCTGTCGGCGCTTCTGGGTCAGGGCTATGTCGGGATAAAACCGCCGCCGACAACCGATCTGAACTTCGGCCCGCTGCGTGATATTCCGGTGCTGGGGCCGATTCTTTTTCAGCACGATGCGGTGGTCTATCTGTCCCTGATCCTTGTCGCCGGGGTCTGGGCCGTTCTGAAATTCACCCGCGCCGGGCTTGTTCTGCGCGCGGTGGGCGAGAACCACGACGCCGCCCATGCGCTGGGTTACAAGGTGGTCCGGATCCGGCTGCTGGCGATCATGTTCGGCGGCGCGCTTGCCGGGCTCGGCGGGGCCTATCTGAGCCTTGTGCGCGTGCCGCAATGGACCGAGGGCATGACCGCCGGTGCGGGCTGGATCGCGCTGGCGATCGTCGTCTTCGCCTCCTGGAAGGCGCCGCGCATCCTGCTGGGCGCCTATCTTTTCGGCGGCGTGACCGTGTTGCAGCTCAACCTTCAGGCCGCGGGGGTGGCGATTCCGGTCGAGTATTTGTCGATGTCGCCCTATCTGATAACCATCCTGGTGCTGGTCATCATCTCATCCGACCGTTCGCGGGTCGCATTGAACGCGCCGGCGTCGCTCGGCCGGACGTTCCATGCCTCAAGCTGAGGCGCGGGCGAAACCAGGGGCCCCCGTGGCCCGATCCAACAAGGGAGAAGTGTAATGAAACTCATGAATCTGATGGCAGGCGCCGCGATGGCGCTGGGGCTGGCCGCCCCGGCGGTGGCACAGGAACCGGTGAAGGCCGGTTTCATCTATGTCGGTCCGATCGGCGATGGCGGCTGGACCTATGAACATAACCAGTCGCGCCTGGCGGTCGAGGAACATTTCGGCGACAAGGTCGAAACCGTCTATCAGGAAAGCGTCCCCGAGGGCGCCGATGCCGAGCGTGCGATCACCCAGATGGCGCTGAACGGGGCGGATATCATCTTTACCACCTCGTTCGGATACATGGATGCCACGATGAACGTGGCCAAGAAATTCCCGAACGTGAAATTCGAACATGCGACCGGCTACAAGCGGGCCGAGAACGTGGGCACCTATTCCGCACGGTTCTATGAAGGCCGGGCGGTCCAGGGCCTGATCGCCGGGCGCATGACGAAATCGAACATCGTCGGCTATATCGCCTCGTTCCCGATCCCCGAGGTCATTCGCGGCATCAACAGCGCCTATATCCACGCGAAGAAGGAAAACCCGGATGTCCAGTTCAAGATCATCTGGGCCTATACCTGGTTCGATCCGGCGAAAGAGGCCGATGCCGCCACCGCGCTGATCGAACAGGGCGCTGACGTGATCCTGCAACACACCGATTCCACCGCGCCGCATGCCGTGGCCGAAAAGGCCGGTGGCGTCATCACGTTCGGCCAGGCCTCGGACATGGCCGAATACAAGCCGATGCCGCGCGTCAGCTCGATCATCGACAACTGGGCGCCCTATTATATCGAGCGTATCCAGGCGGTGATGGACGGAACCTGGAAGAGCGACGACACCTGGGACGGGATCGGCGAAGGCATGGTCAAGATCGGCGAGATCACCGATGCCGTGCCCGCTGACGTGAAAGCCGACGCGCTGGCCCTGAAAGAAGCGATCGCCAGCGGCGAATACCATCCCTTCACCGGCCCGCTGAACCGGCAGGACGGAAGCGCCTGGCTGGCCGAGGGCGAAACCGCCGAGGACGAGACCCTGCTCGGCATGAATTTCTTCGTCGAGGGGATCGAGGCGGAGATGCCGCAATAGGCGTTGACAGCCGGGCACCCGCCGTGCCGGCAGAGAGTGGAAGGCCCGCCAATGGCGGGCCTTTTCCTTTCGCGATAGCCGTGCCAATGTCGCCGCCATGGAACAGGACTTCATCATCATCGGCGGCGGCATCGCCGGAATTTCCGTGGGCGCGCGTCTTTCGCATATGGGCCGGGTGACGCTTCTGGAAGGCGAGGAGTCGCTGGGGTTTCATGCCTCGGGACGGTCGGCATCGCTGTTCGACGTGATGTATGGCCATCCCACGGCGGTCGCGCTGAACCGCGCCGGGCATGACTATCACGCCACGGCCAATGGCGGCATCCTGTCGCCGCGCGGGCTGATGCTGGTGGCCGGGCCGGACCAGGCCGACGCCTTCGCGCGGGAAATGCCATTGCTGGCCATGCACGAGATCAGCGTCGACGAGGCCGTGCAGATGGTGCCGATCCTGGACCGGTCGGCGCTGTCCCGCGCGGCCTATCACGCCGAGGCGTGGGACATGGATACCGACCGCCTGATCCAGAATTTCGCGCGCGAATTGCGCGGCAATGGCGGCCAGGTTCTGACCCGTCACCAGGTAAGCGCGATTTCACGCACAGGCCGGGGATGGCGGGTGGAGACGGCCGGGGCCGCGTTCGAGGCGCCGATCCTGGTCAATGCCGCGGGCGCCTGGGTGGACGAGGTGGCAAAGATGGCCGGGCTGGCGCCGATCGGTTTCACGCCGATGCGCCGGTCGATCGCGCAGATCCCGGCGCCGGGCGGGCATGACGTGGCCGGCTGGCCGATGGTTCTGGGCGCGCAGGAACGCTTCTATGCCAAGCCCGAAGCCGGCAAGCTGCTGGTCTCTCCGGCCGAAGAGCACCCGCAACCGCCGCATGACGCCTGGGCCGACGACATGGTTCTGGCCGAGGGTCTGGCCCGGTACGAAGAGATGGTGACAGAGCCGGTGACGCGGCTGGAAACTTCCTGGGCCGGATTGCGCACCTTTTCCCCCGACCGGGTGATGGTCATCGGCTTCGACCCCTCGGCCGACGGGTTCTTCTGGCATGCAGGGCAGGGCGGCAACGGGTTTCAGACCTCGCCCGCCGCCAGCCAGCTGGCCGCCGACCTGATCGGTGGCCATGCGCCCGACCTGCCGGCCGATCTGGTCACGCAGTTCCGGCCCGGGCGTTTCCGCTGATTGCCGCAAGGCGTCCGGCAGGAATGCGCCGCCGCCGGGCCGGGATCGCGCAAGCTTGCGCCCCGGCGATGGTGCAGGCGGCAAGGGTGGTCGAATGCCATGCCGATCCGACGGCGGCGCGCTGAGTGATTTCGCGGTTCAGCCGCCCGTCGCTGCATCGCGCGGGGCGCCGAAGGCGGCTTCCATCAGCATCCGGGTATAGACCGATTGCGGATTTGCGAACAGCGCCTCGCTGTCGGCGGCTTCGACGATGTCGCCGTCCTTCATCACGATCACGCGGTGGCTGAGTGCGCGCACCACCCGCAGGTCATGGCTGATGAAAAGATAGGCCAGGCCGTATTTTTCCTGCAACCGGCGCAGAAGATCGACGATCTGCACCTGCACCGTCATGTCCAGCGCCGATGTCGGTTCGTCCAGCACCAGCAACCGCGGCCGCAGGATCATCGCGCGCGCGATGGCGATGCGCTGCCGCTGCCCGCCAGAAAACTCGTGCGGATAGCGGTGCATCATCTCCGGGTCCAGCCCGACCTCGGACAGCATCTGCGCCACCTCCGCGCGCCGGGTCGTGCCGGGATCCAGCCCATGCACGCCCAGACCCTCGGCCACGATCTGTTCGACCGTCATCCGGGGCGACAATGAGCCGTAGGGATCCTGGAACACGATCTGCATATGGCGCCGGATCGGACGCATCCGGCGTGACTTGAGCCCTTGCAGGTTGCGGCCCTCGAACAGGATTTCACCTTGCGACGAAAGCAACCGCATGATCGCCAGGGCCAGCGTGGTCTTGCCCGAGCCGCTTTCGCCGACGATGCCCAGCGTTTCCCCCTGGCGAACCGAGATGCTGGCCGCGTTCACCGCCTTGACATGGCCCACGGTGCGCCGCAGCAATCCGCGCAGGATCGGGAACCAGACGCGCAGATCGCGGGTGCGCACGACCTCTTGTGCCGTCTCCTTGACCGGAACCGGAACGCCGGTGGCCTCGGCCGCAAGCAGCATCCTTGTATATGGGTGCTGCGGATTGGCAAAGATTTCCTCGGTATCGCCGGTCTCGACGATCCTGCCGTCCTTCATCACGCAGACCCGGTCGGCGATACGCCGGACGATCCTCAGGTCATGCGTGATGAACAGCAGGCTCATGTCCTCTTCGCGCTTCAGATCGGCCAGCAGGTCCAGGATCTGCGCCTCGATCGTCACGTCCAGCGCGGTGGTCGGTTCATCCGCGATCAGAAGGTCCGGGCCGTTGGCCAGCGCCATCGCGATCATCACCCGCTGCCGCTGCCCGCCCGAAAGCTGATGCGGATAGGCACCCAGCCGGCTTTCGGCGTCCTGTATTCCGACCTTTTCCAGCAACTCGATGATCCGCGCACGCACCGCCGGCCCGCGCAGCCCCTGGTGCAGCTCGATCGATTCGCGCAGCTGTTTTTCCAGCGTGTGCAGCGGGTTGAGCGAGGTCATCGGTTCCTGGAAGATGAAGCTGATGTCGTTGCCGCGCACCTGCCGCAGGCGGTCGTTCGTGGCGCCGACCATCTGCGCCCCGCCATAGGTGACCGAGCCGCTGACCGTCGCGTTTTCCGGTAGCAAAGAAACGGTGGACAGCGCCGTGACCGACTTGCCCGAGCCGGACTCACCGACCAGGGCCACTGTCTCGCCCTGGCGTAGCTCGAACGAGACGCCATCGACGGCGACATGCTCCTGCCCGTCCTGGCGGAAAGTGACCTTCAGGTCGCGAACGTCAAGCAGGCCGCTCATTGGAAGGTCTTCCTCGGGTCGAAGGCATCGCGCACGCCCTCGAAGATGAACACCAGCAGCGACAGCATGATCGCGAAGGTGAAGAAGGCGGTGAAGGCCAGCCAGGGGGCCTGCAGGTTCTGCTTGGCCTGCAATGTCAGCTCGCCCAGCGACGGCGCCGAAGAGGGCAGCCCGAAACCCAGGAAATCGAGGCTGGCCAGGGTGCCGATCGTGCCGGTGATGATGAAGGGCAACAGGGTCAGCGTGGCCACCATCGCGTTGGGCAGCATGTGGCGGAACATGATCGTCCAGTTGGTGACCCCCAGGGCCCGCGCGGCGCGGACATATTCGAAATTGCGCGCGCGCAGGAACTCGGCCCGGACCACGCCCACCAGGGCGGGCCAGCCGAACAGGGCGGTCAGGAACACGAGCAACCAGAAACTTCGCCCCAGGATCGCGAACAGGATGATGATGATGTAAAGTTGCGGGGTCGAGGTCCAGATCTCGATCAGGCGCTGGAACACCAGGTCGATCCAGCCGCCGAAGAACCCCTGAACCGCCCCCGCAACGATCCCGATGAACGAGGCGATGCCGGTCACCATCAGGGTGAACAGGATCGACAGGCGAAAGCCATAGATCACCCGCGCCAGCACGTCGCGCGCCGTGTCGTCGGTGCCCAGCAGGTGATCGGCATTGGGCGGCGACGGTGCGGTGCCCTCGATGTCGTTCACCGTGTTGTAACTGTAGGGGATCGGCGGCCAGACAAGGTATCCCTTGCTGATCGACTCTCCGTCGATCACGCCGTCCTGCGCGTCGTCGATCATCGCTTCGGGGTTTTCCCAGCATTCCGGCTTGCCGCCGGTGATGATCAGGCACTGGACCGCGATATCGCGATAGACGGCCTCGGTCCGCAGGTCGCCGCCGAAGGCGGTTTCGGGATAGAAATTGTAGATCGGGAAAAAGCTTTCGCCGCGATAATTGACATAGATCGGCCGGTCATTGGCCAGGAACTCGGCAAACAGCGACAGGCCGAACAGGATCGCGAAGACGATGAGCGACCAGTAGGCCCGCCTGTTGCGCTTGAAATTGCGCCAGCGGCGCTGGTTGAGGGGGGACAGCGCCGGCATCTCAGGTCTCCCGGCTTTCGAAGTCGATGCGCGGATCGACCAGCACATACATCAGGTCCGACAGCAGGCCGACCAGCAGACCGATCAGCCCGAAAACGTAGAGCGTGGCGAAGATCACCGGATAATCGCGCGCCACGGCGGCCTCGAAGCCCAGCCGACCCAGCCCGTCGAGCGAGAAGATCGTCTCGATGATGATCGACGAGCCGAAGAAGACGCTGATGAACAACCCGGGGAAGCCCGCGATGACGATCAGCATGGCATTGCGGAAGACATGGCCATAGAGCACGCCACTTTCGCTCAGCCCCTTGGCCCGCGCGGTGATGACATATTGCTTCTTGATCTCGTCCAGGAAAGAGTTCTTGGTCAGCAATGTCAGCGTGGCGAAGCTGGATATGGTCGAGGCCAGCACCGGCAGCGTGATGTGCCAGAAATAGTCCACCACCTTGCCCCACAGGCTGAGCTGTTCGAAATTGTCCGAGGTCAGGCCGCGCAGCGGGAAGAAATCCCAGTAGGAGCCGCCCGCGAACAGCACCAGCAGCAGGATGGCAAACAGGAAGCCCGGAATCGCATAGCCCAGGATGATGACGGCGCTGGTCCAGGTGTCGAAGGACGACCCGTCCCTGACCGCCTTGCGCACGCCCATCGGGATCGAGATCACATAGGCCAGCAGAGTGGACCACAGGCCCAGCGTGATCGAGACCGGCATCTTTTCCAGCACCAGGTCGATCACCGAGATGGAGCGGAAATAGCTCTGGCCGAAATCGAAGGTGATGTAATTGCCCATGAGGATCCAGAACCGCTCCAGGATCGGGATCTTCTCCTTGTGGCATTCGGGGGCCTCGATGTCGGGCGCACCGGTAAAGCCCGGTTCGCAGACGATCCGGGCAAACCCCATCTCGATTTCAAGCTCGTCCAAAAAGTCCTGCGGCAATCCGCGCGCGCCGGCATATTCCGAACTTCCGCCCGATTGCATGTCTTCGCCGGAATCGCCGCCGCCCGCGATGCCCTGGAAAACATCGGCATTGCCCTGCACCTGGGCGATGATCTGTTCGATCGGCCCGCCCGGCACGAATTGCGTCAGCGTGAAATTGATGACCATGATCCCGAACAGCGTCGGGATGATCAGCAGCAACCGCCGGAAGATATAGGCGCCCATAGGCTCTGCTCTGCCCTTGTTTTCAGAAGGCGCCGGCGGCCTTCAGTTTCGCAGCCTTTTCGGCATCATACCACCAGAAGTCCAGATGCCCCAGCGAATAGGGCGGCATGTTTTCGGGGTGCTCGTACATGTCGTAATAGGCAACGGTGTGCGTGTCCTTGTACCATTGCGGCACCCAGAATCGGATCGAGCGCAGGACACGGTCCAGCGTCTTGACCGCCGTCACCAGCTCGTCGCGCGTTTCGGCACCGATCACGGTATCGATCAGCCGGTCCACCGCCGGGTTCCGCAAGCCCATCTTGTTGAACACCGAGTTGTCGGCGGTTTCGGATCCGAAATACTGTTTCAAACCGTTGCCGGGCACATAGTTCATCGGGAACTGGTTGGTGATGATGTCGAAATCGTAACTGCGTTCGCGGTTGGTCATCTGCGCGCTGTCCACGCGGGTCATTTCGGCCTGGATGCCCAGCCGTTGCAGGTTTTCCACATAGGGGCTGATAACCCGATCGAAGGTCTGGCTGTCGTTCAGGAACTCCACCCGCAGCGGTTCGCCCGCCGCGTTTCGGCGGATGCCGTCATCCCCGACCTTCCAGCCGGCCGCGTCAAGCAGGGCGGACGCCTTGCGCAGGTTGCCGCGGTCCAGTTGCCGGCTGCCCGACCGGGGCGCCATGACCGCCGGCTCGGTCAGGATCGACGGGTCCAGAAGGCCGTCATCGACCAGCGGTTGCAGCAGCGCCCTTTGCGCCGGGTCCGGCGCGCCCTCGGCCGCGAGATAGCTGTTTTCCCAGAAGGAATCGATCCGCTCGTAAAGGCCGTAGAAAAGGGTCTCGTTCGACCACTGGAAATTGAACATCAGGCCGATCGCCTCGCGAACGCGCTCGTCCTGGAACTTTTCCCGGCGCAGGTTGAAGATGAAGGATTGCCCGGTGGCCAGCGATCCGTCTGCGATCTCTCGTTTCACCACCCAGCCGTTATCGAGCGCCGGAAAATCATACCCCGTGGCCCAGATCTTGGAAGAGGCCTCGTTGCGGAAGGTATAACTGCCGGCCTTGAACCCCTCGAAGGCGGCGTTGTAATCGGCGTAATATTCGATGCGGATCCGGTCGAAATTGTTGCGCCCGACATTGATCGGCAAATCGGCGCCCCAGTAGTCGTCGCGCCGGCGGTAGACCACGCGCCGGCCGACCTCCATCTCGTCCAGGACATAGGGCGCACTGCCCAGGAAGGGGTCCAGCGTGCTCTCCTCAAGGTCGCGATCGTTCTTTTCGAAATCGGCTTTGGAAAAGACCGGAAGGCCCCCCACCATCTGGGGCAGGTCGCGGGTGGGCACCCCCGCCTTGAAGGTGAATTTCACCCGGTGCGGGCCCAGCACCTCGGCGGATTCGACCTGGCGCGACAGAACCGCGCGGTAACTGGGCAAGCCGTCCTCCAGGAACCTTTCGTAGCTGAAGACCACATCCTCGGCGGTGACCGGGCTGCCATCGGAAAAGCGCGCTTCGGGGCGGATGTTGAAGATCACCCAGCTGCGATCCTCGGGATATTCCAGCGTGCTGCACAACAGGCAATAGGCCGCCGACGCTTCGTCGGCGGTGCCGGTCAGAAGTGATTCGTAGAAGATCGAGCCGAGCGCCGCCGAACGCCCCTTCGTCGTGTAGGGATTGATCGAGTCGAAGCCGCCGAAGCCCCAGATCGAAATCTCGCCGCCTTTCGGGGCGTCGGGATTGACGTAATCGAGATGCTTGAAATCCGCCGGGTATTTCAGTTCGCCGAAGGGGGAAATGCCATGCGCCTCGATCACGCTGTCCTGCGCGCGAGCCGTCGTCGCGGCGAATGCCAGCGCGATCGCGACGAAAGGTGCCACCAGATCGCGGAATTGCCATTGCCGGGCGGCGATTGCCCCGATGGGAGTGGCGCAGTCCTTGGGCGGGTTCTTCATCAGGCTCCTCCGGGGCGGGTTGCACGGGTGCGTTGCTGACACGCTATGGCCCGGGACGCCGGAGATTCAAGTTGAGATTCCGTGATGATCCCTCGGGGGGCGGCACGAAAAAGGGCCGCCCCGGTGCAGGGCGGCCCCATGATGCGGTGCCGGTTCGGCTTACTTGATCGTCTTGAGATAGGCGACCAGGCTGGCGCGATCCTCGATCTTGCGCAGACCCGGAAAGCTCATCCGGTTTCCGGGCGCAAAGCCACGCGGATCTTCAAGCCAGGCGTTCAGCTTGTCCTCGGTCCACGCCCCTTCCAGAGCGGTCAGCGCGTCCGAATAGCGGAACCCTTCAACGCTGGCGATGTCCCGGCCGACAACATCGAACAGATGCGGCCCGACGCCGTTGGCGCCCTTTTCAAGACGATGGCAGGCGCGGCACTTGTTGAAAACACGCTCGCCATCGGCGGGATCGGCGGCCGCGACGAGGGTCGAGAACTCCGATTCCCCGCTATCGGCTGCGGGCGTCGCTTCGCCGCCATCGGCGGCCGGCGCTTGCGGTTGGGCGGCGTTCTGATCCGCGGCTGCCTGTTGCGTGTCTGCTGCCGCCTGTTCGGTATCCGCCGCCGCCTGTTGAGTGTCAGCCGCGGGCGCCGCCGCCTTGACCTCGGGCATCGGATAGGTGTCGCCGTCAAGCTGGTCGAGATAGGCGATGACGTTGGCGCGATCCTCGATATCGGACAGCCCCGGGAAGGACATCGCCGTGCCCGGCGCATATTCCTGCGGGTCGGTCAGGAAATCGTTCAGGTGCTGGGGCGTCCAGACATCCACGACCTTTTCCAGCGCACCGGAATAGTTGTAGCCGGCGACCGAATCCACCTTTCGCCCGACCACGCCATAGAGCGACGGGCCGATCGCGTTCTCGCCCTCGGCAACCTTGTGGCAGGCCTGGCATTTGTTGAACACCCTTTCGCCCTTGGCCGGGTCGGCCGAGGCGAAGACCTCGACAAACGAGACCTCTTTCTTGGGCTCGGCTTTCTGGGTCTCGGCGCCGGTTTCGATCACATAGCCGGAAACCTGTTCGCCCTCGCCGTGGCCGCCGCCGCCGACGTGATAGAGCGATTCCGCGGCCCAGTTGCCAAGAAGAAAGATCAGCAAGGCGCCACAGAATCCGCCGACGATCTTGGTGAGGGTCATTGTGTCGAACATGTCGCGCTCCCAGTGGATCCCAATTCCGCGCGTATCTATGCGCTTCCACGCGGCTGATGCAAGGTGTAGTTACCGCGACGAGACGCCACTGCCACAAGAAGTGACCATGACCAACAGAAAGACAGGACGCATCGCCTTTCAGGGGGAACCGGGGGCCTATTCGCATCAGGCCTGCCGCGAAACCTATCCGGAAATGGAGGCGCTGCCCTGCAAGACCTTCGAGGACGCGATCGAAACGGTGCGCAAGGGCACGGCCGACCTGGCGATGCTGCCGGTGGAGAACTCGACCTATGGGCGCGTTGCCGACATCCACCGCCTGCTGCCCGAGTCGGGGCTGCATATCGTCGGCGAAGCTTTCGTGCGGGTGCATATCAACTTGCTGGGGGTCCGGGGCGCGCGGCTTGACCAGGTCAAGCGCGCGATCAGCCACACGGTGCTGCTGGGGCAGTGCCGCGGTTTCCTGCGGGAAAACGGGATCGACTGGATCACCGGCGCCGATACCGCGGGCTCGGCCCACCTGGTCGCCGAACAGGGCGACCCCGAAGAGGCCGCCCTGGCCTCCGAACTGTCAGGCGAGATCTACGGGCTGGACGTTCTGGCCCGGCATATCGAGGATCACGACCGCAACACCACGCGCTTTCTGATCATGTCGCGCGAACTGGACCTCAAGCGGCGCGGCGATGCCGGCATGATGACCAGCTTCGTCTTTCGTGTGCGAAACATCCCGGCCGCGCTCTACAAGGCGATGGGCGGGTTCGCGACCAACGGGGTGAACATGACCAAGCTGGAAAGCTACATGGTGGACGGGTCGTTCAAGGCGACCCAGTTCTATGCCGATATCGAAGGCCATCCCGACGATTACAACGTAAGGCTGGCGCTGGAGGAGCTGGATTATTTCACCACCGACATGACGCTTCTGGGCGTCTATCCGGCCGACCCGAAGCGCCACTGAGACGCGGCGGCGCGCGCTGCAGGTTTACTGCGGTCCGTTCAGCCGGTCCTCGATGTGGCGCGCGAAATCCTGCGTGCCGGACTTGAAGCGGCGCGTCAGGGTCGCCTTGGCCAGGCGCAGGGATTGCAGGAACAGGCGCGCCGACAATGTTGCGGGTTTGAGTTCCAGGTCCAGGAACATCCGCGTCTGCCGCGGCGACAGCTGCACCAGCGCGACCGACATCACACCTTCCAGACCATCGACCCTGGACAGTAGGCGCAGGCTTTCGGACGGGTGGTATTCGGCCAGTTCGGACCGGACTTCGCGCGGTTTTCCGCGAAAGGTGAAACGGCTGATCCAGCACATGCCGGGGCCCGGCCGCTCCAGCGTATCGATGCGCGACACGCTTGCGCCACGGCGCAGGATCTCGCGTTCGAAACGGGGAAAATCCGACAGCGCGTCGAACACCCGTTCAATCGGTGCGGCAATGTCTTCGCGGGTCGAGAACTTCATTTGCTCCGCCGGACGGTTCGAGGTGTCCCTCTTGTCGCGTCAATTCAGCCGATCCGCAAGCCAGTTGGACAAAAGAAACTGTGCTATGGCACCGCGGCGCGCCGGGCGCATGGCGTCGCTTTCGCCTGCGAACACGGCCAGCATCTGTTCGCGGCTCATCCATTTCGCATCCTCGATCTCGTCCGGGTCGATGGTGATTTCGCGGCTGGTGGCCTGCCCGTGACACCCCAGCATCAGCGACGCCGGGAACGGCCAGGGCTGCGAGGCGAGATAGCTGACCGGGCCGACATTCACGCCGGATTCCTCGAACACCTCGCGGCGCACGGCCGCCTCGATCGACTCGCCCGGTTCGACGAAGCCCGCCAGCAACGAGAACATGCCCTCGGGCCAATGCGGCGAGCGGCCCATCAGCACCGAATTACCATGCGTTATCAGCATGATAACCACCGGATCGGTGCGCGGAAAATGATGCGCGCCGCAGGCCGGGCACCTGCTTTGCCATCCGGCCATCCAGAATTCCGAGCGCTGGCCGCAGCGCGAACAGAAAGCGTGGCTGCGATGCCAGCCGGTGATCGCCTTGGCGGTGGCGGCGAGTTCCGCCTCGCGCGCGGTCAGGATGGTCATCATCCGCCGCAGTTCGGCGAAGGCCTGGTCATCGTCCAGCAGCGGGTGGCGCTGTTCCGAGGGGTCCAGGAAGGCATCCAGCGTATCGGGGATCTCATCGGGTTCCCAGTCCGAGATATCGACGGCGAAACGCCCGGCCGCACCCTCCAGCCCGAGAAAGACCGACTGCGCCGCACGGCCCTTGACCAGCCGGTGGCTTGCCGGCAGCCAGCCCAGGGCCTGCCGGTTGCCAAGCCGGAAAAGCGGCTTGCCGCGCCAGACCGGCAAGACCCGCGCCGTGCCGTCGCCCCACAGCCGGTCCAGCGCGGCCGGATCGCCGCGCAGATGCGCCGCCCGGTCCAGCCCCGAGCCCCCGAATGTCACCGTTTCCGCGTCTCGCATCGTCACTCTCCCTGATGATCTGTGACTGCCATGCCCCACCGGGACAGGCAATCCCGCATGAACTCTCCTTTAAGGCGAGTTTTCTCTGGTCGTCGGGGGCCTGCTCCGACTAGGGTCACGAAAATGACGGGGTGGGGCTCTGTCGGCGCAAACGGACGGATCGCGCGCCGGGCGTCACGGGCCAGCACCAGACGAAGCTGACGAACGGCCGGGATTTCATCACCGGCAGGAATGCGGGGGCATCCTTGATCGCGCTTCACCCATACTCGGCCCGTGCGGCCGCGGGGCAGGCCCATTTGCGCATCATGGGAACCACCGACATCCACATGCATGTCTATCCCTACGATTATTATTCGGATCGTCCGGTGAACACGGGGGGCCTGGCGCGGACCGCGGCGCATATCGACGCGATCCGGGCCGAGGCGACCAATTCATTGCTGCTGGACAATGGCGATTTCCTGCAAGGCACACCGATGGCCGACTACATCGCCTATGAGCGCGGCATGAAAGAGGGCGATCTGCACCCGGTCATCGCCGCGCTGAACGCGATCGGGCTGGATGCCGCCACGATCGGCAATCATGAATTCAACTATGGGTTGGATTTCCTCATGAAATCCATGGCCGGGGCGCGGTTTCCGGTCGTGCTGGCCAATATCGCGACAGCTGCGGGCGCAGACCCACGCGCCGATCGCACGCTTTTCCGTCCCTATGTCATTCTCGACCGGCGGTTGACCGACGGGGCCGGCAACACCCATCCGATCCGGGTGGGGGTGATCGGGTTCACGCCGCCGCAGGTCATGAACTGGGACCGGCGCCACCTTGAGGGCCGGGTCGTGGCCCGCGACATCGTCGAAACCGCCCGGGCCCTTGTGCCGCAGATGCAAGAGGACGGTGCCGATATCGTCATCGCCCTGTCGCATTCGGGTATCGGGGCCGCCGCGCATACCGAGGGAATGGAAAATGCCTCTGTTCCGCTGGCGGCGGTCGCGGGTATCGACGCGGTCATCACCGGACATACCCATCTTGTCTTTCCATCCCGCAACTTTCCCGGCGCCGGCCCGGTGGATGGTGTCGCGGGCAGGATTCACGGCAAGCCGGCGGTCATGGGGGGGTTCTGGGGGTCGCATCTGGGGGTGATCGATCTTCTTCTGCAACGCGATGGCAACGCCTGGCAGGTGGTCAACACCGAATCGCAAACCCACCCGATTGCCAGGCGCAACAACGACCGTTCGATCACCCCCCCGGTGCAGAGTGAAAATGCCGTCCTGGCCTCGGTCGCGGCCGATCATGCGGCGACCCTGGCCTATGTGCGCCGCGCCGTGGGCCGGACGACGGCACCCTTGCATTCCTACTTTGCGCTGGTTGCCGACGATCCCTCGATCCAGGCGGTGGCGAATGCCCAGATCTGGTATATGAAACAGGTGTTGCGGGGCACCCCCCACGAAGGGGTGCCGGTCCTGTCCGCCACCGCGCCTTTCAAGGCGGGGGGGCGCGGTGGGCCGGAGCATTACACCGACATTCCAGCCGGTGATGTGACGATCGGCAACGTGGCCGACCTCTATCTTTATCCCAACACGGTGCGCGCGGTGCGCGTGACCGGGGCACAGGTGAAGGACTGGCTGGAACGCAGCGCCGGCATGTTCAACCGGATCACGCCGGGCGCGGCGGACCAGGTTCTGCTGAACCGCGACTTCCCCAGTTACAATTTCGACGTGATCGACGGGGTCGAATACCAGATAGACCTGGGCCAGCCGTCGAAATACGCCACCGCCGACGGCGCGCTTGCCGATCCCGACGCAAACCGTATCGTCGGGTTGAGCTTCGGCGGGCGGCCATTGGCGCCGGATGAGGAATTCATTATCGCCACCAACAATTTCCGTGCCTCGGGGGGCGGTAATTTCCCCGGCGCCGACGGCGCGACCGTCGTGTTCGAGGCACCCGATACCATCCGCGACGTGATCGTGCGCCATATCGTCGAACACGGCACGATCAACCCGCAGGCGGACGGCAACTGGCGCTTTCGCCCGATGCCCGGCACCACGGTGCTGTTCGATACCGGGCCGGGCGCCGCGCGATACGCCGATTCCGTTCCGGGCGTTGCGCTGGAACCCGCGGGCGATGGGCCCGACGGGTTCACGCGCTTTCGCATCTTTCTGTAGGGCAAGAGCAGACGGGCAGAGCGTGGCCCGCCCCTTGCGAATCCGCCCGATGCGGCCTAGATACGCGATTGAGAGGTTGGCGCGGGCAAGCGCCTCGCCAACCCGGTCAGGTCCGGAAGGAAGCAGCCGCAACGAGCCCCGCTTGGGTCGCTGTCCAACCTCTCACCCTGCCCAGCATATTGCATGGCGTTCCAATGCAGGCACGGCTTGCCGGACGCCCGGCGCTGGACCTCCGCCCGGCCAGGCCCTAGTCTGGACCCTGCTTCGAATCCGTGAGGGGTCATGACCGACACGCCCGGCACCGGCTATCAGGTGCTTGCCCGAAAATACCGCCCCGCGACCTTTGCCGATCTGATCGGGCAGGATGCGATGGTGCGCACGCTGAAGAATGCCTTCGCCGCGGACCGGATCGCCGCGGCCTTCATCATGACCGGGATCCGCGGCACCGGGAAGACCACGACGGCGCGCATCATCTCCAAGGGGATGAACTGTATCGGGCCGGACGGCACCGGCGGGCCGACCACCGATCCCTGCGGCCGGTGCGAGCATTGCGTTGCCATCGCCGAAGGGCGTCATGTCGACGTGATGGAGATGGACGCGGCCAGCCGCACCGGGGTGGGCGACATCCGAGAGATCATCGACAGCGTGCATT
The DNA here is from genome assembly GCA_016278325.1 of Actibacterium sp. Taxonomy (GTDB): domain Bacteria; phylum Pseudomonadota; class Alphaproteobacteria; order Rhodobacterales; family Rhodobacteraceae; genus JADQCB01. The sequence goes on from JADQCB010000021.1 coordinate 65,360, forward strand.
ACCGGGCGGCGAGCGCGCGCTACAAGATCTATATCATCGACGAGGTTCACATGCTGTCCACCAGCGCCTTCAACGCGCTGCTGAAGACGCTCGAGGAACCGCCCGCCCATGTGAAATTCATCTTCGCCACGACCGAGATCCGCAAGGTGCCGGTCACGGTGCTGTCGCGTTGTCAGCGGTTCGACCTGCGCCGGATCGAGCCCGAGGTGATGATCTCGCACCTGAAATCCATCGCCGACAAGGAAGGCGCGGAAATCGCCGAGGATGCGCTGGCGCTTATCACCCGGGCGGCCGAAGGCTCGGTCCGCGACGCGATGAGCCTGATGGATCAGGCGATTTCCCACGGTGCCGGTGAAACCACGGCCGACCAGGTGCGCGCGATGCTGGGGCTGGCCGATCGCGGCCGGGTTCTGGACCTGTTCGACATGATCATGGCCGGCGACGCCGCCGGCGCGCTGTCCGAACTGGGCGCGCAATATGCCGATGGCGCCGATCCGATGGCTGTCCTGCGTGACCTGGCCGAGATCACGCATTGGGTTTCGGTGATCAAGATCACGCCCGCGGCGGCCGAGGATCCGACCGTTTCGCCAGACGAACGCACGCGCGGTCTGGTGATGGCCGAAAAGCTTCCGATGCGGGCGCTGACGCGGATGTGGCAGATGCTGCTGAAGGCGCTGGAAGAGGTCGCACAGGCCCCCAACGCGATGATGGCCGCGGAAATGGCGATCATCCGGCTGACCCATGTGGCCAACCTTCCCGCACCGGAAGAGCTGGTTCGCAAGCTTCAGGACATGCCGCAACCGCCTCAGGGCCCCGGCAACGGCGGGCCGGCGCCGGCGCCGCCGAACGACACCACGTCGCAGGCCCGCGGCCCTGTCAATATCGCGACGTCCGGCAATGGCGGTGGCCCTGTCGCGGCGCTGGCGCAGGTGCCCGAATCCGCGCTGGCGCGCTATGCCCGCTTCGATCAGGTGATCGAGCTGATACGCAGCAACCGCGACGTGAAACTTCTGGTCGAGGTCGAGAACACGCTGCGGCTTGTCAGCTATTCGCCCGGGCGGATCGAATTCGAACCGACAGAGGACGCCCCGCGCGACCTGGCCGCACGCCTGGGAAGCCGTCTTCAGGCGTGGACCGGCGCGCGCTGGGCCGTGTCGGTCACCGGCGCCGGCGGCGGCAAGACCATTGCCGAAGATCGCGATTCCGAACGCCTGCGCCTGGAAGCGCAGGCACGGGAACATCCGCTTGTCCAGGCCGTGCTTGATGCCTTTCCGCAGGCCCGGATTACCGATATCAGGACCCCTGACGCCCGCGCCCGGGCCGCCGCCGAAGCGGCGCTGCCCGAGGTCGAGGATGAATGGGATCCCTTCGAGGAAGAGTAAGGAGACAGCAATGTTCAAGGGTCTGGGTGGTCTCGGCGACATGGCCGGGATGATGAAGAAGGCGCAAGAGATGCAGGGCAAGGTCAGCGCCCTGCAGGAAGAGCTGCACAACATCACCGTGACCGGCGAAAGCGGTGCCGGGCTGGTGAAGGCGACGGCGACTGCCAAGGGCGAACTGACCGGCCTGGATATCGACCCCTCGATCTTCCGCCCCGACGAAAAGGAAGTGGCCGAGGACCTGATCCTGGCCGCGATAAAGGATGCGCAGGCCCGGGCGCAGGAGCGCAGCCAGCAGGAGATGCGCAAACTGTCCGAGGAAATGGGCCTGCCGGCCGACATGAACCTGCCCTTCTAGTCGCCCGCCGTGACCGATAACGCGCGCGACATCGAGACCCTGATCGAGCTGATGGCCCGGCTGCCCGGGCTCGGGCCACGCTCGGCCCGGCGCGCGGTGCTGCATCTGATCCAGAAACGCGCGATCCTGATGGGGCCGCTGGCGCAAGCGATGCAGCAGGTGGCGGCGACAGCGCGCGAATGCCTCAACTGCGGCAATATCGGCACCGCCGAGATCTGCGAGATCTGCCGAAACGAAAAGCGCGCCAACGGTCTGATCTGCGTTGTCGAGGATGTGGCCGATCTCTGGGCGATGGAACGCGGGCAATCCTTTTCCGGGCGCTATCATGTGCTGGGCGGCACGTTGTCGGCGCTCGATTCCGTGGGGCCCGAGGATCTGCGGATTCCGCGGCTGGTGGACCGGGTTGCCAGCGAATCGATCACCGAGGTGATCCTGGCGCTGAATGCGACCGTCGATGGCCAGACCACCGCGCATTACATCGCCGAACAGCTGGAAGGCGCCGGCGTCTCGGTCACGTCGCTGGCGCAGGGCGTGCCGATCGGTGGCGAGCTCGATTACCTGGACGATGGCACGATCACCGCCGCGTTGCAGGCGCGCAAGCGGTTCTGAGGCGCCGGTCCGCCCGGGCCCGGGCCGCCAGGGGCGTGCGCAATCAAAAAGCCCCGGCAGGATATGCCGGGGCTTTTGTCTGCGTGCATGGGTCGGCCAGCGCCGCGGCTGTCACCCGTAGACCAGCCTGGGAAGCCAGATGATCACTTGCGGAAACAGCATGCAGACCAACAGCCCGACCACCTGCAACATCAGGAACGGCACCGCGGCCTTGAAGATGTCGGTCATCGGGATTTCCGGCGGCGCCACGCCGCGCAGATAGAACAGCGCATATCCGAATGGTGGCGACAGAAAGCTCATCTGCATGTTGACCAGGTAAAGCACGCCGAACCACAGCACCAGGTCATCGGGGCTGTCCAGCCCGAACGAGGCCGCCCCAAGCGCCTTGATGATCGGCACGAAGATCGGAACGCAGAGCAGCAGGATGCCGACCCAGTCCAGGAACATCCCCAGGATCACCAGGATGATCTGCATCACGATCAGGATGCCCCAGGGGCCCAGCCCGGTCGCGGCAAGCGCCTCTTCCACGAATTGCTGGCCACCTTCCAGGACATAGAGCCCGACGAAGATCGTCGCGCCGAACATGATCCAGATCACCATCGCGCTGGCCTTGAGCGTGGTCAGGCAGGCCTCGCGCACCGTGGGCCAGTCCAGCTTGCGGTGGATCGCGGCGACGATGAACGCGCCGAACGTGCCGATCCCGGCGGCCTCGACCGGGGTGGCGATGCCCGAAAAGATGACCCCCAGCACGACCACGACCAGGGTGATCGGCGCTCCCATCTTGCCCACCAGGTGCAGCTTTTCCAGGTTGCTGACCCGCTCGGCCACCGGGATTGCCGGGCCGAGCGCCGGATTGATGTAGCAGCGCAGCGTGACATAGGCGATATACATGCCCGACAGCAGCAGGCCGGGAATCACCGCGCCGATGAACAGCTCGCCCACCGATTGCTCGGCGACCACGGCATAGATGATCGCCAGGATCGACGGCGGGATCAGGATGCCCAGCGTGCCGCCGGCCATGATCGACCCCATCGCGATCTTTGGGTCGTAATTGCGCTGAAGCATTGCCGGCAGCGCGATGATGCCCATCGTCACCACCGCCGCGCCGATCACGCCGACCATCGCGGCCAGGATCGTCGAGGCGATGACGGTGGCCGAGGCCAGCCCGCCCTTCACCCCGCCCAGGACCTTGTAGATCACGTCGAACATGTCGTTGATGATGCCGGCCCGTTCCAGCATCGCCGCCATGAAGATGAACAAGGGGATCGCCGACAGCTGGTAGTTGGTCATCAGCGGGAAGATCCGCGACGGAACGATGTTCAGCGCCTGCGCATCGCCCAGGATGAACAGGAAGACGCAGGCCAGGCCGCCGGTCACGAAAGCCAGCGGAAGGCCCGCCATCAGCAGCACCAGAAGGCTGCCGAACATGATGAGCGTCAGAAGCCCGATACCGATTTCAATACCCATCCGTCAGTTCCCCCGCGCGATTTCGCGAATGTCTTTGCCGAATTTCGAGATGCCCTGAAGCACGAGCAGCAGCCCGCCAAGCACCATGACCCATTTCATCGGCCAAAGCGGCACCTCCCATTCGTTGAAGCTGATCTCGCCCCAGCGGATGGCCGGATCGGTCCATTGCGCCAGGTTCATGCTGCCCAGCATCTGCCAGAACCCGATTTCGCCGCGCGCCCAGTCGGACACGATCGAATTCCCGGTCGGCACGGCGATGGCGTCCATCGCGAAGATCCAGGACGTCACCAGCAACGTGCCGGCGAAGATGAAGAAGAAGACCGAGGTCAGAAGATCCGCCCATGCCTTTTTCTTCTTCGGAAGCGGGGCATAGAAGACATCGACCCGCACATGGGTTTCGGTCAGCATCGCATAGGCGCCCGAGATCAGGTATTGCATGCCGAACATCAGGTACATGGATTCATGGGCCCAGTTGGTCGGGCTGTTGAACACGTATCGCGCGACCACCTCGTAGTAATAGACCAGCACCGCGATCACCGCCCAGTAGCTGACGAATTCGCCGCAGAACAGCGACAACCGGTCGATCCAGTTCTCGACCCGGTCGGCGTCATGCACCGGGCTTTCGGCATCCTCGGCGGCTGCCAGCGCGGCGTTGATCTCGTCGTCTTCCTCCGGCGGCAGGCTGGCATTCGCGCGCCGGACCATGCCGGGAAGCAGCACCGCATCGACAAGCAGGAAGGCCAGGATCACATAGAAGGTATAGCCCGCCGCGCTGTTCCAGAAGGCGCGGTTGGCGCGTGCCTCGGCCGCAGCCGGCTGCATCTCCTCGATCGTGGCCTGGGCCCGGGCGATGCGTTCCTCGCCCTCGGTGATGGTCCTTTCAGAGCGTTCGATCCGCCGCTCGGCGCTGGTTCGTGCGAAACTGCCCTCTTCGGCGGCCCGCATCGCTTCGCGAAGCTGCGGCAGCGTGGTCCGCGCGCTGTCGATCTGTTCCTGCTGCCGTTCCAGCGCTGTCTGCGCCGCGTCCAGCGCGTTGGAGGCGGTCGAGTAGACCTGGCGCGCATCGCGCTCTTGCCCGTTGGCGAACAGCACGAACAGCAACAGCGGGATGTAGACCAGGCCCAGCAGGCTTTTCAGATAGAACCGGTGCAGGCCGAGAAACCCGCCGGCGACGAGGATCATGTATCCAAGCGTCGTGCTGTAGCGGCGTTGTTGAGGTTTCGGCCGTTTGGAAAGGGCCATCGCGATGATCGGAAAGACGATCAGACCCACCCAATAGAGCCAGTGCGGCAGCGTGAAGCTGAGACCAGGCATCTTCGTGTCCTGTTTTTATCTTGAGTGCGTGGAAACCGCCCAGCGCCATCGGCACCGGGCGGCGTTGCATTGCGGCCTGTCCGCGATCAGAGCTTGAGTTCCTGGCCCTCGATCATCGCCGGGTCCACATAGCCCAGCGAGCCGGACATCATGTAGTCGAGCTGGATCTTGAAGATCCGCGCCGCGTTGGGATCGCGGTTGGCGTATTTGAACCAGATCGGCACGGCGACCTCGGTCAGAAGTTCCACGTCGATCTGGCTGAGGCGGGTGATCTCGGTCCCGTCGGCCTTGAATTTCGCCCAGGCTTCCTGGTCCGCCTTCTGGATCATCGCGTGGTGATGAATCGAATAGGAGCGGGTTTCCATCTCGACGAATTGCTTCATCTCGGGGCTCAGCGCATCCCAAGCCGATTGGGACACGGTGATATCCATGATATCGACCGGCTGATAGACCGACATGAAGCCCGGCGGGCCCATCACGATGTAATCGGTCACCTGGCTGAAGCCCAGCGCGTAGTTCACCGCGGGCCCGACATAGTCGGCCACGTCGATCGTGCCCTTTTCAAGCGCGGGGAAGATCTCGGACCCCGGAAGAACCGTGGTCTCGGCGCCGATTTCCGAAAACAGATCGCCCACCATGCCGCCGGGAAGGCGCATCTTGCGGCCGCGGAAATCGTCGATCGAGCGGATCGGAACCTTCGAGTGAATGATGTTCGGGCCGTGGTGGACCGGGCCGACGAAATGCATGCCCTGCTTGGCATAAAGCTCGCGCGCGATTTCCAGACCGCCGAGGCCGTAATAGAACACATCGAATTCATGCGGGTTGCGCAGGCCCAGCGGATAGCTGGTCAGGAAGGTCGCCGCCGGGATGATGCCCTGGGCGTAGATGGTGAACGGGTTCACCGCGTCCAGCACGCCGTTCTTCACCGCATCGAACAGCTGAAAATCGCCCACAACGTCATTGGCGCCGAAGGGTTGAAAGGCCAGCTCGCCGCCGGTCTTTTCGGCAATGGTGCCGCACCACTCTTCGAAGATCTGCAGGCCGGCGCCGCCGGGCCATGACGTCTGGATCTTCCAGGTCGTGCCGTTGGCCTGCGCGCCGGCGATATGCGGAGCGGCAAGCGTCGCCGCGCCGGCGCCCGCGATCGTGCGCAGCGCATTGCGCCGCGTTGTCGGTTTATGATTCATTGTATCCTCCCGTTTTTGCCGTTTTGGCGTGACCCCCGCGTGCCCGGAACATGGGAAAACCGGGGCCCTGGCGCCATTCTAGGCGATCAATCGCAAATTGGTAAAGTTTTTTTACAAGATGGTGAAGAAACCCATCTCAACTCCCCAGAATCCGATAGAAAACCGCCGCCGGCAAAAACCGGCCGAGGGTGAAGAGCCATGAGAAGGGGCGCGGAAATGCGGTGTGAAATCGCCCGCTTTCCAGGGCGGCCACGATCCGCGCGGCGGCGCGTTCGGGGGACATGATCTGTGGCATCGTGAAATCGTTCTTTTCCGAAAGCCGGGTTCGGATGAACCCCGGGCTGACCATCTGCACGGTGACACCACGATGGCGCAGATCGGCATAGAGCGATTCGCCCAGGCTCATCAGCCCGGCCTTCGACGCGCTGTAACCGATCGCCCCGGGCAACCCGCGGAACCCGGAGAGAGAGCCGACCAGAACGATATGCCCCGCCCCGCGGGCGGCGAAGGCGGGGGCGACATGGCCCAGCACGCGCATCGCGCCCATGAAATTGACCTCGCACATCGCCATCGCGGCGTTAGCGTCCCATTCGGCGGCCTGCATCGGCTGATAAAAGCCGGCGCAATAGATGATGCCGTCGCACTGCCCTGCTGCGGCCACCGCCTGCGCGACCGAGCCGGGATCGGTCACGTCCATCGGCAAGATTGTCGAGTCGCCAAGTTCATCGGCCAGCGCCGTCAACCGTTCCCGGTTGCGGGCGGACAGGATCAACCGCGCGCCGCGAGCGTCCAGCGCGCGGGCAAGTTCGCGCCCCAGGCCTTCGCTTGCGCCGACAATCCAGTATCGTTTGCCCGCGAACATCAGGTCGGCACCTCTGGCCGCATCGTGGCGACGAGCTCGGCCACCTTGAAGCCGAATTTGCGCATCTGTGAGCGATTCATGATCGTTCCGTCTTCCATCAGATACAGCCAGTCGGTCACGTCCAGAACATGCCCGCCCGCATCCGGCGCAAGCCGCAACCGATAGGTCATCCGCAAGGTGGCGCCCGAAAGCTCGCCCCGTGCGGTTCCGATCACGTCATCGGCGGTGGCGGTGAAACTGTTGTCGGTGAGCATCTTCAGGCGCCATTCGCGCCGTTGCGTGCTGCCCGAGGCATAGCGGAAATCCTCGGTCAGGGTGCCGCCGGGGCCGCTCCATTTCCCTTCCATCCGGGCCAGGAAGCGGCCCGCGACGCGGCCCGTGGGGCCGAAGATCACCCCTTCGGACCGGAGCGGCCCGGCCAGGTGGCGGCGCAAGTCGAAGGCCGGGCCGGTTTCGGCATAATCCGCCGGGCGCTGGCCGGCAAAGCCCAGGCGCCCGGCGCAGAAGTAAAGGGCCGCCAACAGGGCGACGAGGATCAGCGCGACCGACAGGATAAACGTCATGTCTTCGTCTCCTCGGCCGGCAATCCGAAAACCATCGCGATGGCGGCTGCTTTCAGAATGCAGGGCAGCACCGCATAGGCAAAGGTCAGTGCGCTCAGCGCCGTGGTCGTGTTGGGCCCGCCGGGTGTGAACCCGGCCATGTCGAGCGCCGGCAGGACAATCGCCGCGGCGATTGCCAGCGCCAGTTTCTGGGCAAAGGACCACAGCCCGAAACCCGCCCCGGCCGGCAATTCCCGACTGGCCAGCGTCGATGCGAAGAGCGCCGGCAGGATCACCATGTCCGCGCCAAGCGCGGCACCAGAGGCCATGCTGATCGCGCCGAACGCCAGGGCGGCCCCGGCGGGCAGCATCGCCGCGCCGGTGAAGCTGACGATGGCCAGGATCATCGCCGGGACCAGCACCCGCCTTGCGCCGTGCCGTGCCACCAGCCGCGACCAGCCCGGCGCGCTGAGCCCCGCGGCCAGGAAAAAGGCCAGAAGGAAAAGCCCCGACAGGGAGGGCAGGTTCAGCCGGTCCTCGACAAAGAAGAGAAACAGCGTCGCGGTGATCGCCACCGGCAAGGCGTTGACCAGCGCCAGCGCGAGCAACCTGATGATCTCGGGCGTCACCAGGGCCGCAAAGGACAGGGCGGGCGGCGCGGCGCCCGCTGCCGGCTGTCGCCGTGGCTCGGCTGACCAGAGCCCGGCCGTCACAGCACCCACGCCCAGCGCCGTTGCCGCCAGAAGCAGGCCGAAATCGCGATAGGCCGTGGCCGGGTCGCCCAGCCGCGCCAGCACCGTCGGCGCCGCCGCGGCCAGCACCACGCCCGCCAGCATCCCGGTTTCGCGAAATCCTGCCAGGCGGTAATGCGCCGCTGCCGGCCCGTCCCCGGCGATTGCAACGCCCTGGGCGTAGAAGAGGATCGATGCCAGGCTGTAGGCGGTGAACACGAGCACCAGCGCCAGCACCAGCCAGAGGGTCGCGTCAAGGACCGGCGGGATACTGAAAAGCATCACGAACCCGGCGGCCATGCCCGTCACGCCCAGGCCCGCCAGGCCGCGCCGATGCCGCGCCAGGCCGTCGGCCATCCGGCCCAGCAACGGATCCTGCGCGAAATCCATCAGCCGGATCCCGATCAGCACCGCGCCGGTGGTCGAAAGGCTCAGCCCCAGTTCCGACGTGGCAAAGCGTGGCAGGTGGATGTAAAGCGGGATCCCGGCCGCGGCAAGCATCGCGGCGAACAGGCTGACGGAAAGGTGGGTCATCATCGCCGGGGCGTCCGGCAATGGCGTGGCTCAGGCATGGGCAAGCTCCACCTGGACGACATCGGTCTGAGCGGTGGCGAAGCTGGCCGCGCAGATGCCGAGGTAGAAGCGCCAGTTGCGCAGGAAGCTTTCGGAATGACCCAGTCGCAGGATGCGCTGCGCCTCGTCTTCCAGTGCGGCGCTCCACTCGCGCAGGGTGCGGGCATAATCCTGCCCGAAGGCGAACCGGTCCTGCACCGCCAGCCCGGCACGCCGGGCCTGTTCACAGATCGCGCCGTCGCTCAGCAACATGCCACCGGGAAAGGTATAATGCCGGATGTAGTCCGAGGTCGCGCGATAGGTCGCGAAATAGCTGTCGGGCACGGTGATCGCCTGCACCACGGCGCGGCCACCTTCGGCCAGTCGCTGCTTGAGGGTGGCGAAATAGACCGGCCAGTAATTTTCGCCCACAGCCTCGATCATCTCGATCGACACGATGTTGTCGAAGGTGCCCTGCGTCGCGCGGTAATCCTCCAGCCGGATCTCGGCGCGGCCGTCCAGCCGGGCATCGGCATAGCCTTTCTGGCTGGGAGAGATGGTCAGCCCGGTGACCTGGCGGCCCTGATCCGCGGCGCGCTCGGCGAAACCGCCCCAGCCGCAGCCGATCTCCAGCACCCGCTCGCCGGGGGCAAGCCGGCCCAGGATGCGGTCGTATTTGCGCAGCTGGGCGGCATGCAGGTCGTCGCCCTCGTCGAAAAGCGCGGCCGAATAGGTCATCGAACGGTCGAGCCAGAGCTGGTAGAACTCGTTGCCGACATCATAATGCGCACGGATGTTTCGTGCCGCGCCGCGGCGCGAATTGGCACGCAGGATCCGGTCCACCGTGCGGAATTTCAGCGCCGACCAGAACCCGGCATAGGCGTAGGCGCGGAAATGATCGAGATTCAGCAAGGCCACCTGTGTTAGCAGATCGACCGAGGGCGTATCCCACAGCCCGTCGACATAGGTTTCGCCCAGCCCGATATCGCCGCGCGCCGCCAGCGCCGTGACCACCGACCAGTCATGGATCACCATTTCCGCGGCCGGGTCACCCGCACCGAAATCGTGCGTCTCGCCCTCGGGCGTGCGCAGGCGCAGGCTGCCGTGGCGGATGCCATCGCAGGTTTCCAGGAAATCGTGCTTCACGCGGCGGGTGATCGACAGCATTCAGCTTACCTCCTCGGCGGGCGGGGTGGGGCGCGTGGTGTATTTCGCCCCTTTCAGTTTCAGTTTCAGCGCCTGCCAGTAGATCAGCGCGACGGTGCGCAGCGCCCCGAACGGCCGGCGCAGCAGGACCGTTGTCAGGATCGTCCGGTCGGTCAGCGGCGCGCGCGGCCCGCTCAGCGTGGCGATCACGCCCTCGTCGCCGTTGCGGTGCCAGATGCGGATCGCGATCCGGTCCGGCGCGATCAGGAAATTGAACGCGTATTCGCCCGCGACCTTCTGGAATGGCGAGACGTGGAACACCTTGCGCGATGTCAGCCGGTCGGCCGGGCCGATCGGGGCGAACCCGGGCTTGTGGCACAGATAGCAGTGACGCTCTGCGAACGTGTTGTCGACCTCGGCGATGACGGCACGCAACTCGTCGCCTGCCATGGCCAGCCAGAAACTGACCGGGTTGAAGACGCGGCCGAGAAAGGCAGGCTGGGTCAGCAACAGGATCCGGGTGCGACCCGTGTCCAGCCCGTGGCCTTCCAGCACCTCGCGCGCCCAGGCGACGCCCCGGCCCGCGCCACGCGGCCCGCCATGGTGCCGATCGCGGACCGAGACCAGGTTGAAACCGTTGCGCGAGAACAGGCGCGGCCCGGTTCGCGCCTCGGGGTCGATCAGCACATAATCGACCGAATAGCCAAAGCTGTTCGCGACCGCGCCCCGTCGCATGTGAACCGTGTGCCCCGCGATATGGTCCGGTGCCGCCGTCATGCGAATTGCCGGTCCATGGCGCGCGCGATGCGCACCGCGCTGGCAAAGCCGTCCTCGTGGAACCCGTGCCGGGTATAGGCGCCGGCAAACCAGGTGCTGTTGGCCCCCTGCATGGCTTTCAGCCCTTCCTGCGCCCGCAATGCGGCATGATCGAAGACCGGGTGGCGGAATATCTTTTCGTCATAGACCATTTCATCGGGGACAGTCTGGACCGGATTGAGCGTCACGAAAAGCGGATCGTTCGGGTCGATGTTCTGCAACCGGTTCATCCAGTAGGTGACACCGATGCCGGCGTTGGGCCGTGCATGGTCGGCCTTGTAGACCCAGCTGGACCAGCAGGCCCGGCGGCGTGGCATCTGGGCGGTGTCGCGATGCAGCACCATGCGATTGTCGCGATAGCGCAGCGCCCCCAGCGTGGCGCTTTCCTGCGCGGTCGGCCGTTCCAGCAGGCGCAGCGCGTCGTCGGAATGACAGGCCAGGATCACATGATCGAAAACGCGCCTGTCCCCGCCGGCGGCATGGACCGTGCATTCGACACCATCGCGGGCGACCGACCGCACCGGCGTGCCCGGCAGCAGCGTCACGCCCCCGGCGGTCAGGTGCTGCTCCAGCCGCCGGACATATTCGATGCTGCCGCCCTTGACGGTCCACCACTGGTGCTGGCCGCTGGCCGACAGCAGCGCGTGGTTGCGGAAGAACCGTATCAGCGAGCGCGCCGGGAAGCGGCCGATATCCTCGGCCGGGGAGGACCAGATCGCGCCGCAGATCGGCATCAGGTAATATTTGCGGAACCACGCGCCCAGGTTCAGGTTGCGGGTCAGATCATCGATGGTCAACGTCGCGTCATCGGCCGACGCTTCGGCCCGTGCGTTGAACCGCGCCATGTCGCGGATCATGCGCAGGAAGGCCGGGCGCAGCAGGTTGCGCCGTTGTCCGATGAGCGATTGCAGATCCTTCAGCCCGTATTCGACCGCGCCATTGTCTATGCTGGCGCCGAAGCTCATGTCGCTGCGCGCCACCGGCACGTCGAGATCCGCGAACATCCGGGTCAGGTGGGGATAATTGGCATAGTTGAACACGATGAACCCGGTATCGACCGGCTGGTCGGCATTGCGCCCGGCGATGACCGTGCGCGCATGGCCGCCCAGCCGCGGCGCGCTTTCGTACAGCGTGACCGCGTGGTCCCGCGCCAGCAGATAGGCCGCGGCGAGGCCGGATATGCCGCCGCCGATCACGGCGATCCGTTGCGGACGACCCGGCAGAGCGTCGAATGACATGAAGACTCCGTTGCAAGACTGTTCAACATACGCCGCCCCCGGCTGTCCGGATCAAAAAATTTGATCCGCATCTCGCACCGGCGCGTAGTGCTGTTATGCTGGACCTGAGCGGTAATCTGGAACCTATCACGAAACGGCCCCCCTGGCCCGTGAATGTTCTGTGCGACCGCTCGGCGAAGGATGGTGCCGACATCGTGGCAGACGAGACCGAACAGACCTATTCGGAGCAGACCCGATGGATGCTTGCCGTGCGCGATGCGCGCGACAAGGCCGCCTTCGCGCGGCTGTTCGATTTCTATGCGCCGCGGCTGAAGGCGATGGCGATGCGCACGGGGATGCGGCCCGACCAGGCCGAGGATATCGTGCAGGAGGTTCTGCTGACCGCGTGGCGCAAGGCGCCCCAGTTCGACCCCGCCCGGGCGCAGGTGTCGAGCTGGATCTACCAGATCGCGCGCAACCGCCAGGTTGACGTGGTGCGCAAGGAAAACCGGCCCGTGCCCGAAGAACTGGCCGCGCCGGAAGAGGAAGAGGACGACGCAGGCCAGGTGATGGCCCTGGAACAGGAAGCGGCGCGGCTGAAAACCGCGCTGGCAAACCTGACCGAGGACCAGCGCCTGATGGTGGAAAAGGCCTATTTCGGTGAGCTGAGCCACACCGAGATCCGCGACCAGACCGGCCTGCCGCTTGGAACGATAAAATCGAGGATCCGCCTGGGGCTGGAGCGCCTGCGGCACGAACTGAAAGAACTGCGTCAGACATGACTGAAATTCGTCATCATCTTACCGAGCCGCAGCTTGTGGCCTATGCGTCAGGTTCCCTGTCATATCCCTTCGCTATGGTTGTCGCGGCGCATGTGTCGATGTGCGCGGAATGCCGCGCCCGTCTCGGCGCGCATGAGGTCCTGGGCGGCGCGGTGATGGAGGATTTGCCGGCGGAAACGGTTTCGGACGATCTGAAGGATATCGTCCTGGCCCGGCTCGACGGCATGACCGAGGCCGCCCCCGCGCCGCGGCGCCGCGGCATCTATCCCGGCCCGGTGGCCGAGATACTGCATGGCGAGGCGCCGAAATGGCGATCGCTGGGGCGCGGCAACAGGCAGGCGATCCTGCATGACGGTCCGGATGGCAGCGTGCGGCTGCTGCATATCCCGCCCGGACAGGCGGTGCCCGATCATGGCCATAACGGGCTGGAACTGACGCTTGTGTTGCAGGGCAGCTTTGCCGATGCGGATGAAACCTTCGGCGTCGGCGATGTCGAAGTGGCCGATGACGCGGTCGAGCATACCCCGGTCGCGGGGGACGAGATGCCCTGCATCTGCCTGGCCGCGACCGATGCGCCGCTCAGGTTCCGCGGCCTCGTGCCCCGGATGCTGCAACCCATCTTCCGAATCTAGACCGGCCGCCGGCGCGGGGTCCGCAAAACCGCAAGCGGGTGGAACATGGGTGCCGCCCCGCAAGGCAGAACCGGGATACTGTTCCAACCCTGCCGGGCCTGAAGGCAGAACCTCCTTATTCTGTTCTGCATATGGCAATTCCTTGGGAAAATGGCCTATTTTCTGCGCAGACGAACCGGAGTCGCGCAATGAAGCATTTTCCCGTATTTGTCGGCGTTGCAGGCCGGCGCATCCTGGTTTCGGGCGGTGGCGAGGCCGCCGTGGCCAAGCTGCGCCTGATCCTCAAGACCGAAGCCCGGATCGAGGTATTCGCCCCCGCCCCCGTGCCGCGCATTGCCGCCTGGGCCGCCGAGGGCAGGCTGACCCTTGTGCCGCGCGCGCTGTCGGATGCCGATGCACAGGGCGCTACGCTGCTTTATGCCGCGCATGAGGATGCGGCACTGGATGCGCGTGTCGCCGCGATCGGCAAGCGCGCCGGCGTGCTGACCAATATCGTGGACAACCTGCAAGACAGCGATTTCATCACGCCCGCCATCGTCGACCGTGATCCGGTCACGGTGGCCATCGGCACCGAGGGGGCGGCCCCGGTTCTGGCCCGTGCGATCAAGGCCGATCTGGAAGAGCGGCTTCCTCCCGTGCTGGGCCTGCTGGCCCGGGTCGGCAAGAGTTTCAGGCCGATGGCTGAAAAGCTCTTGCCCGGCCGTCCGCGCCGCGATTTCTGGGCCGATTACTATTTCCGGGCCGGCCCGAACGCGGTCGAGGCTGCGGGGGAACAGGCGCTGCCGCAGGCGCTGGACGATCTGCTGGCCGATCACCTGGCCGCGGGTCGCCGCCCGGGCCGTGTCGATCTTGTCGGTGCCGGGCCGGGCGATCCCGAACTGCTGACGCTGAAGGCGCGCAAGGCGCTGGACCGGGCCGATGTGGTCATCCACGACAGGCTGGTATCTGCCGGGATACTGGAACTTGCCCGGCGCGAGGCGCTGGTGATCGAGGCTGGAAAGACCGGTTTCGGCCCGGCGATGGGACAGGACGACATCAACGCATTGATGATCGAACATGCCCGGTCGGGCGCCCATGTCGTGCGGTTGAAATCCGGCGATCCGGGGGTTTTCGGGCGGCTTGACGACGAGCTTGCCGCGCTCGATGGCGCCGGCGTGCCGTGGGCCATTGTCCCGGGCATCACGGCCGCCACCGCCGCGGTGGCGCAGATCGGGCAATCCTTCACCCGGCGCGGTCGCAATTCCGCCGTCCGGATGATGACCGGCCATGACGTGAAGGGTTTTGCCGAACAGGACTGGCGTGGCCTTGCCCGCCCGGGCGAAGTGGCCGCGATCTATATGGGAAAGCGCAGCGCGCGCTTCTTCCAGGGTCGCCTGCTGATGCACGGCGCCGACCCGTCCACGCCGGTCACCGTGGTCGAGAATGCCTCGCGCGCGGATGCCCGGGTGCTGGCCACCACCCTGGCCGACCTGCCGCAGACCGTGGACGCCCTGACCGGCCCTGCCGTCATCCTTCATGGTCTTTCGCCCCGCGTGGCCGAGGCTGCCATCGAAACGTCCGAACCCAGGGAGCTGGCATTATGAGCCGCCGTTTCACCCCCAAGGTCGTCACCGCGAACCACCTGCTGGAAGGCGATTCCGTCTGGCTGACGGTCGACGATCGCTGGACCCGCAACATGGCCGAGGCGGAACTGATAGAGGATGAGGCACATGCCCAGATCCGGTTACTGATGGCCGAAAGCCAGCCGAACGTGGTCGTCGGCGCCTATCTGGCCGACGCCAGGCGCGGGCCGCGTGGCCCCGAGCCGATCCATTTCCGCGAGGTTTTTCGCACCCGTGGCCCCTCGAACCATGCCCATGGCAAACAGGTGGAGGTCGGAAATGTATGAGTATTCGGAATTCGATACGGCCTTTGTCCGCGAACGTGTGGCGCAGTTCCGTGCCCAGGTCGAACGCCGGATCGACGGCGCGCTGACGGAGGACGAGTTCAAGCCGCTGCGCCTGATGAACGGGCTGTATCTGCAACTGCATGCCTACATGCTGCGGGTGGCGGTGCCCTATGGCACGCTCGACCCGGCGAAGATGCGCCAGCTTGCCCATATCGCCGAGCGCTGGGACAAGGGTTATGGTCATTTCACGACACGCCAGAACATCCAGTTCAACTGGCCGCGCCTGCGCGATGTGCCCGACATGCTGGACGCGCTGGCCGATGTGGGAATGCATGCGATCCAGACCAGCGGCAATACCATCCGGAACGTGACCTCGGACCATTTCGCCGGCGCCGCGGCCGACGAGATCGCCGATCCGCGCCCCTTCGCCGAGCTGATCCGGCAATGGTCCACCGATCACCCGGAATTCCAGTTCCTGCCGCGCAAGTTCAAGGTCGCCGTCACCGGCAGCCCGAACGACCGTGCGGTGATCAAGTCGCATGACATCGGTCTGCGCATGTTGCGCAAGGGTGACGAGATCGGCTTCGAGGTGGTCCTGGGCGGCGGGCTCGGGCGTACGCCGATGATCGCCAAGGTGATCCGTGACTTCCTGCCGGTGGCAGACCTGCTGCCCTATCTCGAAAGCATCGTGTCCGTCTACAACCAGCTTGGCCGCCGGGACAACAAGTTCAAGGCCCGCGTCAAGATCACGGTCCACGAACACGGGATCGACCGCATCCGAGAACTGGTCGAGGCCGAGTTCGCCTTGCGCCGTTCCACCTTCGGCGGTGCCGACCAGCAGATCCTGCGCGAGATCGAGGCGCGCTTTCGCCGCCCGACGCTGCGCGACGGGCGTCCGGCCGATGCCTATGAGGCAAGCCGTGCCGCCGACCCGGTATTCCGGGCCTGGGCCGACACCAACCTGGTGGCGCATCGCCATCCCGACCACGCGATCGTCACCATCTCGCTCAAGGCGCATGGGGCGACCCCGGGTGATGCAAGCGCCGACCAGATGCGCGTCATGGCCGACCTGGCCGAGGAATTCGGGCATGACGAACTGCGCGTGAGCCATGAACAGAACATCGTGCTGCCGCATGTCCACAAGGCCGACCTGCCGGCGGTCCATGCCCGGCTTGCCGCGGCGGGGCTGGGCACCGCCAATATCGGGCTGGTCAGCGACATCATCGCCTGCCCGGGCATGGATTACTGCGCGCTGGCCACGGCCCGTTCGATCCCCATCGCCCAGCAGATCGCGACCCGCTTCGACGAGCTGAAGCTGGAACACGATATCGGCCCGATAAAGCTGAAGATCTCGGGCTGCATCAATGCCTGCGGCCATCATCACGTCGGCCATATCGGCATCCTCGGGCTGGATCGCGCCGGCGTCGAGAACTATCAGATCACGCTGGGCGGCGACGGGACCGAAGCCGCCTCCATCGGCGAACGCACCGGCCCCGGTTTCCCTGCGGACGAGATCGTCGGGGCCGTCGAGCGGCTGATCGGGGCCTATCTGAAGCACCGCGAAAGCGCCGAGGAAACCTTCCTCGAAACCTATCGCCGGCTTGGCATGGCCCCGTTCAAGGAGGCGCTTTATGGCGACGAAAGGCAAAGAAATGCCGCTTGAATCCGCCCTGGCCCCGGCTGCCGACCGGGTGGCGCATCTGAATGCGCGCTATCGCAACCACGCGGCGCAGGCCGTGCTGGAACGTGCCCTGGGCGATGCGCAGGTCGGGCGGGTCGCGCTGGTGTCGTCCTTTGGGGCGGAATCGGTGGTGCTGTTGCACATGCTGTCGGTCATCGACCGCAGCACGCCGGTGCTTTTCATCGATACCCGGATGCTGTTCGAGGAAACCCTGACCTATCAGGCCGACGTGGCCGCGACGCTCGGGCTGACGGATGTGCGCACGATCCGTGCCCGCCCCGAGGCGCTGGCCGCGCATGATCCGGACGGGGTGCTGCACAGATCCGACACCGACGCCTGTTGCGCTCTGCGCAAGGTCGAGCCGCTGGAACGCGCCCTGGCGCATTTCGATGCCTGGATCACCGGGCGCAAGCGCTTCCAGGGCGGGCGCCGGGCGGTTCTGGATTTCTTCGAGAACGAGGATGACCGCCGGATCAAGGTGAATCCGCTGGCGCATTGGCGCCCCGAGGACGTGCAGGATTACATCGTCAACAATCGCCTGCCGCGGCATCCGCTGGTGGCGCGCGGGTTTCCTTCGATCGGATGCGCCCCCTGCACCAGCCGGGTCGCCGCGGGCGAGAACCCGCGTGCCGGGCGTTGGCGCGACCAGGACAAGGACGAATGCGGCATCCATTTCGTCAATGGCAGGGCCGTGCGCGGGCCGCAGCCCGCCCCGCAGGAGGAGCCGGAAATGAACGTGATCGTGACGGATCGGGGCTTTGCGCCGGATGACTGGACGCAGGGATTTCATCGCCCCGAGACCCTTGGCGAAGCCACCGGCAATGGGGTCCTGGCGCTGGACCTGCCGTCCGATGCCGACCCTTGCGATCTGGCCGATCATCTGGGCAGGGTCACGATGATCCGTGTCGATTTCCCGTCATTCGCCGACGGGCGCGGCTTTACCCTGGCGCGCCGTCTGCGGTTGATGGGGTTCAAGGGGCGGCTGCGCGCGCGCGGGCATGTCATTGCCGATCAATACGCGATGGCCCGGCGCGCCGGTTTCGACGAGATCGAGATCGCGCCGGACCTGGCCCGCCGCCAACCCGAGGCGCAATGGCGCCGCCGGTCGGCCTGGCAGGCGCATGACTATCAGTCGCGCCTGCGCGGCCTGGCCTGAGCAAACCATCTGAAGGAACAGGACAAATGAACGATTCCAGCCCCGTGCGGGCCGATGCTGCCCGCCCTGCACCGACCATGCCCGACGCGCAGACCGTAACCCGGGTGACGCATTGGACCGATCGGCTGTTCTCGTTCCGGGTGACGCGGCCGCGCAGCCTGCGCTTCCGCTCGGGTGAATTCGTGATGATCGGCCTGCAAAAGGAGGATGGAAAACCCCTGCTGCGCGCCTATTCCATCGCGTCGCCGTCCTGGGAGGACGAGCTTGAATTCTATTCGATCAAGGTGCCCGATGGCCCGCTGACCAGCCGCCTGCAACATATCGCGCCGGGCGACCGGATCATCCTGCGGCCCAAACCGGTCGGCACGCTGGTGCATGATGCGTTGCTTCCCGGGCGGCGGCTGTGGTTCTTCGCGACAGGCACCGGGATTGCCCCTTTTGCAAGTCTCGTGCGCGACCCCGAGACCTATGAAAACTACGACCAGGTGATCCTGACCCATACCTGCCGCGACAGGGCCGAGCTGGCCTATGGCCAGGAGCTGGTCCGGAACCTGGAAAACGACCCGCTGATAGGCGAATTCGTCGCCGGGAAACTGCGCTATTACCCCACGACCACCCGTCAGGACAGCCCGCGCATGGGGCGTATCACCACCCTGCTGCGCGACGGGACCCTGTTGCGTGATCTGGGTATCGACAATATCGCGCCGGAAACCGACCGCGCCATGGTCTGCGGTTCGCTGGGCCTGAATGTCGATCTGCGGGAAATCCTGGAAGGTTTCGGGCTGCGCGAGGGGTCCAATTCCGCGCCTGCCGATTACGTCGTGGAAAAGGCGTTCGTCGGATAAGCCGGGGCGCGCCCTGCAATGGCTCAGTCGATCCCGGCGGCGGTGTTCAGGCGGCGCAAGAGACGATGCAATGTCTCTATCTCGCCGGAATCGAGCGACGCCAGCATTCTGCCTTCATGCGCCCGGGCCGCGGCGAGTGCCCGGTCATAGAGAGCCGCCCCCGCCCGGGTAACATGCAGCGCCTTGGGCCGGCGGTCGCCGGCGACACGCTGGCGCCGGATCAGTCCATCGGCCTCCAGCCGATCCACGATCGGAACCGCGCCCGACCGCTCGATTCCCAGGGTCCGGGCCATCACGCTCTGGCTGACGCCGGGATTTTCGGCAATCACGGACAGCACCGAGAAACTGCGCTGGGTCAATCCCAGCGGTTTCAGACACTGTTTCAGGTCGGCGCGGATCGGTATGAAGGCGCGCTTCATTGCATAGCCGACAAGACCCAGCAGGTCGTCCTGCGTAGCGGAGCCGGGCGGCTCGGCGCGATGGTCCGGGCTGAAAGGCGATGTCGGCGCGGGGTCCCGGGTGATGGCCATGTTCCGGTCGGCTCCTCTCCTGGCCTGTCTTCGGATTTTAGTATGGAAAGCCGGGCCTCTCCGCGCAAGCGCACAGGCGCGTATCACGGCCGGTTGAGCCCGAAATCACCGTTTCCTGCCCGGGCGATCAGGCCCGGAAGATCGAGAATGTCGAATGTATGCGGGTCCAGGATCGCGATGATCCCCTCGTCGGCCAGCGCATGAACCGCGCGGCTTATCGTTTCCGCGCGGGTGCCAAGGTAATTCGCCAGGTCCGCCCGCCCGATCGGGACATGCACGCGGATCCGGTCGTTGCTTCCGGACACGACCCGCTCTGCATCGGCCGAGCGCCGGCACAGGATCAGCAGGAAGGCGGCCAGCCGCTCTGACACCCGGCGGCATCCCAGCAGGATGATCCATTCGCGGGCGGCGTCCAGCTCATCCAGCACGTTGACCAGGAACAGGCGTTCCAACGCCGGATCGCGCGACAGCAGATCCTCCAGGGCGCGCCGGTCGAAACAGCACAGCCGGGCGTCGGTGGCCGCCTCGATATCGAAATTCGAGCGGCGATGAAGAACACGACCGAACATGTCATGCGCCACCAGCAGACCGACGATGTGCTGGCGACCGTCCGGCAGCGTCTTCTGCATCCGCAGGATCCCCTCGGCGATGCAGCCCGTGAAGCCTGGTTCGTCCTGATCGGCAATCACGGTCTGCCCGGCGCGATAGGTCCGCACCCGGCAAATGCGCCGAAGGGCGTCAATGCTTTCTTTCGGAAGCTTGCGAAAGACGGGCTCCCTTGCAAGATCGCATTCCTTGCTCGTGAGCGTGGGTTTGTTCAGATGGTTCATGGATTCGATTGCGTTAAGTGACCCCGAAATCGTGCTTCTGGAAAAAGTGATACCCTTGTCGGATCATTCAAGTCTGCTCGGAAATAAGATGCTTGTCGGGCGCAGCATATCATTCGATGGGGCGGAGTCGCGCGTTTTTTCGAACACAGGCGTGAAACGCCCGGCACGGCATCGCACCCCAAGCGGCCAATGGGCCCCGTGCCGGCGATCTTGACCGCGGTCATTGCATTCCTGCCGGCTTGCGCCCTGCATGTTCGTGCAGCGAAAAGGATGCATCGATCATGTCGGCAGAACATGTCTGGGCCCTGGTGACAGACGGAATGCGCGCGCATATCCTGCGCGATCTGGAAGGGGATCAGGGTGACGACCCCGCGCCGATGGACCTGGTGATGCGGGCCCATTCCGACAGGCTGCGCAGCTATATCGGCCGACCGCAAGACGCCGCGCAGGACGCCCTGTCCGCGCCGCGAGAGATTCTTCAGCCCGATCTCGACCCTTTTGCCGCCGAAATCGCGGCCGAGCTGGACCGCCATCGCCTGGCCGGGGATTTCGATACCCTGGCGGTTTTCGCCCCGGAGGCGGTTGCGCGGGCGATCACGCGACATATGACACCGGGGCTTTTGTCCACGATCTTTCTGGAACGTCCCGCGATCCTGGTTTCCACCGACGAAAAGGCCATGCGCCAGGCCGTCCGCAGCGCGATCTGGTAAGACAGGACCGTCATGACCATCGCGGCATATATTGGGCTTGAATAGCCGGTGAATTTGCCGCGACCGGGACGACTCTGCGCTCAGAGCGCCTTTTCCAGGATGCCGGTCAGTTCGGCCTGCGACAACCTTGCCGGGTTGCCTTTCATGGATGACGACGCCTGCGCGGCCTCGGCGATTTCGGCCAATGCGTCGCGCGTCACGCCCATCTCGCCCAGTCGCGGCAGGCCCTGTGCGCGGGACCACTCGGCCAGCGTCTGGAAGGCCGTGCCTGCCCCGGCGCCCAATGACCCGCCGATCCAGTTGGCCACGGTCCCGAACCGCGCCGCCGTTTCGCCTTCTGCGCGCCGGGCATTCGCTGCCAGCACATGCGGCAGCAACGCCCCGCAGATCGCCCCGTGCGGTGCGGTGGCCGCAATGCCGCCAATGACACCCGCCAGCCCATGCACCGCGCCAAGACCGGCATTTGCCAGCGCCAGCCCCCCACAAAGGCTGACCCAGGCCAGGTCGTCGCGTGCCGCGGGCTGCTCGCCCTCGGCCAGGCGGCGCAGCGCCGACAGACTCAGCGGGATCGCGTCACGACACAGCGCATCTGTCATCCGGTTCGCCCTGGCCGAGACGAAGGGCTCGATCACCTGGGTTACCGCGTCCAGCCCGCTGGCCAGCGTTATCATCCACGGCAGGCCATCGGTCAGCGCCGGATCGACGAGCGCCAGGTCGGGTAGCATCCGGTCGTCGCGTAACGATACCTTGCGCCGGTGTTCGGGCACGCGAATGACCGCGTTGCGCGTCACCTCGGCCCCGGTGCCCGCCGTCGTGGGCAGGGCAGCGAAGGGCAGCGGCGCGGCTTCCAGCGGCAGGCCCGCGCCTACGACCTCGAGGTGATCGAGGATCGGCCGCGGCCCCGGCGCCAATGCGGCGATCGCCTTTCCCGCGTCGATCACGGCGCCGCCGCCCAGCGCCAGCACGGCCTGGGCGTGGTGGGCGCGGGCCAAATCGACCCCGGCCTCGATCAGCGCGGTATCCGGCTCTTTCGGACAGGAAAATCCGGCAACGGCGATCCCGGCCCCTGCCAGGGATTCGTGCAACCAGGCCGCCCGACCGGGATCGGCCCCATGCAGCAGAACAACGCGACGCGCGCGGGACGCGGCCCATGCCGTGGCCTCGGGCGCGGTGCCCCTGCCGAAACGGATCGCCTGGGCGGTGCGAAAGGAAAACGCGGGCTCGGTCATTCGGCTTGCCTCCGGTGTCGGTCGTGCGCGGGGTGCATCACCGACGCGGATAAAGCATCGCGACGCGGCAGAAAACCCGGCACCGGAAGGCCGCCGCGAATTGCCGTCGGCGCCCATCGGCCGCAATTGTCTTGATTCAGCGCAACGCAGAGCGGACGAAAGTCGTTAGACTGGGGTCCATGCGAAGCAGGAGCGAAGAATGACATCCGACACCATCCCCGAGCCTCTTGCGCCGGAGGCCCTGCGCCAGCCCTTCGATCCCGAGGCGCTGGATTTCGCGACGACGGCCGAGCTGGAACCGCTGGACATGCTGCCGGGACAGGACCGGGCGCTTGACGCGATCCGGATGGCCGGCGATGTGCGCCATTCGGATTTCAACCTCTTCGTCCTGGGGCCGGCCGGCAGCGGCCGCTATGCCGCCGTCAAGCAGATCCTGGCCGGGATAGCGGAAAAGCGGCCGGTGCCGGATGACTGGGTCTATGTCGCCAATTTCGAGCAGGAACAGAAGCCGCGCGCGCTGCGGCTTCCGGCCGGGATGGCGCAGCGGCTGAAGGCGGCGATGGAACGCCTGATCGACGACCTGGCCAACACGATTCCCTCGCTTTTCGAATCCGAGGATTATCAGACCCGGCGCCACGCCATCGAACAGGAATACGGCGAAAAGCACGAAGCCGCGATGAGCGACCTGTTCGAGCGCGCCCGCGAAAACAACGTGGCGATAATGCGCACCCCGATGGGCTATATGGTCGCCGCGACGCAGGACGGCGAGGTGATCACGCCCGAGCAGTTCGAGAAACTGCCCGAAGAAACGCAGGCAGAGATCGAGAAGAAGGTCAGCGCGATCCGCGAGGAGATGGAGACGATCCTCAAGGAGGTGCCCCGCCACCAGAAGACGGTGCGCGCCAAGGTCGAGGCGCTGAACCAGTCACTGGCCGAGGATGGCGTGAATGCTGCCATCGCCGAGGCATTCGCCGATTTGCAGGGCAATCCGGTGATCGACGATTACGTCGCGGCGGTGCGCGCCGATCTGATCGAGAACCCCGAGCTGTTCCTGATCCGAACAGAGGATGGCCGCGCGGGCGCCTTTCCGGTGGCCACCACCCGGCATTTCGCCAAGCCGCAATTCGCCCGATATGCGGTCAATCTGATGGTCAGCCATGATGCCGATGCCGACACCGGCGCGCCCATCGTCGAAGAGGCGCTGCCCAGCATGGCCAACCTGATCGGCCGGATCGAACATGCCGCGCATATGGGCGCGCTTTACACCGATTTCACGATGATACGGCCCGGGGCCCTTCAGCGGGCCAATGGCGGTTTCCTGATCCTCGACGCGGCGCAGGTGCTGAGCGAGCCCTTCGCGTGGATCGCGCTCAAGCGCAGTCTCAGGACCGGGCGGATCCAGATCATCTCGCCGGGCGAGGAAATGAGCCTGATCTCCACCGTTTCGCTGGAACCCGACCCGATTCCGCTGGATGTAAGGGTGATCCTGGTGGGCGAGCGGCGGCTTTATTACCTGCTGTCGCTGCTCGACCCGGATTTCGCGCAGCTTTTCAAGGTGCAGGCGGATTTCGAGGATGCCATGCCGCGCAGCGACGATTCCGTCAGCCTCTATGCGCGGCTTCTGGGATCGCTGGCCAAGCGCGAGGGGGTGCGCCCGCTGGATGCGCCGGGCACCGCGCGCGCCTTGCTGGAAAGCACCCGGATGACCGATGACAAGGACCGGCTGTCGCTGGGCGTGGGCCAGATTTCGGACCTGCTGCGCGAGGCCGATTACTTCGCCGCGCGCGACGGGGCGGATGCGATCGGCCCCGACCAGATCGACCGGGCGGTGGCGGCCGCCGAAACCCGCGCGGGGCGGGTGCGCGACCTCGAACAAGACGCGATCCTGCGCGACACGCTGTTGATCGACACCGATGGCACGCGGGTGGGCCAGATCAATGCGCTGTCGGTGATGCAGCTGGGCGGCTTTCGCTTCGGCCGCCCCTCGCGGGTCACGGCGCGGGTGCGCGTGGGTTCCGGCAAGCTGGTGGATATCGAGCGCGAGGCCGAGCTTGGGGGGCCGCTGCATTCCAAGGGCGTGATGATCCTGTCGGGGTTCCTGGGCACCCAGTTCGCGCCGGACATTCCGATGTCGCTCTGGGCCTCGATCGTTTTCGAGCAGAGCTATGGCGGGGTGGATGGCGACAGTGCCTCGGCGGGCGAGCTGTTCGCGCTGCTCTCTTCGCTGGCGGACCTGCCCATCGACCAGTCTTTCGCGGTGACGGGCTCGGTCAACCAGTTCGGCGACATCCAGGCGATCGGTGGCGTGAACGAAAAGATCGAGGGGTTCTTCGACATCTGCGCGCGGCGCGGCCTGACCGGGCGCCAGGGCGTGCTGATCCCGCAAGCCAATGTAAAGCATCTGGCCTTGCGCCAGCGGGTCGTGGACGCGGTGGCCGAGGGCCGGTTCCGCATCTTCCCGATCCGCAGCGTGGCCGAGGGGCTGACCATCCTGACCGGCCGTCCGGCGGGCGCGCGGCAAGCCGATGGCAGCTATCCCGCCGACAGCGTGAACCGCCTGGCCGAGGACCGGCTGCGCGCCTTTGCCGAGGCCCGAAAGGGGTTCGTGAGTGCCGGGCGCCGTGAAGGATCGGAAACATGAGCCGCACTCCGGATAGCCCCGGGCGGGTGATCCTGGGGGCGACCTCTTTTGCCGATGCCGAATCCGCGCTGGGCTATGCCATCGCGCTTGCCCGGCGGCTGAACGGCGAGCTGATGGGGCTGCTGATCGAAGAGGAAACCTTCATCGCCTGTTCCGCCGGGCGCGGCACCCAGGCGGTCATGGCCCATGTCGGCAGATCCACGCAGCTGTCCGAGGATGCGATGCGCGCCGCCTATCGCCGCGATGCGCGCGCCTTCCGGCAACGGCTGGAACAGGCTGCACTGGGCAATGCCCTGCGCTGGTCCTTTGCCATTCGGCAGGGGCGGGCGCCGCTGCTGCTGGCGCAAGCCGCCGAGGCCGGCGATCTGGTGATCCTGGGCTATCGTGCCGCGCCCGTCGATGCGGGCCATGTGACGGCGGTGATGGGCGCCACGCTCGACCGTGACATGCTGGCCCGCGCCGCGGATCTGGCGCGTGAAAGCGGCCGCGGGCTGAGCATCCTGGCGCCCGCCGTGCTGGGCGATTCGGTCACGGCGGCGGCGACACGGCTGGGCATCCCGGCGCGGCTGATCGCGGCCGACGGTCTGGCGGCGCTTTTGCATCGGCTGAACCGGCTGCACGCGGCGATCGTGTTCCTGGGCGAGGATAGCGTCCCGTCCGGATCCCTGTCGGCCGTGGTCGCGGCCGCCCGCGCGCCGGTCGTTCTGCCCGCCCGGGCCGCGCGGTGACGGATCAGCCCGCAGGTGGCAGGGCCGCCTGCAATGCGGCGATGAATTCGTGGGGCTTTTCCGCGTGCAGCCAGTGGCCGGCGCCGGGGATCTTGGCAAAGCGGGCCCGGGGGAACAATCGCCTGATGTCGTCGCGGAAATCCGGCCTCACATAGTCCGACTCGGCCCCCGACAGAAACAGCGTCGGCCCGTCGAACTGCCCGTCGACCGGCGGCCAGCCGAGGATTTCCGGCATCTCGGCCTCCAGCACGTCGAGGTTCAGGCGCCAACGCCGGTCCTTCACGTCAAGCGATTGCAGCAGGAAGGCCCGGACCGCGCGATCATCCACCCGCTGTGCCAGGATCCTGTCGGCGTCAGAGCGCGTTTCGACCCGGGTGGCATCGACGCTGCGCATCGCGTCGATCAACGATTGCTGGCTGTGGCCATAGGCCACCGGCGCGATGTCGGCCACCACCAGGCGATTGACCCGCCCGGGCGCCGTCAAGGCCAGCATCATCGCCGCCTTGCCGCCCATCGAATGGCCCAGAACATCGGCCTGCCCGCCATTGGCGGCGATCACCTCGGCAAGGTCGGCGGCCATGTCGCGATAGGAATGGGTATCGAACCAGGGGCTTTCGCCATGATTGCGCATGTCGACGATGACAACCTGGCGGTCGGCGGCCATGCGCTTGGCGATCGCCCCCCAGTTGCGGGCCGATCCGAACAGCCCGTGGGCGATCAGAAGCGGCGGGGTGCCGGTCGCGGTGCCGGTGAGAACGGTGTTCAGCATGACCCCATGAATAGCGCGTGGCGCCGGCCGATGCCAGCGCCGTTGCAGCGCGGCGGGACGGTCGTCTATCATCGGTCCGCAGGGGATGAAGGGTGACGTCTTGGTCGAGCATACGGTCCGGGAAATGGCGGACAACATTGCCGGGTTGATGGAAAAGCGGCTGCGGATCGGCGGGCACGGATTGCCGGCCAAGCTGAAACGGGCCGGCCGCCTGCTGCCGCGTCGAAGGCGACGCGATGCGCAGGCCGTGGCCGACGCGCTGCCGATGGCCGAAAGCGCGCGGCTGGCCAAACGCATCGACCTTGCCCGGTTGCAGGCCGCCGAGCGCCGGGTCACGGCCTATCTGAAGGGCGTGGACCCCAGGCAGCGGCGCATCGACATGGCGCTGCGGATCCTGGGCGGGATCGCCCTCGGTCTGCTGGCGGCCACAGCGCTGTTCGTGGGCGTGCTGGTCTGGCAGGATTTGATATAGCGGACCCGGGCGAGCAGGAAACCGATCGTCAACGGATGTCCGGTTCACATGCGTTCACGCCCCTTGCGAAGGGTTGATCGGCGGCGTGGACTGGCCGAAGGCCGGTACCGACAGCGCAAGACCCTGATTTCAATGAAGAATGGTGCCGGTGATAGGACTCGAACCTACGACCCCATCATTACGAATGACGTGCTCTACCAGCTGAGCTACACCGGCACACCGGGGCTGCGTTTAACCGGTCGGGATGAATCGTGCAAGGCCGAAAAGGCCGGAACCGGCCCGGCCGGTCAGGGCCCGGAAATCGCGCGCGAAAATTCCACTGCCGCGCGATTGTCGGGCATCGTCATCTGCCCAGCAGGTTCAGGATGCCCCGCTCGGCCTCTTCCTTGAGCTTTCGCCTGGCCGCGTCTTCAAGGCTTTCGCCCTGCTGCGCGCCCAGCTCTTCGGCGGCACGGGCCTTGAGATCCTCGCGGGTCTTCGCGACCGGCTGTTGTGCAAGCGCGCCGGCATCCAGCGACAGGCCCGGGTCGGTCCATGGGCCGGTGATGCGCAGCGGCAGCTTCAGGCCGCCCGTACCCTCGGGGCCGGAAAAGGCGGTGGGCACGATCCCGATATCGAGCATCCGATTGCCGATATCGACCGTGCCCGCGCCGGTTGCCTGCAAGAGCGGCGCATCGAACAGGAGGTCGTCGAAGGCCAGCACCCCGCCGTCAATGACATGGCTGAGTGTCACCGCGTCGAAGATGGTGCGTGGCGTGCCGCCGCCCGCCTGCGTATCGCCGCTGCGGAAAATCGCGGCCAGGTCGATCCCCGTAAATTCCCCCTGGCCCAGCGCCACCGATCCCTTGCCCGACAGGCTGTGCATGATCGCGTTGATCGAATTGCCCGAGCCGAGGAAGGTCAGCGACATTTCGATCCGGGTCGAAAGCCGGTCGTAATCCGCGAGATCGGAAAGCAGCGGTCTGGCGTCGATGTCGCCTGCGGTAATATCGCCTCTCACGGACAGGCCGTTGCGCCCGTTGAGGACGAGATTTCCGGCAATCTTCCCGCCATAGGCGGTGACGTCCTGCAGATCCAGCACCAGCCGCCGGTCGGTCAGGGTGGCCCGCACAAGGGTCGGCCCGAGTTTCGCCGTGCCCAGATCGATGCTGTCGGCGCTCAGGGTCAGATCCGCGTCGAGCGCAGCCAGGGCGGACAGGTCGATCGGGGCCTCGGGCCAGCCGGGTGCAGCTTCGTTCGACCCGGTGTCGCCGCGCCCGCCGGAGTCTTTCACCAGCGCCGACAGGTCCAGTGCGCCGGTGGCGAAATTCGCGCTCAGGCGGGGCGGGGTCGACAAGGTCAGATCGGCGGTGCCGTTCATCTGGTTGCCGGCAAAGGACAGCACGCCATCGCGCAGGTGCAAGGATCCGTCCGGCGCATAGGACAGGCGACCGGATGCGCCAAGCCCGCGCATCAGTTCCGGCGGCAGCTGCGGCGGAACCATGCCGGCGGCCCGGAACAGACCCGAAAGATCGGCGATGTCGGCGTTCAGCGCGCCCTCGAGCGAAAGCGGTGCCGTGGCGCCGCGCCCGTCGAAACGGATTTCCGTCGCGCCAACGCCCAGCGCGACGGTCAGGGCCGAGTCGCCACCGCCGAGGAAGGGGCCGAAGGTTCCGATCTCGCCCTTCGCGGTGACGGGCTGGTTGTTGATCTCTGCCGTCATCTCGATCTTCGCGGGCCCGGAATAGGCGGGCAGGCGCAGGGTGGCATCCAGCGCGGTCAACCTGCGGGTCACGCCGCTGGCCCGGTCGGTATAGCTGACGGCACCATCGGTGATGCGCGCGATGTCGATCGTGAAGCCGCCCCCCGAACCGGTGGGCGCCGTGCCGTCGGGCGCCGTGCCCGGGCCGGTGCCGAAAGTCCAGTTCACCCGCCCGTCCTCGGCGCGTAGCAGGTTGATCCGCGGCGCCGTGATCTCGATCTTCTTTACCTCGACGCGACCGCCGAGCAGCGCCATCAGGTCCAGCCCGACCGAAACCTGTTCGGCCGTCAGCATTGCGCCCTCTCCGGCCCAATCCGGGTTGGACAGCGCGACAGGCCCGGTGGTGACGCCGATCTGCGGCCAGATCGACGGGCGCAACCGGCCCGACAATGTGACCTCGCGGCCGGTGATGGCGCGCAGCTGGTCCGCGGCCAGCGTGGCGATCCGGTCGGCGGGCAGCACGAACAGCGCGCCGACCGCCAGCACAGCCAGAAGCGCGACCAGCGCGACGATACGGATAATCCAGCGCATTTCGCGCCTCCTCGACCGGGAACCTGCCCTGAAACTAGGGCGCGTCCCGGGGCGCAACAAGCGCCTTCTTGCCCTGCGCGCTGCGTGGCCCCTTCCGCCGGCCTGCATTCGCGCATATATCGGCGCCCATGTCACACAATCCGCCATCGCTCCGCCCCGATATCGCCCCCGCCCCGAAGATCGCCGGCGCGGCACGCCCGGGTCAGCCGACGATCGGGATGGTGTCGCTGGGGTGTCCCAAGGCGCTGGTCGACAGTGAGCGGATCCTGACGCGGCTGCGCGCCGAAGGCTATGCGATCTCGGGCGATTATGCGGGCGCCGATGCGGTGATCGTGAACACCTGCGGTTTTCTCGACAGCGCCAAGGCCGAAAGCCTGGAGGCGATCGGCGAGGCATTGAACGAAAATGGCCGCGTTATCGTGACCGGCTGCCTGGGCGCCGAGCCCGATTACATCACCGGCGCGCATCCGCAGGTTCTGGCGGTGACCGGCCCGCATCAATACGAACAGGTGCTCGACGCGGTGCACGGCGCGGTGCCGCCCGACCCAGACCCGTTCATCGACCTCCTGCCCGCAAGCGGGGTCAGCCTGACGCCGCGCCACTACAGCTATCTGAAGATTTCCGAGGGCTGCAACCACAAGTGCAGGTTCTGCATCATCCCCGACATGCGCGGGCGGCTTCAGTCGCGCCCGGCCCACGCGGTTCTGCGCGAGGCGGAAAAACTGATCGAGAACGGTGTAAAGGAACTGCTGGTCATCAGCCAGGACACCTCGGCCTACGGCGTGGACATCAAGCATGCCGAGGATCGCGGCCACCGTGCCCATATCACCGACCTGGCGCGCGATCTGGGATCGCTGGGGGCCTGGGTGCGGTTGCATTACGTCTATCCGTACCCGCATGTGCGCCAGCTGATCCCGCTGATGGCCGAAGGGCTGATCCTGCCCTATCTGGACATCCCGTTTCAGCACGCCCACCCGGATACGCTGAAGCGCATGGCACGGCCTGCGGCAGCGGCCCGGACGCTGGACGAAATCGCCGCGTGGCGGCGGGACTGCCCCGAGATCGCGCTGCGGTCCACCTTCATCGTCGGATATCCCGGCGAGACGGAGGACGAGTTCCGGACCCTGCTGGACTGGATGGACGAGGCACAGCTCGACCGGGTCGGGTGCTTTCAGTACGAAGACGTGGCCGGCGCCCGGTCGAACGATCTGCCCGACCATGTGCCCGCCGAGGTCAAGCAGGACCGGTGGAATCGGTTCATGGAAAAGGCGCAGGCGATTTCCGAGGCGAAACTGGCTGCAAAGGTCGGGCAGGTCATGGATGTGATCGTGGACGATATCGACGCGGAGGGCATCGCCACCTGCCGCACCAAGGCCGACGCGCCCGAGATCGACGGCTGCCTGTTCATCGACGAGGGCACCGCGGGGCTTTCGGTGGGCGACATCGTCAGCGTCGAGGTGGACGAGGCCGGGGAATACGACCTGTGGGGCGTGCGGCGCGCATCCTGAGCGGTGCTGCGAATGCGGCTGCGCGGCGGATCAGCCGGGTCGCCGGTCATGGGCCCGGATCATCAGGATGAGCGCAACAACTCCGCAAGATATTTGCCATAGTCGTTCCGTTGGAATTTCCCGGCCCGGGCGCGCAGCGCGGCAGCATCGATCCATCCGTTGAAAAATGCGATTTCGTCGAGGCAGCCGATCTGCTGGCCCTGGCGTTCGGTCAGCGTGCGCACGAAATTGCCGGCGTCGAGCAGGCTGGCATGGGTGCCGGTATCCAGCCAGGCATAGCCGCGGCCCAGGGTCTCGACGGTCAACGTGCCCTCGGCCAGATACAGTTCCAGAAGCGAGGTGATCTCCAGCTCTCCGCGCCCCGAGGGGCGCACGGCGCGGGCCTTTTCCGGCGCGGTGCCATCGAGAAAATAAAGCCCGGTAACGGCATAGCTGGAAGGCGGGCGTTCCGGTTTCTCGACGATGGCGCGCACGCGGCCGGTTTCGTCGAAATCGACAACGCCGTAGCGCCCGGGCTCGGCGACGCGATACCCGAAGACCGTGCCGCCGGCCTCGGGCGCCGCCTGCATCAGCT
Organism: Actibacterium sp.; assembly: GCA_016278325.1. Lineage (GTDB taxonomy): Bacteria > Pseudomonadota > Alphaproteobacteria > Rhodobacterales > Rhodobacteraceae > JADQCB01. Next base: position 96,787 of record JADQCB010000021.1, read on the forward strand.
CGGGCAGGCCGTGGCCGAAGAAGATGTTGTCGCCCAGCACCAAGGCCGAAGGGGCGCCATCCAGGAAATCTTCGGCCAGCAGATAGGCCTGCGCCAGACCGTCCGGGTTCGGCTGCTGGATATAGTCCAGCGAAATGCCCCATTGGCTGCCGTCGCCCAGGGTGCGGCGAAACTGATCCTGGTCCTGCGGCGTGGTGATGACGGCGATGTCCCGGATCCCGGCCAGCATCAGCACGGAAAGCGGGTAATAGACCATCGGCTTGTCGTATACCGGCAGCAGCTGTTTCGAAACGCCCAGCGTGACCGGGTAAAGCCGGGTGCCCGATCCGCCGGCCAGGATGATGCCCTTACGCGTCATGTCTCGGACTCCTTTCGGGGATGTCGGCCTGCAATTCGTCCAATACGTCGGCAAGCCCGGCCCGCCAGTCGGGCCGCCTGATGGCAAATGTCGCCTCGGTTGCGCTGCAATCCAGGCGGGAATTGAGCGGCCGCTGTGCGGGGGTCGGGTATTCTGACGTCGCGATGTCGATCACTTGGCACCCCAGCCCTGTTCGCTCGAAAATCGCGCGCGCGAAATCGGCGCGGCTGACATCGGGTGTGCCGGCGAAATGAAAGGTGCCGCTTGCGCCCTGTCCTGCGTGCAGCATCCGCGCGATGGACAGGCAGGCCGCGGCGATGTCGGCGGCCGGTGTCGGCCCGCCCACCTGGTCGGCGACGATGCTCAGGCGGTCGCGCGCCGCGCCCAGCCGCAGCATCGTCCGGACGAAATTCGCACCATGCGCCGAGAACACCCAGGACGTGCGCAGGATCGCATACCGTCCGCCGGCCGCGCGCACACCGTCCTCGCCGGCCAGTTTCGTGCGGCCATAGACGTCCAGCGGTGCGGTGGCATCCTCGGGCTGCCAGGGGGCCGTGCCCGAGCCGTCAAAGACATAATCGGTCGATATCTGCACGAAGGGCAGGTTGCGGGCCGCCGCCGCCCGCGCCATTTCGGCCGGTGCATCGCCGTTGACCGTCATGGCCAGCGCCGCTTGCGTCTCGGCCTGGTCGACGGCGGTGAAGGCGGCGGCATTGATGATGGCGCCGGCATCGGTCCGGGCGACAAGCGCGGCGCAGTCGGCCGGGGCGGACAGGTCGGCCGCGTCGCGGTCCAGCGCCTCGATCGCGTCCCCGCCAAGGCGGCGCAGTTCCGTGGCGACCTGTCCGGTGCATCCGAACACGAGAAACTTCATGCGCCGGTCCCCAGCCGCTGGCCGACGCCCTGGCGGCTTTGCAGGGCTTGCCACCAGGCCGGGTTGTCGAGATACCACTGGACCGTCCTTTCGAGGCCCTGCGCCAGCGTGACCGAGGGCCGCCAGCCCAGCTCGTCGCGGATGCGGGTCGGGTCGATGGCATAGCGCGCGTCATGGCCGGGCCGGTCCTGCACAAATTCGATCAGCCGATCATGCGGGGCGCCTACGGGGCGCTTTTCGTCGAGGATCGCGCAGATCATGCGCACCAGGTCGATATTGCGCAGCTCGTTCTCGCCGCCGATATTGTAACTGCGTCCGGGCCGCCCGCGCCCCAGAACGGTCAGCAGCGCGTCGGCGTGATCCTCGACATAAAGCCAGTCACGCACATTCTCGCCCGTTCCGTAGACCGGAACCGGCCGGCCCGCGCAGGCGTTCAGGATCACCACCGGGATCAGTTTTTCGGGGAAGTGATAGGGCCCGTAATTGTTCGAGCAATTGGTCAGCAGAACCGGCAGGCCATAGGTCTCGGTCCAGGCGCGGACCAGGTGATCCGAACCGGCCTTCGAGGCGGAATAGGGACTGCGCGGGGCATAGGGCGTGTCTTCGGTGAACTGGCCGGTGTCGCCCAGGCTGCCGAAAACCTCGTCGGTCGAGACATGGTGAAAGCGAAAGCCCGGCGGCCGGCCCGCTTCCATCCAGTATGCGCGGGCCGCTTCCAGCAGATGATAGGTGCCCATCACGTTGGTGTCGATGAAGGTGCCCGGCGCGTCGATCGAGCGGTCGACATGGGATTCGGCAGCCAGGTGCAGCACCGCGTCGGGCCGGTGTCGGGCAAATATCCGGTCCAGCGCCGCGCGATCGCGAATATCGGCCTTCTCGAAGGCATAGTGCGGGCTGTCGGCGACCGTGGCCACGTTTTCAAGGCAGGCGGCATAGGTCAGCGCATCCAGGTTGACCACCGCGTGCCCCTGCGCCACGGCCCGCCGCACCACGGCCGAGCCGATGAACCCCGCGCCGCCTGTCACCAGAATCTTCATGGATCATCCTCCATAGGTGAAGGGGCTGTCGAAATCCTTCAGCAGCGGCGCCGCCGCGTCCTTGTCCGACAGGATGGGCGCGCCGGTCAGGCCCCATGCGATGCCGATATCGGGATCGTCGAAGCGCAGGGCGCCGTCACATTCGGGGGCGTAGTAATCCGAGCATTTATAGATGATCTCGGTTTCGGGTTCGCGGGTGACGAACCCGTGCAGGAACCCCTTGGGCACCAGCAACTGGCGCCCGTTCTCGGCGCTCAGCTCGACCCCGATCCACCGGCCGTAACCGGGCGAGCCGCGCCGGATATCCACCGCCACGTCGAAAAGCCGCCCGCGGCCGCAGCGCACCAGCTTGTCCTGGGCATGGGGCGGGGCCTGGTAATGCAGCCCGCGCACGGTGTTCGCCGCGTGCGACAGTGACTGATTGTCCTGCACGAAATCGATCTCGATCCCCGCCTCGGCCAACCTGGCCCGGTTCCAGCTTTCGCTGAAAAACCCGCGCGAATCCGCGATCCGCCTGGGCGTGATCACGAACACGCCGGAAAGTTCCGTTTCTTCGATGCGCACGCCAGACCCCGGAAGGAAAAACCATCTGTCCGGGGTTCCATTACCAAGCGCGCCGCCGCCTGTCACCCTGCCGTTGCCCCGCGGCCCTCGGCGCGGGGGCCGGGGCAGGACGGCAGCGCGAAACGGCGCCCGATGCGCCGCGCCGGCCATCCGGCGGCTTGCAAGATCCACCGCGGCGCCGAAGGCCGGCGGGGCTGTGCCTGTCAACCGGGCCCTTGTAAAATAAGCGTGACAAATCAATGCGAGCCGCGTTAGGACTCGGGGTGCGAGTCCGAATTGGCGGGCGCTGTTCCGCCAGGGTCGGAACAGGGGAACGACGACTTTCTACCCTAATGGGCAGCAAACCCGGGAGGTGCAATCAATGACCAATCACACGCCAACATGGGTGGATTCACCCGAACTGACGCTTTACGGGCCGGCCGGCGCCGAAGTTGCAACCGGCTCTCTTCTGTCCGTTTACAATCTTTTGTCGTTCTCCCCGACCAAGAGTGGCAGCTATTACCTGTCCGCCAGCAGCAGCGACGCGACCGAGACCGGCAGCTATGTGCTTGTCAGCTGGTCAGACGCCACAACGACGACAATTCCGGGTAGCGAAATCGAAGCTGCGGATGCCCCTGACGACACCAGCACCCCCTATTCGATGGGGGCTTTCGATTGGTTCGTCGGAGAGATCGCGCCGGCGGCCGAGGAAGACTGGCTAAAGGTCGACATGCAGGCAGGCACTACTTACCAATTTTATATGGTGAACGTGGATAGTGAAGCAATCCTGACCTCATTTGGAATTGACTTAAACGATCTCGGTTTTTCGGGCGCCGGGGATACCGGCTGGATCACCGGCGATCCGCATATCCGCACCATTGACGGGGTCAGCTACGATTTCCAGGCGGCGGGCGAATTCGTCGCGCTGCGCGATACCGGTAGCGATCTTGAGGTGCAGGCGCGTTTCGTGCCGCCGCCCGGCGACAGCAATTCGGTCTCGGTGATGACGGCCGCGGCGCTGCGCAGCGATGGCGACACGGTGATGATCGACGTCGCCGATGCCAACCCGCTGCGCATCAACGACCAGGTCACGCCATTGAACGATGGCGCATCGCTGACGGTGGGCAATGGCGATCAGCTGAGCCGCAGCGGCACCAGCTATCTCTTCACCGACGCCGGGGCCAACGGCACGGTCGAATCGGGCGATACGCAGATCTCCATGTCGGTTTTCGGCAACATCATGATGAACATGGATGTCACCGTGGCCGACGATCTGTCCGGCCGGATCGAGGGGCTGCTGGGCGATGCCGACGGCAATGGCGACAACGACATCGCGCTGGCCGATGGCACGCCGCTGGCCCGCCCGCTGGCGCATGAGGATCTTTACGGCCAGTTCCGCGACGACTGGCGCGTGGACAGCGATACCGAAAGCCTGTTCACCTATGACTCGAGCGAAAGCCTGGCGGGCTTCTATCTGCCAGACTATCCCAGCGAGTCCGCCGATCTGGGCCAGTTCAATCAGACAGAGCTGGACGATGCCCGGCAACAGCTTCTGAACGCCGGGCTGACCGAGGGCACGGTGCCTTTCGACAACGCGCTGCTGGATTTCCTGCTGACGGGTGAGAACGCATTCGTCGATGCGGCCAAGGCGCTGCCCGACGCCCCCGATGCCACGCCGATCCTGCAACTGGAAGAGGGGCAGGGCACGGTCACCGTGTCGGTCACGATCAACGGCCCCGGTGGCGTGGGCGGGGTGGACTTCTCTTTCCTGCCCGGCGATGGCGCGACCGCGGCGCGGGAAACTCAACAGGTGGGGATCAATCCGGGGCGGATGGACCTGACCCTGGTCGAGGGTGAAGCCGGGCAGCTGCGCGCCAGCCGCGTCTATAACCCGACGACCGACCCTGAAATCACCGCCGGCGACGCGCTGGAGGCGCTTCGGCTGGGCGTGGGGCTGGACCCGAGCTGGGGGGCGGCCGACGGGTTCGACTTCATTGCCGCCGACATGAATGGCGACGGCAAAGTGACCGCGGGCGACGCTCTGGAAATCCTGAAAGTGGCGGTGGGGCTCGACACGTCGAACCAGCCCGAATGGAACTTCGTCGACAGCAATGCCGATTTCTCGGGGGCGGGCACGTCGAACGTGCCTGACACGGGCGTGACCCTGCCCGCGCTTCAGGCCGATACCAGCCTCACGCTCCAGGGCCTGCTGGTCGGCAATATGGACGATATCGCCTGAGCAAAAGGGGCGCGCGGCAGGCCCGCGCGCCTATTCGCGCAATGCGCGGTCCTTGACCCGGATCACGGGCGCGATGAAATAGTCCATCACCGTCTTTTCGCCGGTCAGGATGTCCACCTGCGCCACCATGCCGGGGATGATCTCGACCGCGACGCCATCGGCATCGAGCAGCGTGTCGTCGGTGCGGATCTCGACGACATATACCTCTTCCCTGTCGCGCTCATCGCGGGTGATCGCGTCGGCGCCGATGCGCAGGATTTCGCCGTCCAGGCTGCCATAGCGGGAATAATCATAGGCGGTCAGCTTGACCTTGACCGGCTGGCCGGGCCGCAGGAAGGCAATGTCGGCGGGGCGGACATAGGCCTCGACCAGCAGCGTGTCGTTGAGCGGCACGATCTCGATCAGCTTCTCGCCGCTGCGCGCCATGCTGCCTATGGTGGTGCGATAGATCCGGTTGACGATGCCGCGCACCGGGGCGCGGATGCTGGCCCGCGCGGCGCGGTTCTGCAAGGCCGGCAGCGCCGGCTTCAGCGCCGCCAGGTCCGCCGTTGCCGAGGCCAGGTCGGACAGCGCGGCCGCGCGATAGCGGCTGCGCTGCGCCGCGATCTTGTCGTCGATCTCGGCCAGCGCGGTCTGCATCCGCTCAAGCGCGGCTTCGGCACGCTGTTTATTGCCCTGCCACTCGGCCTCGCTCCGGCGCAGCGACAGCAGGCTGGTGGCCGGTTCCATCCCGCGTTCGACCAGCGGCGCGATGATCGCGCGCTCCTCTTCAAGGATTTCCAGGGTGGTTTGTGCCGCGCGCAGGTCGGCCTCGCCCTCGGCATATTCCTGCTGGCGCTGCAGGCGCTGGCGTTCGAGGATGTCGATCTCGGCCTGCAATTCGGCGCGGCGCCCGCGATAGAGCGCCGCCTCGGAGCGGACAACCTCGGGGGCGCGCTGGCGCAGGTTTTCGCTGAATTTCAGCGGGGTGCCGTCGATCTCGGCCTGCAACCGCTCGATCCGCGCCATCAGGCCATAGGCGCGCTGCTGTTCCTGGTTCAACTGGCTCGACAGCATGGTGCCGTCCAGTTCCATCAGCAGTTCGCCCTTCTCGACGACCTCCCCTTCGCGGACATGCAGCGCCTGCAGGGCGCCGGGTTCGGTCGCCTCGATCACCTGCACATTGCCCGAGGGCACCACCCGGCCCTCGGCCCGGGTCACGTCGTCGATCTCGGTGCGGGCCGCCCAGGCCATGGCGCTGCCCAGAAACAGCAGGATCACCAGCAGCAACAGCGAGCCGCGCAGCGGCGAGCGCCCGCGCATCTCGCGCGCCAGCCGGTCCAGATCACGATGACGCGCCATCGCCCCCCCCTGCGGCTTTCGGGGCCTGGCGCGACAGCAGGCTCTTGGCGCCATCGGCGCCCACCTTGCCGTCCTCGATCACGATCACCCGGTCCACCAGTTCCAGCAGGCTGGTGCGGTGGGTGATGATCACCATGGTCCGGTCAGTCATTTCCTGTTTCAGGCGGCGGATCACCGCCGCCTCGTTCTGCACATCCATCGCGCTGGTCGGCTCGTCAAGCAGCAGCACCGGCGGCCGGCTCACCAGGGCGCGGGCCAGGGTGATCGCCTGTTTCTGCCCGCCCGACAGCCCCTCGCCGCGTTCGGCCAGCATCATGTCGTAGCCCGACGGGTGGCGGGCGACAAAGCCCTCGACCCCGGCGATCCGCGCGGCGTCCAGCAGGTCGGCGTCACGCGGGCGCACCGCGCCGATCGCGATATTCTCGCGCACCGTGCCGGAAAACAGCCAGACATCCTGCAACACCGAGCCGATATTGCGACGCAGATCGCCCGGGTCGATCTGGCGAATGTCGACCCCGTCCATCGTCACCGCGCCGCTGCGTGGCTCGTATAGCCCCAGCATCAGCCGGGCGATGGTGCTCTTGCCCGATCCGATGCGGCCAAGGATCGCCACCTTCTCGCCCGGCTCGATGGTGAAGGAGACCCCGCGCAGCGCGTCGATTTCCTGGTCCGGATAGGCGAAATGCACATCCTCGAAGGCAATGCACCCCTCCAGCCGCGGCCGCGAGATCCAGTGCCGGCCCTCGGGGCGCTCGCTGTCGGCGCGCATCAGCGCGTCGAGATTGCGATAGGAACTGCGCGCCTGGTTCAGCCGGGTCAATGTCTGCGCCAGCTGTGCCAGCGGCGCCAGCGCCCGGCCGGTCAGGATCACGCTGGCGATCAGCGCGCCCATGCTGGCCTCACCCGCGGTGATCAGGAACACCCCGTAAAAGACGATCATCACCTGCGCGGCCTGCTGCGTGAACCCGGTGGCGTTCATCGCGAACTGGGTGATCGCGCGGCTGCGCAACCCGTGCTCGGACTGGCGCGCGATGGCCTCTTCCCAGCGGGCCCGCATCCGCCGCGCCGCGCCGGTGGCCTTGATCGTCTCCAGCCCGGCGACGGTCTCGACCAGGACGCTCTGCTTGGACTGGCCGTCGGCAAAGCTCTGCTCGGCCAGCCGCGCCAGGAAGGGCTGCACCCCGAGCCCGACCAGCAGCACCACCGGCACCGCGATCGCCGGGACCAGCGCCAGCGGCCCGCCGATCATCCACACCACCGCGACGAACAGCACGATGAAGGGCAGATCGACCACCGCCACAAGGGTGGCCGAGGTGAAGAATTCGCGCAGCGATTCGAATTCGCGCAGGGTGCTGGCCAAGGCACCGGTGGAGCCCTTGCGCGCGCGCATCTGCATGTCGAGCAACTGGTCGAAGATGCGCCGGCCCATGGCCATGTCGGCGCGCTGGCCGGCGCGGTCGATGAACCCCGCGCGCAGCGATTTTATGATGAAATCGAAGGTCAACGCGATGCCCACGCCCAGGGTCAGCGCGATCAGGGATTCGGTGGCCTGGTTGGGCAGCACCCGGTCATAGACAACCATGATGAAGATCGAGGTGGTCAGCCCCAGGAAGTTGGCCAGCATCGCCGCCAGGATCACCTGGACATAGGCCCAGCGATTCGCGGCCAGCGCCGACCAGAACCAGTGCCCGCGCCGGCCCTGCGCGCTGGCGGTGATGTCCTCGCGGTGTTCGCGGCGCAACAAGAGCGCATAGCCGGTATAGCGCCTTTCCAGGTCCGCCGCCGCGACCTCGCCCAGCCCTTCGCCCATCTCGGGGTCATGGATCGCCAGGGTGCCGTCCTTGCGCCGGTCATGCAGAACCACCGCGCGGTTGTCCTCCAGCAGCAGGATCGCCGGGGTCAGCGTGGCGTCGAAATCCTTCAGCTTGCGGGCGCCGAACCCCGCCTGCATCCCGGCGCGCTCGGCGGCGGTGATGGCGTCGCGCACGCTCAGCCCGCCCTGGTCTGTTTGCGCCGCGTGCAGTGCCGCCAGGGTCAGCGGCCGCTCCAGCGTGGCGGCGGCGTGCAGCAGGCAGGCCTCCAGCGGCGATGTCTCGTCGGGGCTTGCGCGGCTGTCGCGATCCAGCGGAACGACGCGGGGGGCGGTCATGACGCGCCCCCCGGCAGTTGCGGCAGGGTGATCCGGAACGTGTCCAGGATGTCGCCGGTCAATGCCAGCGCGGCGAAATCGGTCAGCGCGCGGTCCTGCTCGGCCAGGATCAGGGTCTCGCGCGCGGCAACATAGTCGCGCTGCGCGTCGAGGATCTGGATCAGGCTGCTGCGCCCGACCGTGAACTGGTCGCGCGCGGCGGCGACGTTCCGGGCATTGGCCTCGACCGCGGCGCGGGCGGCGGCGACCCGCGCCGCGCCCGCCTGCTGGTCGGAGCGTACGAAATCCAGCGCCTGGCGGATCTCGCGGCGCAGGGCACGCCGGTCGGCCGCGATCTCCTCGATGCGGGCCTGGGCGGCGGTGATGGCGGCGGCGCGCTTTCCGGCCGAATCCAGGGCATAGTTCAGCGACAGCCCCAGCGACACGTCACCCTCGCCATCGGTGCGCTGCCCCGTGGCCTCCAGCGACACGCTGGGCAGGCGCCGGGCGCGGGCCGCCGCCAGTTCCGCCCGGGCCGCCATCAGCCGGGCGTCGATGCTGCGCACCCGCGGGCTTTGCGCGATGACCGCCTCGGCGTCGGCGGGCAAGGCGGGCGCGGGTTGCGGCGGCGGCAGGTCGTCGGGCGGTTGGCCAAAGATCCGGCGGTATTCGGCGGCGGCCCGGTCCAGCCGGGCCTGCGCGTCGATCCGCCGGGTCCGGGCATCGGCCAGCCGGCTGCGCGCGGTCAGCATGTCGGTCTGTGCCCCCAGCCCGCCGGCGACCCGTCCGCCGATCTGCCCGGCCACGGTTTCGAGCACCGACAGATTATCGTTGGCCAGGTCCAGCAGGCGGCGCCGGGTCCGCACGGCGTGATAGGTTTCGACCGCCTTGAGGGTGGCGGCCGAGACGACCTCAAGCCGGGTGCCGCGTGTTTCGAAGACCCGCGCCCGGGCCGCGGTGCGCGCAGAGGCCGCGGCGCCGCCGTCATAGACCAGCTGCGAGACCTTCAGATAGGGCGAGGCGGAAGAGCTTTGCGCCCCGCCCAGGCTGCGCGTTTCGGCGCTGGCCCCCAGCGAGATTTCGGGCAGGAAGGCGCCCGATGCGCCGCGCAGTTCGGCCCGGGCCATGCGCAGCCGTGCCGTGCTGCGGGCCAGTTCGGGGCTTTCGGCGATGGCGCGGGCGATCCGTTGACCGAAGGCGGTGCCGGCCAGGCTGTCATCCACCCGCCCCGCGCCGGCCCCGGCGGTGCCGGGGGCAAAGGCGGTTTCGATCTCTCCAAGGTCGGGCGGGCGGCTGCACCCGCCGGCGGCAAGGACAAGGATCATCAGCCCGGCGACCGCGGTCGGGATACGTCGGTTCATTGCAGATCCCCGGAATTTTCCCTGTCGCTCGCCTGCGCCTCGGCCAGGGCCGACAGGAACCCCGAAAGGCTGTCCTCGGCCCCTGGCTTCGGCGCCCGTTCCGCGGCGCGGCGCGGCGCCGTGCGGCCCGCCCTCGACACCCGGGCGAAATGTTCCAGCGCCACCAGCTGCGCATGGGCCAGGCGCAGCGCGCCGCTGTGCATCATCCCCGGAAGATCGGAATCGGGCAATGATGCCAGCCGGTCGGGATCGACGCTCAGCAGCCCGGCAGCCTCGTCTTCGGTCATTCCCGCGCCGGGGGTCAGGCCGGTCAGCACGCCGGCATCGCGCAGACCCTGGCAGGCGACCCGGGTGCGCCGGGCCGAAGCGGCGCGCTCGTCGAGGAAATTCAGCACCTTTTGCAGCGACTCGGACAGCGCCCCGTCCGGGGCAAAGAACGGTTCGTCGCGCGGATCGTCGGTAACCAAACCGCTTTCCTCGTCGACCAGCAGCATCATCTTGCCCTCGGCACCATGCGCAACCGCGCTGAAGGGATGCGCCCGCAGGATCGAGGGCACATAGCTGCCGATCCAGCGCCCTTCGGCCGAGACGAAGGGCGTTTCGCGCACGGGGCCGATACGCAAGAGCGCCACCGGCACGGGGCCCTCGCCGCTGTCGCGGAACGCGATGGGAAAGACGCTGGCGGCCGGCAGGATCTCGTCGATCACCAGCGGCAGTTCGGCGCGGTGACGGGCAAATTCGTAAGAGGTGAACCGCCGCCAGAACCGCGCAGCGTGGCGCGCCGTGCTGACCGGAACCTCACCTTTCTGTGCCATGCCGCCCCTTCGCCTGCGGGCGCGACATGCGCCCGCCGCCACCCTACAGCGCGACGGGCCGGCCGTGCAAGACGACCGGCCCGCCCGAATTTCGTCAAACGTCGCTTGCCGGCGATCAGACCACCGTGCCGGTGGGGTCCAGGCCGATGACATTGGCCTCGGTCAGCCCGCTGGTGTCGCCCATGCCGGTGAACTGGGCCAGGATCTCGGTGGTGGCGCTGTCGGGGGCCGAGAATTCGACCCGCGCCAGGGCCGCATCGCTGCCATCGCTGGCCAGCATGTAGAACACATCGCCCCCGGCCTCGCCGGTCAGCCCCTCGGCGGCGGTGGCGAAATCGCCGGCCGTCAGCCCGCCAAGCGCGGTGGTGAAGTTCACGAAGGCGCTGTTGGCCCCGATCGCGCCGCCGTCGGTCAGCTCGTCGAATGTGCTGGCATCGCCGCGCAGCGCCGCCGGGGAAGCGACCTCTATCGAGATCTCGTCGGCCAGCGCGCTGTCGGCGCCAAGCGTGAAGCCGGTGATCGTGTCGGTGCCGTTGCTGGCCTGGTCGCCCTCCAGCACCACCCGGCTGACACTGACCGAAGAGACATCGATGCTGTCATCGCCGTCATGGGCGCGGATCACCGTGTCGACATTGCCCGCCGCGATCGTGTCGGCATTGGCCGAGCCGATCACCGTGGCCGAGGGCCCGCCTTCGGGGCTGGTCAGGTTCAGCGTGAAGGGCGCCGCCGCGTCCTGGTCGGTCATGGTGAAATCGACGATGGACTGGGTGAGGTCGAAGTCGGGCGTTGTCGGGTCACCGTCACCGGTCAAGGCGCCGGCGAATTTCACAATGCCGGTGGTGGCGTCGCCGTCATTGGTCAGGAACAGGTCGAATGCGCCGTTATCGACCGCCGACCCGGCGTCATAGCTGACCTTGGCCGGGTCGAAGGTCATGTCGGCGGTGACGGGAAACCCGTCATTCACGTCGCGATCGGGATCAGCGAACATCGACATGTTGACGGTGGTGCCGGTCGCCCCGGTTTCCAGCAGGAAATAGGCCCCGCTTTCATAGGCCACGACGGTCTGGCTGTCCGTGGCCGCGTTCCCCGCCGGGTCGGTGACACTGGCCTCAAGGCTGGTGGTGTTTCCGGCATCCAGCGCGGGCAGGTCCGCCGCCGGGACGGTCAGCGTCCAGCCGCCGGCATTGGCGGTGGCGGTGTAATCGGTGCCCCCCAGGCTGACCGTGACGGTGCTGCCATCGGCGGCATCGGTGCTGCCGGCGATCTCCAGGTCGGTGCCGGCGATGATCGCGCCCGCCGCGCCGCCGCTGTCCACGCTGTCGATGGAAAGGGTCGGTGCGGTGAAGTCGGTGGTCACAACCGAGGTGGCTGTGGTCTCGTAACCTCCCGAATCTGCCACGGTGGCTTCGACGGCCACGCTCGCGCCATCGGTCAGCCCGGTGAGATCGCCCGTCGGCACGGTGGCCGACCAGGTGCCACCGCTGACCGTGGCGGTATAGCTGTTGCCGGCCATGGTGACCGTGACCGTGCTGCCATCGGCCACGTCCGTGGTGCCACTGATGGTCAGATTTGCGCTCTGCTCGGCCGAGTTGATGACGTCATCGCCCGCGATGGCGTCGATGGTCAGAGCGGGTGCGGGCGCGGTGAAGTTGGTGGTCCCGCTGGCGGTGGCGGTGGTCTCGTTGCCGGCCGCATCGGCCACGGTGGCCGATACGTCCACACTGGCGCCGTCGGCCAGCGCGCCCAGATCCGCCGCCGGGACGGTGGCCGTCCAGGCGCCGCCGCTGACGCTGGCGGTATAGTCCTTGCCCGCCATGGTGACGGTGAAGGTCTCTCCGTCGGCCAGATCGGTGCTGCCCGAGAGCGTCAGATCCGCGTTCTGTTCGACAGTGTTGATAACGTCATCACCCGCGATCGCGTCGATGGTCAGCATCGGGCCGGTGAAATCGGTGGTGAAGGTCGTGGTCGCAGTGCCCGTGGTGCCTTCGGTATCCGCAACCGTGGCGGTCACGTCGATGCTGTCGCCATCGGCCAGCGAAGTGATATCCGCCGCCGGTACAGTGACCGACCATGCGCCGCTGCTGCTCACGGTTCCGGTATAATCGGTGCCCTGAATGGTGACGGTGACGCTGGCCCCGTCGGGGGCGTCGCTGGTGCCCGAGATGGTGCCGTCGCCGGCGCCCTGCTCAGCGGCGTTGAGCACATTATCGGCCGTTACGGGGTCGATGCTGACCGCGTAACCGGTGAGGTCGGCGGCCAGCGTCTGGCTGGTGCTGGCGCTGTTGCCGGCGGCATCGCTGACCGAGGCGCTGACGGCGACCTCTGTGATATCGTCTGTCAACTGGGCCAGGTCGGCCCCGTCGACAACCACGCTCCATTTCCCGCCATTGACGGTGCCGGTATACTCGGTGCCGGCGAAGCTGAGCGTGACGGTCTGGCCGTTCTCGGCATCGGTGGTGCCGGTGACCGTCAGGTCGCCCGTGACGTCACCGGCATTCAGTTCGCCGCCGGCGATCTGGTCAATGGCGATCGTGGCAGAGAAATCGGTGTCGAAACTGGCCGTGGCCTGGGTGGCGGGGTTGCCGGCGGCATCCTCGACATCGGCGGTCACGGCGACGCTGGCGCCGTCGGCCAGCCCGGCCAGGTCGGTGGCGGGGACATCCACGCTCCAGGCGCCGCCGCTTGCGGTGGCGGTGTAATCGGTGCCAGCCACGTTGACCGTGACCTGCTGGCCATCCTCGGCATCGGTGGTGCCCGACACGGACAGCGCGGCGCCCTGTTCGGCGGCGCTGAGAACCCCGTCGCCCGAGATCGGGTCGATCGAAACCGTGGGGGCGATGGTGTCGATATTCACCGTCACGGTGTTCGACCCGGTCTCGGTAGTGCCATCCGTGGCGGTGACGGTGATCTCCTGCTCGCCCTGGGGCAGCGCCGCGACCTGGGACGCGGTCAGCGACAGGCTCCAGCTGCCATCGGGATTGGGGGTGGCGGTATAGGTGGTGCCGTCGATATCCACCGTCACGCTGGTGGATCCGTCGGGGGCATCGAATTCGGTTTCGGTATTCGAAAGCGACTGCATCTCGGCGGCGTTCAGCGATTCCGGCCCATCCTCGCCGCCACCGGATGCGGCCGCCGCGATGCCAAGCGCCCCGGCCCCGGCGGCCAGCGCCCCGGCCCCGGCGCCCATGCCGCCACCGGCCGCGGCAACCTCGGCAACGATTTCCGCGGCATTCGGCGAAATGGCGATGCTTCCGTTTTCGAGAACGCGGAAATCCTCGGGGGCGATGACGACCGTCTGGCCCGAGGACATCGTCAGATGCAGGTTGCCGTCGGCCATCATCTCGGCATCGGTGACACCTTGCAGGCTTTCGGCGACGACATACTGCTCTCCGCCGGCCTGGGCCTGGGCCAGAACCGGAAGCATCAGCAGCGCGCTGCCGAGACCGCCCTTCGCAACGCGCCCGCTGTTGCGGGCGATCCACGCGCGAACATGTTCGCGGCGCGCGGTCTGATCGGCAACGACCGAGGGTTGGGTTGGATCGGAGGAAATATTCTTGGCCATAACGCCCTCGTTTCATTCTGGTTGTCGTAATCGACGCGAGGATTGCACATAGATTGCTTTCGGAAAAGTTTTTTCCCGAAGAATTTGGATCTTGCGCCGTGCGCAGCGCCCGGGCGCGGCGAATTCGAATCAAGCTGACGGCAAAGATCGTCATTTCGCCACCTTCGGACTCCGGTTTTCGCGCCTCTGACGGCCCAGCCTGCGCCGCGTGGGACATTCGGGGGTGTGCATGGAATTGCGTTTCGAAGAGCGGTTCCGGACCGGGCCGGCAACGCTGGACCTGGCGATCGGCGATCTGGCCGTGCTGCGGGTGGCGGAGGGCGCGATCCTCTATGCCACGACCGGGCCGGGGGGCGGGGTGAGCGGCCATGCCTTGCAGGCAGATGCGGCCCCGGTGCCGGTGAACAGCTTCACCTTTACCGAAACTCTGGGGCTGGGGCGCGTGGGCAGGCTGGAGCCGGTCACGACTGACGGCGCCCTGCGGCTGGTGCTGGGTGGCGGCGCGGAGGGGTTGTTCTCGCTGGGCGTGCAGGATGACGGCGGGATCGGCACATTGACACAGAGCGGCCCGCTGGCCGCGGGGGCGCAGCGGCTGGTCGCGCTGGCCCAGATCGGCGGCCCCGCCGCGCCGCATCTGGTGCTGGCCGATGCGGAAGCTGGGCTTGCTCTCTATTCCGGCGCGGCGGACGGGGCGTTGACGGCGCAGGACCGGATCGGGATGCAGGCCGCCGAGATTGCCGTCGCGCGCCCGGGCGATGCGCCGATCCTGCTGGCCGCCGATGCCGCCGTGCCCGGGCTGGTCAGCTATCGCATCGACATCGCGGCGGGGCGGCTGATCGAGCAGGACAGGCTGGGTGCGGCCGACGGCCTGGGCATCGCCGCCCCGAACGTGATGGAGGTGGTCGAGGCGCATGGCGCCACATGGGCGTTGCTGGGCGCGGCGGACAGCCAGTCGCTCAGCGTGATGCGGGTGCTGCCCGGCGGCGGGCTGGAGGCCACCGAACACCTGATCGACACGCGCGAGACCCGCTTTGGCGGGATCCAGGACCTGGCCGTCGCGCGGGCGGGCGATCGCCTGTTCGTCGTCGCCGGCGGCGCCGATGACGGGCTGGCCCTGTTCACGCTGCTGCCTGACGGCCGGCTTGTGCATCTGCACAGCCTGCCGCATGACACCGGCCGGGGGCTGGCCGATATCGCCGCGCTGGCGGCGGCGGTGGTCGGGCCCGAGCTTCAGGTCTTCGCCGCCGGGCAGGATGTGCCGGGGCTGTCCCGCCTGTCGGTTCCGATCGGCGATCTGGGCGCGGTGCGGCACGGCACCGGCACGCTGGACGGCACCGGGGGCGACGACCTGATCGCGGCGGATGCCGGGGCTGCGCGCCTGTCGGGCGGGGCGGGCGACGATATCCTGGTGGCCGCCGCGCGCGACACGATCCTGACGGGTGGCGACGGGGCCGATCTGTTCGTGCTGCGTGCTGCGAACGGTGCCGCGGGCGCGCCGGTGCGGATCACCGATTTCGAGCCGGGCCTCGACCGTCTGGACCTGTCGGATTTCCCGATGCTGCGCAACCCGGGACAGCTGAGCGTCACCGCCACCGATACCGGCGCGGTGATCGCCTATTTCGACGAGGGGCTGGTGCTGGACGCGCGGGCCGGAACCCCGCTGGAACATGCCGATATCTTCGGCGCCCGGTTCACCTGGCCCGACCGGGCGCTGCATTTCACCGTATCCGGCGGGGAAGCGGCCTATGGCGGCACCCCCGATCCGGCCCCGGACACGTCCGGCGACACGTCCGGCACGGTGCCGGACACGACCGATCCGGCACCGGAGGCGACCGGCGGCACCTTGGTCGCGGTGGTCTCGGGGCAGGCCAATCCGGGGCTGGAAAATGCGCATCTCACCCTGACCCCGGCGGGCGGCGCACCTCGGCACCTGACGGCCGATGCCGAAGGGCGTTTCAACGCCGATCTCGATCCGGGCGCCACGGGCCGGCTGGATATCACGCGCGCGCCCGCCGCCCCGAACACCGCGATCACGGCGCGCGACGCGCTGGAGGCCCTTCGCCTTGGCGTCGGGCTGGCCCCGACCTGGGGGCCGGCGGACGCGTTCGATTTCATCGCCGCCGACATCAACCGCGACGGCCAGGTGACCGCCGGCGACGCGCTGGAGGTGCTGCGAATCGCGGTGGGGTTGAATGACGGGGCGACGGCGGGCTGGATCTATCTCGACCCGGCCGCGGATCTTTCGGGCATTGGCGCGGGGGCGGTGGATTATCAGACCGGCATCGGTTTCAACGCACCCGACGGCACGCTCGACCTGACGATGACCGCGCTCCTGCTGGGGCAGCTCGACGGGCCCGCCTGACCCGATCACGGCGCCACCGCTAGGTGCCCGGGGCGTTGTTGACCACGCCGAACGCGCTGCCGATCAGCCCGAAGACCGTGCGGACCGAGGTCACGGGGGATTCCGTCGCCATCACCACGTCGCCCGAATGAATCGGGAATTGCTTGGCACTGAACAGCCCGTCGGCCGTGGTCAGATCCAGCGAAAAGACCACGCGGGCATGGCTGGGGCCATTCGGACCCACCGCATCGCGGGGGTAGGTGCGCAGAACCAGGATTCCCTGCGGATCGGCGCGCGAATCGGAAATGCCGCCCATCTCGGTCACCGCCTTGAGCGCCGAGAGATCCTCGGTGGTGAAATCCACGACTTCCTCGCGCCCCGAGGCGCCAAGGGCCAGGAAATAGCGGTCGTCTTCCTCGATGATTATCTTGTCACCGCCGCGCAGCAAGGTGTCGAGCTCGGGCGAATCGTAGAGCCGCGACAACGGGGTCATGTAGGTGCGACCGTCGCGCACCAGCCGCACCCGCGGGTTGTTCATTGCCGGCGGCACGCCGCCCGCCTGCGAGATGACGTTCAGCACCGAGCTGTCCAGATCCTCCAGCGGGTAACGCCCCGGCGAGGCCACGCCGCCCACCAGGTCGACCGAGTTGCGCCGCCCCGATGCCATTTGCAATTGCACCTGCACCGACGGGATGATCGATTCCAGCTTTGTCTGGATCGTGGTCCGCGCATGGCCGGGGGTCATGCCCGCAACCCGGATCTCGCCGACATAGGGCACGAAGATCTCGCCATCGGGCGAGACGGCAAGCCCCATCATCCCGATCGCCTTCTGCTCGGTGGAGGTGATCAGCGATGTCTCGGCCGAATCCCAGATCCGCAGATCCAGACGGTCACCCGGCGCGATGGTCTGGCGGGCCGGGCTGTCGCGCCGGGCAAGCCAGGCAGGCTCGGCCATACCGCCCGTCACCGGCCATCCGCGCAATTGCGCCAGAAGATCGCTATCGACCTGGTAGACGGCGAATTCCGGGGGTTCGGCCTGCGCGCCCTTCAGAACCTCGTTCTTGCTCGGGCCGCCGCGCGGCAGGGTGCAGGCACTCAGCGCCGATGCGCTGCCGGCGGCCAGAAAGCCGCGTCTTGTATAG
>JADQCB010000036.1 GCA_016278325.1 Actibacterium sp.
GCGACCGGCAGGATCCGAAGCACCAACCCGATCATGCCGGATAACGAGAAAATCCGGCCGCGGCCGGATCGGGAGAACACTTTCGCAAGGGCAAGTGGCGGAGGGGATGGAACCGGGGTCGAACGTTCTCCGGATCCTGCAAGCCGGCGTCAGCGCGACGCGGGCTTGTCGATGCGTAAGATCAAAAACGTGCACGTCCCACGAAGGCATTGTTCCTGACCGACTCGCACGAGTGTATTCGATGCTACGGCCTTGCAGCGAGAGTTTATGCTCGTTTCAAAACGTGTCACTGGCGTCGCGGACATGCAGGCGTGAGATGACCGTGCGGCGGACATCTTCGGGCTGGTCGGCGAGCGCCTCCACAAGCCGGCGCAGATCGCGCCGTGTCTCGTGAAGCCGGTCGATCAGTGTCAGCACCACCGGCAGCGCGTCGGAAGGCAGCGCCATGTCCTTGCGAAGATCGCATAGCAGCCGCAGGCGCGCCACGTCGATCTCGTCGAAGACTGGCCCCGCCTCGCCCATTGCCGGGCGCACCCATCCTTCACGTATCCATAAACGCAACTCGCGCCGGGTCAGTTGCCGGATTTCGGTCAAGACCATCTGTTCGCTCAGTTTCATGTCATCCTCCGGAGGTCTGCCCGGGGATCGAACCCGGCCGTGTCTCGCCAGCGCCGCGCCAGATCCTCCATCCCGGCGTCGATCCGTTTTGGCAGAACGATCTTCAATCGCACGATCTGGTCGCCGGCCTTGCTGTCAGGATGCCTGATGCCCTTCCCGCGCAGCCGCAAGCGCTGGCCTGAGGATGCCCCTTTGGGGATGGTGGCCGAGACGGACCCCGACACCGTCGGCACCTCGACCTTCGCGCCGAGAACCGCCTCGTCGAAGGTGACCGGCAGTTCCATCTCGATGTCGTCGCCGACCCGGGTGAAGATCGGGTGCGGCCGCACCGAGACAGTGACGAGCGCATCGCCAGGTCCGCCCTGTCCGGCACCGGGACCACCCTTCCCGCGCAGCCGCAGCGTCTGCCCGTCCTTGAGGCCGGCGGGGATGGCGATCTCGATGGTGCGTCCGTCGGGCATCGTGACGCTGCGCCGGGCACCATTGACCGCGTCGAGAAAATCGACCTCGAGGTGGTAGCGCAGGTCCTGCCCGCGGGCGCGAAACTGCCCGCGCACGCCCTGCTCCGGCCTTCCGGTGCGCCCCCCGAAGAATTGTGCGAAGATGTCGGACAGGTCATCGTCACCCATCGCGCCGCCGAACCCCGGGCCGGGATCGTAACGGCGCCCGGCGTCCTGACCCGCGTAGTGGTGATAATACTGGCGTTCCGGCCGCTCCTGTCCGCTTGCATCTATCTCGCCCGCGTCGAAACGGCGGCGCTCTTCCGGATCGCCCAGCAGATCATGGGCCGCCGAGACAGCCTTGAACCGCTCCTGCTTCGCGGCGTCGTCTGGGTGCAGATCGGGGTGGAGGCTTTTCGCGAGCTTGCGATAGGCCTTCTTGATATCGTCCTTCGTCGCGGTCCTGGGAACGCCAAGTATCTCGTATGGATCGTTGTTCATCTGTTCCTGTCATTCTAACCGTGGTCGCGCCGCGCACCGATCCCATTCTTTGCATTGCCGCATCATGCGTCAGCAGCTCGGTCCTGCCTTGCGAACCGCATTTGCGGCCCAACCGATTCAGGCCCCGACCACGCTCGGACCATGCTCCGCGTCACGCTCGCGCCGGTCCTGGTCGCGCACCAGCCAGTAGACAGCTCCAAGAGCCAGCGTTGCACCGCCGAGTGCGGCGATGGTCGCCGGGTCTGTGGTGGCCAGATCGAGAATGATGAATTTCCGTACGACGGCGAGCAAAGCGATCAGGATGATGCTTCGAACCTGCAACACGCTGAACTTCCGCTCTGCCGCGACGAGCAGCGAGCGCTTGAACTCCAGCGCGATCACGACGGTGAAGATCATCCCGAAGACGGTCTGGAACGTGGCGTGATCCAGCGGGTCGAGCGCACCCAGAACGAGACTGGCGACGACTTCGCGAAGCAGCATCCAGATCGAACTGACCACGATCGCCGCGATGATTGCCGTCAGGGTCAGGATCACCAATTGCTCGAAACGCTCGTAGAGGGTCATCGCCGACCAGTCCGCCGGCGGGAATGCCCGTCTCCGTTCCAGACGATCCGCTTGCTGCACGTTCGTTGTCCTCTGCAATGGACCCTTGCGGACCGCGAGGGTCCGCCAAGGGTCGGCTTTACTCCACTGATCGCTCCCGTCAGGATCGCAGGACGAGGAGCAACTGCTGTCCGCTGCGCCAGACTCTCAGGGCGATGGCGCGGGGACGCTGCTCGAGCGCGCGGTCGACGTCGCGGATGGAGGTGACGGGGGTACGGTTGATGGCGATGAGCACATCGCCGGGTTCCAGCCCTGCCCGCGCTGCCGGGCTGCCGGGGACCACGTCGACGACGGCGACGCCCTCGACCTCGCCATATCCCGGCATGCCCCGATCCAGCGGGGCCAGCCGCACGCCCGCCAAGGCGTCGCCGTCCGAGCGACGCTCGGTCCGGGGCGAAGTGACGTCCGCCTCGGCGAGGCGCAGGTCCACCACCCGCCGCGCGCCATCGCGCAGGAAGCTGATCGCGACCTCTTCGCCAGGCCGGCGAAGCCCGATCTTCTGCCGCAGGTCCGCGGAGCCTTCGACCGATACGCCGTCCACGGCCACGATCACGTCGCCCGCAGCGAGCCCCGCCTGCTCCGCTGGCGTGCCGGGTTCGACCGACGCGACGACGGCGCCGCCTGTCGCGTCGAGGTCAAGCGCGTCGGCCAGATCGGGGGTGAGATCCTGAATCGTCACGCCGAGCCGGCCGCGCTGGATTTCGCCATAGCGGATGAGTTGGTCCATCACCGTCCGCGCCATGTTGACCGGCACGGCGAAGCCCACGCCTACGTTGCCGCCGCCCGGCGAGATGATCGCGGTGTTGATGCCGACGAGACGGCCGTCGAGTGTCACCAGCGCGCCGCCGGAATTGCCGGGATTGATCGAGGCGTCGGTCTGGATGAAGTCTTCGTAGCCCTGAGGGTTGATCCCTGACCGTCCGAGCGCAGACACCATGCCGCCGGTGACCGTCTGGCCGAGACCGAAGGGGTTGCCGATGGCCACCACGAAGTCGCCAACCTTGAGATCCTCGGAGTCGCCCAGTTCGATCTCGGTCAGGTCGTCGGGCTCGATCTGCAGGACCGCGATGTCGGTGGCGGGATCACGACCGATGAGTTCCGCGCCGAAGCTGCGTCGGTCGCGCAGCGTCACGCGGATCTCGTCGGCGTTCTCGACCACGTGGTTGTTGGTCAGGACATAGCCTTCGTCTGCGTCCACGATGACGCCCGAGCCGGCGCTCATCTGCCGCTGCCTCGGGAGTTCTTCCAGCGGCGGCAGGAAGGGCTGAAAGAACGGATCGCGAAACAGCGGCGTCAGCTGCGCCGGCCGCTCCGAGATGACGGATATGTTGACCACCGCATCGTCGATCTCCTCGATCAGCGGAGCGATGGTCGGAAGGCCGCGGGCATCGGTCGCGACGCCCTGCGCCAATGTAGTGAAAGGCACGACAAGCAACGCCACAATCAGGGCGGCGAAAGTCGATCTGGGTTTCATCATGATTTCTTACCGTCAATGCGGCCGCCGTCCCGAAGGACGGCGGCGTCGAGATCACCCTCAGGCGGCCTGCACCTCGATCCGCTTCACCTTGGCCTGAGCCTCGGGCGTCTGCGGCAGACGCACGGTCAGAACGCCGTTCCGGAACGTGGCCTCGGCCTTCTCGCTGTCGACGCCGGGCGGCAGCGGGATGGCGCGGTAGACGGCGCCGTAGCTGCGCTCGGACAGGTAGTAGCCCTTCTTGTCCTCCTGGCGCTCGACCTTCTTCTCGCCCTTGATGGTCAGCATGTCGTCGGTGACCGTCACCTCGATGTCCTTCATCTCCATGCCGGGGAGTTCGATGGACACCTCGATGGCGTTGTCGGTCTCGACCACATCGGATTTCGCATCGCCGCTCCAGGGCCAGTCGACATGGCTCACGCGGTTCCAGAACCCTTCGAACACCCGGTTCATGTCGCGTTGCAGGCTGGCGATGGGGTTGTCCTCGCCGGTCCTGGTCTCGGGCGTCTCACCTTTTCGCGCCCAGGGGATGAGGTCCTTGATCTGCATGGCAAGTTCTCCTTTTCACTGTCGCCGCTCAAGCAGACTTGACGGCGATCTTCTTCGGTTTCGCGGCTTCGGCCCGCGGCAGGGTCACGGTCAGCAGGCCGTTCTTCATCCCCGCCTCGACCTTTTCAGGATCGAAATCCTCCGACAGCGTGAAGGAACGTTCGTAGTCGCCTTCACCGTATTCGGCGTAGGCCAGATGCAGCTTCTCGGGCCGGCTCTGCCCGGCGCGACCGCGGATCGTCAGCACCCGGTTATCCAACGTGATGTCCACGTCGTCCGGGGTGACACCGGGCATTTCCAGCATCAGCGACACGCTGCCGTCGCGCTCCACGATGTCGGTCAGCGGACGGTAGATGCGACCGCCTCGGGTGGTCTCGGGAGTCTCTGCCGCGTTCTTTTCCGTCGTTGTCATGTCCGTCGTCATGGGTCCGCACTCCTCTCACGCAGCCTTGATCTCGATCCGGCGCGGCTTGTCCTCCTCGGGCCGCGCCACGGCGATGCGCAGCACGCCATCGGCGAAACGCGCCTCGACCTGATCGTCCCGGGCGTCGAAGGGCAGACGGATCGCCCGGCGGAACCGGCCGAAACCGCGCTCGCGCCGATGCCAGACAGCGTCATCGCCCAGATCCGGCTGACTGCGCTCACCCGACAGCGTCAGCACGTTGTCCTTCACCATGATCTCGATATCGGAGGGTTCGACCCCCGGCAGTTCCGCGGTGATCGCCACCGCCTCCTCGTTCTGCCAGACATTGACCTGCGGGAAGGCAGTGGCCTGCGTTCCGAAGGTTCGATCGAAATCCCGGCTCATGCGGCGCATGAGCGCAAACGGATCGCTCGTGAATGTGGTTGGATAAAGCATGTCGCGTCTCCTCACTTGCGTTGATCGCAATCGCGGCTGCGTCGACGCACTCCGCGGGAGACGCCCGAAGGGGCGAACATGCTGCAGGTCCCGCCGCGCGCTCGGCGACGGTGTCAGTTTACGACTCCGGATGGTTTCCCGTGTGGCGAAACCCCGGAAGCCCGCCTTCGTGGCCGGACCTGTCGCGTGTTTCCGAAAACCCCATCTGGGCGTTTCCGAGCCCGATAAAGGAAGCGACCGAAACGCCGTCAAGTCCTTCGACGGAGATTTTTTCCCATGTTTTTCAAGGCATCACTTCCACATTTCCGGCTCCTGTGCCTCGGCAGAAGTCTTCTCACGGGCCTGAGCGGGCCGGCGTTCATCGATAGACGCCGAAGCGTCCGAAGCGCGGCGCCGGCGCAGGTGGCATGATCGGCGTGCGGCATGGAACATCGGCGACATGTGGCCCGTGGGGACGAACCGCCAGCTTGCGCAGGCGCGCGATCCGGACTTCCGTCGGCGGGTGAGTCCGCAACAGCGATGGTTCCGGGATGCGGCGGCCAGGCAGAAACATGTCTTCCCAGAAGCGGCCCGTGCGCTGCTCGAGCTTCGTCAACGCCGCGGCCAGACCCGCGGGGTCGCCCGTCAGTTCCGCCGCGCCGCGATCGGCGTCGAATTCCCGGTGCGCGACAGCGCGAGCTGCATCAGCGCCATGATCGTGGGCGAGAACACCAACAGAAGCGGGATGTGCCACGGCAGAAAGGCTGCGCCGGACAGGATCAATGGCAGGTTCAGCAGCAACAGGAGCTGCCCGAACCAGGACGCCAGCGAGACAGCGCGCGACATCGCATCGGCCAGACCCATGATCCAGAGATCGCGGTTGGCGATATGCGACACCTCATGCGCCAGCACGCCAGCCAACTCGCGGCGGTTGAGCAGGCGCAGGAGCCCGTCGCTGACGCACACCGCGCTGTCGTCGGGGGAGCCGATGGCGAAGGCGTTCGGCAAGCGGCTCGGCACATAATGGAGGACAGGCGCGCGCGGCAGTCCTGCCCGCCGGGCCAGTTCCGCCAGCATGACGACGCCTTCCGGGAAATCGCGCCCCGAGAGCCGACGCGCCCCATAGGCAGAGAGAAGAACCGTCTTTGGCAGGTTCGGGGCCAGAAGCATCCCGCCCGCTGCGCCGATCACGACGGCCAGCGCCCATGCGGTCCCCGCGATCATGTCCAGGATGAGCCACGCGATCACGGACATGCTCCCGATCAGCAACGCCGACTGGATGACGTTGATCGCACGATGGCGAACCGATGGCTCCATCTTAGTTTCCCTTGAGATCCGATATATCGCGCCGGCGTCAGGGGGCTTGACCACTTCGCCACGCATGCACATTGTATGTATACGAAACATATGCATGCGATGAAAAGGCGGCAAGGTGCTTCGGAAAGGCGACGACATCGTGGGAACCATGCTGCACGACGTGGCCCATCGTATCCGGCTGAAGATCGACGAGGCGCTGAAGCCGTTCGACCTGACGCGCGTGTCCTGGCTCGCGATCGGCATCGTGGCCCGACACGGCAGGCTCTCGCAATCGCAGCTGGCCGAGGCGCTGGAGTTGGGCTCGCCCTCGACGGGCAAGCTGGTGGACCGTTTGGAGGAGCGCGGGCTGGTCGAACGGGTGCGCGATCCACAGGACCGCCGCTCCAACCTGCTGACGGTTACCGAGGCGGCAAGGCGTCTGCTGAAAGACCTCGAACCGGTAGGAGAAGACCTGCGCGAGGATGTGCTGCAGAACCTGACGCTTCAAGAACGGGAACATCTCTCGAAGTTGTTGGTCCGCATCAAGGAAAGACTGGCCCGCACGGAAGACTCACCACCGGCCTGAGCCCGAAGCCCTTTGAGCAAGAGGGTGCAACATGGAGAAGAAAACCGAATTCAACATCTGGTACTGGGTTCTGGCCGTGCTCGCCGTGCTCTTCATCCAGAGCCTGATCTCGAGCGCACAGGACATCGCGCCGATAACCTACAGCCAGTTCGAGACCTACCTCGACGAGGGGCGGATCGCCTCGGTCGCAGTCGGCTCCGACACGATCACCGGCTCCTTCCAGATGCCCGTCGACGGCAAGAGCCAGTTCGTGACGCACATCGTCGATCCGGCGATCCTTGAGCGGATCGAAGACTCCGGCGTCGAGATCGCGGGCGTTCCCGAGAACACCTGGTTGACAGCAATCCTGTCGTGGGTCGTGCCCGCCTTCGTCTTCTTTGCACTGTGGATGCTGTTCTTCCGCAAGTTCGCGGAACGGCAGGGTTTCGGCGGTTTCATGCAGGTCGGAAGAAGTCGGGCCAAGGTCTACATGGAAAAGGAGACCGGCGTGACCTTCAGCGATGTGGCCGGCGTCGACGAGGCCAAGGCGGAGCTGGAGGAGATTGTCGATTTCCTGAGGGACCCGGAAGGCTATGGTAGCCTCGGTGCACGCGTTCCCAAGGGCGTTCTGCTGGTCGGCCCGCCGGGGACCGGCAAGACACTTCTGGCCCGTGCCGTGGCCGGTGAAGCCGGAGTCACCTTCTTCTCGATCTCGGGCTCGGAATTCGTCGAGATGTTCGTGGGCGTCGGCGCCGCACGCGTCCGCGACCTCTTCGAGCAGGCGCGCAAATCCGCGCCAGCGATCATCTTCATCGACGAACTGGACGCCCTTGGCCGAGCCCGGTCGTCGGGGCAGATCGCCGGCGGCCACGATGAGCGCGAACAGACGCTGAACCAGCTCCTGACCGAACTCGACGGGTTCGATCCGTCCTCCGGCATCGTACTGCTGGCCGCGACGAACCGGCCGGAGATCCTCGATCCCGCGCTCCTGCGGGCCGGACGGTTCGACCGGCAGGTACTCGTCGACAAGCCCGACAAGGCGGGTCGGATCGCGATCCTGAAGGTGCACATGAAAAAGGTGCGGCTTGCGCCCGAGGTGGATGCAGAGAAAGTCGCCGCGCTGAGCGCCGGGTTCTCGGGCGCCGACCTGGCGAATCTCGTCAACGAGGCCGCGCTCCTCGCCACACGACGCAGGGCCAAGGCCGTGACCATGGACGACTTCAACAACGCGGTCGAACGGATCGTGGCGGGGCTGCCCGCGCGACCTGCCACTTCAGCGCCTGCGGCAGCTCGGTCTCCTGGCCGCGCGTCAGCTCCAGCACGTCGCCCTCGCGAGGGGCGACCAGATCGTCGGGCCCAAGGGTGGCGACGGAGGCCCGGCCGCGCATGACGAAGCGGATCACGCCCTCGGTCTCCACCGCGTCGAAACCGAAGTGGCGCGACAGCGTGGTGAGCGATGCGCGCGGGCTTTCGAGCGCCGTGATGGCGTAGCCTTCGACCGCGCCCCAAAGCCCGGTGACGTCGATCTGGGACTCGGGCAGCCCCGCCCGCGTGCAGAGGTGGCGAACCAGCGCCGCGAGCGACACTGCCCCGAGCCGACCGGTCAGCCAGTGGCCGAGCCGCCAGTTCGCCCCGTCCGTCCAGACGTCGGTCAGCGCCGGGAAGAACGGATAGGGCCGCGCGTCCCAGGTCCAGGCGGCGCATTCGGGGACATGCACCATCCGGCCGCCGTAGACGACGGAGATCGGGTTGTTCGCGGCCTCGCCCCACCAGAGGTACGTCGCCTCGAGATACGCCCGCTGGATCGCGTCGTCGCGCCAGCCCCGCGAAAAATGCGGTGTAAAGCTCTCGGACGACTTCGGGTCGAAGAAGACGTTGGGCTGGTTGGTGCCCCGGTCGATGGCCGGGCAGCCCAACTCGGTGAACCAGATCGGCTTCGACTGCGGCACCCACGCCGTCGGCGTCCCGCTCTCCACGCCGCCCGGGCGGTCGTAATGCGGGTTCGACCACCAGGCGCGCAGATCCTTGTAGCGGAAGACCCATGGCTTGCTGGCCGCGCCATCCGTGATCGGGGTGCGAACCTGCGCCGACCGATCGGCTGCGCTGGCGTAGAACCAATCGAAGCCCTCGCCGCCGACGATGTTCGCCTGCAGGTAGGCGCGGTCGTAGATCGCGGGCCAGCCCTCGGCTGCGTCCGCATGCTCGAACCCGTCCCGCCAGTCGGAGAGCGGCATGTAGTTGTCGATCCCGACGAAATCGATCTCCGGATCGGCCCAGAGCGGATCGAGGTGGAAAAACACATCACCGCTGCCATCGCCTGGCTGGTGCCCGAAATACTCCGACCAGTCGGCGGCATAGCCGATCTTCGTCCCGGCCCCGAGGATCGAGCGCACATCCGCGAGCAGGTCCCGGTAGGCCTGCACCGCCGGGTAGGTGCTGGCGCCCGAGCGGATCGTCGTCAGCCCCGGCATCTCGGTGCCGATCAGGAAGGCGTCGACCCCGCCCGCCGCTGCGCAGAGATGGGCGTAGTGCAGCACCATGCGGCGCAGGCCCCAGTCGCCCGATGGCCCGGTCCAGCTGACGCTTTCGCCCGAGACGCTGAAGCTGGCGGGCGTGGCCGCGCCGAACAGCGCCGCGACCTGGCTTGCGGCCGTGGCGGTCTTGTCCACGGTCCCCGCGAAACCCGCAGCGGGAGAACAGGTGATCCGGCCGCGCCAGGGGAACGCGGGCTGACCGGTCTCCGCGGCATTGTCGGAATACGGGTTCGGCAGGCTGTTGCCGGGCGGAACGTCCATCAGGATGAACGGATAGAAGGTGAGCCGCAGCCCGCGGGCCTTCATCTCCTGGATCGCCTGCACCACGGCGAAGTCGGACGGCGTGCCGCCATAGACGGGGCGATCCTGATCGTCGCGGCTGACGAGGAAGGCATTGGCGCGGCTGATGCCATTGACCGACCAGGTGGCGGGCGTTGTCGACTTGGCCGACACCTCGACGCCCGGCCGCACCTTGCAGGAGCCCGCGCGCAGATCGTCGCCGAACCAGGCCACCACGAGGCTGACGCTCTCGACTGCAGGCGCCGTCGCCTGCAGCCGGTCCAGCGCCTCCACCATGTCGGTGGAGGCGGCCAGCGCGTTCAGGTTCTCGGGCACCGTCGCGCCGCCATCGGTCTTCCGGATCGCCTGCGTCGCGTAGGTGAACTCGCCCGAGGCCGGGATCATCGTCACGGCCTGCACCAGCCCTTCGGCGGTATCGGGATCGGCCAGCGGTCGGAAGACCTCGAAGGAGAGCTGCGGCAGGCGGTTGCCGTAGGTCGAGAGCGCCAGCTCCTCGAAGACCACATAGGCCGTGCCGCGATAGGCGGGCGTGCTCGCCGCCCCCATCTTCGCGGCGATGAACGGGTCTGCCGTCTGCGCCTCGTCGCCCGTATACCAGCGCCAGGTGACGCCGGAGAGGTCCATCGGCTTGCCGTCGGCCCAGATCCGCCCGATGCCGGTGATCGGCCCCTCGCAGAGCGCCACGGCGAAAGAGGCGTAGTAGAGATACTCGGTCGTCTTGACCTTGCCGCCCCCGCCGCCCTTGCCGCCGCCCTGCGTGGTGGTCTTCGTCTCCTCGCGGAAATCGGTCGCCCAGATGATGTTGCCGCCCATCCGCATCCGGCCATAGAGCCGCGGGATCACCGCGCCTTCCGTGGCGGAGGTGATGCGCAACGTGTCGAGTCGCGCCCCCTCGATGCGCTGCGTGGGCGCCAGCGAGGAGATGATCCAGCTGTCGACCACCGAGCCGATGCTGGAGCCGATGAAGCCACCGATCGTTGCGGCGCTCACGCCGAGGATGGCTCCGCCGATCGAACCGCCAACGGCGGCGCCGGCGGCACCGAGAACGAGGGTGGCCATGGGTGGAACTCAGCGTTGCGGGAACAGGAAGGCGAAGGCGATGCGCCGCCGCCAGGCGTTGGTGAGCGGTTCCTCGATCACACCGAGACGCTCATAGGCGTGGAGGAAGGTGGCGGGGCCCGTCAGGATCCCGACATGCTTGGCGATGGCGCGGGGCTTCATGCGGAAGAGGACCAGCGCGCCGGGTCCGGCATCGGCAGGCCCGACCTCGATCATCATGCGCCGCGCGCCGTCGGCCAACACCTCGCGCGGCCCGGTCTCGCCCCAGTCGCGGCTGTAGGGCGGGATTGGGAATGGCTCGGGGCCGACGACCGCGCGCCAGACGCCCCGGGCCAGCCCGAGGCAGTCGCAGCCGACGCCCCGGAGGCTCGCCTGGTCGTGGTACGGCGTGCCGAGCCAGGCCCGTGCGATGGCGATGATGCGCGCGGGGTCGGCCAATGCGAGGGGTTGCGTCACAGCACGCCTCCTTCGTGGCCGCCGTCCTTAGTGGCATAGCGCAGGACCGCATCCTGGCCGGGGATGTGGGGGAAGCCGCGGAAGTTGGCGGTGTTGGAGAACTTCGCCCCGCAGGTCTCCAAGCGCTTGTCGCAACCCGCGCGGATGGCGAAGGCGTCGCTCTCGGCGATGGGGCGTACCGGCGCCTCGAGCAGGGTCAGGATTGCCACGCCGTCCGTGACGTCGTGGCCCAGCACTTCCGCGCGCCGCCCGGCGTTCGCGCCGCTCGTCCATTCGACGGTACCGAAGGTGAACCAGCCGGCCTCGAAGTCGCCGAGACCCGAGGCTGTGAAGGCACGGTCCCGCAGGAGATCGATCACGGCGCCGGTGCCCTTGAACGCCGGGTTCTCCAGATCGACGCCGCAGCGCGCATCGCCGAGCGCGGCATCGCAGGTCGCCTGGAAGGTCCGCCCGATCGTCTGGCCCAGCACATGGGCGAGCGAGCGGACCTCGGCGACGAAGGCCAGACGCCCGCGCCGGATCTGGCCGATGGCCCCGCGCCGCATCAGCACGCGCTGGCTCGTGTCGGTCCAGTTCACCCGCCACACCTCGACCTCGGCGTTGTCCCAGCGGCCGTCGAGGATGTCGGTCTCGGTGATCCGGTCCGAAGTCAGCACCCCCTCGGCATCCTGCGCATCGACCGACAGGTCCGAGCCCGAGCGGACCTCGGAGGCCGTGAGCCCGCTCTCCGGCTCGAAGTCGGTCCCGTCGAAGCTGAGCGTCCGGTCGTGATCGGTGAAGCCGAAGGTAACGCCATCGGCCCGCGCGATCCGCCAGCACCAGGCGAGCGTGGTCGTGCCCTCCTCGAGATGGGCCTGCAGGGCGGGCGAGAGGGACTTCATCGGCAGGTTCCCGTCATGCGGTCGTCGAGATCGGCGATCCAGTCCGCCCAGTCCGGGGGTACGGCTGCGACGGTCTCGGCAGCCGGCCGGGCGAGCCGCGCCTCGGCGTAGGAGGCGCAGCCGGCATCACCACCGACCATCGTTGCGGCGCAGCCGGTCAGCAGGATCGCCAGCGCCGCGGCCATCGCGAACCGCGTCGCGCCCGCGTTCGACGCGCTCGCTCTTGTCTTCCATCGCATCGCGTTCGGCCTCCCGTTTGCCTTCGCGCTTCCCTCCGACGCGCCCCCAGACCCGGCCGAGGACGACGCCCCCAACCGCGCCGAGAGCCGCGACCAGCCAGATCAGGAGATCAGCCATCGTCCTGCTTCCCGCGCGTGGCGGCGACGCAGAGGGCTGCGACGAAGACGCCAAGGCAGCCGCCCACGACCAGACCTGCGAAGAACTCAAGCATCGCCGCGGAACCCGCGCTCGATCCGGTCCCGCAGGCCGATCAGGCCGAGCCCGAGGAACATGAGCCCTGCGGGCGAGGCATCGCCTGAGCCGGCGAGCAGCGCGATGAAGCGGGACAGCTCGCTCAGCGGACCGGTGGCGGGCAGCGCGAGAGTGGCGATGCCAGTCAGCATGGCGAGCAATCCCGCCCACCAGGTGAGCGAGCTGGGTCGAACGTAGCGCATGGGGATCAGGCCCTCCGGATCAGGGTGGAGAAGAAGGCGACCAGCCGGGCGAGCCAGCCGGTCGGCGCGTCAGGTGCAGGCTCGAAGACCGGTGGCCTCGGCATCGGCGACGCCCCGCGAGCCAAGGCCAGAGCCTCATTCTCGGTCAGGCGTCGGATCGGTCGGGAGAAATCGACGCGGCCCGTGCGATCCACGGACCAGACCGGGATCGTTCCGCCGGGATAGCGGCCATGGCGGAACAGGTCGCGCTCGGCTTCTCGCCGCGGGATGATCGAGGCTGGTCGCCGCCAGTTCAGAAACGCGTCGGCGGCTGCAACGCGATTTCCGGCATTGAGGTGCTGGGTCAGCGCAGCCTTGGCGATGCCGCCGGTGTTGTAGTGGAACGACACCAGCGCATCGAACTCGTGCGGCGCCAGCGGCACCTTCACGGCGCGATGTACGGCGGTCTCGTAACGCTCGAGGTCGGTACGGAAGACCCGGAAGGCCTCGCGGATCCCGGCGTCGAGATCGGCCGGCATGCCTCGGGGCATGGTGGCCGGATCAGGGGCCCCGGCCGCGGCCGTGTGGCCGATGCCGAAGGTCCAGACCTGTTTCACATCGAGATAGGGTCCGGGCACGAGTCCTTCGTGCCGGACGAGGGCCAGCAGGCCCCGGTCGGTCATGTGCATGGGGTTACCGGAGAAGCGAGAGGATCAGGATCAGTGAAGCGACGGCGAGGCCGATGCGCAGACGATGGGCGAAGGCTGCTCTAGGGTTGGCCGGTTCGCAGCGCAGGGAGCGCGCGAGGCGGAGAAGTTCATTCATCGCCGCCGCCTTCGTTGGCGCGGCGCAGCCGGGCGAGCAGCATCTCGATGAAGGCCGGCCCGAAGACGCCCACAAGATAGGCGGCCGACCCTGCAGCACCGCCCGCCGGGATCGCCTCGGGCGGCAGGCCGAGCCAGGCGGTGATCACGGCCATGGAAAGGCTGCCCATCCCGGCCGCGATCAGCCCGCCGAGCAGGATGTGCCGCAGCGCGTCGCGCAGCCGCATCTTCGTCGTCAGCGCGTTCGTGGCCCCGCCGAGCGCGCCCCAGGCGGCGAGGATCACGGCGGTGGATGTGGCAAGTTCCCTGAAGACCGCTGCAACAAAGCCCGATCCGTCATTCATGGCGGATGCCTCGAGGTCTTGGAGATTGCATGGGGTCGCGCAGCACGGCTGCGACAGTGAGCGGGGACCGTGGCGCCGGTGGCGCGGCGTAAGCCCCGCGAACGCCGGTGTCGTTCATCGCCGGATCTCCAGAAGCGGGATGGAGGTGATCGAGCCGAGCCGCTCGAGATCGAGCGTCACGTCGAGTGTATCGGTGTCGAAGCGGACTGGAACGTCGAACTCGAAGCCCGCGGTGATGGCGACGCCCTCGGCGGGCGCACTATCGAAGGTCACGACGCCGTTAGTCGTGTCGACGGACCAGCCGCTGAGCTGCTCCGCGCCATCGAACGCGACGCGTACCGTGCCGGCGACCGGCTTGGTGATCGTCCGCAGCCAGGTCTGGCTGCCAGAGGCATAACGCTTCACCAGGTGGAACGCGGTCGTCGCGCCATCGCCGGTGCCGATCGCCTGGTCGGTCGGCGATGGCGTGCCCGAAGGCAGGCAGGACTTGTGATCCGCCCAGTCCTTGAAGCGGAAACCGTGGAGCCGTCCGTTGCGCCCCTCGAAGAAGGCAACCACCGCCGCCAGATCGTCAGCGCGCCGGATCCCATAGGCGACATCGTAGCGGCGGCGCGAGTTCGCCCAGCTGGCGTTCCGCTCCTCGTCGCCCGAGGCGAGCTCGACGATCTGGGTGCGCCGTTCGGGTCCGCCGCGCGCGCCGCGGCTGATGTCGTCCGGAAACCGGACCTCATGGAAGGCCATCAGGTTTTCTCGTGTGGAAGGGAATTACAGGGCCCGCGCCATCCGTTCCCGCCAACTGCAGTGGCTGATCTCTCGCCGAGCTGAACCGGTGACGGAGAGAAGCCCGACTTGCGCATGAAACGGGTCGCGTCACGGGGATTTCGGAGGGAAAACCTCCACGAATTCAATGGAGGGCCCCCCCGCATGCTCGAGCTTACCCTTGCGCTCGTTCTGTTTCTTTTCCCGCTCGCCTACAGTCCCGGGCCAGGCAACATGTTCTTCGCGGCCATCGGCGGGCGGTTCGGGTTGCGGGCCTCGGTCCCGGCAACGATCGGGTATCATCTGGCAACCTTCGTCGTGACGGCCGCGATCGGCTTTGGCTTTGCCGGTGTCGCCCGGATGAGCACCGAAGTCTTCGACCTCATGCGCTATCTCGGGTCGGCGTATATTTTCTGGCTTGCGCTGAAATTCCTGCGAGCGGGCGCCACGGACGACGACAAGGTTGCTCGGCGCGCAACGGTCATGGACGGCGCAGTTCTTCTGCTGCTCAATCCGAAAGCGTATCTGATCATCGCATTGATATTCACTCAGTTCCTACCGGTCGACGCCAATTCCGACGCCGGGCTCGTTCTCTGGATCACGAGCGTTTTCACATTGAACAACTTCGTTGCTTTCACCGTCTGGACGATCGCAGGCGATATGCTGATGCGACGGTTCAGGAGCGAAAGGAGCGCGCGCCCTTTGAATATTGCCTCCGGGGTGATGCTTGCGGCCGTGGCGCTGTGGATCCTTTTCCAATGATGGGCGCTCAGAGCCCCCTGCGTCCAAGCGACACCGCGCGGGCGATGTCGGCTGCGACCTGTGTGCGCGACTGGCGGAAGCTCTCGGCATCGCGGGCCATGATAGTGACGTTGACCCCGCCGCCCGCGCCGTAGGCCTGCGCCTCGCGACGCGACAGGACCCGTTCGCCGCGCTGCAGGATCGCAGGCACCTCGTCGTGGCGAAGTCCGGCCATGCCGCCGCCATGCATCCGGGGCGCGGCGGCAAAGGCGATGGCCGGGACCATGCGCGAGGGCCCGGCCGATCCGACCATTCCGCCCGCATGCAGGACGTTCGCGAAGATGCCGCCCGCTCCAGAAAACACGCCCGAGAGCGCATTGGCGATTGGCCCGAGGATGAACCGTCGCGCCGCAAGCTGGGCGAGATCGGCCAGCAGCGAGGTGACCAAGTCGCGGAAGTTCAGCTTGCCGGTCCGCACGAACTGGCCCACCGCGTTCTCGGCCGACTGGAATGCGCCGACGAGGCTCTGGCCGATGTCGCCACCGATGTCGCGGGCCTTGCTGGCGTAGTCCGACAGCGCCGCCGTGACCGCCTGCCAGCCGGTGACGGCGGCCTCGGTGTCCGGCTCCGCTGCCGCAGCAGCATCTCCGGCCGCCACACCAGCGCCCGTCGCGGCGCGTCCGGCATCGCCGAGCGCCGTCTCCAGCCGCTCGGCAGCACCCGTGGCCTCGGTCAGCGCATCCGCGCTCGCCTCGTCGGTGCCGCGCACTGCATCGCGCAGCGCCTGCCAGCTTTCGAGCGGCGCGCGGGCCCGTTCGGCCAGATCGCGTGCAGCACCGCGATAGACGTTGGCGGATTCAAGCGCCCGGTTCGCCGCCTCGGTCAGGCCCAGATCGGGCGCGGTCAGCGGATTGTCCTCGAAGGCCCGAACGAAGGCCGCCTGCGCCGCCGTCGTCGCAGCGCTGGCTGCGCCCTCGAAGCGGTTCTCGATCTCGCCGAGGTCGAGGTCGGGCACCAGCGAAATGCGGCGCTCCGACCCGAGGGCTTCGAGACCCTGGTTGATCCCGCCGATGAAGCCGTTGATGCGCGCGACCACGCCGTTCAGCATCGCCTCGACGCCGTCGACCAGGCTGTTCGCCGCCTGGAACGCCAGATCGCCGATGGCGGCGGGCAGCAGACCCCAGATCGCCTTGA
>JADQCB010000014.1 GCA_016278325.1 Actibacterium sp.
GTCGCGCGGGCGCCGGACCGCCGGGCGCGGCATCCGCGGCGGACGGCACGTCGGCGGGCGCGGTCGCCGTGTCCGGCGGCGCCCCGGGCACCGCCCCCTGCGCCTGGACCGTTGGCGGCACCGACCGGTCGGCCTGGGCGTCCGCCATCGAAACGGTCTGCGCCTGCGTATCGGGTGCGGGTTCGGGCTCGGCACCGGTGGCCGCCCCGCTTGCCTGCGCGGGCCCGGTTTCACCGACCCCGGCCGCGGGTTGCGCCGCCACCGGCCGGCCCCGGTCCGTCCCGGCCAGGTCCGGCATCGTATCGGGCGTGGCCCGCGCGAGCCTGTCCGGGCGCGGCGCATCGGGCGCCAGGATCACCGTGGCATCCCCGCTCACCTGCCGGCCGTCGGCCAGGTCCATCGCCAGTTCCACGACGCGCGGTGTCGCGGCCGGCGGAACCTCGAACAGGGCCACGAACTGGCCCGACGAATCGGCCTGTGTTCCGGTCACCGCCTGCCCGTCGATCAGGATCCGCACTTGCGCGCCCGGCGCCGCGGTTCCGGCCACCAGCGCGTTGCCTTGCGCATCCAAGCGCACCACGTCGAAGGCCGGTGGCGGCGGCCCGTCGGGCGCGGCGGCGTTATCACCGGGTTGAGCCGGCGCGGCCATATCGGGGGTCTCGGCCAGCGCTTGCGGTGTCGGGCTGTCGACCGGTGGCGTCATGGTCCCGGATGTCGTTGCATCCGGTGATGCGGGCTTGCCCGCGCCGGGCCGATCCCGATCCGCGATGTCTTGAGCGGCTTGCAGGTTACCAGCGTCGGCTTCCGTCCCGGCCTCGGGAATCGCCACGCCACCCGGCGGCGGCCCCGGCCGCCGGGCGTCATAGACGACGTAACCCAGGGCAAGCGCCGCCAGCAGGGCGCCACCGGCTGCGGCCCCGCGCCCCGGCGCGCCCAGTTTCATCCATTTCGGCATATCCGTCTTCCCCTTGCCCGGTCCTGTCGCCGGGCGCTTGCGGGACCATATCAACCCCGCTATCAGGGGTCCAGAACCCCGGGACGGCAAGGCCGCGATGTCCAGAACCAACCCTTCGATCTGTGTCTTCTGCGGCTCACGCGACGGGGCCCGGCCGAGCTATGCGCAAGCGGCCGAACAAACCGGTCGCGCCTTGGCGCAGGAAGGCTGGCGGCTGGTCTACGGGGCCGGCGATATCGGCCTGATGGGCCGGGCCGCGCGGGCGGCGCAGGCGGCCGGGGGCCAGACCTTCGGGGTGATCCCGGTGCATCTGCTGGAACGCGAGGCGGGCAAGCGCGACCTTTCCGCCTTCGTGGTGACCGAGACGATGCATGAGCGCAAGAAGGTCATGTTCATGAATTCGGACGCAATCGTGGTGATGCCGGGCGGGGCCGGGTCGCTCGACGAATTCTTCGAGGTGCTGACATGGCGTCAGCTGGGCCTGCATGCAAAACCCATCCTTCTGCTTGACATCGAAGGCTTCTGGACCCCGCTGGTCGGCCTGATCGACCATTTCATCGCCGAGGGGTTCGCCGAACCGGGGATTCGCGATTACGTCACCGTGGTCCCCTCGCCCGCCACCCTGACCGCGACCCTGCGCGCCGCCCTGTCCTGACGCAGGCTCGACCAACTGTAGAGCGCCAGCGCCAGCCAGATCATCGGAAACGCGATGGCATGCCACCTGGTGAAGGTTTCGCGAAAGATCAGGGTCGCCACCAGGAACTGAAGGCTGGGGTTGAGATATTGCACCAGCCCGACCGTGCCCAGCCGCACCCGCTTGGACGCATAGGAGAACAGGACCAGCGGCGCGCCGGTCAGCGGCCCGGCCAGCATCAGCAACAGGCTGTCCTTCAGGCTGTGCCCGAAGGTCGCCAGGTTGCGCCCCACCAGCCCTTGCCATCCCTGCATGTGCACACCCCACAGCCAGATCAGCGCCAACGGGGCGAGCAGCAGCACCTCGGTGGTGACCGAAACCACCGGACCGGCGGGTGAGCCCTTCTTGAGCAGGCCGTAAAACCCGAAAGAAAAGGCAAGGATCAGTGAAATCCAGGGCGCGACACCATAGCCCCAGGTCAGCACGCCGACCGCCGCCGCGGCCAGACCGACGGCGGCCCATTTCGCCGGGCCCAGCTTTTCGCCCAGCAACACGAACCCCAGCATCACCGCGACCAGCGGAAAGATGTAATACCCCAGGCTGGCCTGAACCGCATGGCCGGTCTGCACCGAGAAGATGAAAAAGAACCAGTTGGTCGATATCAGCACCGCCGCCAGCAGCACGATCGCCAGAACGCGCGGCTTCCTGAAAAGCTCGGCCACCTGGCCAAGCCGGCCCTGAACCGCCAGCACCGCCCCGAAGAAGATCATCGACCAGAGGGTGCGATGGCTGAGCACTTCCAGCGGCGGCACATGGGCCAGCATCTTGTAATAAAGCGATGACAGCCCCCAGATGCAGCAGGCTGCCACCATCGCCAGTATACCCTTGCCAGCCTCGCTCATGCCGTCCCTTTTCCGCCCGCCTGCCGCAGTGCTGCCGCAAGCGGCGGGTGCGTGCAAGCGGTTAAAGGCTGGCCAGCTCGTCGCGGAGCATCGTCTCGATCTTGTCGAGCGGGTGGTTCGTCAGCGTCTTGTGCAATTCGGCCACCACGCGGTCGGCGACTTCCTTGTGCATCTTCTCGCGCAGCTCGCCCAGAACCCGCGGTGGCGCGACAAGGACGATCCGCTGGAACGCGCCGCTGTGGGCCTGCGAATAGAGGATCTCGGCCAGTTCGTCGGCGAAGCGATCCTTGGCAAGCCGGTGCCAGTCGGTGTCGGCATAGGCCGACCGTCCGGCGCCGACGGCTTCATGGACACGCCCGGGTCGGTTCGCGGCCTGCTCATGGTTGGGCGGATTGTCCTGGCTGGCGATCCGGACCACGTTCAGGTCCGGGTTCATCTCGTCCAGATCGTTACGCAGGAAAAGCGCCTTTTCGCCATCGGCGATCAGAACCCAGGTTCCCTTGGTGAGTTGTGTCATACATTGTCTCCTCGAAGGATATTCCACACGATTTCGGGCCGCGGGCGGGGCCGGTCGGAACCATCATGTGCCGATCCGCCACCGTCACCGCGGAATTGTCGCCGGGGACAAGAAAGGCGGCCCCGATGCAGAGCCGCCCTTGCCTGCCCGTGTCAGGTCTGCCGCCCCGATGCGGGGGCTGCAACCGCCATCGACAGCGTCACATCCGCGCGGCCACGTTTTCCCAGTTCACCAGGTTGTCAAGGAAGTTCTTGAGATACGCGGGGCGCTTGTTGCGGAAATCGATGTAATAGGAATGTTCCCACACGTCGCAGCCCAGCAGCGCGGTCTGGTTGAAGCACAGCGGGTTCACGCCGTTTTCCGTCTTGGTGACCTTCAGGCTGCCATCGGTATCCTTGACCAGCCAGGCCCAGCCCGATCCGAACTGCCCGGCGCCGGCGGCGGCGAATTCTTCCTTGAACTTGTCGACCGAGCCGAACGCCTCGGTCAGGGCCTTTTCCAGCTCGCCGGGAATGCCGGTTTTCGTGGGGCTCATCATCTCCCAGAACTGGTTGTGGTTCCAGAACTGCGACGCGTTGTTGAAGATGCCGTTCTGCGCCACGGCGCCGGGCTGGTAGGTGCCCTTGATGATCTCTTCCACCGGCTTTCCGTCCCACTCGGTGCCGGCGACCGCCTTGTTGCCGTTGTCGACATAAGCCTTGTGGTGAATGTCATGGTGATATTCCAGCGTTTCCTTCGACATGCCCAGATCGGCAAGCGCGTCGTGGGCGTAGGGAAGGTCGGGAAGTTCGAAAGCCATTGGTCTGACCCCTTCTGTTGCTTCGGAATGTTACCCGCTAGATGGAGGTTAACACCCCGGAAGGTCAAGCCCCGTGGCCGAAATAGCCGACCGCCCCGCCCGGCGCGGCAGCCACGGACAACAGGTCGAAGACATATCGCGCGACCGAGCGGAAACAGATCAGCTCGAAGGTTTCGGCATCGCGCATCCAGAATGCGACCGGCACCTGTGCCGCACGGGTGCGGCGCAGCTGGCCCGGCCCGAAGGCATCCGCGGACAGATCCACCGGGCAAAGCTTGGCCAGAACCTCGCGCGCCGCGACGCCGCCTGACAGGCGAAAGACCGACCGCGCATCCGACACGTCGACGGCCAGGTGATGCGTTTCATGCAGTTTCCGCGTGATCGCCGCGGCCGCATCGCCTGCCGCATCATATGGCACCATCACCAGGATCTCGTCGGGCGACATCCAGCCCAGGGCCCTGTCGCCTTTCCACGCGATGGCGCGCCGCGCCGGGAACGCGGCGCCGGTGGCCGCGGTGGCGGCCCCCTGCAAGGCGGTCATGCCCAGATCGCCGCGCAGCGTGATCATGCCCCGCGGGGCAAGTTCCTCGATCGCGGCGAGGCCGTCGAAACGGGCGCCGCCCAGGGCGCTGGCCGGGTCAGACATTCTGTTTCTCCCCCTCCTTGTCGAAGAATACCGGATCGACGATCCGCGCCTCGACGCTGCCGCCGTCCAGCGTGGCAAAGGCAATCACCTCGCCCATCCGGTCCGGGCCGTGACGAACCAGGCCCATGGCAATGCCGCGACCCAGCGTCGGCGAGTAATAGGTCGAGGTCACGCGCCCCTGCGTGTTGCGCTGGCCATTGGCGTTATATCCCTCGGCCGGGGCATAGGCGCCATCGGGAATCACCGAGCCGTCGAGCGTTTCGAGCCCGACCAGGCGCCAGCGATCGGGATCGCTCATGTGGCTGCGCGCCTGCGCGCGCTTGCCCAGGTAATCCGCTTTCTTCTTCGAAATTGCCCAGTCCAGCCCCAGATCCTGCGGGATCACGGTGCCGTCGGTTTCATCCCCGATCATGATGAAGCCCTTCTCGGCGCGCATGACATGCAGCGCCTCGGTCCCGTAGGGCATGAGGCCGAATTCCTGCCCGGCCTCGACGCAGGCATTCCAGAAGGCACGCCCCTGGCCGGCGGGCACGGCGATCTCGAAGGACAGCTCGCCCGAGAAGGAGATCCGATAGACCCGCGCCGGGATCCCGGCAATCTCACCATCGGCCCAATCCATGAAGGCCAAGGCATCCCTGCCGACATCCATTCCGCCCAGCTTTTCGAGCAGCTTGCGCGAATTCGGGCCGACCACGCCGATCTGGGCATATTGCTCGGTCAGGTTGGCGACATGCACCTTCATGTCCCACCATTCGGTCTGGAGCCATTCCTCCATATGCGCATGGATATGCTCGGCCCCGCCGGTGGTCGTGTGGCACAGGAATGTCTGATCGTCGATCCGCGCCACCACCCCGTCATCCATCAGGAAGCCGTTCTCGTTGCACATCAGGCCATAGCGGCAGCGCCCCGGCTTCAGGCTGGACATCATGTTGGTGTAGAGCATGTCGAGAAAGCGACCGGCATCCGGCCCCTTGACCAGAATCTTGCCCAGCGTCGATGCGTCAAGCAAACCAAGGTTTTCGCGCGTGTTCCTCACTTCGCGGATCACCGCATCGGCGCGCGATTCGCCGCCGCGGCGATAGCAATAGGGGCGCCGCCACTGGCCGACCGGTTCGAAATCGGCGCCGTTTTCCTCGTGCCAGCCATGTATCGGCGTGCGCCGCAGCGGCTGGAAGATGGCGCCGCGCGCCTCGCCCGCGATGGCCCCCATCGAGATCGGCGTATAGGGCGGGCGGAATGTGGTCGTGCCGACCTGCGGAATTTCCTGGCCCAGAGATTGAGCCAGAACCGCCAGCCCGTTGATGTTGCTGAGCTTCCCCTGATCGGTGGCCATGCCGAGCGTGGTATAGCGCTTGGCGTGCTCGACGCTTTCATAGCCCTCGCGCGCGGCAAGCTGCACGTCCGAGACCTTCACGTCGTTCTGGAAATCCAGCCACATCTTCATGCGCAGCTTGATGCCCGCGCCCTGGGGCATCATCCAGACCGGCGCAAGCGGCGCTTCCTCGGGCGCCTCGGCGCGGGCGACCGGGCCGCCCTTTGCCTTCATCCCCACCGCCCTGGCCGCCGCCTTGCCTGCCGCAACGCCATCGGCCAGCGTGGCCGCGGCCTGCAATGCGCCATTGGCCGCGCCGGCGGCGATGACGAAACCGCGCCCGTCATGCGACACGGGCGCCCGGTCGGGGTCCGGTCGGAAATGCGCCTGGGCCGCGTCCCAGGTCAGCTTGCCACCGCAATGCGACCACAGGTGGACCACCGGCGACCAGCCGCCGGACATCGCCACCGCGTCGCAAGCCACCTCTTCCAGCACCGCGCCCTCGCCCGCCTGGGCGCAAAGCGCGACGCCGCTCACGCTTTTGCCGCCCTTGACCCGGGCGATCCCCTTGCCGGTTTCCACGCGAATGCCAAGGGCGCGGGCCTGCTGCGGCAATGCGCCGGCCGCTTCGGCACGGGCATCGACGATCACCGGCACGTCCAGACCCGCCTCTTTCAGGCAGATGGCCGTGCGATAGGCATCGTCGTTATTGGTCACGATCACGGTGCGGTCGCCCGGCGACACCGCCCAGTTGACCGCGTAATCGCGCACTGCCGAGGCCAGCATCACCCCGGGCAGATCATTGCCGGCAAAGGACAGCGGCCGCTCGATCGCGCCCGTCGCGGTGACGACCTGCCCGGCGCGCACCCGCCAAAGGCGGTGGCGCGGCCCGTCGGACCCGGGCGCGTGATCGGCCACACGCTCATGGCCCAGCACATACCCATGGTCGTAAACGCCCGCCCCCATGGTGCGGTTGCGCAGCGTGACATTGTCCATCGCGCTCAGCGCGGCCACGCTGTCGGCGATCCAGTCCTCGGCCGGCCGGCCGTCGATCCGCACGCCGTCCACCGGGGCGCGCCCGCCCCAATGGGCGGTCTGTTCCATGACCAGCACCCGCGCCCCCGCACGACCGGCGGCAAGCGCGGCCTGCAAGCCGGCGATGCCGCCGCCGATGACCAGGACATCGACAAAGGCATGGAAATGCTCGTAGCGGTCGGCATCGCCGTGTTTCGGCACGCGGCCCAGCCCGGCCGATTGCCGGATGAAGGGCTCATAGAGATATTTCCAGAACGGCCGCGGGTTCATGAACATCTTGTAATAGAATCCCGCCGGCAGGAACCGTGCCATGCGGTTGTTGACTGCGCCGATATCGAGATCGAGGCTGGGCCAGTGGTTCTGGCTGGACGCCGCCAGGCCGGCGAAAAGCTCGGTCGTGGTCGCGCGCTGGTTCGGTTCGAACCGCGCGCCGGCGCCCAGACCGACCAGCGCGTTGGGTTCCTCGGCGCCGGAGGCGATCACGCCGCGCGGGCGGTGATACTTGAACGACCGGCCGATCAGCATCTGGCCATTGGCCAGCAAAGCCGAGGCCAGCGTATCGCCGGCGAAACCCGTCAGCCGGCGGCCGTTGAAGGTGAAGCTTTGGCGGTGAGCGCGGTCGATCAGGCGGCCGCCGGTCTGAAGACGGGTGCTCATGCCTGGGCTCCGGTTCTGAACGCCTGGGTGGTGAAATGAGTATTTTTGCCGAGAAGAAGGATCATCGGATTTCCCTCCAGGTCCAGCCGGGCCGTTTCGCCGAAATCGCGTCACGGATGTCTTGCGGCGGCGCGGTGGTCTGCGCAGGATAGGTGGCGAACACCTCCAGCGTCTGCGTGCAGCGCGCGGCGTGGAACCACTTGCCGCAGCCATGTGCATGGCGCCAGCGTTCGAAATGCACGCCGCGCGGGTTTTCGCGTTGAAACAGGTAGCCCTCGAAATCCGCGTCCGAGGACTCCGGGCCGAAGCGTTTCAGATGCGCCTCGCCCCCGGGGACGAGTTCGGCTTCCTCGGCCATGACGCCGCAATTGGGGCATTCAAGGATCAGCATTTTTGACCATTTCTCAGAGTATTTACCAACGAATTAGAGGCCATACTTATCTTCTTTCTCAAGATCAAGTTTGGGGTATTTTTTTCCGAAATGAACCTCTGCGGCGTCTTTGAGTTGTTCCAGAACTCTCCAAGAGTCCTCTACCTCTCGCTCCAGAAACTGCATGATCTGCCCCAGCAAATTGTTAAGACGTGATGCCTGCGCTTGCGCGATAACCGCCGACTGCCCAGAGAATTCGTTCATCATCTCTGTCCCTTCACCAACGCTAACGTCCGTACTACGCTCCTCAGTAAACTTAAAAAATTCACGTCTCAAATCGTTGTAAAAACTTGCAGATGCTAGAACGTGAAGAACGCGTTTTTGCACAAGAAATATTTCCTCAAACAGGTTGGCTTTTTGTGAAGAAAGAAGAAAAGACAACTCTTCCGTTGTAATCTGCTTTGGGCGCTCGCCATCACCTACGAGTTCCATAACCTTTCCGAAAGGCTCCATGTCTGAAGCGTCATTAGCATCAGCAGTAGAAAACATTTCGTCAATCTGCCGCTTCATGTTTGCAACATCTTCATAAAGATTCTTCAGCTTGAAGAAGGCAATGAAAGCAAGCTTAGCGGCATTCGCTTGTTCCGTCTCCGCGTCTAATTTTCTCTGCTGACGAAAAGCACGGCCCGTAGCTGCCCATGAACCGAACAATGAAATGCCACCACCCAAGACAGCACCGAATAGTCCTGACCAAAGCTCTCTAGACGAAAGAATAGTGTGAACTTCGTCAATCAATGCGCCACCCCCGCCGCAACGCTTTCGTCGATGAACCGGCCTTCGCGGAATCGTTCCAGCCCGAAGGCGTCGGTGAGCGGCGAGTGCCCCTTCGCGATCATCTCGGCGAAGCCCCAGCCCGAGCCGGGGATCGCCTTGAACCCGCCGGTGCCCCAGCCGCAGTTGATGAAACAGCCCGCAAGCGGGGTCTTCGAGATGATCGGTGAGCGGTCCCCGGTCATGTCGACGATACCGCCCCATTGACGCAGCATCTTCAGCCGGCTGACGATCGGGAATGTTTCGACCAGGGCGCGGACGGTTTCCTCGACATGGTGGAACGATCCACGCTGGGTGTAGTTGTTGTAGCCGTCGGCACCGCCGCCGATTACCATCTCGCCCTTGTCCGACTGGCTCATGTAACCATGCACGGTATTGGCCATCACCACAACGTCCATGCAGGGTTTGATCGGCTCGCTGACCAGCGCCTGGAGCGCGACGGATTCGATCGGCAGGCGAAAGCCCGCCATTTGCGCCAGCACGCCGGAGTGCCCCGCCACGACGATACCCAGCTTGTCGCAATCGATCGACCCCCTGCTGGTATCGACGCCGGCCACCTTGCCGCCGTCATCGCGGCGGATCCCCGTCACCTCGCATTTCTGGATGACGTGGATTCCCATTTCCGAACAGGCCCGGGCATAGCCCCAGGCGACCGCATCGTGACGTGCGGTTCCGCCGCGCGCCTGCCACAGGCCGCCGAGGACCGGATAGCGCGGCCCGTCGATATTGATGATCGGCACCAGTTCCTTGACGCGGGCCGGCCCGATGAATTCGGTCGTGATGCCTTGCAGGGCATTGGCATGGGCGGTGCGTTGGTAGCCGCGCCTTTCGTGCTCTGTCTGGGCCAGCATGATGACCCCGCGCGGACTGAACATGATGTTCATGTTCAACTCCTGGCTGAGCGTCTCGTAGAGGCTGCGGGATTTCTCGTAGATTGCCGCCGACGGATCCTGGAGGTAATTCGAGCGGATGATCGTGGTGTTGCGCCCGGTATTGCCGCCGCCCAGCCACCCTTTTTCCAGCACGGCCACATTCGTGATACCGAAATTCCGGCCCAGGTAATAGGCCGTGGCCAGGCCGTGGCCGCCGGCACCGATGATGATCACGTCGTATTTCTTCCTGGGCTCGGGGCTTGCCCAGGCGCGATCCCACCCGGTGTGATGCCGGACAGCCTCGCGCGCGACGGCGAAGACGGAATAGCGTTTTTTCCCCATGCGGCGAATCCCCTTTGACCCCGGGCGGCGGTTTCAGCATTCCTAATGGAACGCCGGCGCGCGCGTCCCATGACCAACAGCGGCAGATCATGCAAGGAACACGACATGGTGCTGCGGCACAGGGCCGTCCTGCCCTCTGGCGGCGCATTGCCCCTTTTGCATC
The DNA here is from genome assembly GCA_016278325.1 of Actibacterium sp. GTDB lineage: Bacteria > Pseudomonadota > Alphaproteobacteria > Rhodobacterales > Rhodobacteraceae > JADQCB01. The sequence continues at coordinate 10,036 of JADQCB010000014.1, forward strand.
GGGGCGTAAGGTAATACATCGGGCGGAACGCTTTACACTCGGAGGACGCATGACGTTCTGGCTGACCGCCCTTTTCGCAGCTGCAATCGTGGCCTTCGTGATCGTCCTGACATTGCTTCGCGGTCGTCTTGGCGGCGCCCCGGCCGCCGCCTATGACCTGCAGGTCTATCGCGACCAGCTGAAAGAGGTGGAGAGGGATCTTGCCCGTGGCACGCTGACGCCCGAGGATGCCGAACGCACCCGTATCGAGGTTTCGCGCCGCCTGCTGGAGGCGGACCGCGCCTTGCGCCAGGCCGGCGGCACGGCACGGGCGCCACGCGGTTTGACCTGGGCGGCGGGGCTGGTTTCCGGCCTCGTGGTCCTGGGCGGCGCCTGGGGGCTTTATTCGCAGCTCGGCGCACCCGGCTACCCCGATCAGCCGCTCGCCAAGCGCAAGGCCGCGGCCCAACAGGCCCGGCAAACCCGGCCCAGCCAGGCGGAGGCCGAGGCACAGTTGCCGTCGAACGTGCAGATGCCACAGGTGGACCAGCGCCATCGCGACCTGGTGAAACAGTTGCGCGAAGTACTGCAGACCCGTCCGGACGATCCGCGCGGCCTGGCGCTTCTGGCCCGCAATGAAGCGGTCCTGGGCAATTACCGCGCCGCCCATGCGGCACAATCGAAACTGATCGCGCTCAAGGGCGCGGACGCCACCGCCGCCGACTTTGCGGATCTGGGCGAGATGCTGGTCCTGGCCGCAGGCGGATATGTTTCGCCCGAGGCCGAAGCCGCCTTCGACAGGGCGCTGCGCAAGGATCCGCAGAACCCGATCGCGCGCTACTACAAGGGCTTGCTGAATGCACAGGTCGGGCGGCCGGACATCGCGTTCCGCCTGTGGCGCGACCTGCTGGAAGACAGCCCGCCCGACGCGCCCTGGACGGGCGCCATCCGCGCGGGCCTGCCGGAACTGGCGATGCGCGCCGGCGTCGACTATCGCTTGCCCGCAGCCCCGGATGCCCCGATGCCCGGCCCGTCGGAGGCCGACATGCAGGCCGCTGCCGACATGACACCCGAACAACGTCAGCAGATGATCCGCGGCATGGTCGAGCGGCTGAATGACCGGCTGGCGCGCGAAGGCGGCACGGCCGCCGAATGGGCCCGGCTGATCGGGGCCCTCGGAACGCTTGGCGAAAGCGACCGCGCCCGCGCGATCTGGACCGAGGCGCAGCAGGTCTTCGCCGACCGGCCCGAGGCCCTCGGCCAGCTGCGCCAGGCGGCCCGACAGGCCGGGGTGGCCGAGTGAGCGTGCATGACGAAATCGCCGATTTCGCCGCCGCCCTGCCACCGCAACGCGCGCTTCTGGGCCTCGATCTGGGCGACCGGACCATCGGCGTGGCGCTGTCCGACAGGCTGTTATCCGTCGCCACCCCGCAAGAGACGATCCGCAGACGGAAATTCACCCTCGACGCGCAGCGCCTGCTGGAGATTGCAACCGCGCGCGCGGTCGGCGGCGTGATCCTCGGCCTGCCGCGCAACATGGACGGATCCGAGGGGCCGCGCTGCCAGTCGACCCGCGCCTTCGCCCGCAATCTTGCCCGGCTCACCGATCTTCCCATCGGCTTCTGGGATGAGCGTCTGTCAACCGTGGCGGCGGAACGCGCCCTGCTGGAGGCGGATACGTCGCGAAAGCGTCGCTCCGAGGTGATCGACCACGTCGCGGCCTCCTATATCCTGCAAGGGGTGCTCGACAGGTTGCGCCATATGAGGTCGGCCACATGAAGGATCATACCATCTGGACACGCGACGAAATCGCATCGCCCTGCATCCGCGTCTGCATGGTGCATCCCGAGGCACGGATCTGCACCGGCTGCTTGCGCAGCATCGACGAGATCACGCAATGGGCCCGAATGACCCCCGAGCAGCGCGGCGCGGTCATGCAGGAGCTGCCCGAACGCCGGCAACGGCTGACGCAGCGCCGGGGCGGAAGCGCGGCGCGCCTGCTCAGACGCCGCAAGGGCGAGGACTGAAACCCGGCGGCCCCGCGCCCCCGTCTTCACCTTGGCCCAAATACTCCCGCCGGAGGCATGAATTACTCTTCGTGCAGGTCCAGGAAATCGCTGGCATGCCAGGGAAATCCGGTCGCAAAGCGGCCTGGGCAAAACCCGGCGAAGACGGGCTTTTGCGACCCATCCCTGATGGCCCGGGTCGATGGAAAATGCGCCTGCCGACGGCACGGCCCGGGTCAGGCGGAAAATCCGCGATGCGCGATCCGGTCACCGCAGGTTTTCAAGGCGACAGGTCGCGCAATCAGCGATAGGATCGCGATCGCCCCTTGTATGATGCGGATTCGTATACAGATCGGATTCAGCCCCCGGATCACGACAGGAACTAGCTTCGCGGGCGCCGGATCAGGCAGGCTGGCGATGACATGATCTTTCGGGTTCGACGCCCAAGCCGGTGTGATCGATCCGCCCGGGACCGTCCGGATCGCGCCCGAAAGCACCGCGCAGATCGCCGGGTGATGCTCTCGACCGGGGCCAGGGCCGCCGAATGGGCGGAATGATGTGATCGGCTGCGTCGATTGGGAAATGTCCGCGCGGCGATCAGAATTGTCGATGGTTACAAGCATTGATCACCGTGTCGGCAGACACGCATAACAAGGAGGACTCGAAATGTCCAAGGGCGACAAGCAACGCGGCAACCGTGAAGTGAAGAAACCCAAGAAGGTGAAGGAAAAGGTCGTTGCGACAGCCGACTTCACGAAGGGCAAGACCCTGACCAATCTTGGCGAGCACAAGAAGAAATAGCGGGCCGGTCCATCGCCGGAGACGGAACCGACGTTCCGTCCCCGACGCGCAGGCCCCCGCTGCTCTGCGCATTTCATGACAGGATGGATCCTGCGCGGGCGTCGCGATAGAAGGGATGCGGGTCTCTGGGTGCGCGAAGATGGTGGCGCTGCTGCCCCCGTGAGATGTGCAACCCGGTCTCGCGCCCGCGAAGCGTTCCCGCACGAGGACGGCCCCCGCGCGAGGGCGGCTCGGCCGCATCCGGCAATCGGCCCCGCGTTCTGCGCGCGGACTTGCCTTGTCGTTGACTTGCCGCGGCGCCTGCGGCACCTATCGGGGTTCAAACCTCCGAGGATGACCGCATGATCCCTTCCGTTTTGCCGACCTACAACCGGGCCCCGCTGCATTTCACGCGGGGCGATGGCTCATGGCTGATCGCACAGGACGGCACCCGATACCTCGATCTCACCTCGGGCATCGCGGTGAACGCCCTGGGCCATGCGCATCCCGACCTTGTGCGGGTTCTGAGCGAACAGGCCGGCCGGGTCTGGCACCTGTCCAACCTCTACGAGATACCGCAGCAGCGGGCGCTGGCCGACGCGCTGGTGGAAAAGACCTTCGCCGATACCGTCTTCTTCACCAATTCCGGAACCGAGGCCTGCGAACTGGCGGTCAAGATGGCCCGGAAATACTGGTACGAGAAGGGACAGCCCGACCGGGTCGGGATCGTCACTTTCTCCGGCTCGTTCCATGGCCGCTCCACCGCGGCGATCGCCGCCGCCGGCAGCGAGAAGATGACCCGCGGATTCGGCCCGCTTCTGCCCGGTTTCGTGCATCTCGACTTCGGCGATCACGACGCGCTGCGCGCGGCGATGGCGGACCCGCAGGTCGGCGCGGTCCTGCTGGAGCCGGTGCAGGGCGAGGGCGGCATCCGCGTCGTCCCCGACCAGTGCCTCAGGGGATTGCGTGAACTCTGCGACGAAACCGGCACGCTGCTGATCCTGGACGAGGTGCAATGCGGCATGGGCCGGACCGGGCGGCTTTTCGCGCATGAATGGGCCGGCATCACGCCCGATATCATGATGGTGGCCAAGGGCATCGGCGGGGGGTTCCCGCTGGGGGCCGTCCTGGCCAGCGAAACGGCTGCCGCGGGCATGGTCGCAGGCACCCATGGCTCGACCTATGGCGGCAACCCGCTGGGCTGTGCCGTGGGGCTCGAGGTGATGCGCCATGTGGCCGACCCGGGGTTCCTGGAGGCGGTGAACCGCAAGGCGGGACTGCTTCGGCAACGTCTGGAGGGCCTAGTGGCCGCGCATCCGGAGCTCTTCGAGGGCGTGCGCGGCGTGGGGCTGATGCTGGGGTTGAAATGCAAGCTCGCCAATACCGATCTGGTTGCCGCCGGCCATGCCCAGAATGTGCTGACCGTTGGCGCCGCCGACAATGTCGTGCGCCTTCTGCCCGCGTTGAACATCCCGGACGAGGACATCGTCGAGGCGATCGAGCGTCTGGATCGCGCCGCGACGTCCCTGAAGGCCGGATGACGCCGGTTCGGCCACATCCCCCGCGAACACGCAGACGCTTGACGGGACCGTCGCTCCCGCAGCCGAGAGAAAGTGCAGGACATGACCCATTTCCTCGACATCAACATCACCGACCCCGCCGCGCTGCGGGCGATGATCGACCAGGCCCGCGCGATGAAACAGGCGCGCCGCGACCAGCCCAAGGGTGCCCCCGATGCCGACCAGGCGCTTGCCGGGCGGATGGTCGCGCTAATCTTCGAAAAGCCCTCGACGCGGACCCGCGTGTCCTTCGACGTGGGTGTGCGCCAGCTGGGCGGGCAGACGATGGTCCTGTCGGGCAGCGACATGCAGCTGGGCCACGGCGAGACGATCGCCGACACCGCGCGGGTGCTGTCGCGCTATGTCGATCTGATCATGATCCGCACCTTCGAAGAGGCGACATTGCTGGAAATGGCCGAATACGCCTCGGTGCCGGTGATCAACGGGCTGACGAACCGCAGCCATCCCTGCCAGATCATGGCCGATATACTGACCTATGAAGAACATCGCGGCCCGATTGGCGGGCGCAAGGTGGTCTGGACCGGCGACGGCAACAATGTCTGCGCGTCCTTCATCCACGCCGCCGGGCAGTTCGGCTTCGATTTCACCTTCACCGGCCCGCCGACGCTGGACCCCGAGCCCGGCTTTCTGGAAGAGGCCCGGCAGAAAGGCGTCAGGGCGGAGATCGAGCGCGATCCCGCAAAGGCCGTCGAAGGGGCCGATCTGGTGGTCACGGATACCTGGGTGTCGATGCACGATCCGCAATCGGCGCGCGAGCGGCGGCATAATCAGCTGCGACCCTACCAGGTGAACGAGGCGTTGATGCAGCGGGCCAAGCCCGATGCCCTGTTCATGCATTGCCTGCCCGCGCATCGCGACGACGAGGCGACAAGCGGCGTGATGGACGGGCCGCATTCGGTGGTGTTCGACGAGGCCGAGAACCGGCTGCACGCGCAAAAGGCGATCATGCGCTGGTGCCTCGGCCTGTGACCGGGCGCGCGCGGCCACACGGCGGCCCGGCACGCCCGGCACCGGCGCCTTGCCCGGACGGCGCGGCGTGGTAGGAACGTGGCAACGGGAACAGGAGGCGTTGCGATGAGCGATGAAAAGGCGCGGATCGGGCTCGTCGGCCTGGCGGTGATGGGGGCCAACCTGGCGCTCAACATCGCGGAAAAGGGGTTCGGCATCGCGGTCTACAACCGCACCGCCGCGCGGGTTGACACGTTCATGCAGCAGGCCGGCCCGCTGGCCGAGGCGATCACCCCCTGCACCCGCCCCGAAGACCTGGTCGCGGCGATCCAGCCGCCCCGCGCGATCATCCTGATGGTCAAGGCCGGTGCGCCGGTAGATGAAACGATCGCGGCGCTGCTGCCGCATCTGTCGCCCGGCGACATGCTGATCGACGCCGGCAACGCCGATTTCAACGATACCCGCCGGCGCGCGGCCGCGCTGCGCGAAAAGGGCTTCGCCTATCTCGGCATGGGCGTTTCGGGCGGCGAAGACGGCGCGCGCCACGGCCCCTCGATCATGGTCGGCGGTCCCGCCGGCAATTACGAGATGATCCGCGACGTGGTCGAGGCGATTGCCGCGCGCTACCGGGGCGATCCCTGCGCGGCGCATCTGGGCCCGGACGGCGCGGGACATTTCGTCAAGACGGTCCATAACGGGATCGAATATGCCGACATGCAGCTGATTGCCGAGGCTTACGGCCTGTTGCGTGCAAACCAGACCGCGGCGCGGCTGTCCGAGGTGTTCGCGAACTGGAATGCCGGGCCGCTCAATTCCTACCTGATCGAGATCACCGCCAAGGTCCTGTCGGTCACCGATCCCCAGTCCGGCCAGCCGATGCTGGATGTCATCGTGGATGCCGCCGGCCAGAAGGGCACCGGCCGCTGGACCGTGATCGAGGCCCTGAAACTGGGCCAGTCGCCCTCGACCATCGAGGCCGCGGTTGCCGCGCGCAGCTGGTCGGCCGACCGCGGGGCGCGTGATACCGGTCAGGGGCTTTTCGGCGCGCCGCCCGCCGGTGCCGGCCCGCTGGAGGCCGATCTCGAATCGGCGCTTCTTGCGGCACGCATAATCGCCTACGGGCAAGGCTTCGCGTTGCTGTCCGCTGCATCCGAGCAATTCGACTGGTCCCTCGATCTGGCCCGCGTGGCCGAGATCTGGCGGGCCGGCTGCATCATCCGCTCGGGGCTGCTCGACGATATCGCCACCGCGTTCCGCGGCACGATACCGCATGACGAACTGGCCTTCGCCCCGGCCTTTGCCGAATGGCTGCAACGCACCGTTCCGGCGCTGCGCCGGGTCGTCGCCCATGCGGTGCAGGAAGGTCAGCCCGTCCCGGCAATGTCCGCCGCGCTGTCCTGGTTCGACACGATGCGCCGGGCGCGCGGCACCGCCAACCTGATCCAGGCGCAGCGCGATTTCTTCGGCGCGCATGGTTTTGCCCGTCTCGACGCGCCCGGCACGGCGCATCACGGGGACTGGCCGGCATAGCGCGGCACCGCGAAGGTCTGGCAGCCGGGCCCGGATCGCGATAGACAGCCGCGCATGAGCGACGACGCCTATTCCCCGCCCGACGGGCCACTGGATGTCCTGCATCAGGATCACGCGCTGCTGCTGGTCGACAAGCCGGCCGGGCTGCTGTCGGTGCCGGGCCGCGGCGCGCATCTTGCCGATTGCCTGCTGACCCGCGTGCAGCGCGCCTTTCCCGAGGCGCTGCTGGTCCACCGGCTCGATCGCGACACGTCGGGAGTGATGGTCTTCGCGCTGTCGCCGCACGCGCAGCGTCATCTCGGCCTGCAATTCGAACGGCGCCATGTGAAAAAGACCTATGTGGCCCGGGTCTGGGGCCGGGTCGAGGGCAAGACCGGCCGCATCGACCTGCCCCTGATCGTGGACTGGCCGAACCGCCCGAAGCAGAAGGTGGATCACGCCCGGGGCAAGCCCGCCCTGACCGAATGGCGCAAGGTGCGCGAAGAAGGCGCGACGACGCGGCTGCGGCTTTACCCGCGCACCGGGCGCAGCCACCAGCTGCGCGTGCACATGCTCTCGATCGGGCATCCGATCCTGGGGGATCCGTTCTATGCGACCGGGCCGGCCGGCGCGGCGACCCGCCTGATGCTGCATTCCGAATACCTGCGCCTGCGCCACCCCGATGGCGGGCATGGCATGAGCTTCAGCGCCAAATGCCCGTTCTGACCCGGTCGCCCTGACGCTGTTTCCCGCCTGATGCCGGGGCGAAGCTGTCCGATCCGTGGCACAAGCACGGAATGTCGGCTGCACCCTTCCAGGATCGAATCGCGACCTGCGCGTTACTCGGCGGCCTGGCGTGACGCGGTGCCCTGCGTGGACAGGGCCGCCAGCAATTCCTCGCGGCGCTTGGCCGCCTTGCGCTGACTGGCCTCCTTGACCGGACCGAACCCGCGAATCTGCAAGGGCAGTTCGGCCAGGGCGACGGCAACGTCGCGCCCGGCCTCGCCCGCCGCCAGCACGGTATCCATGTCGGCCTCGTATTGTGCGATCAGGGCCCGCTCCATCCTGCGCTCTGCGGATCGGCCGAACGGATCGAACGGCGTGCCGCGAAGCATCTTGAGCCGGGCCAGGATCGCGAACATCCGCAGCATCCAGGGGCCGAATTCCCGTTTCACCGGACGCCCGTCATGGCCCTTCTTCGCCAGGATCGGCGGCGCAAGGTGGAAGGTCATCCGGAAATCGCCCTCGAACTGGGCGCGCGCCTTGGCCTGCGTTTCCAGGTGCAGCCGGGCGACCTCGTACTCGTCCTTGTAGGCCAGAAGCTTGTGATAGCCCTTGGCGATCGCCGCCTTCAGCGTCGGATCCGCGGCCCGGTCGACCAGCTTGCGATAGCGTTTCGCCAACCGCCTGCCCTGGTATTTCACCAGATGCTCGGCACGGAAGTCGATCTTCTGCTCCAGCGACAGCGGCTTTTGCACCACGCCGTGATCGACCAGTTTCGCCGCCGCCTCGGGGTTCAACGCGGCCCAGCGGCCGATCTCGAAGGCGCGCTTGTTGCCATCGACCGCGGCGCCGTTCAGCTCGATCGCATGCACGATCGCCTCCTCGGACAGCGGGATCAGCCCGCGCTGCCAGGCCGCACCGAAGATCATCATGTTGGAAAAGATGGTGTCGCCCATCAGCGCCTTGGCCAGATCCGAGGCATCGAACATCTGAAGGCGGTCTTGCAGCCGCGCCCGAAGTGCCACTTCCAGCCGTTCCGACGGCAGGCGGAACTCGGTGTCGCGGGTGAAGTCACCGGTGATGATCTCGTGGTTGTTGACCACCGCGCCGGTCCGGCCGGTCTTCATCAGCCCCAGCGTCTTTGCCCCGGCGGTCGTCACCAGGTCGCCGCCGATGACGGCATGAGCCTCGCCCGTGGCGACGCGGATCGCACTGATATCCTCGGGACGATTTGCCAGGCGGCAGTGAATGTGCACGGCACCGCCCTTTTGCGCCAGGCCCGCCATCTCGATCATGCCGGCCCCCTTGTCATCGAGATGCGCCGCCATTGCCAGGATCGCACCGACGGTGACCACCCCGGTGCCGCCGACGCCGGTGATCACCACGTTATGGGTGCCCTCGATCGCCGGCAGATCGGGGGGCGGAAGATGGCCGATATCTATCTCGGCGGTCGCCTCCTTGCGGATCGTCGCGCCCTGAAGCGTCACGAATGAGGGGCAGAACCCCTTGAGGCAGGAGAAATCCTTGTTGCACGACGACTGGTCGATGGCACGCTTGCGACCCAGCTCGGTCTCTTCGGGGACGATCGAGACGCAATTGGACTGCACCCCGCAATCGCCACATCCCTCGCAGACATCGGTGTTGATGAACACGCGCTTGTCCGGGTCGGGAAAGGTGCCGCGCTTGCGCCGGCGACGCTTTTCGGCGGCACAGGTCTGAACATAAACAATGACGGATACGCCTTTGACCTTGCTGAACCTTTCCTGGACCTCTTCCAGTTCGTCGCGGGTGTGGATCGTGATGCCCTTGGGCATCGCGTCAAGGTTGACCTCTTCCTTCGGATCATAGACCAGCGCCACCTCGCGCGCGCCCATCGCCTGCACCTCGCGCAGGATCTGTTCGGGCTTCAGCCCGCCTTCCAGCGGCTGGCCGCCGGTCATCGCCACGGCATCGTTGTAGAGGATCTTGTAGGTGATGGTGGTGCCGGCCACGATCGCCGCGCGGATCGCCTGCACCCCGGAATGTTCATAGGTGCCGTCGCCGAGATTCTGGAACACATGCGCGCGATTGGAAAACTGCGACTCGCCCACCCAGTTGGCGCCTTCGCCGCCCATCTGGGTGAAACCCACCGTTTCGCGGTCCATCCATTGCACCATGTAATGGCAGCCGATCCCGGCATAGGCCCGCTCGCCCGCGGGCAGCTTGGTCGAACTGTTGTGCGGGCAGCCCGAACAGAAATAGGGCAGCCGCGCCGCGATATCCTCGGCGTTATCGGCTTTCGTCGCCTCGTCAAGCAGTTGCAGACCGGACGTCACGCCGTCGCTGGCACGGCCTTCCTCGATCAGGATCTCGCCCAGCTTCTGCGCGATCATGATCGGATCCAGCGCATAGCGCGTCGGGAACAACTCCAGCCGGCGGCCGTTTTCCCAGTTGTCGCCCTTGTGCCAGCCATAGACGCGCCGGCCATGCCGGTCGTCGAAGATCGCTTCCTTGACCTGCACCTCGATCAGCTTGCGCTTTTCTTCCACGACGACGATCAGCTCCAGCCCCTCGGCCCATTCGTGAAAGCTTTCCATGTCCAGCGGCCAGGGCTGGCCGACCTTGTATGTGGTCAGGCCCAGCCGTTCGGCCTCGGCCGCGTCGATGCCCAGAAGTTCCAGGGCGTGGGTCAGGTCCAGCCAGTTCTTGCCGGCCGCGACAAAGCCGATCCGGGCCCCCGGCCGGCCCCAGACCCGGCGGTCGATCCTGTTGGCCCGCGCAAATGCCTCGGCGGCGAAACGCTTGTGGTCGATCATCCGCGCTTCCTGCGCCAGCGGCGTGTCGACCAGACGGATGTTGAGCCCGCCCTCGGGCATCGGGAAATCGGGCGTGACGAACTGCATCCGGTCGGGCCTGCCATCGACGACGGCCGTCGCCTCGATCGTGTCCTTCATCGTCTTGAGCCCGACCCAGACGCCGGCGAACCGCGACAGGGCCCAGCCATACAGGCCGTAATCGAGGATTTCCTGCACCCCGGCGGGCGAGACGACGGGCATGTAGGCATCCACCATCGCCCAATCGGACTGGTGCAGGGTGGTCGAGCTTTCGCCGGTATGGTCGTCGCCCATCGCCATCAGCACCCCGCCATTGGGCGAGGACCCCGCCATGTTGGCGTGGCGCATCACGTCGCCGGACCGATCGACCCCGGGCCCCTTGCCATACCAAAGCGCAAAGACGCCGTCATATTTCCCCTCGCCGCGCAGCTCGGCCTGCTGGCTGCCCCAGATCGCCGTTGCCGCGAGATCCTCGTTCAGCCCCGGCTGGAAGGTCACCCCGGCAGCGTCGAGATCGCTTTTCGCGCGGGTCATCTGCATGTCCACCGCGCCCAGCGGCGATCCGCGGTAGCCGGTGACGTAGCCCGCCGTGTGCAACCCTGCCGCCCGGTCCCGGGCCGACTGCATCAGCGTCAGGCGCACCAGCGCCTGCGTGCCGTTCAGCAGCACCGGCGATTTTGTCAGATCGAACCGGTCGTGAAGGGTGATATCCTGCCTGCTCATCGCGCATCTCCTTGAGGAAAGAAGCATGGCACCATGATAGGTCAAAACATATGACCTACAAAATCAATTTTCAAAAAGACTTCGTTTGCAAATCTCCGGTCGGACCGGATAGGTATCTTACGCCTGACGCATAGCGGCCATAAGAGAATTGCATGATGGACTGGGACAAGCTCAGAATCTTCCACGCGGTCGCCGATGCCGGCAGCCTGACCCATGCCGGGGACACGCTGCACCTGTCGCAATCGGCCGTATCGCGGCAGATCCGGGCGCTGGAAGAGAGCCTGAACACGAATCTCTTTCACCGCCATGCGCGGGGGCTGATTCTGACCGAGCAGGGGGAATTGCTGTTCGACGCGACCTCGGCCATGGTCAAGCGGCTGGACACCGCCGCCGCACGCATCCGCGACAGCGAGGAAGAGGTCTTTGGCGAATTGCGGGTGACCACGACCACCGGGTTCGGCACGCTGTGGCTGGCTCCGCGCCTGCCCAAGCTCTACGAGAAGTATCCCGAACTGAACATCGACCTGATGCTCGAGGAGCGGGTGCTGGACCTGCCGATGCGCGAGGCGGACGTGGCCATCCGCATGAAGGAACCAAGCCAGGCCGACCTGATCCGCAAACGGTTGATGGTCGTGCGCATGCGTCTTTACGCATCCGAGGAATACCTCAACGGCCGCGGCATCCCGCAGGTTCCGGCCGAGCTGAGCAATCACCGGCTGGTGTGCCAGGGCACCAGCTCGGCGCAGGTTGCCGCGGGCGCAGCATTGGTGCAGCAACTGTTGATGAACGACATCCCGTCACGGTTGACCGTGAACAACTATTTCGGCGTGCTGCAGGCGGTTCTGAACAATCTCGGCATCGGTGTTCTGCCCGACTACCTGACCGAGGATTTCCCGCATCTGGTCCGCGTTCTGCCCGATCTGGAAAGCACCGAAGTGCCCGCCTTTCTGGCCTATCCCGAGGAGTTGCGCCATTCCAAGCGCATCGCCGCGTTCCGCGATTTCGTCACCGAGGAAATCATCGAGCACCGCAAGCGGATCAAGGAACTCAACGCAGAGGCGAACTGAGCCATTCCGGCAACGCATATCGGCAATGTCGCGAATGCAGCATTTTTTCCTTGAACGGTTCGCACGCTGCACATAATTCGTGCATTGAAGACGGCAGCGATGCTGTCGCTCTTTACCTCCCTGTTGGACTAAGGCCGAGCATTGTCTCGGCCTTTTTTTTGTGCTTTTAACGCGCCCGCCCGCGCGGGGTCGCCCTGCCCCCTTTCCCAAGGGGGCGCCATGCAATAAGACCGGGGCAACCGCGCCAAGGGGATGACCGCCAACATGCAAGAGCCACAGATCACCGAGGACCTGATCGCCGCGCACGGGCTGAAACCCGAAGAATATGCCGAAATCATTCGCCTGTTGAACCGTGAGCCGAGCTTTACCGAACTGGGCATCTTCTCGGCGATGTGGAACGAGCATTGTTCCTATAAGTCCTCCCGCAAATGGCTGCGCACCCTGCCCACCAGCGGCCTGCAGGTGATCTGCGGCCCCGGCGAAAATGCCGGCGTGGTGGATATCGGCGACGGCCAGGCCGTGGTGTTCAAGATGGAAAGCCACAACCACCCGTCCTATATCGAACCCTACCAGGGCGCGGCGACCGGGGTGGGTGGCATCCTGCGCGACGTGTTCACCATGGGCGCACGCCCCATCGCCGCGATGAATTCGCTGTCCTTCGGGTCGCTCGATCATCCCCGGACGCGGCAGCTGGTCCATGGCGTGGTCGAGGGGATCGGCGGCTATGGCAATTGCTTCGGCGTGCCCACCGTGGGGGGCGAGCTGCGCTTTCACCCCGCCTATGATGGCAACTGCCTGGTAAACGCTTTCGCCGCGGGCCTGGCCGATGCCGACAGCATCTTCTATTCCGCCGCTTCCGGGGTCGGAATGCCGGTGGTCTACCTGGGCGCAAAGACCGGGCGCGACGGGGTTGGCGGCGCCACCATGGCCAGCGCCGAGTTCGACGACACGATCGAGGAAAAGCGCCCCACCGTGCAGGTGGGCGATCCGTTCACCGAAAAGCGGCTGATGGAGGCGACGCTGGAGCTGATGGCCACCGGCGCCGTGATCTCGATCCAGGACATGGGCGCGGCGGGGCTGACCTGCTCGGCGGTCGAGATGGGCGACAAGGGCAACCTGGGCGTCGAGCTGGATCTCGATTCGGTGCCGGTGCGCGAAGAGAACATGACCGCCTACGAGATGATGCTGTCCGAAAGCCAGGAACGCATGCTCATGGTGCTGCGCCCCGAGAAAGAGGCGGCCGCCAAGGCGGTCTTCGCGAAATGGGATCTGGATTTCGCCATTGTCGGCCACACGATCGACGAGGACCGCTTCGTGGTGAGACATTGCGGCGCGGTAAAGGCCGACCTGCCGCTCAAGGCGCTGTCGGGCACAGCCCCGGAATACGACCGCCCGTGGCAGGAAACGCCCGCCGCCGATCCGATGGCCGACGTGCCGGGGATCGACCCGATCGACGGGCTGCGCGCCTTGCTGTCCTCGCCCAATTACGCCTCGAAGGCATGGGTTTACGAACAATATGACAGCCAGGTCATGGCCGACACGGTGCGTCTGCCGGGCCAGGGCGCGGGGATTGTGCGGGTGCACGGAACCGGCAAGGCGCTGGCCTTCACCTCGGATGTGACGCCGCGCTATGTGCGCGCCAATCCGGTCGAAGGCGGCAAGCAGGCCGTGGCCGAGGCGTTCCGCAATCTCTGCGCAGTGGGGGCCAGGCCGCTGGCCGCCACCGACAACCTGAATTTCGGCAACCCCGAGAAGCCCGAGATCATGGGCCAGCTGGTCGGCGCGATCAGGGGCATCGGCGCGGCCTGCACGGCGCTGGACATGCCGATCGTGTCGGGTAATGTCTCGCTCTACAATGAAACCGACGGGCGGGCGATCCTGCCCACGCCGACCATCGGCGCGGTCGGCCTGCTTGCGCATCTGGATGAAATCATCGCCGCCGCGCCCGAAGCCGGCCAGCTTGCCCTGCTGATCGGCGAAAGCCACGGCCATCTGGGCCAGTCGGCGCTGCTTTACGAGGTTTTCAACCGCGAAGACGGCGATGCCCCGCCGGTCGATCTAGGGGCCGAGCGGCGCAATGGCGAATTCATCCGCGACAACCGCGCCCTCATCGCGGCCTGCACCGACCTGAGCGATGGCGGCCTGGCGCTGGCCGCCTTCGAGATGGCCGCGGCCGGGGGCATCGGCGTCCAGCTTGACACGGACGATACGCCGATCCTGTTCGGCGAGGATCAGGCGCGCTATCTGATCGCGTGCAGTTTCGACCAGGCCGAGGCGCTGATGGTCGCGGCCGGCCAGGCCGACGTGCCAATCGCCGCGGTCGGCCGGTTCGGCGGCGACATTGTGCAATTCGGCACGGCGCAGGCCCCGCTGGCCGAGCTTGCCACGCTCTATCGAACCGCGCTCGCCACCGCGCTCGACTGACGCGGCGGCCTTGCAGCGCAGGCGGGCGCGCTCTATCTGTCGCAAGACAAGCAAGGAGACACCGATGGCCATCGAAGCGCAGGAAATCGAGGATCTGATCCGCAACGCTTTCCCGCAAGCGAAGATCACCATTACCGACCTGGCCGGTGACGGGAACCACTGGGCCGCCGAGGTGATCGACGAATCCTTTCGCGGCAAGAACCGGGTGCAGCAGCAACGCGCCGTCTATGCGGCGCTGAAGGACAAGATGGCGGGAAGCAACGGTGCGCTTCATGCCCTTGCGCTGACGACGAAGGCGCCCGAGTGATGTATGCAAGGCTCGCCGGATCCGGTCCAGATCATCACGCGCCATCCCGAGGCGCTGTTGCTTTTGCTGCCCTTCATCGTGATTTTCCTGTGGGCAGCGCGCCAGGAAACCCTGCGCTGGTGGCGTCACGGTCCCTCCGGGAACCAGCGCGCCCGTTTTCCGATCAACAAGGAGGCGCCAAGTTACCAACCGCCGCCGTCCGAGCCGCCCGCGTTGACCGCACCCGTTGACATGGCGCCCTGGCCGGCCGAAGACACCAACATGCCTAACAGAGAAGGTCCCGACATGACCGACGCGAAGACCCGGATCGAAGAAACCATCAACGCCAATGACGTGGTGCTTTACATGAAAGGCACGAAGGAAATGCCGCAATGTGGCTTTTCCAGCCGCGTCGCCGGCGTTCTGAACTTCATGGGCGTCGAATATTCCGATGTGAACGTGCTTGCCGATGATGCCATCCGTCAGGGGATCAAGGATTTCTCCGACTGGCCGACGATTCCGCAGCTTTATGTAAAGGGCGAATTCGTGGGTGGCTGCGACATCATCACCGAGATGACCTTGTCGGGCGAGCTGGATCAGCTTTTCGAAAAGCAGGGCGTGGCCTATGACAAGGCCGCGGCCGAGAAGATCCGCGAAGCCAACGCCTGACCCGCGGCGCAGGAACGCCGCCCGGGACAAGACGTAACGACGCCCTCACGCCGGGCCGAACCGGCCCGGCCTTGCCATGCTCAGCCGCTGGTCTTGTCTTCGACCGCGTCGGCCAGCGCCTCGGCCCGGGCCGCGATTTCGGCCATGCTGTCGGTCACCGAGTCGGGGATCACCGGAACCTCGACCCGTTCGGGGGCAGGCTGCGGCCGGGCCTTCAGGGTTTCCAGCTCGTTTTCCTTCTGGCCCAACGCTTCTTGCGCGTCGCGCAGCTTTTCCTCCAGCCCCGCGGTCTTGTCAGCCAGCATCAGCCCCGCCATCAACAGCATCCGCGCCTCGGGCAGGCGGCCGATCTGGCCGACCAGGGCCGAGGCTTCGGTATCGAGCAACCGCGCGGCCGTGTGCAGATAGCTCTCTTCGCCCTCCTGGCAGGCCACCTCGAAGCTGCGGCCGCCGATCGTGATCTGAACCTCAGGCATTGCTGCTCTCCCCTGCAAGCGGCGCAAGTTCGCCGATCAGCGCGTCCAGTTCGCCCCGGTCGGTGTCGCGCAGGGTGCGCAGCGCCTCCAGCTCGGCCTGCATCGACTTGTTGACGAGATGCGCATCGCCCAGGCCTTTGGCATTGGCCGCGCGCAGGGCAGCATTATTGTCGCGCAGTTCGGCATTGACGCGGCGCAACCGGGCGATCTGGCCCTCGGCCTCTTCGGCGCGGGCGGTCCGGCGTTCCAGCCGGGCTTCGAGCTTGCGGATATGCCCTTCCTGCTTTTCGCGGATCGCCCGGACCCGTTCCTCCAGTTGGGCGTTGGCGGATTTTTCGGCTTCCAGCGCCTCTTTCAACCGCTCCAGCGCCTCTGGGTCGGGATCTGCGGTCGCCTGGTCGTCGTCGGGCGCGGCGATCAGCGCCTCGACCCCACGCCCGATCCGCTCCAGCGCGGCGTTGATCCGGCCCTCAAGTTCGGTGATGTCGCTCATCTGGCCTGTCCCTGGTCCTGTCCGTCCTTGATCCGAAACGCAGCATGACCCCGTGCGAATCGGGGCCGGCCTTGCCTTGCCCGAGTTTACCGAATGGAATCGCGAAATGCCTCCCCTTTTCCGGCCAAAGGCTTACCCGGCGCGCTTGAACTTGGCCGCAACGCTGCTATCACCCTCGCAACCGTCATGCCCGCATCTGGAAGGATTGCCCAAGTGGACATTCAAGCCCTCGCCGCCGCCCATCCCGACCACTGGAAGAAAGCCTGTGCCATCCGCGCCCTGGCGATGGATGCCGTTCACGCGGCCAATTCGGGGCATTCGGGCATGCCGATGGGCATGGCCGACGTGGCCACCGTGCTGTTCGAGAAGCACCTGAAATTCGACGCCGCGGCCCCGGACTGGCCCGACCGCGACCGGTTTATCCTGTCGGCGGGTCACGGCTCTATGTTGCTTTATGCGCTGCTGCACCTCACCGGCTATGCGGACATGACGATCGAGCAGATCCGCAATTTCCGCCAGCTGGGCGCGATCACTGCCGGGCACCCGGAATACGGCCATGCCAAGGGGGTCGAGACCACGACCGGCCCACTGGGCCAGGGCATCGCAAATTCGGTCGGATTTGCCATTGCCGAGGAAATCCAGCGCGCCCGCTTCGGCGCGAAGATCGTGGATCACCATACATATGTCATCGCCGGGGACGGCTGCCTGATGGAAGGCGTCAGCCACGAGGCGATCGGCCTTGCCGGCCGGCAGGAACTGGGCAAGCTGATCGTGTTCTGGGATCACAACGGCATCACCATCGACGGCAAGGTGTCGCTGTCCGACCGCACCGACCAGTTGGCCCGCTTTGCCGCGGCCGGCTGGCATGTGCAGGAGATCGACGGGCACGACCCCGACGCGATCGACCGCGCGATCCGGGCGGCCAAGGCGGCGGGCCAGCCCTCGATGATCGCCTGCCGGACGCATATCGGCCTGGGATCCTCGGCGCAGGATACCGCCAAGGCACATGGCGCGCTGACCGACGAGACGCTGATCGCCGATACCAAGGCAGCCTATGGCTGGTCTTACGGCCCGTTCGAGGTGCCCGCCGAGATCAAGAAGGCCTGGGAAGCGATCGGCAGCCGCGGCCGGACGGCGCGCGACGCGTGGCAGGCGCGCCTGGCCGCCCTGCCCCAGGGCAAGCAGCGCGAATTCGCGCGTGCCCTGGCCGGCGAGGCGCCCGGAAAGCTGCCCGCCACGATCAAGGCGCTGAAAAAGCAGTTCAGCGCCGAAGCGCCCAAGGTGGCAACCCGCAAGGCCAGCGAGATGGTGCTGGAGGTGCTGAACCCGCTTCTGCCCGAAACCATCGGCGGTTCGGCCGACCTGACCGGGTCGAACAACACCCGGACCAGCGATCTGGGCGTGTTCGAACCGGGCAACCGAAAGGGGCGCTATGTCTATTACGGGATCCGTGAACATGGCATGGCCGCGGCGATGAACGGGATGGCCCTGCATGGCGGGGCGCGGCCCTATGGCGGCACCTTCATGTGCTTCACCGACTACGCCCGCCCGGCGATGCGCCTGTCCGCGCTGATGGGGGTGCCGGTCACCTATGTGATGACGCATGACAGCATCGGGCTGGGCGAAGACGGTCCGACGCACCAGCCGGTCGAGCATCTGGCGATCTCTCGCGCGACGCCGAACACCCATGTGTTCCGCCCCGCCGACGCGGTGGAGACGGCCGAGGCGTGGGAACTGGCCCTGACATCCGGGGACACGCCCTCGGTGCTGGCGCTCAGCCGTCAGGGCCTGCCGACCGTCCGGATTGAACACAAGACGAAAAACCTGACCGCGCAGGGCGCCTATGTCCTGGCCGATGCCCAGGGCAAGCGTCAGGCGATCCTGATCGCCACCGGCTCCGAAGTGTCGGTGGCGCTGGCGGCGCGGGAGTTGTTGCAGGCCGACGGGATCGGCACCCGCGTGGTGTCGATGCCCTGCATGGAGCTGTTCGCGGCGCAGGACGAACGCTATCGCAAACGGGTGCTGCCGGGCGGCCCGGTGCGCGTCGGGATCGAGGCTGCCATGCGTCAGGGCTGGGATCGCTGGCTGCTGGGCGAACGCGGGCGCGAGGCCAAGGCGGCCTTCGTCGGCATGGACAGCTTCGGCGCCTCGGCGCCGGCCGAAGACCTGTTCCGGCATTTCGGCATCACCGCCGAGGCGGTCGCCGGCAAGGTGCGCGCCCTGCTGGGCTGAGCGTCGCCAGCCGGTTCCGGCCATTCACGGCGCGCGCATCCCCTGGTTCGCACGCGGGCCCGGAACTTCACCGGACAGGCGCATGACGGGGGCGCGATCCCCGTCGCGCCGGCGGCGGGGCGCGGTCCGGGCGAAAACCGCGCCGCTCAGACCGGCGCCTTGCCGGTCATCCGGGACCAGAGCGGCGCGACGACCCTTGTGGCCAGCGGGATCAGCGCGAGCCCCAGCACCAGCCCCAGCACCCCGTCCAGCGCCGCGGTGACCACCCATTCCAGGCCACCGGAGATTGCCGGCAGCGCATGACCCGCCGCAACGGCCAAGTCATGGATCAGATGCGCCAGCCAGGGCTGGCCGATCTCTTCCAACCCGTGCACGATGATCGACCCGCCGACCCAGAGCATCGCCAGCGTGCCGACGGTGGACAAAAGCGCCATGAAACGGGGCATCGCCTTGACCAGCCCGCGCCCCAATGCGCGCGTCGCGGCAAACCGGCCCTCGGCGCTCAGATGCAGCCCCACGTCGTCGGCCTTCACGATCAGCGCCACGCCACCATAAACCAGCGCGGTTATACCCACGCCCACGACCGCCAGGATCACCGCCTGCATCAGCATCGTGTCGTCGGGGATCACCGACAGCGAGACGGTCATGATCTCGGCCGACAGTATGAAATCTGTCTTGATCGCCCCGGCGACCTTCTCGGCCTCAAGATGTGTGGGATCCTTGGGGTCATGCGCCGCCTCGATCTTCCTGTCGGCATGGGGAAACAGCAGATGAAACACCTTTTCGGCGCCCTCGAATGCCAGATAGGCGCCCCCGAGCATCAGCAGCGGCGCGATCACGAAGGGGGCGAAGGCTGACAGGATCAGCGCGACCGGCAGCAGGATCACCAGCTTGTTGCGCAGTGATCCCTTGGAGATCTGCCAGACGATCGGTAGTTCGCGTGCCGCGGAAAAGCCTTGCATGTATTTCGGCGTCACCGCCGCATCGTCGATCACCAGCCCCGCGGCCTTGGTGCCCGCCTTTGCCGCCTGCCCCGCCACATCGTCCACCGAGGCCGCCGCGACCTTTGCGATCGCCGATACGTCGTCAAGAAGCGCCAGCAAACCGCTCATTTCATTCTCCCGTTCCGATCCGCGCCATTGTTGAACGCAGAGGCGATGCAGCACAAGCGGCACCATTGTTAGCGCGAACCGCCGTCGCCCGGCCTGATTTATCGCTAACATGTTGTAATGGATTGCATTTTACTCTTGGCTGGCCCGACCGCATGGCTATAACCGCCCGAAAGCCGCGTTTTTTTCGGGAGAGACCGCATGACCGTGACCCTTGGCATCAATGGATTCGGCCGCATCGGCCGCTGCACCCTGGCACATATCGCCGAGGCAGCCCGCAACGACGTCCAGGTGGTCAAGATCAACGCGACCGGCCCGATCGAAACCAATGCACATCTGCTGAAATACGACAGCGTGCACGGGCGGTTCGGTGGCGAGGTGCGGATCGACGGTGACACGATGGACCTGGGCCGCGGCCCGATGCAGGTCTTTTCGACCTACGACCCGGCCGAGCTGGACTGGACCGGCTGCGACGTCGTTCTGGAATGCACCGGAAAATTCAACGACGGCCGGAAATCGGCCATTCATCTGGAACGCGGGGCAAGAAAGGTGCTGATTTCCGCCCCCGCGCCGAATGTGGACAAGACCATCGTCTATGGCGTGAACCACCGTGCACTGCTGGCCGAGGACAGGATGGTATCGAACGGGTCGTGCACCACCAACGGCCTGGCGCCGCTGGCGAAAGTGCTGAATGACGCGATCGGGATCGAGCGCGGCGTGATGACCACGATCCATTCCTACACCGGCGACCAGCCCACCCTGGACCGCCGGCACAAGGATCTTTACCGCGCCCGCGCCGCCGCGATGGCGATGATCCCGACCTCGACCGGCGCCGCCAGGGCATTGGGAGAGGTGTTGCCGGAACTTGCGGGCAAGCTGGATGGCACCGCCCTGCGGGTGCCCACCCCAAATGTCAGCGCCATCGACCTGACCTTCGAGGCCGGCCGCGACGTTACCGTGGCCGACGTGAACGAGATCGTGCGCGACGCCGCTGCCGGCCATTTGGGCGCGGTGCTGGCCTATGACCCCGAGCCCAAGGTCTCGATAGATTTTAATCACACCACCCATTCGTCGATCTTCGCGCCCGACCAGACCAAAGTTATCGGTGGCCGCACGGTCCGCGTGCTGGCATGGTACGACAATGAATGGGGCTTTTCCTGCCGGATGGCGGATGTCGCGGCGACGATGGGGCGGCTCCTGCACTGAGCGGAGCCTGCATGACCAACCGGATTGCCGCCTATCTGTTCCTGTTCATCGCGATCGCGATCTTCGTCGACCTGCAATTCAACGACTTCCAGGGGGGGCTGTTCCTCGCCCGGAAATTCGCCGCGCTGACCGATTTCATCGCCTTCTGGCGCTAAACGATGCTGCGTGAATTCGCGGCCGCCGGATGCGGCCGGACTCGTTAGCGCTAACCAATTTCGGTTGACCTGAGCGAGAATTTCTCCATCTTGGCGGCAATCAATGCAGCTTCCATCCGGAGGACTTTTCATGACGGTGAAGATAGCGATCAACGGTTTCGGACGTATCGGGCGCAACGTGCTGCGTGCGATCGTCGAATCCGGGCGCACCGATATCGAGGTGGTGGCGATCAACGATCTGGGCCCGGTCGAGACCAATGCGCACCTGATCCGCTTCGACAGCGTTCACGGCCGGTTCCCCGGCGAGGTCACCACCACCGATGACAGCATCGACGTTGGGCGCGGGCCGATTCGCGTCACCGCGATCCGCGATCCCAGGGAACTGCCTTGGAGCGATGTTGACATCGCGCTGGAATGCACCGGCATCTTCACCGCCCGCGACAAGGCCGCACAGCATCTCGAAAACGGCTCAAGCCGCGTGCTGGTCTCGGCCCCGGCCGCGGGGGCCGACAAGACCGTTGTCTTCGGCGTGAACCATGACACGCTGACCGCCGACGACCTGGTGGTCTCGAACGCCTCCTGCACCACCAACTGCCTGTCGCCCGTGGCCAAGGTGCTCAACGATGCGATCGGCATCTCGCGCGGCTTCATGACCACGATCCACAGCTATACCGGCGACCAGCCGACGCTGGACACGCTGCACAAGGATCTCTATCGCGGCCGTGCCGCAGCGATGAGCATGATTCCCACCTCGACCGGCGCGGCCAAGGCAGTGGGCCTGGTGCTGCCGGAACTCGACGGCAAGCTGGATGGCGTGGCAATCCGCGTGCCCACGCCGAACGTGTCCGTGGTCGACCTGGTGTTCGAGGCGGGCAAGACCACCTCGGTGGAAGAGATCAACGCCGCGATCCGGGCCGCCGCCGATGGCCCGATGAAGGGCATTCTGGCCTATACCGATCAGCCCAACGTGTCGATCGACTTCAATCACGACCCGCATTCGTCGGTCTTCCACATGGACCAGACCAAGGTGATGGATGGCAACATGGTCCGTATCCTCAGCTGGTATGACAACGAATGGGGCTTTTCCAACCGCATGGCCGATGTCGCCGTGGCGATGGGCAAGCTTCTGTAACTTCGGCTAAACGGCGTGCCATGACCCCGGCCGCGGCTTCGCCCGCAGCGGGCTGGACAGCCATTGCCGTCGACGTTATCTGAACGCATGTTCATTTCAGGGAGGAGCCGATGCAGATCTCCGATACACGCGCCATCGTAACCGGGGCAGCCTCGGGACTGGGCGAGGCCACCGCCCGCGCCTTCCGCGCCGCCGGGGCGCAGGTCACGATCCTGGATCGTGATGCCGAGCGCGGCGCCCGGGTGGCCGAGGAAATCGGCGCGGGGTTCCAGGCGGTCGACGTGACCGACGAGGAATCGGCCGCCACCGCGGTCAAGGCCGCCGCCGCGGCCATGGGCGGGATCAGCGTCTGCGTCAATTGCGCCGGCATCGCCACCGGGGAAAAGACACTCGGCAAGGAGGGTCCGCACAGGCTGGACAGTTTCCGCCGCACCGTCGACATCAACCTTGTCGGCAGTTTCAACATCCTTCGCCTGGCCGCGGCCGAGATGGCGAAGAACGCGCCCGATGCGGGGGGCGAGCGGGGCGTCATCGTCAATACCGCCTCGGTCGCGGCCTTCGACGGGCAGAAGGGGCAGGCCGCCTATTCCGCGTCCAAGGCCGGGATTGCCGGCATGACCCTGCCCGTCGCCCGCGACCTGTCGCGCAATGCGATCCGCGTCATGGCGATCGCGCCGGGCATCTTCCGCACGCCGATGCTGGCCGGTCTGCCCGAGGACGTGCAGGCCGGCCTGGCCGAGGACGTGGTCTGCCCCAAGCGGCTGGGCGCGCCGGAAGAATACGCCGCGCTGGTGAAGTTCATCGTCGAATGCGGGTACCTGAACGGCGAGGTAATCCGCCTGGATGGCGCTCTGCGCATGCAGTGAACCTCACGCGCCCCATTCGGCCAGAACCTCGTCCGGGTCGCGCGGCACATCCTGGCGGGCGGGCCGCACCCGCCCGGGCGTCCGGCCCAGACGCGGCGCCGGCGCGGGCTGCTGGTGCCCGTCGACGGTAACGAAGGTGCCGCGCGCGCGGTTATGCGGGTGCTCGGGCGCCTCGTCGATGCGCAGCACCGGGGCAAAACAGCAATCCGTCGCTTCCATTTCCCGGCACCATTCGTCGCGTGTGCGGCTTAGAAAAGCCGCTTCGAGCAGCGCGCGCAGGGCGGGCCAGTTCTGCGGGTCGTTGCGGTCCGGCAGATCGCCCGACAGGCCGGCCCGCGCGATCAGCTCGTCATAGAATTGCGGCTCCAGCGCGCCAATGGCGACGAAGCCGCCGCATTTGCAGCGATAGGTGCCGTAAAAGGGCGCCGCCCCGTCCAGCAGGTTTGCCGCGCGGCTGTCCTGCCAGCGGCCGGCCTGGCGCATGGAATAGATCATCGCCATCAGATGCGCCGTGCCGTCGGTGATCGCCGCATCCACCACCTGCCCGCGGCCCGAGCGGCGCGTCTCGAACAGGGCACAGACCATGCCGAAGGCCAGATAGATCCCGCCACCGCCGAAATCGCCCAGCAGGTTCAGCGGCGGCAGCGGCGCATCGGCCGGGCCGATGGCATGGAGCGCGCCGCTGAGCGCGATATAGTTGATGTCGTGGCCGGCCGATTGCGCCAGCGGCCCGTCCTGCCCCCATCCGGTCATCCGGCCATAGACCAGCGCAGGGTTGAGCCGGGCCATCGCGTCCGGGCCCAGGCCCAGCCGCTCCATCGCGCCGGGGCGCATCCCCTCGATCAACCCGTCGGCGCGGGCGATCAGCCGTTGCGCCGCCGCGCGTCCATCCGCCGATTTCAGATCCAGCTCGATGAAGCCGCGCCCGCGGTTCAGGATGTCGTATTCCAGCCCAAGCAGATGCGGCGCGCCGGGCCGGGCGATGCGGATCACGTCGGCGCCCATATCGGCCAGTGTCATCGCGGCAAAGGGCGTGGGCCCAAGCCCGGAAATCTCGACGATCCTGACGCCATCCAGCGGCCCGTTGCCCATGCCTGGTCCCTTCGGTTCAGCCGGTCGCCTTTTCCTCCAGCGCCAGCCACTCATGTTCGGCCTCGGCCAGTTTCTGCTGGCGTTCGGCCAGGGCCTCGGACGCCTTGCGAAACTTCACCGGCGCGCGGCTGAACAGATCGGGATCGGACAAGAGCCCTTCCAGCCGCGCGATCTCGGCCTCCAGGCGTTCGATCAGGGCCGGCAGCTTCTCCAGGCGGTGCCGTTCGGTGAAGGACAGGCCGCCTTCGGGCAGCGCAGGCGACGCGCTTTTCGCGCCCCCGGACGACCCGGACCGTTTAGCCCGGCCCGCCTGCGGGGCCGATGCCTCGGGCATCTCTGGCGCAGCTGTCCCGGAACGCTGCGCCTGGTAATCGGACCAGCCCCCGGCATAGACCGTGGCGCGGCCGTCCCCTTCCATCGCGATGGTGGTGCTTGCGATCCGGTCGAGGAAATCGCGGTCGTGGCTGACCAGCAGCACGGTGCCGCCGTATTCGTCCAGAAGCTCCTGCAACAGGTCCAGCGTCTCGATGTCCAGATCGTTGGTCGGCTCGTCCAGTACCAGAAGGTTGCTTTCCTTCGCCATGATCCTGGCCAGCAGAAGCCGTGCCTTTTCGCCCCCCGAAAGAGAGCGGACCGGCGCGCGGGCCTGCGCCTCGGTGAAAAGGAAATCCTTGAGATAGCCCACCACATGGCGCGGCGCCCCGCGCACCAGCACCTGGTCGGCATTGCCCGAAACGCGCATCTCCTTGTCGCCCACCAGGCTTTCCCAGAGCGTCATGTCCGGGTCCAGCTGCGCCCGGTTCTGGTCGAACACCGCCATCGACAGGTTGGTGCCCAGGATCACCTCGCCGGCATCGGGGGCCAGTTCGCCTGTCAGCATCTTCAGCAAGGTGGTCTTGCCGACCCCGTTCGGCCCGACAAAGGCCACCCGGTCGCCGCGCAGCACCCGCAGCGAGAAATCCCGCACGATCGGGCGGCCTTCGAACGCCTTCGAGATATGCCGCGCCTCGATCACCCGCTTGCCGGATTTCTGCCCCGATTCCAGCGCCATGTCGGCCGCGCCCTGGCGGCGGATCATCGCCGCGCGCTGCTCGCGCAGGGCCTGCAGGTTGCGCACCCGGCCCTGGTTGCGCTTGCGCCGGGCGCTGATCCCCTCGACCGCCCAGCGGGCCTCGGCCTTGATCCTGCGGTTCAGCTTGTGGCGGGCCTGGTCCTCTTCCTCCCAGACCTTGTCGCGCCATTCCTCGAACGCCTCGAAACCCTTCTCTTGCCTGCGCACCGCACCGCGGTCGATCCACAACGTGGCCCGCGTCAGCGCGCGCAGAAAGGCGCGGTCGTGGCTGATCAGGACGAAGGCCGTGCGTGTCTCCATCAACTGCCGCTCCAGCCAGCCGATCGCCTCGATGTCCAGATGGTTGGTCGGTTCGTCCAACAGCATTAATTCCGGCGCTTCGGCCAGAAGCTTGGCCAGCGCCGCGCGCCGACGTTCCCCGCCCGAGGCGGTGGAAACCGGGGTCGCAGGGTCGAATTTTAGCCCCTCGGCGACCATTTCAACCCGATATTCCTGGCCGACGTCCAGCGACGAAGCGGCAAAATCGCCCAGCGTTTCGAAACCGGCAATCTCCGGGTGCTGATCCATATACCCGACGGTTGTGCCCGGCGCCAGGACGCGCGCACCGGTATCGGGCTCCACCAGCCCGGCCATAACCTTCATCAACGTTGATTTGCCCGAGCCGTTGCGCCCGACCAGCGCCACCCGGTCGCCCGGCTGGATCACCAGATCAAGCCCGGCGAAAAGCGGTTCCCCCCCGAAGGTGAGCGAGATGTCAGACAACTGAAGAAGCGGTGCGCGGGCCATGCCGCCGGGCTATATCGCCGGCGCCATCGCGTCAACGGGCCATGGCGCGCCCCTGCCCGCCCTGCGCCCGGGCCGGCCGCGCCGGGCGGTTTGCGATTTGCGATCCCCGACCCGGGTGCTAAGGTTTGCGCCGACCGATCAGCCTTGCGGATCTCTTCCTTGAAACGCGCCTCCATCACGATCCTTGTGCTTGCCGAGCTTGCGGGAATGAGCCTTTGGTTCACCTCGGCCGCCGTGCTGCCGGACATGGTGCGCGAAGGCGCGATCGCCCCGGTGCGCCAGGCGCTGCTTTCGACCGGGGTGCAGGCCGGCTTTGTCCTCGGCGCGCTGACGGCCGCCTTCACCGGCCTGTCGGACCGGTTCGACCCGCGCCGCGTCTTTGCCGTCTCGGCGATACTGGCGGCGCTGGCCAATTCGATCCTTCTCGTCGCCCCCCTGGGCGGGGCGCTGGCGATCGGCGCGCGCATCGTCACCGGCGCGCTGCTGGCCGGGGTCTATCCTGTCGGCATGAAGATCGCGGTGGGCTGGGGCACGCGCGACCGCGGCCTGCTGGTGGGGCTGTTGATCGGGGCGCTGACGCTGGGCAACGGCACCCCCTACCTGGCCGCCTGGATGGGCGGGGCGGAGTGGCGCTTTACGGTTGTAACGGTGTCGCTCCTGGCTGCGGGCGGCGGCGTTCTCGTGCTGGCCGCCGGGCTTGGCCCGCTTCACAGCCATACGCCGGGCCTGCAACCCGGGGCGGCCCGGCTGATGTGGACCGACCGACGCATCCGGAATGCCACGCTGGGTTATCTCGGGCATATGTGGGAGCTTTTCGCCTTCTGGGCCTGGGTCAGCGCCGCCGCCGCCGCGTCCTATACCGCGACGCTCGGCGCGGCCCGCGCGATCAGCCTGGGCAAGATCACCGCGGCCACCGCGATCGGACTCGGCGCGCTGGCCTGCGTCGCCGCCGGCGCCTTCGCCGACCGCGTCGGCAAGGCCGAGGTGACCATCGTCGCCATGGCCGCAAGCGGAACCGCGGCCCTGTTGACCGCCGCGACATTCGGCGGCCCGGTCTGGCTGACATTCGTGCTGATGGTGATATGGGGCATCACGGTGATACCGGATTCGGCGCAATTCTCGGCGCTGGTGGCCGACGCGGCGCCGCCGCATCTGTCAGGCAGCCTGCTGACGCTGCAAACGGCGCTGGGCTTCACGCTGACGATCGTCACGGTCCAGGCGACCCCGGTTGCCGCGCTTGCCTTCGGCTGGCCGGTGGTCCTGGCCGCGCTGGCGCTGGGCCCGGCGCTGGGCATCGTCGCCATGCGGCCCTTGCGTCGCAAGGCCGCGGTCGCGGTATCGCCAGCCGATTGACGCGCCGGCGCGATCTGCCACATCGTCACAAAACCGCGCGACGGGCCTCTTCCCGGCGGTTGCCCAGTTCCTCGGCCACGAGGAAGGCCAGTTCCAGCGCCTGGCTTGCATTCAGCCGCGGATCGCAGGCGGTGTGATAGCGATCGCTCAGGTCCTCTTCGGCCACGGCGCGCACCCCGCCGGTGCATTCGGTCACGTCCTTTCCGGTCATCTCGAAATGCACGCCGCCCGGAATCGTGCCCTCGGCGTTGTGCACCGCGAAGAAATCCTGCACCTCGCTGAGCACATTGTCGAAGGGGCGTGTCTTGTACCCGGTCGCGGACTTGATCGTGTTGCCATGCATCGGATCGCAGGACCAAAGCACATTGGCGCCCATCTGCGTGACCGTGCGGATCAGACGCGGCAGGTGATCGCCGACCTTGCCCGCACCGAACCGCGCGATCAGGGTCAGCCGGCCTTCCTCGTTCTTCGGGTTCAGCTTCTCGATCAGAACCTTGAGATCCTCGTCCGAGATCGTCGGGCCGCATTTCAGCCCGATCGGGTTCTGCACCCCGCGCGCGAATTCGACATGCGCCCCGTCGGGTTGACGGGTGCGATCGCCGATCCAGATCATGTGGCCCGAGCCCGCCACCGGCAGGCCGGTGGTGCTGTCCACCCGGCACAGCGCCTCTTCATATTCCAGCAGCAGCGCCTCGTGGCTGGTGAAGAAGTCCACCTGGCTCATCTGCAGGAAGGTCTCGCCCTTGACCCCGGCCGCGATCATGAAATCCAGCGTGTCGGAGATCCGCCCGGCCATCTCGCGGTATTTCTCGGCCTCGTCGCGGTCGGTAAAGCCCAGCGTCCAGGCGTGAACCCGGTGGATATCGGCAAAACCGCCCTTGGAAAAAGCGCGCAGCAGGTTGAGCGAGGCCGCCGCCTGGGTATAGGCCTGAAGCATGCGCTTCGGGTCGGGCCTGCGGGCCTGTTCGGTAAACTCGAACCCGTTGACGATGTCGCCCTTGTAGCTGGGCAGTTCCACCCCGTTCACCGTCTCGGTCGGCGCCGAGCGCGGCTTGGCGAACTGGCCCGCCATCCGGCCCACCTTGACCACCGGAACCTTGGCGCCGAAGGTCAGCACCACCGCCATCTGCAACAGAACCTTGAACGTGTCGCGGATGATGTCGGCGTTGAATTCGGCAAAGCTTTCGGCGCAATCGCCGCCCTGGAGCAGGAAAGCCTCGCCCCGCGCAGCTGCGGCCAGCTTGGCCTTGAGAGCGCGCGCCTCGCCGGCAAAGACCAGCGGCGGATATTGCGAAAGCTGCGCCTCGACCTGCGCCAGCTCGGCCGCATCCGCGTAGTCCGGCATCTGCACCCTAGGCTTGGCGCGCCAGTCGGATTTCTGCCACTTGCTCATCGTCTCTGCTCCGGAAATCTGGGGTATCGGCGCCCTTCTTTATAGGCAAGCCCCGGGTCGGGCGCCACCGCAAATCCCCCGCGAAACCGTCTCGATCCGGGCGAATGCGCGTTTTTCGGGCATAATCGAAACGCCGCATCTTGATCCGGCCGGGCAAAACTGCTTTCGCTTGATGATCGAGCGCAAGGGGGTATTCGGTGACTGACGAGCTGCATCCGGAATTCCTGGTCGAGGTCAAGGACCAAGGCGCCCGCCCCAGACATTTCGTTTTCGTTCTGCTGCACCAGTTCACGATGCTCAGCTTCGCCTGCGCGATCGAGCCGTTGCGCATCGCCAACCGGATGGCGGGCAAGACGCTTTATCGCTGGTCGCTGGCGGGCGAGGGCGGCGAATTCGCCACCTGTTCCAACGGCACGGCCTTCAAGCTGGACATGGATCTGTGCGAGCTGACCCGCGACGACGTGGTGTTGCTGTGCGGCGGAACCGAGGTGCAGGCCGCGACAACCAGGAAATTGCTGAACTGGCTTCGCCGCGAGGCGCGCCGCGGGCTCAGCATCGGCGGGCTGTGCACCGCGTCGTACACGTTGGCCCTGGCCGGGTTGCTGGACGGCAAGCGCGCCACCATCCATTGGGAAAACCAGGACAGCTTTACCGAAGCCTTCGAAAACGTGAACCTGACCAAGTCGGTTTTCGTCGTGGACGGCAACCGGATGAGCACCGCCGGCGGCACCTCGTCGATCGACCTGATGCTGAAACTGATCGCGGATGACCACGGCGAGGAACTGGCCAACACGGTGGCCGATCAGCTGATCTATTCCTCGATCCGCACCGACCAGGACAGCCAGCGCCTGTCGATCCCGACCCGCATCGGGGTGCGCCATCCGAAGCTGAGCCAGGTCATCCAGATGATGGAGCAGAACCTGGAAGATCCCATAAGCCCGGCCATCCTGGCCCGCGATGTGGGCATGAGCACGCGGCAGCTGGAGCGGCTGTTCCGCCGCTACCTGAACCGCTCGCCCAAGCGCTATTACATGGAACTGCGGCTGTCCAAGGCGCGCAACCTGCTGATGCAGACCGACATGAGCGTGATCAACGTGGCGCTGGCCTGCGGCTTCGCATCACCATCGCATTTCTCGAAATGCTACCGCGCGCATTACCAGACGACCCCCTACCGCGAACGCGGCAGCCACGCCGCGCGCCTGTCGATCTGACAATGACGCCCCCCCCTATCGCCGGGCTTTTCTTTTTTCCCGCCGCGCTTTAACTTCGCCAACGGAAATCCTTTCCAACACGGGAGTGACAGAATGAAAAAACTTCTCATGGCCACCGCACTGGGTGCGGTCGCCGCAACCGGCGCGCAGGCCGCATCCCACGGCGGCGACGTGAAGATCGGCATCATCTTCGGGTTCACCGGACCGATTGAATCGCTCACCCCGCAAATGGCGAATTCGGCCGAGCTGGCGATGACCGAGATCAACGACTCCGGCAAGTTCATGGACGGCATGATGCTGACCCCGGTGCGGGCCGACAGCACCTGTATCGACAGCGCCGCCGCCACTGCCGCGGCCGAACGGCTGGTCACGTCCGACGGCGTGAAGGCCATCGTCGGCGCCGACTGTTCCGGCGTGACCGGCGCGGTTCTGGCCAATGTGGCCGTTCCCAACGGGATCGTCATGATCTCGCCCTCGGCCACCTCGCCCGCGCTCTCGAGCGCCGAGGATAACGGCCTGTTCTTCCGCACCGCGCCTTCGGACGCGCGCCAGGGCCAGGTTCTGGCCAACATCCTGGCCGACAAGGGCATCAAGGAAGTCGCCGTCACCTATACCAACAACGACTATGGCAAGGGCCTGTCCGACAGCTTCATCAGCAGCTTCGAGGCGGCCGGCGGCACCGTGACGCTGAATGCCCCGCACGAGGATGGCAAGGCGGACTATTCCGCCGAGATCGGTGCACTGGCCGCCGCCGGTGGCGACGTTCTGGTGGTTCTGGGATATGCCGACCAGGGCGGCAAGGGAATCATCCGCGCCGCCTATGACACCGGCGCCTTCGACAGGTTCATGATGGGCGACGGGATGTTCGCCGACTCGCTGGTCAACGACCTGGGCTATGCGCTGGAAGACTCGTTCGGCGCCGTCCCGTGGAGCGAGGGCGAAGGCACCAAGGCGTTCAACGAGATCGCCGAGGCGGCCGGGGTGAACGGCGACAGCTCGTTCACCCGCGAAAGCTATGACGCGACCGCACTGATCGCGATGGCGATGCAGGCCGCGGGCACGACCGATTCCAACCTGTTCAAGGACAAGGTGATGGACGTGGCAAACGCCCCGGGCGAAAAGATCCTGCCCGGCGAGCTGGGCCGCGCCCTGGAAATCCTGGCCGATGGCGGCGATGTCGATTACGTCGGCGCGACCGGGGTCGAGCTGATCGGCCCCGGCGAGGCGGCCGGAACCTATCGTGAATACACGATCGAGAACGGCGATTACAAAACCGTTCAGTTCCGCTGACCGGCCTTTCGCGACACCTGGCCGCCCGGGGCAGATCGGCCCGGGCGGCCTGCAAGGCCAGAACAACAAGAACAGGCGCCGGAAGGGCCGAAAGGGGAACGGGCGATGATCGTCGCCGAGGACATTCACAAGCATTTCGGCGGATTTCACGCGGTCGACGGCGCGTCGATCGAGATCGCCGCGGGCTCCATCACCGGGCTGATCGGCCCGAACGGGGCGGGAAAATCCACGCTTTTCAACGTGATCGCCGGGGTTTTGCCCCCCACCTCGGGCCGGGTCACGATGCAGGGCGAGGACATCACCGGCCTGCCGCCGCACGCCTTGTTCCACAAGGGGCTGCTGCGCACCTTCCAGATCGCGCATGAATTCGGCTCGATGACGGTGCGCGAGAACCTGATGATGGTCCCATCGGGCCAGACCGGCGAGACGCTCTGGAATACCTGGTTCCGCCGCGGCCAGATCGCCGCCGAAGAGCGCGCGCTGACGCGCAAGGCCGACGAGGTGCTCGAATTCCTGACCATTCGCCACCTTGCCGACGAGCAGGCCGGCAACCTGTCCGGCGGGCAGAAGAAGCTGCTGGAACTGGGCCGCACGATGATGGTCGATGCAAAGGTGGTGTTCCTCGACGAGGTGGGCGCTGGCGTGAACCGCACGCTGCTGAACACGATCGGCGACGCCATCGTGCGGCTGAACCGGGAACACGGCTATACCTTCTGCCTGATCGAGCATGACATGGATTTCATCGCGCGGCTGTGCGATCCGGTCATCGTCATGGCCGAAGGCAAGGTCCTGGCGAAAGGATCGGCCGATCACATCATGGAGAACGAGGCGGTGATCGAGGCGTATCTGGGCACCGGTCTGAAGAACAAGGTGACAACGGGATGATTGGAAGCTGCACGCGCGCCGCCGCCCTGCGCCCCCTGCCCGCCGCGGCGATGACCGGCTTTGACGGGGATTTCCCCGGAACGATCAGCATCGCGGCGGAGGCGCCGCATGGCTGAGCCCTTCCTGATCGGCGAAAACATGACCGGCGGCTATGGCAAGGCCGATATCCTGCATGATTGCACCGTGGCGGTGGAAAAGGGCCGGATCGCGGTTATCGTGGGGCCGAACGGCGCCGGCAAGTCCACCGCCATGAAGGCCGTCTTCGGGATGCTGCCATTGCGCGCGGGCACGGTGCGGCTGAACGGCGAGGACATCACCGCGCTGTCACCCCAGGACCGGGTCGCCAGGGGCATGGCCTTCGTGCCGCAGAACCAGAACATATTCACCTCGCTGACGGTGGAAGAGAACCTGGAAATGGGCGCCTTCCTGCGTCGTGACGACATCCGCCCCACGATCGAAGAGGTCTATAACCTGTTTCCGATCCTGCGTGAAAAGCGGCGCCAGCCCGCCGGCGAGCTTTCGGGCGGACAGCGCCAGCAGGTCGCCGTGGGCCGCGCGCTGATGACCCGGCCCAGCCTTCTGATGCTGGACGAGCCGACCGCCGGCGTCAGCCCGATCGTGATGGACGAGCTTTTCGACCGGATCATCGAGGTCGCGCGCAGCGGAATCTCGATCCTGATGGTCGAGCAGAACGCAAGACAGGCGCTGGAAATCGCGGACAGGGGATATGTGCTGGTACAGGGAAGCAATGCCTATACCGACACCGGCAAGGCGCTGCTGGCCGACCCCGAGGTCCGGCGCACATTCCTGGGGGGCTGAGCGATGGAATTCCTGAACGCGGCCGTGGTTCTGGCCAATTTCGTGCTGATCCCGGCCACCGCCTATGGCGCGCAGCTGGCGCTGGGGGCGCTGGGGGTCACGCTGATCTACGGGATATTGCGGTTCTCGAATTTCGCGCATGGCGACACGATGGCCTTCGGCACGATGGTCACGATCCTGGTGACCTGGTGGCTGCAATCGCTCGGCATCGGCCTGGGCCCGCTGCCCACGGCGCTGCTGGCGCTTCCGGTAGGCATCGCGGCGACGGCGGCGATGCTGCTGGTGACCGACCGGGTGGTGTTCCGGTTCTATCGCAAACAGAAGGCGGTGCCGGTCACGCTGGTGATCGTGTCGATCGGGGTGATGTTCATCCTCAACGGGCTGGTGCGTTTCATCATCGGGCCCGACGACCAGCGATTTGCCGATGGCGCGCGTTTCATCGTCAACGTGCGCGACTTCGAGGCCTGGTCGGGCTTGCAGGAGGGGCTGGCGATCCGCACCACCCAGGGCATCACGCTGGTCACCGCGGTGATCACCGTGGCGCTGCTGTTCTGGTTTCTCAACCACACGCGCACGGGCAAGTCGATGCGCGCCTTCAGCGACAACGAGGATCTGGCGCTGTTGTCGGGAATCAACCCCGAGCGCGTGGTGACGATCACCTGGATCATCGTCGCCGCGCTGGCGACCATCGCCGGGGTGCTCTACGGCCTCGACAAGAGCTTCAAGCCCTTCACCTATTTCCAGCTGCTGCTGCCGATCTTCGCCGCCGCCATCGTCGGCGGGCTGGGCAATCCGCTGGGCGCCATCGCCGGCGGTTTCGTGATCGCCTATTCCGAGGTCGCGGTCACCTATGCCTTCAAGAAGGTGCTGGGCTATCTGCTGCCGGACCGGCTGGAACCTGACGGGCTGGTTCAGCTTCTGTCCACCGATTACAAGTTCGCGGTTTCCTTCGCGATCCTTGTCATCGTGCTTCTGTTCCGGCCAACGGGCCTTTTCCGGGGGAAATCGGTATGACGCGACGCGACGCAATGCTGTTCGTCCTGGTGGCGCTGCTCATGCTGGGCACCGGATTCGTGCAAAGCTGGAACACGGCGCTGCAAATCCTGAACATGGGGCTGATCTCGGCGGTGATGGCGCTGGGGGTGAACATGCAATGGGGCTATGCCGGGCTGTTCAATGTCGGCGTGATGGGTTTTGTCGCGCTTGGCGGACTGGCCGTGGTCGTCACCTCGGTTCCGCCGGTTGGCGCGGCCTGGGCAGCGGGCGGCCTGCGCGTTCTTCTGGGCCTGGCCACCGGCGCGGGCGTGATCGCCGGCGCGGTGATGCTCTGGAAGCGGATGGCGGCGGGCCGGGCCCGGGCGCTGGCGATGCTGGGCTGGCTGGTCGCCGGCTTTTTCGTCTTTCGCTGGGTCTTCGACGCGGGCGTCGCCGCGGTCGAGGCGGTCGATCCGGCCGCGACCGGCTATCTGGGCGGGCTCGGCCTGCCGGTGCTTATGGCCTGGCCGGTGGGCGGGCTGCTGGCCGCGGTTGCCGCCTGGGCGATCGGCAAGACGGCGCTGGGGTTGCGCTCGGACTATCTGGCGATCGCCACGCTGGGCATCGCCGAGATCGTCATCGCCGTTCTCAAGAACGAGGACTGGCTGAGCCGCGGGGTCAAGAACGTGGCCGGTCTGCCCCGCCCCGTCCCCTACGAGATCAACCTTCAGAACAGCGACGCCTTCGTGGCGCGGGCCCAGGCGCTGGGGCTGGACCCGGTCATCGCCTCGTCGCTGTTCGTGAAGCTGTGTTACGCGGGCCTGTTCCTGGCGGTTCTGCTGATCCTGATCTGGCTGTCGGAAAAGGCGCTGCGATCGCCCTGGGGCCGGATGATGCGCGCGATCCGCGACAACGAGACCGCCGCCGAGGCGATGGGAAAGGACGTGACCCGCCGGCACCTGCAGGTGTTCATCCTGGGCAGCGCGGTCTGCGGCATCGCCGGGGCGATGATGACCACGATGGACGGGCTTCTGACGCCGGGCACCTATCAGCCGCTGCGTTATACCTTCCTGATCTGGGTGATGGTCATCGTCGGCGGGTCCGGCAACAACTGGGGCGCGGTTCTGGGCGGCTTCCTGATCTGGTTCTGCTGGGTGCAGGTCGAACCGCTGGGGCAGCTTCTGATGCAGGGCATCACCTGGCCCCTGCCCGCGGATTCGGCGCTGAAGGCACATCTGCTGGACAGCGTGGCGCATATGCGGCTGCTGACCATGGGGGTGATCCTGCTTGTCGTTCTTCGCTTCAGCCCGCGCGGCCTGATCCCCGAGCGGCATGGCCACCGCCCGGGACACCGCGGCTAGGCGCGGCGATATCGCGAACGCGACATCGACCTGTCGCATTCGGCCATGCCGCAGACAGGCCCCCCCGCCCATGCTGAACACGGACAATCAGCGGGGCTCCCATGAAAACAACCACCCGGGTCTGCGTCATCGGCGGCGGCGTCGTCGGATGCTCGGTGCTTTACCACCTGACCAAGCTGGGCTGGCGCGACGTGATGCTGGTGGAACGCTCGGACCTGACCAGCGGCTCGACCTGGCACGCGGCGGGCGGGTTTCACACGCTCAACGGCGACACCAACATGGCCGCGCTGCAGGGCTACACGATCGGGCTTTACAAGGAGCTGGAAGAGATCAGCGGCCTGTCCTGCGGGTTGCACCATGTGGGCGGCATTACCCTGGCGGACAGGCCCGAACGCTTCGACATGCTCAAGGCCGAGCGGGCGAAGCATCGCTACATGGGGCTGGAAACCGAGCTTCTCACGCCCGGCGATATCCGCGCCCGCACCGATGGCCTGGTAAACACCGATGGCATCCTCGGCGGGCTCTACGACCCGCTGGACGGGCATCTGGACCCATCGGGCACCACCCATGCCTATGCCCGGGCAGCGCGGATGAACGGGGCCGAGATCGTGCTGCACAATCGCGTGCTGGAGACCAACCAGCGCACCGACGGCACCTGGGACGTGGTGACGGAAAAGGGCACGATCCATGCAGAACATCTGGTGAATGCCGCGGGTCTCTGGGCGCGCGAGGTAGGCGCGATGGCCGGCGTTTATTTCCCGCTCCACCCGATGGAACACCAATACCTGGTGACCGACGACATCCCCGAGATCCATGCGCGCGGCACCGAGTTCCCGCATGTGCTGGACCCGGGCGGTGAAAGCTATCTTCGCCAGGAAGGCCGCGGCCTGTGCATCGGCTTTTACGAACAACCCTGCGAGCCCTGGGCGGTTGACGGCACACCCTGGGAGTTCGGGCACGAATTGCTGCCCGACAAGCTGGACAAGGTGGCCGACAGCATCGAGTTTGCCTATCGCCGCTTCCCGGTGCTGGAGCGCGCAGGCGTCAAGACCGTGATCAACGGCCCTTTCACCTTTGCACCCGACGGCAATCCGCTGATCGGGCCGGTGCCGGGGCTGCGCAACTATTGGGCGGCCTGCGCCGTCATGGCCGGCTTCAGCCAGGGCGGCGGCGTCGGGCTGACGCTGGCGCAATGGATGATCGAAGGCGCGCCGGCGCAGAACGCCTTTGCGCTTGACGTGGCACGGTTCGGGCCGTGGATCACGCCGGGCTATACCCGCCCCAAGGTGGTGGAAAATTACCGCAACCGCTTTTCGGTCTCCTACCCCAACGAGGAACTGCCCGCCGCACGACCGTTCCGCACCACGCCGATCCATGACATCTTCGACCGCCTGGGCGCGGTCTGGGGCCAGCAATACGGGCTGGAGGTGGCCAATTACTTTGCCGAACCCGGCGCGCCGCGTCACGAAACCCCGACCTTTCGCCGCTCGAACGCCTTCGAGACGGTGGGCCGTGAGGTCACGGCGGTGCGCCGGGGCGTGGGGATCAACGAGATTCACAATTTCGGGAAATTCCGGGTGACCGGCCCGGCCGCGCGGGCCTGGCTCGACCGGATCATGGCCGGTCGCATCCCCGCCCCCGGCCGCGTCGGCCTGTCGCCGATGCTGTCGCCCCGGGGCCGGCTGATCGGCGATTTCACGATTTCCTGCCTGTCCGAGACGGAATTTCAGCTGACCGCCTCTTATGCCGCGCAGGCGGTTCACCTGCGCTGGCTCCTGGCCCATCCCGACAAGGGCGTGGCGGTCGAGAACATCTCGGACGCGCGGACCGGCTTTCAGATCGCCGGGCCGAAAGCGGCCGAGCTGCTGGCGCGCTGCACCCGCGCGGACGTGGGCGCGCTGCGCTTCATGGATGTGCGGCCGATGGTCGTGGGGATGGCCGACTGCATCGTGCAGCGGCTGAGTTACACCGGCGACCTGGGCTTCGAGATCTTCACCGACCCGATGAACCAGCGCGCGCTGTGGAACGTGCTGTCGGAGGCGGGCCAGGATCTGGGGCTGCGCCCGTTCGGGATGCGGGCGATGATGTCGCTCAGGCTCGACAAGTTCTTCGGCGCCTGGCAGCGCGAATATTCACCCGATTACACCGCCGCCGAAACCGGGCTAGACCGCTTCATATCTTTCCAAAAAGATGCTGATTTCATCGGACGATCCTCTGCAGAGGAGGAGCGGGAAATGGGCGCCGCGCGCAAGCTTTGCGCCTTCGTGGTGGATGCGGCAGATGCCGATGTGACCGGGCACGAGCCGATCCGGATCGACGGCGCCGTGCAGGGGTTCTGCACCTCGGGCGGCTATTCGCACTGGGCCGGGAAATCCGTGGCCCTGGGCCTGATCCCGACATCGCTGGCGCAGGGCGGGCTTGCGGTGGAAATCGAGATCCTCGGGGAAAACCGCCCCGCAACCCTCGTGACAAAACCGCTTTTCGATCCCGGCGGCACCCGGATGCGGGGCTGACCGACCCGATCTGCGCCGCGCGATCCAACCCCCGGGGGGGGGGGCGCTTTGCCGGGGGTTGAAACCGCGTTGGCAGATACGCAGGTGGATTCTCACAGGCGGGCCGCAGATGGCGGCGCCGCCATTGCCGCCCAGCCCGGCGTGGCACCGACGCCACCGCCTCGGGCGGCATCGCGCCGGACAGGGATCGCAAGACGATACCTGCCCGCAGAAAATCGAGATTACGATTGGAGGATTTCAAATGAAACGCTTGAGCGCACTCACGATCACCACCGCACTTGTCGCGTCGATGGGGTCGGCATCGCTTGCCCAGGACTCCGATTCCGCGACGAAATCCGCTGGCGAATGGCTCAGCCTGACGGGCAAGGTCGCCTCGGTGTCCGGGGACAAATTCACCCTCGACTACGGGGAAAACGACATCGCCGTGGAAATGGACGATTTCGATGTCTATGACGAAAATTTCCTGATCGAGGGCGACAAGGTGACCGTCACCGGTCTTGTGGACACGGACTTCGTGGAAAACAAGACGCTTGAGGCAAGCTCGGTCTATGTCGATTCGCTGAACGAGTATTTCTATGCCAGTTCGGCCGATGAGGAAGACGGGTATTACAGCTATGTCGCCAACGATTTCTGGGATGGGGGCGACTGGGTTTCCGTGACCGGCAAAGTTTCCGCCGTGGATACCGGCCAGTTCACCCTCGATGCCGGCGCCAGGGAATATGACGTGGACATCAGCCAGTTGTCCTATAATCCACTGGACGACAAGGGCGTCGAACAGATCGAGGTCGGCGAACGGGTCGTCGTGTCGGGCGAGTTCGACGATATCGACCTGTTTTCCGATGACGAGGTCGAGGCCGAGGCGGTGACGACGCTGTCCGGTTCGGGCTCTGCCTGATCGCGATGTCTTTTCGCCGGCACGGCCGGCAGGCGCCCCGCCCCCGCGCGATGTGCGGGGGCGGTGGTGATTCATCGGTGATTCATCCGGGGCGAACGCCCTGACCCGGCCACCGCGAAGGGCCAAGGGGCGCGAGCCTTGTGAGGCCGTGTCGCAAACCGACCCGGATGCGACGCCGCAGCACCGGTCGGCGCAGTCGGATCATGCAAAGCCGCGTGCAGCACGACAGGTTTGCAGGCCACGAAGGGGCGCGAGATGATACAAGTCTTGTCGGGGGTCTGGGCCCTTCTGATCGGCATCGTCTTCATCATGCTGGGCAACGGCATGCATTTCACCCTGATCGGTCTGCGCGGCGGGATCGAGGGGTTTTCGGCCGCCGAGCTGGCCATTGTCACATCGGGCTATTTCATCGGCTTCCTGTCGGGCGCGCGGTTCAGCCCGTTGCTGATCCGTCGTGTGGGGCATGTGCGTGTCTTCGCCGCCCTGGGCAGTTTCATGTCGGCGGGGCTGATCGCGTTCACCCTGTTGGCCGAACCCTGGGCCTGGACGGTGCTGCGCCTGCTCGTGGGGTTTTGCATGTCCGGCATCTATGTCGTCGCGGAAAGCTGGCTCAACAACGCGGCCACGAACGCGACCCGCGGCAAGGTTCTGTCGGCCTACATGATAGCGCAGACGCTGGGCATCATCGGGGCGCAGGGGCTGCTTACGCTGGGCGATGCGGCGAATTCGGCGCTGTTCATCGGCGCCTCGATCCTGGTCTCCATCTCTTTCGCGCCGATCCTTCTGTCCGCGGCCCCGGTCCCGGCGATCGACGTCGCGCGCCCGATGTCCATGCGCCACCTCTTTTCCGCCTCGCCGCTTGGAACCGTCGGCATCTTCCTGCTGGGAAGCGCCTATGCCATGCAATCGGGCATGGGCGCCGTGTTCGGCAGCCAGATCGCCCTGACCCCGACGCAGATCGCGCTTTTTGTCGCGATGCTTTTCGCCGGCGCGCTCGTGCTGCAATACCCGATCGGCTGGTTGTCGGACCAGATCGATAGGCGCAAACTGATCTTCGGTGCCGCAACCCTCGGCGCGGCCTCGTGCGCGATCGGCTGGATCGCCGGCGGCGGGCTGTGGCCCCTGATGGGGGCGGCCTTTTTCGCCGGCGGGGTGACAACCCCGCTTTATGCCCTGTTTCTGGCCTATACCAACGACTTCCTTTCGGCCGAGGACATGCCGGCCGCGTCCGGCGGCCTGGTCTTCACCTTCGGGCTGGGCGCCATCGTGGGGCCGCTGGCCACCGGCTGGGCAATGGAGGGGCTTGGCCCCTTCGCCTTTTGGCTGGTGCTCGGCGCAACCTTCGGCGCCATCGCGTTTTATGCGCTCTACCGCATGACGCAGCGCGATGCGGCGCCGGTCGACGAGACCGAAAGCTATCTGGGGGTGCTGCCCACCGCCTCACCCCTGGCGGTCGAGGCCGCTGGGAGCTGGGCCGCCGAACAGGCCGAAGCCGAACGCGAAGCCGACGCGCCATCGTGATCGCCGGCGCCCGGTTGTCCCGCGGCACGCCCGCGCCCGGGCTCAAACGGTGTTCAGGCGGATCATGTATTGTTGGCCCTTGCGCTCGAACTGGGCGGCATCGCCCAGCTCGGCCACCAGCGCATCAACGGCGGTCTTGACCGGCGCGCCCTCGTCCTTGTTCCAGTAATAATCGTCGCCGGCGATCACCCCGCCCGCCCTGACCTTCTTCAGCGCCAGGCGCAGGTCATTGCCGATGAAGGGCTCGTTATGGTTGCCGTCGATATAGACCCAGTCGAGCGAAGCGTCGGGCATCGCGCCGAGCGCCGCGTCCGAGGTGGCCCGGTGGATGACCACGCGGGCATCGCCCTTGAACCGGTTCTGCACCAGCTCATGCATGTCGCCCATCCGGTCGGCATTGCGCTTGCGCCCGAATCCGGTGTTGGAAAACTCGGGCATGTATTCCCAGGGGTCGATCAGGTGCAGCTCGACCGGGTCGGTCACGGCGAGGATCTCGGCGCTGAACTTGCCCTCCCAGACACCGATTTCGGCGCATTTCCCCTTTTTCGGCAATGTTTCCAGCATCTCGCGCCGGACCATGTCACGTTTGCTTGCCATATCCCTCACCTCTCTTGCGGTGTTTCGCCGATCCCGGCGCGCAACCTGTCATACAGGGCGCGATAGGCCGGCCTGGTCATCAATTCTTCGAAACGGGCGTGGAACTGGGCGACGCCCTGCGCGTGCAGATCGCGGGTTTCGGCATCCGCCAGCAGCCTGTCCAGCTCGGCCCGCATCGCCGGGCGAAACGCGGCGATACTGTCATCGCGGCTGTCGTTCAGGTTCCAGCGGTCGAAATAGTCCCGGCCCAGATCCTCGTTGACGTGGTTAGCGCGGCCGCGATGCTTCTTCACGATATAGGCCTGGACCGAGCGCAACGGGTAATGGTTCATGCAGGCGCTGTCGGCGCCGCGTTTCCAGGGCAGCGTCCAGCCCGAACCGGTGTTCATCCTGTCGGAAATGTCGGTGCCATCGGGGGCGCGCCAGACCAATTCGGCCCCCTCTGCGACGCGGGGACGGTGAAGGCCGAAACGCCTGATCCTTTCGGGGGTCCGAAAGGCGGATTTCACGGCGCGCATCCGCTCTCCGCCCTGGCGCGGGGACGCCTCGCAGGCGGTGAACTGCTCGGTGATCGGCGCATCCACGAAGGCGTCTGTTCCGTCAGTGCCGAACACCTGCCAGGGGAATGGCACGGCATCGGTCTCCCCGCCCAATTGGGCAATGAAATCCGGAAAGGTCGCGGCGCCGGTCCGGATGTTCAGAAACTCGTCCACGTCGC
Source organism: Actibacterium sp. (assembly GCA_016278325.1). GTDB lineage: Bacteria > Pseudomonadota > Alphaproteobacteria > Rhodobacterales > Rhodobacteraceae > JADQCB01. The sequence goes on from JADQCB010000014.1 coordinate 51,693, forward strand.
AGATCAGCAGCCAGGCGGCCTTTGCCGTCAACACATGGTCCTGCGCGTATTTCAGCGCGCTCTTGTGCGGTCCGCGCCGCAGCACGCGGTTTTCTTCGTGGCGAACAAGTCCCCGGGCCTGCAAACGCTCAAGCAACGGCACGGTCGTGTCGTCGCAGTCATTCGTGTAGATCAGGAAATCGCTGAAGCCGAGCGCCCGGTAATGCGCGACCCATTCCAGGATGAACGGCGCCTCGTTCTTCATTGTCGAGATGACAAGGAAGCTGTGCTTTTCCGGTCGCGGCGAAAGCTGCGCACCGGGCCCCGGGCGCAACAGGAAATGATCGCCGTCGCGGATCACCTCGTGGCCGGCGGGCAGGCGCGCGGCGATGTCGTTCAGCGCGGCGCGCACCGGATAGCCAAGCTGCGCCGCCCAGTTCAGCCCGCCCCCCAGCAGCACGCCGCCCGGGCGCAGCTTGTCCAGCGCAAGCTCCAGATCATTCATCAATTCGGGATAGTATTTGCAGCCATCCAGATAGATCCAGTCGAGGCTGTGATCCGCCAGCCCGGGCAGAACCGTTTCGGACCGGCCCTGGAAAAACGACACCCCGGCCTTCCCCGCCAATTCGGATTGCAGGCTCGCGCGCGCGGCGGCAAGATCCGCGTCCGTGCTCTTGCAGGCGAAGGGGCGGCTGGCATAGCGCGGATCATTGACCCACGGGTCGATCAGGGCCAGCGACGCCGGTCGAAGGACATCGCGCAGAATGCCGGTCGCATCGCCCTTGTGCACGCCGATTTCGGCGCCGTCCCCGCCGGCGGGAACAGAGGCAAGGATGTTGCGAAGACTGTCGTTCCCCCGCTTCATTCCGCGCCGCCCTGCCAGCCCGCGCGCACGCGGGCGAGCATGTCGCGCGTGGCTTGCTCGGTTTCGGGATAGCGGCTGAGCGTCCGCTTGCCCAGGATCCGCTCGATCGCGGCGCCATTGCGATCGCGCACCGCCTTTTGCACGCGGTCGGAAATCAGGTTCGCGGCGGAAAGGGCGATCAGCCAATGTTCCAGCAATTCCTGCGCGTTCGGCTTGTTTTCGCACCAGACATGCTCGAACAGCATCATGATATAGTCCAGCACCCCGCGCGGAAGGTGGCGCCGGTCGGCCTTGAACGGCGACCGGAACACGTCGGTCACGATCTCATAGGACGGCCAGTAATGCAGGACGCCCTCGTCGCCGACCTCGCGTATGGCCTCGTCGATCGCCACCCGCAGCACGGATTTCGAAACCGAGTTGGCCGAAATGCACGATACCGGCCGGAATGTGGCGATCAGCGGAACCGGAGAAAGCGTGGCGATCACCCGCGCATCGGGCCGATGCTTGCGGATCAGCCGATAGATTTCAAGGATGTTGGCCTTGTTCTCTTCGACCGTCGAGACGCGGAACTTGTGGCGCGCGGGATCATACTTGTCCATCGGGATGGAGCGCCAGAAAACCCCGCCGGTCTTTTCGTCATACCAGACCTCGGACAGCCCGAAGGTCAGGATGAAAACGTCGGTGTCGGAAAAGATGTCGAGCGTCTGGCGGCGCACCTCTTCGTCATAGCCGAATTCCTCGGCCTGGTAGCCGTGCCAGAGCGATTCCTCGAATTTCCGGCCTTCGAAGGCCCATTCGAATTGCTGGCGGATGACGAAGGAATTGACCATCCCCTCGCCGCAGGTGACGACATAGGCCCTGGAGCTTTCGTCACGGGTCAGGATGTTGTAGTTGCGCGCCGCCAGCCAGTTGCTGATATTCTCGGCAAAGCAGCTTCCGAAAGCGGTGATGCGTGTCTGCGGCGTGATCGGCGCGCCTTCGGGTTCCCAGCCATGCACCACATGTTCGGCCGGGGCCGTTTCCGATGCCATCCCGGCCATGTCAGGGTTGAAATTTGTATTGTCGCCGCGAAACCAGGTTCGAAACGACCCGTCGCGCCCGGTATGCTGGAAGTTGAAGTTTTCCGCCTTCTTCGCCATGTCCTGTCCCCGCGTCAGATTGAAACCCGCGCCGCGCCGCTGTCAGATCCAGTCGAGATTGAGTTGAAGCGGCGAATGACGATTCGACATCAGCCGACGCAACTTTATGAAATCCTTTCGCTTTTCCGGGAACTTGCGCTGATGCGTCTCGACCACGGTGTAGCCGATCTCATCGAGCAGCCCGGCCGCGCTGAGCGCCGGCAGAAGGTCGAGCTCGCCGCCCTCTATATCCATCTTCACAAAGGCAATGCGGCCATGTTGCGCGATCAGCCCCCTGAGGAAGGCGATCAGGTCCACCTGCCGGACCTCGAGATCATTGGCACCGGCCGCATCCCGGTCGCGCTTGCCCGGCATGATCGTCGAAGACACGGTCGCGGCCACCGGGTCGTCGTCGAATTTCACGCTTCGCAGAAGGGTGACCTGCCCCTCGCTCAGGCCCACGGCCGCGTTGATCGCCTGCACATTCGTCCGGCCGGAAACGCGCCGCGCAAGCGCCGCGAAGGCGACCGGATCGGGTTCGAACGCGAAGACGGTGGCGCCGCTGCGGGCCAGCGTTTCGGTGACGGTGCCGACATTCGCGCCAAGGTCGACGGCAATGTCGCCCGCCCCGAGCATCGCGGCCACCCCGGCCAGCACACCTTCGGCATGCAGCTTCCTGTCGCGGAAGCTGCGCCGCGGCGCGGGGGGGGGATCCTGCGGTGTCTCGCTCATCGGCTCTTTCCCATCTCGAATCTCGGACTGTCCCATTTGACGAACAACACATCCGACATGCGCGGGCTGCGGGTGAACCCGCTGAGGAAAGAATGCACCTCGAACCCTTCGCCTGCCATGAAGCCGATCACCTCGCTGAACCGATAGCCATTCTCGAAGCGCCGTTTGATCGAGACCTCGGCAATCACGAATTCGCACTCACGCAGCAGGTTGCGCGCGCCGCGCAGCACCGAAAGCTCATGGCCCTCGGTATCGATCTTGAGCCCGAAAGGCCCGTGGTAGCCCGCGCAGATGTCATCGAGCGGCCGCGTGACGATCTCGCGCTCGCTGACATCTGCGGTCAGCCTGGCGCGCCTTGCAGTGCTTGCCTTGGCCAGGCCGCCGCGCGGCACGCGCAGGGTGAAGGCGCCGGGCCGCTCGCTCGCGCCGCAAAGATGAAAATCGAAATTCAACCTTGCGCCATAGGCCGCCTCGACCGCCTGGCGCGACTCTTCCAGAGGGTCGACCAGCACGAATTTCGCATCGGGAAAACAATCGTAAAGAAAAGGCGTGCCATTCAGCACACCCACGTCGACGACCGTCCGGGGCGCGAAACCGTAACCGCCCAGGTAGTCAGCATTCAGCTTGTCCTTCATCGAGGCCATGCCTGTCACTGCCCGCGGAACCGTTTCGATCCGGTTTTCTTGCCGCTCCTCGCGGCCAGCCTAATGCGAAGTCTCCCTTCGATCCACTGAAAAAAAGAACGTCTCATCGGGGTCGCGCGCGGCGATTTCATCGGGAATCACGTCTGGGCCAGCCAAAAAGACATTGGCCCCGAAATGCGCGTGCAGCCGCGAAAGCCGCTCCATCCGGGGGCTGGTCAGGTCGGCATAGAAACGCGCATGGCTGTCGGTCGCGCGCAGTTCGGCGATCTTGGCACGGTGCCGCGCCACGGCATGGGCATGGGCGGCGGCGATCTCGGGGTCGGCCATCAGGCGGTCCAGCTCGGCCTGCATGGCCGGCAGCATCCGGCCGATCGAGCGATCTTCCTGGGCGTTGTTGTTCATCCGGAACCAGTAGGCCAGCCCCTGGTCACGATCGACATGGTTCACGCGGCCCCGGTCGCGCTTGACCAGGAAGCTTTCGGCCGAGCGGACGGCATAGTGGTTCAGCGTGACCAGGTCGTAGCCATAGGTCTCGGTCGTCGACCGCCAGGCATTGCGATACATCTGTCGCGGCAGCGGCTGGCCCGAGCCGTTGACCCAGGCGATCCGGTCCCAAAGCTGCGGCCTGAGCCCCTTGGGCCGATGCACGCCCAGCTTCTTGAAGATCCCGAGCTGGCGGAACAGCGTCTTGAACCCCCAGGCCTGGTGCGGTTTGCGGGCGAATTGCGGCGCGCAGCGCGTGAACTGCGCGATGACCGGACGATCCCGGTATTCATGGATGTCGGAATTGCCGAACAGCCGCCATGTAAGGGCGATCATGTTGGCCCCGCCCACCGCGCGATAGAGATCGGCCAGCCGCCCCTCGCCCGCATGGATGTTGATGTATTCGTCCACGTCCATGCAGATCACCCAATCGGCATGGCGCACCAGCGGCTCGGCTTCGGCGGCCTGAAGCGCGGCATGTTGCGGGCGCAGACCCATCTGCCGGAACGGGTTGTCGCGATGCTGGATAAGCCCCTTGTCCTGCAACAGTTGCAGCATGGTATCGGTGCCGTCGGTGCAGTCATTGGTATAGATCAGGAAATCCGCGACCCCGATGGCACGGTGATAGGCGATCCATTCGAGGATGAAGGGCCCCTCGTTCTTCATCGTCGTGACGATGGCCGTCCGGTCGGTGCCGCGCCCGGCGGCGGCCAGTTTCCGCTTGGGCATTCGCACCGGCCTGTGCCTGAACACCTGCTGCGCGAGGTCCACAAGCGCGGCATCTTCCACCAGGCTGGTCTTGGGCACGATGGTCGAAACGGCCTGCCCCGGATGGCGCAGCGCCATGCAGCGATAGGCGCGCGCCGCATCGGCCGTGCCCGGATCGGCACCGACGATCCGGGCGATGCGCCAGATCACGTCCTCGCCCGCCCGGGCCGGCGCCACGCACCAGCGCCGCCTGGCGCGGGTCGTGTCGAATTGCACGCATATGTGGTCACCGAAATGCAACGAGGTCTGCTTGCGGACCCGCCAGGGATAGGTCCGGCGCAGCGCGATCGTGATGCAGCCCGCCGCCGAGGCGACGGCCCGGTCGAACACGCTGCCCGCGGGGTCCGGCGCCAGCAGGTCGGACAGGTCGATATTCACCACCGCGCGCGCCGCGGACAGGAACCGGGTCCGCGCGATTTCATAGATCAGCATCTCGCCCAGCGGCGCGGTCCAGGGATCGGGCGGCGGCGGCGTCATCCGGTCCTTGCCCGGCGCATCGGGCGCACAAATCGGATGCGCCTCGGGCGGTGCGTCGCGCAGGCCCAGCGGTGTTGCCGCGTTCAGCAGCACGACGCGGTGCACCCCTTCGATGGCCGGAAGCCCGGCGCAAAGCGCCGCGGCAAAGCTGTCATCGCCGCCCGGCGCGGCGCGGTCGAGGATCAGCGCGGCCTGCATCCCGTGATGCGCCGCGTGATAGGAAAGCCAGTCCAGAACGATCGCGGCGCTTTCGCTGTTGCGCTGCGCGAACGCGACGTTCAGCCCCGCGAACAGATCGGTCTCGGGCAAGGTCGGCGTGACGACCCCCCCCCCGCCACCTTTCAGCGGCACCGGCAGCGGGCCCTGCGCGGTGTCCGCACGCGCATGGACCATCGGGCCCTTGCCGATGCTGCGCATATCCTCGATCGCCAGGCCCGGGGCCGGCCCCAGCGCCGCCATCGGCGTGTCGGAGCGGAAGAAGAAGCGCACGCTCCGCCCCGCGCCCGCGGGCAGGGCGACCGCCTCCAGCAGGACATGGCCGCCGATCTCGGCCACGTTCAGGCTGCGGCGCAGGAACGGCGGCTCAGCCATGCGCATGCCTCGCCCCTGAAAGGCGGCGCAGATGGGCCCGGGTTTCCGCCGGCACGGGCGGCGTGCTGTCCCCGGCCAGCACCAACTGCCAGAACAGCTTCACCTCTGCCGGATCGTGCATGACGCGCGCCAGGTGGTCGCGATGCCATGCGCACGCCGCGGCCTCCAGCCGCGCCAGATCCCCGATCCGGCGCAGATCCGCCAGCGCGGCGCGGGTGGCCGGCAACATCCGGGCGATCCGCGGGGCGAGTTCCGCGTTGAAATTCCGCTCGACCCAATAGCCCAGCCCGACCGCGCGGTCGGTATGGTTTGGCAGGCCCCGTGCACGCTTGGACATGAATTCCTCGACCGAGCGCAATGAATAATGGTTGAGCTCGACCAGGCCCCGGGCGGTGGTCAGGCCGAACAGGTTGATCCGCGCCTCGGCGGCACCGAACGCGGGCGGCAGAAGCCGGCCGTCGGCATCGGCCCAGAGCGGCGGCTTGCCTCCGCCAGCGGGTTTCGGACGATGCACGCCGAAAGCCCCGAACGCGCCGCGACGAAACAGAGTCTTGAAGAAATGCGCCGAGGGCAGCGCGATGTCGGCCGGCGCGGCGCGGGTAAAGCGCTCCAGCGTCAGACCCGGCTCCGCCGCGACATGCCCGTCATTGCCGAACAGCCGCCAGGGCAGGGTCACGGCATCCGCGCCTTCGGGCAGGGCGGCAATCAGATCGGACAGCGTGCCCAGCGGTTCGGCAAGGCTGACAAACTCGTCGCTGTCGATGCAGATGATCCAGTCGGCCGCGCCCGCCAGTGGATGCGCCCCGGCCGCGCGCAATGCCTGCCACTGGATCGGTCGCGCCGCGCCCGGCGTCAACGGCAGATGGACGACGATCCCGGCGGCCTGCAACACATCGAGCATCGCATCCGTGCCATCGGCACAATCGTTCGACGTGATCACGAAATCCGTGACGCCAGCGGCCTGGTGATGCGCCAGCCATTCCAGCAGATGCGGCCCCTCATTGCGCATTGCGCTGACCAGAAGGATCCTCACACCCTGTATCCCGGCCCGAGCAATCGGCGGGACGCGAGCGAACTTTTTACTCCAAAGACGCGACTTAACATACGGTTCCGCCCGATGGATTGGTTGGCGAAACTATAGGGGCAAGCCGCCGGCCGGGCAAGCATACCGCCCGGCCCCGACCTGTCGCGAAAACGTGCCGAGACCATGATGCCAAAAGGCATCGCATCGCGGCCGGGGACCGCGCAACATTGAAAAGGGGGCCCGTAGGGGCCCCCTTTCCGTCATTTCCGGCGAAACGGCAGATTACATCATGCCGCCCATGCCGCCCATGTCGGGCATGCCGCCGCCGCCGCCGCCCGAGCCTTCTTTCTGCGGCTTGTCGGCGACCATCGCCTCGGTCGTGATCAGCAGGCCGGCGATCGACGCCGCGTCTTCCAGCGCGGTGCGGGTCACCTTGGCCGGGTCGATCACGCCGAACTTGAACATGTCGCCATATTCTTCGGTCTGGGCGTTGAAGCCGAACTTCAGATCGTCGCTTTCGCGGATCTTGCCGGCCACGACGGCGCCGTCGACACCGGCGTTTTCGGCGATCTGGCGCAGCGGCGCCTCGAGCGCGCGGCGAACGATGGCAATGCCGGCGTTCTGGTCGCTGTTCGCACCGGTCAGCCCTTCCAGCGACTTGGCGGCCTGCACGAGCGCGACACCGCCGCCGACGATCACGCCTTCCTGCACCGCGGCGCGGGTGGCGTTGAGCGCGTCGTCAACGCGATCCTTGCGCTCTTTCACTTCGGTCTCGGTCATGCCGCCGACGCGGATCACGGCGACACCGCCGGCCAGCTTGGCAACACGTTCCTGCAGTTTCTCGCGGTCGTAATCGCTGGTGGTTTCCTCGATCTGGGTGCGGATCTGCGAAACGCGCGCCTCGATCTCGGCCTTGTCTCCGGCACCGTCGACGATGGTCGTCTCGTCTTTGGTGATCGACACCTTCTTGGCCTGGCCGAGCATGTCCATCGTGACATTCTCGAGCTTCATGCCCAGATCTTCCGAGATCACCTGGCCGCCGGTCAGGATCGCGATATCCTGCAGCATGGCCTTGCGGCGGTCGCCGAAGCCCGGTGCCTTGACCGCGGCGATCTTCAGGCCCCCGCGCAGCTTGTTGACCACCAGCGTGGCCAGCGCCTCGCCCTCGACATCCTCGGCGATGATCAGCAGCGGTTTTTGCGACTGGATCACCGATTCCAGCAGCGGCACCATCGGCTGCAGCGACGAGAGCTTCTTCTCGTGCAGCAGGATCATGCAATCGTCCAGATCCGCGATCATCTTGTCGGAGTTGGTGACGAAATAGGGCGAGAGATAGCCGCGGTCGAACTGCATGCCCTCGACCACGTCGGTCTCGGTCTCCAGGCCCTTGTTTTCTTCAACGGTGATGACACCGTCATTGCCGACCTTCTGCATCGCGTCGGCGATCTGGCGGCCGATTTCGGCTTCGCCGTTCGCCGAGATCGTGCCGACCTGGGCAACTTCGGCCGAGTCGTTGACCGGGCGGGCGGCGGCCTTGATCGCCTCGACGACCTTCAGAGTCGCCTGGTCGATGCCCCGCTTCAGGTCCATCGGGTTCATGCCAGCGGCAACGGCGCGCACGCCTTCCTTGACGATGGCCTGGGCCAGAACGGTGGCGGTGGTGGTGCCGTCGCCGGCCTCGTCATTGGTGCGGTTGGCCACTTCCTTGACCATCTGCGCGCCCATGTTCTCGAAGTGATCTTCGAGCTCGATCTCCTTGGCGACGGTGACGCCGTCCTTGGTGATCCGGGGCGAGCCGAAGGATTTCTCCAGCACGACGTTACGGCCCTTGGGCCCGAGAGTGACCTTGACCGCATCGGCCAGGGTGTTCACACCCTTGAGCATACGGTTGCGGGCATCAGTATCGAATTTGACGTCCTTGGCAGACATTTCTGTGCTCCTGGTTGTCTTACAGTCTAAGGGTTCGGCGACCGGCTCAGGCGAGAACGCCGAGGATGTCGCTTTCCTTCATGATCAGCAGTTCTTCGCCATCCAGCGTGATCTCGGTGCCCGACCACTTGCCGAACAGGATCTTGTCGCCGGCCTTGACGTCCAGCGCGATGCGATCGCCGTCGTCGTCACGGGCCCCCGAGCCGACGGCCACGATCTCGCCTTCCTGCGGCTTTTCCTTGGCGCTGTCGGGGATGATCAGGCCGCCCTTGGTCTTTTCGTCGCTCTCGACGCGACGGACCAGCACACGATCATGCAACGGAGTGAATGCCATCTCTGAACGCTCCTTGGTTCATGTTGTTCCTATGATGTTGGCACTCATCTTGTTCGAGTGCTAACGGAGCGGAGATATGGAAAGGCTCCGGCGCTGTCAACTGCAAACGCATCAAAAAAATGCCCGCCCGGCCCGTCGCACCGCTCCCCCGTGACATCGCCGGGCCGCGACCCTATAAGGGCCGCGAAATCAGCTTCCCGAACGGACAAAGAGATGACCATCAAAGTATTCGGCCACAAATCCCCCGACACCGACTCCACCGGCTCGCCCATCATCTGGGCGTGGTACCTGACCGAGATCCGCAAGCAACCGGCCGTGCCGGTCCTTCTGGGCGAGCCCGGCACCGAGGCCGCGTTCATGCTGGAACGCTGGAATCTCGACAAGCCTGCGATCCTTGCCGAGCTGGCCGCCGGCGAGGATGTGGTGATCGTCGACACCAACAATCCCGCCGAGCTGCCCGAGGCGATCAACGACGCGCATATCATCCAGATCATCGACCATCACAAGCTGACCGGCGGTCTCCAGACGAAAGAACCGATCGACATCACGATCCGGCCGCTGGCCTGCACGGCGACCATCCTGCATGACCTGATGGGCGACGATGCCGCGAAAATGCCCGACCCGATCAAGGGCGCGATGCTGTCCTGCATCCTGTCCGACACGCTGGAATTCCGTTCGCCCACGACAACCGATCACGACCGGGCGGTGGCCGAACGGCTGGCCGGCGAGCTGGGCACGGACATTCCCGCCTATGCCGCCGAGATGTTCGCCGCGAAATCCGATGTCTCGGCCTTTTCCGACGCCGAGCTTCTGCGGATGGACAGCAAGGAATACAGCGTCGATGGCACCAGGTTCCGCGTCAGCGTGCTGGAAACCACCTCGCCGGCCGCTGTGCTCCGGCGCAAGACCGGTCTTGTCGCGGCGATGCAGGATGTGGCGCTCGAGGATGGTGTCGACCAGGTGCTTCTGTTCGTCGTGGACATCCTGGAAGAGGAATCCACCCTTCTGGTCCCGAACGACCTGGTGAAGACGGTCGCCGAGAAAAGCTTCGGCGTGACGGTCGGCGGCGACACCGTAGTGCTGCCCGGCGTGGTCAGCCGCAAAAAGCAGATCATCCCGAATCTGAAGGTCTGAATGGCGCAACCGTGCTGAACCCCAGGGCGCGCCTGTCGCCGCCTTTTGCCTGGAAGGCCATTTCATGACCCGGATCATCGAACATCTCTCGCAGATTTCCGAGCGTTACGACGCGCTGTTCGTCGATCTCTGGGGATGCCTGCACGATGGCCACGCCCCCTTCCCCGAGGCGGTGGCGGCGCTGCAGGAATACCGCGCCGGCGGCGGGATCGTCGTGCTGCTGACCAACGCTCCGCGCCACCGGCAAAGCGTGGCGCGGCAACTGGCGAGGATGGGCGTGCCCGAAGATTGCTGGGACACGATCACCACCTCGGGTGACAGTGCCCGCGCGGCGATGTACCAGGGCGCGGTGGGCGCGAAGGTGTTCTTCATCGGCCAGCCCCGCGACCAGAGCTTCTTCGACCCGCTGAAGATCGTCACCGATCCGGTCGAGATCACGCAGGTGCCGCTGGACCAGGCCGAAGGGATCGTCTGCACCGGCCCCTACGACCCGATGGCCGAACCGGCCCAGCTGCGCCCGCAGCTGCTTTATGCCAAGCAGAAGGGTCTGAAACTGCTCTGTGCCAATCCCGATGTCGTGGTCGATCGCGGCGACACGCGCGAATTCTGCGCCGGGGCCATCGCGGCGCTTTATAACGAAATGGGCGGCGAGAGCCTGTATTTCGGAAAGCCGCACCCGCCCATCTACGACCTCGCCCGACGGCGCCTGGCCCCATTGGGTGATGTGCCCGACGAACGGATCCTGTGCATCGGCGACGGGCTGCACACCGACATTCGCGGCGCGATGGGCGAGAACCTGGACAGCCTGTTCATTACCGGCGGCCTTTTCGCGGAAGAGACCCGGACCCGCCGGCAACCGGACCCGGCGGCGCTGGACGCCCTCCTGAAGCGAGAGCAAGCCGCGCCAAGCTACGCGATCGGCTTCCTGCGGTGATCCCGGCGGGGTCGCGCGGTAATTTTATTGCCAATTCCAGAAAATAACCGACTATTTGTTGCGCGGCGGCATTGCGAAGGCCGGATCGCTCGGCTACGCCGCATTGCAACATGACAATGTCGGAGGCCCCATGCTGGACAACCTGCCCCGCGGCACGATCTGCATCGAAGACATGGCAATCGGCCTGCGCCGGTATCTGCGCAAACAGGTCACCGACAATGACGTCCAACTCTTTGCCGAGGTGACGACCGATCGCAACCCGGTGCATCTGGACGATACCTATGCCCGCGAAACGATTTTCGCAGGCCGCATCGCGCATGGAATGCTGACCGCCGGGCTGATCTCGGCGGTGATCGGCGAACAGTTGCCCGGGCATGGCACGGTCTATCTGGGCCAGACGCTGAAATTCCTGGCACCCGTGCGCCCCGGCGATGTCGTTCATGCCGAGGTCGAGGTGCGCGAGATCGATTATGCCCGCCGGCGGGTCACCCTTGATTGTCACTGCGCCGTGGGCGATACGGTCGTCCTGAAGGGCGAGGCGCTGGTGATGGCGCCAAGCCGCAAATTCGACTGACGGCGGCCGGGGTCCGGGCGTCACCGGGGACCGATGAAGACCTGCACCGACTGGACCGGACTGTCACCCAAGGATCGCGGCGCCGCAGCGGCGATCGGCAATTTCGATGGCGTGCATCTGGGCCACCAGGCGGTGATCGACATCGCCCGTGGCGCGGCCGCGCGCCACGGCGCCCCGCTTGGCATCGTGACATTCGAACCGCATCCCAGAGAATACTTCGCCCCCGCGGCGCCCCCCTTTCGGCTGATGAATGCCGAGGCCAAGCAGCACCGCCTGCAAAAGCTCGGGGTCGAGAAACTTTACCAGCTTCCGTTCGACAGCCGCCTGTCGGCACTGACGCCCGAAGAATTCGCGCACGAGGTGATCGCGGACGGGCTTGGCCTGTGCCATGTGGTCGTCGGCACCGATTTCTGTTTCGGCAAGGGGCGCAAGGGCACGGCGCAGGATCTGATGCGCTTCGGCGCGGCGATGGGCTTCGACGTGACGCTCGCCCCGCTTGTGGAAGGCGCAGCCGGCGCCGTGTCCTCGACCGCGATCCGCCAGGCCCTCGGCGAAGGACGGCCGCGCGACGCGGCAAGGATGCTGGGCCATTGGCACCGGATCGAGGGCGCGGTGCTGCACGGCGACAAGCGCGGGCGCGACCTGGGCTTTCCCACCGCGAACATGACGATCCGCGGCCTGCACCCGCCGCGTTTCGGCATCTATGCCGTCACCGTCGACGTGCTGTCCGGTCCGCATGCGGGCACCTATCTCGGGGTATCGTCGATCGGCACCCGCCCGCAATTCGGCGCGAACATGCCCAATTGCGAAACCTTCCTGTTCGACTTTTCGGGCGATCTCTATGGCACCCATCTTTCGGTCGCGCTGGTCGAATTCCTGCGCCCCGAGGCGAGATTCGAATCCATTGACGCGCTGATCGCACAGATGACGCGCGACGTTTTCCGGGCGCAAGAGGTTCTCGATGGCCTCTGACCCCCTTCCCTTTCCGCCCGCATGAGCTAGGCTCGGCCAGATGACAGACCCGATCGACCGCGAAGGGCTGCGCGACCGCTTCTGGGAGCGCGTGCCGTTGAAAAACCTCACCAAGCGCGAGTGGGAAGCCCTTTGCGACGGCTGTGGAAAATGCTGCCTGAACAAGTTGGAGGACGCCGATACCGGCGAGGTTGCCTTCACCCGCATCGCCTGTCGCCTGCTGGACGACGAAACCTGCCGCTGCGCGCATTACGATATCCGAAAGTCCATCGTCCCCGAATGCGTGGTGCTGCGCCCGGACAACCTGGAAAAGATCGCCTACTGGATGCCCGAAACCTGCGCCTATCGCCTTTTGTCGGAAGGCCGGCCGCTTTACGACTGGCACCCGCTGATCTCGGGCGACCCGGAATCGGTGCATCGTGCCGGGGTGTCCGTGCGCGGCTGGACCATACCGGAATTCGACGTGCCGGTCGAAGACTGGGAAGATCATGTCATCGAAGAGGAGCTCTGAGCAGATGCATTTCGCCTCGGACAACACGTCACCCGTTCCGCCGCAGATCCTGGACGCCCTGGTCCGGGTCAACCACGGCTACGCCATGCCCTATGGCAACGATGCGCTGATGGCCGAGGTGCGCGACACGATCCGCCATGTCTTCGAGGCGCCCGGGGCGGCCGTCTATCTGGTGGCCACCGGAACCGCGGCCAATGTGCTGGCGCTGTCCTGCCTGTGCCCGCCCTGGGCGACGATCTTCTGCCATCGCAACGCCCATATCGAAGAGGATGAATGCGGTGCCCCGGAATTCTATACCGGCGGCGCGAAGCTGACATTGATCGACGGCGAGAACGCCCGGATGACGCCCGGCGGCCTGGATGCGGCAATAGCCTTCACCGGCCGCGGCGGGGTGCACAATGTCCAGCGCGGCGCGGTGTCGATCACCAACGCCACCGAAAAGGGCGATGTCTATTCCGCCGACGATGTGGCGGCGCTGTGCGCGGTGGCGCGTGCCTACGACCTGCCGGTGCACATGGACGGCGCGCGGTTCGCCAATGCCCTGGTCAGCAGCGGCGCAACCCCGGCCGAGATGACGTGGAAGGCCGGGGTCGACGTGCTGTCCTTCGGCGGGACCAAGAACGGCCTGATGGGGGTCGAGGCGGTGATCATATTCGACCCCGAAAAGGCGTGGGAATTCGAGCTGCGGCGCAAGCGCGGCGGGCACCTCTTTTCCAAGCATCGCTACCTGTCGGCACAAATGGCAGCCTACCTGGAGGACGACCTGTGGCTGAAACTGGCCGCCCGCGCCAATGACGCGGCGGCGCGGCTGTCACGCGGCATCGAATCGCTGCCCGGGGCACGGCTGCTCAATCCGACCCGGGCGAACATGGTTTTCGCCGCCTGGCCGCGCAGCGGGCACCGCCATGCGACCGAGGCGGGGGCCGCGTATTACTTCTGGCCGATGGACCAGACGCTCGACGGTCCGGCCGACGATCCGCTTTCGGCGCGGCTCGTGTGCTCCTGGTCCACCACGGATGCCGAGGTGGATGGCTTTCTGGACCTGTTGCGCGGTTAGACGACCGGCTGCGCCGTTGCGACCAGGAACCGGGCCAGCGCGGCGGCAACCGCGGCCGGGTGCGTGACAGGCAGCATATGCCCGGCGCCAGGCACCCGCACGCGGCGCCGATCCGGCAGCCGCGCCGCGATCACGTCATGGATGGCCGCGACGATGGGCGGGGAATTCGCGCCTTCCAGCAACAGCACGGGCCGGTCCAGCGCTTCCAGCCGGCCCGGCGCCAGAATTCCGGCCCGATCCTGCGACAATGCGGCATCGCTGGCCCCGACAAAGCCGATACCGGCGCGCAAGGCACCGCGTTGCCGGCGCGGCAGCGCGGCCCAGTCCGCCCCGCCGCCCCAGTCGATCATGAAGGCCTGCGCGGCCTGCTCATCATCGCCGCGCGCAATGGCATCCATGACCTGCGAATGCCGCCCCGTGAAGGCATCGAAAGCCATCGTCCCATGCGCGGCGGCGAACAGGACCGGCTCGATCAGGGTCAGGCTGCGGACCTGCCGCGGATGTTCCAGGGCCAGGCGCAATGCAACGGTGGCGCCGAAGGAATGGCCGACCAGCTCCATCTCGTCCGTCCCCAGCAGATCGGCCGCCATCGCCGTGGAAAGGTCGTGCGGATCGGTTCGACCGTCCCAGGCGTCGCTCTGGCCATGTCCGGGCAGATCGAAGGCCAGCGCCCCGAGCCCCGGCCCCAGGTGATCCATCACGCCCGTCCAGGCGCCGCAATGGGCCAGCGAACAATGGATCAGCAATGCCTTGCGCTTGCCGTCGCCAAGGCGGCGTATGCAGGTCCGGTGCCCGCCCGCCCGCATGTGCCGCATCAGATCTTTCCGTCCAGATGCAATTCCAGGTCGTCGAGCCGATCCTGACCCCAGAAGGGCTCCTCTCCGTCGACGATGTAGAAGGGCGATCCGAAAACACCCTTCGAGATCGCCTCTTCCAGGTTCGCGGCATAGGTCTCGGCGCCGTCAAGAAGGCCGGTATCGGCCAGGGACGGGTCGAACCCCGCCGCGGCAAGGCAATCCTTGATCACCGCATCCTCGGCGATGTCCCGGTCCTCGGCCCAGCAGGCGCGCAGGAGGTTGCGGACCAATGCGCCCACATCTCCGCCCTGCGCTTTCTGTGCTTTCTGCGCGGCGATGATGGCATAGGCCGCCGGGGCGGCATTGGTCGGGAAATGGGCCGGTTGCAGATTGATCGGCATCCCGGTCCGGGTTGCGATTCGCCGCAGCTCGGCCATGCGGTATTTCTGGCGGCTCTCATGGCGTTGCGGCGGCGGCGTGCCACCGGTCCGCCCGAACAGCGCGAGGATGTCGATGGGCTTGTATGATATCGTCGCCCCGTGCCGCGCCGCGATTTCTTCCAACCGGCTGCCTGCAAGATAGGTAAAGGGTGAAATCGGGGAGAAAAAATAGTCGATCCGGGCCATATTGCCGCCTCCGCACGCCTCTAGGTTTGCAAGACCGTAACCGGGTGATAAGCGGTGTCAACGTCACGAATCCGTCATGTGGATGCTTCCTGGGGACCCCGCTGCCATGTCATCTGTCACCGAACCGAAACTAATCTCGGGCAATGCCAACCGTCGGCTTGCCACGTCCATCGCGCGCCGAATGTCGATGCATCGGGGGGTGAATGTCGGGCTTGTCGATGCCCGCGTGGAACGCTTCAACGATCAGGAAATCTTTGTCGAGGTCTATGAAAACGTCCGCGGCGAGGACATGTTCATCATTCAGCCGACCTCGAACCCGGCCAATGACAACCTGATGGAACTGCTGATCATCTGCGATGCGCTGCGCCGATCGAGCGCGGCCCGCATCACCGCCGTGATCCCCTATTTCGGCTATGCAAGGCAGGATCGGCGCACCAAGGCGCGCACGCCGATCTCGGCCAAGCTGGTGGCCAACATGATGGTCGAGGCAGGAATCGAGCGGGTGCTGACGATGGATCTGCACGCCGCGCAGATCCAGGGCTTCTTCGACATCCCGGTCGACAACCTCTATGCCTCTCCGGTCTTCGCGCTGGACATTCAGCACCAGTTCCGCGGCCAGATGGACGACCTGATGGTCGTTTCGCCCGATGTCGGCGGCGTGGCGCGCGCGCGCGAACTTGCGCAACGCATCAGCGCGCCGCTGTCCATCGTCGACAAGCGGCGCGAGAAACCCGGCGAAATTGCCGAGATGAAGGTCATCGGCGACGTTTCGGGCAAGAAATGCATCATCGTCGATGATATCTGCGACACCGCCGGGACGCTGTGCAAGGCGGCCGATGTCCTGATCGAACAGGGCGCGGCCGAGGTGCATTCCTATATCACCCACGGGGTGCTGTCCGGCCCGGCCGTCGAGCGGATCACCAATTCGCGGATGAAGAGCCTTGTCATCACCGACTCGATCCAGGCGACCGACCCGGTCCGCGCCGCGCCGAACATCCGGATCGTTCCCACGGCACCGATGTTCGCGCAGGCGATCATGAATATCTGGCACGGCACCTCGGTGTCGTCGCTGTTCGACCGCGACACCCTGGCGCCGATCTACGAGGGAATGTACGCGATGAGCGGCTGACCCCTCAGCCGAGATCCCAGTCATCGCTGTGGCGCAGCTCGCCGAGCGCGGTCCAGTCGACCCGTATCCGCGCGACGCGCGAATCGCCCCAGGTCTTGAACACCACCTCGAAATCACGCGCGGTGACCTTGCGAACCGAAAGGTCGCCCCGCGCGTTCACCCCCTGCCCCAGATCCCACATCGCCAGGCCGGCCATCACCACCGGCGCGTCCAGAAACGCCTCGGAAAAGCGGATATTCACCGCGATCGCGCGCTCGCCGCTGCCGGACCACATCACGCCATCCGTCTCGAAATCCGAGAACAGGACCCGCGACCCCTGGTCGACGCCAATCAGATTGTTCCGAAATTTCCGCATGCGTCCCCGTGCCTTCGGGCCCCGATCCTAATATCGCAAGATGGCAGGATTTGGACCGGAACGACGAAAGACCCCGGCAAGCCGGGGCCCAGGGTCATCGAATGACATCGACGAGGATCAGTCGTTGGGAAGCTTCGGTTCCAGCCCGATCCGCCCGCCCATGGCGACCATGTCCGACAACAGCTTGGCGGCATCGTCCACCGGCCCCGGATCGTTCCTGAACCGGTCCTGCGCCTTGGCATGCGCCTCATGCGCCGCGGCCACCATCTCGTCGACCATGTCCTGCGTGACCTCCTGCGCGAGATGGGCACGCTCGGCCAGGACGGTTATGCCCTCCTGGCCGATCTCGGCAAAGCCGCCGGTGACGATATAGGTCTCGTTCCCGTCGGGCCCCTCCACCTCGAGCACGCCCGGACGCAGCGTGGTGATCAGCGGCGCATGATCCGGCATCGCGGTCATGTCGCCCTCGGCGCCGGGAATATGCACCGCTGTCGCCTGACGCGAGGCAAGCCTGCGCTCGGGCGACACCAGATCGAATTGCATTGTATCAGCCATCACGGCCCCCTTTAGGCGGCTTCCGCCGCCATGCGTTCGGCCTTGGCGACCACGTCCTCGATGCCGCCGACCATATAGAAGGCGCCCTCGGGCAGGTGGTCATACTCACCGGCCACGACCGCCTTGAACGAGCGGATCGTGTCCTCCAGCGGCACCTGGATGCCGTCAGAGCCGGTGAAGACCTTGGCCACGTCGAAGGGCTGGCTGAGGAAGCGCTGGATCTTGCGCGCACGCGACACGGTCAGCTTGTCCTCCTCGCTCAGCTCGTCCATCCCGAGAATGGCGATGATGTCCTGCAACGACTTGTAGCGCTGAAGCACCCCCTGCACGTCGCGCGCGACCTGGTAATGCTCTTCGCCGACGATCGCGGGGTCGAGAATCCGCGAGGTGGAATCGAGCGGGTCCACGGCCGGGTAGATCCCCAGCTCCGAGATTGCGCGGCTCAGCACCGTGGTCGCGTCGAGGTGCGCGAAGGAGGTGGCCGGCGCCGGGTCGGTCAGGTCGTCGGCGGGCACGTAGATCGCCTGCACACTGGTGATCGAGCCCGCGCGGGTCGAGGTGATCCGTTCCTGAAGCGCGCCCATGTCGGTGGCCAGCGTCGGCTGATAGCCCACCGCCGAGGGGATCCGGCCCAGGAGCGCCGACACCTCGGACCCGGCCTGGGTAAAGCGGAAGATGTTGTCGACGAAGAACAGCACGTCGGTGCCCGACTGGTCGCGGAACTGCTCGGCCAGGGTCAGACCCGACAGGGCAACGCGCATCCGTGCGCCCGGCGGTTCGTTCATCTGGCCATAGACCAGCGCAACCTTCGATTCGGTCAGGTTGTCGGGTACGATGACGCCGGATTCGATCATCTCGTGATACAGGTCGTTGCCTTCGCGGGTGCGTTCTCCGACACCGGCGAAGACCGAAAAGCCCGAGTGGACCTTGGCGATGTTGTTGATCAGTTCCATGATCAGAACCGTCTTGCCCACGCCGGCCCCGCCGAACAGGCCGATCTTGCCGCCCTTCGAGTATGGCGCAAGCAGGTCGATGACCTTGATCCCCGTCACCAGGATATCCGAGCTGGTCGACTGCTCGGCGAAATCGGGGGCCGGCTGGTGGATCGGGCGCGTCTCTTCCGCGCCGACCGGGCCCTTTTCGTCCACCGGCTCGCCGATGACATTGAGGATCCGGCCCAGGGTGGCATTGCCCACCGGCACCGTGATCGGGGATCCGGTATCCTTGACCTCGCCACCGCGCACCAGCCCCTCGGTGGCGTCCATGGCGACGGCGCGCACCGTGCCCTCGCCAAGGTGCTGGGCGACTTCCAGCACCAGGCGCTTGCCGTGGTTGTCGGTTTCCAGCGCGTTCAGAATTTCCGGCAGGTGGTCCTCGAACTGCACGTCGACGACGGCGCCAATCACCTGGGTGATCTTGCCAATTGCGTTTGCCATGTCTTGTCTCCGGTTCCCTTAGAGCGCCTCGGCGCCCGAAATAATCTCGATCAGTTCCTTGGTGATCGCCGCCTGACGCGAGCGGTTGTACTCGATCGTCAGCTTGTCGATCATCTCCCCGGCGTTGCGCGTGGCATTGTCCATCGCGCTCATCCGGGCGCCCTGTTCGGACGCGGCGTTTTCCAGCAGCGCCGCAAAGACCTGCGTCGCCACGCCGCGCGGCAGCAGATCGGCAAGGATCCCTTCTTCGGACGGCTCGTAATCGTAAATCGGGCCGGCCTGCGCGTCCGCGTCGACGTCGAAGCTGGCCGGAATGACCTGCTGCGCGGTCGGTTCCTGGCTGATGACCGACTGGAAGGTCGCGTAGAACAGGGTCGCCACGTCGAACTCCCCGGCGTCGAAACGATCCAGGATGTCCTGCGCGATCTCCTGCGCATTGTCATACCCGATCCGCTTGACCTCGCTCAGGTCGAAATGGCCGATGAACAGGTCGCCATGATCGCGGCGCAGCTGCTCGCGGCCTTTTTTGCCGACCGTCAGGATCTTGACGGTCTTGCCGTCGGCCTTCAGCGCCTGGATCTTCTGCCGGGCCAGCCGCACGATCGAGCTGTTGAAACCGCCGCACAGGCCGCGCTCGGCGGTCATGACGACCAGAAGCTGCACCTTGTCGCTGCCGGTGCCCGCCAGCAGCCGCGGCGCAGTGTCGGACCCGGCGACGGAAGATGCCAGGCTTCCCATCACCGATTCCATGCGTTCGGCATAGGGGCGGGCATTCTCGGCGGCGTCCTGGGCGCGGCGAAGCTTGGCCGCCGCGACCATCTGCATGGCTTTCGTGATCTTGCGCGTCGACTTGACGCTCGCGATCCGGTTCTTGAGGTCCTTGAGGCTTGGCATCTATCCGATCCTAACCCGCCCTCAGGCGAAGTCTTTCGCGTATTCTTCGATCGCGGCCTTGATCTTCTCTTCCAGCTCGCCCGCAACCTTGCGATCGTTCTGGGTGATATCATCCAGCAGCTCGGCATGTTTCTGCCGCAGATGCCCAAGCAGCCCCTGCTCGAAACGCACCACGTCGTTCACCGCGATATCGTCGAGGAACCCCTTGGTGCCGGCATAGATCACGCAGACGATCTCGGCATTGGTCAGCGGCGAATACTGGGGCTGTTTCATCAGCTCGGTCAGGCGCGCGCCGCGGTTCAGCAGGCGCTGGGTCGAGGCATCGAGGTCCGATCCGAACTGCGCGAAGGCCGCCATTTCGCGATATTGCGCAAGCTCCAGCTTGACCGGGCCGGCGACCGATTTCATCGCGCTGGTCTGGGCCGAAGAACCGACGCGCGACACCGACAGGCCGGTATTCACCGCCGGGCGAATCCCCTGATAGAACAGCTCCGTCTCAAGGAAGATCTGACCATCGGTAATCGAGATCACGTTGGTCGGGATGAAGGCCGACACATCGCCGCCCTGGGTTTCGATGATCGGCAATGCGGTCAAGGACCCCGACCCGTGATCGGCGTTCAGCTTGGCCGAACGTTCCAGCAGACGGGAGTGCAGATAAAAGACATCGCCCGGATAGGCCTCGCGCCCCGGCGGGCGGCGCAACAGCAGCGACATCTGACGATAGGCCACTGCCTGCTTGGACAGATCGTCATAGACCATCAGCCCGTGACGGCCATTGTCGCGGAAATACTCGCCGATCGCGGTCGCGGTATAGGGCGCCAGGTATTGCATCGGCGCCGGGTCGGACGCGGTGGCGGCCACGACGATCGAATATTCGATCGCCCCGGTCTCTTCCAGCTTCTTGACCAGCTGGGCCACGGTGGAGCGCTTCTGCCCGATCGCGACATAGACGCAATAGAGCTTCTTGCTCTCGTCGTCGCCGGCGGCATCGTTATAGCTCTTCTGGTTCAGGATCGTGTCCAGCGCCACCGCGGTCTTGCCGGTCTGGCGGTCGCCGATGATCAATTCGCGCTGGCCACGGCCGATCGGGATCATCGCATCCACCGATTTCAGGCCGGTGGCCATCGGCTCGTGCACCGATTGGCGCGGGATGATGCCCGGCGCCTTCACGTCGGCCACCCGGCGCTCGGTCGCCTTGATCGGACCCTTGCCGTCGATCGGGTTGCCAAGCCCGTCCACCACGCGGCCCAGCAGCGCGTCGCCCACCGGCACGTCCACGATCGAGTTCGTGCGCTTGACGACATCGCCTTCCTTGATCTGCTGGTCCGAGCCGAAGATCACGACGCCGACATTGTCGGCCTCCAGGTTCAGCGCCATGCCGCGGATGCCGCCCGGAAATTCGACCATCTCGCCGGCTTCGACATTGTCGAGGCCGTAAACGCGCGCGATCCCGTCACCGACGGAAAGCACGCGGCCCACCTCTGCAACCTCGGCCTCCTGGCCGAAATTCTTGATCTGCTCCTTGAGGATCGCAGAGATCTCAGCTGCTTGGATACCCATTTATCCGACCTCTTTCATGCTGTTCTGAAGTGCGGCGAGCTTGGAACGGATCGAGGTATCGATCATCTTCGAGCCCACTTTGACGATGAGACCGCCGATGAGACCTTCATCGACGGACATGTTGATCTTGACGTCCTTGCCGACGTTTTTCGTCAGCGTCGCTGCAAGCTTGTCCTGCTGCGCGCCGGACAGCGCCGAGGCGGCGGTGACCTCGGCGGTCACTTCGCCCTTCTCCTCGGCGATGAGGCCGCGAAGCGTCGCCACCAGCTGCGGCAGCACGAACAGCCGGCGATTGCCGGCCATGAGGCCCAGCGTGTCGGTCACGATCGCTGTCAGGCCCATCTTGCCGGCCAGGACCTTGATCGCGCGCGCCTGCTGATCGCGCGAATAGATCGGCGAGCCGATGAGATCGCGGAAATCGGCACTGTCGGCCAGGGCCGCCTCCAGCGCGCCGAGATCGGCCTCGAGCGCGTCAAGCTTGCCGTCTTCCCTGGCCAGTTCGAAGATGGCCTTGGCATAGCGGCCCGCTATGCCGGTTGAAATCGAAGCTGGTTCGGACACGTCCACCCTTTCGATGTATTGGGCCCCGACACCGCAGGGCGCGGCAGGGGCAGCTCAAGCCTCGCGCCCCGATGGGCACGCTCCCGAAATCGGCGCGGGTGTAGCAGAGCCTTCCCGGGCTCGCAACAGCCAAGAACACCCGGATGTGAACGCAGTTTCCTCCTGTCCCGGCAGTTTGGGCGCTAACGGGTGCAGGCGTCAAGAAGACAGTCGCCCTGCGGGCAGGATTGCCGCCCGCGCGCCCGGGCGTCAGTCCGGGCGCTGAAAGAAGCGCCGGGCCGAGGGGGCCGGCACCCCGTCGAGAACGCGCAGCGGCTTGCGCACCACGCTTTCCACCGCGGTTCCGCTGGGGCGATAGACCCGTTTGGACGCCTCGACCATCAGCACCCCGCCTGCGAAATAGGCACTGACGCGACGCCCGGCGCGTTCCAGCATGCCCGATGTCTTGAGCCAGAATCGGCGGTTGCTGGGGGGCGCGAAAAGCGCGGCCCGGTGGCTTTCGGGCTGGAAACCGTGCTGTCTGAGAAGCGCCTCCAGCTGGCCGAGCGAGTAGGGCCGCCCCGAACCGAACGGCGTGCGGTCGCGCCGGGCCCACAATCCGCCACGATTGGGGACGATGAACAGGGCCCGTCCGCCGGGCCCCAGCACCCGCGCGGTTTCCGCCAGCAATGCGGGGGGGTATTCGCAGGTCTCAAGCCCGTGCAGCAACACCAGCTTGTCGAACATGCCGGTGGCAAGCGGCCACTGCGTCTCTTCGACGAGGACCGACACGTTGTCACTGCCGGCGGGCCAGGGCATCACCCCCTGCGGCCCGGGCATCAGCGCCACCACACGGCGGGCCTGGGCCATATATGGGCGCAGCAGCGGCGCGGCAAACCCGAATCCCGCAACGCTCTGGCCTTTCGCCTCGGGCCAGAAATCCAGCATCTGGTCGCGGATTGCCCTTTGGGCCACGCGCCCCAGATTGGTGCGATAGTAGAAATTCCTCAGGTCAAGCACATCCAGGTGCATTGCGGCGCGCCTCGTGATCGGCAAATGTCGGGATCACCATAGACAAGCGGAGACAGATTGCCATGCCTCTGGAGATCATCACGGTTCCCTGCCTGAAGGACAACTATGCCTATCTGGTTCACGACGCGGCCAGCGGACGCACCGCGCTGGTGGACGCGCCCGAGGCCGGCCCGATCGCGGCCGAACTGGCACGGCGCGGCTGGCGTCTGAGCGATATCCTGATCACCCACCATCATGGCGATCACATCGACGGGGTCGAGGCCCTGCGTGCCTCCAGCGGCGCGCGGGTGATCGGCGCGGCGGCGGATGCGCATCGGCTGCCGCCGCTGGACTTGGAACTGCACGACGGCGACGAAATCGGGATCTGCGGCGAAACCGCCCATGTGCTGGATGTATCCGGGCACACGGTGGGCCATGTCGCGTTCCACTTCCCGGCCTCGGGGGCCGCCTTCACGGCCGACAGCCTGATGGCGCTTGGCTGCGGGCGCGTGTTCGAGGGCACGATGGCGCAGATGTGGCACAGCCTGTCCCGGCTGGCCGCCCTTCCGCCAGAGACGCGGATCTTTTCCGGCCACGAATATACCCTGGCGAATGCAAATTTCGCCGTTACCATTGAACCGGAAAACGCGGCGCTTATTTCTCGAAAGAAAGCGGTGGAGCAGGATCGCGCCGCCGACAGGCCGACCGTGCCTTCGCTTCTGTCGGAGGAGCTGGCGACCAACCCGTTTCTCAGGGCATCCCGACCGGAAGTGAAGGACGCGATGGGGATGCGCGACGCGCGCGATTCAGAGGTATTTGCCGAAATCCGGCGCCGAAAGGATCGATTCTGACACCCTGGCCCGCTGATGCCTGGCGCGAATTGCGGATCGCGAATCGCCGCATCCGGGCCGGGAACCAGGAATTGATCAGAAAACACTTGAAGAATGGCCTCAAAAACCGAACCTTAAATATATGAGGCCACGGTCGAGGACGGGCCCTGCCCCCTCTGCCCCACAGGAAAGGAGCACATCACGTGCCGTCGTTTTCGAACACACTCGAGCAATCCATACATGCGGCGCTCGCGTTGGCCAATGCGCGGCGCCATGAGCTTGCCACGCTGGAACATCTGCTGCTGGCGCTGGTCGACGAACCCGATGCGGCGAAGGTGATGAAGGCCTGTTCGGTCGATCTGGAGGATCTGCGCACGACGCTGGTGGAATTCATCGACGATGAGCTGGCCACCCTCGTCACCGAGGTCGAGGGGTCGGAGGCGGTACCGACGGCCGCCTTCCAGCGCGTCATCCAGCGCGCCGCGATCCATGTCCAGAGCTCGGGCCGGACCGAGGTGACCGGCGCCAACGTGCTGGTCGCGATCTTCGCCGAGCGCGAATCGAACGCCGCCTATTTCCTGCAGGAACAGGAAATGACCCGGTACGACGCGGTGAACTTCATTGCCCATGGCGTCGCCAAGGATCCGGATTTCGGGGAAACCCGCCCGGTCTCGGGCGCGCCGGGAATGGAGGAGGAGGCATCGGGCGCCACCGCCGCGGAAGACGGCGACGGCAAGGAATCGGCGCTTGCGAAATACTGCGTCGATCTGAACGCCAAGGCCCGCCACGGCGATGTCGATCCCTTGATCGGCCGCGCGCACGAGGTCGAGCGTTGCGTGCAGGTGCTGTGCCGCCGGCGCAAGAACAACCCGCTTCTGGTGGGCGATCCCGGCGTCGGCAAGACCGCCATCGCCGAGGGGCTGGCGCGCAAGATCATCAAGGGCGAAACGCCCGATGTTCTCAGCCATGCCACGATCTACGCGCTCGACATGGGCGCGCTTCTGGCCGGCACCCGCTATCGCGGCGATTTCGAAGAGCGCCTGAAGGCCGTCGTCAACGAGCTGGAAGAACATCCCGATGCGATCCTGTTCATCGACGAGATCCACACCGTCATCGGCGCAGGTGCCACCAGCGGCGGGGCGATGGACGCCTCCAACCTGCTGAAGCCCGCGTTGCAGGGCGGCAAGCTGCGCTGCATGGGCTCGACCACCTACAAGGAGTTTCGCCAGCATTTCGAAAAGGACCGCGCGCTGTCGCGCCGTTTCCAGAAGATCGACGTGACCGAGCCCTCGGTCGATGACGCGGTGAAGATCCTGAAGGGATTGAAGCCCTATTTCGAACAGCATCACGACATCAAGTATACCGCGGACGCGATCAGGACGGCGGTGGAACTGTCGGCGCGCTATATCCACGACCGCAAGCTGCCCGACAAGGCCATCGACGTGATCGACGAGGCCGGCGCAGCGCAACACCTGCTGGCCGGGTCCAAGCGGCGCAAGACGATCGGCCCGAAAGAGATCGAGGCCGTGGTCGCCAAGATCGCCCGGATCCCGCCCAAGACCGTCAGCAAGGATGACGCCGAGGTTCTGAAGGATCTGGAATCGACGCTCAAACGTGTCGTTTTCGGGCAGGACGCGGCGATCACCGCGCTGTCCTCGGCCATCAAGCTGGCCCGAGCCGGCCTGCGCGAACCGGAAAAGCCGATCGGCAATTACCTTTTCGCCGGGCCGACCGGGGTCGGCAAGACCGAGGTCGCCAAGCAGCTTGCCGATTCGCTGGGCGTGGAACTGTTGCGCTTCGACATGTCGGAATACATGGAAAAGCACGCGGTCAGCCGGCTGATCGGCGCGCCGCCGGGTTATGTCGGCTTCGACCAGGGCGGCATGCTGACCGACGGCGTGGACCAGCATCCGCATTGCGTTCTGCTGCTCGACGAGATCGAGAAGGCCCATCCCGACGTGTTCAACATCCTGTTGCAGGTCATGGATCACGGCAAGCTGACCGACCATAACGGACGCCAGGTCGATTTCCGCAACGTCATCCTGATCATGACCTCGAACGCGGGCGCCACCGAACAGGCCAAGGCCGCGATCGGCTTTGGCCGCGACCGCCGCGAGGGGGAAGACACCGCCGCGATCGAGCGGACCTTCACGCCCGAGTTCCGCAACCGCCTCGACGCGGTGATCAGCTTCGCGCCGCTGCCGAAAGAAGTGATCATGCAGGTGGTCGAGAAATTCGTCTTGCAACTCGAGGCGCAGCTCATGGATCGCAACGTGACCATCGAGCTGACCAAACCCGCCGCCGAGTGGCTGGCCGAGAAAGGCTATGACGACAAGATGGGCGCCCGGCCCCTGGGTCGCGTAATCCAGGAGCACATCAAGAAACCCCTGGCCGAGGAACTGTTGTTCGGCAAGCTGGCCAAGGGCGGGCTGGTGAAGGTCGGCGTCAGGGACGGCAAGATCGACCTGCAATTCGAGGAACCGACCAAGCGCCAGATCCAGTCGAAACGGCCGCCGCTCCTGACGGCCGAATGATGCGGCGCCGGTCGCTCTGGCTGGCACTGATCGCCCTCGTCGCGCCAGGCGCGGCGGGGGCTTTCATCATCAGCCCGCCGATCGACTGCAAGCTGGGCGAAACCTGCCACATACAGAATTATGTCGATCGCGATCCGGGGCCGGGCGCGGCCGATTTCACCTGCGGGCCGCTGACCTATGACGGGCACAAGGGCACGGATTTCGCCCTGCCCTCGCTTTCGGCGATGCGCGCGGACGTGGATGTTCTCGCCGCCGCCCCCGGCACGATCCGCGGCCTGCGCGACGGGATGGCCGATATTGCCGCCGACGATCCCGCCGCCCCCGCGCTGGATGGCCGGGATTGCGGAAACGGGGTGGTTATCGATCATGGCGACGGCTGGGAAACCCAGTATTGCCACATGATGCGCGGCAGCATCGCCGTGACCATGGGACAGCGCGTGGCCAAGGGGACGGTGCTTGGCCAGGTGGGGCTGAGCGGGCGCACCGAATTTCCCCATGCCCATCTGTCGGTGCGCCATGACGGCGCAGTGGTCGATCCGTTCGCCCCCACCGCCGGGCCGGTTTCCTGCGATGGCCGGACCGGCGAGCCGCCCTTGTGGGAGGATCCGCTGCCTTATACCCCCGGCGGCCTGATTTCCGTCGGGATCGCGACCGGCCTGCCGCAATACGAGCGGCTGAAGGATGGGCTGTCGACACCCGCGCGCGTGCCCGCGAACGCCCCCGCGCTGGTGGTCTGGGGCTATGCCTTCGGCGGGCAATCGGGGGATTCGGTGATCATCACCCTGGACGGCCCCGGCGGCCGGATCCTGCGCCAGAGCGCCGCGCTGGACCGCGACCAGGCGCAATTCTTCCGCGCTGCGGGAAAGCGCTGCTGCGGCGGGCCGGAACGCTGGCCGGCCGGAACCTATACCGGCGTGGTCGCGCTCGTGCGCGACGGCCAGGAGCTGGACCGGGCCACCGCGGAAATCCGCGTGGAAAACTGACTCACGGCTCGGTCAGTTTCAGTTCGATCCGCCGGTTCTGTGCCCGCGCTTCGGCCGTGCCCGAGGTATTGACCGGCTGGTATTGCCCATAGCCGGTCGCGGCCAGCCGGTCGGGCGAAAAGCCGAGCTCTTCGACCATGTAGCGCACCACCGACAGCGCCCGCGCCTGGCTGAGTTCCCAGTTGTCGGCGAATTCGGCCCCCGCCTTGACCGGGACCGAATCGGTGTGCCCGTTCACTTGAAGCACCCAGTCGATGCTGTCGGGGATCTCGTCGGAGACATCGCGCAGGATGCCCGCGACATCGGCGATCTGCGCCTTGCCGGCCGGGGATAGCTGATCCGATCCCGACGGGAACAGCACGTTGGAGGAAAACACGAAGCGGTCGCCCTCGATCCGCACGCCCTCGCGCCCGGCAAGCACCTTGCGCAGGCGGCCGAAGAACTCGGAGCGGTAATTCTCCAGGTTGCGGGCCTCTTCGGCCAGGCGCCGGGCCTCTTCTTCCAGCCGCTTGCGCCGGGCCTCTTCAAGCTCGGCCCGGGCGCGCTGTTCGGCCGCGACCTGCGCCAACGCGGCGTTCAGCCTCTTGCCCAGCGTCTCGATCTGGACCTTCGCCTTCTCGTCGCGCGTCTCGGCCGCTTCCAGCAGCGCCTGCAACGACCCCAGCCGGGTTCGCAGATCGGCGATCTGCTGGTTCAGAACTTCCACCTTGCGCTGGCTTTCGGCCGATTGCGCCTGAACCTTTTCCAGTTCCGCATTGGCCTCGGCCAGCAATGCCGCCTGCCGCTCCGCCTCGCTCAGACGTTCCTGCGCCGCCTGCTGCGCCGCCGCCTTCGCGGCCAGCGCCTCGGCCAGTTTCTCCTGGATCTCGGCCTTGTCGCCGGCGCTTGCGCGCAATGCCTCAAGTTCGGCCCGGGCCGCGGCCAGCCTGGCGCGCGTCTCTTCCAGCGCGGCCTGGTCCGCGCGCGCCTTGGACAGGTCGCTTTGCAATTCGTCACGGGCGGCAATCGCGGCCAGCAATTCCTGCGTGGTCTGCATGTTCTCGGCGCGGGCGGCGGCGAGTTCTTGCTCGGCGGCCTGCCGCGCGGCAACCGCGGCCAGAAGCTCCTGCTCGGTCGCGTCGCGTTCCGCCCGTGCCCGGGACAATTGCGCGGCGCGGTCCCGGGCCTCGGCTGTTGCGGCTTCTGCCTGTTGCCGCGCCGCCAGCAGATCGGCGGCCTTTTCGGACGCCTCGGCGCGAAGCTTGTCCAGTTCCTGCCGCAAACGGTCGCGCGCGCTCATCGCGATGGCCAACTGCCCGGCCAGATCGTCGCGTTCGGCCTCGGTCCTGGACAGGGCCGCTGACAGGCTGTCACCGCGCTGCGCCTGGGCATCCAGATCCGCGGCCAGTTCCTGCCTGGCCAGCAATGCGGCGGCCAGCCTGGTATCGAGATCCTCTTTCGCGGCGCGCGCCGCCGCCAGCATCGTCAGCGTATCCTCGGCGCGCTTGCGCGCCTGTTCCAGTGCCATCGTCATGGCGGTCAGTTCTTCCTGCGCGTTTTCCAGCCGCTTGCGCAGCGCGCGCGCGGCCTCGGCCTCGGCCAGGCGCGCGGCCTCTTCCTCTGAAAGACGTTTTTCCAGCTTGTCCACCTGGTCGCTCAGACCGGCGCTGCGCTTGCCGGCCTCGGCGTTGCGCGCACGAAGATCGGCAACCAGCGCCTCCAGCGCCTCGCGCCGGGCCGCGGCCAGCCGCGCGGCTTCCTGCTGGGCGTTCATCTCGTCCCTTGCGCCGGCCAGCGCCTGGCGCAACTGCTCCTGCTCGCTTTGCAGGCGGGTCTTTTCCTGTTCGAGCGCCGCCAGATCCTGTTCCAGTTTCGCGCCCCGGTCCTGTGCGGCATCGCGCTGGGAAATAAGCGCGGCCACCTGCGCCTCGAAATCCGATATCCTGGCGCGCGCGGAATCGAGCGCCGCGCTGCGCGCATCGAGCTGGCTGTTGAGCGACGCGATGACCGCCGCCTGTGCATCGGCGCGCTCGCGGGCAGTGGCCAAGGAACTGCCGAGTTCCTCGACCCGGTTTTCAAGCCGGAAATTCTTCTGCTGCGTCACGCCCAGCGCTTCGGACAGCGCGCTCAGCTCGGCATTGAGCTGGTTCAGACGGTTTTCCTGGCCGGAAATCGTTTCGCGCAGCATGAACTGCATGATCATGAAGATCGACAACACGAACATCAGAACCAGCAGCAACGCCGTCATCGCATCGACGAAGCCCGGCCAGATCGAGGCCTGGAAACGCGCGCCCGTGCGACGGTTCAGGGCCATCGCGTCATTCTCCGATCCCGGCGGCCTGGCGCAGGGTCCGGGTCAGGTTCGCGATATCGCCGCGCAGGTCGCTGACGGTTTCCTGCCGTCCGGCGGATATCTCTTCGAGGATGCGCAGCAGTTGCACGTCGATCGACCGCAGGCGCATCCGGCTTTCGGCGTCCACATGGGCGCCGTCCTCTTCGGTGCGCCCCTCCAGCGCGGCGATCACCCGCTCCTGCCCATCGGCGATCCGGCTCAGAAGCGTCGTCGCCGGGCCGTCGCGGTCGGGCGCGGTTTCCAGCGATTGCGTCAACCGCTCGACCGAACCGGCCAGCGTGCCCAGCCGGTCGTCCACCGCGGCGCGGCTGGATTCGGATTGCGCAACGATCTGGCGCAGCCCTTCCATCTGTTCGGCCATCTGCTCCAGCATCGCGGCGATGACATCCGCCTCGCCCGCCTCGGCATCGCTGTCCGATGCGAAGCCCAGCCTGGTGATGGTGGACAGCCATTCCTCCAGCTCGCGGTAAAAGCGGTTCTGCCCGTGCCCGGCAAACAGTTCCAGCAGCCCCACAACCAGCGATCCGGCCAGCCCGAGCAGCGAGGACGAAAAGGCCGTGCCCATGCCGCCCAGCTGCGCTTCGAGCCCGGTCATGAGGCGCGCGAAGCCATCGACCGCGGTCTCGCCCTCGGACGGCGCGAGCGAGCGGATCGTGTCCACCACGGCGGGCACGGTGGTGGCCAGGCCATAGAAGGTGCCCAGCAGGCCCAGGAAGATCAGCAGGTTGACGATATAGCGCGTGATGTCGCGGGCTTCCTCGATCCGCGTGCCGACCGATTCCAGGATCGACCGGGCCGACGAGGAGTTGATCTGCATCCGCTTGCCGCGCGCGCGCAGAAGCGCGGCAAGCGGCGCCAGAAGGCGCGGCGCCCGGGTAATCTCGTGGCCGCTGCGTTCGCCGGCGAAATCCTCGATCCAGCGCACCGAGGTGATCAGCTGCGTCACCTGCCAGAAACAGGCCAGAACCCCGATCAGGAACACGATGGCGATGGTGCCGTTCAGATAGGGATTGGACAGGAATACCGACGCCACGCGCGGATAGGCCAGGTAGGCCCCGGAGGAAAACAGCCCCACCGCGACCAGCATCAGCACGATCTGGCGAACCGGTTGTGAAAAATGCGGCTGCGCTTCGCGCTCGGTCATATCCATGGATCGTGTCCTGGCGCCTTGTTTCCCGGGCGGGACATTATGGGATGGGGCATCGCGCCACAACACGCAATAAAATGTCGCGGCATCAACTTTGCGTCCTTGTGAGGATTTCATGCACCCGCCGGCTCAGCCAGCTCAGTTCCTCATCGACGATCCCCAGCTCTTCGAGGTGGCCGGCCGTGTTGAAAAGATATTCGCTGTTCGGGCCGCGCCCGCCAACCGCGGAGGCGATGATGCCGGCCTGTTCCTCCAACGGCAGGCCGCCGCAATACTGCACATGCGCGGCATCGACGATATAGGTCAGCGCCTCGACCGGCCGGCCATCCGAAAGCCGGACCGGCTGCACCGTCTCCAGATAGGCCGACGATACCAGCTCGCGGTCGCGCAGATAGGCGAGGGTATCGTCCTCGGCCCCCGGCGTCACGCGAAAGGCCAGCCCCTCGCAGGCCGCGCCCTCGGTCGCGTCCAGCGCCAGCACCAGGCCGGGCGCCGCGTCCGTTCCGCGGTGATGGATCGAGCGCATGCAGAAAGTGCGATGAAACCCCTTCAGCCGGGCAACCTGCCGTTCGGCGACCGGAAAACCCGGGTTCCACATCAGCGATCCGTAGCCGAAAACCCAAAACGGCGATTTTGCCATGATACTGGCCCTCCTTTCGCGGCCCCTGTAAACACCCTTCGAGGGGCAAGGAAAAGGGTGGCGGCGCGAATGAAAAAACTGATGGCTGTGGTGATCGTGGCGGCCGCGGCCTGGGGCGGTTACTGGTTTTTCACCGCGCATGTGCTGAAGAGCCGCCTGACGACGATCATCGCCGAACAGCGCGCGGCAGGCTGGCGCGTGGCCTATGACGCGCTGGATGTGCGCGGCTTTCCCAGCCGGCTGGACACGCGGGTCGAAGGGCTGGTCCTGTCGCCCCCCGACAGCGGGCTGACCTGGACGGCGCCGATATTCCAGATCAACGCGCTGAGCTATCGGCCGAACCATGTCATCGCGGTCTGGCCGCCGTCACAGCGTCTTGCGGTTTCCGGAATCGAGCTGACCCTGACCAGCGCGGACATGCGGGCCAGCGCGGTGGTCAGGCCGACCGGGGCGCTGCCACTCGACCGCATCAACATGGTGATCGAGGCGCCGGTCCTGTCGGCCCCGTCCTGGACGCTCGCCGCCGATCGGGCGCTTTTCGCGATCCGCGCGCAGCCCGGCGACGCGGCCCGCTATCACGTCGGCGCCGATCTGCACGGGATGCGCCTGTCCGCCGCCGAAGGCGCGCCCCCAATCCGCGGCGCGCTGCATCTCGACGCGACGCTCTTGCTGGACCGGCCGATCGACCGGCACGCGATGGCGTCCCCCCTGCCCGCGCCACGCGCAATCGAACTGCGCGCGTTTCATGGCGAATGGAACGGGGTCGAGCTGCGATCAGACGGCACGATCACCTTCGACGCGGCCGGCCGGCCAACGGGCGAATTGACGCTGCGAACCAGCGACTGGCGCGCCGCGCTGGAACAGGCCCGCGCGGCCGGGATCCTCACCACCGAGACTGCCGCGCGCATCGCCGCGGCGTTGAGGCTGCTGGCTGGCGCCGAGGAGTTGACGCTGCCGCTGATCCTCGACGCAGGCCAGGCGCGCCTGGGGCCCGTCTTGCTGGGGCCGGTGCCGGCCCTGCGCATCGATCAGCGGCAATAGGCGCCGGTGCGGCCACGGGCCGTGTCGAGATGCAGATGGCCCGAATGGTCGCCGCCGGCAACGGGGCCCAGCACGGTTGCGAATGCCTCACAGGCCGCGCCATGCACCCGCTTCAAGAGCAGCCCCGCCGGCCCGTCGCCCCAATCGCCGCCGAACTCCAGCGCGTCGGCGTCTTTCAGGTCGATGGCGGTGACATCCACGGCCTGGCCCTGCCCATGCGCCGAGATCTCGGCGCCGGCCTCGCCCGCAGGCGGGACGCAGGAATAGCTGTCGCCGAGCTGCAAGCCGCGCACGCCGCCCCCCAGCCGGCCGACCGCTGGCCTGACCCCGTCGCGCACCCAATCGGCAAGCGTGCGGGCGGTGTCGC
The DNA here is from genome assembly GCA_016278325.1 of Actibacterium sp. Lineage (GTDB taxonomy): Bacteria > Pseudomonadota > Alphaproteobacteria > Rhodobacterales > Rhodobacteraceae > JADQCB01. The sequence continues at coordinate 84,596 of JADQCB010000014.1, forward strand.
AATCCACCACCGCCGGCGGGGTCAGCGCCGCCCCATCGACCGAGACGACCTCGACCGGGTTGCGCAACCCGCATTGCCCTGCCGCCCCGCGTATCGGTGCCAGCGCGCGCCCCCGGATATCGGCATCGTTGCACAGGCGCCCGATATCCGAACGCGGGATGATGACCCGGTCGGGCGGGGCCGACGCGACGCGCGTCCCCCAGCCGGCCGGGCGCGGCGCAGGCACCGGTGAAACAGCCAGGCCGGCGCCGCGGGCCGATGGCTCCGGCCCCGGTTCGGACAACGGCGCGCGGGCCGGGCGCGGGCGCGGCCGTATCGTTTGCGTGCCGGCGCCGAAAACGGGCGGGCGCTGCGGGATTTCCTCCAGGCGGGCCGCCTCCGAGATGCTCAGATAGACCGGGCGGGGCAGCGGCACGGGCGAGCGTTCGATCGCGTTGACGGCAGCGGGCAGGAACAGCATGGCCAGTGCCACGGGATATCTGGCCAGCGACATCACGATCCCGGCTTGGAGCGTCCGAAATCCGGCGCATCGGTATCCTGGCCGGCCTCGATGATGCCGCGCCGGATTGCCCGCGTCCGGGTGAAATAGTCGAAAAGATGCGCGCCGTCGCCGGTGCGGATGGCGCGCTGCAACGCGAACAGCTCTTCGGTGAACCGGCCGAGAATCTCCAGCGTGGCATCCTTGTTCGACAGGAACACGTCGCGCCACATCGTCGGATCGCTGGCCGCGATCCGGGTGAAATCGCGAAACCCCGCGGCGGAATACTTGATCACCTCGCCGTCGGTCACCCGGCGCAGATCGTCGGCCACGCCGACCATCGTGTAGGCGATCAGGTGCGGCGCATGGCTGGTCACCGCCAGCACCAGGTCATGGTGGTCGGCGTCCATTTCCTCGACATGGGCGCCCATCCCTTCCCACAATGCGCGCAGGCGCGCCATGGCCTCCGGGTCGGTGTTTTCGGGCGGCACCAGCAGGCACCAGCGGTTCTCGAAAAGCGAGGCGAATCCGGATTTCGGCCCCGAATGCTCGGTGCCGGCCAGCGGATGGCCGGGAATGAAATGCACGCCTTGCGGGATATGCGGGGCGACCGCCTCGATCACCGCGCGCTTGACCGAGCCGACATCGCTTACCGTGGCGCCGGGTTTCAGATGCGGGCCGATCTCTTCGGCCACCGCGCCCATCGCGCCGATCGGAACCGCCAGCACCACCAGGTCGGCGCCCTGCACCGCCTCGGCCGCCGAATCCACCACCCGGTCACAAAGGCCGATTTCGCGCGCGACGCTGCGGGTTTCGGCCGACCGCGCGGTGCCCACGATCTCTGCGGCCAGATTGGCACGGCGCATGGCATGTGCCATCGACCCGGCGATCAGGCCAAGCCCGATCAGCGCCACGCGGTTATAGATCACGCTCATCGGCCGCGCCCCTTGAACGCGCGCACCGCGTGGGCCACGCGGCGGCACGAGGCCTCGTCGCCGATGGTGATGCGCAGACAGGCCGGCAGGTTGTAGCCCGCCACCCGTCGCACGATCAGGCCCTCGGCCCGCAGGAAGGCATCGCAGGCTTCGGCCTCGTCGGCCGAGGCAAACCGCGCAAGAATGAAATTCGCGCTCGAACTGTCGCTGGGCACCCCGGCCTCGGCCAGCGCGCTGGCCAGCCAGCTGCGAAGCCGGGCATTATCGGCGCGGCATTTCTCGGCATAGTCGCGGTCGAGCAGCGCCGCCTCGGCCGTTTCAAGCTGCGCATGGCTCAGGTTGAACGGGCCGCGCACCCGGTTGAGAACGTCGATGATCGCCTGCGGCCCATAGCCCCAGCCGACGCGCAGACCGCCCAGCCCGTAGAGCTTGGAAAAGGTTCGCGTCATGACCACGTTTTCGCGCGCATCGACCAGGTCGGCGCCGCCGTCATAGCCCTCCACATATTCGGCATAGGCGCCGTCCAGCACCAGAATCGCCTGCCGGGGCAGCTTGTCGGCCAGCCGCGTGACCGCGTCCAGACCGATCATCGTGCCGGTCGGGTTGGCCGGATTGGCGATGAACACCAGCCGGGTGCGGAAATTGCAGGCCGCAAGGATCGCGTCCACATCCACCACACGGTCGCTTTCGGGCACTTGCACCGGGGTCGCACCCGCGGCCAGTGCGGAAATCCGATACATCGAGAATCCGTGCTCGGTATGGATCACCTCGTCCCCCGGCCCGGCATAGGCCTGGCACAGGAAGGCGATGATCTCGTCCGACCCGGCGCCGCAGATCACCCGGGCCGGATCGAGCCCGTGAACCCGGCCGATGGCGGCACGCAGCGCGGCGTGATCGGTCGGCGGATAGCGGTGCAGGCGGTGAACGGTCCGGGCGAATGCCTCTCGCGCCTTGTCGGACGGGCCGTAGGGGTTTTCGTTCGATGACAGCTTGACGACATCCTCGACCCCCGCGACACGCGAATCGCCGCCCTGATAGGGCGCAATGTCCATGATGCCCGGCTGGGGTCGGATCTCGGCCAATTCTTCCTCCTGACAGGGCGTTCTCTAGCCGCGCGCGCCGGTCAAGACCAGCGTGAATCAAGGCATGATCGCAGGGTGTTGCGAAAATCCGACCCCGACGGAATTGTCAGCTCGCCAGGACGTTGCGGAACTGCCACGGATCGCTCTCGTCGATATCCTCGGCGAACTGGCTCCAGCGATTCGTCAGCGGCGTCCAGTCGGTATAATGCGCCTCGACCGGCCCGAGATAGGGGCGCTGCACCTCGAGACAGCGGGCATGGTCCATCTCGTCGGTTTCGACGATTCCCGCCTCGGGGTTCTCCAGCGCCCAGACCATGCCCGCCAGCACCGCCGAACTGACCTGCAACCCGGTCGCGTTCTGGAACGGCGCAAGGGCGCGGGTCTCCTGGATCGACAGGCGCGAGCCGAACCACAGCGCGTTCTTCGCATGCCCATAAAGCAGCACCCCAAGCTCGTCGATGCCGTCGACGATCTCGTTCTCGTCGAGGATCTTCTGATCCGCCTGGATCGTTCCCGAGCCGAAGGTCTCGTGCAGGCTCAGAACCGCATCGTCGCAGGGGTGATAGGCGTAATGGCAGGTCGGGCGATAGGACGGCGCGGCCCCCTCGCCCAGGGTGAAATAATCGGAAATCGAGATCGCCTCGTTATGGGTGACCAGAAAGCCGTATTGCGGGCCCGGCGTCGGACACCAGCTGTGCACGCGGGTGATCGCGCCCGGGCGTTCGATCCAGATGCCCGCCTGACAGCCCGTTTCATGCCGGTGGCCGTTCTCGGGGAACCAGGTTTCATGCGTGCCCCAGCCCAGTTCGGCCGGCTGGAACCCTTCGGCCACGAACCCTTCGACCGACCAGGTGTTGACGAAGGTGCCGATGGGCTTGTGCGTCACCGATTTCTGGGTGTCACGCTCGGCGATATGCACCCCCTTCACGCCCAGCGACTGCATCAGCCGCGCCCAGCCTTCGCGGGTTTCGGGCGGCGCGACGGGATCGCCAAGATCACGCGCCAGCACCAGCAGCGCCTCTTTCACGAACCACGATACCATCCCCGGATTGGCGCCGCAGCAGGACACCGCGGTGGTGCCGCCGGGATTGGCCCGCTTCTCGGCCCGGACCATCTCGCGCAGGGCATAGTTGGTGCGCTGCGCATTGTCCGTCGTTTCGAAGTAATACCCCGCCCATGGCTCGACCACCGTGTCGATATAGGGCACGCCCATCTCGCGACAGAATTTCATGATGTCCAGCGACGAGGTATCGACGCTGAGATTCACGCAGAACCCCCGGCCCCGCTCGAACAGCGCGCCCAGCACCTCGCGGTAATTGTCGGGCGTGATCGCGGTTTGCACATGCCCGATTCCCCGCTGCGCCAGAAAGGTGCGATCCGTCTGCGCCGGGTCCACCACCGTCACGCGATGCGGATCATATTCGAAATGACGCTCGATCAGCGGCAGCGTGCCGCGCCCGATCGAGCCGAAACCGATCATCACGATCGGGCCGTCGATGCGGCCGTAACAGGGATAGGTGGTCATCGCATGTCCTCGCCTTGGCGCCATTCGCCCATTCGTTTTCCTCTCCTGCCCGAAACCGGGCCGGAAATTCAACCCGCTTGCCGGCAGGGACCGAAGGCCGACCATCGCCGCGGCGTGACCGCGCCTGACGCTTTCCCTTGGCGAACCGGGCCCATGCTGTCACCTTCGCCCCAGCCATTCCGGGAACGGATCGAATCGATGCAGGATATCCTGACCGTCACGCTGAATCCCGCGGTCGATATTTCGACCTCGGTCCCGAAGCTGGTTCCGGGGCGCAAGCTGCGCTGTGCCCGCCCCGAACAGGATCCCGGCGGCGGCGGCACGAATGTCGCACGGGCGATCACGCTCATGGGCGGTCGCTGCCGCGCCTTCATGGCGCTTGGCGGGCTCAACGGCCGCAAGCTCAGCGCGCTGATGCAGCGCGAGGGGATCGAGATGGTCGCCTTCGCCGCCCCCGACGAGACCCGGATCAGCCTTTCGGTGATCGAAGAGGCCACCGGCGAACAATACCGTTTCGTGCTACCGGGGCCGAGCTGGGGCGCGGCCGACGAATCCGCGGTGCTGGCGGCCATCACGCGGGCGGTGCGCGCGGGCGGGCTGATCGTGCTCAGCGGCAGCCTGCCGATCGGCTTGCCGGTGGATTTCTATTCCGATCTCTGCCGGTTGCTGGCGGACCGGCCGATACGGGTGATCATTGACACTTCGGGACCGGCGCTGGCCCACCAGGCCACCGCGCCGCGGCCACCGCCCTTTATCCTGCGCATGGACGAGATCGAGGCCGAGCAGATCGCGGGGCATCCGCTTCCGGACCGCGCCGACAGTGCCGATTTCGCGGCCGGTCTGGTGGCGAAGGGCGTGGCCGAGGTGGTTGTCGTCGCGCGCGGCGCCGAAGGCTCGATCCTGGTCAGCGCCGAGCGGCGCCTGCACGCGGCGGCGGCCAGGGTCACGCCGCGCAGCAAGGTCGGCGCGGGCGACAGTTTCGTGGCCGGAATGACCCTTGCACTGGCACGCGGCGGCGACCTGGGCGAAGCGCTGCAATGGGGCGCCGCCGCGGCCAGCGCCGCGGTGATGAGCGACGCCACCGATCTGTGCACCCGGGCCGATGTCGAACGGCTGCTGCCGCAATGCACCCTGTCAGAGATCTGAAATCGCCTTGCGCGCCTGCGCACGGTCCCTATGCGCAGACATGGAATCGTAAAACCGGGACCGAAAGCGCACATAAGGCGATGAACGACGGATCAAACAGAAGGAGATAATCCATGTCGCAGCCGAAGCTGACGATCGTGTTCTATTCGACCTACGGCACCAACCACCAGATGGCCCGGATCGCCGCCGAAACGGCGCAAAAGGCCGGGGCCGAGGTGCGCCTGCGCCGGGTGCAGGAAACCGCCCCCCAGGACGTGGTCAACGGACAGGACGCATGGAAGGCACAGGCCGAAAAGATGGCCGACATCCCGGTGGTCAGCCATGACGACATGGAATGGGCCGATGCCTATTTCTTCGCGGCACCCACGCGCTATGGTGTGGTGGCCAGCCAGATGCGCGCCTTCATCGACACGCTGGGTCCGCTCTGGATGGCGGGCAAGCTGGCCGACAAGACGGTGACGGCCGTGACATCGGCCCAGAACACCCATGGCGGGCAAGAGGCGACGCTTCTGTCGCTTTACACCACCTTCATGCATTGGGGCGCGATCCTGGTGGCCCCGGGCTATACCGACCCGGTGCTGTTCGAAGCCGGCGGCAACCCCTATGGCTATTCCCACACGGCGGGCGACGGGTTCGAAAAGGCCACGCCGGCGATTGCGCATCAGGTCACGCGGCTGATCGAAAAGACGGCCAAGCTGGCCGCCTGAGCGGGCGGGAAAGCCGCATCGAAGGTCCGGCGCCCGGCGCGCCGGGCCGGGCTAAGACGGGTCGCGCCAGCGGTTGACGATCGGGTAACGCCGGTCGAGCCAGAACGCCCGCCGCGTCAGGCGCGTCCCGGGCGCGGCCTGGAAGCGCTTGTATTCGCTGGTATAGACCAGGGCCTCGATCCTTTTCACGATCTCCCTGTCGAACCCGGCGGCAACGCATTCGGCGACCGAGCGATCCTCGTCGATCAGCAATTCCAGGATCGCATCCAGAACCTCGTAGGGCGGCAGGCTGTCTTCGTCCTTCTGGTCGGCGCGCAGTTCGGCCGAAGGCGGCTTGTCGATCACGCGCGGCGGGATCACCTCGCGCGCGGGCCCCATCATCCAGTCGCGGTGATTGGTATTGCGCCAGCGGCAGGTCTGGAACACGCGGCTCTTGTAGAGATCCTTGATCGGGTTGTAGCCGCCCGCCATGTCGCCATAGATCGTGGCATAGCCCACCGCGACCTCGGACTTGTTGCCAGTCGTCAGCAGCATCTCGCCGAACTTGTTGGACAGCGCCATCAGCAACAGCCCGCGCAGGCGGGACTGGATGTTTTCCTCGGTCACGTCCGGGTCATGCCCGGCAAACAGCGGGGCGAGCGTTTCGGTGATCGCGTCGCGGCCGGCGGTGATCGGCACATGGTCGCAGCGGCAGCCGAGCGCGGTCGCCACCGCCTCGGCATCCTCCAGCGAATGGGGGGACGTGTATTGCGACGGCAGCATCACGCAACGCACCTTGTCCGGGCCGATCGCGTCGGCGGCGATGGCGGCCACCAGCGCCGAATCGACACCGCCCGACAGCCCCAGCAGCACCTTCGAGAACCCCGACTTGCGCAGGTAGTCGCGCAGCGTCTCGACCATCGCGCGGTAATCCTGTTCCCAGGCGTCGGGCTGCGGCGCCTTGCCGCCCTCGACCGCGCGCCAGCCGGTCGCGCTGCGCTCGAAATCCACATGCTCCAGTGCCGCGTCGAAAACCGGCATCTGCACGGCCAGGCGGCCGCCGGGGTTCAGCACGAAACTGCCCCCGTCGAAGATCTGGTCATCCTGCCCGCCCACGAGGTTGAGATAGACCAGCGGCAGGCCGGTTTCGACCACCCGGGCCACCATCAGCCCCATCCGGGTGTCGAACTTGCCGCGGTGATAGGGCGAGCCGTTGGGCACCAGCAGGATCTCGGCCCCGGTTTCGGCCAGCGCCTCGGCCACGTCCTCGTACCAGGCATCCTCACAGACCGGGGTGCCGATGCGAAGCGGCCCCACGCTGTAAGGGCCGCTGATCGCGCCGCTGTCATAGACCCGCTTTTCATCGAACACCCCGTCATTGGGCAGGATGTGCTTGAACACCCGGGCCACGACCTGGCCGCCCCGCAGAATGTAATAGGCGTTGTAGAGATGGCCATGCGCCGCATGGGGACCACCGATTCCGATCGCGGGGCCGTCGGCGCAGTCGCGCGCCAGCGCCTCGATCCGGGCCATCGCGTCCGCGGTGAAGGCGGGCTTCATCACCAGGTCCTGCACCTGGTAGCCGGTGATGAACATCTCGGGCAGGGCCAGCATGTCCGCGCCGGCGGCCTTTGCCGCCGTCCAGGCGTCCCGCGCCATCGCGGCATTGGCCTCCAGCGCGCCCACGGTCGGGTTCAGCTGTGCCAGAGTCAGGCGAAACGTATCGGCCATCGGCGCCCCCTTTTCACGGGATGTCGTCTTAGCAGAGTTGCCGGCGAGTGAAAGCCGAATGATGGTGAAAAGCGTTGTAAGCACAGAAGCGAGCAATTAGGCTTCGCCGCAGTCCGGGGAATGAGCGGAAACAGCGGCAAGGGGGCTCAAGTGCACAAGGCAGGCGCATTTCTGACAGGCATCGCTTTGGCCTCTGGCATGGCGATCATCGCCGGAACGGCCGCGGCCCAGGACAGCGCCGAGGTCATCACCAAGCAATACGAAGACGGCGGAATCTACGAAGGCACCTTCAAGAACGGCAAGCAGGACGGGCGCGGCACCTATCGCCTGCCCAACGGGTATGAATATTCCGGCGAATGGGTCGATGGAAAGATCCAGGGCACCGGCGTTGCCCGGTTTCCCAACGGATCGGTCTATGAAGGGCATTTCGAGAATGGCAAGCCGCACGGGTTCGGCAAGATCACCTTCGCCGATGGCGGCACCTATGAAGGCCAGTGGGTCGAGGGGAAAATCACCGGCAAGGGTGTCGCGGTCTATGCCAACGGCGTGCGTTACGAAGGCGAGTTCCTGAATGCGCTGCATCACGGCCAGGGCGTGATGACAAGCCCCAACGGCTATGTCTACGACGGCAGCTGGGTCAACGGCGTCAAGGAGGGCAAGGGCACGATCACCTATCCCGACGGCGCGGTCTACAAGGGCGGGATGGTCGACGGCCAGCGCTCGGGCCAGGGCACGCTGACAATGCCGAACGGGCTGGTCTATACCGGCGCGTGGAAAGACGGACAGATCAACGGCCTGGGCAAGCTGACCCAACCCAACGGGGATGTCTACGAAGGTCTTCTGGTCAATGGCGAACGGCACGGCATGGGCAAGGTCACCTATGCCAATGGCGATGTCTACGAGGGCGAATTCCGCAATGACAAGCGCGAAGGCACCGGCACCTTCCGCGGCGCCGACGGCTATGTCTACAAGGGCGAATGGGTCGCCGGCCGGATCGAGGGCAAGGGCACGGTCACCTATCCCGACGGCTCGGTCTATACCGGGCAGTTCCGCAACGACCAGCCCGACGGCCAGGGCAAGATCACCTATCCCGACGGCTCGACCTATGAAGGGCAATGGAAGAACGGCGTGATCGAGGGCAAGGGAATCGCGACCTATGCCAACGGCCTGGTCTACGAGGGCGAATTCAAGAATGCCCGCAACCACGGCACCGGCACGATGACCTACAGCGACGGATACACCTATACCGGAGAATGGCGCAACGGGATGCGCCACGGCCAGGGCAAAGCGACCTATGCCGACGGCTCGGTCTATGAAGGCGGCTTCGTCGAAGGCCAGCGCGAAGGCCGGGGCAAGATCGTCATGCCCGACGACCCGGACACGCCGGAGGTGGATGAGAGTTTCACCTATGTCGGCGAATGGAAGGATGGCGAGATCCACGGCCACGGGATCGCGACCTATTCCAACGGCGACGTCTACGAAGGAAATTTCGTCAAGGGCAAGCGCCAGGGCGAAGGCACGATGCGCTATGCCACGGGAGAAGAGGAAACCGGCACTTGGGAAAACGGCGTGCTGACCGAACAGGGCGACAGCGCCCCCCCCTCTTCTGGCGGCGCAGCCCCCTCGGGTGAAACCGAAGGAAACTGACCGCGCGACGCCGAGCCCCGGCGCCGATCACCACGGCACGGGCGCGCCGGACCAGTCGAAGAAACCGCCAGTGTCTGCCGGTGCCAGCCGGGCGATCACCGCCAGCAGGTTCGCGGCGGCCTGCGCCGGCTCGACAGCAGGATGGCGCCCCAGGTAGTCGGCGGTAAAACGTGTGCGCACGGTGCCAGGATGCAGCGCAATGCAGATTGCCTGGCGGTGGCTTCGGCCCAGTTCGATCGCTGCACCATGCACGAGCTGGTTCAAGGCAGCCTTGGACGCACGATAGGAATACCAGCCCCCCAGGGCATTGTCGCCGATCGACCCCACCCGCGCCGACAGCACGGCAACAACCGATCGCCGGGCCCGCGGCAGCAGGCGGACGCAATGTTTCAGCACCATCGCCGGGCCGATCGCGTTCACCGCGAACAACGCGCCCATCGCCTGCGGGTCGAGCGCCCTCAGGCTCTTTTCCGGTGCGCCCCCCGGTGCGGCGAGGGCGCCGGTCGCCACGAAGACCAGATCGAAAGCGCCCTCCAGCGCGCCGAGCGTCGCCGCGACCGAGGGCTCATCGGTCACGTCCAGCCCGTCGGCCGCGCGCGACAGCCCGACCACGTCCGTGCCCTGCGCCGCCAGCGCGGCCTGAACCGCACTGCCGATACCGCCGCTATTGCCGATCACGAGTGCCCGTTCGATCGCCCTGCCCTCCATTTCCCATCGAGTTAAGCGCGGCCGGGCAAAGGTCAAACGCGGGGATGTCTTTCGGCCCCGAAAATCCCCGGTGCAGTGCGCAGGGGGCGGCCCCCCCCCCGGATTTCCACTTTCAATTTGAATCACAGCGCGTATATTCGGACCCATGACACGGGAAACCCCCATAGCGATCCGCACTGGCGCCGCTTTCGGCGTGCTTCGCCCCCGTGTTCTCCTTCTCCTTAGCTGCCTCTGAGCGTGCCTTCGGCGCGACCGCTCAGGGGTGCACCAGCGCCGGTCACAGACCGATAACGACCGCTAAGGACCAAGAGAAAGACCCGACAATGACCGACCAAACCCAACAGGACCGCGTCCTGATCTTCGACACAACCCTGCGCGACGGCGAACAGAGCCCCGGTGCGACGATGACCCATGCCGAGAAGCTGGAGATCGCCGCCATGCTGGATGAAATGGGCGTGGACATCATCGAGGCAGGCTTTCCGATCGCCTCGGAGGGCGATTTCGAAGCCGTGCGCGACATCGCGAAACAAAGCCGCAACGCGGTGATCTGCGGGCTGGCGCGCGCCAAATTCAACGATATCGACCGTGCCTGGGAGGCGGTGAAACACGCCGCGCGGCCGCGCATCCACACCTTCATCGGAACCTCGCCGCTGCACCGCGCGATCCCCAACCTCACGCAGGACGAAATGGCCGAACTGATCCATGACACGGTCAGCCATGCCCGGAACCTGACCGACAACGTGCAATGGTCGCCGATGGACGCCACGCGGACCGAGCATGATTATCTGTGCCGGGTTGTCGAGATCGCCATCAAGGCCGGGGCGAGCACGATCAACATACCCGACACGGTGGGCTATACCGCGCCGCGGGAATCCGCCGCGCTGATCTCGATGCTGCGCGCACGGGTGCCCCGCGCCGACGATATCGTGTTTTCGACCCATTGCCACAACGATCTGGGCATGGCCACGGCGAACTCGCTGGCCGCGGTCGAGGCCGGCGCGCGGCAGATCGAATGCACGATCAACGGGCTGGGCGAACGGGCCGGCAACACCGCCCTGGAAGAGGTCGTCATGGCCCTGCGGGTGCGCCATGACATCATGCCCTATGACACCGGCATCGACACGACCCGGATCATGGGGCTGAGCCGAAAGGTCGCTGCCGTCTCGGGCTTTGCCGTGCAATACAACAAGGCCATTGTCGGCAAGAACGCTTTCGCCCACGAATCCGGCATTCATCAGGACGGCATGCTCAAGAACGCCGAGACCTTCGAAATCATGCGCCCCGAGGATATCGGCCTGGCCTCGACCAGCCTGGTGATGGGAAAGCATTCCGGCCGTGCGGCCCTGCGCGCCAAGATGAAGGATCTCGGCTATGACCTGGGCGACAACCAGTTGAAGGATGTCTTCGTGCGGTTCAAGGCGTTGGCCGACCGCAAGAAAGAGGTCTATGACGACGACCTGATCGCGCTGGTCCAGGATGCGACCGAAGAAGGGGCCGGCCGGCTTCAGGTCAGGTTCCTGCGCGTGATCTGCGGCACCGAGGCCCCGCAATCGGCCGATCTGACCCTGGCCATCGACGGCGTGGATCACCAGACCACCGCCCAGGGGGACGGGCCGGTGGATGCGACGTTCAACGCGGTGCGGGCGCTGTTCCCGCATGAGGCGCATCTGCAGCTCTACCAGGTGCATGCCGTGACCGGCGGCACCGATGCGCAGGCCACCGTCAGCGTCCGGATGGAGGAGGACGGCAAGATCGCCACCGGTCAGGCCGCCGATACCGACACCGTGGTCGCCTCGGCCAAGGCCTATGTGCATGCGCTGAATCGGCTGCTGGTCCGGAAACAAAAGACCGACGGCACGGGTGCCGAAGTTTCCTACAAGGATGTCTCCTGACCCGAAACATGTTCGAATATTGAAAACGGGGGCGGCTTTCTGCCCCCGCTTTCATCGTGAATTGCAGGAATAGTGAAACCGGCAGTTTCGCGCCGATTGCCGCATGACAGCCCCTTTCGCCGACGCCGAATGCAGCCTATAACGCGGCACGGCCCGCGACCACAGAATCGCGGCCTGGGAATCGGGAAACGGGAAGGCCGGCATGGCAGGTTTTGGCGGATTGTTTTCATCGGACATGGCGATCGACCTGGGCACGGCGAACACGCTGGTCTATGTCAAGGGCCGGGGCATCGTCCTCAATGAGCCATCGGTGGTCGCCTTCCACGTCAAGGACGGGCGCAAACAGGTTCTGGCCGTGGGCGAGGACGCCAAGTTGATGCTGGGGCGCACCCCCGGCAGCATCGAGGCGATCCGGCCGATGCGCGAAGGCGTGATCGCGGATTTCGACGTCGCCGAGGAAATGATCAAGTATTTCATCCGCAAGGTTCACAAACGTTCGACCTTCACCAAGCCGAAGATCATCGTCTGCGTGCCGCATGGTGCGACACCGGTCGAAAAGCGCGCGATCCGTCAGTCGGTGCTGTCCGCCGGCGCGCGGCGGGCCGGGCTGATCGCCGAGCCGATCGCGGCGGCCATCGGATCGGGAATGCCGATCACCGACCCCACCGGCAGCATGGTCGTCGACATCGGTGGCGGCACCACCGAGGTGGCGGTTCTCAGCCTTGGCGATATCGTCTATGCCCGCTCGGTCCGGGTGGGGGGCGACCGGATGGATGACGCGGTCATCAATTATCTCCGGCGCCAGCAGAACCTGCTGATCGGCGAGGCGACCGCCGAACGGATCAAGACCTCGATCGGCACGGCGCGAATGCCCGACGACGGGCGCGGCGCCAGCATGCATATCCGTGGTCGCGATCTTCTGAACGGTGTGCCCAAGGAAATCGAGATCAACCAGGCCCAGGTCGCCGAGGCGCTGGCCGAGCCCGTGCAGTCGATTTGCGAGGCGGTGATGACCGCGCTGGAAGCGACGCCGCCGGACCTGGCCGCCGACATCGTCGACCGCGGCGTGATGCTGACCGGCGGCGGCGCGCTGCTGGGCGAGCTGGACCTGGCCCTGCGCGAACAGACCGGCCTGGCTGTCTCGGTCGCCGACGAGTCACTGAATTGTGTGGCCCTGGGCACCGGGAAGGCGCTGGAATATGAAAAACAACTGCGGCATGTGATAGACTACGAAAGCTGATCCCACACGCCCCGCGCCTGAAGAGAGGCCGACGTGGCAAGAGACGGAAAGACATCGACCGATTACGTCCGCCCGATCCGCCGCATCGTGATCGGCGCGCTTGTTCTGACCCTGTTCGCCATCTTTCTGCTGTGGCGTATCGACGGCCCGCGGGTAGAGCGGTTCCGTGCCGCTGTCGTGGACCGCGTCGTGCCCTCTTTCGACTGGGCGCTGCAACCTGTCACCCAACTGGTCGAGATGGTCGACGGCTTCCGTTCCTACAGCCAGCTGCACCAGCAGAACCAGAACCTGCGCCGCGAGCTGCGGCAGATGAAGGCCTGGAAAGAGGCCGCGCTTCAGCTGGAGCAGGAGAACGCCAAGCTGCTGGATCTCAACAAGGTGCGGCTGGACCCGCAGATGACATATATCACCGGCGTGGTGCTGGCTGACAGCGGCTCGCCCTTTCGCCAGTCGGTGCTTTTGAATGTCGGCAAGCGCGACGGGATCGTGGACGGCTGGGCCACGACCGACGGGCTGGGCCTTGTCGGTCGAATCTCGGGCGTCGGGCGGAACAGTGCCCGGGTGATCCTGTTGACGGATTCCAACAGCCGCATGCCGGTGACGATCCAGCCCTCGGGGCAGCAGGCGATCATGGCCGGCGACAATTCCCCGGCACCGCAGCTCGATTTCCTCGAGAACCCCGACGCGGTGCGCCCCGGTGACCGGGTCGTGTCCTCGGGCGATGGTGGCGTGTTTCCCGCCGGGCTTCTGGTGGGACAGGTGGCGCAGGGCGCCGACGGAACGCTGCGGGTGCGGCTTGCCGCCGATTACGAACGCCTGGAATTCCTGCGGGTGTTGCGCAGCCATTCGGGCGAGGTCATCACCGACCCCGGCGCCCTGATCGCCCCGCCGGTGATCGGCCCGCCTGTCGCGCATAACCTCAGCAGCGTGGCAGAGGAGGGCTGATCATGCTCGATCCGGCCACCAGCCGAAAATGGATCTTCCGGCTTCTTTTCTGCGCCATCGCGGCGCTTCTGATCTTCGTTCACCTGCTGCCCAGCGATGCCCTGCCCCGGCATTTCCCGGGACCCGACCTGCTGCTCTGTCTCGCCTTCGCCTGGGTGCAACGCCGCCCCGATTTCGTGCCGCCGCTGCTTCTGGCCGGCGTGTTCTTCATGGCCGACCTTCTGTTCATGCGGCCCCCGGGATTGTGGACGGCCCTGACGCTGATCGGGGCCGAATTCCTGCGCACCCGGCATCAGGGCTCGGCCGAGATGCCGTTCGGCGTGGAATTGCTTTTCACCGCGGTCGTCATCGTGGCGATGACGGTGGCTTATGTCCTGGTCCTGTCTGCCACCGGTGCGCCCCATGCGGCGCTGAGCATGTACATGGTCCAGATGCTGATGACGATCCTGTTCTATCCGGTGGTCGTGCTGTTGTCGCGCCACGGCTTCGACCTGCGCCGCCCGACCCCGGCCGAACTTTCCGCCAGAAGGGCACCACGATGAGACAGCCGCCCAGAGATGCCGACGGGGCCGCGCGCAAGGTCACGCGCAGGGGGTTGCTGCTTGGCGGCGCACAGGTGGCGGTCATGTCGGCGCTGGGGCTGAGGATGCGTTACCTGCAGGTCGAACAGGCCGATCAGTTCCGGCTTCTGGCCGACGAAAACCGGATCAACATCCGCCTGATCCCGCCGGCGCGGGGTCTGATCTTCGATCGCAACGGCCACCCGCTTGCGCAGAACGAACAGAATTACCGCATCGTGGTGGTGCGCGAGGATGCCGGCGACATAGACGAGGCGCTGGCAGGGCTTGCCCGTCTCGTGCCCCTGAGCGGCGAAACGATCGAGCGCGCCCGCAAGGAGCTTTTGCGCCGCAGCCCGTTCGTTCCGGTCACCGTCGCCGACCGGCTGAGCTGGGAAGAGGTGGCCGAGGTCGCGGTCAACGCCCCGGCCCTTCCGGGGATCACCCCCGAGGTCGGTCTTTCGCGGTTCTATCCGCTGGGACAGGATTTCGCGCATGTCGTCGGCTATGTCGGCCCGGTTTCGGATTATGACCTCGAGCGGATCGAGAACCCCGACCCGCTGTTGCAGATACCGCGGTTCCAGATCGGGAAGACCGGGGTCGAGGCGAAGATGGAGCAGCAGCTGCGCGGCCAGGCCGGCAGCAAACGGATCGAGGTGAACGCGATGGGCCGGGTCATCCGCGAGATCGACCGGATACCGGGCCGGCCCGGCGCGAATGTCCAGCTGACCGTCGACCAGGGCTTGCAGAACTTCATGCAGGCCCGGCTGGGCAAGGACAGCGCCGCGGCCGTGGTGATGGATCTGACGGATGGCGATCTTCTGGGGATCGCGTCGGCGCCCAGCTTCGATCCCAACAAGTTCGTTCGCGGCATTTCCGTTGCCGATTATCGGGCGCTGACCGCGAACGAGTTTCGGCCGCTTTCCAACAAGACGGTCCAGGGGGCCTATCCGCCCGGCTCCACCTTCAAGGTCGTCACCGCCCTCGCGGCGCTGGAGCAGGGCCTCGTGGCACCCGAGGAAACGATCTATTGCCCCGGTTACACCGAGGTCGGCGGCCGGCGTTTCCACTGCTGGCGCCGCGGCGGGCACGGGCATGTCACGTTGAACGAAAGCCTGGAGCAATCCTGCGATGTCTATTATTACGAGATCGCCCAGCGCGTCGGCATCGAGAAGATTTCCGAAATGGCGCGGAAACTGGGGCTGGGCACGGCCTATGACGTTCCGCTTTCGGCGGTCGTGGACGGCCTGACCCCAACGCGGCAATGGAAACGTGCCAATCGCGGGTCTGACTGGATGGTCGGGGACACGCTGAACGCGGCCATCGGCCAGGGCTTCGTGCTGGCATCGCCATTGCAAATGGCGGTGATGACGGCGCGGGTGGCCAGCGGTCGGTCGATCATGCCGCGCCTGATAAAATCCATCGACGGGGTCGAGCAGCCCTCGGGCGCGGGGACAGCGCTGGATATCGGCCCGACCAACCTGACCTTCGTGCGACAGGGAATGTACGCAGTCTCGAATTCGCGACGCGGCACCGCCTATCGCACAAGGGTGGTGGACGACGCCTTGCAACTGGCCGGCAAGACCGGAACCAGCCAGGTGCGCAACATCTCTGCCGCGGAACGGGCCGCCGGCGTCGTGGACAACGAGGACCTGCCCTGGAACCGGCGCGACCATGCGCTGTTCATCTGTTTCGCCCCGTTCGATGCGCCGCGCATCGCCGTCTCGGTCGTCGTGGAACATGGCGGCGGCGGTTCGGCCGTCGCGGCGCCGATCGCGCGCGATATCGCGTTGCGCGCCCTGACCGGAGAGGTGCCGCCGTTGCGGGCTTATCCGGAAAATCAACGCCGCGCGGTGGAAACCCTGTTCGATGGGCTGCAGCTTCGCGAAACCGCTCCTCCCGCCCCAGGACTGAGCCGCGCATGAGCTATCTCGAATACCGCGTCAAGACGGTCCCCAGCGGGTTGCGCAAGGTTCTCTACCTCAACTGGGCGCTTGTCCTGCTGGTCACGGCCGTCGCCTGTGTCGGTTTTCTGATGCTTTATTCGGTGGCGGGCGGCTCGTTCCAGCCATGGGCCGAGCCGCAGATGAAGCGGTTCCTGGCCGGCATGGTGGTGATGTTCACCGTTGCGATGGTGCCGATCTGGTTCTGGCGAAATGTCGCGGGCGTGGCTTTCGCCATCTCGATCCTCTTGCTGGTCGCGGTCGACTTCTTCGGCGATGTCGGCATGGGTGCGCAGCGCTGGATCGATCTTGGAGTCATACGCTTGCAACCCTCCGAAATGACCAAGATCACGCTGGTGATGATCCTTGCGGCCTATTACGACTGGCTGCCGGCAAACCGTGTCTCGCATCCGTTATTCGTTGCGATCCCGCTGGTGCTGATCCTGCTGCCCAGTGCCCTGGTGCTCAAGCAGCCGGATCTGGGAACCGCGCTGTTGCTGGTATTCGGCGGCGCGGCCGTGATGTTCGCCGCCGGGGTGCATTGGCTGTATTTCGCGGTGGTGATCGCGATGGGCGCCGGGCTGGTGATTGCGGTGTTCGTGACGCGCGGAACGCCGTGGCAGCTCTTGCAGGATTATCAGTACAGGCGGATCGACATCTTCCTGGATCCGGCCTCCGATCCGCTTGGCGCGGGATATCATATCACCCAGTCGAAGATCGCGCTCGGGTCGGGCGGCTGGGCTGGCCAGGGCTTCATGCAGGGCACCCAGAGCCAACTGAATTTCCTGCCCGAAAAGCATACCGATTTCATCTTCACCACATTGGCCGAGGAATTCGGGTTCATCGGCGGGATGTCGCTGTTGCTGCTCTACGGGTTGATCCTGGCGTTCTGCATCGCATCGGCCTTGCAGAACCGCGACCGGTTCTCCTCGCTTCTGACCCTGGGGATCGCGATGACCTTCTTCCTGTTCTTTGCCCTGAACATGTCGATGGTGATGGGGATGGCGCCGGTGGTCGGTGTGCCGTTACCGCTGGTCAGCTATGGCGGATCGGCCATGATGGTTCTTCTCGGCGCTTTCGGCCTGATCCAGAGCGCGCATGTTCACAGACCGCGGGGACGATAATGCCAAGGATCCTGTTTGCCGCCGGCGCCGATCGCTGGCCAGATTACCGCGCGCCGCTGGCCGGCGCGCTGCGCGCGGCGGGCATCGACGCCGAGGTGATGCGCGAAACCGATGCGCCCGACACCGTCGACTACATCATCTATGCCCCCGGCGGGACGGTGACGGACTTCAGCCCGTATTCGAATTGCAAGGCGGTCCTCAACCTGTGGGCCGGGGTCGAGAAGATCGTGGACAACCCGACGCTGACCCAGCCGCTGTGCCGCATGGTCGACAGCGGGCTTGAAGAGGGGATGGTGGAATATGTCACCGGCCATGTCCTGCGCCATCATCTGGGAATGGACCGCTACATCGGCGCGACCGGTGGCGCCTGGGATCCGGTGGTGCCGCCGCTGGCCCGCGACCGGACCGTCGCCATGCTGGGCCTCGGCGCGCTTGGCCAGGCCTGCGCGCGGGCGCTGGTTGCGTTGAATTTCAACGTTCTGGGCTGGAGTCGCAGCCCCCGCGAAATGCCGGGCGTGCGTTGTCACGATGGTCCCGGCGGTCTGTCAAACGTGTTGCGGCAAGCCGAGATCGCGGTGCTGCTGCTGCCGTTGACCGAGGCCACGGAAAACCTGATGAACAGCGAAACGCTGGACCTGATGCCGCGCGGCGCCATCCTGATCAACCCCGGACGCGGCGCGCTGATCGACGATGCGGCGCTTCTCGCCGCGCTCGACAGCGGGCAAATCGCCCATGCCACGCTTGACGTGTTCCGGAAAGAGCCGCTGCCGCGCGATCATCCGTTCCAGGCACATCAGGCGGTGACGATCACCCCGCATATCGCCTCGGAAACCCGGCCGGAAAGCGCCGCGCGCGTCATAGCCGAGAATGTGCGCCGCGGCGAAGCGGGCGAGCCCTTGCTGTTCCAGGTGGACCGGAACGCGGGATACTGACCCCGACGTTGCGATGCGGGATGTTCAGCGCAGTTTCGGAGGGGTGTCGGGATCCATTCCCGGTGCGTTCGGGCGGGCGACGCCCGGCCGGTGCGCCTCGGGGAGGTCGAAGCGCAGCCCGACCCGCGCCAATCGCGCCGTCAGGGGGTCCGAGGCATCCAGAAACGCGACGTCGAGGCTTCCCTCCGCCACGCCGCTGAAGGCCAGCGCCTCGTTCACCGCGCGGGCCAGCGCGCCCTCGGCGCCGGGGACGGGCGCGACGAAGGCCAACAGGTGGCCTTTTGTCCCGTCGGCATAGCGGATGCCGGCCAGCCAGGCCAGACGCGCCCGCCCCGCGGCGGTCGCCAGCTTGGCGTCCAGGGCATGGAACAGAGCCTCGGGAAGACCGGCAGGCGGCAAGACTTCCTTTGCCCGGGCCTGAATCTGCGCCGGGCGGTCGGCGAGGATCCCGGCCATCCAGTCGACGGTGGCGGGCGGCAGCAGCGTCTCGGACAGGACGGCGCCCAGGTTGACGCCCAGGCCGACCCCCTGCCCGGCCAGCATGGCCACCACGCTGCGCCCGGACATCGCGGCATAGGGTGCGATGCGGCCGGTGAAATCGGCCAGCCGCTCTTCGCGGTCGAAGGCAAGGACATGGTCGGTGCCGTCGACATGGAATGTTTCGGGGCTCAGGCTGTCGCCCTCGGTCTCTTTTTCCAGCAGCACGAACAGCTCTGCGTCCAGCAGCCGTTCATAAAACCGCAGTCGCGCCGCATCATCGTCGGGGGCGCCCTGCATCGCCGCATGCGCCCGGTCGAGCGCGGTCTGATCAGTCATCGAGAACCTCTTGCACCCGGGCGCGCAAGACCGGCAGAAGCTCGGCCTCGAACCACGGGTTCTTCTTCAACCAGGCCGTGTTGCGCCAGGATGGATGCGGCAGCGGGAACAAGCCCGGCGCATGGTCGCGCCAGGCGGCGACGGTGCGGGTGACGCCGCCGCGCGCCGCCCGTCCAAGCAGGTATTTCTGCGCATAGCCCCCGACCGCCAATGTCAGCGGCACCTCCCCCAGGTGGTCGAGAACACGGGCATGCCAGGTCTGCGCACAGACGGGTGGCGGCGGCAGATCCGATCCCTTCGCATCATATCCGGGAAAACAGAACGCCATCGGCAGCACCGCGATCCGGTCACGATCGTAAAAGATGTCCGACGCGATCCCCATCCATGCGCGCAGGCGGTCGCCCGATGCATCGAAAAACGGCTTGCCGGTCTTGTGCACCTGCAATCCTGGCGCCTGCCCCGCCACCAGGATACGCGCGCCGGCGCGAAACCACGGCACCGGTCTTGGCCCGTGGCCCGTGGCGGTCGCGGCAAAGCGGTCGGCACAGATTGCACAGGCGGAGATCTCGGCAATCAGGGATTGATGCGGATCGGGCATGTCCCATGTTTAAAGGTCCCGGCCGCGGATGCCAAACCCGGATTGGCATCTTCGCGCAGGCCGCGATTGCCCCGTCAGCTCATCTGCCGCCTGCGATCGCGGATGGCGGCGGTCCGGGCGATCATGGTCGCGTCGGGGCAGCGCGGGATTCGCAAAATCCATGTCCCGCCCCGACCGAATGCCGAATGACCCGGCAATCTTGCGCCGCCGACCCCGGGATTGCCCGAATTCATTGAAAATTAGGCCACGTCGGGAACATAATACTGCCCAGATGGCAGGATATCCCTGTCAAGGGAACAAAACACGGCCGGCTTCACGGGCGTGGGCATGACAGGTGCCGGGGCGGGCAGATGATCGAATTCGAGCAGGTCAGCAAATCATTCTGGACGGGAAAGCAGCGCAAGGTCATTCTGGACCGCGTTTCATTCCGGATCGAACTTGGCAATTCGCTGGGCATACTTGCGCCGAACGGCACCGGCAAGACGACGCTCATCAACATGATGGCCGGGCTTGAAAAGCCCGATGAGGGGCGGATTGTCCGCACCAGCCGAATCTCCTTTCCGCTGGGTTTCATGGGCGGGGTGGTGAACCGTCATACCGGCACCGAGAACGCGCGCTATATCGCCCGGCTCTACGGGCTCGACCCGGATTATGTCGAGGCATTCGCGCGCTGGCTGTGCGGGATCGAGGAATATTTCGACATGCCGCTTGGCACCTACAGCGCCGGGATGCGGGCGCGGTTCTCGTTTTCACTGATGCTGGCACTGGATTTCGACATCTATCTGGTGGATGAGGGGATGCCATCCACCACCGATGTGGAATTCAACCGGAAGGCCGGCGCGATCCTGCGCCAGCGGCTCGAAACCACCACGATGGTCGTCGTGTCGCATCAGGCCGCGACGCTTGAGAAATATTGCCGATCGGCTGCCGTTCTGAAGAACGGGAAGCTGTACATGTTCGATACGCTGGAAGAAGCGAAACGCCTTTATGACTACGAAACCCAAAGCTAGGAAATTCCGTATCCGGCGCGGCGGGCCGCTGGGATACGGGCGCCCGCGCGCGGCGAATGACGATGCGGGCCAGGTGGCCGCCGCGGGTGTCGCGGGATCTTATCGCGCCGCATCCGGCGGCGACGGACCGGCGCCCGCCATGGCCGGACAAGCCGGTGCCGATGGATCACTTGCCGTGGCCGAGGCGCCGCAGGCCGCGCCGGGGATCGACCGCGAAATCGCCGAGATCCGCCGCGAAGGTCTGACCGGCCGGCAGCTGCGCATGGCCCGCCGCCAGGCGCAGAAGCACGGCCTGGCCCCGACATCGGATTTCGACGCCGTGCGGCTGTTGCGGCAGGCCGGCATCGACCCGTTCCAGCGCACCAACATGCTGGAGCTCGTCGTTGCCGACGGGCAGGCCCAGAAGCGACAGCTTGCACAGACGTCGGAGCAACCGAAACTGCCCCAGACCGTGCCGCATGTGCCCGACAACCTGCCCTCGACGGACCTGGCACATACCGATCTCGCAGCGACCCATGTGATGCGCGTCCAGCGCGACATCGCGCGCCGCCGCCGCCGCAAGCTGATGCTGATGCTGGCCCGGATCGCGGTCTTCGTGCTGTTGCCGACATTCGCCGCCGGCTATTACTATTTCGCCATCGCGACGCCGATGTATGCGACCAAGTCGCAATTCGTGATTCAGCAGGCCAAGAGCCAGGGGCCCGCCGGGCTGGGCAGCATGTTCGCCGGGACCGGTCTTGCGGTTCAGCAGGATTCGATCGCGGTGCAGGCCTATCTGCAATCGCGCGACGCGATGATGCGCCTGGATGCCGATCTGGGATTCAAGGCGCATTTCAGCCAGCCCTGGATCGACCCGATACAGCGTCTGCCCGCCGATGCCAGCATGGAAGATGCCTATGCCGTCTATCAGGACAAGGTGAAGGTGGGCTTCGATCCGACCGAAGGCATCCTGAAGATGGAGGTGATCGCCGCCGATCCGCAAACCTCGGCCGCGTTCTCGGAAGCCCTGATTTCCTATGCCGAAGAGCGGGTGGACAGCCTGACCCAGCGATTGCGCGAGGATCAGATGGCCGGCGCGCGGGAAAGCTATGAAGACGCCGAGAACAAGGTCGAGGCCGCGCAGAACCGGGTGTTGCAATTGCAGGAACGTCTGGGCGTTCTCGACCCGGCCAGCGAGACCAGCGCGCTGATGAGCCAGATCACGCGCTTTGAAATCGAGCTGCGCGAAAAGCGCCTGCAACTGGCGCAATATCAGGACAACCAGTCCCCGAACTCGGCGCGCGTCGAGGGCGTGAAAGGCGATATCGACCGGCTGGAAAAACTGGTGGCGGATCTGCGCGCCTCGATGACGGAAACCACGTCGGGCGAGGATTCGCTGGCGCGGATCACCGCCGAGCTTCGTATTGCCGAGCAGGATCTGGCCAACCGCCAGCTGCTGCTGCAACAGGCGATGACCCAGCTGGAAACCGCCCGGATCGAGGCCAACCGCCAGGTCCGTTACCTCTCGATGGGCGTGCACCCGGTCGCACCCGATGATCCCACCTATCCGCGGGCTTTCGAAAACACGCTGTTGGCCTTCCTGATCTTCAGTGGCATATACCTGATGATATCGATGACCGCCGCAATTCTGAGAGAGCAGGTTTCCGCTTGAAAATGAAAGACGTGCCACTGGGCAACGTGACCCTGGGCAATGATCGCCCGCTGACGCTCATCGCGGGCCCCTGCCAGCTGGAAAGCCTGGACCACGCCCTGATGATCGCGGAACGGATGAGATCGGCCTGCGCCGCGGCCGGGGCCGGCTATGTCTTCAAGGCCAGTTTCGACAAGGCCAACCGCACCTCGCTGTCGGGCAAGCGCGGCGTCGGGATCGAGGCGGGGCTGGAAATCCTGTCGGCGGTGCGCACCCGCCTCGGGATCCCGGTCCTGACCGATGTCCACGCCCCCGAACAATGTGCCACCGTCGCCGCGCATGTCGATGTGCTGCAAATCCCGGCCTTCCTGTGCCGCCAGACCGATCTGTTGCTCGCCGCGGGCGAAAGCGGCGCCGCGGTGAACATAAAGAAAGGCCAGTTCCTCGCCCCCTGGGACATGGCCAATGTCGTGGAAAAGGTCGAAGCAACCGGAAACCAGCGTATCCTGCTGACCGAGCGCGGCACCTCGTTCGGGTACAACACGCTGGTGGCCGACATGCGCGCCCTGCCCACGATGATGAAGACCGGCTATCCGGTGATTATGGATGCGACGCATTCGGTCCAGCAACCCGGCGGGCTGGGCGGCGCAAGCGGTGGCCAGCGCGAATTCGCCCCGGTTATGGCGCGCGCGGCGGTGGCGCTGGGGATCTCGGCGGTATTCATCGAAACGCACGAGGATCCCGACCGCGCCCCGTCGGACGGTCCGAACATGATCCCGCTGGCCCGGATGCCGATGCTGATCGACAGCCTGATGGCGTTCGACCGGCTGGCCAAGGCCGATCCCGTCCGCCTGTGAACCGGCCACGCCCTGGCGCAATATTTTCCGGAAAATGGACTTGAAGCCGAAACCGGTTCAGCGTAATCAACCGCCCACCGTTGGGGTGTAGCCAAGTGGTAAGGCAGCGGTTTTTGGTACCGTGTACCGTAGGTTCGAATCCTACCACCCCAGCCAGTCATTTCGCCTTCATGAATACTTGGACCGCCACGGGATGCCCGGGGTCGAAAATGCCCCCAGGAGTGCCCCAGTTTTTTGGGAGGGGCGAGCTAAGCGGTTGCCATGCCCTTCAGCGTGATCTCTTACCGGTGACTGGTGGGGCGGCGAGGTTTCATACAGTCCCGCTGACCGGAGAGGAACTGACGTCTTGTGATGACAGGGGCGGGGAACGGGCTGTCGCTGCGAACGCAAACCTCCACGATGGGCGGGGAACGGGCTGTCGCTGCACAGACCACGAATGGCGGCAACGCGCAGGGAGGGGAGTATGCAAACTCCCGGTAACTGATACATGGACGACGGGCGTGAACGACTCGAAGCCGACATAGACCTATTCATCGTGTTCGTCGGCGCAGTGTCACCGAAGGAGACATTCACCCCCCTAGAGAAATGCGGCCGACCTATTCTTAAACCGCCGCCTTAACGTGCTCGTAGAGTGTCACGCCACCAGACGCGCCGCTGCGCCTTTCGAAAAGTTGATCCATTCGATATAGCGCTTGGCGCCGCCAGTGCCGTATTGAAGCGCGACTTCAAGCACGTCGATGTTGGTAGAGGCGCCAACAATGCCCGTTGCCCGGACAGCTAGCGCCGATCTCTTGGATTTGTGCGCGATGAAGTTTCGCACGTGCCGGAGTTCGTCAATAGGCCAAGGTGTTACCCCAAGCTCGGCCGCAATCTGCGGTTGGTTCGAAACGTCAAGGCGCATGGAAGCATCAATAGCCTGAGCTGGCAGATACCAGTCCGGTTCAAACTGCCGGTTGGGATAGGTCCCAATCAACCTATGAGCAGCCGCCTCCCTCGAACGCAAGCTAGGATGGCTTCTCGAAATGATCGGACCAGAGCAGTTTTCGAAATTGCCTGTCGCGCTGTCCAAGATGAGGTTCCGGACGAAGTGCTCCCACTCAATCTGCATCTGAATGAGTGCCTTCTCAGCAGCGAATATTTGCTCAGAGGTTCTGTTCGCCGTCGCATCGACCGCTGCGATGATCTCGGAAAGATGGTCCAGACGGTCGTAGAAACGAGGTATCCTACGCGCCAGCAACATCAGCTGCGATCGCTTTTACAACAGCCTCGAAACGGACTTTCCGAGAGGAAATACGGTGCGTCGTGCTCTTTGTCGCAGTTACAAACTGAGAATGCGGTCCCTGTTCGTCGGAAGCGTCATCGAAAGCCTGTGCCAGGGTCGCGAGATTGACAGAGGCTCTGTCCCAGCTAACTCCGCGCGCAGCAAACTGATTCACGCCCTCTGAGACCTTCGAAGCCGGCATATACCCTTTCAAGAAGGCCACCGCAGCGAACAGAATCAGGAAATTCGGCGCGTCGAAGAATGTCGATTCGGCGAAGTCATTCTTTGTGTGTTCGAGGATTTCGGCGATGACCTCATCCAGATGTTCGCGGAAGGGGACGAAGTAATCATCCTCTTCTGACTTCTTTGCCTTGTAATAGCGTGTAATCTGAGCTTCGCCCCCATCGCCGAGGCCCCGATCCAACGCGATAAACATCTCAGCGATCAATGTCGTGTGCTTTAGTCGAACCGTGTCCCGCGTCGAGACTACCTTTAGTTCCCCCCAGAGGACTGACCATTGGCGTGCCGCTTCGTATATGGCCCACTTCACCGGCTCGGAGAACTCAGCGTGCCGTAGTTCCGCCGGTGTTACTTTCACGCTGTAAGAGTTTAGGCGAGCGAAGACCTCGAGAACCTCTGCGTCAGAAGCATTCACCAGCTGAACGACAGGGATGCGATATGTGAGAAACTGCTCCTGATCCTCGACAGACAGATCGCGATATGTCTTGCCTTTGAAGTTTGGGGACTTTGAGGTGAGCTTGAAACTGCCCGACGCGAACTCCAGGATCGCGCGCAGCCGCTGCTGTCCGTCGACGACTTCCCGCACGGTCGTTTGCGACTGTGGGTTCAGCTTTGTGCGGAAGTAGACCTGAGGCATGGGCAGGTCATTCAAGATGGTGTCGATGAGAAAAACCTTTGCCGAGGGGCTCCAGACTGAACCTCTCTGAAACTCGGGGGCCAAGACCAGTTGCTTCTTGGCCTGCCATTCGATGAAGTCTGAAACAGTGTAGGTCTGCGGGATGCTCGGCATGGTTGCTCCGTGCTCCAAGTGATGGAGTTTATGGCTGGCCTTTTTATGGCCTCTATTTCAGTTCAAGGCTAGGCCAGATGCAGTGAATGTCCGCTGTCGTCAGTCCCAACAGGTGCAATGCGGCGCATGCATCGGTCAGCTCACTGCCTTTTTTCGGCGGCCGTCTGTGACCAAGTTTTATCTGCAGCGAATGTCGAGTTAGGGCTGGGAGCCGTCATCCGCCGCGCCGTCTACGAGCGGCCGGTCGGGGCCGAAGACTGCAACCGCGAGCTTGCCCGACGCGACAGATCGACACTAGCAGCCACAGCGAGTAGGCTGACGATGAAGACAAGGATGAACTATGCCGGACCGTGACCCGAACATCGTGACCTCTGGGCTATCAGGACGTGTCGAACAGGACGGCGTGACCGTCACGGTGTCGATCTATCGACTGGAGACTGACCCAGAGTGGGTGCTCGAGGTCGTCAATGCCAACGGAACATCCATCGTTTGGGACGACCCGTTCCCCACGGACGAGGCGGCGGAGGAGGAGTTCTGGCGCACGGTCGAGGAAGAGGGCATGAAGACGTTCCTGGACGGCGCGGAGATCATTCCACTGCGGCGATGACGAGCGTTCGGGAGTAACGGGAGCCCTTCCGAGCCCCCGCTGCGGGCGGTACCACGCACCCTCAGAGCAGATCGAAGTCCACTCCGTAGGCGGCGTAGTCCCAGTCGTCGTGCTTGTTGTCCGCTCGCGTGCCTATTTCCAGGTGCTCGGGGTTGATGCAGCGCGGGTTGTGGCAGCGGTGGCGGATCACGTCGTCGTAGCCAGCGACGGTGCGGGTCAGGATGCAGTAGATGAACCGGTAGGCCGTCGTCTGGCGCCCCCGGAAGCGAACCTTGCGACGGGCTCGGGTGGGCGTGACGATGCAGCCGGTATCGGTCTTCTGCCCTTGGCCGAGGGCGGAGAGGGCCCGCGAACGGGCCTCCTCGTAGTGATTTTCCAGGATGTCCGAGAACCAGACCTCGGAGTCGTCTTGCAGGGTAAAGCTCATAGGGTAATATCCATCTCCCGGTCGTCTAGGTGATCGGAAATGCGGACCCGAGAACCGTCAGGCCCGATGAGCTTGCCGCGTTCGACGACGTAATCGGGACGAACCCAGATAGCGCGGGCATGGTCCACGCCGTCCCACTTGACCTTTTGCTTGGTCCAGCCGAGTTCGCTCATCATGTGGCGGGTCGAGTTGATGTTTGCCCGTAGGTTATCACGAACGAACGCAGCGACTTCCGCCTCGGGTAGTGCATTGATTTCCTTATCGTTAAGAAACTCCTCTAGCTGCTCGAGCGTGACTTGCCGGGATGCGCCCTGGATGCGCTTCATGACCTCCGTGCCGTCGTCCTCGATGTTCAGGGACTTCGCGCTGAAGGTCTCGGGGATCACCCGGATCATCAGGGCATGATACAGACCAGCCAGTTGCTCGGGGTCGTCGATCTGGGCCAGGACTTCCTCGACTACCGCCTGGAACTGACGGGAGCGCGGCCCGCTGGCATGGCCGTCATGGTCAACCTCGACCACGTAGTAGCGACGATCGTCAGCCTCGATCCAGATGGGCAGGTGGTTCGTGGTGAAGATAAAGCAGCAACGCTGGTCGACGCGCTCTGCCTCGTGACCCTTGAGTTCGGACAGGGTGGTTCGCTCGGTGATGTAGGTCTTGAGCGTGTTGCTCTGGGTCGAGTCGGGCCGAAGCTGCAGTTCCTCGGATACCACGAGCTTGCTCTGGAGCACCGTCATGTTGAACTTGGAGGTCAGCTTGTCGACGTTGTTCTGGGTGACGCAGTTCTCGACGCCGAACAGGGTGGCGACCAACTGGCAGAAGGTGGATTTGCCCGACCCTTTGCTCCGAGAATAGAGGAACGGAGCCCAGCCGGGCTTGTCGTTCTCGTGCTGGAGGTTCCAGGCGAGCCAGTCGAGCACCATGCTGCGCTCGGTTTCGCGCGGGAAGACCCACTCGAAGAACTCGGCGGCAGCGCCATAGTCGGCTTCGGTGACGTCGAGGGCGCGGTAGCCGGGAAGTGTCCAGGTATTGACGGACGCCGAGCCGCGCTCATGGATGATCCGGTTGGGGTCGCCCGGACGGCAGACACGTTGGCCGCTCCAGACCGAGACGATCTGCTCGGGGTCGGCATGGGTTTTCTCCAGAACGCGAGAGAAGACGGTCTTGGCCAGATCACTGGTGAGCGGGATGTCGGGGTACTCGTGCTGGAAGCGTGAAATGCAGATCTGCTTCACGTCGGTCTTGGAGATCGCGACGTTGAGCCGGTCCACGTCATAGTACTTCCCGTCCCGGCGTACGAACCAGTTGGCGACTGCCTTTGCGAGGATGGAAACGTGGGATGGATCGGTTGCGGGAGCGGTATCCCGCATGGGTACGATATTTGTCATCAAATACTCCTTATAAATGACACTGATTTCGGTGATCGCGAGGCCGGAAATTGACCTCGGAGAAGACGCAACTTTCCTGTTGCTTCCTCTATTAGCGTCCCCTGGAAGAAATCGGGCCTCTCAGAGAGGCCGCCTGAGGCACAAGACGGGCGTTTAGGCAGGGATGACTACCAAATCAGGTCGGAAGGGCACTCCTCGGGCGCCTCTGGGGCTCCACAAGGCAAATCAGATGGCGACCAGGAACCATCAAAAGAGAGCGTGGGCTCACCCCCTAAATTTGGGGTAGCAAGATGAGCGACCAAATCGGGGCGATTCCGGGCAGGTTCCAGGGCGCTCCAGAGTGGGCGATCTGGGGGTGGTTTCTCGGGGGTATTCTGGGGGCTATCGGAACGGTCGGACCCAGCCTCCTCGGGACACTCTGGGGCTCTCCGGCAGGACCCCGTGGCATAGCCCGCAGCGAGTGATCTCTGGGGCACCCGTTGGCCCCGTTACGCCCGCTTTCTGGCCGTCCGAGAAAAAAGAAAGCAGAGTCGGGAGCCCCCGGCACACCCGCGAAGGGCATGCCGAGGGTCAACCTCAGTTCCAGGGGGTCCAGTCGACCCCGTCCCATTTGCGCTTTGCCGCCGCCCACACCTCTTCCTTGGTCGGCACCCTTGTGCCGCAGACCTCACGGGCTCCATCCGGGGTGGCGGTCTCAGGATTGAAGGCGACGTTCAGCTCGTGAAGGTCCTTCATCGTGTCGCAGGCATCGCGCACTTCCAAGGTCGTCACGGCCACGATAACCCCGATGCCGATGTAGGGAACCGCTTCGGCCACCATGGATCCCATGTCCCGGCTCGTTCCGCTGGCGACCCGTCTGCTGATCCGACCGGTGATGTCCTCGACGACCTCGGAGATGCGGCGTATCGGTCCGAGGAGATGGAGGGCAAACTGCGGGACCTCAAACTGACCAG
>JADQCB010000059.1 GCA_016278325.1 Actibacterium sp.
CCTCGGCGTTGTCCCAGCGGCCGTCGAGGATGTCGGTCTCGGTGATCCGGTCGGACGTCAGCACGCCCTCGGCGTCCTGCGCATCCACGGACAGGTCCGAGCCGGAGCGCACCTCGGAGGCCGTCAATCCGCTCTCGGGCTCGAAGTCGGTGCCGTCGAAGGCGAGCGTCCGGTCGTGGTCGGTGAAGCCGAAGGCCACGTCATTTGCGCGGATGATCCGCCAGCACCAGGCGAGCGTCGTCGTGCCCTCGTCGAGATGGGCCTGCAGGGCGGGAGCGAGGGACTTCATCGGCGCAGTTCCAGAAGCGGAATGGAGGTGATCGAGCCGAGCCGTTCGAGGTCGAGTGTCACGTCGAGCGCGTCGGTGTCGAAGCGGACCGGCACGTCGAACTCGAAGCCCGCGGTGATCGCGACGCCAGCGCCCGGCGCGCTGGTGAAGGTGACGACGCCAGTGGCGGTGTCGACGGACCAGCCGGAGGGCTGCTCGACCCCGGCGAGCGCGATGCGCACGGTGCCCGCCACCGGCTTCGCGATGGCCCGCGTCCAGGATTGCGCGCCCGAGGCGTAGCGCTTCACCAGCTGGAAAGCCGTGGTCGTGCCATCCCCGGTGCCGATCGCCTGGTCGGTGGGCAATGGCGTCTGGGACGGCAGGCACGATTTGAAATCGCCCCAGTCCTTGAAACGGAAGCCATGCAGGCGGCCGTTTCGCGCCTCGAAGAAGGCGACCACCGTCGCCAGATCGTCCGCGCGGCGGATGCCATAGGCGACATCGTAGCGGCGGCGCGAGTTCGCCCAGCTGGCGTTGCGCTCCTCGTCGCCCGAGGCGAGCTCGACGATCTGCGTGCGCCGTTCCGGCCCGCCCCGCGCGCCCCGGCTGATGTTGTCGGGAAACCGGACCTCGTGAAACGCCATCACACGCCCCTCCGCCCGAGCGACACGGCGCGAGCGATGTCCGCCGCGACCTGCGTGCGCGACTGACGGAAGCTCTCGGCGTCGCGCGCCATGATGGTGACGTTGACCCCGCCGCCCGCGCCGTAGCTCTGTGCCTCGCGGCGCGACAGAACCCGTTCACCGCGCTGCAGGATCGCCGGCACCTCGTCATGTCGAAGCCCCGCCATGCCGCCTGAATGCATTCGCGGGGCGGCGGCGAAAGCCATGGCCGGGACCAAGCGCGGGGGCCCTGCCGATCCGACCATCCCGCCCGCATGCAGGACGTTGGCGAAGATCCCGCCTGCGCCGGAGAACACGCCGGAGAGTGCGTTGGCGATCGGCCCGAGGATGAAGCGCCGCGCCGCGAGCTGGGCGAGATCGGCCAGCAGCGAGGTGACCAGATCGCGCAAGTTCAGCTTGCCGGTCTTCACGAACTGGCCGACCGCGTTCTCCGCCGACTGGAAGGCGCCGACGAGGCTCTGGCCGATGTCTCCGCCGATCTCGCGCGCCTTGCTGGCGTAATCCGACAGCGCCGCCGTGACCGCCTGCCAGCCGGTGACGGCGGCCTCGGTCGCGGGCTCGGCTGCAGCGGCGGCAGCTCCGGCCGCCGCGCCTGCATCCGTCGCCGCGCGTCCGGCATCGCCGAGCGCCGTCTCGAGCCGCTCGGCCGCGCCGGTCGCCTCGGCCAGTGTATCGGCGCTGGCTTCGTCGGTCCCGCGCACCGCGTCACGCAGGGCCTGCCAGCTTTCCAGTGGGGCGCGGGCGCCGTCTGCAAGATCGCGCGCGGCGCCGCGGTAGAGGTTCGCGGACTCGATTGCGCGGTTCGCCGCCTCAGTCAGGCCGAGGTCCGGTGCGGTGAGCGGGTTGTCCTCGAAGGCCCGGTCGAAGGCCGCCTGCGCCGCCGTCGTGGCAGCGCTGGCCGCGCCCTCGAAGCGGTTCTCGATCTCGCCGAGGTCGAGGTCCGGAACCAGCGATATGCGCCGCTCCGACCCGAGCGCTTCGAGCCCCTGGTTGATGCCGCCGATAAAGCCGTTGATCCGCGAGACCACCCCGTTCAGCATCGCCTCGACGCCATCGACCAGGCTGTTGGCCGCCTGGAACGCGAGATCGCCGATGGCGGCGGGCAGCAGGCCCCAGATCGCCTTGATCGCCTCGTAGGCGCCTTCGAAGGTGTTCGCGGCCGTGTTGCCGAAGCCCACCACGCTCTCGATGGCGCTCTGCATGCCCGATGCGGCATCCGCCTTCAGGTCGAAGAACATCGCCGTGGCGGCCGCGCCCGCCGCCGCCGCGCCCATACTGATGCGTTCCCAGACCTCGACCGCGAGGTCCTTCAGGAGCGACATCGCTTCTCCGAAACCGCCGGCGCCGGAGACGAGCCGGGTGAACTGGTAGACGAGCTCGCCCGCGCCGACGATCAGCGCGCCGATGCCGGTGCGGATCAGCGCCCCGCGCAGGACAACGAGCGCCGTGGCGAGGCCCCGGACCGAGAGCGCCGCAGCCGCCATGCCGGCGACCCAACGTCCCGCGAGGAACGCCGCGAAGGTGGCGGCATAGGTGGTCAGGCGGCCGATGTTGTCCAAGAGACCGCGGATCGCGATGCCGAGCGGGCCGGTGCGGCTGGCCACCGCCGCCATGGCATCGGCGACGGCTTCCAGCGCAGGTGCCGCTGCGACCGCCAACTGGTTCGAGAGCCCGCGCCAGACCAACCCGAGCCGCGAGATGGCGTCGTTCGTCCGCTCGATCTGGTCGGCGTCCTGCTCGGAGACGACAACCCCGAAGGCGAGGACGTCCTCTGTCGCCTGGCGCAGCGTCGCGGTGTCGATCCGGCTCATCGCGATGGAGCCTTCCTCGCCGAAGAGCTGGCCCGCGACCGCCGCGCGCTCGGCGGCAGGCACGAAGCTCTCGATCGCCGCGTTGATCGCGCCCACGCGCTGGTCCAGCGGCAAGGCGATCAGCTCATTTGCTGAAAGCCCCAGCCGGTCGAGCGCGTCGGCAGCAGGGCCGGTCCCGGCGGCCGCCTGACTGAGACGGCGCGTCAGATCCTTGGTGGCCTGCTCGATGCCGGACATGGAGACGCCCGCCAGATCGCCCGCGCGCTCCAGCGTCTGGATCGAGGCGACGGTGGTGCCGAGCGACTGCGCCAGCTTCGCCTGCGCATCGACCGTCTGCAGGCTGGACCGGATCATCGCCACGCCAGCAGCGGCTGCGGCGGCCACGGCAGCGGCAGCCGCGACCCGCACCCGCCGCGAGAAGGCCGCGAGCCGGGCGTTCGCGGCTTCCATCTCCCGGCTCAGCCGTCCGAAGCCGCGCGACCCGGCCTCGCCCACGCCTTCGAGTTCGGCGCGCACCTGCCGTCCGCCCACGGCCGCGAGGCGGACGCTGACCCTCTTCTCAGCCATGGGAATGATCCATCTTTTCGTTGAGCTTGGCCACCATCACCGCTTCGATGACGGGCAAGAGTTCACCCGCAGCAGCGGGCGGGACGCCGAGCGCATTTCCCAGAGCGAGGGCCGCGGACAGGTCCCAGCCGACCACCGCGCCGGGCAGCACGCGCAACTGACCGCCGAGGCGGCCGACGAGATCCCAGACCTGCCAGCCCTCATGGGTAAGCGGCCGGTTCAGGCGCGTCGGGCAGTCTTCGCACGCTTGCGCGCAGGCTTCGCAGTAGCGCTCGCCCCCGCCGAAGGACCACTCGGCGAGAGCGCGGAGGCGTTTTTTTCCTGTTCCAGCAGCAGGCCTTTGGACACGTAGGTCAATTGGAAGGCCTCGAAGATCGGCCAGACGTCGAGCAGCGCGTCGATGGCCTCGGGGGTGGGATCGATCGGGTTGCCGTCGGCATCGCCGATGCCCTCCCAGCCGAGCACAGCCCGTCGCGCCAGCGCCTTGGCGAAGGCGACGGCGCGCTCCTCGTCGGAAGCCTCCTCGGGCACCGCCTCGACGGCGGGGTCGCTGCGCGTCGCGACCATCAGGGCGGTCGTCAGCGGGCGCAGTTGCACCCGGACGCCGGGGGCGAGGTCATGCCAGCGCGGCGCGTTGGTCAGGTCGAGCGTCAGCATCAATACGTCTCCACGTCATTCACGAGGGTGGCGGTGCACATCCGGCCGACGACGCTGTCGCGCGCGGCCTGCCAGTCGAATGTCGCCTGGACGCCCTGCGGCCCGGAAATCTCGATCCGTGGACGCGGCAGGTAGACGGCGTGCACGGTGAAGGAGAAGCTTTCGCCTGAAGGCAGGACGTAGGCGAATTCCATCTCGCAGGCCTCGCCGTTGATCGCCTGCGTCACCAGCGTCTGGTCGGCGAAGCGCACCTCGATCCGGCCCGTCAGCGCGGCAATGGATGGATCCGCGCCATCGATGCGGCCGTCCGAGCGGATGGTCTCGATCCGGTCGAGGTTGTTGGCGTAGGTGATCTCGGCCGAGACCACATTGCCGAGGGCGGTGCCGTTCCGGGTGATCGCCCCGTTGAAATGGCCGAAGCGCTTCAACTCCAGTGCGGCGGGCGTTCCGGCACTGGTCGTGGTGCCGACCGTCTCGCCCTGCGCCACCAGCCGCGCGGTCGCGGTGAGCAGGCCCGAGCGCTGCATCTGCCAGGTGATCTGGTCGAGCACGCAGCCCGAGTACATCGCATAGCGGGGCACCTCGGGCATGCCGGTCTCGATCGACATCGAGGGCAACGTCCAGGACCCCGACTGAAATTCGTGGCTGTACGGGGCCTCCGCGCCCGTGGTCGTGGGCGCGCCGAAGGCTGCCTTCAGCCAGAAGCCGAACGCCTCGGCGTCCAGCGGCACGACGACGTCGCCGTCGGCCGTCACGGCGTCCTTGATCGGCGCTAGCGGATCGCGGCCGTAGCCGAGAAGCTCCGAATTCAGCAGCGGCTGCTCCGCGCCGAGCGACGTGCTGGCGAAGGGCATGCGGGTGAAGCCGCTGACGGGCGGCGTTCCATAGGTCGTCTCGAACGCAAGCGCCATCAGCGCTCGCGCCCCTTGGGCTCGTGCCATGTTCGTCTCCTGTGGTCGGTTGGGTCAGGCCAGCGGGTCGGCCGTGGAATAGTGCAGCACGACCGGGATAACGGCGGCCTTCAGACTCGCCGCGCCCTCGACCGGCAGATCGACCGGGCGCGGGGCTTCGGCCTCGACCCAGTCGCAGAACCCGCCCAGCGTCCGGTCGGCGGCGAGCGCTGCGCCGATGCTGGCGGTCAGCGTGTCAAAGGCGGCGTCGCGATCGGCACCCTGAACGACCGCCTCGATCTCGGCTCGGTGCTGGTAGTGATAGCGCAGCGGCGACAGCGTGACTTCGGGCGCACCTGGTTCGCCATCGCGCAGGATCATCAGGCCCTCGACCGGCATGCGCTCGGGCAGCACGTCCCCGCGCAGAGCGGTGGCGGGCAGCGCCGAGAGCCGCGCGTGCAGCGCGACGAGGATGGTTTCGCGAGGTGTCATGGGTCGGCCGAGTTGGAAATCGCGTCGAGCACCGGACAATCGGGGACTTCGGCGCCCGAACACCTGGATGCAGTTGTAGCGAGGACGGATTCGATACGCCGAAGATCCGCGATCCTCGCGCGGACATCGGCAAGGTGCCGCTCCGTCCGTTCCTTGACCTCGGCGCAGGTCGGCGCGGCGCCGTCGCCGAGCCCCATCAGCCCGCGGATGTCCTCCATCGAGAACCCGAGTTCGCGGGCGCGCAGGATGAAGCGGAGGCGTGTGGCGTGTGCGGCGGAATAGACCCGGTAGCCGGCGTCCGTGCGGGGCGGGTCGGGCAGCAGGCCGGTCTTCTCGTAATAGCGGATCGTCTCGATGTTGCAGCCGGTCGCCCGGGCCAGGTCGCCGCGTGTGAAGCCGCTCTCGCGCTCGTGATCGGTCATGGGCAAGTTTCCTCTTGAGCCTGTAGTTGCTACAGACCCTACACCCATCGTCAATCACAGACGAGAGGTGCGCGACATGGCGCTGACAGACGACAGAACGGACAGCACGGGCGCGGATCGCCCCGCCCGAAAGGGCTGGCTCGCGGCGGGCGGTGTGGTGGGCGCCTTTCTCGCCTCGGCCTGCTGCATCGGGCCGCTGGTGCTTCTGACTCTCGGCATCTCGGGCGCCTGGATCGGCAACCTGACGGCTCTGGAGCCTTACAAGCCGATCTTCGCCGTGATCGCGCTCGGCTTCATCGCGGCGGGTTTCTGGCAGGTCTATTTCCGCAAGCCAACCGTCTGCGAACCCGGTTCCTACTGCGCAAGGCCAGCATCGGCGCGCATCACCAAGTCGGCTCTCTGGGCCTCCCTGATCCTCGTTCTCGCAGCCCTCACCATCGACTGGTGGGCCCCGCTTCTCTACTGACCCCGAAAGGACATCCACATGAAGAAGATCCTTGCACTCGCCTTGTTCGGCCTGACCGCCGTTGTGCCGATCACCGCCATCCCTGTTGCCGCGCAGACCGTCGCCGCCGAGCAGACCGTCACCTTCGCGGTGGACAACATGACCTGCGCGCTCTGCCCAGTCACCGTGAAGCGTGCGATGGAGGGCGTCGCGGGCGTGCGCGCCGTCGAGATCGACTTCGATGCCCGCACCGCCACGGTGATCTTCGACACCGCCGCGACGAGCGCCGACGCCATCGCGACCGCGTCGGCCAATGCAGGCTACCCGGCGCGTGTCGCGGGCTGACGAGATGACCGAGCAGTCCGACCGCAAGCTGATCGCGACAGGGATCGTCGGCACCGTCATCGCGGCGCTCTGCTGCTTCACTCCGGTGCTGGTGGTGCTTCTGGGTGCCGTGGGCCTGTCGGCCTGGCTGGGTTGGCTCGACTACGTTCTGCTGCCCGCGCTCGCCTTTTTCGTCGCGCTGACCGTGTACGCGGTCTGGAGACGGCAGCGGCGCCAGACCACTCGAACGGATGGATGACTTGATGAAAGACGATTGCTGCGCGCCCAAGGGCGATTTCGACCTTGCCGTGATCGGCGCCGGATCGGCCGGGTTCTCGGCCGCGATCACCGCCGCCGAGGGAGGCAAGCGCGTCGCGCTGATCGGCCATGGCACCATCGGCGGGACCTGCGTGAACGTGGGCTGTGTGCCCTCCAAGACGATGATCCGGGCCGCGGAAGCCCTGCACGGTGCGCAGACAGCACATCGGTTCCCGGGCCTGAACAGCGAGGCGCAGGTCGCCGACTGGTCGGCGCTGATTGCGGCCAAGGACGATCTTGTCGCGACACTGCGCCAGAAGAAGTACGCCGATCTGCTGCCGGGCTACGGCGGTGTGACCTATCTCGACGAGGGTCCGGCGCGTCTCGTCCTCGGCGGGGTCGAGGTCGGCGGGCGCAGGATCACGGCTCCCAAGGTGATCGTCGCGACCGGTGGCCGACCCGCCGTGCCCGACATCCCTGGGATCCAGGACGCACCAACGCTCGACAGCACGTCGCTGCTGGAGCTGGACCGGTTGCCCGAAAGCCTGATCTTCCTCGGCGGCGGCTACATCGGCGTGGAGCTGGCGCAGATGATGGCGCGGATGGGCACCCGCGTCACCATTGTCTGCCGCTCGCGCCTGCTGCCGCGCACAGAGCCGGAGGTGTCCCGGGCGCTGACGGAGACGCTGCGCGCCGAGGGCGTCGCGGTTGTCGATGGCGCGACCTACGACGCCGCACGGCGCGACGGGGCCCGTGCGGTCCTGACGGTGACGGTGGACGGCGCAGACCGCGATCTGACGGCCGACCGCCTCGTCCTGACGACGGGACGCGCAGCCAACACCGAGGGGCTGGGCCTCGCGGAGATGGGCGTCGAGACCGACGCGCGTGGCGCGATCCGGGTGGGCGACGACATGCAGACCACGAAGGCCGGCATCTTCGCGGCGGGCGATGTGACCGACCGCGACCAGTTCGTCTACATGGCCGCCTATGGCGCCAAGCTCGCGTCCCGCAACGCCGTTCTGGGCGGGGCGGAGCGCTACGACAACGCCGCGATGCCGTGGGTGGTGTTCACCGATCCGCAGGTCGCCGGCGTCGGGCTGACCGAGGCGCAGGCGCGCGCCGCGGGTCATGACGTCAAGACCAGTGTGCTGACGCTCGACAACGTGCCCCGCGCGCTCGCCGCCCGCGACACGCGCGGCCTGATCAAGCTCGTCGCGGACCGGGCGACCGACCGCCTCCTGGGCGGCGTGATCATGGCGCCGGAGGGAGCCGACAGTGTCCAGACGCTCGCCATGGCGCTCAAGTTCGGCATGACGACAAAGGCGCTCGGCGAGACGATCTTCCCCTATCTGACCACGGTAGAGGGGCTGAAGCTCGCCGCGCAGACCTTCGACAAGGATGTCGCGAAGCTGTCGTGCTGCGCGGGGTAACCCGAGCCGTCGGTTTCGTGGCTGCCGAGCAAGATTGCGCATCGATGCGATCACAACCTACCCCCCACCCAGTTCGCCACGATCAGCCCCGGCACGCTGTCCAACGCCCGGTCTGCATCCCGCGCCAGATCCAGCCGCTTCGGCAGCTTGACCTGCGGCACCAGCAGGAAGATCGGCGCAGTGACCTTTCCGCGCCCGGTCTTCGAGCGCGACACCACTGCCTGGCCCTTCGTGTTCAGCCGCCCCTCGGCGACCAGCAGGCTGGGGCCCGTCCGGCGATAGACGAAACGCAGGCGGAGGCCGCGTCGCCGCTCCCATTCACCGGGGGTGATCCGGCCGCCGCGCAGGGATTTGCCCGCCGCGGGCAGCGGGATCGCCAGCCAGAACCCGTTCTTCGATCGGATCAGCGGCCCGGTGTCATGCGCACCGACGATTACCGGCGCCTTCGACCAGACCAGCGCCGCAGCCTCAAGGCTCTCGCCCGACCTCGGGAAGTTCTGGCTCCGGATCGAGTTGGCGAGCCGTGTACCAAGCCCCGCGCCGGTGATCTGCAACCGCCACGCCGTCTTCAGCCCAGTCCCGGCCTCGCGCATGGCGGCGGTGACGGCCCGTTCACCCGCCGCGACCTCGGCCGCCATCATCGCGACGATGTCGGGATCGATGTCGAGCTTCAGTTTCACGCGGGCCTCAGGTCGACGGTCCAGACCAGCCGCTCGCGGTCGCGGACCGGCTCGCCCTGTATGAGGAAGGCGTCGCCGTCGATCTCGATGCGGTCGCCGGGACGCGGGTTCGCCACCTCGGCCACGCGCAGGTCGATCCGGGTGGTTTCGGACCAGAGCCGCGCGTCGCCGAAGTCGGTGACCGCGTCGGCGCGACGGGCGACGGCACGCACCAGCACGGGTGTACCGCCGTCGGCGATGTAGACCGCGTCCCGGCCGATGTTCGGATCGGCGAAGAGCGCGCCGATGGCGGCGGCGAAGGCCGACATCAGAACGTCGCGTTCAGGCGCACCCGGCCGATGGTGTCGCCGGCGCCGCTCGCCACCGCCTCGACGGCCGCGCCGATGAGGGTGTTGTCGGTCGCGACGGTCGTGGTGCGCTTGTTGGTGTCGTCCCAATAGACCTTGGCGCCAACCGTCCACGCCTGGGAGCCGACCTTGGTGATGTCGAACACGCCGACGAGCGCGGTCTCGACGGGCTCGCCAATGGCGGCGGCACCCGCGGCGATGCCGAAGATGGAGCCGACGAGCAGGCCATCGCCGGAGGCGACGGCATAGGGCGCGGTCAGGGTGATGGTGTTGCCGGGCTGGACGTAGGTTTTCATGATGGGGATCCTCGTGGAAAGACGAAGGGCGGCCCGTCAGGACCGCCCGTGTGTCAGGGTTCAGGAAGCGCGCCTTACGCGCCCGGGTTCTTGTAGAGGCCGCGCCAGTCGATGGCCTTGGCGCCGAAGTCGAGGCGGCACTTGATCTCGACCCCGTCGACGTCGAAGCCGTTGCGGGTCTCGATATATGCCCCCTGCTGCCCTTCGAGATAGGCGTACTCGATGGTGTCGATCTGGTTCGGGCTGGCCGCCAGATACCAGGCGGTCTCGCTGGCGGCGTCGAGCCGGGGCTCGCTGATCGGCGCCAGCGTCCTGATCGACTGCGGCACCACGCTGGACGTCGCGGCGGGCACGAGGTTCTGGGCCACCAGCTGTTCGGCTTTCAGTTCCAGTGAGGCCGGCACGATCAGGAAGGCAGGCCGGACGTTCAGCACCGTCTTCTTGTCGAGGCCGGTCTGCTTGGCCATCGCCGCGCGCGCCGCTCCGACGCTGCTGACATCGAGCGCCGCGCCGGTGCCTGCCAGGTTCTTGTGGGTGGTGTGGAAGAGCGCATTGCCGTCGGCCATCGCCGGGTTGGCGGTGATGATGCCCCAGACCACGTCCGACTCCAGCTGCGCGATGGAGTTGCCGTACATCGCCGGGATGCGCGTGAAGGCGTCGAGATCATCGTTGATCAGGGTCTGGCGGGTGATCGCGACCACCCGGCCATAGGTCTTGACCTTGTAGCTCTCCTTGCTCTCGCCCAGCGTCCCGCGCTTGAACTCGCCGCTTTCGCCGACCTCGAGCAGCTGCGGGGCTTCGCCGAGCTGGACGCGATGCATCGCCTTGAAGTCGGTCGCCAGCACCTGGCGACAGAACAGCATGAAGGTGCGGGGATAGGCCTCGTAGGCCTGCCGCAGCGTCTTGTTGGTGACGGCCGACAGGATCTCGGGGAAGTCCGAGGTCGAGTGCAGCGCGCGCGTCGCCACCTCGTCACGCGACAGGCCGCGCGTGTTGACCCCGGCATTGCCGAGGCTTTCGCGGGCGAGCTCCAGCAGCGTCATGCCGCGATACTGGCGCGCGGCGTCCTCGAGCTGGAACAGCGTTGGGCTGTAGCGGTGCAGCAGTGCGTTCGCCACCGCGTCACGGCGGGTGATGCACTCGTCTCGGCCGCCGAGCGGGACGGAGACATGGGGGAAGTTCCGGGTCTCGTCGGATTTCGCGGCGACCTGGTCGAGGATCAGTCGGCGGGACTCGTCGATGCTGACGCCGCGCTTGACCAGATCCTCGGCGAAGCCGCGCTCGAGGTTCAGCCGCCCGGCCAGATCGTAAATGGTGGAGACGCGGTCGCGCTCGGCCTCGCGGGCGCGGGTGGCGACCACTTCGGTATCGGGCGCGGGAGTTACCTGCGTCTTCTGGCTGCGCGTCTCGCTGGCCGCGACCTTCGGGTCGGGCGCAGCCGGTTTCGGCTCGGTCATGGGGGTGTCCTCGGTTTCGACCGGCGCGGTCGGCTGGGTGTTGGCGGGGGTTGCGGCGTCGCTCGCCGGGGTCTGGGTCGTGTCCGTCATCGGGATCGGTCCTTTCGTGGTGGAAGGGGCGTCCCGGCGGTGGAGGACGCAGTCGTGAAGGGGGTGCTGGGCGCGGAAGCCCGCTGCTGGGTCGGCTCCGACCGCGACGGCGGAGACCTCGAAGGGCGTCCAGTCCACCGCGCGCCAGAGCTCGCGGGCGCCATCAGGCTTCGAGATATCAAACCGGTGGACCTGGTAGCCGATGGAGACGGCGCGGATGTGCCCCGCCTGGATGTCGCGCCAGATCGGCTCGACATCGGCACGCTCGCTGATCCGGACCAAGGCGATGCCGCGACCGTTCTCGATCCGGGCCGAGCCCGGCACGACCGAGCCGATCACCGCGTCGAGCGTGTCGAGCTCGTGCACCTTCAGGAACGGCGCGCCCGCGTTCAGCCGGTCGAGCCGGACATGGGCCGGGTCGAGGCTGAGTTCCTCGTCATAAGGCTCGCCGAAGAAGGTGGCACGGCGGACGCGAGCCCCGGCCGACCAGACCACCTCGACGGTGCGGTTGTCGGCATCGGCCGTGTTCGGCGCAAGCTCCGCCGACCGGCGCATGGCCGGCAGTTCGATCATCGTGTCCATGAAGGTCAGTCCTGTTGGTCGGCCTGCGCCGGGTCTGTATCCGCGTCGGCGGTCGGGTCGTCGGCGTCTGGTTCGTCGGCGGCCGGATCGTTCGCCGGATCGCTGGCCCCGTCTTTGGATTGTGCGCTGCCGGTCTTGGTGACGCGGCGAGGGTCGCTGTCGAGGACCAACCCCAGCGCGTCGAGCTTGGCGTTGGTCGCCGCGATCTCGGCCAGCACGGCGTCGGGGTTGCGGCCCTGCCGGGCGATCACCTCGGCCAGCGTCATGGTGCCCGAGCGGATGGACAGCAGGTTCGCCATCGCGTCCTTCTGCGGATCGACCGCCTCGAACTTCGGCGGCGACCATTCCACAGGCACGATCGGCGACGGGATCTGCCCCGCCGCCCATGCGGCTTCCGTGAACCACCGCCACACCGGGGCGCAGAACATCGGGATGAACAGCTGCCATTGGACGGCGTCGATCTGGCGGCGGAACTCCACGAGACCCGCCCGGATCGAGGAGTAGTTCACTTGGGACAGGTCCCCCGTCAGCAGCTCGTAGGGCACGCGGAAGCCTGCCGAGATCGTGTGCAGGCTCGCGCGCTTGTATTCGCCGTAGCCGCCCGTCGCCGAGGGCTGGTTGAAGCGGATGTCCTTGCCGCCGCGGGCATAGGCGATCAGCCCCGGCTCGAACTGTTCCACCCGGTTGCCGTCGGCATCGACCACGGAGGGCGCGATGCCCTGTTGCGCCTCGTCGTCGCCGAAGACGATGGCGGTGACGCAGGCCTCGGTCTTCTTGCGAACCAGTTCGGCCACTTCATAGTCGTCGAGATCACGCAACGACCGGATCACCGGCGCGCCCCAGGGGACGCCGCGCGCTTGCGTGCGCTGCTTCTCGTAGACATGGGCGATCTCGGTCGCGGGGACCGGGCGGCTCTGCAACCCGTTCTGCAAGGCCCCGTAGGCGTCGCCCGGATGCTCGGCATGCAGCCAGTAAGCCCGGCGCTTCCCGACCGGGTCGAACTCGATCCCCTGCACGAGGCGCCCTGCGCCGAGGGCTCCGGACTTGGTGGCGTCGAGGAAGTCGGCTTCCAGCACCTGCAATTGCAGCGGCACCGGCAGGCCGTCGCTCGCGCGCCGCAGGCGGCGGCGCACCAGAACCTCGCCCGCCTCGACCATCTCCCGGCAGATCAGCGTCTGCAGGCCATAGAAGTCAAGCTGGCCATCGGCGTCGCAGTCCGCCGTCCAGCGTTCGAAGAGCGCATCGACCTTCCGGTCCAGCTTGTCGTCGCCGCTAGCGGCGCGGGGCATGATGCCCGCGCCGATGATGTTGTTGACCAGCACCGCCACGGCCTTGGCCGCATGCGGGTTGTTGCGCACCAGATCGCGCATGCGGTCGCGCAGCAGCGCCCCGGCGACGCCGATTTCGGTGTCGGCCGAGGATCCCGGCGCGCGCC
Source organism: Actibacterium sp. (assembly GCA_016278325.1). Taxonomy (GTDB): domain Bacteria; phylum Pseudomonadota; class Alphaproteobacteria; order Rhodobacterales; family Rhodobacteraceae; genus JADQCB01. The sequence continues at coordinate 13,135 of JADQCB010000059.1, forward strand.
AGCCGTCCGTCCGTCGCCCGCGCGCCGCGCCGTCATAGCCACGCGTCAGCGTCTCGAAGGCCTGACGCGCCATCACGCGCCGAGCCGCCATGCGCGGCGCCACCGTGGCGATGGCGTGGTCGAACCAGGTCGCCGACATCAGCGATCCCCGCGCGAGAAGCCAGCGAGCCCCGCCACGGGCAGCGGGCGGCTGAAGCCCGCGATGGCGCGCTCGATGGTCCGGATGCGGGCGAGCAGATCCTCGGCCGAGCCGTAATCCACCGACTTGCCGTCATAGCTGACGCGCGTCGTGCCGCTGGCATAGGCCCGGCGCAGCGCCGAAAGCTCGGTTTCCGTCCAGTCGATCATGTTCAGAACCATCCCTCCCGCCGCCCGAGCCAGTCGGAGCGGCGCTTGCCCTGCGGGGCCTGTCCCGGCCGGTTGATCTGCCCGGCGGGATCGGTGTCGGTGGGGGCGGCCCCGAGCTGATCCTCGAGGTCGCGCCATTTCTCGTCGGGCCAGCGGTCCGCGCCCGCGATCCAGGCGGCTGCGCGGGCGTAGACCCGGCAATCCAGCGCCTCGTTGCGCTCGCGCAGCTTCTGCCATTCCAGCCGGGCGAAGCCGCGCTTCGTGCGCACGGTGACCAGCTGCTCGGCCACGAACTGCTTCAGCCATTCGTTCTCGACCCAGTGCGGCAGGTGCACCGAGCCGGGCGGGAACGCCGCCCCGTCGGCCATCTCCTCCTCGGTCGGGCGTGCCAGCCGCAGGAAGCGGTAGGTTTCGGCCTTGAAGGTCGAGACCGCCACGGTCCAGAGCCGCGCCCCGCGCCGCAGGCGTTTGCCGCCCTCGGTCGCGTCGACAAAGGTCGGCCCCGACACCGGGCTCGAGCGGTTGAACCCCTCGACGCCCTTGACCGGCGACACCTGCGCGAAGCCTTGCGCCCGCGACCAGGAATAGACCGCCGGGGCCTCGTAGCCGGTGTCGATGGCGAGCCGCGCGATCCTGAGATGCGCGCGGCGTTCATGCGGCCAGGACCTGTCCAGCAGCGCGGTCAGCTCCGACCAGGCGTCGTGCCGGTCGGGCCCGCCCTCGATGACGACGTGATCGACGAGCCAGCTTTCCAAGCCGCGACCCCAGGCCCAGACATCGACCTCGATCCGGTCCTTCTGCACGTCGGCTCCGGCTGTCAGGAACAACCCGCCTGCTGGCACCGTGCCGGATTTCCAGCGTTCGCGCCGGTCGTAGAGCCGCTGCCAGTCGGGCGCTTCCCCGGTCTCGACCCATGTCTCGCCGAGGATCGTGTTGCGGAACGCCTTGATCGCTTCGTCCGACCCCTGTGCCGCGTCCCAGGCCCGCACGATTCGCTCCCAGCTCAGCCAGCCGATCGGCGAATAGAGCGCCGAAAGGTGATAGCCGACCGTGGTCGGATCGGCGGCCGTGGTGGTCGTCCGCCATTCCCCGGCCTCCAGCATCGCCGTCTTGTGGTGTTCCGCGATTGCCGCGTCGCAGCCCTCGCAGTGATACTCGGCCGTCTCCGGGCGGCCCTTTTGCCAGCGCAGCCGGTCGAACTTCAGCCATTGTGCGTGGCCGCATTGTGGGCACGGCACGAAGAACCGACGCTGGTCGCTGGCCTCGTACTCGCGCTCGATGCGCGACAGCCCCCGGATCGTGGGCGTCGAGACCAGCAGCACCTTGCGCCGGTGGGCGAAGGTCAGGGAGCGCGCCTCGGCGAGCGTGACCGGATCGCCTTCCTCGTCGGCCGAGGCGGGATAGGCGTCGACCTCGTCGAGGAAGATGTAGCGCGCCGGGGTGGACCGAAGCCCGACCGCCGAGTTCGCGCCCGTCATGATCAGGATGCCGCCCGCGAACTCCT
>JADQCB010000062.1 GCA_016278325.1 Actibacterium sp.
CCTCAGCCGCTGTTCGAGCCGCGCCGCCAACCGGTCCGAGCACTGCCGCGCTGGCCACCTGCTCGCCGAATACGAACTCCGGCCGGCAGGCCGCGACGAGCCGCAGGAATGCCGGAGCGAGATGGCGGTCATCGTCCTGTCCCTTGCGCTGCCCGGCCTGGCTGAAGGGTTGGCAGGGCGGCGAGCCGGTCCAAACCGGCAGGCTCTCGGCCACGCCAGCGAGGCGCAGTGCATAGGGCCAGCCGCCGATCCCGGCGAAGAAATGGCATTGCGCGAAACCGCGCAGGTCCGCGGGTTCCACTTCGAGGATCGAGCGCTCGTCCACCTCGCCGGCAGGCAGCAGCCCGGCCGCGATCAGTTCCCGCAGCCAGGCGCAGGCCGCAGGATCGGCATCGTTGTAGTAGACGGCCATCAGGCGGCGGCATCGGCCTTGTCGCCCATCCGCTCGGCCTTCACCTCGGTGAAGGTCCGGCCGTCGCCGTCGAGGATCGCCTCCTTGCCGGTTTCGGCCTGCCAGCGTTCCACGGCGACATCGATGTAGGCCGGGCTGATTTCCATCGCGAAGACGCGGCGGCCGTTGGCCTCGCCCGCCATGATCTGCGAGCCGGAACCGCAGAACGGCTCGTAGCAGATGCCGCCGCGGGCGACGTGCTGGCGCATCGGGATGCCGAACGCATCGAGCGGTTTCGGCGTCGGATGGTCGGGGCGTTCGTCCTTCGTGAAGCTGGGCATCTCCCATGTGGACGGCAGCGTCTGCTCGGCCACCTTCGGCGGGCGGTTCGGGCGGCGCCAGCCCATGAAGCAGGGCTCGTGTTTCCAGAGGTAATGGGAGCGGGTCAGGACACCGCGGTCCTTCACCCAGATGATTTGCTGGTGGACGAAGGCTCCGGCCTTTTCCCAGCAGGCCTCCAGCATCGCCTGACGGCGCGAGGCGTGCCAGCAGTACCAGGCGGCGTCCTCGGCGATGGCCTCCGCCACGGCCGCCGAGATGAAGCCGTCATAGAGCTCCGCGCCCTGCGAGGAGTCGTCCCACGTAGTGCCGTAGGACGCGGACCAATCCTTGTTCCGGGTCGGGTGGTTCGAGCCGTCGTAGTCGACGAGGTAAGGTGGATCGGTCGCGAACAGGATCGCGCGTTCGCCATTCATCAGGCGGCGCACATCGTCGTGCGAGGTCGAGTCGCCACAGAGCAGCCGATGATCGCCGAGGATCCACAGATCCCCCGTCTGTGACGCCGGATTGCGGGGCGGCTCGGGGATGGTCACCGGCGGCAGAGAGCCCCCGGCGCCACCTTCTTCACCGTCGTCTTCCGCGACGTAGGCCAGCAGCTTGTCGAGTTCGCCGTCCGAGAAGCCGACCAGCGACAGGTCGTAGTCGTCAGCGAGCAGGTCCTGTAGCTCGGCCGACAGCAGCGCTTCGTCCCAGGTGCCGAGCTCCGTCAGCTTGTTGTCCGCGATGCGGTATGCCCGGCGCTGCGCTTCGGTCAGGTGGCCCAGAACGATCACCGGCGCTTCAGTCAGCCCCAGCTGCGTGGCGGCCAGCACGCGGCCGTGGCCCGCGATCAACTCGCCGTCCTCGCCGACGAGGCAGGGCACGGTCCAGCCGAACTCGGCCATGCTGGCGGCGATCTTTGCGACCTGGTCGGGCCCGTGCACCTTCGCGTTCTTCGCGTAGGGTTGGAGGCGCGCAAGCGGCCACATCTCGATCCGCTCGGGGGCGAAGGCGAGGTTCATGCAGGTTCCTGTCGATGATAGGTCGGCATCTGCCGGGCTGGAACCCGGCGTGATGGGGTCCGCCGGCTTCCGGCTGGACTCCGGACTCCGCGGGGTATCCACCCCGCGCGGCCGGTCAGATGCTTGAATTCACGAGGGTTTCGTGGCGTCGCAACTGGACGCTGGACTCCGGTGGCTTCCCAAAAATCTGGCCCTGTCGCTGGCGAAATGCCGAGCCAAGCCCGCCAGCATACGTTTCGGCCCGGAAAGGAACCGGAAAACAATGGCTTGGCGGCCTGGACCCCGGCTGGACCCCGGAAGCCAGCACCGGTGTCCACCTCGGGATCAGCGTCGGTTCGCCTGAGCGCACGACCCCGAGTATATCGCCATGGATAGCGTCAGCGGGGCGATCCGTCTCGCCGTCCGGTGTCTCGCCGAAAATTGTCTCACGAGCCCGTCGAGCCTTGACACACTCAGTGCGCCGCCTGCGCCACCACGAACTCCATCGACCGCTTCCTCGGCACCCGCTTCCCGTTCAGTCGCCAGACGATGACCGCGATCCCGTACTGCCAGCGCCGGTTTGCGGTGGCACGGCTGAAACCCAGCTCCCAGCAGATCGGCTTCCACGGCTTTCGGTTCGCCCGGAGCCAGAGCAGGCGCGCATCGGCAGGGTCGAGCCAGCGCAGCCAGAGCAGAGCATCCTCGGCCTGCGTGATGTCACGTGGTCCGGGCTTCGGCCGACGGGTTCGGGGCTCCTGGCCGACCTGGTCGGCGAAGCTGTGGAAATACTCGGGCCAGGCGTTGAAGTAGCCCAGCGGCTTCACCTCGGGCAGCGACCGGAACACGTCGGCCGCACTCTCGAGCCGGTCCTCGACCATTGTGGGCGTCCACTCAGCCATTGGCGGCCTCCAGGTCGTCCGCCCGAGGTCCATACAGCTTCTCGCCGAGCTGACGCACCAGTTCGCGCTCTGGCCAGGTCAGGCGGTGGTCGTCGACGGAGACGGCGAGCACGCCTTCGTCATGCCAGCCATCGCGCTTTACCTGATCCGGATCCCGGCGCGTGCCGCCATAGCCTTTCGGATACCACCTCATCCCAGGCCCCCGTTCGTCTCGATCGACCAATGGAGGATGGCGATGGCGTCGGCCTCGTTGTCATCGGCTGGTGAAAACCCGCGGGCTTTCGCGGCGGCGATCATCGCCTCCTTCGGCGCGTTGCCCTTGCCGGTGGCGTGGCGCTTGATCGTGCCGACCGGAACGCCTTGGTAGGGGATACCTCGCAGTTCGGCCCACGAGGTCAGGGTAGCCATCAGCCCACCGTAGATATGGGCCGCGTCGGTGCCGGCGTGTCGACGCACTTCTTCGAACCAGATCGCGGCGATGGGGCCGGACAGCCGATCGAGTTCGGTCAGCCAGTTGGTGAAACGGAGGTAGCGCATGCCGCCGCCGTCGAAGCGTCCGGGCCGGAAGCTGACCGTGCCACTGGTGGTCAGTCCGTCATGGCTGCGAAGCGCCCAGCCGGTCGTCGTACCGAGATCGAGGGCGAGGATGCAGGACCGGTTGATCGCGTCCGGCTCGGGGCGGACGTCCTGCGCGGGGATCTGTGTGTTCATCGTGAAGGCTCACAAGCTGTGGGCCTTCGGCTTCGGTCACCGCAGAATGTAGCATCCGGTGGACCGGCACCAAAGCAAAAACGACGATGAGCACGTAGGCAGGCGTTTATCGACCTTCGATCCGCCCCCAGTCCCAACCTCGGAACGCGTGGTCCCAACCTTCGAGGGGGTTGGGACAGCCCTTTATCGTTTCACTCCAATGGCTTGACCGGATTTGGTCCCAACCTCGGTGTCCCCAACGGGGGTCCTACTCTTTTCGTATAGAAAAACATGTTCCCGACGTTTTCCGTTCTCCCACATGAATGTGTACCAAAAGGTTGGGACCACAGGGTGAGGTTGGGGACACCGTTGCTTTTAAACGGCTTTTCGTGTCCCCAACCCCCTAGGCAGGTTGGGACCACCGGGGAGGTTGGGACCATGTCGAGGGGTCCGCTTTCCGCGGCCGCATTGTTCGGTCCTCGCGGTAACTCCGCGACGACGCGTGAAGAACCCCGCAACTTCGCTTGACCGCCGTAAACTGGAAGAACAACATGGCGTTGAGTGACCGGCTTACGGTTCGAGCAGAGAGTTTTCCTGTATGGAGATAGTCGGCGACAGCCTCGATGATGTCTTGATCGAGCTCTATGAAAGGCTGCTCAAAGAGGGCTCGACGAATCGTGGCACAAGAGGAGGCACGCTCGAATGCCTCGGAGTAACACTCAGAATTCGGCAGCCAAGATCGCGATTGAGCCGGTCAGAAGATCGGGGCAAGCCATTTAGCGCGATCGGTGAGCTTCTGTGGTACCTCTCCGGCTCTGATCAGCTTGACTTTATCAAGCCTTATATCAGCCGGTACCAGGACGACGCGGTAGATGGAGTCCTTCAAGGCGCTTATGGCCCTCGGCTTCTTCGAAAGAACGGCAGTATTAATCAGATTGAGAATGTTGCAGACCTGCTCACTCGTAGGCCGGGCAGCCGTCGTGCCGTAATCCAGCTTTTTGATGCCGAAGATATTGCAGTCGAAAAGAAAGAAATCCCCTGCACGACCACCATGCAGCTTCACCTACGGGAAGACCGACTGCATATGTCGGCGACAATGAGGTCCAATGACGCATACTGGGGTCTGCCGCATGATATATTTTGCTTCACGATGCTTCAGGAAATGTACGCGTGTCGACTTGGGGTTCGGCTCGGAACCTTTATCCACCATGTTGGCTCGATGCACATCTACGACGAATATATCGAAGCGGCAAAAAGGTATACTGACGAGGGCCATCAAAGGCCAAACGAAATGCCAGAGATGCCTTCTGGCAACCCGTTTGAATTGACACCCGCGCTACTTGATGCAGAGAGGCGGATCAGAGACGGAGAAAGCTTCACGGCCGAAGACGCGGTAGATGACTCGTATTGGGCTGATATAGTGCGACTGCTCCAGGTGCATTGGGCAAGGCGCCGGCGCGAGGACTTATCAGGACTGAGATCCACGTTCGTCAATCCGGTGTATCTTCCGTTTGTGAATGAACTGCCGCCGACGATCAAAAGTGACGCCTCACCCTGACTAGCGAAAGATCGAAATGATTTGGCCAACAAGAAACGTACAGCGTCAGCAGTTCAGTGCTCGGCTTCTCGCACACTCCGCCCAAGTACGACCGCTACCAGGCATTCAGGATCCGAGAGCACTTGACACTCTAGCACTTCAGCTCATCGCCAGCGTCCGCCGGGAAGACTACTACAGACTTGTCCAGGCACGTCCGATTTCACCGCGGCGCGCAGACCCTCATGACGCCATCTTCAACCCAGAGCAGGCTGTCGCGCTGCATGTCGCGAACGGCAATCTTGACGAGGCTGCTTGGCTTGTTTTCCTCATGACACACTTCGCGAAGCCCGCCGATAGTGGTTGGCTGCGGCTGCAGGACGTCTATGGGATGCTTGGCAACGGCCTCTGGGATTGGCCATCAGTTTCGGGCAATCCTGCCGCATTCGATACATGGCTGGCTGCGAATTGGACCAGCATTCGCGGGAAGTTTGGCAATCACAGGAAGTACGAAAGCCTTCGACCGGGTTCAGCTAGATACACTGGTCATGTTGTCCGCGAGTACGTCAGGCTCATCGGGGCGCATGGCCACCAGGCGTTCCTGCAGGGGGTCTTGGCCCACGGTCCGAATGACCGGTTCGACGCAATGTACAACTCTCTGAATATCACGAGCTTCGGCCGACTTGCGAAGTTCGACTACCTGATGCTATTGGCGCGCTACGGAATCGTGGCGATGCAGCCGCTCTCGGCATATCTTCAAGGAGCGACGGGGCCAAGCCGAGGTGCAAGACTGCTATTCAATGGGGCCGCCAATGCGAACACGGCACCTGCACAACTTCAACAGATGCTCGACGATCTTGATGTCGATGTCCAAGTGGGCATGGCAGTTCTCGAAGACGCTCTGTGCAACTGGCAAAAGTCACCACTGAGCTTCGTCCACTTCAGAGGATAATCGTCACACACAGGCGTGATCAATCTCGTCCCATTTCCATCGACGTTTCAGAAAGTTCATCTGACTGTGCTCAATCATCTTTCGGTGTTGCATTTGCCCGACTGTCAATCCGGGTGCAATTCCTGCCGACACACTGAACCGAATAATCGAGTTTCTGACGGCCTTGAGGCGAATAAACTCTTCTTCTCGTTCGGGCGGGATCAAGCATTGCCGCGCGAAATCGTTTGCCTGCTGCTCGAGTTCATCCGTAGGTGTTTCGTCACTGTCAACGAACGTGTCGGCACCATGCAGCAATAGATGCCCGATCTCATGAAACACTGTGAACCAGAAATGATCGTCGGAACGATGCCGAAAGCTAAGGAGGATCATCGCCTTATCCGCAGTGACAAGGCGGGTTGCACCGCTCGCATGGCATCCCTTCGGGGTCCGGACAATGACGACTGCAACGCCGGCTTCGGCGCAGATCGAGCGGAGCTTCGGAAGAAAGCGCGAAGGGTGATTGATCCTGGTGAGCTGGCGTATGCGATCTAGGCGTTCCTTGAGCCTTTCAGGAGACCACGAACGGGTTTGGACGAGTTCTGCCTCCAACTCTCCCCGCCGCAACCAAAGAAGAACCGCCGAGTCCAATGGCACGAAACTCATGGAGCGCCGAAAGTGCGTTTCGGTGCAGATCCTACCGTACCTTTGCTCCCAACTTGCAAGAGTCGGAACGCTGTAAAAGAGCATGCGACGACGTAGTTCGTCACGTACCCCCTTGTCCGTAGTAGGCCGCCGACCACGTGATCGAGGAATAGGAACGCTGCCGAACCAACCGTCTGCGTCTTCCGCCGCGGCCTCCACAGCTCTCTCGAGAGCCTGCTCGAAGTTCTCCTGCCGCTTTAGCCAAAACTTCGAACTCCCGCCAAGGAACTGGCTCAGCACCTCTGATGAACTCCCATCGATGCGACTGTGCCCTTCCAGAAGACTCCGGAGTTCATCCACGCCGCCGTCGAGATGTGCTGCAAGATCTTCGGCTGTTACGCCTCGACGATGCATTAATGCACCGATGGCGTCACCTGGCTTGGAGAACCAATCGGCGACCTGGCCACCATCAGCGGGCATTGCATTCCCCTATCGCAGTTACCTTGAGCCGCTCGACAGAGGACCAGATGATTTGGCCGTCATCGCTCTTTTGAAATCGCACCCCAACCGGAACAAGATGTGCGCAATAATTGCTCCCGAAAGCAATCTCGAGCGTGTCATCGTCCTTTATCTGAACGGTCCCGTCCATGAAATCCAACATTTCTTCGGCATTCTCATGCGCCTCGATGTCCGCGATGATCGACACAAGCGCCTTTGCGTTTACCGTCCCCAACGCGACTTCGGCCTCACTTAACACGAGGCATATTTCCTTCAAATGAGCGGTCCCGAACGAGACAATCACCCAGCGGACCCCGCAAGGTCGCGGGCGATATCGTCATCTGAACACCGATGCATGAAGACGGCCTTCAACTCGTTGGGGTAAGGGAGACCCGGCGGGCTTCGCGGCCTGCTTGCGTCGGATAGCCTCAATTCTCTCCCAGTTTCGCGCCAGTTCTTTGTCTCCTGCATCGTCCATCGTCAGTTTGAGCGCATTACACAACGCAGCGAGCGTGACCATCACGCCGCCGACTTCTTGTTCTTGTACGCCGGTAGGCCGATCAAAGACGTAATCGACGATTGCCCGTGCGTCCTCCTTCGTGCACCCGCTCGCCTGAGCCAGTTCAATCGCTTCCTCAAGAAAACGATGCGACCGCTCGGACACGTTTTCGCGCGCCGAGGCAGGGAAGCACGCGGTGATCCATGCTGCGACCCGCTCTTGGTACGTCACTTCGCCGGCCTCCCTGTTGTGTTTTTTTCCATCTTTGCCACAGCATCTAGTCTCTGCCAACCCGAATTCTCCATTCTCCAGTGCCTTGTACAAGTTCGTCGCATCACGGCAGTGTTCAGGGGATCGTCTTTGAAGGTATCCGATACCGCCACTCCCGCGGCGCCTCACGGCCGCCCTCGTCGCGCCGCCGGTATCGCTCCCAGCCGTTCGCCTTGAGGTAGGCCGAGACGCGCATCTGGTCGCCGCGGGTCCATCGGGCAGGTTCGAGCCCAATCGCCTCCTCGAGGATCTCGCCGACCGACACATCTTTCAGTGGCTCCGGGCGCGGCACGCTCTCGGTGCGCGAGTTGCTGTAGTCGGGGAAGCCGTCCGAGACGGTGCGGGTCTCGTGCGTCAGCCAGTGCTCGATCAGGTCGTCCCAGGCGTCGGACTGGTAGCGGCGGTCCTGTTCCTCGCGGGCTTCGGCCAGCAGCGCCGGATCGTCGATCCACCAGATCGCGCCGCCACGGAAGCGGTGGACGGCCTCGGCCCAGAGCTGGTCCCGGTCGTGCGCGAGCGCCGCGATATCGATGGCACCACAGCGAAGAGGCCAGAAGCGGCGGTTGCCGGTCTCGTCGCGCAGATAGGTGTCTGGGTTCACGGTGCCGGCGAACACGCACTGGCGCGGGACCTCGACGGTGTAGCGACCGTACGGTGGACGGAAGCGGTCGGTGGTCCGCGTCAGGAACGCCTTGATGCGCGAGACCTCGGCGCGGCCGATGGCGTCGAGTTCGGCGATCTCCACGATCCAGACGCCCTGCATGTGCAGCGCCGCGTCCTTCGACCCGAGCTCCGGCAGCTCGTCGGTGAACCATTCCTCGCCGGCCAGCACCTTGATCGCGGTGGACTTGCGGGCGCCCTGTGGCCCCTCGAGGATCAGCATGTGGTCGGCCTTCACGCCGGGCCGGTATATGCGGGCGACGGCCGAGATCAGCCAGAGCGCGCCAATGGTGTGATGGAACGCCGTCGGCTCGGCGCCGAGATAGGCGCTGGTCCAGGTCTCGATCCGGGGCGTGCCGTCCCATTTCAGCGTGTCGAGCCAGTCGCGGACCGGATGGATGCGCAGCTCGCGGGCGACCGCGCCGACGGCGCGGCTCACCACCGCCGGCGCCACGTTGATGCCGCGCAGCTGGAGCCATTCGGCGGTGCGGATGTCGTCGGCGTCCTCCCAGGGGCGCTGGAGGGAGGCGGTTCCGGCGTCCCACGGCAGCGGCTGGCGCACGACGATCTCCTGCCCGAACTCGTCGAAGGCCAGCACACCGGCGAAGGCCGGATCGGAGGTCAGCGCGACGATGACGTTGGCCTCGTTGCGCTCGGGCGCGCCGGCCAGATCGAGCCGCAGGCGTCTGAACCAGGCGGGCTTCGGGATCGGCGCGTTCGGATCGCCGGTGGCGTTGACTCTGCGGCGGAGCTCGGCCAGCTGCTGGGTCAGGACCGACATGCCTATCCCGGTCGCGGACTTAGTCCGCGAGATGACCTGCCGTTCGGGCAGCGGGTCGAGCTTCGCCAGCGCGATGCGCCCGAGCAGTGTGGACAGGGCTTCGAACTCGGGCGGGTTGGTCAGCGCCTCGGCAGCGGCGATCAGTGTCGCGGGATCGTCGGCGGAGGCGAGGACAGGTGTTGCCGTCTCGGGCTCGACCGGATCCCCGTCCTGCGGCTCCGCTGTGGTGTCAGCCGGTCGCGCGTAATCCTCTGCGCGGGCCCCGCGCAGGAGATCGTCGTTGAAATCGTCGCCATGGAGCGGTCCGACGATCTCGTTCGGGATGTCGGCGCGGTTCAGGCGGTCCGAGAGCGTCGCTGCCGCCTGGCGTCCGGCGTCCCCGGCGTCGGCGTAGATGGTGACGCGCCGGGTGCCCTCGGGCCAATGGAACCGCGCCAGACCGTCGGCCGACAGCGCCGCCCAGACCGACGTGCCGAAGAGCGCGTGCGCGGCGAGCGCCGTCTCGATGCCCTCGGCGATGCCGATGTGTTCGTCCTCCGGCATCGGGAACAGGCGAACCACGGCATCCTTCACGCTGCCGAGCATCTTCTTGCCCGGCGGCGCCTTGGCGCTGCCGTCGTCGAGCAGGAAGGTGCGGTGGATGCCCGGCGCGCGCTCCCCGTCAGGCAGCCGTAGAATGGCGATCAGACCGGGCCAGCCTCGGCAGCTGTCGAAGTCCGGGAGATCGGGATGGAACAGCAGGTCGGGCGATCCGGGATCCGAGACCCCGCGGGCGCGCAGATAGGTCTCGCCAGGCGTACCCGCGATCGGCACGGCCCCGGCGACGAGTCGCGCGATCTCGGCCGAATGGTCCGGGCGCGCGCGCAGTGGCGACGGTGGCGCTGTCCGCGGCGCAGGATGGTCCATCCCCGCAAGCCGCGCCGCCTCGTCGAAGAGCGCGCCATCGCAGAGGCCGGTCGCCTGTGCGATCAGGTCGATGGGACCGGCCCGCTCGCCGGTGGCGTAATCGAAGCCCCAGCCGGCATAGGGCCCGTCGAGATGGATGGTGCAGGAGCCCTCCTTGCGCGGCGGGCGCCCGGAGAGGTCTGCGCAGCGCAAGGATCGACGGTCCCGGGCAAGCCGGGCCTCGGGGAAAAGCCCGGGCAACCAGTCGGCGGCCGTGCAGGCAAGCCGCTCCTTCACGACCGACAGATCGTACCGGGTCTTCGGGACCGCGATGTCGTTGAGGTCGATCATCGCGCCCCTCAGGCCAGAAGGACGAGCCCGCGCTCGGCCCGGGTGATCGCGGTGTAGAGCCAGCGGCGCCGGTCGAGCTCGCTGCGGCCCAGCCCGTCGTCCCAGACGATCACGTTCTCCCACTGCGAGCCCTGCGCCTTGTGGGCCGTGATCGCCCAGCCGAATGTCGCCTCGGTCAGCAGGCGCTTCTCCTTGTAGTCGCGGTCGTGGCGCTTGTCGTCATAGGCGACATGGTCCTCGAAATGCCCCTTGTAGATGCGCAGCCGGCCCGGACGCCCGTCCTCATAGGGCTCGCCGATGTGGCGCCCGTCCTCGTCATGGACGACGGCGGAGAAGTAGAGGCTGCCCTCGTCGACGATGTCCTCGAGCGTCACGAACATCCCATTGATCAGCCCCAGATCGTTCTGGTTCTTCAGGCAGATGATCTTCTCGGCCGGCCCCGTGGGCAGCCAGGTCCCGCCGTGCCCTGCGGCGGCGCGCATGGCGTTGTTGATCTGCAGCCGCGTGGCGTTCAGCCCGCAGATCAACTGGCCGCCGCGCAGCGCCTGTTCCGGCGTGATGTCGCCCTTGCGGAGCTTCGCGACATGGTCGTCGTAGACGCCGAAGCCGATGGGCCGTCCCTCCCGCGCCATGGTGGCGAGACGGATGATCGCGCTCTCGGCCGCCTGGCGGTGGATCTCGGTCAGCATCACGTCCGGCTCGTCGCGGGTGAAGGCGCCTTCGCCCCGGATCGGCGGCAGCTGGCCCGGATCGCCGAGCACGAGGATCGGCTTGCCGAAGCTCATCAGGTCACGCGCCATTTCCTCGCCGACCATCGACACCTCGTCGAGCACGATGAGCCGCGCGTCGGCCGCGTCGCTCTGCGGGTTCAAGGCGAAGCGCGGGTGCTTCATCGCGGAAAGCCCCTGGCGCATCGCCTCGATCGCGGCATCGGCCGTGCTGCGCGCGAACCCGGTGAGACGGAGCGCGTCGCGCTCGGCCACCGCGATCTTCCGGGCGGCTTTCTCGATTTCCTCCTCGGTCGACTCGATCACCGAGTAGATCAGGCTGTGAATGGTGCGCGCGGGCGTGCCCTTGCGGGTCAGCACCAGCGCGGCCTTGCCGGTGAAGGTGGCGGTGACGACGCCGGGCACGCAGCGGCCGTCCTTCGCGCTGCGGTGGGGCGAGAGGCCCAGCTCGTCGAGCGCGAACTTCAGCACGGTGGTCTTGCCGGACCCGGCATAGCCGAAGAGGCGGAATACCTGCTGCTGCTCGGTTCGGGTCTCGAACCACTCCTTGATCGCGCGGATCGCGGCGGCCTGCGTGGCGGATGGGGTGAACTCGGTCATGAATGGGGTGCCTCCACTGCGTAATCCTTGACGATCCCGCCGCGGGTCGGATCGCCCACCTCGCATTGGCGGACGAAGACCCGGCGCCCGTCGGCGAGCTGCCGCCAGTGACCGCGGCGGATGTGCCAGCGCGGGTTGGCGTGACTGCCGCCCTGCGGCGGCGTCGCCGCCCGCAGGCGCGCCGGATCGATGGCGACCTGACGCCAGACCCACCCGCGCACGCCCTCGCGGGCCAGGCGGGACCGTTTCGCGAGCGACACCTTGCGGTCGCGGATGTCCGGGGACGCGCCGAGGATGGTCAGCGCGCGCCAGACGATGCCGGCGGCGACTTCGCCGTGACCGCGGACCGTCTCGTCGCTCCGCTCGGCCGGGTTGCCCTCGATCTCCGCCTTGCCGTCCGGATGCATCCAGATCCGCACGAGGCAATCCGTCCAGCCGCGCGGTGCCCGCTTGCGCATGAGGAAGGTAGCCTCGACGATGTCGCCTTCGGCGCGAGCGCAGACGATCAGGCCCGAGGGAGACGCGCGCTGCTCGCGCACTTCGAAAATCACGGAGGGATGCGGCAGCCGAAGCGGACCGGTAAAAACCCGGGTCATCGCGCGGTCGACGATATCGCCATCGAAGGCGGCCTGATCGTCGAAGAAATAGATCGGCGCGTACTCCGCCGCTCCGAGCAGGTCGGAGCACCAGAACCGCTCGCGATGCGCGCGCACGATTCGCTTGAGCTCAAAGGCGTCGGGAATCATCGCCGCTCTCCCCAGCACCGGCCTGCCCAGGCACATGGCGTGTGCCATCTTCCGGCCGCCATGCCGCCGCGGCAGAGGACTGCGGTCGGCTCGGCCGCGGCGCGCGGCAGCCATTCCCCCGCCTCGGACGCCCGGACCACGGCGACGGCGCGATCCGACATTTCCTGCGCGAGATGCGCATCGAACGGCACAAGCTCGGTGTGCAGCTCCATCGTGTCGCGGTTCAACGCGGTGAAAAGCGCCGGGGCCGGCAGCTCCATGTAGGCCTGATAGAGCGCGATCTGGGCAGCGTAGACGGGGCGCGCGAGGCTGACGCCGCGCTTGACCACGTCCTTCCAGCTGGCCGCGCCGAGCGCCTTGTTCTCCCAGAGCGCGGGATAGTCCATCGCGACTGGGCCGGAGACGAAGCAGCCATCGATATGGCCCTTGAAGCGCCCGTCGAGGGCTGCAAAGCCGAACTGGCGACCATCGGGGCGCTCGGTGCGCAGGTCGAAGCCGGCGATCCGGAACCAGCCCGCGACGATGTCCTCGGCCCGGTGGCCCGCCTCGAAGATGCGCAGCGTGCGTGGCGCGAACTCGTGACCCTCATCCTTGGGCACAGCGAGGAAGTCGTACTGGATCTGGCGCAGGCAGTCGCGGCCGAGACCCGAGGAACTGACATAGGTGCGCGGACGCTCGGCGCGATGGCGCGCGGACAGCGCGGTGTCGATGGCGGCGGACACGGCTTCCGCAATGGGCGGGCGTGGCGCGCCGGCGCCGTAGAGGAAACCCGAGCCATGGTTGAGGTCGATCATCGCTCGCGCTCCCAGAACCCGCCGGCCTGCGCGATGCAGGTCAGCTTGTGGAACTGCGCGTCCGTCAGCCGGGCGCTGTCGCCGAACCGCTCGAGCTTCTCGCGGAGGCTGTCGCAGAACTCGATCTCGAAATCGGTGACTGCGTTCTCGGTGGCCGCCTCGAGCAGAGGTTTCCAGCTGCAGGACGCGGTGTCGTCGTTCAGGTCGATCATCGCGCGCCCCCTCAGAACGGAATGGGGTCGTCGAGGGCCGTGCCGGTGCGCTCCTTGCGCGCGGCCTGGTCCTGCATGCTGTCGATGTAGCCGGTGACCGCCGCCTCGATCAGGCGGTCGATGTCCTCGGCGCTGCGATGGAAGAAGGGCTCCATGAGCCCGAGGTCGGTAAGCGCTTCGGCGAAGAGCGTCCGCGCATCGCGGATCGCCTGCGCCTCGCGCGCGGTCTTGTCGATCATGCCGTTGTTCCTTTGGGCGATGGCGCTGCCCGCGTCCTGACAGCGGCGCGAGCAGAAGCGGTGGTAGGGGTGGCGATCCCAGCGGAGGCCGTGGCAGTAGCCGAAGCCGCGCGCCTCGCGGGCGCAGACGGCGCAGAGCGTTACCCGAGCAAGAAGGTCGCGATCGGGTCCTCGGGCGGCCAACCCGCCCTCTGGAGCTTTTCGGACTGCAGCACGATCCAGCGCGAGATCGCGTTGCTGGCCATGGCTTCGAGGTCGCCGAGGCTGAGGCTTGCGATGGGGGCGTGCAGTCTTCCTCGGGCCTCGAGCCATCGTCCGATCTCCAGCGCCGCCTCGCGCGTCACGTGCGCCTGCCATTCATCCGGGGTCATCCTCCCGGCAGCATCGCGCCGGGCCTCGGGCAGCAGCGAAGGCCGATGAGACCTCCGCCGCCGCGCTGCTGATCGCGCCTCACCCATTGAGCCAGGCGGGCATGCCGGTCGCCGGTGCTCCGCCCGGCGCGGACGCCGGCGGCTGCTGTGCGGACGACTGCTGCGGAGCCGGCGCCTGCGCGCCCCAGGCCGGGGCCGCCGCCGGGGCTTGC
>JADQCB010000049.1 GCA_016278325.1 Actibacterium sp.
AAACCTCCGCCATCATACCGCCATGGTAAGGTCAGGGCAATTTTTCGAGGTGCCCCCAAATCATCGTCCTATCCCGCCCACCTGAGAAATAGAGGAAAAGTAGAGCAGCGGACAACTTTCCTGACACAAGGGGGTGACCCAGAGCCGATACTCTCGGCGGTTGTGGATGAACCGAGCTTGGACTCGCCGCTTTGGATTTCCAAACGCTGCTCCGGGAACGAACACCGAGAGTTGCAGCGCAGGTAGCTTCACGAAGCGTAGCGAGTGATCCAACTGATTTGCCCGCACCACGTCAATCTGGTCATTTCGGCCATGGTATGTGCTCATTCCGTTGGTCCAAAGGTCCGCGACCGGGTCGGTCAGGTGGTCAAGGTCTGCCCACGAGACGTGACCACACTTCACCCAATAATATCCAGGATCGAGCAGCCAGTTCTCAGTCTGATAGTTCTTCGGCCTCGGCTCAAGTAGCGGAACATCTATCACGTCCAGCAGCTTGGGATCGCTGCCGTCTTTGTACTGCCGCTCGTACTCCGAGACCTCTTCGTGTTCCCGACTGCTTACTGGACGAACCCAACCCGTGGGCTGGCCTTCTTCCAATAGGCGGCCTGCCACGCAGCGCCCCGCGAGCTTACGTGAATTGGCCAGACACACCATCCTCTTAACTACTTGTACCAAAGGGAATCTCTCCATGCTCGCCTATCAGCAGTCTCTTAGAGATTCTGAATTTGCTCAATGCCTTATCGCCCTTCCTAACACGTCGTCCGTCTCCAACCGCAACGCCGCCCGCCACAGCGGCGTTTTCATGAACACCGCGTCCTCGAACCGATAGCTGGGGTGTCCGCGCTCTTGCTGCAGCAGCCCCGCCCAGCAGAGCGGGCGCAGCACCTGGATGTAGAGCTGGCCCATCACCTCGTCGTAGCGCGGCAACGGCCCCATCTCGGGTTCTCCGAAGAGCACGCGGCGGAGGTGGGCGCCGGTGGCGCCGTCCTCTGTCTCGACGTTCAGCACATTCAGGAAGACGTCCCAGCAGACATGCTCGTGATAGGCGCCCTCGTCAGCGTCCTGAAACCGACCCCAACGGCTGACGTCGTAGACGAGGATCGCTTTGAAGTCGGCATCGCCGGACTGGACTTCGGCCATCAGGTTCTGCAGCGCCTCGCGGCCGTCAAGCCGCAGGCCAGAGCGTCCCGAGTCCTCGAAAGTCCGAAGGATGGTCAGCCCACGGGCCTCCGCGTACTTGCGAATGACGTCCAGCTGGTTTTCGGTCGAGTATTTCTAGTGGTCTGTCGACATCCGCACGTAGGCGACAGCTGGGACATCTTGTTCGGCCGCCGTGCTACCCGTTCCTGTGTTGCCGCTTTGACCTGCCATTCACCGTGCCCCTGTTCACAGCGCAGAGGGCCGTCTTTCTGGCTTGAGGCTCACGGTGTAGGTCCGACGCTATGTCCGACCATAGATACAGACCTGAAGTCGAGATCCTTTCTGTCACCGATACCGGGCGCCGCCGGCGCTGGACGGATGAAGAGAAAGTGCGCATCGTTGAAGAAAGCCTTGGCGGTCGAGGGCGTGTTGCCGAGACAGCCCGGCGTCATGATATCGGCCGCACCCTGCTGGTGCGCTGGCGTCGCCAATACCGCGAAGGCAGGCTGACGGGCGGCGAGGCGCGACCGCAGTTCACACCGTTGGCGATCGCCGCTCCTGAGGAAGCCGAGGATCATGGCGAGCCGTTTGCACCGGTCCCGACGCCAGCGACAGCCCAGGCCCAGATGGCGGATATTGCCCTGGCGAATGGTCGTCGCCTGTCCGTGGCGGTCACGATTGATCCGATGGTGCTGGAGCGCCTCGTGCAAGCCCTGGATCCGTCATGATCGCCTTCCCGGCGGGGGTGCGCGTGTGGATTGCAGGCGGGGTGACCGACATGCGGCGCGGCATGAACACCCTGGCGCTGACGGTG
Source organism: Actibacterium sp. (assembly GCA_016278325.1). GTDB lineage: Bacteria > Pseudomonadota > Alphaproteobacteria > Rhodobacterales > Rhodobacteraceae > JADQCB01. The sequence continues at coordinate 1,955 of JADQCB010000049.1, forward strand.
CAGCAGGCCCCCTACGTGCAGGACGTCGATCGCGAGCGGCTTGCGGAATCCGGCTTCGACCGGGCGGAGGCGGCCCGTCAGGCGCGAGGTGTCCCACGCACCCAAAACCGTGGGACACCTGATGCCTCAGGTCCCAGTAAAATAACGCTTTTGGGGGGTAGTTGGCAGCCCGTAGGGGAGTCGAACCCCTCTTTCCAGGTTGAAAACCTGGCGTCCTAACCGATAGACGAACGGGCCATGCCTTCGCGTGAGGCGTTTACTAGGCAAATTGGCGGGGTGGTGCAAGAGGGGAAATCGCGAATTTCAACGGTATTTCCCACCCCGTCCAGATACCGGTTTCCCGGTCTCTGGCAACAAGGTCCGAAGGCTCGCATGGGCGGGCGCACATGCCCGGTGTTCGCGGGTTTTCCCGGCGATCAGGCCCGCGCGGCGTCTTCCAGCCGCAGTTGCGGCTTCTTGCGGCCGCCCCAGCTGTTGACCTCGAGCCGTCCGGCAAGGTGAAAACGCGCCCCGCCATGCTGTTCCAGCAACGGGCCCAACGGGCCGTCGAAGGCGCCGAAGGCGATGGCGTCGATCCGCGCGCCCAGGCCATCGCCGAAGCCGAGCCGCAGATGCGTGTCGCCCACCCGTTTGGCAAAACCGATCTCGACATCGGGAAAGGCAAAGCGCGGCGCGGCGGCGCCGGCGCCGAACGGTCCGGCGGCGTCCATCTGCTCGATCAGTTCGACCGTTGCCGCACCGGGCATCAACAGCCCGTCGAGGCGCAGATCGGCCGGCCCGGCCTGGCCCGCCCCCTGGCGCGCCAGCAATTCGGCCAGCCGCGCCATCGCCGGTTCCAGCCGGTCGCGCGCGACGCTCAGCCCTGCGGCCATCCGGTGCCCGCCGCCCTTTAACAGCAACCCCTCGGCCGCCAGGCGCTGGATCGCAGCGCCGAGATCGACGCCGGCGACCGACCGGCCCGACCCCTTGCCGGTATCCCCGTCGAGACCGATGACCACGGCGGGCCGGTTGGTCGTCTCTTTCAGGCGACTGGCAACGATGCCCACGACCCCCGGGTGCCACCCCTCGCCGGCGGCCCAGACCAGGGGATGGTCCAGCCCGCGCGCCTCGGCCTGGGCCAGCGCGGCGGCGCGCACCTCGGATTCTATCTCGCGCCGTTCGGTGTTGAGCCCGTCCAGCTTGCTTGCAATGGCCGCGGCTTCATGCGGGTCATCGGTGGCGAGCAGCCGCGCACCGAGATCGGCTTCGCCGATCCGCCCGCCGGCATTGATCCGCGGGCCCAGCAGGTATCCCAGGTGATAGGCATTGGGTGGTGTATCCATGCGCGATACATCGGCCAGCGCGACAAGACCCGGGCGGGCGCGGCGGGCCATGACCGTCAGGCCCTGGCGCACAAGGGCCCGGTTCACCCCCGTCAGCGGCGCCACATCGGCCACCGTCGCCAGCGCGACCAGGTCGAGGAATTGCAGCAGATCCGGCCCCTTGCGTCCCGCCGCGCGCAACTGCCGCCCGAGCTCGACCAGCATCAGGAACACCACGCCCGCCGCGCAGAGATGGCCCAGATCGCCGGTTTCGTCCTGCCGGTTGGGGTTGACCACGGCCAGCGCCGGCGGCAGCGTCTCGCCGCCCAGGTGGTGGTCGAGCACGATCACCTCGGCGCCGTCTGCCGCCGCGATCGCCTCATGCGAAAGCGTGCCGCAATCGACGCAGACGATCAGGTCATGCGCGCGGGCCAGGGCCTGCATCGCGGGCACGTTCGGGCCATAGCCTTCGTCGATGCGGTCGGGGACATAAAGCGTGGCGTCGCGCCCCATCTGGCGCAGCCAGCTCAGCAACAGCGCCGCCGAAGCGCCGCCGTCAACGTCGTAATCGGCAAAGATCGCGATCCGCTGGTCCCCCGTCACCGCAGCGAGGAAGCGACCAGCGGCGCGCTCCATCTCGCGTAGGCTCTGCGGATCGGGCAACAGGTCGCGCAGGGCCGGGGCAAGAAAGGCGGCGGCCGCCTCGGGCGCAACCCCGCGGCGGGCCAGGACACGGCAGACCGGGGCCGGCAGGCGGGTTTGCTGTTCCATGGCCTCCGCCAGGCGGTCCTCTTCGGCATCGGGGCCGATCCAGCGGCGCCCCGTGGCCGAGTTTTCGACGCCCAGAAACGCCATCACGCGAGGTCACGAAGGATGGCGGCGGTGCCTCGGGCCGTCAGGAATTCGCCATGCAGATGCGACACCGCGCTGGCATGGATCTCTTCCGCGCGCATCGGGGGCAAGCCCGCGGCCCAGCCGGTATCGGCGTTGCGGGCGAAGGCGGCGCAGGCATCATGCGCCAGTGTCACGGCAAACCCCAGGTTGGCGGCCATCCGGCATGTCGTCGAGACGCAATGCGGGGTAGTCAGCCCGCAAATCACCAGCGCATCGATCCCGGCCGCGCGCAGATGCGCCTCCAGCCCGGTGCCGATGAAAGCCGCGTTTACCGATTTCTCGAAAACCGGTTCACCGGGGTCCGGCAGCAATTCGGGCTTGAAACCGGTGCCGCCGGTGCCGGGCGCAAGCGGGCTGGCCGGATCGTCCGAGACATGGCGGACATGGATCACCGGCCTGCCGGCGGCGCGGAACGCTGCCAGCAGGCGGGCCGCCGCGGCCTCGGCACCGGGGTTGTTGCGCGGCCCCCAGGCCGGGTTGTCAAAGCCGGTCTGGAAATCGACAGGCAGCAGCGCGATCGCCATGGGTGCCTATTTGATCGGGTTGCGATAGGTCATGCGCCGAACCGATCCGGTCTTGGAGCGCATCAGGATGGTTTCGGTCGTCAGATGTGTCGGCTCTCGTTTTATGCCGCGCAGGATCGAACCGTCGGTCACCCCGGTCGCGGCGAAGATCACATCGCTCGTCACCATGTCGTCGCGATCATAGATCCGGTCCAGGTCGGTGATTCCGGCCTTGGCCGCCCTGCCCTTTTCATCGTCATTGCGAAACATCAGCCGGCCCCACATCTGCCCGCCCATGCATTTCAGCGCGCTGGCCGCCAGAACCCCCTCGGGCGCGCCGCCCGCGCCCATATACATGTCGATTCCGGTTATCTCGGCCTCGGCGCAATGGATCACGCCGGCCACATCGCCATCGGTAATCAGCCGGATCGCCGCGCCGGTCGAGCGGATCTCGTCGATCATTTCCTGGTGGCGCGGACGTTCCAGAACGCACACGGTGATGTCGTCGGCATCGCAGCCGCGCGCCTTTGCCAGCGCCCTGACACGCTCGGCCGGTGACATGTCCAGCGACACCACGCCGACGGGATATCCCGGGCCGATCGCCAGTTTGTCCATATAGACATCCGGCGCGTGCAGCAGCGTGCCCCGCGGCGCCATCGCGATAACGGTCAGCGCGTTCGGCATGTCCTTGGCCGTCAGCGTCGTGCCTTCCAGCGGGTCGAGCGCGATATCGACCGCCGGGCCGTCGCCATTGCCCACCTCTTCGCCGATGAACAGCATCGGCGCCTCGTCGCGCTCGCCTTCGCCGATGACCACCACGCCCTTGATGTCGAGCATGTTCAGCTGGTCGCGCATCGCATTGACGGCGGCCTGATCGGCGGCCTTTTCATCGCCGCGGCCGACCAGCTTGGCCGAGGCCATCGCCGCGGCCTCGGAAACGCGGGCCAGGCCAAGCGACAACATGCGATCATTGAAGTCTACGGGTGTCGTCATGGGGGGCATCCAATTGGTTGAAAATCCTTGCACCGACTCCTACCCCGTGCGCGGGTCCCGGCACAAGGCGCAGCGGGCAGCTTTGCGCCGGGCGCGCGCGGCCGGGTCAGACACTCTCGATCCGGATTGCGACCGGACTGCCCGGCACCACGCCGGTCGCGGCAAAGCCTGCAAGCGCGTGGTCCAGCGCGTCGCGCGTCGTCCTGTGCGTCACGATCAGCACCGGCGCGGTGGTGTCCGAATGGCGATATTGCCGCATCCGGTCGATCGAGATCCCGGATTCGCCCAGAACCGTGGCCACCTTGGCCAGTGCACCGGGCTTGTCGTCCAGCTCCATGCGCAGGTAATAGGGCGCGGCGGCGGTGGCCTTCGCGGGCACCGGCCGTTCCAGGCCCGACGCGGGCCGCCCGAAGGTCGAGACCCGGAAACCGCGCGCGATGTCCAGCACATCGGACATGACGGCGCTTGCCGTCGGCCCTTCGCCGGCGCCGGCGCCCTGAAGCACGATCTGCCCGGCCGAATCGCCTTCGAGAACGACCATGTTCATGGCGTTTTCCAACCGGCCCAGGGGCGAATCCGCCGGGACCAGGCAGGGCGACATGCGCTGTTCCAGCCCCCGGCCGGTCATCTGCGCCACCCCCAGCAGCTTGATGCGAAAGCCCATGTCGGCGGCATGGCGGATGTCGTCGATCGAGATCCGCTCGATCCCTTCCAGCTCGATTTTGTCGAACGCCACGCGGGTGCCGAAGGCGATCGCGGCCAGAAGCGACAGCTTGTGCGCGGCGTCGATGCCGCCCACGTCGAGCGTGGGGTCGGCTTCCAGATAGCCCAGCCTGTCGGCCTCGTCGAACACGGTTTCATACGGCAGGCCGGTGCTTTCCATCCGGGTCAGGATATAGTTGCAGGTGCCGTTCATCACGCCCATCACCCGCAGGGTCTGATTGCCCGCAAGCCCTTCGGTCAGGGCCTTGACCACGGGAATGCCCCCGGTGACGGCGGCCTCGAAGCGGATCACGCAGCCCGCCGCCTCGGCCGCCTCGGCCAGGGCCTGCCCGTGAATGGCCAGCATCGCCTTGTTGGCGGTCACCACGTCCTTGCCGGCCGCGATCGCGGCCTCGACCGCGGCCTTTGCCGGCCCGTCGCTGCCGCCCATCAGTTCGACGAACACGTCCACGTCGTCGCGGGTGGCCAGCGCCACCGGGTCGTCTTCCCAGTCATAGCCCGAAAGGTCGATGCCCCGGTCCTTGTCACGGGTGCGCGCCGACACCGCCGAGACCGTGACCGGGCGCCCGGTGCGGCCGGTCAGCAACGCGGCATGGGTCTGGATGATCTTGATGACGCCGGTGCCGACGGTGCCAAGGCCGGCGATGCCGAGGCGCAGGGGGGTGGACATGGGCGAAGTCTCCGCTGGATCGGGATGGTCGCAGCGGTGTTAGCCTGTCGCGCCGGGCGTTGCAACGCGGCAAGGACTCAGCCGGGGTGACGCGCCAGCGCCCCCAGCAGGCGACGGCGGTCGGCCGCGCTAAGCACCGGGGGTTCCAGCCCGCGCGCCCTGCGCCGCAGCGCCGCGGCACGCCCGGCCAGCGCCGGGCCGGTCGCCGCGTCGATCCTGGTGTCCCCGGCCCGCGCCAGCAACCCGTCGATCGGCAGCAGTTCGGGATAGGGGGCATTGCGGGCCGTCGTCCCCATCACCGCGTCGATCCGCGGGAAATCGGTGCACCCGGCGACAAGACCGAGGCAGAGAAAAAGTGGCGCAAGGCGCATCGGCGGACCCTCGGGGTTCGGTGTCACGCGACCATAGCCCGCGCGCGCGCCGGGCGGCAAGATGCGGCTCAGACACCCGCGGCGCGCAACAGCCGTTCCACCATGCCGCGATACCCCTGGCCGAACAGGCGCAGATGCACCAGCGCCGGCCAGAGCTGATAGATCGGGCGCCGGGCCTGCCAGCCGTCGCGAAGCGGGCCGTAGGCATCGGAAAATGCGGCGCCCGGGGCGCCGAACAGATGCAGCATGGCCAGATCGACCTCGGCATCGCCGTAATAGCAGGCCGGATCGATCAGCCAGGCCCGGTCGGTGCCATGCAGCACATTGCCACCCCACAGATCGCCATGCAACAGCGAAGGCGCCGGGCGGTGCGCCAGCAGATCGGGCAAGCGCGCGGCCAGCGCCTCGACCCGGGTGCGGATATCACCGGGCAGCGCATCTGGCTCTGCCAGCAGCCGCCGCGCGGCCCAGAAAGCGGGCCAGTCGGCGGTCGGGGAATTGGCAATCGCCACCGGGCCGAAGGCGTAATCCTCGGACCAGCCGTAATGCGGCCCCGTCGCCTGGTGCAACCTGCGCAGCGCGTGGCCAAGCGCCGCCCAGGCCGGGCGTGCCCCCTCTTCGAGAAAGTCCATGACGAAAAGGTTGTCATCCAGGGCGATCACGCGGGGCGCCGGACAGCCAGCCTCGGCGATGGTTCGCAGCATCCGCGCCTCGACCGGGGCAAGGCGCCCGGATTTCGCTACGACGCGCCGCCCCGAGATCAGCGTGAGCACGTGCAGCTCTGAAAGATCGCCGCCATGCAGCGGCCGGGTGTCGGCCACATCCTCGCCCAGCAGGACGCCGACCCGGCGGCGCAGCGCGTCAGCCATTCCAGCGGATCGTCGCGTCCCCGGCCTGCATCGGCCCCTTGGCGCGATCGAATCGCAGATAGGCAATGGCGTGGTCGCCAGATTGGGTGAACAACGTGCCCGCGGTCTTTTCTCCCGCCCGGATGTCGGTGCCCGGCGGCGCGGCGCCGTCGATTTCGACCGTCACCAACCCCTTGCGCAGCTCGGTCTTGTGCTTCATCCGCGCCGTGACCTCCTGGCCGACGTAACAGCCCTTGCGGTGGTTCACGCCGTTCAACCGGTCAAAGCCGGCTTCCAGGATGAATGTTTCCTCCGCGATCAGTTCGATCCCGCTTTCCGGGATGCAGTGTTCGACCCGGATCGCATCCCAGTCGATCTGCGGCGCGGTACCCTCGCCCCGCGTGTAAAGCCGCCACCCGAGCGCGGGATGGCGCGGGTCCGGCAGGGCGCCATCGGGCGGCTCGCCCAGGCCGCGCTGCACGTTCAGGTCGGTTTTTTCGATCGCAACATCGGCCCGCAACTTGTACATGTTCAGCCGTCGCAGCAGCGCGTCGCACAGGTCGGTCTTCACATCCAGCAGCACCGCGCCGTCCTGCCCAGTCAGGAAGAAATCGGCCAGATACTTGCCCTGCGGTGTCAGCAACGCGGCATAGACCAGCCTGCCCTCCAGCGCGGTCACGTCGGTGGTGACCAGCCCTTGCAGGAAATGAATCCGGTCATCGCCGGAAATCCTCAATGCCGTCCGATCTTCAGCATTTTCGCCCATGCGTCCCCCTTCTGCCTCTTGCGTCAGATATAGGATGGACCGCTCAGCTTTCAGCGGCAAACTGCATTTTGTAGAGCCCGGAATACAGCCCCCCCCGGGCGATCAAAGCCTCATGGCTGCCCTGCTCGACCGCCCGGCCGCGATCCATGACCACGATCCGGTCGGCGGCGCGCACCGTGGTCAGCCGATGGGCGATCACCAGCGTCGTGCGGGTGCGGCTGAGCCGGTCCAGCGCCTGCTGCACCACGCGCTCCGACTTGGCGTCCAGCGCGCTGGTCGCCTCGTCCAGCAGCAGGATCGGCGCGTCGCGCAACAGCGCCCGCGCGATGGCCACCCGCTGGCGTTGCCCGCCCGACAGGTTGGACCCGCGCGGGCCGGCCGGGCTGTCCAGCCCCTGCGCCAGGTTGGGCAGAAAATCGGTGATATGGGCGGCTTCCAGCACCTCGTCGAGACGCGCGGGCGAAACGTCGCTACGCCCCAACAGGATGTTGTCGCGCAGGCTTTCGTCGAACAGCGAGGAATCCTGCGTGACCACCGAGAACAGGTTGCGCAGATCGGGCAGCGTCATCTCCGCGATCGGCAGGCCGCCGATCTCGACCCGGCCCGATTGCGGCTCCACCAGCCGGGTCAGAATGTTGAACACCGTGCTCTTGCCGGCCCCCGAAGGACCGACCAGCGCCGTCATGCGGCCGGGCTCGGCGCGCAGCGTCAGACCGGTCAGCACCGGCATGTCGTCATAGGCCAATGACACGTCGTCGAGCACGATTTCCGCCTTGTCCGGCGCCACCGGCAATTTCCGCGGCTGCGGCGGCGACAGGATCGTCGGCCGGGACTGGAACACGTCATGCAGGCGCTCGAGGCTGGCCAATGCCGCCTGCCACGCGCCGGTGACATTGCCCAGGCGGCGTAGCGGTTCGAAGACCAGCGCCATCGCGGTGAAGAAGCTCATGAATTCGCCAAGCGTCTTCTCGCCGTCGATGATCTGCAACCCGCCATAGCCGATGACAGCCATCAGGCCGATCCCGGCGACAATGTCGATCAGCGCCGGAATGCCGGCCTGCCCCGCGGCCGAGCGGATCTCCTGGTGCACGAACCCCTCGACGGTCTCGGCGAAACGGTCGCTCTCGCGCGTTTCCAGCCGGTTGAGCTTTATCGTCGTGACCCCGTGAAAGATCTCGTCCAGCCGGGTAGCGATGGAGGCGGCGGCATGTCGGGCGGCACGCGCGCTGCGCCGCACCCAGCGTTGCAGCGACATCACCGGCAGCACCACCAGCGGCACTGCCGTCATCGCGATAAGGGTCCAGCGCACGTCGACCGACAATGCCACGCCCATCAGCGAAATAAGCGCCACCGCATCGCGCCCGGTGGCCGCCAGCACCGTCGACCAGATCGTCGCCGCCGCCTGGGTATCGCCGCGCACCCGTTCGATCAGGTTTCCGGGAGGGGTTTTCTGGAACCACAGGCTGTCGAGCGTCAGCATATGCGCCACCAGGTCGCGTTGCAGCGCCGCCGCGACGCGCTGGCCCACGCGGGTCATCAGAACCCGCTGGAAGAACCCCGACAAGGACTTGGCGGCGAATACCGCGAAGATCGCGATGGCCACCAGCGGGATCGCACCGCGGTTTCCGCCGACGATGTTCTCGAACATCGGTTTGACCAGATAGCTGATCGCGCCCAGCATGCTGCCCTCGATACCCATCAGCAACAGGGCAAGCAGAATCATCGCGGTATGCGGACGCAGGTAACCGCGCCAGATCCAGCGCACCAGCGCGCGCGATTGCTCGCGCGCGGTCTTATCGGCCATCATGCAGTCCCCGTTCGCGTTCGAAGGCGATTTGCAGCTCTGTCGCATCGTAGACGGTTTCGATCCACTCGCGAATGGGCATCGGCCGTGCCGCGCAATCCGCCGCGTATCGATCGAGCATGTAATCTAGAACGCCGGTGCTGTCGTTCCTGAAATGCATGAAGCGAAACGACAATTGCCGGCTCGCCAGTGCCGCGGACTGGCCTTCCACATGCATGAGGTAAAGCGCCGCGGCCAGCCCTGCGCGGTCAGCACCCGATTTGCAATGGATGAGCAAGGGCCGCTCGGCCGTCTCGAACGCATCCAGAAGATCAAGCAGAAGTCCCCGCGGTGCCAGACGCCTTGCGCTGATCGGGCAGCTGCGCAGCACTAGGCCCAGCTCGGCGCAGGCTTCCGCTTCAAGCAGGTAATTGCTGTTGGAAGAGATGCCGCGCAAATTGATGACGGTTCTCAAACCCTTCGCCGCGTGTCTGCGCAACTGGCCCGGCGAAGGTTGGTTCGAGCGCCAGGCGCCCGGCGCGATCTCGGCAAGGTTGCGCCAGACCATGCGCAGAAAGCCGTGGTCCATCAGGTAAAGATGCCAGAACGCGGCGCGTTTGCCGGCAGGGGTCGAAATGTCCCTGCCGAAGGAATCGCGCAGCTTGCGCCCGGCGATGTTCAAACGAATCTTGCGGTGCTTGAGCATGGGCGCTTTCGGCAAGGATACGACAAGGGCGCCGTCTAGCGTGAATGCCTCCGCCTGACAAGCGATTGACGGCATTGCGTCCTGCCCGTAATTGAAAATGGTCCCCATGGAAAGGATACCGCCCATGCCCCTCAGCCACGGTCGCCCCTATCTCGCCATTCCGGGCCCGTCGGTGATGCCGGACCGTGTGCTTCAGGCGATGCACCGCCCCGCGCCCAACATCTATACCGGCGCGCTGGTCGAGATGGTGGCCGGCATGGTGCCCGACCTCAAGGCCGTGGCGCGAACCGATGGTCATGTGGCCAGCTATATCACCAACGGCCACGGCGCGTGGGAGGCGGCCCTGGCCAATACATGCGCCCCCGGCGACAAGGTGCTGGTGCTGTCGACCGGCCGCTTCGGCCAGGGCTGGGCGGAAACCGCGCGCCGCATGGGCGTCGAGGTCGAGGTGATCGAATTCGGCAAGCGCGACACGATCGACCTGAACGCCGCCGAGGACCGGCTGCGTCGCGACCCCGGGCACGCGATCAAGGCCGTCCTGGCCGTGCATGTGGACACATCCAGCAGCGTGCGAAACGACATTGCCGGCCTGCGCGCGGCGATCGACGCGGCCGGGCATCCGGCGCTGTTCATGGTCGATTGCGTGGCCTCGCTGGGATGCGAGCGGTTCGAGATGGACGCCTGGGGCGTCGACGTGATGGTTTCGGCCAGCCAGAAGGGGTTGATGACGCCGCCGGGGCTGGGATTCGTCTATTTCAGCGAAAAGGCCGCTGCCGTGCGCGCCGCGATGGAGCGGGTCAGCATCTACTGGGACTGGACGCAGCGCGCCGACCCCGAGCAATTCTATCAATTCTTCGGCGGCACCGCGCCCACGCATCATCTTTACGGGCTTCGCGAAGCGCTTACCATGCTGGTGCATGAAGAAGGGGTCGCGGCCGCCTGGGCGCGCCACGCCAAACTTGCACGGGCCATATGGTCGGCGATGGAGGCATGGGCGGACGGCGGGCCGATGGAGCTGAACATCCAGGACCGCGCCCTGCGCTCGCACGCGGTTACGGCGGTGCGGATCGGCGCGCCCAACGGCACCGCGCTGCGCGACTGGCTGAGCGAAAGCGCCGGCGTCACGCTGGGGATCGGCCTGGGCATGGCCCCGCCCGACGATCCGGCCTGGCACGGGTTTTTCCGGATCGGGCATATGGGTCATGTGAACGCGCATATGGTGCTGGGCGTTCTGGGCACGATCGAGGCGGGGCTGGTTCATCTTCGCATCCCGCACGGGCCCGGCGCCCTGTCGGCAGCGGCGAAAGAGATCGCCGCCTAGCAGACGCCAGCCATTCGGGCGCCTTCCGAAATCATGGTTTTCGTGACCGGATGGCCCCTTGGTCTCGCGCGACGGGTGCGACCGGCCATCGGCACATCTCCGCTCTCTGGCCGGATCGTCTCTGATGAATCGACAACGATCCCGATCAGATCTTTCGCCTGGCGCCGCGCATCTTCCAGAGGTGTCGTGTCGAGACGCTCGGATTCTGTCATTCGCTTGTGAGGATGACCGAGGAGGAGATCCGCGCGGCGACCGGGGCACGGGTTGTCAACTGATCTTGCCGGGTGCCACGAAATGGAACGGGGGCCTTGCGGCCCCCGTTTTCGCTTGCAGTCCGGGATGAGCGCCTGCGATCAGGTGTCGCTCTCGACGGCGAGGCGTTCAAAGATCGCCTGTGCACGGGCGTTGACCGCCGCGCCGGAGACCAGCGTGCCGGCGTTATCGGCCAGCGCGCGGGTGGCGCCATTATCGCTGGACCGGGCGAGACCGGCGAAGATTTCCCGCGCCTGCGGGCTCACGGTGCCGCGCGTGGACAGGGTTGCGGGGCTGGTGGCCCGGGCTTCCTGCGTCAGGCTGAAGGCCCGGTCATTGCCGTTATCGGCGCGCTGCGCCTGGGCGGCGAAAACTTCCAGCGCGGTCTGGTTAACCACACCGGGGGCGTTGTATTGCTGCGCCACGGCAGGAACGGTGGCGCCAAGGATCAGGGCGGTGCTAAGGATCAGGTTTTTCATCTCGTCTCTCCTTTTGATGCGTTCGGCGGCTGTCTGTGTCGCCGTCATGATCAAAAGGTGGGGCCAGCAGCGCCCTGAATCAATGAACATAAATGTGCCGAAATTTACCCTGTAGTGTGTTTTTGCACACACAAGTTTTGATCAGATTCCCGTGACGGGCTCTCGGCCATGACGCTGTCGCCGATCGCCTGATGCCTGAGCGGCGAGTCGAGATGGCGGTCCGCGACGTGGAGGACCTGCATGTCGTATTCGTTTCGGTCCGGGGCACCGTCATGCGGCGATTACCGGTTGCGGTCCGAAACCAGTGTGACCTTCCCGGGCCTTCCGGCGCGCCGACGGTTCGTTGACAGGGTCATCGAACCGCAAGAGGATGGCAGGATCAGTCCTCCGGCCAAAGGCCCCGAATGTCCTTCAGCAAGGCCACCCTGCCCTGATCCTGTCAGGTTTTGCCACCCTGAGAACGCAGGGTGATAACGACCACGCTCTAGGGTCAGGACTTCGGTAACGGGGTCGCCTCAGTCAAGCGACTTTGCGCAATCAAATTGACCCGCCGAGGCGGTTCAGTCAGATCGGGTATGCCGGTCTTTGCTTTCTGGCGGCCTTCGGCTGAGGTCCTTGAGGTACATGCTTCGGGGCACCTCGATTTTTGATCGTTTTCGGGACCGGTCGGCGTCGCACACGGCCTGA
>JADQCB010000023.1 GCA_016278325.1 Actibacterium sp.
CCGCGAAGGCGGCCGCACCGTCGGCGCCGGCGTCGTCAGCAAGATCATCGAGTAACCGCGGATCACCCCACGATCGGAAAGGCCGCCCTTCGGGGCGGCCTTCTTGTTTCTGGCGCAGGCCCGTCCGGCGCCCGGGCGGCGGGTCAGGGGCGTTCGAAATTCCAGGCGTGGCGTTCGCCGGGATTGGCTTGGATCGCCGCGATCATCCGGTCGAGCGCCGCGTCCCCGCCCAGCGGTGACAGCGTCTTGCGGGCCTGCTGCAACAGGTCGGTCAGCGCCGCGTCGTCCAGCCTGGCCGTGCGCGCGGCGGCAAGGGCCGCGCGGTCGGGGGCAGAGCGGCAAAGGTGGATCACGGTGCTGTCCGGCACGATCGCCACCGGCGTGAAATATTCGGCCAGTAGCTGCATCTGGGCCGTGATCCAGGGCTGGTTCCACAGCATCTGGTCCTGCTGCACCACGACCGAGCGGCCGGGAACGAGATGCGGGAAGAAAATGCTGGCGATATCGTCGGCGTCCGAGGCGGATTTCGCCGCATCGCAGGTCACGATCTCGATCGCCGCGCCGGTCCAGCCGCAATCCTCGATCTCGCCGGGATGAAACTCGATCCTGCCGGCCCAGGGGGCCAGCAGCCGGCGGGCCAGCGGCAGGATGTCGTTTCCCCTGAACGGGGGGATTCCCGCGGGATAAAGGACGCGACGCTTGGTGCTTTCGTCGGCGGTGAAGCGGTCAAAGGCGTGGATCCGGCTACCGAGCCGCGCCGCGACATGGCCCTGGGCCAGCCGCGCGGTCGAGCCGCCGGCAAAACATCCCAGGTCGACGATGTCGCCGCAGCCCCGCGCCCAGAGCGCGGTCAGCCAGAAATAGAGCTGCCGTTCCTCGGACGAGAGCATGGTGGGCACGGCGCGTGCCGGCCCGGCGGTACGGCCCAGCAAGTGGCGCCAGGGCGCGTGCCCGAAAGGGGCGGGGGAACGGGGCGCGTCGCAAACCATGCGCGAGGCGTAGCACCGGGGCGGCGGCAAAACCAGATGCGCAGCGAAAACCGCTCTTGATTTCGGCGGCGCGGTGTCATAGTCCGACGCACGGCCCTAGGGGTGTAGCTCAGTTGGTAGAGCGACGGTCTCCAAAACCGTAGGTCGGGGGTTCGAGACCCTCCGCCCCTGCCAGGCCTTCCTCGGGACGGTCGCGAGGTCCGGTGCCAGCGCTTCCGGCCAGCGTGGCGCGCGGCCCGGCCGACGGCCTTGTAAAGGCGGCCGGAAAGGCGTATCCGCATCCCGTTCATGTGAAGGATCGAGACGACAGATGGCGAAAACCAACCCCCTTCAGTTCATCCAGCAGACCCGGGCAGAAGTGTCCAAGGTGGTCTGGCCCACCCGGCGCGAGGTGTTGCTGACCACGGCGATGGTCTTTGCCCTTGCCGCGCTGGCGGCGATCTTCTTCACGCTGGTGGATCTGTTGATCCGCACCGGCATGACGGGGATCCTGCAGTATTTCGGCTGATCGATTTCGGACGGCGCGGCCTTGAAATGACGGGGAAGGGCCGGTAATCGGGTCCGATCATGCAGAACCGGCGCGCAATGATTCGGGTTGCGCGCTGTTTTGTTACGGGACGTTCGGCAGGAGCGTCCGGGAATGAAGAATTTATCCGGCGAATGCCGGCGGACACGAGGGTGAAGGCAAGATGGCGAAGCGGTGGTATTCGGTGAGCGTTCTCTCCAACTACGAGAAGAAGATCGCCGAGCAGATCAGGCAAGCCGTCGCGGAAAACGGCCTTGAAGAAGAGATCGACGAGGTCCTGGTTCCCACCGAAGAGGTGATCGAGGTGCGCCGCGGCAAGAAAGTCACCGCCGAACGGCGTTTCATGCCCGGTTACGTCCTGGTCCACATGGAAATGTCCGACAAGGGCTATCACCTGATCAACTCGATCAACCGGGTGACCGGTTTCCTGGGGCCGCAGGGCCGGCCGATGCCGATGCGCGATGCCGAGGTGAACGGGATCCTGAACCGGGTCGAAGAGGGGGTCGAGGCGCCGCGCTCGCTGATCACCTACGAGATCGGCGAGCAGGTGACCGTGACCGACGGCCCGTTCGAGGGGTTTGCCGGCATGGTCGAGGATGTCGACGAGGATCACCAGCGCCTGAAGGTGACCGTTTCGATTTTCGGCCGGGCGACCCCGGTCGAGCTGGAGTTCACGCAGGTCTCGAAAGAGAGCTGACGTGTTGCACTGTGGGAGGCCGGCGGGCGCGCCCGTCATGCCGCACCACTAAACCGATGCGCCGCCCTCGCGTGGGTCAGGCGCGGTGAACAGAAGGAGAAGGCCGGATGGCCAAGAAACTCGCAGGAAAGATGAAGCTGCAGGTGAAAGCCGGGCAAGCCAACCCGTCGCCGCCCGTGGGCCCGGCCCTGGGTCAGCGCGGCATCAACATCATGGAGTTCTGCAAGGCGTTCAATGCCAAGACGCAGGATCTGGAGCCCGGTGCGCCGTGCCCGACCGTGATCACCTATTACCAGGACAAGTCCTTCACGATGGATATCAAGACGCCGCCGGCGTCCTATTTCCTGAAGAAGGCGGCCAAGCTCAAGTCCGGCTCGACCACCCCCGGCCGCACGACCGCCGGCACTGTGACCACCAAGCAGGTCAGGGAAATCGCCGAGGCGAAAATGAAGGATCTGAATGCGCGCGACGTTGAGTCGGCGATGCAGATCATTCTCGGGTCCGCCCGGTCGATGGGCATCGAGGTGAAAGGGTAAATCATGGCGAAAATCGGAAAACGGACCCGCGCCGCCCGCGAAACCTTTGCCGGCAAGGCCAATCTCTCGGTCGAGGAGGCCGTTGCGCTGGTCAAGAACGCGGCGAATGCAAAATTCGACGAAACCATCGAGATCGCGCTGAATCTGGGTGTCGATCCCCGCCATGCCGACCAGATGGTGCGTGGCAATGTCACCCTGCCCAATGGCACCGGCAAGGACATGCGCGTGGCGGTGTTTGCCCGTGGCCCCAAGGCCGATGAGGCAAAAGAGGCCGGCGCCGACATCGTTGGCGCCGAGGACCTGATGGAGGCGATCCAGGGGGGCGAGATCAATTTCGACCGCTGCATCGCCACCCCGGACATGATGCCGATCGTCGGGCGCCTGGGCAAGATTCTCGGGCCGCGCAACCTGATGCCGAACCCGAAGGTCGGCACGGTGACGATGGATGTCAAGGCTGCCGTCGAAGCGGCAAAAGGCGGCGAAGTCCAGTTCAAGGCGGAAAAGGCCGGCGTGGTTCATGCCGGTGTCGGCAAGGCGTCCTTCGATGCCGGCAAGCTGGCCGAGAATATCCGTGCCTTCGTCGATGCGGTGCAGAAGGCCAAGCCGGCCGGGGCCAAGGGAACCTACATGAAAAAGGTCTCGCTGACCTCGACGATGGGGCCCGGCGTATCGGTGGATGTCGCTTCGGCCACCGGAAACTAGGCCCGCGGCGATTGCGGAAATCGGAAAAGGCGCCGCATTCCGGCGCCTTTTTCATTGTCCGGGCAGAGGGTCACGGCGATGGCGCCGGGCACAGGCCCGTCAGGCCGTGAAGGCGTTGATCTTCACGATCAGCCATTCGGTCGCGGTGACGATCCATTGCTGCGCGCCCAGCCGTGCGGCATCGACCAGCATGACGTAATCCGCCATCACCGGCTTTATCGCCGGCAGCAGGGCCGCGATGCCCGGGGCGGCAAGATATATCCCCACGATCAGGGCGCCGATCAGCATGACGATGCCGAAGCCAAGGCCGAACCGGCCGCGCTTGCGGGGCAGCTCGGCATTTTCCAGCACCGGCCCGGCGTCGCGGGGCAGGTTCGCGACCGCCCCCTGGCGTTCGGACTCGGCGCGCAGGGTCGAGTTGATCTCTTCGATATCGGGAAGCAGTTCCCGACGTGACGGATTCGCGTCCTCGGCGTCGCTGTCTTCGCCGTCGCCATCCGGCGCGACGCCACGCAGGCGCGCCATCCGTTCGCGCAGGCCGCGGCGGGCATCGGTTCCGGGATCCTCCAGGCCGAGGTCGGGCTGGCTTTCCAGGCCTTCGCTGCGACGTGCCCTCTCTTCGCGCTCGGCCTCTTCGCGCAGCACATTGGCGATATCTTCGTCCAGGGGCTGGCGGCGGGGGGCATGGCCCGGCGCGTCCTTCGTTTCCTCAGGATCCGGGGCATCGGCCGCGGCCCCCTGGGTATCGTCCAATGCGGGCGCATCCGGGTCGGCGGTTTCCCCATCCGGGCGCTGGAACCAGGTATGCCCGCAATTCGAGCACTGAACGTCACGCCCCGCTTGCGGGATCACGGCGTCGTCCACCTCGTACTCGGCATCGCAGTTCGGACAGATCAGTCGCATCACGCCCCCCGCGCGGCACCTTGCATGCGCACCGCATCCGGCCTCTGTTGTGGCCCATGTTGTATCACGCGGATAGAAAATTCAAAGGGTTTGCGTTTTTGCGCGATTGAAACCGGTGCCTGTGTCGGGCACAACACTCGGGTCGGAACCGGAGATTGGCGTGATCGATCTGGACAAGGTGGCCCATGACTATGGCGGCGGCGCGCTTCTGTCGGACATCACGCTGCGGCTGGAGCCGGGCTCGTTCCATTTCCTGACCGGGCCGTCGGGCGCCGGCAAGACCACCTTCCTGAAATTGTGCTATGCCGAACTGGTGCCCACCGCCGGGACTGTGCGCCTGTTCGGCCGCGACCTGCGCGAGATGCGCCGCGACGATGTGGCCAATACCCGCCGTCGCATCGGCGTGGTGCATCAGGACTGCCAGTTTCTGGATCATCTGACCATCGCCGAGAATGTGGCGCTGCCGCTTGCGGTTTCCGACCGCGACCCCGGGGCGCAGGCCGACAACCTGTCCGAACTGCTGGATTGGGTGGGGCTGTCGGCCCAGGCCCGGGCCCGGCCGCCGGAACTGTCGGGCGGCGAACGGCAGCGCGCCGCGCTGGCCCGGGCCGTGATGATGGACCCGGAGATCGTGCTGGCCGACGAACCCACCGGCAATGTCGATTGGGAGATGTCGCTGCGCTTGCTGCAACTGCTGGTGGAGCTCAACCGGATGGGCAAGAGCATCGTGATCGCGACCCACGACCTGAACCTGATCCGCGCCGCGAAGGCGCAGATCGCCGCCCGTGTGCTGCGCATCAAGGATCGACACCTTCAACTGGCGGGGGCGGATCTGTGAGGCTGCTGTCGCTTCTCCGCGTGATCGTGATGGGCGAGCGCAATGCCAGCAGGGTGGTCCCGCCCACCGGTTTCACCGTCGGGCTGACCCTTTTCAGCGCCGCGGCAATGGCGTTCCTGGCGGTTTTCGCGCTGGCGCTGTCGTTGGCCACGGGCCGTCTGGCCGATCGCTGGGCCGACGCGCTGGCGCGCACGGCCACGGTGCGAATCTCGGCGCCGCCCGGGCAGATGCAGGCGCAGACCGACGCGGTGATGGCGGTTCTGGCCACGACCCCGGGGATCGCCGATGCCCGCGTGCTGGACGAGGCGGAACAGCGCGCCTTGCTGGCGCCATGGTTGGGCCCGGATGTGCCGGTCGGGGATCTGCCCTTGCCCCAGCTGATCGAGATCACCGAGGATGCCCAGGGCTACGACCCGGAGAATCTGCGCCTGCGCCTGAGCGCCGAGGCCCCGGGCGCGGTTCTGGACGATCATACGCGGTGGCGCCGTCCGCTGGTGCGCGCGGCCGACCGCTTGCGGCTGCTCGGGGTTGTCTCGATCGCGCTGATCGGGTTGACCACCGCGGCGATGATCACGCTTTCGGCGAATGCGGCGCTGGCGGCCAATGCGCGGGTGATCCGGGTGCTGCGCCTGGTCGGCGCGCGCGATTCCTATATCGCGCGGGCCTTCGTGCGGCGGTTCACCGGCCGCGCCTTTCAGGGCGCCGCGGCGGGCACCTTTCTGGGCATGGCGGGCGTGGCCCTGCTTCCCGAGGCCGACAGTGCGGGCAGCTTTCTGACCGGGCTGGGATTCCAGGGCGCTGGCTGGCTCTGGCCGCTTCTGATCCCGCCGCTGGCCGCGATCGTGGCGTTCTGGGCCACCCGTGCCGCGGCGTTTCGAACGCTCCGGGGGGTGACCTGATGGCCCATGCCTGGCGCTGGCTGCGCTCTCTCGCCTTCGTCGTGCAGATGTATCTGATGATGCTGGTGCTGGCGGTCGCCTTCGGACCATTCGCGCTTTTCTCGCGCGACTGGGCGTTCCGTGCGGTACATGCCTATTGCAAATGGGTCCGCTGGAGCGCGCGCTGGATCGTCGGCCTGGATTCGCAAATCCGCGGTGTCGTGCCCCGCGACGAGGTGCTGATCGCCGCCAAGCACCAATCCTTTTTCGACATCATTCTGATCGTCTCGGTCGTGCCGCGCCCCCGGTTCATCATGAAAAAGGAACTGCGCCGGGCGCCGCTCCTGGGGTGGTATGCGCAGCGCATCGGCTGCGTGCCGGTCGACCGGGGCAAGCGGGGGCGAGCGATGCAGCAGATGGTCGAAGGCGTCAGGGCGGATCGCGACCGGGCCGGGCAGCTGATCATCTATCCGCAGGGCACGCGCGTGGCCCCCGGGGTGTCGATGCCCTACAAGATCGGCACGGGCGTCCTGTATGACCGGCTGGGGCAGGACTGCGTGCCGGCGGCCACCAATGTGGGCGTGTTCTGGCCGCGCCGTGGCATCTATCGCAAGAAGGGGGTGGCGGTGGTGGAATTCCTGCCGCGGATCGGGGCGGGCAGGCCGGTCGATGCGTTCATGGCCGACCTGGAGGAGTCGATCGAAACCGCTTCGGACCGGCTGATGGCCGAGGCCGGTTTCCACCGTCACGCCTGACCATCGCGTTCGCGCGCCGGTCGGTTCAGGCCGCCAGGCCGGTGCTGCCCATATCCAGGAATTTCTGGCGTCGATGGGCGATCAGCCCGGCGCGGTCCTTGCCGTCCAGTTCCTTCAGCATGGCCGACAGGGTGCGCCCGACAGCCTCTATGGCCGCCGCCCGATCCCGTTGCGCCCCGCCCAGCGGTTCGTCGATGATCCGGTCGATGACCCCCAGTTTCCTGAGATCCTGCGCGGTCAGGCGCAGCGACTCGGCCGCCTCGCGCATCTTTTCCGCATCCTTCCACAGGATCGAGGCGCAGCCCTCGGGCGAGATCACCGAATAGACCGAATGCTCCAGCATCGCCAGCCGGTTCGCCGTGGCGAAGGCCACCGCCCCGCCAGAGCCCCCCTCGCCGATGATGACGCTGACAAGCGGCACGCCGATCTGAAGGCATTTCTGGGTTGCGCGCGCAATGGCCTCGGACTGGCCGCGTTCCTCGGCGCCCTTGCCGGGATAGGCGCCGGGCGTGTCCACCAGCGTCACCACCGGAATGTTGAACCGGTCGGCGAGTTCCATCAGCCGGATCGCCTTGCGATAGCCTTCGGGGCGGGCCATGCCGAAATTGCGCTCGATCCGCGTCTTCGTGTCAAAGCCCTTTTCCTGGCCGATCACCATCACAGGCCGGTCGTCGAGCCGCGCAAGCCCGCCCATCACAGCGTGGTCGTCGGCGAAGTTCCGGTCGCCGGCCAGCGGTGTATATTCGGTGAACAGGGCCTCGATGTAATCCTTGCAATGCGGCCTGTCGGGATGGCGCGCGACCAGGCATTTGCGCCAGGGCGACAGATCCTTGTAAAGGTCGCGCAGCATGTCGGCGGATTTCTTGTCCAGCGCGGCCGCCTCGGCGCTGACATCCATTTCCTTGTTGGCGGCCGCCATCGCGCGCAACTCGCTCGCCTTGCCCTCGATCTCTGCAAGCGGCTTTTCGAATTCGAGGTAATGCATCCAGGGCTCCTGCATCTGATGGCGATCTGTATGCAGCCGAAGGGCGGGATTTGCAACCGGGCGCGGTGCCAGGCCGCCTGTCGGCGGATGCGGTGCGAATGGGGGGCTGCGCCATTCCTGCCCGGGGTCGCGCCGCTTGACCCGACGCGGCCGTTGAAATAGAGAAACAGGCGCCGAGCGGGTATGGTGTAATGGTAGCGCCCCAGCCTTCCAAGCTGGTCGTGCGGGTTCGATTCCCGCTACCCGCTCCAAAAACCGTTTAATTCCAATACCGTAGGTGTCCTTCCTCTCCATTTTACCACAATTCTACCACAATCGTATTTGGCGTTCGTGGTAGAAAAATGGCTGCTCGCGGCCAATACCCCGGCGTTACCACACCGTTACCACACAACCTAGGCGGCAGTTAACCGCTCGACGTCCGACAGGGGCGACAGGAGGTTGCGCTGGCCGTCCACCTTGATCCGGCCACCCGGGCGAACTTCCGCCTTGATAACCGAGAACCCGCCGAAGTTCTGGCGCTTCACACCCGTGAGGTCGATCAATTCCAGGCACCCAACGCTGCCCGTCTCGGGGGGCATCTCCCGGACCCGAACGGCTACCACCCGATTGGTCCCCGTGGGCTCGGGGACAATGTAGCTTATCGTTGACCCCATCTCCCGCCCCGTCACGACCGTGAAACCGATCCGTCCCGTCCCCAGGTCGGCCCACAAGCTGACTCCCTCGTCCTGGTCCGAGTGCGGGAAATTCACTTTACCGCCGTGCATCTCTATCACACCGGCCAGGATCATCGTCGCGGCGTTGGATTTGCCCGCGCCTTCGGCAACCACGTCTGCTTCGGTTACAGGACGACGCCCCAGCGCCAGCCAAACCTCATCCACAGACAGCACCGTTGCGATACTGTTTATGTTATCCTCTCGGGGGCGGCTCAGGCCGCCGAACCACTTGTGGACCGTGTTTGGTGACACGTTCAACTTGGCTTCCTTCGCCAACTTGTCGAGGAGCCATTTCTGCCGGCCGAACTGGTTCCGCGGCGCCAACGGGTGCCCATCTACCGCCTGCCTCAGACGCGCGCCAAATCCCTCTGCTGCTTTGCTCATTGGTCTGCTTGCGCCTCCATAAGTGGATGAACAGTTAACATAAAATCGCCCAACGGCGAATTTCACCCGATATGTGAACAGCGGGTTTCTGTCAACAATTTTAAACTTGACGGGACGGCGACATCTAAGTCGCCCGACGAGAAACGCCACTATATATAGATGCCAAGAGGGTTCTGCCGCCAAATAATTTTAGATATAGAGTCACACACTTTTGGTTTTTTGTTCACCCGAAGGGTAATAAGTAACCATCCGGCGTGGGTCGCGGTCAGGCGGCTTGGCAGTGTTGTGTTTGAGGGTTCCAATCCCATGTAGGGACGCTCGCTGTTTGCAGGGGTTTTCTGTGCCTGATGCCAACTGGCTGGGTGCGGTCATATATTCGGCCCTCGAATGCAGCCGCTCTGGCCGCTGGCCTTGATGAAATCCGCGGATCAACTCCCAATCAAGGCACCGCGCACAAACGCGCTTGGAACTGGGCGGGTCTGGTCAATGCATGTTGGTACTTATCTTCGAGGGGGTAAGCCCAGGCGGAAGGCCACGATCACCGAGGCAGTGATCGGCCCGACACCAGGAATGGTCTCGAGGCGCCGAGAGGCTTCGCTGCTGCGATGCCAGGCAAGGATGCGCTTTCCCAGCGCCGTGATCCGGGCGGCCGCATCTCGTATCTGGCCCGCCAGATGGGAAAGGGTTTCGCGTTCATGCGGCGACAACCGGTCGTCATCGGCCTCCACGACTTCCAGAAGCCCGGCCACGCCGGTTCTGCCCACGGCGGCGACATAGCCGATTTCCGCCAAGTGCGCACGGAAGGCGTTGATGAGCATGGTTCTTTGCCGAATCAGCAGATCACGCGCCCAATGCAGCATCGGCACGGCCTGCTGCTCCCGCGATTTGACCGGCACGAATCGCATGTCGGGGCGCCCGCCTGAATCAGCTTCTCGATCGTCTCCTCAAGGCTCATGGGGTCGTTCCTCTTGTGCGCTTGTCCTGTCTCATGACCTGCGGCGAATCCCGCCGGGCCTGACAAGGTTTACTCTTTGTCCTTTTGGTAATCACCTAAAAAGTGAGCTTTCCTTTTGCGGCTTCTAGCTGTATCAAGGGGTGCAACCCAGGACAGGAGGACAAGCATGTCGGGCAAAGACCTACTCCAAGAAAACGGCGGCGGCCGTCTTTACAAACTGCTGCACCGCAAGTTCCCGGGATACCGAACCCCGCAGGGAATCCTGGCGGTTGCCCGGTTGGCGAAGGCCCTGGGTCTCTCGCACGAAACGATGTATCGGGCGATTCGCGGCAACGAAGAGCGCGGCTTCCCGGAGGGCCGGCTGTCGGTTCCGGTGGCCGTGGCGATCATGGACAAGTCCGCGAAGGAAACACCTTCCAAAAGGATTCTCATCGAGGACCTGATGCCGTTCATCACCCCCCCCGAATCGAGGAGTATTCGGACGTGGAGGACCTGCTCACCTGACAGACCGGCGCGAGAAGCGCAGAACGAAGCGGGGGAGCCACATGAACGACGAAATACTGAACCACGAAATCTGGCTGTCCTTCGGCGGAAGGGGCGGCAAGGCGCGCGGCAGGGTCAAGGGCCGCAAGACCTCGATCCGAAAGCTGCTGGACACCATCAGCCAGCCGCTCGTGGATACCTCTGTCACCTACGGCCAGTATATGAGGCTGCCGCAGGACGAGAAAGCGAACGTCCTGTTCTTCGATAAGCGCCCCGCCTCGCGCGAGGTGCAGACCAAAGAACTCTGGGTGTATGACTGCCACACGAATGTTCATAAAACGCTGAAGACCAAGCGGCTCACGAACGCTGATCTGGAGGATTTTGTGCGTTGCTACCATGATCGGAAGGTAACGGAACGCTTCCGGCGGTTCAGCTATGAAGAACTCGCCCAGCGCGATAAGCGGAACCTCGACATCTTCTGGCTGAAGGACGACAGCTTAGAGGACATCGACGACCTGCCAGAACCAGATGTTCTTTCAGCTGAAATCGTCGAAAACCTCGAAGCAGCATTGGAGCAGTTCCGAAGCGTGAGTCAGGAATTGGCGGGCGAACCGGGTTAAACCTCCGATGAACTCATTTCATCGCGATGGAGATCAATAGAGATAGAGGGGAGCTGCCGATCGCTTCGCCAGGCATGGACGTCCGCGATGCGCAGGGAACGGACGGCGCAACTCTAGGAAGTTGGGTCGCCCTTCGTGACGTGAACGACCCACCGCGGACATTCGGGGTGCCTGCAGCGATCTTCCGGTCCCAGGGTAATCCCCCCTGAAATTAAGGGGCTGTAAAAGTAGAATTTTCTCGGCAAGATGAACGAGGAGAATTCGAATGAAGACAAGCAGATACACTGAGGCGCAGATCATCGCGATCCTGCGTCAGGCTGAAGGCGGTGTGCCGGTGGCGCAGCTTTGCCGCGAGCATGGCATGAGCGATGCGTCATTCTACAAATGGCGGGCCAAGTATGGCGGGATGGATGCGTCGATGGTCAGCCAGATGAAGGCGCTAGAAGGAGAGAACCGTCGGCTGAAGCGGATGTATGCGGACCTGAGCATGCAAAATGATCTGATCAAGGAAGCCCTCGGAAAAAAGTGACGGGGCCATCTCAGCGCCGCGAGATGGCCGAAACGGCGGTGGAACGGCGAGGTGTCAGCATCGCACTGGCCTGTCGGGCCTTTGGCATCAGCGAGACCTGTTATCGCTATAGCCCGAAGCTGAAGGACGAGAACGAGGAGATCGCCGACCTGCTGGTCGGTCTGACGGATGCGCGCAAAACCTGGGGATTTGGCCTGTGTTTTCTGCATCTGCGCAACGTGAAGGGGCACCCATGGAACCACAAGCGGGTCTATCGGATCTACTGCGCGCTGGAGCTGAACCTGCGCATCAAGCCCCGAAAGCGGCTAAAGCGGGAGAAACCTGACGTTCTGACCGTGCCGGACGCGCCTAATGTGACCTGGTCCATGGACTTCATGGCCGACCGCCTCGGTGATGGCCGGGCGTTCCGGCTTTTGAACGTGCTGGACGACTTCAACCGCGAGGGGCTGGGGATCGAGGTCGACTTCTCGCTGCCCGCCGAGCGTGTGATCCGAAGCCTTGATCGGATCATCGAATGGCGGGGAAAGCCCGACACCATCAGGGTCGACAACGGCCCCGAATATATCAGCGAGACGCTGAGAAAATGGGCTGAGAAGAACAAGATCACCATCCAGCATATCCAACCCGGACAGCCCCAGCAGAACGCCTATGTCGAGCGCTACAACCGCACGGTCAGGCATGAATGGCTGGACCAATACATCATCGAAACCATCGAGGAGGCTCAGGATCAAGCCACGCAATGGCTCTGGACATACAACAACGACCGCCCCAACATGGGCATCGGTGGCATCACGCCCGCCATGAAACTGAAAGTGGCCGCGTGAATTCTACGGCTGCACCCCGTTAAAAACGGGGGGATTACCCCAGGTTGAAGCTGGTATTGCCCAGATTGCCGGTTGGCGCTGCACAGAGTAAAATTCCCAGCATCCCTTGGAGACATTCCATGGACCAGTCCGATCAAAACCTCGACCGCCTCAGCGCGCTGTTGCATGCGCTGCCCGCCGAGAACATGCCCATGACACTCAGCGAACTTGATGGCTACGTAGTCGGTGTTCTTGCCTGCGCGGATATGATCCCGCCCTCGGAATGGTTGCCTCATGTATGGGGTGAGACAGGAGAGGCGAACTTTCCCGACCAGAAAACTGCCGAAGCCACGGTCGGTGCGGTCATGGCTCACTACAACTCTGTTGCTGAGGCGCTGACCCGCTCGCCTTGGATCGAACCGATCTACGAGGTTGACCCCAACAGTGATGAGGTGATGTGGGAGCCTTGGGTAGATGGCTTCAATCGCGCCATGGGGCTGAGACCGGATTCTTGGGAACGGCTGCTCGATCAGGCCGACGAAGAGACGCGGGCTACGATGATCTTCTTGATGGCGCTTCAGGAAATATACACTGGCCACAGCAAGTTCACGGATGAGGAGATCGACGAGATCGATCTTGAAGCACCCGATCTGATCCCGAACTGCGTTGCGACGATACTCTATCAGTCTCGTCCCGAGCTTTCTCGCCTGGAGCCCGCAAATCTTCCCGAAAGGCCGTTCAAGGCCGGTCCCCGGCCAGGGCGGAACGATCCATGCTCCTGTGGGTCGGGCCGCAAATACAAGCAATGTTGCGGTCGAAACTGACCGATCGCCAAGCTTCTCACGGCCCACAGCCGACCTTGGGGGCGCAGGATCACGGCGCGCGGCATCTATCGCGATCCCGTCCGCTCCAGCC
>JADQCB010000031.1 GCA_016278325.1 Actibacterium sp.
CCGCGAAGGCGGCCGCACCGTCGGCGCCGGCGTCGTCAGCAAGATCATCGAGTAAATACCTACGGGTTCGACGTGGGCCGCCGGATGGTTCGGCGGCCCACCTATCAACTCCAACGCCGCGAAAGGCTAGAACATGCAAAGCCAGAACATTCGCATTCGGCTGAAGGCTTTCGATTACCGCGTGCTTGATTCCAGCACGCAGGAGATCGTGAATACGGCCAAGCGCACAGGCGCCCAGGTCCGTGGCCCGATCCCGCTGCCGAACAAGATCGAGAAATTCACGGTTCTTCGTGGTCCGCACGTCGACAAGAAGTCCCGTGACCAGTGGGAAATCCGCACGCACAAGCGGCTTCTCGACATCGTCGACCCGACCCCGCAGACCGTGGACGCGCTGATGAAGCTCGACCTGGCGGCCGGTGTCGATGTCGAGATCAAGGTTTGAGGAGGGCACCGATGATGATGCGCTCTGGAGTGATCGCAAAGAAGGTCGGCATGACCCGCCTTTTCATGGAAGACGGCCGGCAGGTTCCCGTCACCGTCCTGCAACTCGACGGCTTGCAGGTCGTCGCGCAGCGCACCGCGGAACGCGACGGCTACAGCGCCGTTCAGCTGGGTGCAGGGACGGCCAAGGCCAAGCGGGTTTCGGCACCGATGCGCGGGCATTTTGCCAAGGCATCGGTGGCGCCCAAGCGCAAGATCGCCGAATTTCGCGTGGCCCCCGAGAACATGATCGAGATCGGTGAAGAGATCACCGCCGATCATTATTTCGAGGGGCAGTTCGTCGATGTGTGCGGGACCTCGATCGGCAAGGGTTTTGCCGGGGCGATGAAGCGGCACAATTTCCGTGGCCTGGAAGCCACGCACGGCGTGTCGATCAGCCACCGCAGCCACGGCTCCACCGGGCAGTGCCAGGATCCCGGCCGCGTCTTCAAGGGCAAGAAGATGGCCGGTCACATGGGCGCCGCCCGCGTGACGACGCAGAACCTGCAGGTGGTGCGCACCGATGCCGACCGTGGCCTGATCATGGTCAAGGGCGCGGTGCCGGGGTCCAAGGGCGGCTGGGTCACGATCAAGGATGCGGTCAAGAAGCCGTTCCCCGAGAACGCGATCCTGCCCGCGGCGCTGAAATCCGCCGCCGAGGAAGCCAAGCGCCTGGCCGAGGAAGCCGCCGCACAGGCCGCCGCCGAGGAAGAAGCCGCCGCGAAGGCCGCTGCCGAGGAGCAGGCCGCCGCCGAAGAGGAGGCACTGAAAGAGGCCGAGGCCGAAATTCAGTCCGACAAGAAGGAAGGCGAAGAATGAAACTCGACGTGATCAAGCTGGACGGCGGCAAGGCCGGCACCGTTGATCTCGGCGACGAGATTTTCGGCCTGGAACCGCGTGCCGACATCCTGCACCGCGTGGTCCGCTGGCAGCGCAACAAGGCGCAGGCCGGCACCCACAAGGTCAAGACCCGGTCCGAGACCAGCTATTCGACCAAGAAGATCTATCGCCAGAAGGGCACCGGCGGCGCACGCCACGGCGACCGCAACGCGCCGATCTTCCGCAAGGGCGGTATCTACAAGGGTCCGACACCGCGCAGCCATGCGCATGACCTGACCAAGAAATTCCGGCAGCTGGGTCTCAAGCACGCGCTTTCGGCCAAGATGGCGGCCGGAGAGCTGGTGGTGATCGACAGTGCCGAGGCCGAGGGCAAGACCGCCGCCCTGGCCCGTCAGGTCAGGAACCTGGGCTGGAAGCGTGCGCTGGTCATCGACGGGGCCGAGGTGAACGAGAATTTCGCCCGCGCCGCGCGCAATATCGAGGGTCTCGATGTGCTGCCGTCGGTTGGCGCGAATGTCTATGACATCCTCAAGCGTGACACGCTGGTGCTCACCAAGGCGGGTGTCGAAGCACTGGAGGCTCGACTGAAATGAGCGCGAAGCCGGAACATTACGACGTGATCCGCAAGCCGATCATCACCGAGAAGGCCACCATGGCGTCGGAATCCGGCGCGGTGGTGTTCGAAGTGGCGATGGATGCGAACAAGCCGCAGATCAAGGAGGCTGTCGAAAGCCTCTTCGGTGTCAAGGTGAAGGCCGTCAACACGACCATCACGAAGGGCAAGGTCAAGCGGTTCCGCGGCCAGCCCGGTCGCCGGCGGGACTTCAAGAAGGCCTATGTCACCCTCGAAGAGGGCAACACCATCGACGTGACAACGGGCCTCTGATAGAAGACGCCGAATCTTCGGCCCCGGTCCAGACCGGGGCCTGAATTGTTTGAAACCGGGGCAGCGAAGCCCCAGAGCTGACGGAAGACAGAAAGCATGGCACTCAAGTCGTACAAACCGACGACGCCGGGCCAGCGTGGGCTGGTTCTGATCGACCGTTCGGAGCTTTGGAAAGGGCGTCCGGTCAAATCCCTCACCGAGGGGTTGACCAAGAAGGGCGGCCGGAACAACACCGGACGGATCACGATGCGCCGCCGCGGCGGTGGCGCGAAGCGTCTGTATCGCGTGGTTGATTTCAAGCGTCGCAAGTTCGACGTTCCTGCCACGGTGGAGCGTATCGAGTACGATCCGAACCGGACCGCGTTCATTGCCCTGATCCGCTATGGCGACGGCGAGCAGTCCTATATCCTGGCGCCGCAGCGTCTTGCCGTCGGCGATACCGTCGTCGCGGGCAACAAGGTCGACATCAAGCCGGGCAACGCGATGCCGTTCTCGGGGATGCCGATCGGCACGATCGTCCACAACGTGGAGCTGAAGGCCGGCAAGGGCGGCCAGCTGGCGCGCGCCGCGGGCACCTATGCCCAGTTCGTCGGGCGTGACGGCGGCTATGCCCAGATCCGTCTGAGTTCGGGCGAATTGCGCATGGTGCGGCAGGAATGCCTGGCCACCATCGGCGCGGTTTCGAACCCCGACAACAGCAACCAGAACCTCGGCAAGGCCGGGCGCAACCGCCACTATGGAAAGCGGCCATCGGTGCGCGGTGTGGTGATGAACCCCATCGACCACCCCCATGGTGGCGGCGAGGGGCGCACCTCGGGTGGCCGTCACCCCGTGACCCCCTGGGGCAAGCCCACCAAGGGTGCCCGCACCCGTGACCGCAACAAGGCGTCGAGCAAGCTTATCATCCGCTCGCGTCACGCCAGGAAGAAGGGCCGCTAATCATGTCGCGTTCTGTTTGGAAGGGCCCGTTCGTCGATTCTTACGTGCTGAAGAAAGCCGAGAAGAGCCGCGAATCCGGCCGCAAGGAAGTCATCAAGATCTGGTCGCGCCGTTCGACCATCCTGCCGCAATTCGTCGGCCTGACCTTCGGTGTCTATAACGGCCGCAAGCACGTTCCGGTGCTGGTCAGCGAAGACATGATCGGCCAGAAATTCGGTGAATATTCGCCGACGCGGACCTATTACGGTCACTCGGCCGACAAAAAAGCGAAGAAGAGGTAACTGGTCATGGGTAAGGAAAAGAACCCCCGCCGCGTGGCCGAGAACGAAGCGATGGCCAAGGCCCGCATGCTTCGCACCTCGCCGCAGAAACTCAATCTGGTGGCCGCGATGATCCGTGGCAAGAAGGTGGACAAGGCCCTTTCGGACCTGACCTTCTCGAAAAAGCGGATCTCGGAGGACGTGAAGAAATGCCTCGAGTCGGCCATCGCCAATGCCGAAAACAACCACAACCTGGATGTTGACGAGTTGATCGTGGCCGAAGCCTATGTCGGCAAGAACCTGACCATGAAACGCGGACGCCCGCGTGCCCGTGGCCGGTTCGGTCGCATCATCAAGCCGTTTTCCGAGCTCACCATCAAGGTGCGTCAAGTCGAGGAGCAAGCGTAATGGGTCACAAGGTCAATCCGATCGGCATGCGCCTGCAGGTGAACCGCACCTGGGACAGCCGCTGGTATGCCGACACCAAGGATTACGGTGGTCTTCTGCTCGAAGACATCAAGATCCGAGAATTCATCCGCGAGGAATGCAAGCAGGCCGGTGTTTCCAAGATCATCATCGAGCGGCCGCACAAGAAGTGCCGCGTCACGATCCACACGGCGCGTCCGGGCGTGATCATCGGCAAGAAGGGCGCCGATATCGAAACCCTTCGCAAGAAACTGTCGAAGATGACCGACAGCGAGCTGCACCTGAACATTGTCGAGGTTCGCAAGCCCGAACTCGACGCGCAGCTGGTCGGCGAAAGCATCGCCCAGCAGCTGGAGCGGCGCGTTTCCTTCCGCCGCGCCATGAAGCGCGCGGTGCAGAACGCCATGCGCATGGGCGCCCTGGGCATTCGCGTGAATGTCGCCGGCCGCCTGGGCGGGGCCGAGATCGCGCGGACCGAATGGTACCGCGAGGGCCGGGTTCCGCTGCACACGCTGCGCGCCGATATCGACTATGCCAATGTCGCAGCCGCGACGCCCTATGGCATCATCGGAATCAAGGTCTGGATCTTCAAGGGCGAGATCATGGAGCACGACCCGTCGGCCCGTGATCGCAAGCAACAAGAGCTCCAGGAAGGCCCCGCACCCCGTGGCGCCGGCGGCCGCCGTTAAGGAGTAGATGACATGCTGCAACCAAAGCGCACGAAATTCCGCAAGATGCACAAGGGCCGGATCCACGGCCAGGCAAAGGGCGGTTTCGATCTTAACTTCGGCACGTTCGGCCTGAAGGCCGCCCAGCCCGAGCGCATCACCGCGCGCCAGATCGAGGCCGCGCGGCGGGCGATGACCCGCCACATGAAGCGCCAGGGCCGGGTCTGGATCCGCATCTTCCCCGACACCCCCGTGTCGTCCAAGCCGACCGAGGTGCGGATGGGCAAGGGCAAGGGCTCTGTCGATTTCTGGGCGGCCAAGGTCAAGCCGGGCCGTATCATGTTTGAGATTGACGGGGTGTCCGAATCTGTGGCAAAGGAAGCGCTCCGTCTGGCCGCGATGAAATTGCCGATCAAGACCCGGATCGTCGAACGCGAAGACTGGTGAGTTTTCATCGGACCCCCGGCCGTGTCGGGGGTTCGATGCATTATTGGAAAAGCGCCGGCGGATGTCCGGTGACTTCTGATGAGAGGATGAGGCGATGAACGCCCAGGAATTGAAAGAAAAGTCGCCGGACCAGCTGCGCGAAGAGCTGGCCAACCTGAAGAAGGAAGCGTTCAACCTGCGCTTTCAGCAGGCCACCGGCGCGCTTGAGAATACCGCGCGCATGCGCGCCGTCCGTCGCGACGTTGCGCGCGTGAAGACGGTTCTGAACCAGAAGGCCGCCGAAGCGGCGGCGAATTGAGGAGCTTGAACACATGCCCAAACGCATCCTGCAAGGTACTGTGACGAGCGATCAGAACGACCAATCCGTGACGGTCTCGGTCGAACGCCGCTTTACGCATCCTATTCTGAAAAAGACCATTCGTAAGTCCAAGAAATACCGGGCTCACGATCCGAAGAACGATTTCAAGGTGGGCGATGTCGTGCGTATCCAGGAATGCGCCCCCGTCTCGAAAACGAAACGCTGGGAGGTGGTCGCCAGTTAGGGCGCCGCTTTCCGGTTTGATCGAAACCCTGGGGCCCTCGGATAGGGACCATCCCCAAAGGTCGGGAGAAACCACATGATCCAGATGCAGACCAATCTGGATGTCGCTGACAACTCCGGCGCGCGCCGGGTTCAGTGCATCAAGGTCCTGGGTGGTTCCAAGCGTAAATACGCTTCCGTCGGCGACATCATCGTCGTCTCGGTGAAGGAAGCCATCCCCCGCGGCCGCGTCAAGAAGGGCGATGTCCGCAAGGCCGTCGTCGTGCGCACCGCAAAGGAAGTCCGCCGCGAGGACGGCACCGCGATCCGGTTCGACCGGAACGCCGCCGTCATCCTCAACAACGCGAACGAGCCGATCGGCACCCGGATCTTCGGGCCGGTGGTTCGCGAACTGCGTGCGAAGAACTTCATGAAGATCATCTCGCTCGCCCCGGAGGTGCTGTAAGATGGCTGCAAAACTGAAAAAGGGCGACAAGGTCGTCGTTCTGGCCGGCAAGGACAAGGGCAAGCAGGGGGCGATTTCCCGGGTGATGCCCAAGGCCGGCAAGGCCGTGGTCGAAGGCGTGAACATCGCCATCCGCCACACCGCGCAATCGCAGACCAGCCAGGGGGGGCGGGTTCCGACCCCGATGCCCATCGACCTGTCGAATCTGGCGCTGGTTGACAGCAACGGCAAGGCCACGCGCGTCGGCTTCCGCTTCGAGGATGGCCAGAAGGTCCGCTTTGCCAAAACCACCGGGGAGGTCGTCTGATGCTTGACGCTGCCACCTACACCCCGCGCTTGCGGACCGTCTTTCGCGAGACGATCAAGCCCGCGCTGAAGGAAGAATTCGGATATACCAACGATCTGATGATTCCGCGCCTGGACAAGATCGTCCTGAACATCGGCTGCGGTGCCGAAGCGGTGCGCGATTCCAAGAAGGCGAAATCGGCACAGGAAGATCTGTCGGTCATCGCTGGCCAGCGTGCCGTCATCACCAAGGCGAAGAAGTCGATCGCCGGTTTCCGAGTGCGTGAGGACATGCCGCTGGGCGCCAAGGTCACGCTGCGCGGCGACCGGATGTACGAATTCCTCGACCGTCTCATCACCATCGCGATGCCCCGCGTCCGCGACTTTCGCGGCATATCGGGCAAATCCTTCGACGGCCACGGCAACTATGCCATGGGCCTGAAGGAGCACATCGTTTTCCCCGAGATCGAATACGACAAGGTCGATGAGGTCTGGGGCATGGATATTGTCATTGCCACCACCGCGAAAACCGACGCGGAAGCGAAGGCGCTGTTGAAGCATTTCAACATGCCTTTCAACAGCTGATCGCGGGAGGAGAAAGAACATGGCGAAGAAAGCAATGGTCGAACGCGAGAAGAAGCGCCAACGCCTGGTCGAGCAGTATGCCGCCAAGCGCGCCGCGCTGAAGGAAATCGTGAACGACGAGTCCAAGCCGATGGAGGAGCGTTTCCGCGCCTCGCTGAAGCTTGCGAAACTGCCGCGCAACAGCTCGGCCACCCGTCTGCACAACCGCTGCCAACTGACCGGCCGTCCGCATGCCTATTACCGCAAGCTGAAGGTCAGCCGGATCATGCTGCGGGATCTCGCCTCGCACGGGCAGATCCCCGGTATGGTCAAGTCGAGCTGGTAAGGAGGGTTAGATATGTCATTCAGTGATCCTCTCGGCGATATGCTGACCCGCATCCGCAACGCGCAGATGCGCGGCAAGTCAACGGTCCGCACGCCGGCATCCAAGCTGCGCGTCTGGGTTCTCGACGTTCTCAAGGACGAGGGCTATATCCGGGGCCATGAAAACGTCACCGGCGCCAATGGCCTGCCGGAGATCGAGATCAGCCTCAAATACTACGAAGGCGCCCCGGTCATCCGCGAGGTCAAGCGCGTCTCCACCCCGGGCCGCCGCGTCTATATGGGTGTAAGGGACATTCCCTCGGTCCGTCAGGGCCTGGGCGTGTCGGTCGTCTCCACGTCCAAGGGCGTGATGTCGGATGCAGCAGCGCGCGCCGCCAATGTGGGCGGTGAAGTGCTCTGCACGGTCTTCTAAGGAGGTTTGGCAATGTCTCGAATTGGTAAACGACCGGTCGAGCTGCCGTCGGGTGTATCTGCATCCGTCTCCGGCCAGACCGTCGAGGTCAAGGGGCCGAAAGGCGCCCGCGGCTTCACCGCGACCGATGATGTGACCATCACGGTTGGCGACAACGAGGTTACGGTGACCCCGCGGGGGCGGTCCAAGCGGGCGCTTCAGCAATGGGGCATGTCGCGCACGATGATCCAGAACCTGGTTCAGGGCGTCACCGGCGGTTTCCGCAAGGAGCTGGAAATCCAGGGCGTCGGCTATCGCGCGCAGATGCAGGGCAACAGCCTGAAACTGTCGCTGGGTCTCAGCCACGAGGTCAATTTCGACGTGCCGGACGGCGTGACCGTCACCGCGCCGAAACCGACCGAGATCGTGGTCGAGGGCAACGATCAGCAGCTTGTCGGCCAGGTTGCGGCGAATATTCGCGATTGGCGGCGGCCCGAGCCCTACAAGGGCAAGGGTATCCGCTACAAGGACGAGTATATCTTCCGCAAGGAAGGCAAGAAGAAGTAAGGACGCGAATAATGGCATACAGCAAACGAGGTCAGTTTCTGAAGCGCCGTCTGCGCGTTCGGAACAAGCTGCGCAAGATGGCCAACGGGCGCCCGCGCCTGAGCATCCACCGCAGCAACAAGAACATCAGCGTTCAGCTGATCGACGACGTGAACGGCGTTACGCTTGCCGCGGCTTCCTCGCTCGAGAAGGATCTGGGCATTTTCGGAAAGAACAATGTCGATGCCGCCACCAAGGTCGGAACGACGATTGCCGAACGCGCCAAGAAGGCCGGTGTCGAAGAGTGCTATTTCGACCGCGGCGGCTTCCTCTTTCACGGCACGGTGCGGGCCCTTGCCGACGCCGCGCGTGAAGGCGGGCTCAAGTTCTAAGGAGACGAGATATGGCAGAACGTGATAACCGCCGGGACCGTCGCGATCGTCGCGATCGTGATGAAACCCCGGAATTCGCCGATCGTCTCGTGGCGATCAACCGGGTGTCCAAAACCGTCAAGGGTGGCAAGCGTTTCGGCTTTGCCGCGCTGGTGATCGTGGGCGACCAGAAGGGGCGCGTCGGATTCGGGAAGGGCAAGGCCAAGGAAGTGCCCGAGGCGATCCGCAAGGCCACCGAACAGGCCAAGCGCAACCTGATCCGCGTGCCGCTGCGCGAAGGCCGGACCCTGCATCACGATGTCTATGGCCGCCACGGTGCCGGCAAGGTCGTCATGCGCACCGCGCCGCAGGGGACCGGGATCATCGCGGGCGGGCCGATGCGCGCCGTGTTCGAGATGCTGGGCGTCCAGGACGTCGTGGCCAAGTCGGTCGGGTCGCAGAACCCCTATAACATGATCCGTGCCACGCTGGACGGGCTGACCGGCGAAAGCTCGCCGCGCCAGGTCGCGCAGCGTCGCGGCAAGAAGGTGGCCGACATCCTGAAAAAGCCGGCCGATGCCGATGCGCCGGCCCCGGCCGCGGCCGAAGCGTAAGGAGACGGGAACATGGCAAAGACCATCGTCGTCAAGCAGATCGGTTCGCCGATCCGTCGCCCCGCCATCCAGCGCCAGACGCTGGTTGGGCTTGGCCTGAACAAGATGCACCGCACGCGCGAGCTGGAGGATACCCCGGCCGTGCGCGGCATGGTCAACAAGATCCCGCATCTGGTGAAAATCGTCGAAGAGCGCGGCTAGGCGCTCTTCCCGACCTTCCGTGATTTGAACGCCGTGGCTGGCCCATCCGTCGCTGGGGGTCATGTCCGGCAAAGGAGCAAGCGACATGAAACTGCATGAACTGCACGACAACGAAGGCGCGACCAAACCGCGCAAGCGGATCGGCCGCGGGGTCGGTTCCGGCACCGGCAAGACCGGCGGGCGTGGCATCAAGGGCCAGAACTCGCGTTCGGGCGTTGCGATCAACGCCTATGAAGGTGGCCAGATGCCGCTGTATCAGCGCCTGCCCAAGCGCGGGTTCACCAAGCCCAACCGCAAGGCCTTTGCCGTAGTCAACCTGGGCCTGATCCAGAAATTCATCGACGCCGGCAAGCTGGACGCCAAGGCCGAAATCACCGAGGACGCGCTGGTCGCCAGCGGCCTGGTCCGGCGCAAGCGCGACGGTGTGCGGGTTCTGGCCAAGGGCGATTTCAACGCGAAAGTTGCGCTCAACGTCACCGGCGCGTCGAAATCCGCGGTTGCCGCGGTCGAAAAGGCCGGCGGGTCGATCACCGTCGGCAACGCGACGGCGGCCGAATAAGAGGTTGTGGGCGGCGACCATGCCGCTTACACCCTTTCCCAGTTTTCCTGGCGCCGCCTGACCGGAAAACGGTCCGGGCGGCGCTGTCATGAAAGAGACAGTGCATGGCTTCTGCAGCAGAGCAAATGGCCGCGAACATGAGCTGGGGCGCCTTCGGCAAGGCGACCGAGCTGCGTCAGCGGATCCTTTTCACCCTTGGGCTCTTGTGCGTCTACCGCCTGGGAACCTACATCCCCGTCCCCGGAATCGACGGTGCCGCGCTGCGCGATTTCATGGAACAGGCCAGCCAGGGCCTGGGCGGCATCCTGTCGATGTTCACCGGCGGGGCGCTGGGGCGGATGGGCATATTCGCGCTGGGGATCATGCCCTACATTTCGGCGTCGATCATCGTTCAGCTGATGACCGCCATGGTGCCGCAGCTGGAGCAGCTGAAGAAAGAGGGCGAGCAGGGCCGCAAGAAGATCAACCAGTACACCCGTTACGGGACCGTGGCGCTGGCGACCTTCCAGGCCTATGGCCTTGCCCGCAGCCTGGAGGCCGGGTCGCTGGCGACCGATCCGGGCCTTTTCTTCCAGGCCTCGACCGTCATAACGCTGGTCGGAGGCACGATGTTCCTGATGTGGCTGGGCGAGCAGATCACCTCGCGCGGGGTGGGCAACGGCATTTCGCTTATCATTTTCGTGGGGATCATCGCCAACGTTCCGGCCGCGATCGCGCAATTCCTCAGCCAGGGCCGCTCGGGTGCGATTCACCCGGCCGTCATCATCGGCGTGATCGTCATGGTGATCGCGGTGCTGGCCTTCGTCGTCTTCATGGAGCGGGCCCTGCGCAAGATCCACATCCAGTATCCACGCCGACAGGTCGGTATGAAGGTCTATGACGGCGGCTCAAGCCACCTGCCGGTGAAGGTGAACCCGGCCGGCGTGATTCCGGCGATCTTCGCCTCTTCGCTGCTGTTGCTGCCCACCACGATCTCGACCTTCTCGCAATCGTCCGCGACGGGGCCGGTTATGTCGACGATCCTGGCCTATTTCGGGCCGGGCCAGCCGCTCTATCTGGCGTTCATGACCGGGCTGGTGGTGTTCTTCACCTATTTCTATACCTACAACGTGGCCTTCAAGACCGACGACGTGGCCGACAACCTGAAGAACCAGAACGGCTTTGTCCCCGGTATCCGCCCGGGCAAGCGCACGGCGGAATATCTGGATTACGTCGTGACGCGGATCCTGGTCCTGGGGTCGGGCTATCTGGCGCTTGTGGTTCTCTTCCCCGAGATACTGCGCTCGCAACTGGCGATCCCGTTCTATTTCGGCGGCACCTCGGTCCTGATCGTGGTGTCGGTGACGATGGACACGATCCAGCAGGTCCAGTCGCATTTGCTGGCGCATCAGTATGAGGGGCTGATCGAGAAATCGCAGCTGCGCGGGAAACGCCGCGGCGCAAAGAAAGGGACAGCGCGCAGATGAATATCATACTTCTGGGTCCGCCCGGGGCTGGCAAGGGAACGCAGGCGCAAAAGCTGGTCGCGGAGCGGGGCATGATCCAGCTTTCGACCGGTGACATGCTGCGCGAGGCGCGCAGTTCGGGAACCGAGATGGGAAAGATCGTTGCCGATGTCATGGACCGGGGCGACCTGGTCACCGACGAGATCGTCATCGGCCTGATCGAGGAAAAGCTCAACGGCCCGCAGGGCGGCGGTTTCATCTTCGACGGGTTCCCGCGGACGCTTGCACAGGCCGATGCGCTGGAGGCGCTTCTCAGGAAAGTGGGCCAGTCGCTGGCAGCGGTCATCGAGATGCGCGTCGATGACGAGGCGCTCGTCGCCCGGATCACGGCCCGTTCGACCTGTGCCGATTGCGGCGCGGTCTATAACGACAGGACCCGGCCGATCCCCGCAGATGGAAAATGCGAGAATTGCGGCGGGACCGAGTTCACGCGCCGGGCTGACGACAACGAGGAAAGCCTGCGCCAGCGCCTGATGGAATACTACAAGAAGACATCCCCGCTGATCGGCTATTACCATGCCAAGGGCAAGCTTCACCCGATCGACGGCCTGGCGGATATCGACACGGTTTCCGGCGAGATCAAGGCGGTGCTTGACAAGGCGTGAATCGCGGCTCTTGACCTTGGCCGTGAATCGCCCTAGGCACGGCTTCTCGATCGAGAATCATCTTGTTATCACCGGGGCAGGATCCCATCCGGCGGCAAGAACAAATCGGGCCCGAAGGCGAACAGTCTTTCGGGCTTGCGTTGTGAAAAAAGGTTCTGGGGCTACGGAACCGCAACCAGAGGAAAGACACACTTGGCACGTATCGCTGGCGTAAACATCCCGACGGGAAAGCGCATCCCCATCGCGCTGACCTATATCCATGGCATCGGTCCGTCCGCCGCCGAAAGCATCTGCGAGGCGGTCGGCGTCGACACGGCCCGTCGCGTCAATGAACTGTCGGATGCCGACGTTCTGGCCATTCGCGAACATATCGACGCGAACTATACCGTCGAGGGCGACCTGCGCCGCGAAGTGCAGATGAACGTCAAGCGGCTGATGGACCTGGGCTGCTATCGCGGTCTGCGCCATCGTCGCAACCTGCCCGTGCGCGGCCAGCGCACCCACACCAACGCGCGCACCCGCAAGGGGCCCGCGAAGCCGATCGCCGGCAAGAAGAAGTAAGGGAGGGCAGGACAAATGGCACGCGATACCAAACGCGCACCGCGCCGCAAGGAACGCAAGAACATCGCCGCCGGCGTGGCGCATGTGAACAGTTCATTCAACAACACCAAGATCCTGATTTCCGACGTGCAGGGTAACGCGATTTCCTGGTCGTCGGCGGGCACGATGGGCTTCAAGGGGTCGCGGAAATCCACCCCCTATGCCGCCCAGATGGCTGCCGAGGATGCGGGCAAGAAGGCGCAGGAACACGGCGTGAAAACGCTGGAGGTCGAGGTGCAGGGCCCCGGGTCGGGCCGCGAAAGCGCATTGCGCGCGCTTGCTGCGGCCGGGTTCAACATCACCTCGATCCGCGACGTGACCCCGATCGCCCATAATGGCTGCCGCCCGCCGAAACGTCGCCGGGTCTGATTTCGCTCTGAGCTCGGGTCGCGCGGATCGCGCGGCCCGAGTCCGTTCTTTTACCTCGGGCGCCTGCCGCTTCGGACATGGGCAGCAGGCAGGAATTGAGGAGATTCGCATGATCCACAAAAACTGGCAGGAATTGATCAAGCCGACGCAGCTGGACGTGAAACCGGGCAATGAGCCGGCGCGTCAGGCGACGATCGTGGCTGAACCGCTGGAACGCGGTTTCGGTCTTACCCTCGGCAATGCGCTGCGCCGCGTGCTGATGAGCTCGCTTCAGGGCGCGGCCATCACCAGCGTGCAGATCGACAACGTGCTGCACGAGTTTTCCTCGATCTCGGGCGTGCGCGAGGACGTGACCGACGTGGTGCTGAACCTCAAGGGTGTCGCCCTGCGGATGGAGGTCGAGGGGCCCAAGCGCCTGTCGATCGCCGCCAAGGGGCCGTCGGTCGTGACCGCCCGGCAGATTTCCGAATCCGCCGGCATCGAGGTGCTGAACAAGGATCACGTGATCTGCCACCTCGATGAGGGCGCCGACCTGTTCATGGAACTGACAGTGAATACCGGCAAGGGCTATGTCGCTGCCGACAAGAACCGCCCCGAGGATGCGCCCATCGGCCTGATCCCGATCGACGCGATCTTTTCGCCGGTCAAGAAGGTCGCCTATGACGTGCAGCCCACCCGCGAGGGCCAGGTGCTGGATTACGACAAGCTGACCATCAAGCTGGAAACCGACGGGTCGATCTCGCCCGAGGACGCGGTGGCCTATGCCGCGCGGATCGTGCAGGATCAACTGTCCATATTCGTCAATTTCGAGGAACCCGAATCCGCCGGCCGCCAGGACGACGACGAGGGGCTCGAATTCAACCCGCTGTTGCTCAAGAAAGTGGACGAGCTGGAGCTTTCGGTGCGCTCGGCCAATTGCCTGAAGAACGACAATATCGTCTATATCGGAGATCTGATTCAGAAGACCGAGGCCGAGATGCTGCGCACCCCCAATTTCGGCCGCAAGTCGCTGAACGAGATCAAGGAAGTGCTTTCGGGCATGGGCCTGCACCTGGGCATGGATGTCGAGGAATGGCCGCCGGAAAACATCGAGGATCTGGCCAAGAAATTCGAGGACCAGTTCTGAACCGATCGCGTTTGACGGGGCGGGCCGCCGGCCCGTGCCGTCGCGCAAGGAGACCGGGCAAGTTCGCCCCAAGGAGAGTGGCCCGCACGCACCGGCCACCGGACAAAGCAAAAACCTGTAGAAGGAATTGAAAAATGCGTCACGCAAGAGGCTATCGCCGCCTGAACCGGACACAAGAACATCGCAAGGCCCTGTTCGCGAACATGGCCGGGTCGCTCATCGAGCATGAGCAGATCAAGACCACCCTGCCCAAGGCAAAGGAATTGCGCCGGGTGGTGGAAAAGCTGGTCACGCTGGGCAAGCGCGGCGACCTGCATGCGCGCCGCCAGGCCGCGTCGCAGCTCAAGCAGGACATGCATGTGGCCAAGCTGTTCGACGTGCTCGGACCCCGCTACAAGGACCGCCAGGGCGGCTATGTGCGCGTCCTCAAGGCCGGTTTCCGCTATGGCGACATGGCCCCGATGGCGATCATCGAATTCGTCGATCGGGACGTGGACGCCAAGGGCGCGGCCGACAAGGCGCGTGTGGCGGCGGAAGAGGCGCTCGAAGACTGATGCGCCCGAACGGGCCGGTGATACGGCCCGCCGCTTTGCGCGCGACCACTGCCCAATGACCCGGCCCTGTCGCGCGATGTGCGGCAGGGCCTTTGTTCGAGACGCGGAAACGGGCTGGCCGAAGCCGGGGGTGGCGCGAAACGCGATGCCCCTGCGCACGAGGCAAATCCGCCTGTCCGCGTGGCCTTGATGCCCAGATGCGAAAGATCCGTTCACGACCGGAGCC
Source organism: Actibacterium sp. (assembly GCA_016278325.1). GTDB lineage: Bacteria > Pseudomonadota > Alphaproteobacteria > Rhodobacterales > Rhodobacteraceae > JADQCB01. Next base: position 14,794 of record JADQCB010000031.1, read on the forward strand.
GCCCGATGTTCATCGTTTCCCTGCTTTGCAATCCCGATCGCGCGGCGCTCGATCCCGCGATAGTCGAGGCGCTGCGCAACGCCTGGGGCGGCGGCGATATCCGGTGGCTGGCGCCCGACCTGGCCGCCGAATTTCCCGTCCCGCGCGTGCCGGACAATCGTGACTCCGTCTGGAACGAGTTTCAGGCGGTGCAGGTCGACCTGGTGATCCAACCCGCCGCCGGACGGCGCAAGGCAATGCTGATCGCCGACATGGACAGCACCATGATCGCGCAGGAATGTATCGACGAACTGGCGGCCGAGGCCGGGATCGGGCCGCAAGTGGCCGAGATTACCGCGCGCGCGATGAATGGCGAACTGGATTTCGAAGGCGCGTTGAATGAGCGGGTCGCGCTGCTGACAGGGCAGGATGCGGGCATCATCGACAAGGTTCTGGACGACCGCATCACGTTCACCCCCGGCGGCGCGACGCTGGTCGCGACCATGCGGGCCAATGGCGGGTATGCGGTGCTGGTTTCGGGCGGGTTTACCAATTTCGCCGACCGTGTCGCGGCGATGTTGGGTTTCGACGAAAGTCGCGCGAATACCTTGTTGATCGACCACGGCCGGCTGAGCGGTTCCGTGGCCGAGCCGATCCTGGGGCGCGCGGCGAAGGTTGATGCCCTGCGCGAAATCAGCGCGCGCCGGGGTCTGACGCCGGATCAGGTAATGGCGGTGGGCGACGGCGCCAATGATCTGGGGATGCTGGGGCTTGCCGGCGCCGGCGTCGCGCTGCACGCCAAGCCGTCGGTCGCGGCGCAATGCGACATCCGGATCAATCACGGCGATCTGACGGCGTTGCTGTATTTGCAGGGGTACGCCCGGGACGAATTCCTGCCCGGCTGAGTGAGCCTGGCAAATGCGTGGTGCGCCCGATCAGACCTGCCCACTGGCCGAGGGGCAGGGACGATCGAAGGCGACAATGTTCGCTTCAGAACACCCCGTCGGCGCAACGCACCATTCCCACCTCGATTCCGCGCCGGTTCAGGATCGGTGCGTTCACACGTTTGCGGGTGGCCGGGTGATCCGGGTCGAGAACCCCCAGATGGACCAGAATCGCCGCCATCGTCGCCTCGGACGCGCGGGTGGCGCCGTCAGAGATTTTCAACGCCACGCCAAGCCCCTGTTCCGGCAGGACCGCGGTGAACACGCCTTCGGCGCCGGTCTTGACCGCCACCTTGCCATCCATCGCGCGCATCAGCTCGGTGCAGGCGCGCCCCTCGCCGGCCACCAGTTCGGGGAAGGCCCGCATCGCGCGGACCAGCCGCGCGGCGGCCCTTTCGCGCAGGCTGGCGCCATCTTCGCGCGCATTGGCGAAAAACGCCATGGCGCGGGCCAGCGCATGCAGCGTTGTCGCGAAATTCGGGGCCGAGCAGCCGTCGATTCCGAAACCCGGGCTTTCCATCCCGGTCACGCCCTCGAACGCGTCGCGCACCGCGACCTGCACCGGATGGGCCGGATCGACATAGTCCGGCCCGGCGCCAAGGTGCCGGGCCAGCGTCAGGAACCCCGAATGCTTGCCCGAGCAATTGTTGTGCATCTGGCATGGTTCGGCATGGGCGCGGATCATCCGGTGTTTCGTGGCCGTGTCGCGCGGAACCTCGGGGCCGCAGCGGAACGCGTCGTCGTCCAGTCCCAGCGAGTCGAGCCATTTCGACACCATGTCGGTATGTATCGGCGCCCCCTGATGCGAGGCGCAGGCCAGCGCGAGCTGGGCATCGCTCAGCCCGAAGGCATCCGCGGCCCCGCTTTCGATCAGCGGCAGGGCCTGGATCATCTTCACCGCCGAGCGTGGCAGGATCACCTTGCCGGGATCGCCCCATGAGCGGACGATCCGGCCGGTGCCGTCGCTGATCACGGCATGCCCCCGATGCACCGATTCGCAAAACGGGCCGCGCCAGATCTCGACCAATGGAAACGCTTCGCTCATGATCCCTCCTGCGCTCAAACCTGCGCGATTTTCCGCCAACCGGGGCTTTTAAAAATCGGCTGTTGCACGTTACTGTGTCATCATCGAGAAGGAAACCGCCGCGCCACTTGTAAAGGCCCGGAAACGGCCGTGGGCGATCGGCAGAGGCAAGGACGGCTGGAGGCAATAATCGACATGAAATCTTGGGCTAGGACAGGCATCGCCGCGACGATGATCGCCCTTACCGCGGCATTCGGGGCGCAGGCACAGGAAGAATCGGACAACCGCGTCGCCGTCGAAACCGACTGGAATGTGTTCGCCGAGCCGCCGGAATCGCCGACCCAGTGCTGGGGTGTTTCGGTGCCCAAGGAAACCGTGAACACCGATCAGGACGGCAACATCAAATCCGTGTTGCGCGGCGACATCCTGCTTTTCGTGACCTTCCGTCCGGGCGTCGATGGCGAGGTCTCGTTCACCGGCGGCTATCCCTTCGCCGAGGGCAGTTTCGTCGAGATGACGATCGGCGACCAGACCTTCGAGCTGTTCACCGATGGCCAATGGGCCTGGCCGAAATCCAAGGCCGATGACCCCAAGATCCTTGCAGCAATGAAGGCCGGCGCCGAGGCCGTTCTGACCGCGCGCTCCACCCGCGGCACGATCACCAAGGACACTTTCTCGCTCTTCGGGTTCACCGCGGCGATGGAGCAGGCGGAAAAATACTGCAACGGCTGATCCCCGGTCGGGTGTTTATCTGACGGTCCGAATGTTATATGAGGCGCGTTCCCAGTGTTGGAGACGCGCCCGATGACCATTACCCAGGATGTGGTGACCATTCCCCGCAAGCTGCCGGGCGGTGACCGGATCAACCTTGTCGGTTTGACCCGGGACCAGCTGCGCGATGCGCTGATCGCGGCCGGGACACCGGAACGACAGGCGAAGATGCGCACCGGGCAGGTCTGGCAATGGATCTATCAGAAAGGCGTGCGCGACTTTTCCGCGATGACCAACCTGGCCAAGGAATACCGCGCGCTTCTGGCTGCGAATTTCGTGATCGAGCTGCCCGAGATCGTGTCGCGCAATGTCAGCGCCGACGGCACCCGGAAATACCTGATCCGCATCGCCGGCGGGCACGAGGTCGAAACCGTCTACATCCCCGAGGAAACCCGCGGAACGCTGTGCATTTCAAGCCAGGTCGGCTGCACGCTGACATGCACGTTCTGCCACACCGGCACCCAGAAGCTGGTGCGCAACCTGACCGCCGGCGAAATCGTCGGCCAGGTCATGCTGGCGCGCGACGACCTGGGCGAATGGCCTGCGCCGGGCCGCGCGCCCAAGGTCGAGGCGCGGCTTCTGTCGAATGTCGTGCTGATGGGGATGGGCGAGCCGCTTTACAATTTCGACAACGTGCGCGACGCGATGAAGATCGTGATGGATGGCGAGGGGATTTCCCTGTCGCGCCGGCGGATCACCCTGTCCACCTCGGGCGTGGTGCCCGAGATCGCCCGCGCGGCCGAGGAAATCGGCTGCCTGCTGGCGGTCAGTTTCCATGCCACCACCGATGCCGTGCGCGACAAGCTGGTGCCGATCAACCGCAAGTGGAACATCGCCCAGTTGCTGGAGGCGCTGCGCGCCTATCCCAAGCTGTCGAACTCCGAGCGGATCACGTTCGAATACGTGATGCTCAAGGGCGTCAACGATTCCGACGCCGACGCGCGGCGCCTGGTCGCGCTGATCCGCGGCATCCCGGCCAAGATCAACCTGATCCCGTTCAATGAATGGCCCGGCGCACCCTATGAGCGCAGCGATTGGGAAAGGATCGAGTCCTTCGCCGATATCATCTACAAGGCCGGCTATGCCAGCCCGATCCGCACCCCGCGCGGCGAGGATATCATGGCCGCCTGCGGTCAGCTCAAATCGGCAACCGAACGGGCCCGCAAATCCCGCGCGCAGATCGCGGAAGAGGCCGGGCTGGGCTGATCGGGCGGGATCGGGGTCGCAAACCGCGCGCGGATCGCTATGTTCACGGCCATGGCCGAGACACCGATTGACCCGCCTGCCTTTGCACCCTTGCCGACACCGTGCAACGCCCGGGGCGACCCGCGCCGCACCGGCGTGGAGATCGAGCTTGGCGGGCTCGACGAGGCGCGCGTCGCCACCTTGGCCGCCGACCATCTGGGCGGGCGCGTTCAGCAGGTCGGCGGCACCGAATGGCGGGTTCGGGGCACCCGGATCGGCGATCTGGAAATCTATCTCGATACCGTGCTGCGCAAGGCCAGCGCCGGCGTGCTGCGCGAGGCGGGGCTGGCCCTGGGCCGAGAGGTCATCCCGGTCGAGATCGTGACCGCGCCGCTGACCCGGGCCGATCTGGCGATGCTCGACGAATTTCGCGACATCCTGCGCCGGGCCGGGGCGCTGGGCAGCAATGCGCGGTTCCGCTTCGGCTTTGGCGTGCATCTGAATGTCGAGATCGCGGCCACAACGTCAGAGGCCATCCTGCGTCCGCTTCTTGCCTATGCGCTGATCGAGGACTGGCTGCGCGATGTGCGGCCGATCGACGACTCGCGCCACATATTGCCATTCACCGATCCCTATCCCACGCGGTTCGTCCGAGGCCTTGTCGGGTTGGGCCGCGAGGCCGATCTGGACGCGGTGATCGGGCTTTATCTGCAGGAAACGCCCAGCCGGAACCGCGGCCTCGACATGCTGCCCATCTTCGCGCATCTGCGCCCCGACAGGGTGTCGCGGGCCTTGGGCGCCGACAGCGCGGTTTCGCCGCGACCGGCCTTTCATTTCCGCCTGCCGGATTGCCGCATCGACGATGCCGACTGGTCGCTGGCCGAGGAATGGTCGCGCTGGCTGCTGGTCGAGCGGGTGGCCGCCAGCGCCGCGCTTCTGGACGCATTGGCCGACCGCTGGCAGGCAGAGCATGGCGCCGTCACGCTGTTTCGCGCGCATTGGGCCGCGGCGGCCGGTGAGGTATTGCGCGCGCACGGGGTGCAGGCATGACCCGACCGCTGATCGGGGTCACGACCTCGCGGCGGTCGGGGTGGCGGATCTTTCCGCTGGTGGCGCTCAACGTGTGGCTTGCGGGGGGGCGGTCCGTGCGCTGGGTCGCGGGGCGCGAGGCACAGCTGGCCTGCGTGGACGGGATCATCATCGGCGGCGGCGACGACATCTCGCCCGATCTCTATGGCGGGCGGCTGGTCACATCGGCCCGGCTCGATCCCGCCCGTGACGCGCTGGAGCGCCGGCTGATGCGCGAGGCCGCGGAGGCGAACAAGCCCGTCCTGGGCATTTGCCGCGGCAGCCAGATGCTGAACGTGGCGCTGGGCGGAACGCTGCACCAGGATGCCTATGGCATCTACACGGCCAGCCGGCGCAAATGGACGATCCTGCCGCGCAAGATCGTGCATGTCGTGCCCGGCACGCGGCTCGAACGGCTGGCCGGGCGCGCGCCGATGAAGGTCAATGCGCTGCACAGCCAGGCGGTGGACCGGCTGGGCGCGGGGCTGCGCGTCGCGGCGCGGGACGAAGGCGGCATGATCCAGGCGGTCGAGCGGGTGCACGACCCCTTTGCGCTGGGGGTGCAGTGGCATCCCGAACACCTGTTCTATGCGCGGCGCCAGCGCCGTCTGTTCCGCGCCCTGGTCGAGGCGGCCCGCGCCGGCGCGAGATCGTCGGGCCAGCTGCGCGCGGTGGACCGGGCGACACCGCCGGGCTGACGCGCGGTTCCGGTCAGGCTGGCGGCACCCAGGTATCGATGTAATCCACCGCTTCCTGCGCGGTCTCGACGAAATGGAACAGCTCCAGATCCTCATGGGCGATGGTGCCGGCCTCGGCCAGGGCCTGCCAGTTGATGATCCGTTCCCAGAAGTCCCGGCCGAACAGCAGAAAGGGCACCGGTTTCATGCGCCGGGTCTGGATCAAGGTCAGCGCCTCGAACATCTCGTCCATCGTGCCGAACCCGCCGGGAAACATCGCTACCGCGTTGGCACGCATCAGGAAATGCATCTTGCGAATGCCGAAATAGTGGAAGTTGAAACACAATTCGGGGGTGACATAATCGTTGGGCCGCTGTTCGTGCGGCAGCACCACGTTCAGCCCGATCGACACGCCCCCCGCATCCGCCGCGCCGCGGTTGCCCGCCTCCATCACGCCGGGGCCGCCGCCGGTGACGATGACATTCTTCAAGCCGCCGTTCATGCGGCATTTCAGGGTCACCAGCCGGGCGAATTCCCGCGCTTCGGCATAGTATTTCGAAAGCTCGGCCAGCGTCTCGGTCCGGGCCGTGTGCTTTTGGTCCGGCTCGGGGATGCGGGCCCCGCCGAACAGGACGATGGTGCTCTTGATGCCGTATTCGCTCATCAGGATTTCGGGTTTCATCAGCTCCAGTTGCAGGCGAACCGGGCGCAGCTCGTCACGGGCGATGAAATCCTCGTCGTTGAAGGCCAGCCGGTAGGCCGGGGCCTGCGTCTGCGCCGTGCCCGGGACCGTCCGGAGCGTTTCGATATCGTCCTGTGCATCGGGAAAGACCCGTTCATGGGTGTCTTTTGTCATCGGCGCCTCCGGTTCCATTGCGCTGGCCCTTTTCTGCGTCTATAGCGTCGCCCGGAAGCAGGCCAGTCACGTTTTCGGAGGAATCCCATGTCGAACGCCCAGCTTGAGGCCGCCATCGAAGCCGCGTGGGAAACCCGCGACCAGATCACGCCGGCGACCGGCGGCGAGACGCGCGAAGCGATCGAACACACGCTGGACGCCCTGGACAGCGGCATGCTGCGCGTGGCTGCGCGGCAGGACGACGGCACATGGCATGTCAACCAATGGGCCAAGAAGGCGGTGCTGCTGGGCTTTCGTATCAAGGATATGGAAATCCAGGACGGTGGCCCGCAGGGTGGCGGCTGGTGGGACAAGGTCGACAGCAAGTTCAAGGGATGGGGCACAGACGAATGGCGCAAGGCCGGTTTCCGCGCGGTTCCCAACTGCGTCGTGCGCCGCTCGGCCTATATCGCGCCGGGGGTCGTCCTGATGCCCTCTTTCGTCAATCTCGGGGCCCATGTCGAGGAAGGCACGATGGTTGATACATGGGCCACCGTCGGCAGCTGCGCCCAGATCGGCAAGGGCGTGCACCTGTCGGGCGGCGTCGGTATCGGCGGGGTGTTGGAGCCGATGCAGGCCGGCCCGACCATCATCGAGGACAATTGCTTCATCGGGGCCCGTTCGGAAGTGGTCGAAGGCTGCATCGTGCGCGAGGGCTCGGTGCTGGGCATGGGCGTCTATATCGGCAAGTCCACCAAGATCGTCGATCGTGAGACGGGCGAGGTTTTCATGGGCGAGGTGCCGCCCTATTCGGTCGTCGTCTCCGGCTCGATGCCGACGAAGAACAACCTCAACCTCTATTGCGCGGTGATCGTCAAGCGGGTGGACGCGCAGACACGCTCCAAGACCGGGATCAACGAATTGCTGCGCGACTGAGCGCCGGCCCGGGCGGCGTGCCGGGACCGGCAAAAGACGATGGAAGGGCGAATCGCGTGAGCGAAAAGCCGAAACGTCCCCAGCAGGTCTATACGCTGGTCGTCCAGATCGGGCGCAGCGCCGGTGATGGCCTGCCCGACGGCGCGACCGGGGCCGGGCTGGTCTGTTTCGCCTCGGGCGTCGACGAGGCAGAGGCCGTGCGCGAGACGGTGGCGGTGTTGAAGCAGGCCGATCTGGCGCCGCTCGATGTTACCGGCTATGGCACGGAAGAGGAGCGGCGCGCCGAGGGGCATGAGATCGACGCCGAGGAAGCCGCGCTGATGGCGCGTGCCCTTGCCGAGAATTCGGTCATCGTGGCGCAGTTCACGCCGTTCTTCCACGGCGAGGAAACCGCCGGGGATGACCCCGCCGCATCCTGAGCCCCGGCGATCTAACGACCGAGCAGGGCCGCGCGCAGGGTCATCGCCTCGTAGTCCAGCAGCGCGCGATGGGCCAGTTTCCGGTGGGCGGGCAGGCGCCCGGCCGGAACCCGCGCCAGCATGGTCGTCGCAAGGATCTGCGGAGATTCGCGCAGCGTGCCGATGAACAGGCTTTCCATTCCGGCGCCGCCGACGCGCAGGACATCATGCTCTTCCAGGATGACCTGGTGATACCGCATGGTCGGGCCGCAGGGGTCTTGCACCGCATAGGCGGTATTCAGCAAGGCGCGTGCCTCGACCAGAACGGCCTCTTCGTTGAACAGGTATTCCACCTCGTCGCCGCGCAGCACCAGCCGCTGCTGGGGGGCCACGATCACGTCGCGGGTGAGGCCCAGATAGGGGGCCATCAGGCGGATCGGACGAAACCTGCCCCGCGCGGGCACGTCGCGCCCGCCGGACCAGAGCACCGGCCGCACCCGCCCGCCGGCGGTTTCCACCAGGTCGCCTGGTGCCAGTCGTTCGACGGGGACATCCCCGCGCGGGGTGCGAACCGGCGTGCCGGCGGCAAGGCTCGGGGTCAGGCCGACGGGTTCCGGGCGGTCCGACAGGGCCAGCCAGCAAAGACCGGGTCCGAATGCCAGATCGGCTGCCGGCGCCCGCAGGCGCCGGGCATCATCGGCCAGCCAGGGCAGCGGATCGACGAAATCGCGTTGCAGAAGGGCGCCGTCATCGACGGTTTCCAGCGACATCACGCCGCGCCGCGCGGCCATGTCCCACGACACGATCAGGCGGATCACCCCCTCCAGCCGCATCCGCGTGGCCGAGAGAGAGGTCTGCACCCTTTCATCGCCCAGGCGCCGGACATAGGCGATGGTCCCGTCCGCCCCCAGGTGCAGCGACGCGTGGCTGACCGGCACCTGCTTGCCGTGCAGCACGAACAGCGTCTGGTCGTCGCGCCGCCAGCGCCCCAGGTCGGCCTCGACGAACAGGCTGCCGCGCGGCAATACCGTCGCGCCCTTCCACGACGCCCCGTTGCCGGGGGGCATGGCGGCGGGGGCGCCGACGGTGTCGGCAGACTGGCTGACGCAAAGCCAGCTCATGCCGCCGCGTCCTCCTGCACCAGAAGCCGCGTTTCATGGGCTTTCAGCAGGCGCCGGGCCGCCGGACCATAACCCGCCCCCGTCGCGGGATCGAGTTCGGGAAACAGGGCGCAGATCTCGGCCATCACCTGCCGGTCGAACCCTTTCACCGCCTGCGGACCCGGCAGGAAACTTTCGGTTTCGAGCCCTTCGGAGAACACGATCTGGTGTTGATCGAACAGGATGTGGACATATTCGACCGCGCCTGTTTCCTGCACCGTGATCGTATCGCCATTCACCAGATCCTTCGCGGCGACGAGCACTTCGCCCGCACCGAACAGAAGCTCGGCCAGCCCGGTCTGCATCAGAACCCGGTGCTGCGGTGACAGCCGGATCTCGCGGTGGTTGCCAATGGCGCCCGCGGCGATTCGGATGGGTGCCATCCGGCCCTCGGCGGCCACGGTGCGGCGTCCCACCCAGCGCAGCGGCTGCAACCCGTCGTCCAGCGTGCGCACCAGGTCGCCGGGGGCCAGCCGTTCCACCGGCACCTCGCCGCGGTCGGTCATGATCCGCGTGCCGGCCACGAAACAGGGCACCGTATCGACGGTAACGAAGCCGGTGTCCGACACGCCGTTGCCATTCTCGACGGCGTAGGTGAAATTGACCTGTTCCTCGTCGCTATCGGCCGTCACCTCGAACGTGCCATCGGCATTCAGCGTGACAACCTGACCCGTCGCCAGCGTGACGCTGTCGCCCGCGGCCACGGCGGTGCCGTTGATATGAGTGATGGTCAGCGCCCCGCTGCCAGCGTTGCCGTCATTGGCCAGAACATCGACGTTCTGGCTGTGATCCGGGGCGATCGTCACGGAATCGGAATTGGCGATGACCTCGGTCTGCATGCTGTCGCCGGCAATCAGCAGGTTCGAATCGTAGGTCGAATCCGCCACATCCGCGATTCCGATGCGGATGGTATTCACCTGCCCCGCATTGACGGGCATGTTCAGCGACATCGTGACGGTGAACCCGTCCATCTCGGTATTGTGGCTGTCGTCCGTGTTGTCGACATAGAGGTTCCTTGTGTCGGTCTGGTTCAGATCCCCGACGCTGGCATCACCCGCCCCGACCTCCAGCGGGACCGGCGCACCGTTTACCCAGACCACCACGGCATCATTGAATTGCGAGCCGACATATTCGGGGTATTCCTCGGACGAGAACACGAATTGCATCGTCAGCGTGTCGGAATCGGGAATGAAATCGGCGGTCAGATAGGCGCCGTCATAGGTGTTGGCGCCGGCCTGCGCGTTCATGTCGGGGTCGTTGTCCACGCCCTTGGTGTTCGACCATGTATGGTCGCTGTTGTTGGCCTGATTTCCCCACCAGCCATTCCCGGGACGGTTGGTGAAATCGTCGGCGTCGCCGGTGGACAGGATCACGCCGCTGTCGCCGGGCGTGGCGAAGGGCGAGATCGAGTCGCCGCCCGAGTAGAGCCCCGACGCTTCCCGGTCACCGTCGTAACTGGCCGACACGACATTCACGCCATTGCCGAAGATCGCGTTCGCCATCTCCATGGCGTCGGCCTTCAGGTCATAGTTCAGTTCCGACGGTGCGACCATGCTGCTCTCCTGCCGTTACAGGGCAGGGCAACACAAGAACCGGCCCTGACGGGCCGCTTTCCTGCAATTACCGCGCGATCGGGCCGATTTCTCCTGCTCTGGCCCGCACCCTGCCTCTGGGTCATGTTTGTCAAGTTTTGTCCAAAAACTTGCATGACCTTGCAGCTTCGTAAACCGGTCGGCCACAATTCGGCATTGATTACCGTGGATTGTTTCCGACCGGCAACATTGCGCCGCCGCGCCACCCGGTTTATCGCTTGTCCCGGCCGGCAAGAGGATACCCGAGTGATCGACCCCGTAGACCTGACCGCGGACCTGGTTCGCTGCCCCTCGGTGACGCCGCAAGAGGGTGGCGCGCTGCGCTTGCTGGAAACCCGGCTGGGGGCGGCCGGGTTCGACTGCATGCGCGTGGAGCGAAACGGCATCTCGAACCTTTTTGCGCGCTGGGGGGCCAAGGGGCATCGCAGGACTTTCGGCTTCAACGGTCACACCGACGTGGTGCCCGTCGGCGATGCGGCCGCCTGGAGTGTCGATCCCTTCGGCGCCGAGCGGAAGGGGGGCTTTCTGTGGGGGCGCGGCGCGACCGACATGAAATCGGGCGTGGCCGCCTTCGCCGCGGCGGCCATGGATCTTGTCGCGCAGGCGCCCCCGGACGGCGCCGTGGTGCTGGCCATTACCGGCGACGAAGAGGGCGACGCGCAGGATGGCACCCGCGCCCTGCTGGACTGGATGGCGCAACAGGGCGAACGCATGTCTGCCTGCCTTGTGGGAGAGCCGACATGCCCGGAGCGCATGGGCGAGATGATCAAGATCGGCCGGCGCGGCTCGATGACCGCCTATTTCACGGTGAAGGGCGTGCAGGGGCATTCGGCCTATCCGCATCGCGCCCTGAACCCGCTGCCCGCGATGGCCCGCCTGATGGATCGGCTGGCAAGCCATGCGCTGGACGATGGGACAGCGCATTTCGACGCCTCGACGCTGGCGATCACCACCATCGACACCGGCAACCCGGCGAACAACGTGATCCCGGCCGAATCGCGGGCGACCGTGAACATCCGCTTCAACGACGCCCATTCCTCGGACAGCCTGGGTGCCTGGCTGCGGCGCGAGGCCGATCGCATCGCCGAGGAAACCGGCGTGACGGTCGAGATGACGATCCGGGTTTCCGGCGAAAGTTTCCTGACCCCGCCGGGGCCCCTGTCGGACCTGGTGGCCAACGCGGTCGAGATGGAAACCGGCATCGCGCCGGTCCTGTCCACCTCGGGCGGCACGTCGGATGCGCGCTTCATCAAGGATCACTGCCCGGTCGTCGAATTCGGCCTGGTCGGCCGGACCATGCACCAGGTGGACGAACGGGTGGAAATCGCCCAGATCAGGCAGCTGAAGGCGATCTACGCGCGGATTCTGGCCGACTATTTCGCATGACGTCGCCACGGGCCCGTGTTACCCCCGCCGCATGAGCCAGATCCCTTCCAAAGACCAGATTCTCGACTGGATAGCCGAACACCCGGGCCAGACATCCAAGCGCGACATCGCCCGGGCCTTCGGCATCAAGGGCGCCGACCGGATCGAGCTGAAGCGCGTTCTGAAAGAGCTGGAACAGGACGGCCACCTGGAGAAGCGGCGCAAGACCTATCGCGATCCCGACAAGCTGCCGCCGGTCACGGTGCTGCAGGTGCTGGCGCCGACCGCCGATGGCGATCTTTTCCTGAAACCGATGGAGTGGCATGGCGCGGGGGCCGAGCCACGGGTGCTCTATGTCGCGCGCGACACCGACCCGGCGTTGGGCGCCGGCGATCGCATCCTCGCCAAGCTGCTGGACGTGCGCGGCGAGGATCACCAGTATCAGGCCCGGCTGATCCGGCGCATCGGCACCAACCCGACGCGATTGCTGGGCATTTTCCGCGCCGGGGCCGAAGGCGGGCGGATCGTGCCGATCGACAAGGGCGCCGACCGCGAATGGATCGTCGCGCCGGGGGCGACGCATGGCGCCAGGGACGGCGAACTGGTCGAGGCCGAACAGGCCGGGCCGAAGGGGCGCATGGGCCTGCCCCGGGCGCGCGTCACCGACCGGCTGGGCGATCCGCATGCGCCAAAGGCCGTGTCGCTGATCGCGATCCATCAGCATGGCATTCCCGACGCCTTTCCCGATGACGTCATCGCCGAGGCCGACCGTGCCAGACCGGCCGGGCTGGGCCAGCGCGAGGATTTGCGCCACCTGCCGCTGATCACCATCGACCCGGCGGATGCGCGCGACCGCGACGACGCGATTCTGGCGATCCCGGACGAGGATCCGAAAAACCCCGGCGGTTTCATCCTGTGGGTCGCCATCGCCGATGTGGCCCATTACGTCACCCCCGGCTCGGCCCTGGACCGCGAGGCCCGCAAGCGCGGCAATTCCACCTATTTTCCCGACCGGGTCGTGCCGATGCTGCCCGATCGTCTGTCCGGCGATCTTTGCAGCCTGCACGAAGGGGTGCCGCGCGCCTGCATGGCGGTGCGGATGAAGATCGACGCGCAGGGCAACAAGCTGTCGCACCGGTTCACCCGCGGGCTGATGCAATCCGCGGCGGCGCTGACCTATGAACAGGTGCAGGATGCCGTCGACGGCCGCCCGACCGAAAAGACCGAACCGCTGCTCGACGAGGTTATCAGACCGATCTATGGGGCCTATGCCGCGCTCGGGACCGCGCGCAAGGCGCGCCAGCCGCTGGACCTGGATCTGCCCGAGCGGCAGATCGTTCTCAGCGACGCGGGCAAGGTCGTTTCGGTGCAGTTCAAGGAACGCTACGACGCGCACCGCCTGATCGAGGAATTCATGGTTCTGGCCAATGTCGCAGCAGCGCAGGAACTGACGCGGATGCGCCGGCCCCTGCTGTTCCGGGCGCATGAGGAACCCTCGCCCGAAAAGCTGGACGCGCTGCGCGAGGTCGCGGCCGCCTCGGGCTTCACCCTGGCCAAGGGGCAGGTGTTGCAGACCCGGCACCTCAACAAGTTGCTCGATGACGCGATGGGCACCGAATTCGCCGAGCTGATCAACATGTCCACGCTGCGGTCGATGACGCAGGCCTATTACACGCCCGAGCATCTGGGCCATTTCGGGCTGGCATTGAACAGCTATGCGCATTTCACCTCGCCGATACGGCGCTATTCCGACCTGATCGTGCACCGGGCGCTGATATCGGCGCATGGCTGGGGCAAGGACGGGCTCAGCGCCGAGGATGTCGAAACGCTGGAGGCCACCGCCCAGCATATTTCCGAGACCGAGCGCCGCTCCATGGCGGCCGAGCGCGATACCACCGACCGCTACCTCGCCGCCTACCTGTCCGAGCGGGTGGGAAATGAATTCACCGGAACGATTTCCGGCATCGCCCGCTTCGGGCTTTTCGTGAAGCTGGACGAAACCGGCGCCGACGGGCTGGTGCCGATCCGCGAGCTGGGCGATGAATATTTTCATTTCGATGCCGAGTCGCAAAGCCTGATGGGCAGCGACAGCGGCGTTGAAATCGGCATCGGCCAGCGCGTCACCGTGCGGCTGACCGATGCGGTTCCGGTAACCGGCGGGCTGACGCTGGAACTGTTGACGCTGGACGGCAAGGCACTGCCCCGCGGCCGCAGGGGCGCGCGCAAGGTCGCGCCGCCCCGCCGGAAGGAGGCGAAGGCCAGGAAGAAGACGGCCAAGGTCAAGCGCAAGCTCGTCCGAAAACGGCATTGAACCGCGCATCCGTGAAGACATCGCTTTGTGGTGGATTCGACTCGGGCTACACTCCGGTCAAAACAGATGACGGGCAGACAGGTGGGTTCATGGTGCGGTTCATATCCATTTCGGGAGTTTCCCTGGGATTCGCCGGCGTTCTTGCGGCAGGCGTTGCGGCAGCGATGGAACGATCGCCCTATCCGGTGCCGCGATCCACGCCGGCCCCGGTGGCAATCGCACAATCCGTGCTGCCCGCCCCGCGACCCGAAGTCACGCGCCGGAACCCGTCCTTGACGCGGATCTCCACATCCAACATGGCCTTTCGCCGCTGGATTGCCGGCTTTCGCGACCGGGCCCTGTCGCAGGGTATTTCGGCGCGCGTGTTCGACCGGGCCTTTCAGGATGTGCGCTATAATACCGACGTGATCCAGAAAGACCGGAACCAGGCCGAATATACCAGCCAGATCTGGGATTACCTGGATACGGCGGCCTCGCCCGTGCGGGTGCGCAACGGCCAGGCGGCCCTGCGCCGCCACGCCCGGCTTCTCGATGCGATCGAGCGGCGCTTCGGCGTGCAGAAGGAAGTGGTCACGGCGATCTGGGGGCTGGAAAGCGCCTATGGCGAAAGCCGCGGCTCGGTCCCGGTGATCGAGGCGCTGGCGACGCTGGCCTTCGACGGCCGTCGCGGCAGTTTTTTCGAGGCGCAGTTGATCGACGCGCTGAAGATCGTGCAATCGGGCGATGTGCCGCCCGGGCGCATGAAAGGGTCCTGGGCCGGGGCGATGGGCCACACGCAGTTCATCCCGTCCAGTTATCAGGCCTATGCGGTCGATTTCACCGGCGACGGAAAGCGCGATATCTGGGCCGATGATCCGGCCGACGCGCTGGCCTCGACCGCGTCCTACCTGGCCCGGCACGGCTGGATCAGCGGCCAGCCCTGGGGTGTCGAGGTGCGCCTGCCGCGCGGTTTCGATTTCAGCCTGGCAAGCCGGTCGATTCAGAAGATGCCCTCGGACTGGGCGCGGCTGGGTGTGACCGGGATCGACGGGCGCGCGGTGCGCGATTACGGTTCCGCCTCGATCCTGCTGCCGGCCGGGGCCGATGGCGCGGCTTTCATGATCTTCAGGAATTTCGCGGTGCTCGAACGCTACAACGTCGCCGATGCCTATGTGATCGGCGTCGGCCACCTGTCTGACCGGCTCAAGGGCGGCCCGCCGATCCAGGCGGACTGGCCGCGCGGATACGAACCCCTGTCGTTCAGCGAAAAGAAGGATCTGCAACGCCGGCTGGCGCGGATGGGGTTTCTCGACGACAAGATCGACGGGATCATCGGGCCCAACACGACCGATGCGATCCGGGCCTTCCAGAAAAGCCGGGGCGTGGCGCCCGATGGCTTTCCGTCCGAGGCGCTGATGGATCTGCTGCGGGGCAGTTGAACGGGCCGTCGGCCCTGGTCCTGGCTCAGCCATTCCCGGTCGCGGCATGGCGCGGGGTCAATCTTGCCCGCAGCAGCGCCAGGGGATGGGTCCGCAGCGTCATCCGCATCGCGGCGTAATCCTCCACGACCTGTTCGCCCTCGCTCATCGGTTTCAGCGCGACGGCCGGTTCCACGATCGCCTCGCCATCCAGGTCGCCGGCGAAAAGCGGCAGCGCCGCGGGGGCGGTTATCGCGCGGGCCTGCCACAGGGCCTCGCGCCGCGTGAGCCCCAGGCCGGCAAAGGCGTCGGCCTCGGCCAGGACGCGCAGCAGCCGTGGCGCGGTTCCGGCGCGGCGCCAGACATCCTCTGGCGTGCGATAGCCGTTGGCGCGGGCCGCGACGATCCAGTGCGCCTCTTCCTCGCGCATGGCGCGGATCTGGCGAAAGCCCAGCCGCAGTGCCAGCCCGCCATTGCCATCGGGTTCCATCACGTTGTCCCAGAAGCTGGCATTGATGCAGACCGGGCGCACCGCCACCCCGTGCGCGCGCGCGTCGCGCACGATCTGGGCCGGTGCGTAGAATCCCATCGGCTGCGAATTCAGCAATGCGCAGGCGAAGATGCCGGGGTGATGCCGCTTGAGCCAGGCCGAGGCATAGACCAGCAGCGCGAAACTGGCGGCATGGCTTTCGGGGAAACCGTAGCTGCCGAACCCCTCGATCTGGGAAAAGCAGCGCGCGGCGAAATCCGCATCATGGCCGTTGGCCGCCATGCCGCGCAGGAAGCGGCTGCGGAATTCGCCGACATTGCCATGTTTCTTGAAGGTGGCCAGCGCACGGCGCAGCCTGTCGGCCTCTTCGGGGGTGAAGCCCGCGCCGATGATCGCGATCTGCATCGCCTGCTCCTGGAACAGCGGCACGCCCAGCGTCTTCCCCAGCACCCGCCCCAGCGCATCCGAAGGAAAGCCGACCCGTTCCTCGCCGTTGCGGCGGCGCAGATAGGGATGCACCATGTCGCCCTGGATCGGGCCGGGGCGGATGATCGCGACCTGGATCACCAGGTCATAGAAGCCGCGCGGCCGCATCCGGGGCAGGAAATTCATCTGCGCGCGGCTTTCCACCTGGAACACGCCCAGGCTGTCGGCCTTGCACAGCATGTCATAGACGGCCGGATCCTCGGGGGGCAGGGTGGCCAGGTCATATGCCGTCTGGTGGTGCTGGGCGATCAGGTCGAACCCCTTGCGCAGGCAGGTCAGCATGCCCAGTGCCAGGATATCGACCTTCAGAATGCCCAGGGCGTCGATATCGTCCTTGTCCCAGCAGATGACGGTGCGCTCTTCCATCGTGGCGTTCTCGACCGGCACCAGCTCGTCCAGCCGGCCCTCGGTGATGACGAAACCGCCGACATGCTGCGACAGATGCCTGGGAAAGCCCTGCACCTCGGCGATCAGGTCCAGCGTCTGGCGCAGGCGCCGGTCGGCCGGGTCCAGCCCGATCTCGCGCAGGCGGGCCTCGGGGACGGGCCGGAGCGCGCCGAACCCCCAGATCTGCGAGGACATCGCCGACAGCGTGTCGTCTGACAGCCCCATCGCGCGGCCGACCTCGCGCACCGCGCGCTTGCCACGGTAATGGATTACCGTGGCGCACAACCCGGCGCGGTGGCGGCCATAGCGCCGATAGATGTGCTGGATCACTTCTTCGCGCCGCTCATGCTCGAAATCCACGTCGATATCGGGCGGTTCGTCGCGGGCCTCGCTGACGAAGCGTTCGAAGACCATCGTGCCGATCTCGGGGCTTACGCTGGTGACGCCGAGGCAATAGCACACCACCGAATTGGCGGCCGATCCGCGCCCCTGGCACAGGATGCCGCGGCCGCGGGCGAATTGAACGATGTCGTGGACGGTCAGGAAATAGGGCGCATAGGCCAGCTTGCCGATGAGGTCGAGCTCATGTTCCAGCATCGCGCGCACCTTTTCCGGCGCTCCGGCAGGGTAACGCCAGCCCAGCCCGGCGCGCGCCAGGCGGGCCAATCGTTCCTGCGCGGTCTCGCCATCCGACAGTTCCGAGGGGTATTCATGGCCCAGCTCGTCCAGCGAGAACCGGCAGCGCGCCGCGATCTCGGCGCTGCGCGCCACGGCGGCTTCATGCCCTGCGAAAAGCGTGCGCATCCCGGCATCGGAGCGCAGGCGCCGTTCGCCGTTGGCCAGGGCGGCGCGGCCCAACTGGTCGATCCGCACCCCCTGGCGGATCGCGGTCAGCACATCGGTCAGCCTGCGGCGTCGGCCGTGATGCATCAGCGGTGCACCCGACGCGACGGTGGGCAGGGCCAGCTCTTGCGCCAGCGCCGCCAGCCGGTCGAAACGCGCCCGGTCCTGCCCGTCATAGGCCGGCGCCATCACAAGGCTTGCCGCCCCGGCAAAGCGATGCGACATCCGCCGCGCCTGCGCCATCCAGCGGCCCGGCGGTTGCCCCGGCGGCGGGTGCAGCAACAGCTCCATCCCCGCGGCCAGTTCCATCAGGTCGTCGAATGCCAGGTGGCAGCCGCCCTTCTGCGCGCGCAACCGCCCGCGGGAAATCAGCCGCGACAGGCGGCCCCAGGCGGGCCGGTCGCGGGGCAGGGCGGTGACGGTGAACCCGTCCTCCAGCACCAGCCGCGCGGCGGGGATCAACCGCGCAACCGTGTAGATCGGGGTCGCGGGCGGCGCGGGGATATGCGCGGGGCGGGGCGGGCCGATCGGATCCAGGTCGGCGGCGCGCCGCAACCGCACTTCGCGCGCGATTTCGCGGGCCTGGACATGCGCCCGCACGATACCGGCGACCGAGTTCACATCCGCCACGGCGATGGCGTCCATCCCGAGCATCGCGGCCCGGCGGACATATTCCTCGGGATGCGAGCCGCCGGTCAGGAAGGTGAAGTTGGATGTCGCAGAGAGTTCGCAGAAGGGCATGGGAACGGATGTGTTCTTGATTTGTTCCAGATTAACCTCGATTCGACCGCCGATTCTGTCAATAGCCCGCACCGCCCCGGGCCGGACCCGTGATCCGTATCCTGCCAGAAAACCCGACCGGCATCGCGCCTGTGGCGCGGCGCCATCACCGGGCAAGTGTCATGGGGCCGCAGGCGCTCAGGCGGAGTGGGGCAGAAGCGCGGCGAAACTGTCAAGCACGCTGGCATAGACCGCGCGCTTGAACGGGACGATATTGTCCACCAGTTCCCGGGCCGGCAGCCAGGCCCATTGCGAAAACTCGGGATGCGCCGTGTCGATGTCGATCTGGTCATCCGTGCCGTGAAACCGCATCAGGAACCACAGCTGTTTCTGCCCGCGATACCGGCCGCCCCAGATCTTGCCCACCAGCTCGTCGGGCAGGTCATACCGCACCCAATCGTCGGTGCGACCGATGATCTCTACAAGGTCCGGCGAAATGCCCGTCTCTTCATGCAGCTCGCGCAGGGCTGCGGCTTGGGGATCCTCGCCATCGTCGATGCCCCCCTGGGGCATCTGCCATGCGGCCACCTCTGAATCGCGGCGCTGTCCGACGAAGACGTCGCCCTCGGCGTTGATCAGCATCACGCCCACGCAGGGACGATAGGGAAGATCGGCGGTGGAATCGGGCATGGCAATTGCGGGACCGGCATCGACGCCGGCCCCGGTCCTTCCTGTCATTCGGTTTCCAGAACGCTGAGCCCGCGCAGGATGTCGACGGCATAGGCCAGTTGATAATCCTCTTCGCGCAGCTTGGCCGCTTCCTCGGCCTTGCGCGCTTCCTCCTCGGCCTGCTTGCGCTCTTCCTCGGTCATCGAGTCGTTGCTCAGCCGGCCGCGCAGATCGGCTTCGGAGCGGAACTGCGGCGTTTCCTCGGCGCTGTCCTCGGCGGCCGCGGGCTCTCGCGGGGGCTGTTCCACGATGATGTCGGGCGAAATTCCAAGCGCCTGGATCGACCGGCCCGATGGCGTGTAATAGCGCGCCGTGGTCAGCCGCATCGCCCCGTTCCCCGAAAGCGGGATCACCGTCTGAACCGATCCCTTGCCGAAGCTCTTGGTGCCCACCACGACCGCGCGCCGGTGGTCCTGCAAGGCGCCGGTCACGATTTCCGAGGCCGAGGCCGAACCGCCATTGATCAGCACGACCATCGGCTTGCCGCCGGTCAGATCGCCCTCATCGGCATTGTAACGTTCGCTGTCCTGCGGATCGCGGCCGCGGGTGGACACGATCTCGCCGGCATTCAGGAAAGCGTCCGACACCTTGATCGCCTGGGTCAGCAGGCCGCCGGGATTGTTGCGCAGGTCCAGCACGACACCGTTGACCTTGTCCATGCCGCCGAGTTCCTCGGCCGCCTTGTTCAGCTCTTCCTTCAGATTCGGATAGGTCTGGTCGTTGAAAGTGGTCACGCGCAGCACCACCGTATCGCCGACGGTGCGCGAGCGCACGGCGGTCAGCGTGATCGTGTCGCGCACGATGGTCACGTCGAACGGATCGGACCGCCCCTCACGCACGACGGTGATCACGATTTCCGATCCCACGGGGCCGCGCATCAGGTCCACCGCCTCGTCCAGCGTCAGGCCGAGAACGCTTTCGCCATCGACATGGGTGATGAAATCGCCCGCCTCGATCCCGGCGGCCGCGGCCGGGGTGCCGTCGATCGGCGAGACGACCTTCACGAACCCCTCTTCCTGCGTGACCTCGATGCCCAGCCCGCCGAATTCGCCGCGGGTCTGAACCTGCATGTCGTCGAAATCCTGCGGTGCCAGATAGCTGGAATGCGGGTCGAGCGAGGTCAGCATCCCGTTGATCGCCGCCTCGATCAGGTCGCTGCTATCGACTTCCTCGACATACTGGGCGCGGATGCGTTCGAAGATGTCGCCGAACAGGTCGAGCTGTTGATAGACCGAACTTTGCTGTTCGGCCTGCTGCGCAAGCAACGGGCCCGCCAGCTGTGTGGTCAGCACCGCGCCTGCAAGCGTGCCGCCCAGCGCGGCCATCACGAATTTCCTCATGGTGATCTAGTCCTTCCTCGCTTTGAACCACACGCCAGGGTCCACCGGTTTGGTGTCGCGTCTCAATTCCATATAGAGCGTTTCCGTCCGCTCTGCACCACCGGTCTGGATGGTGTCGGGTGGAAACGCCCGCGCCTTGGGGTCCGCGCCGCCCATCAACCCGACCGGCGCGCCGGTGGGCAGAACCTCTCCGACCTCAGCATAGACCTGCGCGAGCCCGGCAAGCACCAGCAGAGTGCCCGCAGAAGGCTCAAGGATCATCACATTTCCGTAGTCGAGCAGGGGCCCGGCATAGCGCACCGTCGCGGCCACCGGCGCGGTGACCAGCGCCAGCGGCGGGGTGGCGATCACCCAGCCGGGGCGCCTTACGCCGGCGGCGTCGGCCTCGTTCATGGCGCGCAGCAAGGTGCCCTGCACCGGCAGCGGCAGAGATCCTTCGGGGATCGGCAGGTCGGTGACCGGTGGCAGCGTCTCTTGCGCTTCGAGCCTGGCAAGCCCGCGGGCAAAACCGTTCAGCGTGTCGGTGCCTTCCAGAAGCTGTCGCAGCCTTTCGGAATCGTCGGCGAAGCGCGGCGGAAGGTCGCGGCGTTCCGACAATGCCTGGCTGAGCGCGGTGCGCGCGCTTTGCGCGCCCTGCATCGCTTCGGCCAGCCGCTGCCGCGAATCCTGCTGGATGGCGCGCAGCAGCGCGACCTCATCGAGCTTCGCGCGCAAGGCATCGGCCCGGACCTGCAATGCCGGCGTGACCTCGCCCATCAACATGCCGGCGCGGGCGGTGTCCAGCGGGCCGGCCGGGTGCAGCAACAGCAAGGTCTCCGGGGCGCGCTGCATGGTGGAAAGCACGCCCAGAAGGCGCGAGATCTCTTCGCGGCGCGCCGCAAGCTCCAGCCGCAGCGCGCGTTCGCGGATCGCCGCGCGGCGCAGCCCGGCGCGCAGCGCGGCGAGCCCGTCCTCGTAGGCGCGGATCGTTCGCGTCAATGCGTCCACCCGGTCGCGCGCCTGCCGCGCCTGCTGAAGCGCCATGGCCGCCTGGTCGAGCTTCTGCGCCGCGCGTTTCGCCGCGGTGACCGGGTCGACCTGCGCCGCTGCCGGCAGCCATGCCAGCAACAGGCAGGGCAGGATGAAACGGCGCAAGATCATTCGTCGATCAGGCTCTTCCCTGTCATTTCGGGCGGAACGTCCATCCCCATCAGGCCCAGAAGCGTCGGCGCCAGGTCGCTCAGCCGGCCGTCATGTATCCGCGCGCCGTCGGGGCCGCCGACCAGGATCACCGGCACCGGGTTGGTGGTGTGGGCGGTGTGCGGCCCGCCTGTCACCGGGTCCACCATCACCTCGCAATTGCCGTGATCGGCGGTCACGATCATCGCGCCGCCGGCATTTTCCAGCGCCGCGAGCACCCGGGCAAGCCCCTGATCGACGGCTTCGCACGCCTTGATCGCGGCCTCCAGAACGCCGGTGTGGCCGACCATGTCGGGATTGGCATAGTTCACCACGATCAGGTCGTAGCCCTGGCCGATCACCTCGACCAGCTTGTCGGTGACCTCCGGCGCCGACATCTCGGGCTGCATGTCATAGGTGGCGACCCTGGGCGACTGCGCCATGTAGCGATCCTCGCCTTCCTCCGGTTCTTCCTTGCCACCGTTCAGGAAGAAGGTGACATGGGGATATTTCTCGGTCTCGGCCAGGCGGAACTGGCGCAGGCCGTGCGCGGCGACCCAGGCGCCCAGCGTGTTGACGATCTCACGCCTGGGAAAGGCGGCGGTCATGTATTTCATGTGACCGACCGAGTATTCCACCATGCCCAGAAGGGCCGACAGGTTCGGCCGGGTTCCGGTCTCGAACTCGGAAAACCCCGGTTCGCCGATGGCGCGCAGGATCTCGCGCGCCCGATCGGCGCGAAAGTTCAGGCAGAAAAAACCGTCGCCGTCCTTCATGCCCGGCGGGTCGGCGATGACGCTGGGATGGATGAATTCGTCGGTTTCGCCACGCGCATAGGCATCGGCAACCGCCGATTGCGGGGTATCGCATTCCTCGCCCAGGCCGTGAACCATCGCATGAAAGGCCAGCGAGACGCGCTCCCACCGGTTGTCGCGATCCATCGCGTAATAACGCCCGATGACCGAGGCCACATACGCGCCCTGCGGCAATTTTCCGACAAGCTCTGTCACGAAACCGGCGGCCGAATCCGGCGCCACGTCGCGCCCGTCGGTGATCGCGTGGATCGCCACCGGAACCCCGGCGCCCGCGATCATCTCGGCGGTGGCCACGACGTGGCGGATATGGCCATGCACGCCGCCATCCGAGACCACGCCCATCAGATGCGCGGTGCCGCCCGCGGCCTTGACCTTGTCGATGAAGGACAGGATCGCCGCGTTCTCGAAAAACGAGCCATCCTCGATCGCCAGGTCGATCTGGCCCAGGTCCATCGCCACCACCCGGCCGGCGCCGATATTGGTGTGCCCGACCTCGGAATTGCCCATCTGGCCCGCGGGCAGACCGACATCATGGCCATGCGTGACAAGCTGGGCATTGGGGCAAGTCGCCATCAGCCGGTCGAAAGCCGGGGTATTGGCCAGGGCCGGCGCGTTCGCCTCGGTCTCGGCGCGTTTGCCCCAGCCGTCCAGTATGCAAAGGATAACGGGTTTGCGGTGGGTCATGCGCGGAACTCCTGATGATCAACCGGGTTCTAGGACGTTGCAGGCGGCGGGACAACCGCCGCGACAAGAATCCACATGCAGGCGGGGCGGCAGGACGTTAGGGTAGAACCGATTTCCTGACCCCGGGCATCGGCATGACTCCGAAAATCGTCACCACGCTGAAAAGCTATTCCTGGCCGCAGTTCCACGCCGACCTGTTCGCGGGCATCACCGTGGCGCTCGTGGCGATTCCGCTGAGCCTGGCGATCGCCATCGCCTCGGGGGCCTCACCCGCGCAGGGGTTGATCACGGCGGTTGTCGGCGGGTTCGTGGTCTCGGCGCTGGGCGGCAGCCGGGTGCAGATCGGCGGGCCCACGGGCGCCTTCATCGTGGTGGTGTATGACGTGATCGCCACGCACGGCTATGACGGGCTGGTGCTGGCCACCTTCATGGCCGGGCTGATCCTGCTCGTGGCCGGGTATCTGCGGATCGGCAACCTGATCGCGCATGTGCCCGAACCGGTGATCAACGGCTTTACCCTGGGGATCGCGATCATCATCGCCACCAGTCAGCTGAAGGATTTCCTGGGCCTCACGGCGCCCGGGCTGCCGGCCGATTTCATCGACAAGATCGCCGTGCTCTGGGCGGCGCGCAGCACGCTGAACCCCTGGGCCCTGGGCATCGGGCTGGCAACCGTCGGGTTCATCGTGGGGCTGCGCCGCCTGTTGCCCCGGCGCTGGCCCAGTCTGATCGTCGCGGTCGCGGCGGCCTCGGCGCTGGCGGCGCTTCCCGGGCTGGGCGTCGATACGATCGGCGCGCGGTTCGGCGCACTGCCCAGCAGCCTTCCCATGCCGCACCTGCCGGCGATCAGCATCGAACAGATCCGCACGCTTCTGCCCTCGGCCTTCGTCATCGCCTTCCTGGCCGGGATCGAGTCCCTCCTGTCGGCGGTGGTGGCCGACCGGATGATCGGCGGCCGCCACCGGCCACGGGCCGAAGTGGTGGCGCAGGGGGCGGCGAACCTGTCTTCGGCCCTGTTCGGCGGCTTGCCGGTGACGGGCGCCATCGCACGCACCGCGACCAACATCCGCTCGGGCGGACGGACCCCGGTGGCCGGGATCGTGCATGCGCTGAGCATCCTGCTGGTGTTGCTCGTCGCCGCCCCGTTGGCCGGGCTGCTGGCCATGCCGGCCATGGCCGCGCTGTTGATCGTGACGGCCTGGAACATGAGCGAGCCGGACAAATGGCGCGGCTATATGCGCGCGTCGGGGGCCGACCGGCTGTTGCTGGCGGTCACGCTCTTGCTGACGGTGCTTGTGGACCTGACGGTGGCGATCGGTGTCGGCGTTGCGCTGGGCCTTGCCCTGCGGCTGCGCGACCGTGCCGCACGGGCGGCGGACGACTGGACTCCGCGCGACCATTGAGCGGATACCCTCTGTCAGGCGCGGTGATAGGGGCTTCCGGCAAGGATCGACGCGGCGCGATACAGCTGTTCGGCCAGCATGACACGGGCCAGCATGTGCGGCCAGACCATCCGCCCAAAGGACAGGCAGGCATCGGCGCGCCCGCGCAGGGCCGGGTCGAGCCCGTCGGCCCCGCCGATGACGAAGGCCGCGTCACCGCGCCCGGCATCGCGCCATTTGGCCAGCAGCGCCGCGAAATCCGGTGAACTCATCTGCTTGCCGCGCTCGTCGAGCGCGCAGAGCAGCGCGCCCCTGGGCAGCGCCCGGTCCAGCAGCGTCGCCTCGCCCGCCATGCCGCCGCCCTTCCTGTCCTCGACCTCGTGCAGGGTAAGCGGGCCAAGCCCCTGGCCACGCCCGGCCCGGTCGAACCGGGTGGCATAATCGTCGATCAGCGCGCGTTCCGGGCCGGCGCGCAACCGGCCCACCGCGCAGACATGCAGGCGCATTCAGACCCGGGCCGTTGCCGCCCCGTTGGGCATCCACATCTTTTCGAGCTGATAGAACTCGCGCACCTCGGGGCGGAAGATGTGCACGATCACGTCGCCCGCGTCGATCAGCACCCAGTCGCCGATGTCCTTTCCCTCGACCTTGGATCTGCGGCCGAGATCGGTCTTGAGGCTGTCGGCGAGCTTTTCGGCGATCGAAGTGACCTGCCGGGTCGAGCGACCGGAACATATCACCATGTAATCGGCCATTGCGGATTTGCCGCGCAGGTCGATCGTCACGATGTCTTCGGCCTTGTTCTCGTCCAGGATGTAGGTGATGCGCTCAAGCAATTCCTCGCTTGTCACGTCTTGCGGAAACTGCGTCATGCGCAGGTCCGTTGCGGGTGTGTCATGCACCGCATCTGCATGATGAGACAGGACGATGTCCTCCTTGTCGACGCGCCGGCACGGCCCCGGCGCGGGCCATGTCGGGAATGTAGCAACGAACCGCGTCGATTCCAACCGAGCCGTTGACGCCTTGTGCGGTCTATTGCCCGATTGCGCGCGTTCGCAGCCGTCCCCCGGCATCCTTGCCATGGCCCGATGCGCCGCATGCCCGCCCTTGATAGACGCGGGGCGAAAGGGTATCTGAACGATCATGAAACGGATTTTCGACATGGACGACCGTGCGCGCCTGCCCTGGCGTTTTTTCGGCGCATCGCGCTGCGTTCTTGCCCGCCCGTGAGCGAGGCGCAAGGCCTGCCTGACCACATTTCCTGAACATCACCCGCGGGAGAGGACCAAATGACCGCCCCGAAAACGCTCTATGACAAGATCTGGGATGCCCACCTGGTGGACGAGGCCGAGGATGGCACCTGTCTGCTGTATATCGACCGGCATCTGGTGCATGAGGTGACCAGCCCGCAGGCTTTCGAGGGGCTGCGCATGGCCGGCCGCACCGTGCGCGCGCCTGAAAAGACCATCGCCGTGCCCGATCACAACGTGCCGACCACGGCTGATCGCCTCGATGGCATCAAGAACGAGGAAAGCCGCATCCAGGTCGAGGCGCTGGACCGGAACGCCAGCGACTTCGGCATAAACTATTACCCGGTAAGCGATATCCGCCAGGGCATCGTCCACATCGTCGGCCCCGAGCAGGGCTGGACCCTGCCGGGCATGACCGTGGTCTGCGGCGACAGCCATACCGCCACGCATGGCGCCTTTGGCGCGCTGGCGCACGGTATCGGCACATCCGAGGTCGAGCATGTGCTGGCCACCCAGACGCTGATCCAGCAGAAGTCGAAGAACATGAAGGTCGAGATCACCGGCCAGCTGCGCCCGGGGGTCACCGCCAAGGACATCACCCTGTCGGTGATCGGCGCCACCGGCACCGCCGGCGGCACCGGCCATGTGATCGAATATTGCGGCGAGGCGATCCGCTCGCTGTCCATGGAAGGCCGGATGACCGTGTGCAACATGGCGATCGAGGGTGGCGCACGCGCCGGGCTGATCGCGCCGGACGAAAAGACCTATCAATACGTCAAGGGCCGCCCCCACGCCCCCAAGGGCGCCCAGTGGGAGGCCGCGCTGGCCTGGTGGAAAACGCTCTATTCCGATGACGACGCACATTGGGACAAGGTCGTGACCATCCGGGGCGAGGATATCGCGCCGGTCGTCACCTGGGGCACCTCGCCCGAGGACGTGCTGCCGATCGACGGCGTCGTGCCCGCGCCAGAGGATTTCGCGGGCGGCAAGGTCGAGGCGGCGAAACGCGCGCTGGATTACATGGGGCTGACGCCGGGCACGAAACTGTCCGACATCGCGATCGACACCGTCTTCATCGGGTCCTGCACCAATGGCCGGATCGAGGATCTGCGCGCCGCCGCCCAGATCCTGAAGGGCAAGAAGATCAAGGAAGGGATGCGCGCCATGGTCGTGCCCGGCTCGGGACTCGTGCGCGCCCAGGCCGAGGAAGAGGGGCTGGCCCAGATCTTCATCGACGCGGGCTTCGAATGGCGGCTCGCCGGCTGCTCGATGTGCCTGGCGATGAACCCCGACCAGCTGAGCCCCGGCGAGCGTTGCGCGGCCACCTCGAACCGCAATTTCGAGGGCCGCCAGGGCCGCGGCGGGCGCACCCACCTGATGAGCCCCGCCATGGCCGCGGCGGCCGCAGTGACCGGCCACCTGACCGACGTGCGCGAGATGATGTAAGGAACGACGCAATGGAAAAGTTCGAAAAACTCACCGGCGTCGCGGCGCCCCTGCCGATGGTCAATGTCGATACCGACATGATCATCCCCAAGCAGTTCCTGAAGACGATCAAGCGCTCGGGGCTGGGGGTGAACCTGTTCGACGAGATGCGCTATGACGACGATGGCAAGGAGAAGCCCGATTTCGTGCTGAACCGGCCGGCTTACCGCAATGCCGAGATCCTGGTGGCGGGCGAGAATTTCGGCTGCGGCTCGTCGCGCGAACACGCGCCCTGGGCGATCAAGGATTTCGGCATCCGCTGCGTCATCGCGCCCAGCTTCGCCGACATCTTCTTCAACAACTGCTTCAAGAACGGCATCCTGCCCATCACCCTGCCGCAGAGCCAGGTGGACATGCTGATGAAGGACGCGGAAAAGGGCGCCAACGCCAAGATGACCGTGGACCTCGAGGCGCAGACCATCGCCACGTCGGATGGCGAGGTGATCGCCTTTGACGTGGACCCGTTCCGCAAGCATTGCCTGCTGGAAGGGCTGGACGATATCGCGCTGACCCTGGAGAAGGGCGCGGCGATCGACAGGTTCGAGAAAACTGCCGAGACCCGGCGGCCTTGGGTCTGAAATCCGTCCAGACACAAGATATGGGGCCGCCCGCCTTGGGCGGCCTTTTCTTTCCCCTTTTTTGATGTAAACCGGTGACAGTTCTCCATGAAATCGCCGCAAATATTTACTCAACTTTAACAATGTCTTGATGAGTAAAGTGAAAGTGGGCGAAACTTGGGCAAAGTTGAGGCAACCCGCCATAAAGACGCGGACACCAGGTGGAGCAAGGTCGCGACAACGAATCGTGGCCGTCCGGATTGGGGAACGAAAGCAGTGATCGCTCGGATAACAGGCGCCGTTGCGCGCGCCATTCTGGTCGTGATGCTGGTTGCGACGCCGTCGCTGCTGGTGACCGGCATGTCGTCGGATTCGGTCCAGATCGTCGCGCTGGTCGGCCTGCTGGCCGCGGCCCTTGTTCTGTTCGAATATACCGCGACCTATCCGGGACTTCTGGAGTTCCGCGACGCCCCGCCGTTCAACCGCATCCGTTTCTTCGCGATGTTCGCCACGGTCTTCCTGCTGTCGTTCATGGCAAGGGGCGAGCTGGATCCGAACGTGGCCAGCCGGTTCCTGGCCTCGGTTTCATTGCTGATCGGGCAGATCCTCGACTTTCCCTACAGCCCGGTGCGCCTGTTCTTGCTGATGTTGCCCGCGGGCGACGGACCGGTGTCGCAGGCGGATATCCTGGCCTCGGCCGGGCTGGCCTATTTCATCTCGATCGTGTCGGTGGCGCTGTTCTCGATCATCCTGCGCAGCAAGCGGTGGCCCGTCAGCAACGGGTCGTTCAATGTGTGGGTGAATCTGCCCACCTTCGATCCGACCGCGGGCGGTGACGTGATCGAGCGGATGCAGGGGCTGGCGCGGGTGGACGTCGCCGTGGGGGTGCTGGTGCCGTTCCTGCTGCCGGCGATCGTGACCGTCCTGACCCTGTATTTCGAGGGGCTGGCGTTCGAGAATCCGCAAACCCTGATCTGGATGGTATCGGCATGGGCCATTCTTCCGGCCAGTCTCATCATGCGTGGAATCGCGCTGTGGCGGATCGCCAAGCTGATCGGCGAACAGCGGCGCCGGGCCGCGCCGCAATACGAGCAATCGTTGCAGCCGGCCTGATCGCGGCACTCGTGTCCGGCGCGGTTTCGGCCGGCCCGCTGCGCGTCGCAAGTTTCAATGCCGATCTGACCCGCCGCGGCCCCGGCCTGTTGCTGGGCGATATCCTGTCGGGCGAGGATGCCCAAGTGCGCGCCGTGGTCGAAGTGATCGCGCGGGTGGCCCCCGATATCCTCGCGCTGCAAGGGCTGGATTACGATCATGACGGTGCCGCGCTGAGCGCGCTGGCCGATGCGCTGGCCGCGGCGGGGCACCCGATGCCGCATCGCTTTGCGGCCCGGCCGAACGCGGGCTGGCGCACCGGCCTGGATCACAATGGCGACGGGCGCAGCGACGGGCCGCGCGATGCGCAGGGCTATGGCCCGTTCCCGGGCGTGGGCGGCATGGCGGTGCTGTCGCGCTTTCCCATCCTCGCCGACCGGGTGCGGGATTTCTCGGCCCTGCGTTGGGCCGATCTTCCCGGCGCGACCCTGCCGATGCGGGATGGAAAACCATTCCCGAGCGCTGCGATCCGCGACATTCAGCGCCTGTCGTCGGTGGCGCATTGGGACGTGCCGGTGCGGATCGGCGATACCGTGCTGCATGTGCTGACCTTCCACGCCACGCCGCCGGTCTTCGACGGGCCGGAGGACATGAACGGATTGCGCAACCGTGACGAGCTGCGGCTCTGGCCGCTTTATCTGGACGGCAAGCTGGCAGTGCCCCCGCCGGACGGCCCCTATGTGCTGATGGGCGATGCCAACCTTGATCCGGCGGATGGCGACGGGCGCCATGCGTCGATGCGAAAGCTGCTGGCAGGCCCGTTCTTCGCCGACCCCAGGCCGCGATCGGCCGGCGCTGCGGCGGCCGCGTCCAGCGCCCAGGCCGGCGACCCGGCGCTCGATACCGCCGACTGGCCCGAGGATGGCGGGCCGGGCAACCTGCGGGTGGACTATGTCCTGCCTGCGCCGGATCTGAAGGTGAGCGATGCGGGTGTGTTCTGGCCCGCGCCCGGACAGGCCGGGGCGGGGAGCGCCGCTGCGGCGTCCCGTCATCATCTCGTCTGGGTCGATGTCGATCTGCCCTGACCGGGGCCCCGCGCCACCGTCCGCCCCGTGCCGGGCCGGCCCATCCGGCTTGACCCCTCCCGGCCAAGAGGCTAGGCGAAACCGACCCAGCGCAACGAGGATTTTCACCGATGAGCAACCCTTCCCTTCTGATCCTGCCCGGCGACGGAATTGGGCCCGAAGTCATGGCCGAGGTGCGCAAGGTCATCGACTGGTTCGGCGCCAATCGCGGCCTGACCTTCGACGTGGACGAGGATCTGGTCGGCGGTTGTGCCTATGACGCGCATGGAACGCCGCTGACCGACGCGACCATGGAGAAGGCACAGGCGGTCGATGCGGTGCTTCTGGGCGCTGTCGGTGGCCCGAAATACGACAGTCTCGATTTCTCGGTAAAGCCCGAGCGCGGCTTGCTGCGTCTTCGCAAGGAAATGGATCTTTATGCCAACCTGCGCCCGGCCCAGTGTTTCGATGCGCTGGCCGATTTCTCGTCGCTCAAGCACGACGTGGTTGCCGGGCTGGACATCATGATCGTCCGCGAACTGACCTCGGGTGTCTATTTCGGCGAACCGCGCGGCATCGTCCGGGAGGGCAACGAGCGGGTGGGCATCAACACCCAGCGCTATACCGAATCGGAAATCGCCCGCGTCGCCCGCGCCGCGTTCGAACTGGCCCGAAAGCGTGACAACCGGGTCTGCTCGATGGAAAAGGCGAATGTCATGGAATCCGGCGTGCTGTGGCGCGACGTGGTGCAGGAAGTGCACGATGCCGAGTATCCCGATGTGGAGCTGAGCCACATGTATGCCGATGCCGGCGCGATGCAGCTGACCCGCTGGCCCAAGCAGTTCGACGTGATCGTGACCGACAATCTTTTCGGCGACCTGCTGTCGGATCTGGCGGCGATGCTGACGGGAAGCCTCGGGATGCTGCCCTCGGCCAGCCTCGGGGCGCCGATGGCCAATGGCCGGCCCAAGGCGCTTTACGAACCCGTCCACGGCTCGGCCCCCGACATCGCCGGGCAGGGAAAGGCCAACCCCTGCGCCTGCATCCTGAGTTTCGCCATGGCGCTTCGCTATTCCTTCGACCTGGGGGAAGAGGCAACGCGGCTGGAGCAGGCGGTGCAGAAGGTGCTGGCCGATGGCGTGCGCACCGCCGACCTGATGCAGAGCGAGGCGGGCGCGACCCCGGCCACGACCGCGCAGATGGGCGACGCGGTGATCGCCGCGTTGCAGGCATCCCAGGCGTGAAACCTCACGCGGTTGTTCAACGCCGAAACCGGCGTTGAAACGCCGGACGCGGCCGGAGGAACTGCCGTGCAAGACCGGGCGGATGCGCCCATGGAGCGGATACCGGCGGTCGAACCGGCCGCGCCCCGGCCGTCGCGATGGTCGAGGCGTGCCACCCGATCGGGCCGCAGCGCGCAACCGCCTATCGGCTGCGGTGGCCGACCGGTCGTGACCCATGATCCGGCAACCGGAAAGATCACGTAAGCCCCGGCGACCGTAGCCCTTTCAAACCGCCTGCCGCCGAAATCGGCGAAACCAGCGCCGCGGGTCCGGCCAGGCAGGCTGCGACCAGGCTGGCCCGCCTTTCAGCCGGCCGCTTCGGGGCCGACCGTCCCTTCGGCGCGACGTGGCCCCGCTGTTGCCGGCGGGGCCATTTTCCTGACGGCAAGCTGAAGCGGGAATCGCCACGCCGTCAGGAAGCGCTCAGGTCGGTTCCACAGATTGGCCTGAGCAGACGAAAGGAGATCCTGCCATGAGAAAGACCCTGACACTTCTCGTTGCCTCCACGGCGTTGACCGCCGCCATCGGCGTTCCGGCCTGGAGCGCGATGCAGGCACCGGCCGGGAGGGGCCTGGGGCCCGTCGCCGCGCTCTTCGAAGAGGATCCGCAAACGATGCCGCTCATCCTTGCAAGCGACGATGATGACGACCGCGGCTGGCGAGAGGGATCGCGGCGCGGCGATGACGACGACGATGACGACGAGGAGGATGAAGACGACGATGATGATGACGGGTGCGACGACGATGAAGGCGTCTGCCGCGGCGGCGCCCGCAATCCCGCGCCCGCCGGAACGGTTGCACCTCCGCAGAACGGGCTCTTTGAAAACGGCGCCCCGCCGCAAGTTCAGGTGAACTGAGCCGCCCCGCAGCCCCCTCTCCGAACAAGGATCCAACCGATGAAATCGCTACTCGGAACGCTTGCGCTCACCACCGCGCTCACGATTCCCGGTCTCGCCATGGCACGCTCGGTGACGCTGACCACGACGCTGAACAACTATGGCGGCGACGGGGCCTATCTCGCGCTTTACGTCACCGACGCTTCGGGCGCCTATGCCGGCAGTCTCTGGATGGCCGGCGGAAAGTCGAAATACTATGAGCATCTGCGCGACTGGTACCGCGCCACGGGCGGCGACACCGCCCAGGTGAACGGCATCACCGGCGCCAGCGTCGGGGCGGGCCGCACGCTGGAGGTCACGCTCGACCTTGCCGATGCGCTGTTCGACGCGGGCTATACCCTTCACATCGACGCGGCTGTCGAGGATCTGCGCGACAGCCCGAACGAGGTGGCGGTGCCTCTGACCGCGGAGGGCGCGGGCACGCCGGTGCAGGGCCGCCGCTACATCGCCAGCTTCGTCTACGACATGTAAGGAGGCCGGGAGATGATCCGTGCGCTTCACCGCTGGCCGGGTCTCCTGGCCCTGGCGCTCATCACCATCCTCGCGCTCAGCGGTGCGGCGCTTTCGGTCTTCCCCGCGGCCGAGCGGCTGGCCGCGCCGCAGGCGAAGGCCGGCCTGAGCGTTGCCACCCTGGCCGAGCGCATCAAGGCGGTCTATCCGGGTGTCGAGCAGATCCGCCGGGCGCCCTCGGGCCGGATCACCGCCTACTGGTTCGATCAGGGCAGGCCGGGTGCGGCCGTGATCGACCCCGCGACCGGGCAGGGCGTGGCCTCGGCCGACCCGAACCAGATGCTTCGCTGGCTGACCAACCTGCACCGGGCGCTGTTTCTCGGGGATGGCGGGCGCATCGCCATGGCCGGGGCGGCGGCGGCGATGCTGGTCCTTTCGTTCTCGGGCGCGGCGCTGGTCGCGCGGCGGGCGGGCGGCTGGCGGCACTGGTTCGCACGCTTGCGCGGTCCGCTCGCCGGGCGCCTGCATGTCGAGATCGCCCGGATCGCGGTGATCGGCCTTGTCCTGTCCTCTGCCACCGCCCTGTGGATGACGGCCTCGACCTTCGATCTTCTGCCAGACGGCGACGCCATACCCGCGTTCCCGGCCGAGGTGAGCGGCGAGACGGGGATCGAATTGCATCGGATGGCCACGTTGCGCCGGACGCCCGTCGCCGAGCTGCGCGAACTGAGCTTTCCCTATCCCGGCGATGCGACGGATGTCTTCACGCTCAAGACGGACCGGGGGACCGGGTATCTCGACCAGGGCACCGGTGCGCTGATCGCCTGGGAAGACCTGAGCGGGTGGGCGCGCGTCTCGGAAACCATCTACATGCTGCATACCGGCCAGGGCGCGGCGACGCTGGGGCTGGTCCTGGGGCTGATGGCGCTCGGGGTGCCGGCGATGGGCGCGACCGGCGTGCTGGTCTGGCGCGCCGGCCGGCGCGGGCGGCCGCGCATCCGGGGCAATCGACCGGCGGGGCGTGCCGAGACGATCGTGCTTGTCGGCAGCGAGGGTGGCAGCACCTGGGGCTTTGCCGCGACGCTTCACGCCGCGCTGAGCGAAGCCGGGCAGAACGTCCATGTCGGCCCGATGTCGGGATTCGCGCCGGAACGCTACATCCGGGCCGAGCGGATCATCGTGCTCGTCGCGACCTATGGTGACGGTGCGGCGCCTGCCTCGGCCAGGGGGTTCCTCGACCGGCTGGACGCCGCCGATCGCGCGCCGGCCCTTCCTCTGGCCGTTCTCGGCTTCGGCGATCGCAGCTTTCCGGCCTATTGCGCCTTCGCCAGGGCCGTTGCGACAGCCGCCGAGGCGAAGGGCTGGCCCGAGCTTCTGCCGCTTGCCACGGTCGATCGCCAGTCGGAGCAGGATTTCGCGCGCTGGGGCCGTGCGCTCGGCCAGGCGCTGGGAATCCCCCTGGAGCTGGCGCACCAGCCGGTTCCGCCGGCGACCGAGACACTGACCCTCGTCTCGCGCCGTGATTATGGCGCCCAGGTGCAGGCCCCGACCGCGATCCTGCGCTTCGCATTGCCGCGCGTCTCTCTGTGGCAACGGCTGTCCGGCGCAAGTTTCGCCCGGTTCGCGGCGGGCGACCTGATCGGCATCCTGCCCGAGGGCAGCAGCGTCCCGCGGTTCTATTCGCTCGCCTCCGGGCGTCGCGACGGGTTCATCGAGATCGTCGTGAAGAAGCATCCCGGCGGCCTGTGCTCGGGTCAGCTCACGGCTTTGGAGCCGGGGCAGACGGCGACCGGCTTTCTGCGCCGCAATCCGGGCTTCCGCCCCGGGCGTGGCCGGGCGCCGCTGATCCTGATCGGCGCCGGCACCGGCATCGGGCCGCTGGCGGGTTTCGTGCGCGGCAATGCGCGGCGCCGGCCCGTGCACCTGTTTTTCGGCATGCGCCATCCCGACAGCGATTTCTTCTATGGCGAGGAGATGCCGGCCTGGCAGGCGGAACGCCGCCTGACCCGGCTGGTCACGGCCGTCTCGCGCGTGGCCCGGCCCAGCTATGTGCAGGACGCGCTGCACGGTGACGCCGCCGAGGTGGCCCGGCTGATCCGCGACGGGGCGCGCGTGATGGTCTGCGGCGGGCACGACATGGCGGCGGGCGTGGCCGATGCGCTGGCCGAGATCCTCGCGCCGTCGGGGCTCTCGCCCGAGGCCCTGAAGGCAAAGGGACGGTATGTCGAAGATGTCTACTGACCTGGTCCGCCATGCCATGAACGGCCCGACCATGGGCACAGGCTGGTCCGCGCTGTTCTTTGCGCGGCCGGGGTTTGATACCGCCCCGGTCCGCGCGGCCTTGCAGGCCGCCGTCGACGAGGTGGATGCGCAGATGTCCACATGGAATCCCGACAGTGATCTCATGCGACTTAACGCGGCGCCGGTGGGCGCGTGGGTGGCGGTGCCCGATCGGCTGCGGGCGGTTCTGCGACTGGCGGTCGAGATCGGTCGTGCATCGGGTGGCGCCTTTGATATTGGCATGGGCGATGCGGTGACGGCCTGGGGGTTTGGACCGGATGCGGCGACATCCGAAGGCATTTCCACCGCGATGCGGATCGACCGGGTGCCCGCACATGATGCGCTGGAGATTGAAGCGGGCAGCGGCCTTGTCCGAAAGACGTCGCCCGCTGCGCTCGACCTGAACGGCATCGCCAAGGGGTATGGCGTCGACCGGCTGGCCGAGACGCTGGTGGCGCATGGTTTCGGCAACGCCCTGGTCGGGATCGACGGCGAGATGCGCGCGCTCGGGTTCCGACCCGACGGGCAGGGCTGGACCATCGCGGTCGAGGCACCAGAGCCCGGGCGCCGGGCGCCGCATTCGATCCTCGCGCTGCATGATGCCGCCGTGGCGACCTCGGGCGATTACCGCCACTGGGTGGAGGTCGGGGGGCGGCGCCTGTCGCACACCATGGACCCGACCCGCGGCGCGCCGCTGATCGCGTCGCCGGCCTCTGTCACCGTCGTGGCGCGCAGCTGTGCCGAGGCCGACGCCTGGGCAACGGCGCTCATGGTGCTCGGGCCGGAGGCGGGCGCGGCACTGGCAAGACGACACGGCCTCGACGCCCTGTTCCTTGTGCGTGCCGAAGACGGCAGCGCACGCGGCGTGGGGGGCGGGCGGCTGTTCGGCAACGGGTCCGGAGAAATGCCTGAAAACCGGT
This sequence comes from Actibacterium sp., assembly GCA_016278325.1. Lineage (GTDB taxonomy): Bacteria > Pseudomonadota > Alphaproteobacteria > Rhodobacterales > Rhodobacteraceae > JADQCB01. The sequence goes on from JADQCB010000031.1 coordinate 50,746, forward strand.
GATCGACCCTGCGGGGTGGCATATGATGACCAAGGTCCGATGGCGCAATTGCCTTTCGGCAAAGCAATGTGCCGCAGGACGCAGACCACCAAAGCGATTTTGACCGATCGTCCGAGGAACAGCCCAATGCCCTATTTCCGCGTCACACCGAAGGCCTTCGGCGGCCCCGAAAACCTGGAGCTGGAGACGGTCACGGGTTTGCCCGAGCCGGGCGAAGGGGAGGTGCGCATCCGCGTTCTCGTCACCAGTGCGGCCTTTACCGACGTGATGATCCGAAAGGGAATGTATCCGGACGTGAAGGACAATCCGCCCTTCACCCCGGGCTACGACATGGTCGGCCTCGTCGATGCCACCGGCCCCGGCGCGACCCGCTTCCGCCCGTCCCGCGCATAGTCACCTGCGCAACTGCCGTGGAGAAAATGAATCCTGTTCCTGACACCGCGTCGAGGCGGACGATTTCCGCGACCTGCTAACGCCACGTCGCGCTTGACGAACCGTGCGGCGGCAGCAGGCTGCGCCGGCGAAGGAGACCGTGCCATGTATCCATTCATCCGCCTTGCGAAGGAATACCTGAAGTTCCGCAACGCCCCGCCGCTTGCGCTTACGGGCGCCCATGTGTCGCGGCACCTGTGCTGGCCGTGGGATCTGGACCCGTGGGTCGAGCTGAACAATGGCCGGACCCTGACGCTTTACGATCTGGGGCGGATTCCGCTGGCCCGCCGCCTGGGCCTGACCGATGTGCTGCGCGCCAGAGGCTGGGGAATGACGGTGGCCGGTGCCTCGGTGCGGTATCGCCGCCGGGTGCGGGTCTTCGACCGGATCGAGATGCGCAGCCGCTGCATCGGCTGGGACGCACGGTTCCTCTATCTCGATCAGACCATGTGGAAGGACGGCACCTGCACGAGCCAGGCCCTGCTGCGCATGGCCGCCACCTCCTCCGAAGGTATCGTGCCGCCGCGCGATCTGATCGACGCGCTTGGCCATGATGCACCCTCGCCCGCCCTGCCGGGCTGGGTCGCGGCCTGGATCGACGCCGACGCGCAACGCCCCTGGCCGCCTGAAGGCAACGGGGCGTGAGCCTTGCACCGGAAAGGTTTTGCCGGTCATATCGTCGCCAAACGCAAGAGGGGGCCAGGCATGGGGCAGGCGATGGCGAAACGGCGCATCCTGGGCTGGTATTTCTTCGACTGGGCCAGCCAGCCCTATAACACGCTGCTGCTGACCTTCATCTTTGCCCCCTATGTCAAGGAAATCCTCGGTGACGGCAGCGCGGCGCAGGCCGCCTGGGGATACGGGGTCGGGTTTGCCGGGCTGATCATCGCGCTTCTGGCGCCGGCGCTTGGCGCGATCGCCGACCGCGCGGGCGGGCGGATGCGCTTCATCTGGGTTTTCTCGGCACTTTACGTCATCGGCGCGTCGGGCCTTTGGTTCGCGGCCCCGGATGATTTCGACCTGATCGTGACATTGATCTTCTTCGGCCTGGGCCTGGTCGGGATGGAGTTCGCCACGATATTCACCAACGCGATGTTGCCCGGGCTCGGTTCGCCGCAGCAGATCGGCCGCATTTCCGGTGCCGGCTGGGCGTTGGGATATGTCGGTGGGGTGGTCGCGCTGGCGGTCATGCTGATGCTGTTCGCCGAGAACGCGGCGACGGGCAAGACGCTGATCGGCCTGGATCCGCTGCTGGGCCTGGATGCCGCCACGCGCCAGGGCACGCGCGCCGTGGGTCCGTTCACGGCGGCCTGGTTTGCCCTGTTCATGATTCCGTTTTTCCTGTGGGTGCGCGAGCCGCGCCAGCCGGGCGCCCTGTCGATTCGGCAGGCCGTGGCGTCGGCCCTGCCTGAACTGCGCCAGACGCTGCGGCACCTGCCGGACAATCGCAGCCTTTTCGCCTATCTCGGGTCGTCGATGTTCTATCGCGACGGGCTGAACGGAATGTATGCCTTCGGCGGCATCTATGCGGCCGGCGTGCTGGGCTGGAGCGTCGTGGACGTAGGTATCTTCGGTATCGTCGCCGCGATCGCCGGCGCGGTCTTCGCCTGGGTTGGCGGAATGGCCGATACGCGCTTCGGCCCGAAGCCGGTGATCGTGACCAACGTGCTGATCCTGACCGGCGTGGCCGTCAGTATCCTGTTCGTCTCGCGCGGCGCGGTCTTCGGCCTGGCCGTGCCCCCCGGATCGCCCTTGCCCGACATCGCCTTCTACTTGATCGGCGGGCTGATCGGCGCGGCCGGTGGCGCGCTGCAATCGGCCAGCCGCACGATGATGGTCCGCCAGGCCCATCAGAAGCGGATGACCGAGGCGTTCGGCCTGTATGCGCTGGCCGGCAAGGCGACCTCTTTCATCGCGCCGCTGTCGATTGGCGTGGCGACCCAGTGGACCGGCAGCCAGCAACTGGGCATCACCCCGCTGATCGTGCTTTTTCTGGTGGGGCTGTTCCTGCTACTGTGGGTCAAACCCGACGGCGAAAGAGCAGACACATGGGCCGCAGCTTCCTCTCCCTTCTCGTCCTGACCGCCGTGCTGGCCGCCCCGGCGGCGGCGCAGCAGAAGGCCAACGACCTGTTCGGCGCGAAACGGGTCGCCTCGGCCCAGCCGCCGGCGGCGATCGGAAGCTATGCGAAGGGCTGCGCGGCGGGCCTGGTGCGGCTGCCCGAAACCGGCCCCGGATGGCAGGCCATGCGCCTGAGCCGGAACCGCAACTGGGCGCATCCGGCTATGGTGGATTTCATCGAGCGGCTGGCCCGCCGGGCGCAAGGCCAGGGCTGGGCCGGACTTTATGTCGGCGATATCAGCCAGCCGCGCGGCGGGCCGATGACCAGCGGCCATGCCTCGCACCAGATCGGGCTGGATGCCGATATCTGGATGCGGCCGCCCGATCGGCTGAACCTGACCCGCGCCGAGCGCGAGGAGATCAGCTCGATCAACGTGCGCAGCGCCGACCGGACCTCGGTCAACGGCAATTTCACCCGCGCGCATTACAACATCCTCAAGGCCGCGGCCTCTGACCCGGCGGTCGACCGGATCTTCGTCACCCCGCCGGTAAAGGTGGTGATGTGCAAGACCGCCAGACCGGCCGATACCCCCTGGTTGCAGAAGATCCGCCCGTATTACGGTCACAACACGCATTTCCACGTCCGGCTCAAATGCCCGTCCGGCTCGCCGGATTGCAAGACGCAGCAGCCCACCGTGGCCGAGTTGTCGAACGGCGGCAACGGGTGCGACGAAACGCTGGAGTGGTGGATCACCGATTACCTGAACCCGCCCGAGCCGACCGAGCCGGACAAACCGAAACCGAAACGGCGCGGGGCGCGCGATTACACGATGAAGGATCTGCCACGCCAATGCGCGCAAGTTCTGGCCTCGCGCTGATTGCTGCCTTTGCCTTGCTTGCGGGCCTGTCCTTCGCGGTTCCGGGGCCGGGATCGGCGAGATTCGCGGGCCGGCTGGCCTGGTCGGTCGATGAAGACTGGTTCGGCGGGTTGTCGGGGGTGGAACTGTCCGGGGATGGCACCCGCTTTACGGCGGTTTCCGATCACGGCCGGCTGTTGACCGGCCGGATCGCCCGGACCGATGGCGCGATCTCGGGTATTTCCGACCTGGCACAGGCGCCGATGCTGGGCCCGGCGGGCATGCCCCTGAAACGCGGGCGGGACGATGCCGAGGGTCTGGCGATCCGCGGCGACGGGCAGATATTCGTGTCGTTCGAGGGCGATCACCGTGTCTGGAGCTATGGCCGGGTCGGCGGCCAGGCGGCCCGCCTGCCGCGCCATCCCGCCTTTGCACGGATGGCATCGAACGGATCGCTCGAGGCGCTGGCGATCGACGCGGACGGTGCGCTTTATACCCTGGCCGAGCGCAGCCCGCGCGACGACTGGCCGCTTGTGGTCTATCGCTTTGCCCGGGGGGCGTGGACCCGCGCCTTCAGCCTGCCGCGGCGCGGCGGGTTCTTGCCGGTGGGCGCCGATTTCGGCCCGGACGGTCGATTCTACCTGCTGGAGCGAAGATTCTATGGCCCGTTCGGTTTTGCCAGCCGGGTTCGCCGCTTCAGCCTCGGGGCGATGGGCGCGACCGGGGAAGAGGTGCTTGTGACCACCGCCGCGGGGCGGTTCGACAACCTCGAAGGGATCTCGGCCTGGCGCGATCCGGCGGGTGGGATCCGGATCACGATGATCTCGGACGACAATTTCCGGGCGTTCCAGCGCACCGAGTTCGTCGAATATGTCGTGGGCGAATGACTTGATCGCGCGGCGTGCAAGCGGTAAACGGGCCTGTTCGCCGCGCGTGGCGGGCCAAGTCTCCGCAACCTTGTAAAAACGGATGAACACGCATGACCCGCATCCTTCCCGGCATCCTGGCCATGGCCGCCATCGTGGTGGCCTCAAACATCCTGGTGCAATTCCTGTTCGGCCAATGGCTGACCTGGGGCGCCTTCACCTATCCGCTGGCCTTTCTCGTCACCGACGTGATGAACCGGGTCTACGGGCCCGGCGCGGCGCGCAAGGTCGTCTTCGCGGGTTTCCTGGTGGGGCTTGCCTGTTCCTTCGCGGGCACCCGGATCACGGGGGAATTCGGCCCGCTCGTGACGCTGCGCATCGCCGTCGGATCGGGCCTGGCCTTCCTGACCGCGCAGATGCTCGACGTGGCGATTTTCGATCGGCTGCGCGCGGGGCGCTGGTGGCGGGCGCCGCTGGCCTCGACCCTGGTCGGGTCATCCGTCGATACGGCGCTGTTCTTTTCGGTCGCCTTCTCCGGCGCGCTGAGTTTTCTCGAGCCCGGCAACGACGTTTCCTGGGCGTCCGAGGCGCTGCCATTGCTGGGCGTCGGGCCGGTCGTGCCGCTCTGGGTGTCGCTGGCGGTGGCGGACTGGCTGGTGAAGCTGTCGCTTGCCTTGCTTGCGCTGGTGCCGTTTCGCATGATCGTCACAAAACTCGCGCCACAGGTTGCGTAAAAAGTTTTGACAAACACAAAATCTGTGTCACGCTATGAATAACGGTAACAGCAGAAAGGAGGTGGTCCAGTGTCTAGAGTGATATTGGAGAGAGGTGTCGGGACAGTCGGGAGGGCCGCGGCCTGACGGCAATCCGGAAGGCTGAACGCTCCTGATTGGGCCCAGGCTCTAACTGGCCCATCTCCCAAGAGACTCGAAGGGCTGCTGGTATCCGGCAGCCCTTTTCGATTTGCGACCGGCAGCGCAAAGGCTTGACGACCCACCTGAAACGACAGGACGGAAACTGCCCGATGATCCGCGTCACCGACAGCATCACCATCCAGGACTGGGAATTGACCGAGACGTTCAACCGCGCGTCGGGCCCCGGCGGGCAGAACGTGAACAAGGTCTCCACCGCTGTCGATCTGCGCTTCGAGGCCGAGCGTTCGCCGAATCTGCCCGACGCGGTGAAGCGGCGGCTCAGGCGGCTGGCCGGCCGGCGCTGGACCAGGGACGGCGCGGTGCTTATCCAGTGCGACGAGACGCGCAGCCAGCCCCGCAACCGCGAGATCGCGCGCCAGCGCCTGGCCGAGCTTTTGCGCAAGGCGGCGGAAAAGCCAAAGCGACGGGTGCCGACACGGCCGACGCTGGGGGCAAAGAAACGACGGCTGAAGGCCAAGAAGCTGCGCGGCGAGGTCAAGGCCCTGCGTGGAAAGCCCGGCGGCGGCGAGCAGGGAATGGAGTCGTGAGGTCCGAAACCCGGATGCGCGAAGCCGCGGGCGTGCCGGCGGCGGGGTCACATCCGCCGGTTGCCGGCGCGACGGGGATACTGTCTGACGTGGCAGGGTTGCCCGTGAGCCCGGCCGAAGCGGCGATCGGTTTCTATGCCCGCACCAGTTTCTCGTAGCTTTCGGCGATGTCGCGGGTCAGCGCCCCGACCTCGAACCGGTAATCGCCGATCTGGCCGACCGGGGTGACCTCAGCCGCGGTGCCGGTCAGCCAGCACTGCTCGAAGCCTTCCAGTTCCTCGGGCATGATATGACGCTCATGCAGCTTGATCTTGCGATCCTTCAGCATTCCGATCACGGTCTGGCGGGTGATCCCGTTCAGGAAGCAATCGGGCAGGGGCGTGTGAACCTCGCCGTCCTTCACGAAGAAGATGTTGGCGCCCGTCGCCTCGGCCACATAGCCGCGGTAATCGAACATCATCGCGTCCGAGCATCCCTTGGCCTCGGCGCCGTGCTTGGACATGGTGCAGATCATGTAAAGACCGGCCGCCTTGGCGTGGCTCGGGATCGTCTCGGGGCTGGGCCGCTTCCACCTGGAAATGTCCAGCTTCGCCCCCTTCATCTTGGCATCGCCGTAATAGGCGCCCCATTCCCAGGTCGCGATGGCCACGCGAACGGGGTTTCGGGCACTGGCAACGCCCATATCCTCGCCCGAGCCGCGCCAGGCGAAAGCCCGCACATAGGCGTCGGTCTGGCCATTGGCCTTCAACACCGCCTGCTTGGCCTCCTCCAGCTCGTCCACGCTGAAGGGCACCTCGAAGTCGATCAGGTTGGCCGAGCGATGGAGCCGTTCGGAATGCGCGCGGCTTTTGAAAATCCTGCCATTATAACACCTCTCGCCCTCGAAGACCGACGAGGCGTAGTGCAGCGCATGGGTCAGGACATGGACTTTCGCATCCCGCCAGGGGATCAGCTTGCCATCCATCCAGATCTGTCCGTCGCGGTCATCATAGCCAGCCATGGCCATCCCTTTCCTGACTTTCCGGCGGCTGCCGGATCTTGCGATAAATTGCGACGATCACGTCCTGTTCGGACATAAAGTTTCGCGAAATCGAATTTTCGGTATCAATTGATTCTTGGAAAGTCAACAACGCTGACGTAAAATCCGGTGCAGCGAATGAAAGGAAGGGGGAATCGACATGCCCGACAGCGCGCCGGCGCCGATTCAAAGCGGCGAAAGCCTGCTTTTCCTGACCGATGAGCAGTTGCGCAAGGGGATCGAGGCGATGTTCTTCGCCTATCGCGGTTTCACCGCCGACCCGGACCGCATTCTCGAACAATACGGATACGGCCGCGCCCATCATCGCGCGATGCATTTCATTCACCGGGTGCCGGGCACGACGGTGAACAACCTGCTTTCGATCCTGGGCGTCACCAAGCAATCGCTCAACCGCGTCTTGCGCACGCTGATCGAGGACGGGCTGGTGCAAAGCAAGGTGGGAAACCGCGACAAGCGCGAGCGGCACCTGTGCCTGACCGAAGCGGGGGCCGCGCTGGAACAGCAGCTTTCCGACGCCCAGCGTGCCCGGATGCGCAAGGCCTTTCGCGCAGCCGGGCCCGAGGCCGTCGCGGGGTTCCGCCAGGTGCTTGAGGCGATGATGGAGCCCGAGATGCTGGCCCATTACAACCGGTTGAAGGATGGTGGATGATGCCCGACATGGCCATGCCGCATCTTCTGATCGTGGATGACGACGAACGGATCCGCGGCCTGTTGCACAAGTTCCTTGCCCGGAACGGCTTTCTCGTCAGCGCGGCGCGCGATGCCGGTCATGCCCGGCGGCTTCTGACCGGGCTCGAATTCGACTTGATCGTGCTCGACGTGATGATGCCGGGCGAGGACGGGATCAGCCTGACCCGCGACCTGCGTGAACGGATCGCGACGCCGATCCTGCTTCTGACGGCCCGGGGCGAGACCACCGACCGCATTGCCGGGTTTGAGGCCGGGGCCGATGACTATCTGCCGAAACCGTTCGAGCCGAAGGAGCTTCTGCTGCGGATCAACGCGATCCTGCGCCGCGTGCCGCAGCCCCAGATCCGGGTGACCGGTCCGAAATTTCTGCATCTCGGGCCGGTGCGTTATGACATCGAGCGCGGCGAGATGTGGAGGGACGACCGCCCGATCCGGCTGACCGCGACGGAAAGCCAGCTGATGCGCATTTTCGCCGCCTGTCCCGATGAGGCCGTGACGCGCCAGAAACTGGTCGAGGATCTGGGGCGCGGGGACGGGCAGGCGCAGGAACGCGCCGTGGATGTGCAGATCACCCGGCTGCGCCGAAAGATCGAGGCCGACCCGAAACAGCCCCGGTATCTTCAGACGGTGCGCGGCGCGGGCTACATGCTGTCCCCGGACTGAGCGCGCTTGCCCCTGCGCGGCGCAGCGACTAGCCTGCCCCAATGACCACCGCCCTTTTGACCCACAGCGACTGTCTCGGCCATGTCACGCCGCCCGGTCATCCCGAGCGCGTGGCGCGCCTTGAAGCGGTCTTGCGACGGCTCGACCAGCCCGGCTTTGCTGCCCTGGAACGGGCCGAGGCCCCCCTGGCCGACCCCGACGCCGTGCTGCGCTGTCATCCGCAAAGCTATCTCGACCGGGTTCTGGGCACGATCCCCGACCACGGGATCACCGCCGTCGATCCCGACACCCATGTTTCGCCCGGCTCGCTCAAGGCGGCGCTGCGCGGTGTCGGCGGCGCCCTTCGGGCGGTCGACATGGTGCTGGGCGGCGCGGCCGACAACGCCTTCGTCGCCACCCGCCCCCCGGGCCATCATGCCGAGCGCGAGACGGCCATGGGGTTCTGCCTGTTCGGCAATGTCGCGATCGCGGCGAAACATGCGCTGGACCATCACGGGTTGTCGCGGGTGGCGATCATGGATTTCGACGTGCATCACGGCAACGGAACCCAGGATCTGTTGTGGGACGAGGCGCGCGTGCTGTTCGTCTCGACCCACCAGATGCCGCTTTATCCCGGCACCGGATCGTCCACCGAACGCGGCGCGCATGACAACATCCTGAACGTGCCGCTGCCGCCCCATGCCGACAGCACCCGGTTCCGCGACGCGATCGACGGGCAGGTGATTCCGGCCTTGCAGGCGTTCCGCCCCGAGCTCTTGCTGCTGTCGGCCGGCTTCGACGGGCATCGCGACGATCCGCTGGCACAGATGGAGCTGGACAGGCAGGATTTCGCCTGGGTCACGCAGCGCCTGTGTGACCTGGCCGATGAAAGTTGCGACGGCAAGGTGGTCTCGACACTCGAGGGTGGATATGATCTTGAGGCGCTTGCCGACGGCGTGGCGGCGCATGTGAACGTGTTGTTGGAGCGGGGATCGTGAGCGAACAGAAGACGGTTGACGAGATGACCTTCGAAGAGGCGATGGCCGAGCTCGAGCGCGTGGTGAACCAGCTGGAGCGCGGCGACGTGCCGCTGGAGGATTCGATCAAGCTTTATGAACGCGGCGCGGCGCTGAAGAAACGCTGCGAGACGAAGCTGAAAGAGGCCGAGGAAAAGGTTGCCGCGATCACCCTCGACGCCGAAGGCAACCCGGCCGGCACGACCCGCATCGAAGGAAAATAGATGTTCGCCGACCGCCTGGCGAAGGTTGCCGCGCAAGTGGGCGGTCACCTGGACACGGTTTTCACGCGCTTTCCCGATCAGGATGTGATCCATGCGATGCGGTATGCCGTGGCGGGGGGCAAGCGGCTGCGCGCCTTTCTGGTGATGGAAAGCGCCGCCCTGCACGATGTGCCGGGTCGGCGCGCCGTGCAGGCCGCCGCGGCGATCGAGGCGATGCACGCCTATTCGCTGGTGCATGACGACCTTCCCTGCATGGACGACGATGACCTGCGCCGGGGCCGGCCGACGGTGCATGTCAAGTGGGACCAGGCGACCGCGGTGCTGGCGGGCGATGCCTTGCAGACCCTCGCCTTCGAGCTTCTGGCCGATCCGGCCACGCATCCCGATGCCGCCATCCGGTGCGATCTGGTATCGGCCCTGGCCCGGGCTGCCGGGGCGCGGGGGATGGTGCTGGGGCAGGCGCGCGACATCGCCGCGGAAAATTGCGACACGCCCCCGGATTTGCAGCAGATTACCGCGCTTCAGGCCGGCAAGACGGGGGCCCTGATCGTCTGGTCGGCCGAGGCCGGCGCGCGCCTGGCCGGGGCCGATCCGGCGCCGATGGCGGCCTATGCGAATGCGCTGGGGCTTGCCTTCCAGATCGCCGATGACATCCTGGACGTCGAGGGCGACGCGGCCAAGGCGGGCAAGCGGCTGAACAAGGACGCCGGTGCGGGCAAGGCCACTTTCGTTTCCCTGCTGGGGCTCGACGCGGCGAAAACCCGCGCAAGGGCCCTTGTCGACGAGGCCGAAGCGGCGCTGATCCCCTACGGGGATGCGGCACGGAACTTGCGGGAAGCCGCCCGCTTCGTTATCTCCCGCGAGATGTGATTACCGCGCCCCCGGAGGGCCCCATGGCGACAGACCAACCCGTGACCCCGCTGCTGGACAAGGTGCACAGCCCCGCCGATCTGAAGGGGCTCAGCGATCGTCAGCTTGAACAGCTGGCCGATGAATTGCGGGCCGAGACGATCTCGGCGGTGTCGCAGACCGGCGGGCATCTGGGCGCCGGGCTGGGCGTGGTCGAGCTGACGGTGGCGCTGCACGCGGTCTTCGACACGCCGCGCGACCGGCTGATCTGGGACGTGTCGCACCAGAGCTATCCGCACAAGATCCTGACCGGCCGGCGCGACCGCATCCGCACCCTGCGCCAGAAGGATGGTCTGAGCGGATTCACCAGGCGCAGCGAGTCGCCCTATGATCCGTTCGGGGCGGCGCATTCCTCGACCTCGATCTCGGCGGCACTGGGTTTCGCGGTGGCGCGCGACCTGGGCGGGGCGCCCGAACACGGTATCGGCGACGCCATCGCGGTGATCGGCGACGGCGCGCTGAGCGCGGGCATGGCCTATGAGGCGCTGAACAACGCGGGCCATCTGAAAAAGCGCCTGATCGTCATCCTGAACGACAACGAGATGTCGATCGCCCCGCCGGTGGGGGCGATGTCATCCTACCTGTCGCGGCTCTATGCCGGGGCGCCGTTCCAGGAACTCAAGGCGGCCGCCCGGGGCGCGGTCAGCCTGTTGCCCCCGCCGTTCCAGGAAGGGGCAAAACGGGCCAAGGACATGCTCAAGCACCTTACCGTCGGCGGCACCCTGTTCGAGGAAATGGGATTTTCCTATGTCGGGCCGATCGACGGGCATGACATGGAGCAGCTTCTGGCGGTGCTGCGCACGGTCAAGGCGCGCGCCACCGGGCCGATCCTGATCCATGCGATCACGAAAAAGGGCAAGGGCTATGCCCCGGCCGAACAGGCCGACGACCGCGGTCACGCCACGGCCAAGTTCGACATGGTGACCGGCAAGCAGAAGAAGGCCCCCTCGAACGCCCCGTCCTATACCAAGGTGTTCGCCCGGACCCTGATCGAAGAGGCCGCGCGCGACGACAGGATCGTGGCCGTTACCGCGGCGATGCCCGACGGCACCGGGCTGGATCTGTTCGCCGAACGCTTCCCCAGTCGCTGTTTCGACGTGGGCATCGCCGAGCAGCACGCGGTGACGTTCTGTGCCGGACTGGCCGCCGGCGGGATGAAGCCCTTTGCCGCGATCTACTCGACCTTCCTGCAACGCGGATATGACCAGGTCGTGCATGACGTGGCGATCCAGCGTCTTCCGGTGCGGTTTGCGATCGACCGTGCCGGGCTGGTCGGGGCCGACGGGGCGACCCATGCCGGCAGTTTCGATATCGCCTTCCTCTCGAATCTGCCGGGGTTCACGGTGATGGCCGCCGCCGACGAGGCCGAGCTGAAGCACATGGTCGCCACCGCCGTCGCGCATGACGCCGGGCCCATCGCCTTTCGCTTTCCGCGGGGCGAGGGCGTGGGTGTCGAGATGCCCGAGCGCGGCGCGGTGCTGGAAATCGGCAAGGGCCGGATGATCCGCGAGGGCGCGCGCGTGGCGATCCTGTCCTTCGGCGCGCGGCTGAAGGAAGTCATGGAGGCGGCCGAAAACCTCTCGGCCCGGGGTGTCGGCCCGACGGTTGCCGACGCCCGTTTCGCAAAGCCGCTGGACCGCGAGCTGATCCTTGCGCTGGCCGCCGGGCACGAGGCGCTGATCACCATCGAGGAAGGCGCGGTGGGCGGTTTCGGCAGCCATGTGGCGCAGCTTCTGGCCGAAGAAGGCGTTTTCGACAGCGGGCTGAAATTCCGCTCCATGGTGTTGCCCGATATCTTCATCGACCAGGCCAGCCCGGCCGACATGTATGCCGTGGCCGGGATGAACGCCGCGGATATAGAGCGCAAGGTTCTCGAAGTTCTTGACGTAGCTGCCCTGCCGGCGCGCCAGGCCAGGTGAACGGCCCGCGCCCGCGCATTGCCATCTAACCCTGTGGTGTCATCGCCTTGCGCGGGCGATCGCGTTTCAGGCCCAGCTGACGCTCGCGCCAGATGATCAGCACACCGGCAAGGATGACCAGACCCGCGCCGAACAGCATGCTAGGCGTCGGAACCTCGGCGAACACGAAATACCCGATCGCAAGGGCCAGAAGCATCGAGGCATAGTCGAATGGCGCGATCACCGAGGCATCGGCATAGCGATAGCTCGATGTCAGGCAGATCTGGCCCAGCCCGCCGAGCACGCCGGCCATGATCAGCAACAGCGCCTCGCGCGGGGCCGGGACGACCCAGCCGAAAGGGATCGTCACCAGGGACAGGGTCGTCGCGGTGACCGAGAACCAGAAAACGATTGCCGGCGTGCGCTCGGTCTGCACGAGCTTGCGCACGAAGACCTGCGCCAGCGCCGCGCAGGTGGCCCCGGCCAGAACCACGATCGCGCCTAGCGCCTCGCGCGCGCTGGCAGTTCCGCCCGACAGCGCATTCAGCCGCGGCGACAGCACGATCAGGACACCGATCATGCCCAGCGCCACTGCGGCCAGGCGGAAAAGGCGCACCTGTTCGCCCAGAAACATCGCGGCAAAAATGACCACGAGGATCGGCGCGGCATAGTTCAGCGCGGTCACTTCGGGCAGGGGCAAAAGGCCCAGCCCGGCAAAGCCAAGCCCCATCGCCGATGTGCCGACCAGGCCGCGCCAGAAATGGCCCATCGGGTTGACCGTGCGCAACCCTATCGCCAGTTCGCCGCGCAAGGTCAGCCAGATCACGATGACCGGCAGCGCCAGCAGGGAGCGGAAAAAGACCGCTTCGCCGGGCGGGACATGGGCCGACGCGGCCTTGATAAGCGCCGACATCACGACAAAGAGCGTGACGGCCGTCAGTTTCAGAGCAATGGCGCGGGCGGGCTGCATCGGACTGGCTTTCGTAACCTGCCCCGTTCCTTACCCAATTTCCCGGCCAAAGGGAAATCCCCTCGCGATGCCATTCACCGCAAGACGCGACAGGCAAAGCGGCTGCTCACCCGGCAGGCGGCGTCGGGAAGCTGTCGAAAGGGGTTTCGCGGGACGTGCCGGCACAAGCGGCGGCGGACGATCGGCCGCGGCCGGTGCCGTGCGAACACGCGCGCAGCCGGATTTCCGGGCAATCGCGGCTGTCGGATGTCAGCTGGCGCAGTCGCGGCATCGCATGATCGTCGGATCCAGGTCGAGCCGCTTGAGGCCGATGAAATCGCCGCACCTCGCGCACCAGCCGAATTCGCCGGTTTCGATTCTGCGCATGGCCGCTTCGATCGCACGCACCCGCCCATGGCGCCGGGCGTCCTGCGCGGCGGACATGGCCTGTTGCTGCATCGCGTCCATGCGGCTGAGCCGGCCGACGCTTTGCTGGTCGAGTTCCACCGGCTTGCGGCTGTCCGAGGTCCGGGAAGAGGCCGCCTGCAGCGCGGCCAGTTCCTCTTTCAGGCGCGGAAGAAACCTGGCGCGCAGCTCCGTATCGCTTGGCTCGTCCATGGCGCTAACGCATCAGAACGACGGGAACTTTGCAAGAACGCATCATTTCGGTCGTGGTCGAGCCGATGACGAGGCTGCGGATGCGGCTGTGGCCATAGGCGCCCATGACCAGCATGTCGAAGCCGTCGGTCTCGACAAGCTTGCCCAGCACCTCGTCCGGTCGCCCCTCGACGATTTGGGTGTCGGCGTCAATCGTCGCCGCCTTCAGGCGCAACCTGGCCTCTTCCAGCCCCTTGCGGTTGTCGGCATTGTCCGCGCCGACGGTAACCACCGTGACATTCAGCCCCTGAAAAAGCGGGCTGTGGGCGATATGGTCGACCGCCTTCATGGCAGAGGTTCCCCCGTCATAGGCCACCAGCACCTTTTCGATCGGTTTGAAGGCGCGCGCCGCGACGAAGATGGGCCGATGCGCCGCACGCACGATGCGTTCGAGGTTCGATCCCAGATGTCCCTTGGCGAAATCCGCCGCCTCGCCGCGTTTTCCGATGACGATGACGCGGGCGTTGCTCTCGACTTCGCCGATTGCCTCGACGATGTCCCCATGCCGCAAGCGGGTGGTGATCTCGGTCACGCCGTCCTGATCGACGATGGCGCGTGCGTCTTCCAGGATCGCGCGGCCGCGATGGCTGACGAGCTTGGCGCGCTGCGCGTCGATCTCGGCGAGTTCCTCCATCAGTTTCGTCCGCGCCCCCAGCCGGATCGCGCCGGACAGGTCGGTTTTGTCCGGGGCTTCGCGCCGGCCCAGCACATGGATCAGTTCCACCGGTGCCTGCGTGCGCTGCGAAATCCAGGCGGCATGGTGGCAGACGCTTTCGGAATAGATGGAGCCGTCCACCAGGGCGATGATCTTGTCTGTCATGTCACTTTCCTCCCTCAATGCGCCATCAGCTTGTCCATGGCACCGGGCTTGTCATGGATGGCAAGCCGGTCGACCAGGGTCTCGGTCGCCTTGTTCATGCCCACGACCTCGACTTCCGCGCCATCGCGCCGGAACTTGAGGATCGCCATGTCGAGCGCCTGAACCGAGCTGATATCCCAGATATGTGCGCGGTTCACGTCTATCACGACCCGTTCCGGCGCTTCCTTGAAATCGAAGGCGTTCATGAAGTCCTCGACCGAGCCATAGAAAAGCTGCCCCTCGACATGATAGGTCCGCACGCGCCCATCGTCGCTGATCTCTGCGCGGACCCGGAAAAGCTGCGCGATCTTGCCGGCAAAGAAGATGCCCGACAGCAGCACGCCCACCAGCACCCCGATGGCCAGGTTATGGGTGTAGACCACCGTCACCACCGTCGCGATCATCACGACCGAGGAAGAGCGCGGATGCACCGTGAGGTTCTTGATCGACGACCACGAGAAGGTGCCGATCGAGACCATGATCATGATCGCGACAAGCGCAGCCATCGGGATCATGCTGACCAGATCGCCCAGAACGACGACCATGAACAGCAGAAAGACACCGGCAGAAAGAGACGAAAGCCGCCCGCGGCCGCCCGACTTCACGTTGATCATCGACTGGCCGATCATGGCGCAGCCGGCCATGCCGCCGATGAAGCCCGTGGCGGTGTTGGCCAGCCCCTGGCCGATGCATTCCTGGTTGCGGTTCGACTTGGTGTCGGTCAGGTCATCGACGATGTTCTGCGTCATAAGGCTTTCCAGCAGGCCCACGACGGCCACTGCCACCGAATAGGGCAGGATGATCATCAGCGTTTCGAAATTCAGCGGGATCTGCGGGATCAGGAACACCGGCAAGGTGTCGGGCAGGGCGCCCATGTCGCCCACCGTGCGCACATCCAGCCCCAGCGCAAGGGAAAGCCCGGTCAGAACCACGATGGTGACAAGCGGCGAGGGGACCGCCGTGGTCACCAGCGGCAAGAGGTAGATGATCGCCAGTCCCGCGGCGACCAGGGCATAGGTCAGCCATGTGACCGCGCGCGGGTCGAGTTCGGGCAGCTGCGCCATGAAGATCAGGATGGCAAGCGCATTGACGAAGCCGGTCATCACCGATTTCGAGACATAGCGCATGACGAAGCCGAGCTTCAGCACCCCGGCGCCGATCTGCAACAGCCCGGCCAGAACCGTGGCTGCCAGCAGGTATTCCAGCCCGTGGTCACGCACGAGCGTGATCATCAGAACCGCGGTCGCCGCCGTCGCGGCCGAGATCATGCCGGGGCGCCCCCCGGTGATCGCGACGATGACGGCAATGGAAAACGAGGCATAGAGGCCGACCTTAGGATCGACCCCGGCGATGATGGAAAAGGCGATCGCCTCGGGGATCAGCGCCAGCGCGACGACGATCCCGGCCAGCAGATCACCGCGAATGTTGCCAAACCACTGGGCGCGATAGGCGTCGAGTGAAATCATGATAAAGGTATCCGATACCGGCGCGCATCAGTTCTGCGGGGCCGGTCGTGCATCTGCACCGTTGTTTGTCGTTGTCCGGCGGATAGGCGGCCGGAAGAGCCACCCGGAATCGGGTCCGGGTCCAGGATTGCTGCGATGCCGCATAGGCCGTGCCGATTGAAAGCGCAACACCCTGACAGAAAGAATCGTGAATGCGGGCAGATGAACACCCGGGCCGGTCATCCGCGGCGCAATAGCTGCCATGTCCTGCCCGAAACGGATGCCGGGCGTGTCTATCCGGCAGGGGCACGCGCGGCTTGCAGCGCCCCCGGAAATTCGTCGGCGAAGACCTGAAGCGCCTCCTCTGGTCCGGCCGAGACCCGGATGCAGCGATCGCCGGGTGGCACGAACGGCATGCGCACGAAAACGTCTCGTTCGACCAGGGCGGCCAGAACCGCGCGCGCGAATTCGCCGTCGCGGCCGCAGTCGATGCTGACGAAATTGGCCGCCGAGGGCAGCGGGACCAGCCCGTTGTCGCGTGCGATGCCGGCGATCCTCTCGCGCGCGGCAGATACTCTTGCCAAAGTCGCATCCAGCCATGCGCCGTCGTCGAGCGCCGCCAGCGAGCCCTCCTGGCTGGCGCGTGACATGCCGAAATGGTCACGCACCTTGTTGAACGATCCGATCAGCGCCGGATGCGCCACGGCATAGCCCACCCGCGCCCCGGCCATGCCATAGGCCTTGGAAAAGGTGCGCATCCGGATCACCCGCGGATCGTCCGGGTCGATCGTCGGCGCGGTGCCCGCCGGCGCGAATTCCAGATAGGCTTCGTCGAGGATCAGCAGGCTGCCCTCGGGCACTGCCTCGATCATCGCCTGGATGCGGGCGGCGTCGTGCCAGCTGCCCATCGGGTTGTCGGGATTCGACAGGTAGATCAGCTTGGCACCGGTTTCGGCGGCCTTCGCGATCAGCGCATCGGGATCCTCGTGATCGTCGCGGTAGGGCACCTTGTGCAGCACCCCGCCGAACCCGTTGACGTGATAGTTGAAGGTCGGATAGGCGCCATCCGATGTCACCACCGCGTCGCCGGGTTCCACCGTCAGGCGCACCAGCGACCCGAGCAGCCCGTCGATGCCGCCGCCCACCATGACATTCTGCATGTCCACGCCCATCCGCGCGGCCAGCGCCTGCCGCAGGTCATGGCTTTGCGCGTCGCCATACATCCAGACCTCGGCCGCGGCGCGCCGCATCGCTTCGACGGCGCGGGGCGAGGTGCCGAACAGGTTCTCGTTCGCGCCCAGCCGCGCACGAAAGGGGCGGCCCCGCGCGCGTTCCTGGGTCTCGGGGCCGACAAAGGGCACCGTTGCGGGCAGGCTTTCGGCCAGTTCTGTATATCGGGGTCCACTCATGTCCGCGACAAAACCCGAAAACGCGCGCCCGGGCAAGCCCGTCGGCCGGAGTTTGCCTTTGGCATCGGTCCGCAGCCCCGATAGTCTGAACGCGATCAATGGCGGAGGATGCATGAGCGACTATATCGATACGCCGCAGGGCCGGAAAATCGCCTATAACCGCATCGCCGGAACCGGCCCGGGTGTCGTGTTCCTCGGCGGCTTCCGGTCCGACATGACAGGGACCAAGGCGATGCATCTGGAGCAATGGGCAAAAGCAACCGGCCGGGGTTTTCTGCGCCTGGACTATTCCGGTCACGGCGAATCGTCAGGGGCCTTTACCGAGGGATGCATCGGCGACTGGGCGCAGGACGCGATCGAGGCAATCGCGGCGCTGACCGAGGGGCCGCAGGTCCTGGTCGGCTCGTCCATGGGCGGGTGGATCGCGCTTCTGGTCGCGCAGGCGATGCCACGGCGGGTGGCCGGGCTGGTCGGCATCGCCGCCGCCCCGGACTTCACCGAGGATGCCATGTGGGCCAATTTCGGACCCGCCGAACGCGCGCGGCTTGCGCGCGAGGGGCACCTGGCGCTGCCCACCGAATACGATGACGAACCCTATGTCATCACCCGCAAGCTGATCGAGGACGGGCGCGAGCATCTGGTGTTGCGCAAGCAGCTGCCGCTTGCCTTCCCGGCGCGGTTCTTGCAAGGGACCGATGACGCGGATGTGGATCAATCGGTCGCGTTGCGCCTGCTGGCCCATGCCGAGGGCGCGGATATCCGCCTGACACTGGTCAAGGGCGCGGATCACCGGTTTTCGACACCCGATTGCCTGGCGCTGATCGTGCGGACCATCGAGGATGTTCTGGCCGCCCCCCGCGCCTGAGCGGCCTCGCCGCCGCCGCCCGTGCCCGCGGTCAGACCGTCCGGAGCTGCGCCCGCTTCTCGTCCTTGGGCGCGTTGGCGTCGATGAAGTTCAGCACCAGCGGCCGGATGTTGGTGCGCCAGCTGCGCCCGGCGAAGATGCCATAATGCCCGGCACCGGGTTCCACATGGCTGGCTTTCATGGCGTCGGGCAACCCGGTCAGAAGCTCCAGCGCCGCGATGCACTGGCCGGGCGCGGAAATGTCGTCCTCGGTGCCCTCGACCGTCTTGACTGCAACCGTCGTGATCTTGCCGATATCCACCGGCTTGCCGTTCACCGTGAACCGGTTCTGCGCGATTTCCAGTTGCTTGAAGATCCGTTCGACGGTGGAAAGATAGAATTCGGCCGTCATGTCCATCACCGCCAGGTATTCGTCGTAGAAACGGTTGTGCTTGTCATGCTCGCCCGCCTCGCCCTTCGACAGCTTGAGGATCTGGTCGCGGAAGGCCGTCGAATGCCGGTCGGCGTTCATCGACACGAAGGACGCCAGTTGCAGCAGGCCGGGATAGACCAGCCGGCCGACGCCGGCATATTTGAAGCCGACGCGCTGGATCGCGAACTGTTCCAGCTGGCCCATCGTCACGCGGCGGCCGAAATCGGTCACATCGGTGGCCGCGGCATCGGGGTCGATGGGGCCGCCGATCAGGGTCAGGGTGCGGGGCTGGGCGTCGGGTTCCTCTTCGGCAAGATAGGCGGTGGCGGCCAGCGCCAGCGGTGCGGGCTGGCAGACCGCGATCACGTTGATATCCGGGCCAAGGGCCTTCATGAAATCGACAAGATAGAGGGTGTAATCCTCGATATCGAACTTGCCCTTGGAAACGGGGATGTCGCGCGCGTTATGCCAATCCGTGATATAGACTTCGCAATCGGGCAACAGGCTGGACACGGTCGAGCGGAGCAGCGTGGCATAATGCCCCGACATCGGCGCCACCAGCAGGACACGGCGTGGCTTTGCGGGGCGGTCATGCACGCGAAAATGCAAAAGGCTTCCGAACGGGTGTTCGACCAGCGTTTCCTCTGTCACCACGTGATCGCGCCCATCGGCGCCCACCACGGTGTGAATATTCCAGTCCGGCTTGGCCACCATGCGGGCGAAAGAGCGTTCGGTAACCTCGCCCCAGGCCGCCATCAGTTGAAAAAACGGGTTGGGCATGAGCCCCATGATCGGGTATGACCCAAGGGCAAGCGCTGTTGCGCCCAGCCACTGGTTCGTGTTCCGGGCGCTTTCCATCAGGTCGTAGGTGGCCATGCTTTTCATTCGGCTCTCCAATATCTTGCAGCCCGTTTACACGGTTGCCGCCACGGAATAGGACGCGCCGCAATGCTGCACCTGCACAAATAGGGGGGATTTCCGCCCATGACAACTGAAGATCATGCCGACGAGTCCGGGCTTGCCCGGCTGAACGCCAATCTGGAGAAGATCGAGGAGCTGTCGGAACGGCTTGTGGCGGCGCTTGCCAGGAAGCGGCAGGTCGACCCGAACCTTCAGGGGCCTGGCCAGGAATTGTTCATGAAAGCATCGGTCGCCTACATGACCGAAATTATGACCAACCCGTCCAAGATATTCGAGCAACAGGTCGGCTATTGGGGCAGCACGCTCAAGCATTTCATCGAGGCGCAGGAGGCGCTGGCCTCGGGCAAGTTTGCCGCGCCAGAGGACGACACGCCACCCGATCCGCGGTTTTCCGGCGAGTTGTGGGAAAAACACCCCTATTTCAACTACATCAAGCAGCAATACCTTCTTTCGTCCGAGGCGATCGAAAACGCCGTGAAGGAAATCGAGGGGCTGGACCCCAAGGACCGCAAGCGGCTGGAATATTTCAGCCAGCAGATCATCGACATGATGTCGCCCGCGAATTTCCTGGGCACCAATCCCGAGGCGCTTGCACGGGCCGTCGAGACCGACGGCGAAAGCCTGGTCAAGGGGCTGGAAAACCTGGTGCGCGACATCGAGGCCAATGACGGCGAGCTCCTGGTCACGCTGGCCGACAGGGGTGCGTTCAAGGTGGGCGAAAACCTGGCCACGACGCCGGGCGAGGTGGTGTTTCGCAACCGCATGTTCGAACTGATCCAGTACGCCCCCACGACCGAATCGGTCCACCGGACACCGCTGCTGATCTTTCCGCCCTGGATCAACAAGTTCTACATTCTCGACCTGAAAGAGAAGAATTCGCTGATCCGGTGGATCGTCGATCAGGGCTACACCCTGTTCGTGGTCAGCTGGGTCAATCCCGATGCGTCCTATGCGGATGTCGGCATGGACGAGTATGTCGAGGAAGGATACCTGACGGCCATTGATCAGGTGAAACAGATCACCGGCGAAGAGAAGATCAATGTCGTCGGTTATTGCATTGCCGGCACGACCCTGGCGTTGGCGCTGGGCCTGATGAAAAAGCGTGGCGACAGTTCGGTGAAATCCGCCACTTTCCTGACCACGCTGACCGACTTCTCGGACCAGGGCGAGGTCGGGGTGTTCCTGGATGAGGATTTCCTCGGCGGAATCGAGCGCGAGGTGGCCCGCGCGGGCGTGCTCGACCGGTTCTTCATGTCGCGCACCTTCAGCTTCCTGCGCGCGAACGACCTGGTCTATCGCCCGGCGATCCGCAGCTACATGATGGGCGAGGCGCCGCCGGCGTTCGATCTGCTCTACTGGAACGGCGACGGCACCAACCTGCCGGCGAAGATGGTCGTGGAATATCTGCGCGGGCTTTGCCAGGCGAACAAGCTGGCCAAGGGCGAATTCGAGATCTGCGGCGAAACGCCATCGCTCAGGGATGTGCAGGTGCCGCTTTTCGCTGTCGCCTGCGAGACCGATCACATCGCGGCCTGGCGGTCGAGCTTTACCGGGATCCGGCAGATGGGCAGTCGCAGCAAGACCTTCGTGCTGTCGGAATCGGGCCATATCGCCGGGATCGTCAATCCGCCCGAAAAGAAGAAATACGGCCATTACACCAATGATGGCCCGATGCGCGATGCCGACAGCTGGCGCGCCGAGGCGGTCTTTCACGAAGGCTCATGGTGGCCGCGCTGGAATGACTGGCTGAAGAAACGCTCCGGCAAGCTTGTGCCCGCACGCCAGCCCGGCGATTCCGATCACCCGTCGTTGGGAAAGGCGCCGGGAAGCTATGTCATTTCGGACCCTGACAGCGATTAGGCGATCCGCCGGAAAAATTTCTGCGACGCAGCAATTCTCCTTGAAATGCTGCGTCGCAGCATGTATGTCCTTGGAAGACGGAAAACGGGGGTTCCCCCGAACCAGGCCCCAAGGAGATTTGGAAATGGCTACGCAAACTCAAGATTTCACCAAGATCATGCAGGACATGATGG
This sequence comes from Actibacterium sp., assembly GCA_016278325.1. Taxonomy (GTDB): domain Bacteria; phylum Pseudomonadota; class Alphaproteobacteria; order Rhodobacterales; family Rhodobacteraceae; genus JADQCB01. Next base: position 72,392 of record JADQCB010000031.1, read on the forward strand.
CGTCGTTCCCGGTTGACACCAGCGCCATGCAGGATGCCTTCAAGTCGCAGGCCGCCCTGGGCGAGAAGATGTCGAAACTCGCGCTGGAAGCGGCCGAGAAATCGAACGAGATTTCCTCGAAATGGACGAAGGACACGATTGCCAAGCTGGGCGCCGTGACCACCGTCAAGGCCGAGCCGACCGAGTATTCGAAGGCGTTCACCGACTTCGCTTCGTCTTCGGCCGAAATGGCGTCCGAGAATCTTGCCGCCTACGCCGAAGTGGCCAAGAAGGTCCAGATGGAAACGGTCGAGCTGATGATGGCGGCCGGCAAGGACTTTTCCGAGGACATGACCGCGGCGACCAAGAAGGCGACCAACGAAGCCACCGCCGCCGCCAAGAAGGCGACCGCGCAGGCGAAGTAAATTCCGATCCTGCCGGTGCGTCCATCGGACCGGCTTGAATCGAAGGGGCGGGCATTCGTGCCCGCCCTTTTCATTTGTGTCTGCCGGGTCTAGGCTTCTCTGCACTGCAACATGACCTTGCCACGGGGAGGATGCTTGTGCCGGACGATTCCAAACCGCTTCTCATCAAGCGCTATGCAAGCCGCAGACTCTACAACACCGAAACCAGCGATTATGTCACGCTCGAGGATATCGCGCGCTTCATCCGCGACGGGCGCGAGGTGCAGATCATCGACCTGAAAAGCGGCGATGACCTGACCCGGCAATACCTGCTTCAGATCATTGCCGAACATGAAAGCCGTGGCGAGAACGTGCTGCCCATCAACGTGCTGAACGATCTGGTGCGCAGCTATACCACGCAGGCACAGTCGGTCGTGCCGCAGTTCCTGGCGATGAGCTTCGACATCCTGCGCGACGGCCAGTCGAAGATGATCGAGAACATGACCAGCATTCCCGGTCCGATGTCGAAAATGCCGGGCCTGGAGGCAATGCAGAAACAGCAGCAGGCCTTTCTCAAGGCGATGACCGGCGGATGGGTTCCGGGCAGCGGCGACGAATCCGGGTCGGACAATGCGCATACGGCTGAAGATCTGGACGAGATAAAGAAGCAGCTCGCCGAATTGCAGCGCAAACTTTCCGCGATGGGCAAATAGGGTCGCAACGGCGGGCCGCGCGTGACCCGCCATCCCCGATCAGGTGATCTGGGCGAACACCTTTCCAAGCGCGCTTTCCAGCTTTTCGAACATTTCGTCCATCTGCGCCTCGGTCATGATGAAGGGCGGGCAAAGCACGATGGCCTGGCCCAGGGGCCGGCAGATCAGCCCGTGATCGGTGCAGGTATTGGCGATACGTTCGCTGACCGAAAGATCGCCGTCGAACGGGGTGCGCGTGGCCTTGTCCCTGACCGCCTCGAGCGCGCCCATAAGGCCCTTGCCGCGCGCCTCGCCGATATTCGGATGCTCTGCCAGCCGCGCCATATGCGATTCGAACCGCGGCGTCAGGGCCCGGACATTCTCGATCAGCGGGGGGTTGCGGTCATCGCCTTTCAGGATCACGTCGATCGCCTTCAGCGCGATCGCGCAGCCCACCGGGTGGCCCGAAGCGGTGAAGCCGTGGGGGAATTCCTCGATTTCTTCCACCGCGCGGTCCAGCCGCTCGCACAGGTCGGGGCCCAGGATCACCGCCCCCATCGGGAAATATCCCGCCGTCAGGCATTTTGAGCTGATGATCGCATCGGGCATGAAATCGTAACTCTGGCAGCCCCAGACCGCGCCGGTGCGTCCGAACCCGCAGATCACCTCGTCCGCGATCAGCGGGATCCCGTGCTTTTTCAGGATCGGCTGGATGGCCTGGAAATACCCGGCGCTGGGGGGGATGACGCCGCCCGCGCCCATCACCGGCTCGGCGAAGAAGGCGGCGATCGTGTCGGCCCCCTCGCGGGCGATCGTCTCTTCCAGCTCGGCGGCCATGCGCCGGGTAAAGGCGGCCTCGGTTTCGCCTTCCTGTCCTTCGCGCCAGTAATGCGGGCAGGACAGGTGAATGAATCCGTCCAGCGGCAGGCCGAAGACGCTGTTATAGGGTTTGCCGGTCATCGACGAGGCCGCCACCGTCACCCCGTGATAGGCGTTCTTGCGGGTCAGGATCTTGCGGCGCTGCGGCTGGCCCTCGGCGCCCGAAAGAAACCACAGCATCTTGACCATGGTGTCGTTGGCCTCGGACCCGGAATTCGTGTAGAAGACCTTTGCGCTTTCGAAAGGCGACACTTCGATCAGCTTCTCGCTGAGCATCACGGTCTGGTCCGACATCCGCCCGAAAAACGCGTGATAGCCCGGGAAACGGTCATATTGCGCCTTGGCCGCGGCGGCCATGCCGGGATGGTCGAACCCGGCCACCATGTTCCACAGGCCGGAATTGGCGTCCAGGTAACGCTTGCCATGCACATCGACCACATAGGGGCCTTCGCCATGGGTCAGAACCACCGCGCCGCGTTCATGCACCGAGGGCAGGTCGGTGAAACCATAGAAACTGCTGGCATCGGCGCGGGCTTCCCAGCTGTTGGGGCTATCGTCACGCATCGTTCGATCCTTCATGCTCTGGCTTTGTATCAAGCGCGTGGTTCGGGCCTGAGGTTTCCTATCCGTTTCGGCGAATTTCGTCGAGTGTGTCGCGCATTCCCCTTTGCGGTGGTCGGGGCCGACGGCGCGAAGATGCCCAGGCGTGGCGCCGGTCGCGCAAGGCATGGGGCCCATTGCGCGGATCAGCACGGCCGGCTTGACCCGACTCGGGCGAGGGTGCAAAAATTTCCAACCGAAGGTCTGGCGTGCTTGCCCGGCATCGCACCCGCAATGCCAAGGCAATCCGCGTCGCGTCCGGGCCGGAAGAAGCCGGGGCCATGAACCGCCGCCGCACGGCACAGATGATTGGCCGCCGCAATCCTCGGGAGCATGCGTTATGGCCTACACGCGGCTGAACGGTGTTGAAATCTTTCACGAGCTCCATGGGCGCGGGGGGCCGGCGCTGGTTCTGGTTCACGGCTCATGGGATTCGCACGAAAACTGGCGGTTGGTGGTTGGGCAGCTGGCGCAATCCTTCCGGGTTCTCGTGTATGATCGCCGGGGTCACAGCCAGAGCGAGCGCCCGGCGAGCCCGGGAAGCGTGACCGAGGATGTGGCCGATCTTGCCGGCCTGATCGAGCGGCTGGACCTTGCACCGGCCTGGGTGGCCGGGAATTCCTTCGGGGCGTCGATCTCGCTTCGTCTTGCCGGCGCGCGACCGGAGCTTCTGCGCGGGGTGATCGCCCACGAGCCGCCGCTTTTTGCGCTGCTTGCACAGGATCCGGCCACGGCGCCGATCCTGAACGAAATCGGCGCGCGGATCGCCCCTGTCGTCGAGCGTATCGCATCGGGCGACCATGCCGGTGCCGCGCGGCGCTTCGTCGACGAGGTGGCGCTCGGGCCAGGAAGCTGGGCACAGCTTTCTCCCGAAGCCCGGGCGATCTTCATCGAAAACGCCCCGACCTTTCTCGATGAAGCGAATGACCCGCAGCAACTGACGATCGACCTCGACCACCTGAAAGGGTTCACCCAGCCGGTGCTTCTGACCACCGGGGCGCAAAGCCCGCCGATCTATGCGCCGGTGCTTTCGATTCTCGCCGATGCGCTGCCCGCGGCCGAAATCCATACATTTCCGGGCGCGGGCCACATTCCGCATGTCACCCATGCCGACGCCTATGCCGAGATCACCGCGGCGTTCATTCGCGAGCACGGGTGACGGGCGCCACCGCGGGGCCAAGCGCCACGATCCCCGCAGGTCTGGCGGATGTTGCACGCTTCGTCGCTTGTGGCGGGACGCGCGTTCCACGCATAGGTGCACTGGAAGTTTGTTGGAGCGGGCGAAGAGATTCGAACTCTCGACCCTTACCTTGGCAAGGTAATGCTCTACCCCTGAGCTACGCCCGCATCCATTGGGTGGGAGTGATTTACGCAATCGCGTGGGGCGCTGCAAGGGGGGTTCTGGCATTTTCTGAATATTCTCGATCCCCCCTCCGCGTGGCCCGGATCTCAGCTTTTGCGCCGGCGTCGGGACCGCAACAGGTTCAGCCCCTCGACCGCGCCGGAAAACAGCATCGCGGCATAGATGAAGCCGCGCTCGACATGGAAATGCGCCCCGTCGGCCATCAGCGCCATGCCCACCATCACGAGAAAGCTCAGCGCAAGCATCTTGGTCGATGGATGGGCCTCGACGAATTTGCCGATCGGTTCGGCGGCAGCCATCATCACCAGGATCGCCACCACCACCGCCGCGATCATGACCTCCAGGTGATCGGCGATCCCCACGGCGGTGATGACGCTGTCGAGCGAAAAGACCAGGTCCAGCAGCATGATCTGGACGATCACCGCCCCGAAAACGGCGCCGGCGCTGGCCCGCATGGCGGCCTCTTCATCGGGGCCCTCGACCTCTTCGAATATCTCGGTCGAGGCTTTCCAGATCAGGAACAGCCCCCCCGCGACCAGGATCAGGTCACGCCAGGACAGGCCGAAGCCCAGGATCGTCACGAAGGGCTGGCTGAGGGAAATGATCCAGGCGATCGAGAACAGCAGCAAGACCCGCAGAACCAGCGCACCGGTCAGCCCGATCATCCGCGCGGGGCGGCGCTGGTCCGGCGGCAGCCGGCTGGTGGCGATCGAGATGAAGATCACGTTGTCGACGCCCAGGACGATTTCCAGCGCCGTCAGTGTCAGGAACGAGGCCCATACGGCCGGGTCGGAGAGAAGGTCGATCATCGCGGTCTCCCACAACAGTGTGTCGAATGCTCCTGGGGACAAGATCACCCTGAAAAGGCAGAGCCAACCCCCATTGCTCCGGCGCGGTTACGGGAAATGTGCATGGCCGGTGAGCTTGTCCACGGTTACGAAAGGGGGCCACCGGCCCCCGTCCCGAACGCCCGGCAGGGCGCGAGAGGAATGGCTTCGCCCCGCAGGAGCGGCCGCAAGGTCAGGCCAGCTCGATCAGCAGGTCCTTGGCGTCGATCTGCGCGCCCGGGGTGACATGCACCGCCTTGACCGTGGCGTCGCGTTCGGCATGCAGACCGGTTTCCATCTTCATCGCCTCGATGGTCAACAGCAGGTCGCCCTCCTTGACGCTCTGGCCGGCGGCAACCGCGACCGAGGCGATCGAACCGGGCATCGGCGCGCCGACGTGATCGGGGTTGCCCAGCTCGGCCTTCGGGCGCTTGCTGACGGTGGCCTTGGCCTTGCGGTCGGCCACGCGGATCACCCGCGGCTGGCCGTTGAGTTCGAAGAAAACCCGTGCATCGCCGTCCTCGTTGGTTTCACCCTGCGCCTGCATCCGGATTTCCAGCGTCTTGCCGGGGTCGATCTCGGCAGAGATCTCTTCGCCCGGCTCCATCCCGTAAAAGAACGTCCGGGTCGGCAGGGTGCGCACCGGCCCATAGGTTTCGTGGCGCCGGGCATAGTCGAGGAACACCTTGGGATACATCAGGTATCCGTTCAGGTCCTCGTCATCCAGCGCGCGGCCGTCCAGTTGATCCGAGGCTTCCTTGCGCGCGGCCTCCAGGTCCACGGGTGCCAGGTGCTTGCCGGGGCGTTCGAGATCGGGCTTCTCGTCCCTGAGCACCTTTTTCACGATCGCCTCGGGAAAGCCGCCGGGCGGCTGGCCCAGATTCCCGCGCAGCATGTCGATGACCGAATCGGGAAAGGAGACATCGACCTCCGGATCCTCGACCTGGGCGCGGGTCAGGCCCTGGCTGACCATCATCAGCGCCATGTCGCCCACAACCTTGGAACTGGGCGTGACTTTCACGATGTCGCCGAACATGCGGTTCACTTCGGCATACATATGCGCCACTTCGTGCCAGCGTTCCTCCAGCCCCAGGCTGCGGGCCTGGGCCTTGAGATTGGTGAACTGGCCGCCCGGCATCTCGTGCAGATAGACCTCGCTGGCCGGGGCCTGGAGACCGGATTCGAAGGCGGCGTATTCGGTGCGGACGGCTTCCCAGTAGTCGCTGATCGCGCGGATCGCGCCGATGTCGAGCCCGGTGTCGCGCTCGGTATGGCGCAGCGCCTCGACCACGGTGCCCAGCGTGGCCTGGCTGGTGTTGCCGCTCAGCGCATCCATCGCGCAATCCACCGCGTCCACCCCGGCCTCGGCGGCGGCCAGGATCGTGCCGCAGGCGATGCCCGCGGTGTCATGGGTGTGGAAATGGATCGGCAGGCCTACCTCTTGCTTGAGCGCGGGGATCAGCACCCGCGCGGCCGCGGGCTTGAGCAGGCCGGCCATGTCCTTCAACCCCAGCACATGGGCGCCGGCGGCCTTCAGCGCCTTGCCCATCTCGACATAATATTTCAGGTCGTATTTGGCCCGGTCGGGGTCAAGGATGTTTCCGGTATAGCAGATCGTGCCCTCGCAGACCTTGCCGCTGGCGATCACCGCGTCCATTGCGACGCGCATGTTCTCGACCCAGTTCAGGCTGTCGAAGACGCGGAACACGTCCACCCCGGTTTCGGCGGCGCGCGCCACGAAACTTTCGACCACGTTGTCGGGGTAATTGGTATAGCCCACCCCGTTCGAGGCGCGCAGCAGCATCTGGGTCATCACGTTGGGCATTGCCGCGCGCAGGTCGCGCAGCCTTTGCCACGGACATTCCTGCAGGAAGCGATAGGCCACGTCGAAGGTGGCCCCGCCCCAGCATTCGATGCTGAACAGTTCCGGCAGGTTGGCGGCATAGCTGGGCGCGACCCGGATCATGTCGATCGAGCGCATGCGCGTGGCCAGCAGAGACTGATGCCCGTCGCGCATCGTGGTGTCGGTGATCAGAAGCTGCTTCTGGTGGCCCATCCATTCGGCCACGCCCTCGGGGCCGGATTCTTCCAGGATCTGACGGGTGCCGGGCCTCGGCCTGTCGGTCACGGATCGGGGCGGCGTTGCCGGGCGCGCCTCGGCCGGCGGCCTCGCGCGGCCCTCGGTTTCGGGATGGCCGTTCACGGTTATGTCGGCGATATAGGTCAGGATCTTGGTGGCCCGGTCCTTTCGCCGCTCGAACTGGAACAGCTCGGGTGTCTGGTCGATGAACTTGGTGTGGTATTCGTTGTTCAGGAAAGTCGGGTGTTTCAGCAGGTTCTCGACGAATGCGATATTGGTCGCCACGCCACGAATGCGAAATTCGCGCAGGGCCCGGTCCATCCGGGCGATCGCCGCTTCGGGCGTCGGCGCCCAGGCGGTGACCTTTTCCAGCAGCGAATCGTAATACCGGGTGATGACGGCGCCCGAATAAGCCGTGCCGCCGTCCAGCCGGATGCCCATGCCGGTCGCGCCGCGATAGGCGGTGATGCGCCCGTAATCGGGGATGAAGTTGTTCAGCGGATCCTCGGTGGTGATCCTGCACTGCAAGGCGTGACCGTCGAGTTTGACGTCATACTGGCTGGCGATGCCGGTCGCCTCGACCAGCGATTTGCCCTCGGCGATCAGGATCTGGGCGCGGACGATGTCGATGCCCGTCACCTCTTCCGTGACCGTGTGCTCGACCTGCACCCGCGGATTGACCTCGATGAAAAAGAAATCGCCGGTTTCCATATCCATCAGGAACTCGATGGTGCCGGCGCATTCGTAACCGACCTGTTCGGCGATCTTCTTGCCCAGGTGGCACAGCTCTTCGCGCTGGGCGGGGCTGAGATAGGGGGCCGGGGCGCGTTCCACGACCTTCTGGTTGCGCCGCTGGACCGAACAGTCGCGCTCCCACAGGTGATAGATCTTGCCATGGCTGTCGCCCAGGATCTGCACCTCGACATGGCGGGCCCGCTCGATCATCTTTTCCAGGTAGCCCTCACCGTTGCCGAAGGCGGCTTCTGCCTCGCGCCGCCCCTCGCGCAGCTTCTCGGCCAATTCGTCGGGGCCCGCGATCGCGCGCATGCCGCGGCCGCCACCGCCCCAGCTTGCCTTCAGCATCAGCGGATAGCCGATTTTCGCGGCCTCGGCGGCGATCGCGTCCATGTCCTCGCCCAGCACCTCGGTCGCGGGAATGACCGGCACTCCGGCCTCGATCGCGACCTTGCGGGCGCTGGCCTTGTCGCCAAGGGCGCGCATCGTCTCGGCCCTGGGGCCGATGAAGGTGATGCCGGCGTCGCGGCAGGCATCGACGAATTCGGGGTTCTCCGACAGCAGGCCATAGCCGGGGTGAATCGCGTCGGCGCCGCATTGCTTGGCCACGCGGATGATCTCTTCGATCGACAGATAGGCGGCCACCGGACCCAACCCCGCGCCGATGCGATAGGCCTCGTCTGCCTTGAACCGGTGCAGGCTCAGCTTGTCCTCTTCGGCATAGATCGCGACCGTGCGCTTGCCCATCTCGTTTGCGGCGCGCATCACGCGGATGGCGATTTCGCCGCGATTGGCGATGAGAATTTTCCTGAAGTCAGCCATGGGCGGGCCCTTTCGGTTGGGTCGGTCCGATGCGCGGGCGGGGGGGCGCCCGGCGCCTTTGCTTGGCATTCGGTATAAACGTGCTGCATTGCAGCGCAATAGCTGTGCGCGGGCCACGGGAAAGATTTGCGAAACATTTCGCCTTGACCGGGCCGGCCCGGTCCGGGCCCGTGGCGGGTGGAAAGACGGGGAACAATCGACGAACAATTCTTTAACTCGGCATCGAACCGGGCTAGATTGCGCGCCATGAGCAGGTTTGACGAAGACGAGGCTTTCGAGGCGAGCGCGGCGATGTCGCTTTCGGCGCGCGCCATGGCCGCCCGGCCGGCCCCCTATCTGGACGATCTGAACCCCGCGCAGCGCGAGGCGGTCGAGGCGCTGGACGGCCCCGTGCTGATGCTGGCGGGCGCGGGCACGGGCAAGACCAAGGCGTTGACCACGCGCATCGCGCATCTGCTGAACACCGGTGCGGCCCGTCCGAACGAGATCCTCGCGGTGACCTTCACCAACAAGGCCGCGCGCGAGATGAAAGACCGTATCGGCCGGCTTCTGGGCGAAACGGTCGAGGGGCTGCCCTGGCTGGGCACGTTTCACGCGATCTGCGTCAAGCTGCTGCGCCGTCACGCCGAACTGGCCGGGCTGAAATCCAATTTCACGATCCTGGACACCGATGACCAGATCCGCCTGCTGAAACAGGTTCTGGCCGCGGCCGATATCGACGATAAACGCTGGCCCGCGCGGCAACTGGCCGGGATCATCGACCACTGGAAGAACCGCGCCTGGACGCCCGGAAAGGTGCCGGTGTCCGAGGCATCGGCCTTCAACAACATGGGCGTGGAGCTTTACGCGGAATACCAGCAGCGGTTGAAGACCCTGAACGCCGTCGATTTCGGGGATCTGTTGCTGCATGTCGTGACGATCTTCCAGACGCATGACGATGTGCTGGCGCAGTATCAGCGCTGGTTCCGCTATATCCTGGTGGACGAATACCAGGACACCAACGTGGCGCAATATCTGTGGCTGCGGTTGCTGGCGCAGGGGCATCGCAACATCTGCTGCGTGGGCGATGACGACCAGTCGATCTATGGCTGGCGCGGCGCCGAGGTGGGCAACATCCTGCGCTTCGAAAAGGACTTTCCGGGCGCCCGCGTCGTCCGGCTGGAACAGAACTATCGCTCTACCCCGCATATCCTGGCTGCCGCTTCGGGCGTGATCGCGGCCAATGCCGGGCGGCTGGGCAAGGAACTGTGGACCGATGCCGAAGCCGGAGAGAAGATCCGCCTGATCGGCCATTGGGACGGCGAGGAAGAGGCCCGCTGGATCGGCGAGGAGATCGAGGCGATGCAGGCCGGCACCCGCGGGATGGCGCCGATGAGCCTGGACGACATGGCGATCCTGGTGCGCGCCAGCCACCAGATGCGCGCCTTCGAGGACCGTTTCCTGACCATCGGCCTGCCCTATCGGGTGATCGGCGGCCCGCGTTTCTATGAGCGGATGGAGATCCGCGATGCGATGGCCTATTTCCGTCTCGCCGTCAGCCCCGACGACGACCTGGCCTTCGAGCGCGTCGTGAACACGCCCAAGCGCGGCCTGGGCGACAAGGCGCAACAGAAAATCCGCGCCATGGCCCGCGCCAACGGTGTCGGGCTGGTCGAGGGCGCGCGGCTGCTGCTGGAGGCAAAGGGGTTGACCGGCAAGGGCGCCACGGAACTGGGCAGGTTGCTGGCCGGCGTCGGGCGCTGGCACGGCGCGGTGCTGGACGCGCGCGGCAGCCATGTCGAACTGGCCGAGACGATCCTGGAGGAATCGGGCTATACCGAGCACTGGCAGAACGACAAGACACCCGAGGCGCCCGGCCGGCTGGAAAACCTCAAGGAACTGGTCAAGGCGCTGGAGGAATTCGAGAACCTGCAAGGGTTCCTCGAACATGTGGCGCTGATCATGGACAATGAATCCGAGGAACAGGGCGCCAAGGTCTCGATCATGACGCTGCACGGGGCCAAGGGGCTGGAATTTCCCGCCGTGTTCCTTCCGGGGTGGGAGGACGGCCTGTTTCCCAGCCAGCGCACCATGGACGAAAGCGGCCTGAAAGGGCTGGAGGAGGAGCGCCGGCTGGCCTATGTCGGCATCACCCGGGCCGAAAGCCTGTGCACGATTTCCTTCGCCGCCAATCGCCGGGTCTATGGTCAGTGGCAATCCGCGCTGCCCTCGCGTTTCATCGACGAACTGCCCGAGGACCATGTCGAGGTGCTGACCCCGCCGGGGCTTTACGGCGGCGGGTTCGGCGCGGCCGGCATGGGCGGCAACGGGATCGAGGATCGCGCGGCCAGCGCCAATGTCTACAATTCGCCGGGCTGGAAACGGTTGCAGGAACGCAGCCGGAACCGCCCCGTCGCACAGCCGAAGGAAAGCCGCGCCATGGTGATCGATTCGGTGGCCGTCTCCAGCTTTGCCTGCGGCGACCGGGTCTTTCACCAGAAATTCGGCTATGGCACGGTGATGGGGATCGAGGGCGACAAGCTGGATATCGAGTTCGACAAGGCCGGCGCGAAAAAGGTGGTCGCCCGCTTCGTGGTGACCGCGGATCAGGCCGACGACGTCCCGTTCTGAGCCAGGCGAAGTGCCGCTCCTGTCAGGTCCATGGGCGCGCCGCGATGCCCCTGCCGGCGGCGGCCCAAGTTGAAATCCGCAAAGCTGTGTTGCCGGGACGCGCGTTGACCCGAAGGCCGACGCCGGCGACGCTTGGCTGCGTTGTGCGAAAGGGACATGGCGCTGAACGCCGATATGGCGCCCGATCCGCGCCGCCGCGCGAATGACACCGCGAATCGCGGCACAAACCCCTTTTCTTTGCGCCGGTTCTCGCCTATACGCGCGGCTTCACGCGGGCATACACCCTTGGAGGATGCCCTTAACAGATGGAGAATTATCATGGCTGGTCAGATTCCTGATCTACACGCCACGGTTCGGACGGGGACAGGCAAGGGGGCCGCTCGTCAAGCTCGTCGTGAGCATCTCGTTCCGGGCATCGTCTACGGCGGCGGCAACGACCCGCTGCCGATCAACATCAAGTATAACGAGTTGTTCAAGCGGCTGAAGGCCGGGCGGTTCGTCTCGACCCTGTTCAACCTGAAGGTCGCGGGCGTGGAAGAGGACGTGCGCGTGATCTGCCGCAACGTGCAGCGCGACATCGTCAAGGATCTGCCGATCCACCTGGACCTGATGCGCCTGCGGCGCACCTCGCGGATCAACCTGTACATCCCGGTCGAGTTCGTCGGCGAGGATGTGGCCCCGGGCCTGAAGAAGGGCGGGGTGCTGACTGCGGTGCGCCCCGAGGTCGAGCTGAAGGTGACGGCCGGCGATATCCCCGAGAAGATCGTGGTGGATGTCAGCGAGATGGAAATCGGCGACATCATCCATATTTCCGACGTGACCCTGCCGGAGGGCACGCGCCCGATGATCACCGGGCGCGACTTCGTCATTGCCAATATTTCGGCCCCGTCCGGTCTGCGTGCCGAAGAGGGCGAGGAGGAGCCGGCGGCCGACGAGGTTCCTGCCAGCGCCCAGGACGAGGACGGCGAAGAGGGCTGACCCCTCGCGCCATCACGCAAGCACAGGCGCGGGGCTTCGGCCCCGCGTTTTTGTTTGCGGCCCGCCGTCCCCGCCCCTAGGTAGAAGGCGGAGGCAAGGACAGGAGGCGCGGCGATGCGGCTTTTCGTGGGCCTGGGCAATCCGGGTGCGAAATATGCGATGAACCGGCACAATATCGGCTTCATGGCCGTGGACCGGATTGCCGATGACCACGGGTTCGCCCCCTGGCGCGCAAGATTCCATGGCCAGGTAAGCGAGGGGATGCTGGACGGCGAAAAGGTTCTGCTTCTCAAACCCGAAACCTTCATGAACCGTTCCGGCCAGGCGGTGGCCGCGGCGATGCGCTTTTACAAGCTTTCGCCGGCGCAGGTGACCGTGTTCCATGACGAGCTGGATCTCGCCCCCGGCAAATGCCGGGTCAAGCAAGGGGGCGGCCACGCCGGTCATAACGGGCTTCGTTCGATTCACGATCATATCGGGGCGGATTATGCCCGGGTGCGCCTGGGAATCGGCCATCCGGGCCACAAGGACCGGGTGTCGGGCTATGTCCTCAGCGATTTCGCCAAGGCCGATCGCGACTGGCTCGATGATCTCATGCGCGGGATTTCGGATGGCGCGCCGGCGCTGGCGCGGGGTGATTCTGCGCGCTTCCTGAACGCCGTGGCCCTGCGCGTGGCGCCACCGCGCGCGTCGTCGACGCCGGCGCCGAAGGAGTCGGCGTCCGAAGCCGGTCCCGATCCGGTTGCGAAGGCGCAGGGCAGGGGCGGGCCGTTTCAGAAACTCGCCGAAAGGTTCCGCCGATGACGCCGGAGATGGATCCATCGCTGAACGTGCTGGGCACTGCGCTGGCGCCCTGTTCGCACGATCCGCTGACCGGTTTTTTCCGCGACGGCCATTGCAACACCTGCACCGCGGATGCCGGAAGCCATACCGTCTGCGCGGTGATGACGGCGGAATTCCTGGCCTTTTCCAAATATGTCGGAAATGACCTCAGCACATCGCGGCCGGAGTTCCACTTTCCGGGGTTGAAACCGGGCGATCAGTGGTGCCTGTGTGCCGCGCGTTTCCTGCAAGCGCATGACGAGGGCTGCGCGCCCCTTGTGCGGATGCAGGCGACGCATGCCCGCGCCCTGGAAATCGTGCCGCTGCATGTCCTCAGGCAGCATCAGGCCGAGTGACGGCTACGCCCAGTCGCCTTCGAAGCCCTTCGGAACCAGCAACACGTCGCGACCCAGATCCTTCACGCTCTTCCGTCCACAAAGCGCCATCGACACGTCCAGTTCCTTGTGGATCACCTCCAGCGCGCGGGTGACGCCGGCCTCGCCCATCGCGCCCAGCCCGTAGACATAAGCGCGGCCGATATAGGTGCCCGTCGCCCCCAGTGCCAGCGCCTTCAGCACGTCCTGTCCCGAGCGGATGCCGCCATCGACATGCACCTCGATCTTGTCGCCCACCGCGTCCATGATCGCCGGCAGGGCGCGGATCGCCGACAACGCGCCGTCAAGTTGCCGGCCGCCATGGTTGGACACGATGATCGCGTCGGCGCCGACCTGCAGGGCCATCTTCGCGTCCTCGGCATCGAGAATCCCCTTCAGGATCAGCTTTCCGCCCCATTTCCGCTTGTATTGCTTGACCTTTTCCCAGTCGAGCCGCGGGTCGAACTGCTTGGCCGTCCAATCCATCAGCGAACTGGTGTCGGCCACCTCCTTGGCGTGTCCGACGATATTGCCGAAATGGCGGCGCTTCGTGCCCAGCATCTCCAGGCCCCAGCCCCATTTGGTGGCAAGGTCCAGCATCGTGGGAATCGTCAGTTTCGGCGGGGTGGACAACCCGTTCTTGAGATCCTTGTGGCGCTGGCCGAGGATTTGCAGGTCCAGCGTCAGGACCATGGCCGAACAGCCCGCGTCCTTGGCGCGTTGGATCAGCCGGTCGATATAATCCTCGTCGCGCATCACATAGAGCTGGAACCAGAACGGCTTGTCGGTATTGGCGGCGACATCCTCGATCGAGCAGATCGACATCGTCGACAGCGTATAGGGCACGCCGAATTTCGCGGCGGCGCGGGCGGCCTTGATCTCGCCATCGGCGGACTGCATCCCGGTCATCCCCACGGGCGCCAGAGCCACCGGCATCGACACGTCCTGGCCGATCATCTGCGAGGCGGTGCTGCGCCCCTCCATGTCCACGGCAACCCGTTGGCGCAGATGGATCTTCTGGAAATCGGTGACGTTCTCGCGGAATGTCTGCTCGGTCCAGCTGCCGGATTCGGCATAGTCGTAGAACATCTTCGGAACGCGCCGGCGATAGATGCGATGCAGATCGTCGATACAGGTGATGACAGGCATTGGCGGCTCCCGCTGGAGGTTTGTCAGTCGCTCTTAGCAACCGGCGGGCGAGGTGGCAATGCCGCCGCCCGGAACGATTCGGGCGGCATTCGCGGCTTGAGCGCGCGATCTGCGGAACGATCGGGCAAGGTGAAACTGTTTTGAGCAGCGAAGTATCAATTCGGAAAAATGTCGGTCACAAAGGTTGAAACGTCGTTTTTTATCCGGCAAAACTAGGCCTCAGTTCAAACGGGTCCTGGGAAGAGCTTAGCGCGTCAAAGAAATGACGCTGGGCTTCGGCTGCCAGACCTGTCGTTCGCCGATGCAGCCGTCAACGGTGCAGCCGCGCGGCGCGACCCGAAAAACAACATAGGACAGTCGTTGCGCGGGCCGCTGCCCCCACCCCGCGACGGCTCGGGAGTATCCCGTTCCGGTGCGATTCCGGCGGGGGTCGACATGCAGAAACGGAGTGATGAGGCGCCATGACCGACTATCAGACCGAAAACGCGGAACTTACCCTGACCGACCAGGTTTACGGCGAGGATCCGCTGGCGGACCGGGAAACGGGCCATTACCGCAAGGAATACATCACCACCTTCGTTGACAAATGGGATGAGCTGATCGACTGGCGCGGCCGTGCCCAGAGTGAGGGCCAGTTCTTCATCGACATCCTGCGCGCCCGCGGCAAGGAGCGTGTGCTGGACGTGGCCTGCGGCACCGGCTTTCATTCGGTCCGGCTGACCGAGGCGGGGTTCGACGTCACCGCCGCCGACGGGTCCGCGGCGATGGTGGCCAAGGCGTTCGACAATGGCCAGAAACGCGGCCTGATCCTCAAGACGACGCAGGCCGACTGGCGCTGGTTGAACCGCGACATCCATGGCAAGTATGATGCGATCATCTGCCTGGGCAACTCGTTCACGCATCTCCATGATGAAAAGGATCGCCGCCGCGCGCTGGCCGAATTCTACGCCGCGCTCAAGCATGACGGCATCCTGATACTGGACCAGCGCAATTACGACGCGATGCTGGATCACGGCTTTTCGACCAAGCACAAGTATTACTATTGCGGCGACCAGGTCACGGCCGAGCCAGAGCATCTGGACGAAGGCCTGTGCCGCATGAAATATACCTTCCCCGACGGCTCGGACTACACGCTGAACATGTGCCCGATCCGCAAGAACTATGTCCGGCGCCTGCTGTCCGAAGCCGGTTTCGAGCGGGTACGCACCTATGGCGATTTCCAGGAAACCTATGCCGAGGATGACCCGGATTTCTTCATTCACGTGGCCGAGAAATCGGCGCTTCACCTGGTGCGCTGGGGCGGCACCCGCGGCGCCGGCGAAACCGACATCCGCGACGTCACCGAGGATTATTACGACAGCGACGACGCCGACACGTTCTATTCCACGATCTGGGGTGGCGAGGACCTGCATATCGGTCTTTACGACACGACCAGGGACATCCGCACGGCCAGTGACCTGACGATCGAGGCGATGATCGGCAAGTTGCCGGAAATGGGGCCGGAGACGAAGGTTCTCGACCTCGGTGCCGGCTATGGCGGCGCGATGCGCACCGTCGTCAGGCAGACCGGTGCCAAGGCGATCTGCCTGAACATCTCGGGCACGCAGAACGACTATAACCGGCAGAAGATCCGTCAGGCCGGCCTCGGCGACCGGATCGAGGTGCTGCACGGCGTGTTCGAGGATGTGCCGCAGGACGACGAGAGCGTCGACGTGGTCTGGAGCCAGGATGCGTTCCTGCATTCGGACCAGCGCGACAAGATCATCTCCGAGGCGTTCCGCGTGCTCAAGCCCGGCGGGCATCTGATCTTCACCGACCCCAACCAGGCCGATGACGTGCCCGGAGGTGTCTTGCAGCCGGTTTACGACAGGCTTCAGCTGAACAGCCTCGGCTCGTTCCGCTTCTACCGCGAAGTTGCCGAGGCGATCGGCTTCGAGACGGTGACCCAGGACGACATGACCGGCGATCTGCGGACCCATTATGCCCGGGTGCGCGAAGAGCTGCTGGCCAATTACGACAAATTGCGGGAAAATGGCGCTTCGGCAGACTATCTCGACAAGATGGCGGTCGGGCTGGAGAACTGGGTCAAGGCGGCGGATGCCGGTTACCTTGCCTGGGGGATTCAGCAGTTTCGCAAGCCCGCGTGACTCACGCGACAATAAAAATTGCGCCGCGCCGGCAGGCCGATGCCGGCGCGCGCCGCCGTCCTGCGGCAAGTAAGAGGAAGGTTCATGCCTGACACACGCGACATAACGATTCATGCCGCCCGGCGCATCCTGGTGCTCGACGGGGCGATGGGCACGATGATCCAGCAGTCCAAGCCGGACGAGGCCACCTATCGCGGTGACCGTTTCGCCGGGCACAAGCAGGACGTGGGCGGCAACAACGAACTGCTCAGCCTGACGCAGCCCGACATGATCCGGCAGATCCACGTCGACTTTCTTGCGGCGGGGGCGGACATTCTTTGCACCAACACCTTCGGCGCGAACGCGATCAGCCAGGCCGATTACGGCATGGAAGACCTGGTGCACGAAATGAACGTCGAATCCGTGCGTCTGGCGCGCGAGGCGGCCGAGGCGGTCGCGACACCCGATCGGCCGCGCTGGGTCGCGGGCGGGATCGGGCCGACCAACCAGACCGCCAGCATCAGCCCCGACGTGAACGATCCGGGGTTCCGGACGGTCACGTTCGACCAGTTGGCCGAGGCCTACGGCGCGGCCGCGCGCGGCCTGATCGAGGGCGGAGCCGACCTGATCCTGATCGAGACCATTTTCGACACGTTGAACGCCAAGGCCGCGATCTATGCGATCGAAACCCTGCGCGACGAGGGGATTGCCGTGCCGCCGCTGATGATCTCGGGAACCATTACCGACCGTTCGGGGCGCACCCTGACGGGGCAGACGCCCGAGGCGTTCTGGGCCTCGGTCAGCCACGCGCGGCCGTTCTCGGTGGGTCTGAACTGTGCCTTGGGCGCCGGCGAGATGCGTCAGCATGTGCGCACCTTGTCCCAGGTCGCCGACACCCGCGTCAGCGCCTATCCAAATGCCGGCCTGCCCAACGAGATGGGCGGTTATGACGAAACGCCCGAGCAGATGGCCGAGGATCTGGGCGAATGGGCCGCGTCCGGGCTGGTCAACATCGTCGGCGGCTGCTGCGGGACCACGCCGGAACATATCGGTGCCATCGCGAAGGCGGTCGAGGGCAAGACGCCCCGCGCCATCCCCGAAAAGGTGCAACGCATGCGCCTGAGCGGGCTTGAAATGTTCGAAGCAGGGAGCGCGGCATGAGTTCTATCGCGAATTTCATCAATATCGGCGAGCGGACCAACGTCACCGGCTCGGCGAAATTCAAGAAGCTGATCATGGAGGACGACTTCGACGCCGCGCTGGAAGTCGCCCGCAGCCAGGTCGAGAACGGCGCCCAGATCATCGACGTGAACATGGACGAGGGGCTGCTGGACTCGGTCGAGGCGATGACGCGGTTTTTGAACCTGATCGCCTCCGAACCCGATATCAGCCGGGTCCCGGTGATGATCGACAGTTCCAAATTCGAGGTAATCGAGGCGGGGCTGAAATGCGTTCAGGGCCGCTCGGTCGTCAACTCGATCTCGCTCAAGGAAGGCGAGGCGGCCTTCCTTGAACAGGCCCGTACCGTGCGCCGCTATGGCGCCGCCGTCGTGGTGATGGCCTTCGACGAGAATGGCCAGGCGGAGACCGCGCAGCACAAGTTCGACATCTGCAAGCGGTCCCATGACCTGCTGGTGGACAAGGCCGGGTTCGACCCTTGGGACATCATCTTCGATCCCAACATCTTCGCGGTGGCCACCGGCATCGAAGAGCATAACGATTACGCCAATGCCTTCTTCGAGGCGACGCGCATGATCAAGGCGGCGATGCCGCTGACCCATGTTTCGGGTGGTCTGAGCAACGTTTCGTTCAGCTTTCGCGGCAACAATGCGGTGCGCGAGGCGATGCACTCGGCCTTTCTCTATCACGCGATTCCGCTGGGGCTGGACATGGCCATCGTGAATGCCGGGCAGATCACCGTCTATGACGACATACCCGACGAGCTGCGCGAGCATGTCGAGGACGTGCTGCTCAACCGTCGCCCCGACGCCACCGATCGCTTGCTGGCGATCGCCGACAAGTACAAGGGCAGCGGCGAGGCGTCGAAGAAGGAAGACCCGAAATGGCGCGAGCAACCGGTCGAGAAACGGCTGGAACATGCGCTGGTTCATGGCATCACCGATCACGTCATCGACGATACCGAGGAATGCCGCCAGAAGGCGGACAAGCCGCTCGACGTGATCGAGGGGCCGCTGATGGATGGCATGAACGTGGTCGGCGACCTGTTCGGCGCGGGCAAGATGTTCCTGCCACAGGTCGTGAAATCGGCCCGCGTGATGAAAACCGCCGTGGCGCATCTGCTGCCCTACATGGAAGAGGAAAAGCGCCTGTCCGGTGATACCTCGGCCAAGGGCAAGGTGCTGATGGCCACGGTGAAGGGCGACGTGCACGACATCGGCAAGAACATCGTGGGCGTCGTGTTGCAGTGCAACAATTACGATGTCGTCGACCTGGGCGTGATGGTGCCGACCGAGGATATCCTGGCGAAGGCGAAGGAAGAAAAGGCCGACATGATCGGGCTGTCCGGCCTGATCACGCCCTCGCTCGACCGGATGGTCGAAGTCGCCGCCGAAATGAAACGTCAGGATTTCGACATTCCGCTGCTGATCGGCGGCGCCACCACGTCGAAGAAGCACACCGCGCTGAAGGTGGCGCCGGAATACGATCATGGCGTGATCCATGTCGACGATGCCTCCAAGGCCGTCGGCGTGGTGTCGAAGCTGCTGTCCAAGACGGCGAAGCCGGCCTTCCTGGAGGATGTGCTCGCCGAGCAGGACAAGATGCGGGCCGCCTCGGCCAAGTCCGGCGACCGGCCGACCACCCCGCTGGCCGAAGCGCGCGCCAACGCCTTCGACGGCGCGTGGGACAACTATGCGCCGACCGCCCCGCAGACACCCGGCGTGACCGTGATCGACGACATGCCGCTGGCCACGCTGCGCGAGTATCTCGACTGGACGCCGTTCTTTTCCACCTGGGAAATGCGCGGACGCTTCCCCGAGATTCTGGACCATCCCGACAAGGGCCCGGCCGCGCGCGAGCTTTACGAGAATGCGCGCGCGATGCTGGACCGGATCGTGGACGAAGGCTGGTTCACCCCGCGCGGGGTGGTCGGGTTGTGGCCGGCCAACAGCGACGGTGACGACATCATCGTCTGGACGGACGAAACCCGCAAGACCGAGGCCACGCGCCTGCCGCAACTGCGCCAGCAGGGCAAGAAGAGCGGCGACAAGGCACATATGTGCCTGGCCGATTTCGTGGCCCCCGTCGGCATCGACGACTGGGTGGGCGGTTTCGCCGTCACCTCGGGCGCCGAGGTTCATGCGCTGGCGGATCGCTTCAAGGCCGAGGGCAACGATTATGACTCGATTCTCGTGCAGTCGCTGGGCGACCGCTTTGCCGAGGCTTTCGCCGAGGCGCTGCATGCCCGCGTTCGCCGCAGTCTCTGGGGGTATGCCGCGGATGAAGCCCTGGGCAACGAGGATCTGATCGCCGAGCGGTATCGCGGCATCCGCCCGGCGCCCGGCTATCCGGCCTGTCCCGACCATACCGAGAAACGCCGCCTGTTCGAGATGCTCGACGCAACGCGGAAAACCGGAATCAAGCTGACCGAATCCTGCGCGATGTGGCCCGCGGCGGCGGTGTCGGGGTTCTATTTCGCGCACCCGCAGGCAAGCTATTTCGGCATCGGCCGGATCGGGCCTGACCAGGTGGCCGACTATGCCGCGCGCAAGGGCATGGATGTGACGGAAATCGAGACCTGGCTGGCCCCCAGCCTGGGTTACACCCCGAAACGGGCCGCAGCGCCCGCCGAACCCGCCCGCAAGATCGCCTGATCTGCGGCAACCCAACCCAAAAACGAGGGAGAGCAACGAGATGAGCGACAAGACCTGGCTTTTCACCAGTGAATCGGTGTCCGAGGGACATCCGGACAAGGTTTGCGACCGGATCTCGGATGCGGTTCTGGATGCCTATCTGGCCGCCGACCCCGAGGCCCGCGTGGCCTGTGAAACGCTGGCAACCACCGATCACGTCACCATCGCCGGCGAGGTGCGCGGCCCCGAGAGCGTTCTGCGCGATGTCGAGGAGATCACGCGCAACGCGATCCGCGACATCGGCTATGAGCAGCCGGGGTTCAACTGGGAAACCGCCGAGGTGATCTGCCGCCTGCATGCTCAGTCCGCCGACATCGCGATGGGTGTCGACGAGGGCGAAAAGGGCGAGGAAGGCGCCGGCGACCAGGGCATCATGTTCGGCTATGCCTGCAACGAAACCGATGAATTGATGCCGGCGCCGATCCAGTTCGCGCACCGGATCCTGCGTCACATGGCCGAAGATCGCAAATCCGGCAGGCAGCCGGCCTTCGGCCCCGACGCGAAAAGCCAGGTGACGCTGAAATATCGCAATGGCAAGCCCGTGGGCGTGGATACCGTCGTGGTCTCGACCCAGCACACAGAGGGCGTCACCCAGGACGAGGTGCGCCAGATGGTCGAGCCCTATATCAAGGGCGCCTTCCCCGACGACTGGACCCTTCCCGCCGAGCGGCTGATCGTGAACCCGACCGGGCAATTCATCATCGGCGGCCCCGATGGCGATGCCGGCCTGACCGGGCGCAAGATCATCGTCGATACCTATGGCGGCGCCGCACCGCACGGGGGCGGGGCGTTCTCGGGCAAGGATCCGACCAAGGTGGACCGCTCGGCCGCCTATGTGTCACGGTATCTGGCCAAGAATGTCGTCGCCGCGGGGCTGGCCGACAAGTGCCAGATCCAGCTTGCATACGCGATCGGCGTGCCAGAGCCGGTGGCGCTTTACGTCAACACGCTGGGCACCGGCCGGGTCGACGAGGAAAAGCTGGCCCGCACCCTGCGCGAGATGGTGCGCCTCACCCCGCGCGGCATCCGCGAACATCTGGGCCTGCTCAAGCCGATCTATACCCGGACCGCGGCCTATGGCCATTTCGGACGCGAGGCGACCGAGGATGGCGGCTTCTCGTGGGAGCGGACGGACCTGGCCGATGAGCTGGCGCGCAGCTTCGGCATGAGCCAGGCTGCCGAGTGAAATCGGGAACGAAATTCAGAACAAGGATACCAACGATATGAACAAACCAGAGACAGTCTCCTCCGGGGATTACATCATCCGGGACATTTCGCTTGCGGATTACGGTCGCAAGGAGCTTGACATTGCCGAGACGGAGATGCCCGGTCTGATGGCGCTTCGCGAGGAGTTTGGCGGGTCGCAACCGCTGAAGGGTGCGCGGATTGCGGGCAGTCTGCACATGACGATCCAGACGGCGTGCCTGATCGAGACGCTTGTGGCCCTTGGCGCGGAGGTGCGTTGGGCGTCGTGCAACATCTTCTCGACGCAGGACCACGCGGCGGCGGTGATCGCGGCGGGCGGCACGCCGGTTTTCGCGGTGAAGGGCGAGACGCTGGCGGAATACTGGGAGTATTGCGACCGGATCTTCCAGTTTTCCGAGGGCACGGCGAACATGATCCTGGACGATGGCGGCGACGCCACGATGTATGTGCTTCTGGGCGCGCGCGTCGAAGAGGGCGAGGAGGATCTGATCGCGAGCCCGGGCTCGGAAGAGGAAGAGGCGCTGTTCGCGCAGATCCGCAAGCGGCTGGCCGAGAGCCCGGGCTGGTTCACCCGCCAGCGCCACGCGATCCGCGGCGTCAGCGAGGAGACGACGACCGGGGTGCACCGGCTTTACCAGATGATGGAGAAGGGGCATCTGCCGTTCCCGGCGATCAATGTGAACGATTCCGTCACCAAGTCGAAATTCGACAACAAGTATGGCTGCAAGGAAAGCCTGGTGGATGGCATCCGGCGGGCGACCGACACGATGATGGCGGGCAAGGTCGCGGTGGTCTGCGGCTATGGCGATGTCGGCAAGGGCTCGGCGGCCTCGCTGCGCGGGGCCGGCGCGCGGGTGAAGGTGACCGAGGTCGACCCGATCTGCGCGCTTCAGGCGGCGATGGACGGGTTCGAGGTGGTTCTGCTGGAGGATGTTCTGGACAGCGCCGACATCTTCATCACCACCACCGGCAACCGCGACGTGATCCGGATCGAGCATATGCGCGCGATGAAGGACATGGCGATCGTCGGCAATATCGGGCATTTCGACAACG
>JADQCB010000018.1 GCA_016278325.1 Actibacterium sp.
TCATCTCGGACAGCAGGTCACCTCAAACAACGAGGGCGATGGCCCGGCGCTTACGTTTCGGTATACAGGAAATGGCGTAGCGGTTCCCTTTCGGTCAAGGCTTTTCAAGCTTGGCAGATAGGAGGGCAGATAGGCCATCCTATAGCTGAATTTTCGCAATAAAAACAAGTGATTAAGAGGGTATATGGAGGCGAGTACCGGAATCGAACCGGTGTACACGGATTTGCAATCCGCTGCGTAACCACTCCGCCAACTCGCCAGAGTGCCGTTGTGCTTAGGTTTTTCGGATTCTGACGTCAAGTCATTATCGCCCATCGCCCGGGGCCGGCAGTTCGAACCCGATGGAGCGCGCCGTCCCGCAGGGCTGAAACGGCGCATGGTGAAGATGAGCGTCTTTCCCGGCGAAGACACGCTTCTGCGCCTCGTCGGCGCCGTGCGCGTCGAGATCGACGCCGACATCGAGTCGGAATGCCGGGATGCCCGGCCCGCTCCCAAATGAAATTCCAGACAACAGGTTGTTCGATCCAACCAGGCTTTCGATCGGGGTGGTCCTGGGCATGTGACCGAGGCGGGTTGATGACTCTTCTTTCAAAAGACGCGGGTGGCGCGGTTTAATTCGCTCTCCATTAGGGAGAGTGAGCCATGGAAAACATAACCTTTGACTTGTCGGATCTTCACAAGCACGGCCCCGCCTTCTATGACTACCTTGCTTTGCGAAAGCGGTTCTTCGTGGACACGCTGGGCTGGGACATTCCGCATAACGATCTGGTCGAGATGGACCAGTATGACAATCCGCTGGCCCATTATTCCGTTGTCCTTCAGGACGGAAGGGTGATCGGCGGTGCCCGCGCGATGCCCACGACGTCGTCCTGGGGGGCCTATACCTACATGCTGCGCGACGCGGTGGCGGGCAAGCTGGCCGACATCCCCGACGCGGTGATGCCCGCGCAGATCGCGACCCCGAAAGTGTGGGAATGCACGCGGCTCGTGATCGCCGACTCGGTTCGCAGCCAGGCCGCGCGCAGCCGGTGCCTGCGCCTGATCGTGGACGGGCTGGTGACGATCGCGCGTGCCCGGGGGGGCGATCGCCTGATGTCGTTGTCGCCGGTATCGCTGATGCGGGCGCTGCGCCAGCTGGGCTATTCGGCCAGCCGCCTGGGCGAGCCGTATTTCAACCCCGGCGACGGGCGCCGCTATGCGGTGCTTTCGATGCCAGCGGAACGCGCCCCGGCCGCCGCGCTGGCGCATTGATCGCGTGACCCGCTTCCGACGGGCGGCCCGCTGCGATGCGGACCCCGCCCGCCGGAGACGTTCAGACCCCGCGCGCCAGCGCGGCAACGCCGGTGCGCGCCACTTCGGCCAGGCCCAAGGGGCGCATCAACTCGGCGAAAGCGTCGATCTTTTCCGAGGTGCCGGTCATCTCGAACACGAAGCTTTCCAGCGTGCTGTCCACCACGTTGGCCCGGAAGATCTCGGCCAGGCGCAGCGCCTCGATCCGCTTGTCGCCCGTGCCGCCGACCTTGAACAACGCCAGTTCGCGTTCGACGCTGGGGCCTTCCACCGTCAGGTCGTGCACCTCGTGCACCGGCACGATGCGGCCAAGCTGCGCCTTGATCTGCTCGATCACCGCCGGGGTGCCGGTGGTCACGATGGTGATCCGCGACAGGTGCCCGGTGTGGTCCACCTCGGCCACGGTCAGGCTCTCGATGTTATAGCCGCGCCCCGAGAACAGGCCGATCACCCGCGCCAGAACCCCCGCCTCGTTATCGACAAGCACCGCAAGGGTATGCGTTTCCGACAGGTCCAGGTTGGGATCGCGCAGGTCATAGGCCGAATGCCTGGAGGTGCCCTTCTTGATTTTCAGTGTCGCCATTAGTTCACTTCTCTTGGCTGAAGGCGCTCAAGGATGCAGAGCGCGCCGGTTACCTTTTTGACAAAGCCTGTGTCACCGGGTGTCAGTGCAAAGACGATGTTTAACAGATCGTCGCGCACAGCGGGAGAAACGGAATCTGGAACCGCCGCGGAGATTTCTCCCCTAGTCGCCCCGGAGCTCCTCAGATCAGAAAGTTTGCCGTTGAATTCCGAAAGGGCATTGCATGAAGAAATGTCATCAGAAGTCACTGCGAAGACGGTGTCGGCGTCCACCGCTGACGTGAATGCTGCCAACACGACAATCGACAGGAGCCATTTCATACCAGCACCGCGCCGCCTTCCCTGATCGCGTCCGAGGTCGAGGCCTCGCCCAGCAGCATCTTGTTGTGCGGCTCGCCCGAGGGGATCATCGGGAAGCAGTTCTCGTGCTTTTCCACAAGGCAGTCGAAGACCACCGGGCCGTCGTGATCCAGCATTTCCTGGATCGCGTCATCCAGATCGGCCGGGTCGGAGCACTGGATCCCCTTGGCGCCGAAAGCCTCGGCCAGTTTCACGAAATCGGGCAGGGATTCCGACCAGCTGTGCGAATAGCGCTCGCCATGCAGCAGTTCCTGCCACTGGCGCACCATGCCCAGCCGCTCGTTGTTCAGGATGAACTGCTTGACCGGCAGGCGATACTGAGTCGCGGTGCCCATTTCCTGCATGTTCATCAGCCAGCTGGCCTCGCCCGCGACGTTGATCACCAGCGCGTCGGGATGCGCGATCTGGACGCCGATCGAGGATGGGAACCCATAGCCCATCGTGCCCAGCCCGCCGCTGGTCATCCAGCGATTGGGCGCGTCGAAGCGCAGGTATTGCGCGGCCCACATCTGGT
The DNA here is from genome assembly GCA_016278325.1 of Actibacterium sp. Classification (GTDB taxonomy): domain Bacteria; phylum Pseudomonadota; class Alphaproteobacteria; order Rhodobacterales; family Rhodobacteraceae; genus JADQCB01. The sequence goes on from JADQCB010000018.1 coordinate 2,747, forward strand.
GCTGGCCGACCTCGGTGCAGATATAGCGGTCGCGGTCCCTGGTCAGCGCCTCCAGCCGCGAAAGCGCGTGCTGCGGCTTGATGATCTTCGACGCCGGCCTGAACGACAGGCAATCGACCTTGCGCCAGGTGTCGATCTGGGCCCACCATTTTTCCAGCCCCGCCTTGTTGGTCTTGCGGCCGCGGGATTTCCAGATGCGCAACAGGTCTTCCAGCACATGGGCGATATCGCCGATGATCGGCATTTCCACATGGATCGTCTTGTTGATCGAGGACGGGTCGATATCGACATGCGCCTTGGCCGAGTTCGGGCTGAAATCGGCCACCCGCCCGGTGATCCGGTCGTCGAAGCGTGCGCCGAGATTGATCATCAGATCGCAGCCATGCATCGCCAGGTTGGCCTCGTAAAGCCCATGCATCCCGAGCATGCCCAGCCACTTGTCGCCCGAGGCCGGGTAGGCGCCCAGCCCCATCAGGGTCGAGGTGACCGGAAAGCCCGTGGCCTCGACCAGTTCGCGCAGCAGCTGCGTCGCCGCGTCGCCCGAGTTGATGACCCCGCCGCCGGTATAGAAGATCGGCCGCGCCGCGGTTTCCATCGCCTCGGCCAGGCGGGTGATCATCTCGATATCGCCTTTCACCTGCGGCTTGTAATGCGAGATGCGGGCGTCGCGCGGGGCGGTATACCGGCCGGTGGCGAACTGCACGTCCTTGGGGATGTCCACCAGCACCGGGCCGGGCCGGCCGCTGGTGGCGACGTGAAACGCCTCGTGCAGGGTGCCGGACAGGGCGTCGGTATCCTTCACCAGCCAGTTATGCTTGGTGCAGGGGCGGGTGATGCCCACGGTGTCGGCCTCCTGGAAGGCATCGTTGCCGATCATGAAGGTCGGCACCTGGCCGGTCAGGACCACGATCGGGATCGAATCCATCAACGCGTCGGTGATGCCGGTCACCGCGTTGGTGGCGCCGGGCCCGGACGTGACCAGGACCACCCCCGGCCGCCCGGTCGAGCGGGCGTAGCCTTCGGCGGCATGGACGGCGGCCTGTTCGTGGCGCACCAGGATGTGGCGGATGTCGTTCTGCTGAAAAATCTCGTCATAGATCGGAAGGACGGCGCCGCCGGGATACCCGAATACCACATCGACACCCTGATCCTTCAGGGCCTGAACAACCATCCTGGCGCCGGTCATCGACTTGTTCATCATTTCAGTTCCTTGCATCCGGTCGAGTGCAACAAAAAAGCCCCCGGTGTGAGCGGGGGCGCATGGGGTACCGTTATGGTGTCCGTTACCGGCCCATGCGCCATCCATCTACGAGTACGATAATCCGGGACATGTCCGGGGCCTTTCCACTAGCGTGCGCGGCGACATTAGGAGGGGGCGAAACAGGCGTCAACCGCGAAATATACAAATTTTCTTTCCCGGGCGGCTCGGGATGTTTTTGTTTGTTGCGTTGCGCCACCTTGTCGCGACATTTGCAGACCGATGGTGCCCGCCTTCCGGGTGTCAGTCGCCATGCGCCGCGCGGCTGTCATCGGGCGCGGAATCGCGGTCGAACATGGTGTAGTCGCGCAACACATGCGCCACGCGCAGGCGATAGTCGGAGAACACGCCGCCGCGCCCGGCTGCCTGGGCGGCGCGATGATCGGCTGTCTCGCGCCAGCGGCGCACGGCGTCCTCGTCGGTGAAGAACGAAACCGAGAGGATCTTGTCGGGATCGCTCAGGCTCTGGAACCGTTCGACCGAGATGAACCCCTCGACCTGTTCCAGCTCGGGGCGGATCCGCGCGGCGATATCCAGATATTCCGGCTTTCGGCCCGGGGCGGGGAAAACCTCGAAGATGACGGCGATCATGATGCGCTTCCCCTTGCTTCAGATCTCGGCGCCGGTGCCTTGCAGGACGCCATGTTCCAGCGCATAGCGCGTCAGCCCCGCGGTCGAGGAGATGCCGAGCTTGCGCTTGATGTTCTTGCGGTGGGTTTCGACGGTGCGCACCGAGATGTCCAGCGTCAGGGCCACCTCCTTGTTCGACTTGCCCTGTGCCAGTTGCAGCAGGATCGTCTGTTCGCGGTTGGTCAGCTGCTCGCGGTTTCCTTCGGTCCGCGGCGTCAGCGAGGCCGTTGCGCCGGGGCAGAGATAGCGTTCGCCGGCCATCACGGTGTCGATGGCGCGCTTGATCTCTTCGGTGGGAACGTCCTTGAGGATATATCCCATCGCGCCGTGGGACAGCGCCGAGGCGATGTATTCGCTGCTGTCATGCATCGAAAGGATCAGGATCCGCGTCTCGGGGCGGCGTTCGAGGATGATCTCGGTTGCCGACAACCCGTTGACCTGCGGCATGTTGAGGTCAAGCAGGATGACATCCGGGGCCAGCTCGGCCACCCGGTCGATCGCCTCCTGGCCGTTGGCAAGCGTTGCGACCACGCTCAGGTCGTCATAGGTTTCCAGGATCGCCTCGATCCCTTCGGCGACCATCGGGTGGTCATCGACGATGGCGATCCGGACGGGCGGGCTCATGCGCTGGTCTTCCTGCTGCTTTCCGGATGCAGCATATGCGTCAGCGGAACGCGGGCTTCAACCAGAGTTCCGTCGGGCGTCGAAAGAACCCGCAACTTGCCGTCCAGCCGGGCCGCCCGCTCGGCCATGTTGCGCAGGCCCAGCCCACCGGCCATGTCTTCGCGCGCCGCGCCGTGTGGCATTCCGTGCCCGTTGTCCTGAATGCGCAGCATGACGCCCTGCTTGTCGCCCCGGGCGCGCAAGGTGACCCGCGTGGCGCCGGAATGCCGCTCGATATTGGTCAACGCCTCTTGCGCGATGCGGTAGAGCGCGATCTTGGCCTCCTGGTCGAGGCGGTTGCGGAAAACAACGGTGCGAAAATCGGTCTCGATGCCGGTGCGGCGCTCGAACTCTTCGCACAGGGCCTGGATCGCGGGGCCAAGCCCGAGATCGTCCAGAACGGCCGGTCGCAGGTCGCGGCTGATGCGGCGCACCTCGTGGATTGCGCCGTTCAGCCCCTCGATTGCCTTGCCGACGCTTTCCGCGGCGCGGGCGTCGCCGCTCATCAGCCGGCGGCGGGCCAGCTCCAGCGCATAGCGCGCGCCCACCAGGATCTGGCTGATGCTGTCGTGCAGCTCGCGGGCGACGCGGCCGCGCTCTTCCTCCTGGGTGTCGAAGATGCGCTGGGTCAGCGCCTTGAGCTTGGCATCGGCCCGGCGCCGTTCGTGGATGTTGATGAGCCGGCCGGATAGGAACACGACCATCAGCAGCCCAAGCGTGATCCCGCCGATCCACATTAACGTGCGCGTCACGCGCGCCTGGATCTGCGCCCGTGCGGTGCCGACAGTTTCCAGAACGTCGTCGATCGAGACGCCGCTGGCCAGAACCCAGCGCCAATCCGGCATCGCGGTGACGTAAGCGATCATGCGCGTCGTTTTGCCGGTTTCCGGGTTCTGCCACAGATAGCCGTGATAACCGCCGCCCGCGCGGGCCAGGGCGAGCAGCCGGTCCGCAACCGTTCTGTCCCGCGCTGCGCTCTGCCCGGCCGCATTGCCCGCGGCAGGCCCCGGCCCGCCGGGGCCGAGAAGAAGCGTGCCGTCGCGGTCGTAGACAAGGAATTGACCGTCGCGCCGAGAGAGCATCGTGGCCAGGATTTGCGTCATCCGGACCCGGCCGGCGCGATCGTCGGGCGGGGCCTGACCGCCGATCGTGACAAGCGCCTTTCGGGCCAGCTGGACATCGTTCCTCAGTTCGGCCTTCCTGGCGTCGATGATCTGTTTTTCCAGCGCCGCGATCTCGCGCCCGGACAATTGCCGCGACTGATGCGCCACGACCAGGGAAATTGCCGCCACCGCCAGCAGAAGCGGGACCGTCGCCAGAAGGAACAGTTTCTGCGCGTAGGTGGGCGAAAGCCGCTTCCCGATCCGTGTTACATGTCGAAACAGGGGTCGGCCCCTTCATGAATGGCGTCAATGTCGGCACAATGAGACCTGCGCATCGCTGCGTCAATTGATCCCGTCGGAAACGTCTCGTCGCCTGACCGCGCGGCAAAAGAGCGCGTTCGAACGAAAATACGCATAAATTGGTATTTATCCCCGGCACGCCTGCGGCTAGGGTCGGCGCACTTCAAAACAACCGCTCGACGCTCGGGCGAAAAAAACGGGAGGAATAGTTTATGGACCGTCGTTCATTCCTGAGGACATCGGCGCTTGGCGGCTCTGCCGCGGCCGCCACGACGCTTGCGGCGCCGGCCTATGCGCAGGGCAAGCGGACCCTGACCATGGTCACCACCTGGCCGCGCGGCCTGGCCGGGGTCTGGGATTCGGTGGAACGCGTGGCGAAGAATATCGCCGACGCCACCGACGGCCAGATCATCGTCGAGCCCAAGGCGGCCGGTGAGCTGGTCGGCGCGCTGGAGGTGTTCGATGCGGTCACCGCCGGTCAGGCCGACATGTATCACGGCGCCGATTACTATTTCGTCGGCCAGCACCCGGCCTTTGCCTATTTCACCGCGGTGCCCTTCGGCATGACCGCGCCCGAGATCATGACCTGGTATTACGGCCAGGACGGCATGGCGCTGCATCACGAACTGGGCGAGATCTTCGGCCTGAAAAGCTATCTTGCCGGGCAGACCGGCGCGCAGGGCGGCGGCTGGTTCCGCGCCCCGGTGCAGTCGGCCGACGATTTCAAGGGGCTGAAGTTCCGCATGCCGGGCCTGGGGGGCGAAGCCTTGTCCAAGCTGGGCGCCTCGGTGCAGGTGATCCCCGGCGGCGAGATCTATCAGGCGCTGTCGACCGGTGCGCTGGACGCCACCGAATGGATCGGGCCCTGGTCCGACGAAAAGCTGGGCTTGCAGGAGGTCTGCGATTACTATTACCCGGCCGGTTTCCACGAGCCGGGCGCCGCCCTGTCGGTGGCCACGAACCTGTCGGTGTTCAACGAGCTGACACCCAGCCAGCAGCGTGCGATCGAGCTGTCCTGCGCCGATGCGCACCAGGCCAACTATGCCCAGTTCATCGCCAATAACGGCCCCGCCCTGAACCGCCTGAAGGCCGGCGGTGTTCAGGTCATGGAATTCTCGGACGATATCTGGAACGCCTTCGGCGCGGCCTCGGTCGAGCTGTTGAACGGCTATGCCAGCGATCCGACCTTCAAGAAGATCCATGATTCGGCCCAGGCCTCGCTGCGGGCGTCGTCGGGCTGGCTTGCCGTCTCGGACAGCGCCTATTCCGCGCAGCGCAACCGCGTGCTGGCGTCGATGTAAGGCCGGAAAGGCATTCAAGGCGGCCGCGCGCGTTTTTTCGCGCGCGGCCTTTGCAGTTGAAGGACATGGCGGATGCTCGACGCTCTGATCTGGGTGGCGCAGAATTTGGCGCTGGGGTTTTACAACATCTTGTATGCGCTGTCGCATCCCGGGCTTTGGGCCGACTGGTCCGACAATCAGGCCCTGATGCGGTTCATCTATTACGGTGGCTCGAGCGAACTGTTCTTCGCGATGTTCGACATTTTCCTGGTGCTCACCATCGTCGGCATCTGGCGGCCGGCCGTCATGTGGGGTTGCGTGCGCGGGTTGGAAACCTTTGCCAACACGGTCGGGCGGACGGTCGCGTGGGTCGGGCTTCTGATGGTGCTGCAACAGGTGCTCGTGGTGTTCCTGCAATCCGTCTTCCGCCTCGGCAACCTGACCTTCGCGCCGTTCGGCATGGGGTTTACCGAGTCGGTGGGATGGTTTTCCGAGGAACTGAAGCTTTACAACGCGATGATCGTGGCGCTTTGCGTCACCTACACCTTCGTGCAGGGCGGTCATGTGCGGGTTGACCTGATCTATTCGCCGATCCGCTTCCGCGCCAAGAAGGTCGTGGACATGTTCGGATCGCTGTTCTTCATGCTCCCCTCGGCGATCCTGACCTGGCTATACGCTTGGTTCTTTATGTGGCGTCACCTTCTGACGCCCAAGGTTTCCGCCTCGGACAAACTGGACTTGATGTTGCGCAAGGCGACATTGCTGCGCTGGAACGTCGAGACGATCGGCTTTTCGCCGAACGGGTTCAACGGATATTTCCTGTTCAAGATCCTGATCGTGGCCTTCACGGCACTGGTCATGCTTCAGGCGGTCGCGTTCTTCTATCGCTCGCTCCTGGAATTCCGCGAAGGCGAGGCGAGCGCCAACAAATATCTCGACCGCGATACGCTGGGCGCGGGTGAAGAAGCCTACGAAGGCACGCACTAGGGGACAGGAAATCATGCTTTTCGGACTTGATGGCGTCGAAATCGGCCTGATCATCGTATTGCTGTGCCTTTTCTCGGGCATTCTGTCGGGCTTTCCGGTGGCCTTCGCCATTGCCGGGGCCGGGGTGATCTCGTTCGCGATCATCGCGGTTCTGGATGCGCAGGGGGTGTTGGTTCACCAGGCGATCGACACGACGTCGCAAGCCTATCAGAACCTGCTGAATTCCGGCATCGCGCGGGACAAGATATCGGTGTTCAAGTATCCCGACCTGCCGCGCGTGGCGCAAAGCGTGTTCGAGCGCGGCTGGGAAGAGGCGGTCAACCGCAACCTGTCCTTCGTGGTCAACCGGATGAACGACCGCGTGTTTGCCGGCCAGTCGATCGAGACGCTGCTGGCGGTCTTGATGTTCGTGATGATGGGCATCACGCTGGAGCGTTCGAAGATTGCCAACGACCTGCTGACCACGATGGCGCGCATCTTCGGGCCGCTGCCCGGCGGGCTGGCCGTGTCGGTCGTGGTGGTGGGCGCGTTCCTGGCCGCCTCCACCGGGATCGTCGGGGCGACCGTGGTCACGATGGGCCTGCTCTCACTGCCCACCATGCTGCGCAACAAGTATTCGCCGGAACTGGCCACCGGCGTGATCGCGGCCTCGGGCACTTTGGGGCAGATCATTCCGCCCTCGATCGTGATCGTGCTTCTGGGGACGCTGGCGGGCGATCTCTATGCCACGGCGCAGGAGGCCCGGGCGCAGGCGGTCGGCTGCACCGATGCGCTGACCTACCTGGGCGAGCCGGCGGTCGTATCGGTCGGGACGCTGTTCCAGGCGGCGATGCTTCCGGGGATCCTGCTGGCGCTGCTCTATGCAACTTACGCCTTCGGCTATGCGCTGGTCCGCCCGTCCAAGGCGCCGCCGGTCCGGGGCGGGGATGTGTCCGGCGGACCGGTCGGGACACGCAATTCGACGATGACCTGGTTCCTGGTGGTCCCGGCGGTGCTGATACTGGGGTCGGTTGCGCTGGGCATGACCGGTGTCATCGGCAGCCAGTCGACCCGGGTCGACTATTTCACCGACGCGACCGGCCAGGATACCGGGCTGCGAACCAACGTGTCCGAGCAGTGCAAGGCCGCGATGATCGACCTGCACGGACAGGCGGCCTGGGACCGCGCCGTGGCGCAGCAGGCGGCGGTCGATCAGGGCGGCGGCGAACAGGAGGCACAGCGCCGTACGGACGCGCAGATGGAGCAGGCCCGCGACCGGGCGATCGCGACGGCGCCCCCCCTGGGGACCGGGGTCAGCATCCTGATGCTGGGCCTGGCGCTGACGCTGGCAGCGGCGCGCGGCGTTGCCCCGCTGGCCGATCCGCGGCCGCTGCTGATCGGGGCCGGCGGCGTGGCCCTGGGGGTGGTGTTCGACATTCTGTTCATCGGTCCGACGACGACCCCGGGGCAGACGGTGCTGATCCTTCTTCTGCCCTTTGCCCTGGGGCTTTATGGATGCCGCACCGCTGCGGCGCGGCTGGCCTCGAACGAATTGATCCGCGTGGTGTTCCCGCCGCTCGTTCTGATCGTGGCGGTGCTGGGCTCGATCCTGGGCGGCATCACCAACCCGACGCCCGCCGCGGCGCTGGGCGCGGGCGGCGCGATCATGCTGGCCGCGTTCCGCAAGCTGCAGGAAAACGGGCATAGCGGGCGGACCATCATCGCCGCCTCCTTTGCCATCGTGATCATGATCCTGATCGGGGCGAATTTCGACCTTCGGATGGAACGCGACAATGTCGCCTTCGAGGACTGGGTCGCCTATCTGATCGCCTTCGCCGCCTTCTATTACGCGGTTTTCGGGTTGTTGTTCAGCTGCTGGGTTCTGCTGCGGGGCGGGGTCTTGACCCCGGTGGTGCGCGAGACCGCGAAGGTCACGTCCATGGTCTTCACCATCCTGGTGGGCTCGCAGCTTCTGAACCTGGTGGTGATTTCCTTCGGGGGCGAGGATTACATCCAGCAATTCCTGCGCAGCTTCGAGAACGAGCACAAGGTGTTCCTGCTGGTGATGCTGGTGCTGTTCGTGCTGGGCTTCGTTCTGGATTTCCTGGAAATCATCTATATCGTCGTGCCGATCGTCGGGCCGGTCATCTATGGCGGCGAGTTCGACCCGAAATGGGTGACGATCATGATCGCGGTCAACCTGCAAACCAGCTTCCTGACACCGCCATTCGGCTTCGCACTGTTCTACCTGCGCGGTGTCGCGCCGCCCGAGGTGACAACCGGACAGATATATCGCGGCATCATTCCGTTCGTGCTGATCCAGGTGGCGGGCCTTGCCCTGCTCTGGTTCGTCCCGTCGATCGTGACGATCGTGCCCAGCCTGATCCCGAATTGACCGCACTGCCGGGCCTGACCTGATTGCGCGGGGCCTTGCGCCCCCGCATTCCATCTTCGGAAAGCCGGCGCAATGCGCCGGCGGCACATCGCGGTTGCGCGGTCTCAGTCGCTGCCGGGCATGGCCCCGCTGCGCGGGCTGCGGCTGGCAATCAGTTTTTCCATCAATTCGAGAAACCGGGCGCGCTCTGACCGGTCCAGCCCGGCAAGGATCTCGCCTTGCAGGTCGCGGACGATCGGCGTCACGCTCGAAAGAACCTTTTGCCCGGTCTCGGTCAGGTGCAACTGGCGCGCGCGCCGGTCGCGTTTGCTGACGCTGCGCCGGACAAGGCCCTTCGCCTCCAACCGGTCCAGCACGCCGCCGATCGTTACCCGGTCATAGGCGATCGTTCCGGCAAGCGTGGCCTGATCGATCCCGGGCGTAGCCTCGATCCCGGTCAGGGCGGCGAATTGCACCGGCGTGAGATCGAAGCCTTCGCGGGCCATGCGTTCGGCGAAGACCGCAAGCGAGATCTGATTCAGCCGACGGATCATGTGCCCGGCCATCTTGTGGATCTCGTTCAAATGCGCCTCCCGGTTCTGCGGTCCGGCGCAAGGATAGGATCCGTGACGGGAATTGACAAGTATACTAATGATAAGTATACGTCATAATTATCACGGGGAATCGACACCCGGAAAATGGGAGAGAGACATGGCCGAACAACTCGGAACGCTGGAGGAGCTCCCGCAGGACTATCGCGAGGCGATGACCGCGGCGGGGGTTGCCCCGCTTTGGCCGATGATGCGAAACGTGCTGCCGCATGGCGCGCCGAACCCGGTGACTCGGCCGGGCCACTGGTCGTTTCCGGCGCTGCGCCCGTTGCTGCTGCGCGCGGGCGAACTGACCCCGGTGGAAAAGGCCGAGCGCCGGGTGCTGGTCCTGTCGGACCCGGGCCGGGGTCCGGGCGCGATGCAGGCCACGGCGTCGATCTATCTGGGGATGCAGCTGCTTCTGCCCGGCGAAACCGCGCCGGCGCATGTGCACACGCCCTCGGCCGTGCGGATCATCGTCGAGGGCAAGGGTGGCTACACGGTTGTCGACGGAGAGAAATTGCCGATGGAAGAGGGCGACCTGGTGCTCACCCCCGGCGGCGAGTGGCACGACCACGGCCATGAGGGCGAAGAGCCGGTGATCTGGCTCGATGCGCTGGATCTTCCGCTTTTCGTCTATCTCGAAGGTTCCTACGCCAAGGAAGGTCCGCTTCAGGCACAGCGCAACCGGCCCGATGCCAGCCAGGTGGAATACCTGTCGTCCGGCCTTGCGCCGGCGCGTCGCCACAATGTCACCCCGCGCCGCTATCCGATGATGCGCTACCCCTGGGTGCGGACCGAGGCGGCGCTGCGCGAGGTGGTGAAATACGGCGATGCCGGCATGGCCGAACTGGATTACATCAACCCCGAGACCGGGGCCGACGTCTTGCCGACGATGGGCTTTACCGCGATGATGCTGACCGCCGGGCAGAAGGCCGCGCCGCCGCTGCGCTCCTGCTCTTCAGCGTTTCACGTCATCCGCGGCACCGGCCGGACCATCATCAACGGCCAGGCCGTGGAATGGGGGCCGAAAGACACCTTCACCGCCCCGGTTTTCGCCGAAATCACCCACCATGCCGACGACGCAGACGCATTCCTGGTGCGCATCCACGACCGCCCGCTTCAGGAAAAACTCGGCTATTACGAGGAACGCCAGCGATGACCGACTATCTGTTCGACGCCCCCGAGGTGAAATCCATTCCGGTGACCGGAGCGACGGCGGAATATCCCGTCGGGCGCATCTTCTGCGTCGGGCGCAACTATGCCGCCCATGCCGCCGAGATGGGCGCCGAGGTGGACCGCGATGCGCCCTGGTATTTCACCAAGTCGCCCTCGGCCGCCACGCCAAGCGGCGCGATCGTGCCCTATCCCCCGGGCACCGCGAATTTCCATTACGAAATGGAACTGGTCGTCGCCATCGGCGCCCCGGTGTTCCGCGCCGATCGCGCCGCGGCAAAGGCCGCGATCTTCGGCTATGGCTGCGGGCTGGACATGACGCGCCGCGACCTTCAGCAGGTCGGCAAGGATAATCGCCGGCCCTGGGACCTGGGCAAGGATGTCGAGAACTCGGCCGTTTTCGCGGCACTGACCCGCGCGACGGATTTCGGCGATCCCGGACCGCAGCGTATCCACCTGGAAGTGAACGGCGATCTGCGCCAGGACGCCACGCTGGACGATCTGATCTGGAAGGTGGACGAGGTGGTCAGCCACCTGTCGAACTATTACCACCTTCGCCCCGGTGACCTGATCATGACCGGCACGCCGGCCGGGGTCGGCGCGGTGGTCCCCGGCGACGTGATTACCGGGGGCATCGACGGGCTGGCGCCGATCGCACTGACCCTGACGGATCCGGAATGATGCGCTTTCACGGGTATTTCCGCAGCTCCTCGTCCTATCGCTGCCGGATCGCCTTCAACCTGAAGGGGCTCGTGCCCGATTTCGTGCCGGTGCATCTTGTGAAGGATGGCGGGCAGCAGAAGACGCCGGAGTATCGCGCGCTGAACCCGCAGGGCCTGGTCCCCGCGCTGGAGGTGGACGGCGAGGTTCTGACCCAGTCGCCGGCGATCCTGGAGTGGCTGGAGGAAACCCATCCCGAACCGCCCCTGTTGCCTGCCGACCCGATGGCGCGCGCCCATGTGCGGGCCTTCTGCCAGATCATCGCCTGCGAGATTCACCCGCTTCAGAACCTGCGCGTGCTGCAATACCTGCGCGGCGAATACGGGCAGGACCAGGACGGGGTCGAGCGCTGGTGCCAGCGCTGGATCGGCGACGGCCTGGCCGCATGCGAGGCGCTGTTGGAAAAGCGCAATGGCGGGCGCGCCTTCTGCTTCGGCGAAACCCCGGGGATGGCCGACATCTATCTCGTGCCGCAGGTGTTTTCGGCGGCGCGGTTCAATGTGGACCTGTCGGCAATGCCGATCGTCCGGCGCATCGCGCGAAGCAGCGACTCGGTGCCGGCCATTGCCGACGCGCACCCGTCGAAACAGCCCGACGCCGACCAGGCGCCGGCACGCAGGAGACAGACATGAGCGACGAAATCATCATTGCCGGAGGCGGGATCGGCGGGCTGGCCGCGGCCATTGGCCTGGCACAGAAGGGACAGCGCTGCATCGTGCTGGAAAGGGCCGCCCGGCTGGGCGAGATCGGCGCCGGCATCCAGCTTGGCCCCAACGCGTTTCATGCCTTCGATTGCCTGGGTGTCGGCGACGCCGCGCGGGGCATGGCCGTCTATATCGACAATCTTCGGCTCATGGATGCGGTTTCGGGTGACGAGATCACCCGGATCCCGCTGGATGACGCCTTTCGCAGGCGGTTCCGCAACCCCTATGCCGTGATCCACCGGGGCGATCTGCATGGCGTGTTCCTCAAGGCATGTGCCGATCACGATCTGGTCGAATTGCGAACCAGCAGCGAGGTCGTCGATTACGTTCAGGATCCGGGCGCGGTGACGGCCATCCTGGCCGACGGATCGCGCGTGACCGGCCGGGCGCTGATCGGCGCCGACGGGTTGTGGTCGAACATCCGCCGGCGGCTGGTGGGCGACGGGGCGCCGCGGGTTTCGGGCCATACCACCTATCGAAGCGTGATCCCGACCGAGGAAATGCCAGAAGATCTGCGCTGGAACGCGGCCACGCTGTGGGCCGGGCCGAAATGCCACATCGTCCATTACCCCTTGTCCGGGTGGAAATTGTTCAACCTGGTCGTCACCTATCACAGCGACGCGCCGGAGCCCGTGGCGGGCAAGCCCGTCGGCCATGACGAGGTGCGCCGCGGATTCGAGCATGTGAACCCCGTCGCCCGACAGATCATCGAAAAGGGCAAGGACTGGAAGCTGTGGGTGTTGTGCGATCGTGACCCGGTGGCGAACTGGGTCGACGGCCGCGTTGCGCTGCTTGGCGATGCGGCACATCCGATGCTGCAATATTTTGCGCAGGGCGCCTGCATGGCGATGGAGGATGCGGTCTGTCTGGCATCCGAGATCGAGACCGGCCCGGACGACATGGAACGCGCGCTGACCCGCTACAACGCCCGGCGCAAGCTGCGCACCGCGCGGGTGCAGCTGCAAAGCCGCGAGATCGGCGAGCATGTCTATCACCCCGCCGGCGCCCATGCCGAACTGCGCAATGCGGTGATGCGCGCCAGATCGCCCGAGGAATGGTACGACGTGATCGATTGGCTCTATGGCTCGACCGGGCTGGAAGGCGCGGTTTCGGCCGAAACCCGTGCGCCGGGCTGAGGCGAAATGGCGCATTTCAAAAACCGTATTGACTGCAATGGTTATGCCTCATAACCATTCGACATGGCCATGGCGTAGACAAGAACGCGCCGGACCCGACAGCACGTCCCTGGGAGGAGACAGCAGATGACGACCACACGCAGAACCGTTCTGGGTATCGCCGGCGCGACCGCGCTTTCGATGCTCGGTCTTGGCGCAACGCCCGCCGCGGCCGCCGAAGTGACCTTGCGCATGCACCAGTTCCTGCCGGCGCAGGCCAACGTGCCGAAATACGTGCTCGATGTCTGGGCCGACAAGGTCGAGGCGGATTCGAACGGCCGGATCGAGGTGCAGCGGTTTCCCTCGATGCAGCTGGGCGGCACCCCGCCGGACCTGATCAACCAGGCGATCGACGGCGTGGCCGATATCGTCTGGACGCTGCCCGGCTATACCCCGGGCCGTTTCCCGACGACCGAGGTCTTCGAACTGCCCTTCATGATGACCAATGCCGAGGCGACCTCGCGCGCCTATTGGCAACTGGCCGAATCGCGTAACCTGTTCGAGACCGAATTCAAGGACGTGAAGGTGCTGGGCCTGTGGGTTCATGGCCCGGGCGTGATCCATTCGTCAGAGCCGATCGACGAGGTCTCGGACCTGAACGGCGTCAAGCTGCGTGCGCCCACGCGGGTGACGAACCAGATGTTCAGCGCGCTGGGGGCCACCGCGATCGGCATGCCGGTGCCGGCAGTGCCCGAGGCGCTGTCCAAGGGCGTGATCGACGCCACCGTGATCCCGTGGGAAGTGACCGGGTCACTCAAGGTGCCGGAACTGGTCACGAACCATACCGAGTTCGGCGATGCCTCGCTTTACACCTCGACCTTCATCTTCGCGATGAACAAGGCGCGTTACGAGGCGCTCCCCGACGATCTGAAGGCCGTGATCGACCAGAATTCGGGCGAGGATTTCTCGGCCTTCGCCGGCAAGACCATGCAGAAATACGATGCGCCGCCGCGCAAGGCCGCCGTGGAGCGGGGCAATAACATCATTACCCTGACGCCCGAGCAGGTGCAGGAATGGCGCGATGCCAGCCAGCCGACGATTGATTCCTGGGTCGCCGAGATGGACGAAAAAGGCATGGACGGGACCGGCCTTCTGAAAGAGGCGCGCGCCCTGATCGCCAAGAATACCGACGCGAACTGATCGCGCGAGAAACCCCCGGCGCCGGCAGCGCCGGGGGTTTTGCATTCTTCTTGATCGAGAACAGGGAGAGGGGCCATGTTGCCGCTCATCGAACGGGTCGCCCGCGTCACCGCGATCATCGGCGGGATGGTCCTGACCGCGCTGGTGATCCTGACCTGCGTCAGCGTTCTGGGGCGGGGCCTGAACACGCTGGGGCATTCCGAATTGCTGATCGGTGCGGCGCCGGGCCTGGCCGAGTGGCTGATCGCCACCGGCGTGGCCCCGATCACCGGTGATTTCGAGCTTGTCGAGGCCGGGATCGCCTTTGCCATCTTCGCCTTTCTGCCGATCTGCCAGCTTTACGGCGGCCACGCCACGGTCGATGTATTCACCGCTTTGCTTTCCACGCGGAAGAACCGGGTGATCCGCAGTTTCTGGGAAGTGGTGCTCAGCGCCATCATCCTTCTGATCACCTGGCGGCTTTATGTCGGGATGATGGACAAGATGGCCTATGGCGAGACCACCTTCCTGTTGCAGTTCCCGGTCTGGTGGTCCTACGCCGCCAGCCTGGTCGCGGCGGTCATCGCCTCGGTCGTCGCGATCTATTGCGCCGCGGCGCGGGTGCTGAACCTGCTGACCGGTCGCCAATATCTGCCCCAGTCCGAAGGAGCGGGCCATTGAGCATGATCGAACTGGGCTTTCTGTCCTTCCCCGTCCTGCTGCTGATGATCTTCCTGCGCGCGCCCATCGGGCTGGCGATGATGCTGTGCGGGATCGGCGGGCTGTATTTCGCGATGGGCGGCAGCGGCATGTTCCTCGCCAAGCTCAAGAGCGAGACCTACACCACCTTTTCCAGCTATTCGCTGTCGATCATCCCGATGTTCTTGCTGATGGGACAGTTCGCGACGCTGTCGGGCATGTCCTCGTCGCTGTTCAAGGCGGCAGAAAGCTGGCTCGGCCATCGGCGCGGCGGGGTCGCAATGGCCGCGGTCGGCGCCTGTGCCGGGTTCGGCGCAATTTGCGGCAGTTCGCTGGCCACCGCCGCCACGATGAGCAAGGTCGCCTTGCCCGAACTGCGCCGGTATGGCTATTCGGGCGGGTTCTCGACCGCGACCCTGGCTGCCGGCGGCACGCTCGGCATCCTGATCCCGCCCTCCGTGATCCTGGTGATCTATGCGATTCTGACCGAACAGAATATTGCCAAGCTGTTCCTGGCCGCCTTCATCCCCGGCGTTCTGGCCGCCGTGGGCTACATGATCACCATCTCGATCTATGTCCGTCTCCATCCGGAATCCGCCGGCACGCGCGAGAAGGTGCCCTATGCCCAGCGCGTGCGCGCGCTGATCGACGTCTGGCCGGTTCTGCTGGTGTTCGGCCTGGTGGTCGGCGGGATCTATCTGGGCTGGTTCACCCCGACCGAAGGCGCGGCGGTGGGTGCCGCGGGCACCGGTATCGTGGCGCTGCTGTCGGGCAACCTGACGTGGAAAGTGTTTCGCGAATCGATCATTGCCACCGCGATGAGCACGGCGATGATCTTTTTCATCGTGCTGGGCGCGGGTTTCTACAACTCGTTCCTCGCGCTCAGCCAGGTGCCGCAGGAACTGTCGAATCTGGTCGTTGAATCCGGCCTGAACCCGTGGATCATTCTGGTTCTGATCCTGTCCTTCTACCTGGTGTTCGGATGCCTGATGGATTCGCTTTCGATGATCCTGCTGACGATCCCGATCTTTTTCCCGGTGGTTTCGGTGCTGGATTTCGGAATGTCGATGGAACACATGGCGATCTGGTTCGGCATCCTCGTGCTGATCGTGGTCGAGGTCGGGCTGATCACCCCGCCTGTGGGGATGAATCTGTTCATCATCAACGCGATGGATCGCGATACCCCGATCGTCGAAACCTACAAGGCCGTCATGTTCTTCGTCGCGTCGGATATCGTGCGGGTGGCCATCCTGGTCATGTTCCCTGCAATCACCCTGTTCCTGTTGCCCGGTTGAGCGGCAGGGCAGGGGGATTGACCTGCATTGATAGTTATGAAGTATAACAGTTATGGGATATGCGCGTGATGCCCTCAGATGCCGCGCAAGAGGAGACAAAGATGAGCGAGCCGATTCTTCGGGTCGAGGTCGAAGGCCCCGTCGCCATCCTGACGATGAACCGTCCGGCCAAGCGGAACGCGATGTGCGATGCGCTGCTCGATGCGATCGACGGTTTCTTTTCGGCACCGCCCGCCGGGGTGAAGGTCGTGATCCTGACCGGCACGGCGGGGCATTACTGCTCGGGGCTGGACCTGTCGGAACATGTCGCGCGCGATGCCGAGGGCACCATGCGACATTCGCGCGGGTGGCATGCGGTGATGGACAAGGTGCAGTATGGCGGGCTGCCGGTCATTTCGGCCATGTTCGGCGCCGTCATCGGCGGCGGGCTGGAACTGGCGACCGCCACCCATGTGCGGATCGCCGAGCCCTCGACCATCTTCCAGTTGCCCGAGGGACGGCGCGGCATCTTCGTGGGCGGTGGGGCCAGTGTCCGGGTCGGCCGGATCCTGGGGGCCGACAGGATGATCGAGATGATGTTGACCGGGCGCAAGTATGACGCCGAGGAGGGGCGCGCGCACGGCCTGGCCCATTACACGGTGGACGAAGGCGCGGCGTTGTCGCGTGCCCGCGAACTGGCCGCGCAAATCGCCGACAATGCGCCGCTGTCCAATTACATCATGATCCAGGCGCTCAGCCGGATCGAGGACATGCCCAAGGCCGACGGGCTCTTTACCGAAAGCCTTTGCGCCGCCCTGACCCAGACCAGCCCCGATGCGCAAGAGGGGCTTGCCGCGTTCCTCGAAAAGCGCGCGCCGACCTTCCGGTGAAACGATGACCAGGCACGCACAAGACAATGCCGGCGACCGCCCCGTTTCCGATGCAACGCTGCGCGATCTGGCCGGATACAACATCCGCCGCGCCTCGAACGCGGTCCAGGCCGACCTGGTCCGGACGCTGGCGCCGTTCGAACTGCGCATGATTACCTATTCGGCGCTGGTGCTGATCGTGGACAATCCCGGGCTGCGCCAGACCCAGCTTGCCGAGGCGCTGGCCATCGAGCGGTCGAACCTGGTGGTTGTCATCGACGACCTGGAGCGCCGCGAGCTGATCGGCCGCAACCCGATGCCGACCGATCGGCGCGCCTATGCCCTGACGGCGACATTGGCCGGCACCCGGCTGTGCCGCAAGGCCACGCGGGCGGTGCGCGCGCATGAGGCGCGGATTCTCTCGCTCCTGTCCGAGGAGGAACGCCAGGTGCTGGCCAGCACGCTGCGTCGGATCGAGCAGGCCGCGAACGACGAGGGATGAAAATGCCCGAGGGAGGAGACATGAAACAGCTTCGCGATCCCTATCTGCCGCACAAGGTGTTGCGCGAGGATCGGCCCGACGGCACGATCCATCTGCGCTCGGGCCACGATCTGGGCCCCGTGGCCGGCAACACGGGCGACTGGCTGACCCACTGGGCCGGGGCTGCGCCCGACCGCGTCTTCATTGCCGAGCGTTACGGCGCCGGATGGCGCGAGGAAAGCTATGCCGCGACCTTGCAGAAGGTGCGCGCCATCGCCGCCGCGCTTCTGGGGCGGGGGATGGGCGCGGACACGCCGATCCTGATCATGTCGGGCAATGGCGTGGATCACGGGTTGCTGAGCCTGGCCGCCCAGTATGTCGGCGTGCCGACAGTGCCGGTGGCCGAGCAATATTCGCTGATCCACGGGGCCCATGGCCGGCTGGTGCACGCGATCGAACTGGTGCGCCCGGCCATGGCCTATGTCGTCGATGCCGGTCACTATGCCGAGGCGCTGAAGCTGGACGCGCTCGACGGCGTGGAAATCGTCGCATCGCATCCCGGCGACGCGCATGTCACCGCGTTCGACAGCCTGCTCGGGGGCGATGCGGGCGTTGACCCGGATGCCGCCCATGCCCGGGTCGGGCCGGATACCGTGGCCAAGATCCTCTTGACCTCGGGCAGCACCTCGGCGCCCAAGGGGGTGTTGACCACGCAGCGGATGATGTGCGTCAACCAGACCCAGATCGCCGATGCCCTGCCGTTCCTGCGCCAGCGGCCGCCGCGTATCGTCGACTGGCTGCCATGGAACCACGTCTTTGGCGGCTCGCACAATTTCAACATGATGCTGGCGCATGGCGGCAGCCTCTATATCGACGACGGCAAGCCGGCGAAGGGGCTGTTCGAACGGACGGTCGAGAACCTTTCGATGGTGACCGGAACCGCGGCGTTCAATGTTCCGGTCGGGTTTTCCATGCTGCTCGGCGCGCTGCGCGCCGATCGGGCGTTGCGCCGGCGCTTCTTCGAGGATCTGGATCTGATCTTTTATGCCGGTGCTTCCTTGCCGCAGGAGGTGTGGCAGGGATTCGAGGCGATGTCGGCCGAGATCAAGGGCGCGGTGCCGCTGATGACCTCCAGCTGGGGGCTGACCGAAACCGCCCCCGCCTGCATCATGCAGCACGAGCCCTGCGAAGAGGCGGGTCGGATCGGTGTGCCGCTGCCGGGGGTGACGGTCAAGTTGATCCCGGATGACGAGATGCGCTGCGAAGTCCGCGTGAAAGGGCCGAACGTGATGCCCGGTTATTTCCGTGACCGCGAAAGGACCGCGGCCAGTTTCGACGACGAGGGCTTTTTCATCACCGGCGACGCCGTGAAATTCGTCGATCCTGCGCGGATCGAGGCGGGGCTCAGGTTCGACGGTCGCATTTCCGAGGATTTCAAGCTTTCCACCGGAACCTGGGTGCGCGCGGCACAATTGCGGCTGGACGTGCTGTCCTGCCTGGCGCCGCTGGCCGCCGACCTGGTGATCGCCGGCGCCGACCGCGACGAGATCGGGGTGATGATCTTTCCCGACATGGGCGAACTGGCAGCCGAAGGTTTCACAAGCCAGACGCAGGACGGCGCATTGTCGGATCCGCGGCTGTTGTCGGAAATCCGTCGCCGCCTGGCCTGGCGCGCGCGTGAGATTACCGGCAGTTCCTCGCATGTGGGCCGCGCCATCGTGCTGGCCGAGCCGCCGTCGGTCGCTGACGGAGAGATGACCGCCAAGGGCAATCTGAACTTCCGCAAGGTGCTTTCGCGTCGCGCGGGGTTGCTGGCGCGGCTTTATGCCGATGACGATGCCTGCGTGACGCGACTCTGACGGGCGTGCCGGCGATATGCCCGGCCGCGCCGAAAACCCGATCGAATCATTGAAGGGAAGGAACCCATGGTCGACCTGTCCAGGATCCGCGCGATCGACATCCATACCCATGCCGAGGAACCCTGCGGCTGTCACGCCGATGACGGCTATGACGATCTTCAGGCGCGCATGGCCCGGTATTTCGGGGCCCCCTGGGAGCATCCGCCAACGGTGCCCGAAACCGCGGCCCATTACCGCGAACAGAACATCGCCGCGGTGATTTTCCCCGTCGATTCCGAGCGCGAGACCGGCTATCGCCGCTACCGCAACGAGGAAGTCGCCGAAATCGCGGCGGAAAATGACGATGTGCTGATCCCCTTTGCCTCGATCGACCCGTGGAAGGGCAAGGCCGGTCTGCGCGAGGCGCGCCGCCTGATCCGCGATTTCGGGATCAGGGGCTTCAAGTTTCATCCCACGATGCAGGGGTTCTTTCCCAATGACCGCATGGCCTATGGCTTTTACGGCTTGCTGGAAGAGGAAGGCTGCATCGCGCTTTTCCACACCGGTCAGACCGGGGTCGGCAGCGGCATGCCCGGTGGCAACGGGATGCGGATGAAATATTCCAACCCGATCTATCTGGATGATGTCGCGGTCGATTTTCCAGACCTGAAGATCATTGCCGCGCATCCGTCCTTTCCCTGGCAGGAAGAGGCGCTGGCCGTGGCCCAGCACAAGCCCAATGTCTATATCGACCTGTCGGGCTGGTCGCCGAAGTATTTTCCGGAAATCCTGGTGCGGTATTGCAACTCGATCCTCAGGAAGAAGGTCCTGTTCGGCTCGGACTGGCCGATGATCACGCCGGAACGCTGGCTGAACGACTTCGAGAAAATCGCCATCAAGGACGAGATCCGCCCCGACATCCTGAAAAACAACGCCGCGCGGTTGCTGGGCCTGGGCTGAAAGGCGGCCGTCGCGACCGGGCGGCTCTGGCCCCAGCACAACACGGAGACGCAACCGATGAAGCCCTTTGCCGCGCCGGTGGATGATATCCTGTTCTCGCTCGACGCCATTGCGGGGGCGCATCGCATGCCCGGCTGGGACGGCGGACTGGCGCGCGACCTGGCGGATCATTTCGCCGGTTTCGCCGAGGCCGAGATCGCGCCGCTCGACGCGCCCGGCGATGCGCAAGGCTGTCGGCTGGAACAGGGCCGGGTGCGGATGCCCGAGGGGTTCGCCGCGCTCTATCGCCGTTATGCCGAACAGGGCTGGCCCGGCCTGACCGCGCCCGAAGAATTCGGCGGCCAGGGCATGGGCGCGGCGATGGGGGCGATCACCTCGGAAATCTTTTCGGGGGCTTGCCACAGCTTGCAGATGGTCACCGGCCTGGTGCCCGGCGCCATCCGCACGCTGCTGCGCTTCGGCACGGCGGATCAGCAGGCGCGCCTGATCCCGCCGCTTGCCGAGGGTCGCTGGCTGTCGACCATGTGCCTGACCGAGGCCGGCGCCGGGTCGGACCTGTCGCGCATCCGCTGCCGGGCAAGCCGCGATGGCGACAACTGGCGGATCACCGGCGAAAAGATCTTCATCTCGGGCGGCGACCAGGATCTGAGCGACGGGATCCTGCATCTGGTGCTGGCGCGCACGTCTGCAGAAGGTGTGAAGGGGTTGTCGCTGTTTCTCTGCCGCGCGGCGCGGGACGATGGCTCGCGCAATGGAATCACCGTCACCCGGATCGAGCAAAAGCTGGGTCTGCACGCATCGCCGACCTGCCAGCTGGCCTTTGACGCAGCCGAAGCAGAGCTTTTGGGCGAGGAGGGCGCCGGTCTGCGCGCCATGTTCACCATGATGAACCACGCCCGGCTGGACGTGGCATTGCAAGGTGTCGCCCATGCGGCGCGGGCACATGACATCGCGGCGTCCTATGCCGCCGGGCGCGTGCAGGGGCGCGGCGCGGACGGGCCGGTGACGCTGGATGCGCATGCCGATATTCGCCGGATGCTTGATGAGATGGACGCGCTGGCGCTGGGGGCGCGGGCGATGGCGCATCTGCCGCTGGTGATGATGGAGGCCGCCGAACCGCCGGAAATCGTGGAATTTCTGACCCCCGTGGCCAAGGTCTTCTGCTCCGAGGTCGGGATTGGGGCCGCCGACACCGCCATACAGGTGCTGGGCGGGTATGGCTATCTGCGCGAATACGGGGTCGAGCAGACCTGGCGCGACGCGCGGATCTGCGCCATCTACGAGGGTGCGAACGGTATTCACGCCGCGGCGCTGGCCAGCCGCGGTTTGCGGGCGGGGCAGGGGGCGGATGCCTTTGCCGGCCTGATCCGCGACATCGCCGAAGAGACCGCCAGCCCGTCGCTGGCCCGCAATCTCGACGACTGGTGCGCGGCCCGCCGCCGGGTCGAGAGCGCCGCAGATCCCGGTGCATTGGCGCATGATTTCATGCAGGCCACCGGTCTGATCCTGTTCCTTGCGCTTTGGGCCCGGATCGGGGCGCGGGCCGGTGCTGCGCCGCGCCCGTCCGATTATGCGCGGCTGGCGGCGATGGTTCCGCGCCGTTTCGGCCCGGATCTCGCGGCGGCCGGCGCCAGGGTGGCGGCCGGATCCTCGGCCAGGGGCTGACGCGGCAGCCGGGCGAATGGCGGTCCCGCGCGCGGGGAATGCCTCATCGATCAGCCGCTCATGATGCGGATCAAGGCGCGCCGCCCGTGAGCGGGGTATGCCTCGACGCAAGGTGCGCGAATGACCGGGAGGAAAACATGGGCCGCAATGTCATCTGGTTCGAGGATCTCAAGCGGGGCGATGTTGCCATCGTCGGCGGCAAGAACGCATCGCTGGGCGAGATGGTCAGCACGCTGGGGCCCAAGGGAATAACCGTGCCCGACGGCTTCGCCACCAGCGCCGATGCGTTCCGCGGGTTCATTACGGCGAACGAGCTCGACGCCCATATCGCCGAGGTGCTGGGCTGGCTGGACAGCGGCAAGATCCCCTTGCACGAAGCCGGCAAGACCGTGCGCGGCATGATCGTCGCCGGCGACTGGCCCGAGGATCTGCGCGCCGACATTGCCGCGGCCTACAAGGAACTCGCCCATCGCACCGGGCAGGACGCGCCCGCGGTCGCCGTGCGTTCGTCCGCCACCGCCGAGGATCTGCCCGATGCCAGCTTTGCCGGCCAGCAGGAAACCTTCCTGAACGTGCGCGGCGAGGCGGAGCTGCTGGATGCGTGCAAGCGCTGTTATGCCTCGCTCTTCACCGATCGGGCGATCAGCTATCGCAAGGTCAAGGGGTTCGGCCATACCCAGGTCGCACTGTCGGTCGGCGTGCAGCAGATGGTTCGCGCCGATCTCGGCGGGTCGGGGGTGATGTTCTCGATCGACACGGAATCGGGCTTCGACAAGGTGGTGCTGATCAACGCGGCCTGGGGTCTGGGCGAAAACGTCGTGCAGGGCGCGGTCAATCCCGACGAATACATGGTCTACAAGCCCTTTCTGGCGAACAGGGCGCTGGTTCCGATCGTCGAAAAGGCGCTCGGGGCCAAGGAAAAGAAGATGATCTATGCCGGGGCGCAGGGCGGGCAGACCAGGAACGTGCCCACCTCCAGAGCCGAGCGTGCGCGCTTCGTCCTGGAAGATCCCGAAATACTGGAGCTGGCCCGCATGGCCGCCACGATAGAGGATCACTATGGGCAGCCGATGGACATGGAATGGGCCCGGGACGGGCTGACGGGCAAGCTGTATATCGTGCAGGCGCGTCCCGAAACCGTGCAGTCGCGTGGCGATGTCACGGCGATGAAATCCTATACCGTGCATGACAAGGGTGCGCGCCTTCTGACCGGGCTGAGTGTCGGCAATGCCGTGGCCGCCGGGCAGGTCTGCATCATCGAGAACGCCCGCGACATCGACCGGTTCGTCGACGGTGCGATCCTCGTGACCTCGACCACCGATCCCGACTGGGTGCCGATCATGAAGAAGGCGAAGGCGATCATCACCGATCACGGTGGCCGCACGAGCCATGCGGCGATCGTGAGCCGCGAACTGGGCCTGCCGGCGATCGTCGGCACCGGCGACGCCACCCATGTCCTGCATGACGAGCAGGAGGTGACGGTCAGCTGCGCCGAGGGCGAAGAGGGGTATGTCTATGCCGGCATTGCCGAATACGATGTCGAGGATATCAGCCTGGGCGAGGTGCCCGATACGCGCACGAAGATCATGCTGAACATGGCCAATCCTTCGGCCGCGGCGCGGTGGTGGCGGCTGCCGGCCGACGGTGTCGGGCTGGCGCGCATGGAATTCGTGATCAACAACGTGATCAAGGTGCATCCGCTGGCCCTGACCCGCTTCGACCAGCTGACCGATGCGGAGGTGAAGCAAAGGATAACAGAGCTGACGCGCGGCTTCGACGACAGGACCGATTACTTCGTCGATACCCTCGCACGCGGGCTGTCGCGCATCGCCGCAGTGCATTACCCCAACCCGATGATCGTGCGGATGAGCGATTTCAAGACCAATGAATATGCCGAGCTTCTGGGCGGCCGCCAGTTCGAACCGGACGAGGAAAACCCGATGATCGGGTTCCGCGGTGCCTCGCGCTATTACGCGGAGGCCTATCGCGACGGCTTCGCCCTGGAATGCCGCGCGATCAGCAGGCTGCGCAACGAGATGGGCTTTGACAACACCATCGTCATGATCCCCTTCTGCCGCTCGCCGGAAGAGGCCGACCGGGTGCTGGATGTCATGGCCGAAAACGGCCTGAAGCGGGGCGAGAACGGGTTGCAGGTCTATGTGATGTGCGAGATCCCGTCGAACGTGATCCTGGCCGAGGAATTCGCCAAACGCTTCGACGGGTTCTCGATCGGCTCCAACGACCTGACCCAGCTGACCCTGGGGGTGGATCGCGATTCCGAGCAGTTGGCGCATCTGTTTCGCGAACGTGACCCGGCTGTTCTGTGGATGATCGAAACGGTGATCGAACGCGCCCACAAGGCCGGGGCCAAGGTCGGGCTGTGCGGCCAGGCGCCCAGCAATGATCCGGAATTCGCCCGGCTTCTGGTGGCCGCGGGGATCGACTCGATCTCGGTCACGCCCGACAGCTTCATGGCGGTAAAGAAGCATGTTTCCAGCGCCGAGAAGGGCTGATCATTCCCGATCCTCTGGCGACGGATCGGCAGACCCGCCAGCCGGTGATCGCGCCACGCACAATGGGGCGCATTCCCCGTGGCCGGGGTGAAAGGTGGTGTCCCGACGCGCGGCGTGCAGGCTGGCCGGGGGCGGCATTCCTATCCGAGATAGACCCGGCTGGACGGGTATCCGACCCGGGGCGTTGCGCGCGTGGCCAGGAAGAATCCCAGCGTCAGCGGCCCCACCCGGCCGATGAACATCACCGTGATGATGACCGCGCGGCCCAGGCCGTCCAGCTCTGCGGTGGCGCCGCGTGACAGGCCCACCGTGCCGAAGGCCGAGGTAACCTCGAAGGCGAGATCGAGGAAATTGCCGTCATGCGACAGGGTAATCAGGAAGATCGAAAGAAATACCGTCAGAATGCTTACCATCGCAAGCGCCAGCACCTTCATCACCTCCTCGGGGCCCAGGCTGCGCCCGAAGACATGAAGCTGCGTGCGGCGCTTGAAGAACGCGACCGTGGCCAGCAGCAGCACGATGAAGGTCGTCACCTTGATCCCGCCCGCGGTCGAGGTGCTGCCGGCCCCGATCACCATGAGCGACATGAACATCATTGCCGTGCCATCATGGATTGCGCCGATATCGATCGTGTTGAACCCGGCGGTGCGGGTCGTCACGCCCTGGAACCAGCTTGCCCAGAGCCGCGCGCCGGTGCCGTCGAGCCCGCCCAGGGTGCGCGGGTTGGTCCATTCCAGTGCCGCGAAGGCTGTCACCGACCACAGGATCAGCGCCATCGTGCCCACGATCATCAGCTTGCTGTGCAGCGACAGCCTCTGCCAGCGACGCACCTCCCAGGCATCGGCGATCACGACAAAACCCAGCCCGCCGAAGATGAACAGCGCCGGAACCACCAGGTTGATGACCGGGTTGTCGACCCATTGCGACAGGCTGTCGGGAAACAGCGAGAACCCGGCGTTGTTGAAGGCCGAGACTGTGTGAAACAGGGCTTGCCACAGGCCGTGCGCCCAGCCGAATTCCGGCACGAAGACGCTGGACAGCAGCACCACGCCCAGAAGCTCGCAGAGCAGAACAAACTTCAGGATCCGGCGGACCAGCAACAGAAGATCGTGTATCGAGGTCTGGTTGAGGTCTTCGCGCAGAAAGACCCGGTGCGACATGTTCAGCGGCAGCCCGAGCATCATCAGCACCAGCACCGCGAAGGTCATCAGCCCCAGCCCGCCCAGCTGGATCAGCACCATGATGACGGCCTGCCCGAAAATCGTCAGATCGCTTCCGGTATCGAGCACGGCCAGCCCCGTCACGGTGACCGCCGAGGTCGCGGTAAAGATCGCGTCCGACCAGGTGATCGGCGCCGGCGTCGCGACCGGCAGTTTCAACAGCCCGGCGCCGACGCAGATCAGCGCCGCGTAAAGCACAGCGAGGATCGCCGGCGGCGCGATATGGATCCGGCCGGCCTTCCTGAACCACTTCAGGCGCATGGTGTCGATCAAAGGCTGTCGCCGAAGCGGCGCAGGTTTTCCCGGCGGCCCAGCAGCAGAAGTTTGTCATCCGTCCTGAGCTCGGCCTCGCCGTTCTCGCAAGAGATGAAATCGCCCCCCCGCATGAGGCCAAGCACGCGCAGTTCGAAATCGTCGAACAGGCCCACGGCGCCGACGCTTTTTTCGTTCAGGCTCTCGGGAACGCGGAAATCGACCACGTGAAAGCCGTTGCCCAGGCTGACGTAATCGCGCACCAGCGGGTTGTGCAGCATCTGGGCGATATGGCGCCCGATCTCCTGTTCGGGCTGGATCACGCGATCCGCGCCCAGCTTGGCAAGGATCCGGTGATGGGTGCGTGTGATCGCCTTGACCCAGACGGTCTTCACGCCAAGCAGCCGGGTGTTCATCGTGCAAAGGATGTTTGCTTCGAGATCCTCGCCGATGGCGACGATCGCCACGTCGTATTTTCCGACACCGGCCTCGCGCAGCGCCTGCTCGTCACGCCCGTCGGCGATCACCGCCTCGGCCAGCGTGTCGGCAACATTCGCGACATTGCGCTCGACCGTGTCGATCCCCAGGACATGGTTGCCGAACCGGGCCAGCTCTGATGCGACTGTCGTGCCGAATGTCCCGAGACCGATGACGGCGAAACTGCGGGTCTTTTGTCTGGACATGGCACTCTCCGATCCTTCCGAAGGATTAGTCGCCGCATCACCCCCGGTCAACGAATGGCGATTCCGGGTCAGTCCTGGTCCGGCGCCCAGCCGCTGACCGCCTTGACCTCGCAGAACTCCTCAAGGCCCCAGACGCCGCCTTCACGACCGTTGCCCGAGCGCTTGATCCCGCCAAAGGGGCTGCCAGCGCCGCGCGGCTGACCGTTCATCTCGACCATCCCCGAGCGCAACTGCCGTGCCACACGGTTGCGTCGGGCGCCGTCCTGGCTCTGCACGTAATTGGTCAACCCGTATTCGGTGTCGTTGGCGATGCGGATCGCTTCGGCCTCGGTGTCGAAGGGCAGGATCGACAGGACCGGTCCGAAGATCTCTTCGCGGGCGATGGTCATGTCGTTGTTCACGTCGGCAAAGACCGTGGGCCGGACGAAATACCCCCGGTTGAACCCCTCGGGCCGGCCGGGCCCGCCGGCGGCCAGCCGCGCCCCTTCGGCAATGCCTTTTTCGATCAGGCCCTGAACCTTGTCGAACTGGGCCGCGCTGACCACGGGGCCCATGTGCCGGCCTTCCTCATGCGCCGCGCCGATCTTCAGCCCCTCGGCCACCTCGACGGCGGTTTCCACCGCGGCATCGTAGATATCGCGGCTGACCAGCATCCTTGTGGGCGCGTTGCATGACTGGCCGCTGTTGTTGAAGCAATGCAGCGCGCCACGCTTGACCGCCTTTTCGTCCGCATCGGCGAAGATGATATTGGCCCCCTTGCCACCCAGTTCCAGATGCACCCGCTTGAGCGTGTCGGCGGCGTTCTTCGAGATTGCCACCCCGGCGCGCGCCGACCCGGTGAACGAGATCATGTCGATGTCGGGATGGCCCGACAACTGCGTGCCGACTCCGGCCCCGTCGCCGTTCACCAGGTTGAAGACGCCGGCGGGAACCCCGGCCTCGTGCAATATCTCGGCGAACAGAAGCGACGACAGCGGCGCGATTTCAGAGGGTTTGAGCACCATCGTGCAGCCCGTGGCAAGGGCCGGTATCACCTTCAGCGTGACCTGGTTCATCGGCCAGTTCCAGGGCGTGATCATCCCGACCACGCCGACCGGATCCATCAGGATGCGGTCGGAAGGGGCATGCGCGCCCAGCGGACGATCAAAGCTGAAATCCTTCAACGCGGTGATGAAATTCTTGATATGGCCCGCCCCCGCACCAACCTGCGCGGTTTTTGCCAGGTCGATCGGTGCGCCCATTTCCAGGCTGATCGCCTCGGCCATTTCCGGGGCGCGGCGCTTGTAGACCTCAAGGATGCGCTCCAGCAGCGCGACGCGCTCTGTCTTTTCCGTCTGCGCCCAGCTGCACCCGGCATCCCTTGCCGCGCGCACGGCGGCATCGGTATCGGCCTGCCCGCCAAGTGATATCACCGCGCAGACCTCTTCCGTCGAAGGATCTATCACGTTGCAATCGCTGCCGTCCTGCGGCGCGACCCAGCGGCCGTTGACATAAAACTGGCGTTTCTCGATCATCTGACTTTCCCGTTCCGAATTTGCGGCACTCTGTCACTCGCCCTGCCGGAGTGCAAGTTTGGGGATGCAGCGGCCGCCCACCATGCTTATCTTCCAGTCTGGCGGAGAACGAAACCAAGCGAAAGGAGGCTCCGATGGCGCTTCGTATCAATGACACGGCCCCCAATTTCACCGCGGAAACAAGCGAGGGAAAGATAGACTTTCATGACTGGATCGGCGACAGCTATGCGATCCTGTTTTCGCATCCCAAGGATTTCACCCCGGTCTGCACGACGGAATTCGGCGCCGTGGCCCGCCTGGCCGACGATTTTGCCCGCCGCAACACCAAGGTGATTGGCATCTCGGTCGACGACGTGTCCGAGCACGCGGGCTGGAAAAAGGATATCGAGAGCTTCGCCAGCGCCGACGTGACCTTTCCGATCATCGCCGACGAAGACCTGAAGGTGGCCAAGCTCTATGACATGCTGCCGGCCGAGGCGTATCTGCCCGATGGCCGCACCCCGGCCGATTCCGAGACGGTGCGCACCACTTTCATCATCGGCCCGGACAAGAAGATCAAGGTGATGCTGATCTACCCGATGACCGTGGGTCGCAATTTCGACGAGATCCTGCGCGCGCTTGACGCCGTTCAGGCGGGCGATCGCAACCCGATCGCCACCCCGGCCAACTGGAAGCCGGGCGACGACGTGATCGTCAAGACATCGGTTTCGACCGACGACGCGAAGGCCCGGTTCGGCGAGGTGCGCGAGATCTTCCCCTATCTGCGGATGATAAAGGAACCGAAATAACCCCTCACGCGCGGCGCGGACAGGCGACAATGACCTGTTCGCGCTGATCGACGATTTCCAGCCCGGCATCCTCGATCCGGGTCATCACCTCGTGCAGCGAGGATCCCGCGGAACGGAACGCCAGGGGGTGGAGTTCCATGACCATGCAGGCGCAGGATTTCAGCGCCTCTGTCTCGTTGCGCAGAAGCTCCAGTTCGGCGCCCTCGATATCGCATACCAGGCTGAACGCCCCGTCGATTCCTTCCCGCGCCAACAGATCCGAAAGCGTTATCGCCGGCACTTCGATCGTGCCGGCGGCGGTGTCCGCGCGATCGGTCACATGCGATGTGTGGTGCGCCTCGGTGACGGAAAAGCGCACCGTTTCGGCGTCGTCATAGGCCAGGGCCGCGGCAATGATGCTCGTGCGGTCCATCGGCCCGGCCAGTGCCAGATTGGCCCTGCAGGTTTCGATCAGTCCGGGATTGGCCTCGACCACGACAAGCCGCGCATCGGGCGCAAGCGCCTTCCGGATCGTGTAGCTGACAATCCCGTAAGATCCGCCCAGTTCGATCGTGGCGAGGTCAGCGGGAAGCCATTTGCCGACCAGTTCACGCTCGGCTTTCTCGTAGGTGCCGCGTATCAATTGCTTTCGCGGCCCCGGAGGAGCGCCGCGCGGCACCGTGAAGGTCATTCCATCGAGCGTGTAACGAGGGCCGCGGATCATGTCGCGCAAATCCAGAAGGGCCTTGCGGCGATAATAGTCGAGCCGTTTGAAATCGATTTGCATGGTCAGGGTCCGTTAATTGTGGAATCCGGCGAGTTATCCGATCGGCGCTGCGACCAGGCCCCGGCCAGGCGGCCAAGCCCCTCGGAGCGGTGCGTGGCCGAGTAGAGGCTTCGCGGCGACAGAAGAAAATTCAGGGCATTCGACAGCCCCCGCAACAGCGGGCGCGGGGCTTGGTGTTTCCGTGAAACATAAACCCGCGAGCGGCCCCAGTGGTAGCCTTTGAAACGCGCGGCCCGGGGGCTGGCGGGGGAAGAGGCCCCGCCGATATGGATCACGCGCGTTGTCGGGATCAGCCAAAGCGGGCCGGCTTGTGCCGACAGCCGCAGGCTTATGTCATCGTCCTCGTAGAACAGGAAAATTTCGGGATCGAACCCCTGCACTTTCTCGAACGCCCGCCGCGGGACGAGCAGCGCCGCGCCCGAGAGCACGGTTACCCGTGTATCGACCCGGGGCGCCATGCCCGGCAACGCCGGGATGTCGCGGCGGATACGGCTGCGTCGTTTGAAAAAGCACCTTCCGGTTTCATCCTCCTGCAGCGGGCCGAACCCGGCAGCATCGGGATGGCGGTCGATCGCGGCAGTGAGCTGGTCGAGCGTGTCGGGGCGCAGCCGCGCGTCGGGGTTCAGGAAAAACAGGTATGTCCCACGCGCCCGGGCGGCGCCCAGGTTGCAGCCGCGCCCGAAGCCGAGATTCGCTTCCGGCACGATCACCGTAGCACCACGCGATTGCGCCAGGTCGCGCATCCCGTCGTCGGGGCCGTTATCGACCAGTACGACCTCGATACCCGGCGGGATGCTTTCCAGCAATCCTGGCAAGACCTCGGCGCTGTTGTAGGCGACCGTGACAATCGAGATTTCGACCGGGTTCGGCATGGGCGCATCCTTCAAGCAGAAATGGCCCCGGCGCAATGCCGGGGCCATTCGATACGGGGAAAGAGGGTGCGATCACTCGCTTGCCGTTTCCTCTTTCTTCATCTCTTCGCCGGTCTCCTGATCGACCATCTTCATCGACAGGCGAACCTTGCCGCGGTCGTCGAATCCCAGCAGCTTGACCCAGACCTCCTGGCCTTCCTTCAGCACGTCCGAGGGATGGTTCAGGCGGCGGTTCTCGATCTGGCTGACATGCACCAGCCCGTCGCGCTTGCCGAAGAAGTTCACGAAGGCGCCGAAATCGACGATCTTCACGACCTTGCCCTTGTAGATCTTGCCTTCCTCGGGTTCGGCCACGATCGAATGGATCATGTCATAGGCCCGCTGGATGGCATCGGCATTAGGGCTGGCGATCTTGATCACACCGTCATCGTTGATATCCACCTTCGCGCCGCTGGTTTCCACGATCTCGCGGATCACCTTGCCGCCCGAGCCGATCACTTCGCGGATCTTGTCGGTGGGCACGGTCATCGTTTCGATGCGTGGCGCATGGACCGAGAAATCGCCGGCACTGGACAGTGCCTTGTTCATCTCGCCCAGGATGTGCAGCCGGCCGGCCCTGGCCTGCGCCAGCGCCTTTTCCATGATCTCGGGGGTAATGCCCGCGACCTTGATATCCATCTGCAACGAGGTGATGCCGTTCTCGGTGCCGGCGACCTTGAAATCCATGTCGCCGAGGTGATCCTCGTCGCCCAGGATGTCGGTCAGGATCGCATACTGGCCATCGTCCTCGAGGATCAGGCCCATCGCGACACCGGCCACCGGCGCCTTCAGCGGAACACCGGCATCCATCATCGACAGCGAGCCGCCGCAGACCGATGCCATCGAGGACGAGCCGTTCGATTCGGTGATCTCGGAGACGACGCGGATCGTGTAGGGGAACTCGGTCGCCGGGGGCAGAACCGCCTGCAATGCGCGCCAGGCCAGCTTGCCATGCCCGATCTCGCGCCGGCCCGGCGGGCCCACGCGCCCCGCTTCGCCGACCGAATAGGGCGGGAAGTTGTAATGCAGCAGGAAGTTGGAGCGGAAATTGCCGTGCAGCGCGTCGATGATCTGTTCATCGTCACCGGTGCCCAGCGTTGTCACCACCAGGCCCTGCGTCTCGCCGCGGGTGAACAGGGCCGAGCCATGCGTTCGCGGCAAAAGCCCGGTCTCGGCAACGATCGGGCGAACCGTATCCAGCGCCCGCCCGTCGATGCGCTTGCCGCCCTTTACCACGTCGCCGCGCAGGATCGTGCTTTCCAGTTTCTTGAGGGCCGAGCCCAGATTGGCGTCTTCCAGCTCTTCCTCGGTCAGGGCCGCCTTGATCGCGGCGCGGGCCTCGGCGACGGCGTTCGTCCGCTCCTGCTTGTCGGTGATGGCATAGGCCGCGCGCATCTTGTCCTCGCCCGCGCCCTTCACCTTTTCGTAAAGCGTCGAATAGTCCGGCGGCGTGAAGTCGAACGGTTCCTTCGCCGCGTCCTCGGCCAGGTCGATGATCAGGTCGATGACCGGCTGGATCTGCTCATGCGCGAAGTTCACCGCGCCCAGCATCTCGGCCTCGGACAGCTCATAGGCTTCCGATTCGACCATCATCACCGCGTCCTTGGTGCCGGCAACGACCAGGTCGAGCCGCTGGTCGGGATTGTTGCGCAGGGCCTGCATATCCTCGACATCGGGGTTGAGAACGTATTCGCCGTTGCTATACCCCACGCGGCAGCCGGCGATCGGCCCCATGAACGGCGCCCCCGACACGGTCAGCGCGGCCGAGGCTGCAATCATCGCCACCATGTCCGGATCGTTGACCAGGTCGTGGCTGAGAACGGTGCACATGACCAGCGTCTCGTTCTTGAAGCCCGGCACGAAAAGCGGGCGGATCGGCCGGTCGATAAGCCGCGCGGTCAGCGTTTCCTTCTCGGTCGGGCGTGCCTCGCGCTTGAAGAAGCCGCCCGGCACCTTGCCGGCCGCATAGTATTTTTCCTGATAGTGAACCGTCAGCGGGAAGAAATCCAGGCCCGGCTTTGGTTCCTTGGCATAGGTGACATTGGCCATGACGGTGGTTTCGCCCAGCGTGGCGATGACCGAGCCGTCGGCCTGGCGGGCAACCTTGCCCGTTTCAAGGGTGAGGGTCTCTTCCCCCCATTGCATCGATTTCTTGGTAACTTTGAACATCTCGTATCCTAGCTTGGGCGCGGGACCCTCCCGCCAACCCGATTGCGTACGGGGCTCTGTGCCCCGTGGCCTCTGGTCAGTTGCGTTATCCTCCCTCCCCGTGAGGCCCGGCGGCGAGGTTGCGGAGGCTTGATGCGGAACGCGCCCCCCGTTGGGCCGGGGGGCGCGTCCTGAAATTCCTAGCGGCGGATGCCGAGGCGTTTGATGAGGTCGGTGTATCGCGCCTCTTCCTTCGCCTTGAGGTAGTCCAGAAGCTTGCGGCGCTGCGCGACCATCATCAAGAGCCCACGGCGGGAATGGTTGTCCTTCTTGTGGGTCTTGAAATGCTCGGTCAGCGTCGAGATGCGCGAGGTCAGGATCGCAACCTGCACTTCGGGCGAACCGGTATCGCCTTCCTTGGTGGCGTATTCCTTGACTATGCGCTGCTTCTCTTCGGGTGTGATCGACATCGGGGTCTCCTTTCGGGGATTGAGGTGGAAGGCACAAGCCGGGATGTCGTCCAGTAGGGCCCATGGAGATTTCATGCCGGGCAGGCCGGCAGATGCGCGCGTATAGGCGAATTCGGCACAAAAGGAAAGGGGGGTCACGGCGGTGGCTGGATTTCCTGCGCGATCCGCGCGGCCCATTCGCCGATGATCGGGACGAAATCGATCCTGGTCAGGAAATAGGCCGCGATCGAGACCAGGATCGTGGCGCCGACCACGGTGCCCAGGCCCATCGCCAGCCCGCGCAGGAAATTATAGGCCAGCAGCCCCATCCAGGAATCATGCGCCCTAACGAACCGGTGACGGTTGAGATCGGCGATCTCCTGGCGCAGGGCGCTGATTTCCGTGTTCAATGTCTCGCTGTCTGGCGTGTCGTCTTGCACTGGCGGGCTCCGGCTGCCGTTCTTCCGGGGAACCCTAACGCCCCGTCGGGTGTGCGCCAAGCGTCACGCGGCGGCAGCCTCCAGCGCGCTTTGCGCCACCAGCGAAACCTGCGACGGGCTCAGCCCCGCCGCACCGGTGACCTCGACCAGCGGCAGCCCGTCCAGCAGCAACTGTGCATTGTCGGGATTACCCGCCGCCGACTCGACCGTCAGTTCGGGATCGGGATGGGCCGCATCGTCATAGACGACGACCAGCGCATCCGCGTCGGCGTCGTAATCCTCGATCCGCGCCGGGCCGCCATCGGCAATCCAGTCGCCGATGGTGAAGCTATCATCCCCGGCCCCGCCATTGGCGTTGTCCCCGGCCCCGAGAAACAGGGCGTCGTCATCATTGCCCCCGTTGAGATAGTCGGGCGT
This sequence comes from Actibacterium sp., assembly GCA_016278325.1. Classification (GTDB taxonomy): domain Bacteria; phylum Pseudomonadota; class Alphaproteobacteria; order Rhodobacterales; family Rhodobacteraceae; genus JADQCB01. The sequence goes on from JADQCB010000018.1 coordinate 36,692, forward strand.
CGCGTCATCCGGGGTCGCCCCCTGACCGTGGCCGGGCGTGACGCCGAAGATCATGTCGGCGCCGGCATTGCCGTTCAGGGTGTCAGCGCCGTCGCCGCCGGTCAGCTGGTCGTCGCCGACGCATCCCATCAGCCCGTCATCGCCATTTCCCCCGGAAAGAAGGTCGGCCCCGGCGCCTGCAATCAATGTGTCATTCCCGCTGTCGCCCTGCATCGCGTCGTCGCCGGACTGCCCCAGCAGCGCGTCATTGCCGGCATGGCCATCCAGGATGTCATTGCCGAAATCGCCCCGAAGATGGTCGTTCCCCGAGCCGCCCTCGATCCGGTCGCCATCGCCGGCCCCGTCGAGCCGGTCACTGCCGTCCCCGCCGGTGAGGCTGTCATCGCCGGCTGCGCCGTAAACGACATCATCGCCGCCCGCCGCATGGATGTCGTCCGCTTCGCCCGTTCCGCCGATCGTGTCGTCACCCTCGGTTCCGGTGGCCGTGTCCTCCTCGCCCTCACCGAAGATGAAGGCCTGGATCGAGCCCGCAGCGGTGGGGTCTGCCGGTTCGGCGGTACCCTGGTCGCCGTCTGCCCCGCCCTCGGGATCGTCCGGATCGCCCGGCGCGGTGGTTTCGTCGCTCATGTCGACCGAGAGGCCAACCACCAGAAGCCCCAGCAAACCCGCCAAACCGAACATCGCCTTACCCCTTCCGATTCGCCCCGGATACGGCCCGGAACAGGCCCCCACCGAGGCCATGCTATGCGCCGCGGGGTCGGCGAGCGACGGATTTCCCGGGGCAGGGTTAATCGCGGATAAACCGTTTGGCCGGGATTCAGGGGCAATCGTTTCCGAATGTGAAACGAAAGGCATATATGCCCTGAATTACCATCGTCATGGCCACGATGATTGACGATGCGCATTGCCAATGCGGCAGAATCATGGCGAAAATGCGGTCCTTCAAGGAGTTTCAAGTCATGATTTCATCGGTTTTGTCGCCTTTCCTGGCCCTGATCATCGTCAGCCTGCTTGTTGCGTTCTTCCTTGCGCTGCTTGTCGGGCTTGTAATCGACATTTTGTCCAGGATCGTGCCGCGGGTCGGGTCCGGCAAGTCTGCCGATCCCATCCGGGGGGCCGAGCGGCTGTCGCCGCCACCGGCCGAGTGAGGGCCGGATCACCCAAGAAAGAAGGCGACGAAGCTTTTCGCAACAGCCTCGGGATTTTCTTCCATGACGAAATGGCCGGATCTGCACGATCCGTCCTGCAACTCCGGTGCCCATGGGCGCCAGATACCGGCGGGATCGCCGGTGCGGGCGGGAAAACCGGTTTCGGCCCAGAGGAATTTCACCGGGCAGGCGATCTGCCGGCCCGCGGAACGGTCCGCTTCGTCCAGCCGGCGGTCGGTGGTCGCCCCGGCCCGGTAATCGGCGCACATCGCCGCGACGCGCTGCGGATCCGCGGCCTGCCTGCGATATGCGGCCAGCGCCGTTTCGGTGAAAGGGGCCAGCGACTTGTCCATGGTCCAGCTTTTGAGCGTATGGTCGAAATATGCGATCGGGTCGGCCCCGATCATCCGCTCGGGCAGGGGGGCAGGCTGGGCCAGGAAGGTCCAGTGATATGCGGCGAGTGCAAGGTCCGCATTCCAGGCAGCCCAGAAATCGCCGGTCGGAACGATCTCGATGATGCCGATCCGGCTGACCCGGTGGGGATGATCCAGCGCCAGGCGATAGGTGACCCGCGCACCGCGATCATGGCCCAGGATCATCGCCCTTTCGATCCCGAGGGCATCCATCAGCCCGATCACGTCCCGGGCCATCTCGCGCTTGGAATAGGCGCTGTGCCCGGCATCGTCCGCCGGCGCGTCGCTGTCGCCATAGCCGCGCAGATCCGGGATGATGACGTTGAAATGCCGGGCCAGTTCGGGCGCAACCTTGACCCAGCACATGTGGTTCTGCGGATAACCGTGCAACAGGATCAGCGGTCGGCCGCCGCCGCCCTGATGCACGGACAGGCGGATGCCGTTGGTTGCGATGCGCGAGCGGGTGAAACCTGGAATGTCTGACCGCATGGAGCTTCTTTCGTGAACATGGGCGTGTCGCGGACCGGCTCAGGTCCAGCGTTGGGGCTGTTGCGCGTAGGCGATATAGAGCGGGTGTTTCGGGTGCCCGGCGCGTGTCAGGCCAAGATGGAACAGCGGCAACCCGGTGGCGCGCAGCATGCGTTCGACCGCCGCGCCGCGGTCGCGATATGCGCCATGCGTCCCCCAGGCGCAGATGATCCGGTCGGCCCAGGGTGCGCTCTGACGGATCGCGTCGTCGTTTTCCGGGCCGACGGGGTCGGCGAGGGCGCGCAGCTTGCGCGGATCGGTCGCGCGCAAGGCGAAGATGTTGACCACCCGGAACGCGCCGAACCCCAGCGTCCGCGCGCGCCGCTCGCAACGCTCGACGGTGGGATCGTTCTGGCGCTCGGTCGCGGTCGAGGGGTTGAGCATCACGAACAGCGCCCGTGGCCCGGCCGGCGCCCATTCGCGCGTCAGCATATAGCGATAGCTTTCGCAGTCGGAATAGACTGCCGCCGAGGCCGCGTCGCCCTTCTGATGGTTGCGCGTGATCATGCCTTCATCCGGTAACCGATCCGGAACCAGTACCAATCCAGCGTCAGCACGGCCAGCGTCACGACGGAACAGACGATCAGCCCCAGCCAGGGCGAGCTGTCGGACTGGCCGATGATGCCGTAACGCACCCCGTCGATCAGGTAGAAGACAGGGTCGAGATGGGTAATCACCCGCATTGCCGCCGGCAGAGTCTCGACCGAATAGAAGGTGCCCGACAGGAAGCTGAGCGGGGTGATGATGAAATTGGTGATCGCCGCCATCTGGTCGAATTTCTGCGCCAGGATGCCGGCGAAGATCCCCAGACCGGCCAAAAGGGCCGAGCCCAGAAGCACGAATGTCAATGCCCAGACCGGGTGGGCCACGCCCATGCCGAGAAAGACCATCACCGCGACGCCGATCGCCAGCGCGACCATCAGCCCGCGCGCCATGCCGCCGATGGTATAGCCGATCACCAGTTCCAGCGGTGAAAGCGGGGGCATCAGCGTGTCGACGATGCTGCCCATCACCTTGGCCCCGATGATCGACGAGGAACTGTTGGCAAAGGCGTTCTGGATCACCGTCATCATCAGGATGCCAGGCGCCAGGAACTGGACGAAGGGCACGCCCATCACCTCGCCCCGGGCCGGGCCGATGGCCAGTGCGAAGACCGACAGGAACAGCGCGGCCGTCACCAGCGGGGCGGCGATCGTCTGGTTCCAGATCGCCATGAACCGCTGGATCTCGCGCATCGAGAGCGTGTACACGCCCAGCCAGTTCATGCGGCCGAAGCGGCGCACGCCCATTTCGGTTGAATTCTGCATCTTCATCCCCATGTGACTGCCCTTGTTGCCGGGGTTGTATCCCGACACACGCCCCGAATAGAATAGGTGGCAGAAAGATTTCTCCAGCGCGGAACGGGGCGTGGACGATGCCCCGCACCCACGCATACAGCCAAGGAAGAACCATGTCCTGGACCGAAGAACGCGTCGAGACGCTGAAACGAATGTGGAACGAGGGGCAATCGGCCAGCCAGATCGCCAAGGAACTGGGCGGCGTGACCCGCAACGCGGTAATCGGCAAGGTGCACAGGCTGGGCCTGTCGAACCGCACGGGCGGGGTGGCCGCTGCCGCGCCGGCCGCCGCCACCGGGGAGTCCGCCGAAGGCGAGGTGCCGGCCGACAAGGGGCCGGGAGCGGAAGATTCCGTCGCAGCCATGGCCTCCGGTCCGGCGCCGGCTGCCCCGGCAGACGACGAGCCCGGCGAAAAGCCCGCGACCACCACCGCGCGTGTCACGACATCGCCGCGCAAGCAGATCATTCCCGCCGGTCAGCCGCTTCCGCCGCAGCCTTCGGCCAACGAGATCAGCCCCGAAGCGCTGGCCTCGGTGCGCGAGACCGAGAAGAAGGCCAGGAAGCTTTCGTTGATGGAACTGACCGAGCGGACCTGCAAATGGCCGGTTGGCGATCCCGCGACCGAGGATTTCTGGTTCTGCGGCCTCACGGTGAAACCGGGAAAACCCTATTGCGAAGCGCATGTCGGGGTGGCGTTCCAGCCGATGAGCTCGCGCCGCGACCGCAAGCGCTGACCACGCGCCGCAGCTTTCCGAACGGCGCGCGCCTGCGGCGCGCAAGACAATCTCTCGCCCCTTTCCGGTGGAAAGGGGCTCGGGCCGGGCGCTGGCGTGGCAATGGTGCTGGTCGCGCGGCGCGGCTACATTCCGGCGAAGCCGGCGCGCCTGACAGGAAGGTCACGTTCCCTTGTCCCCCATCGTTTCCGTCGAGAACCTTTCCAAGTCCTACGCCAGCGGCACCGTCGCGCTGGCCAATGTATCGCTCGATATCGAAGCGGGCGAGATCCTGGCCCTGCTCGGGCCGAACGGTGCCGGCAAGACGACGCTGATCTCGATCATCTGCGGGCTGGTCATGCCGACATCGGGCCGCGTGATCGTGGGCGGGCATGACACCGTCAAGGACTATCGCGCAGCGCGCAGCCTGATCGGGCTGGTGCCGCAGGAAATCAGTATCGAGGTGTTCGAGACGGTCATGAATTCCGTCCGGTTCACGCGCGGCCTGTTCGGCAAGCGGCCCGATGATGCCTATCTGGAACAGGTGCTGCAGTCCCTCTCGTTATGGGACAAGCGCGATGCGCGGAACATGGAACTTTCCGGCGGGATGAAGCGGCGTGTCCTGATTGCCAAGGCGCTGTCGCACGGCCCGCGGATCCTGTTCCTGGATGAGCCGACGGCGGGGGTGGACGTGAACCTGCGCCGGGACATGTGGCAGCTGGTGCGGCGTCTGCGCGACGACGGCGTGACCATCATCCTGACCACGCATTACATCGAGGAAGCCGAGGAAATGGCCGACCGGATCGGCGTCATCGACAAGGGGCGGGTGATGCTGGTGGAGGACAAGGAGCGGTTGATGAGACAGCTGGGGCGGAAGCAATTGCGGATGGAATTGCAGGAACCGCTGGCCGCCGTGCCCGATTCGGTCACCGGACGCGGGCTGAGCCTGGCCGAAGAGGGCCGGGTGCTGATCTATGACTATGACACCCAGGCCGAGCGCACCGGCATCACCCGGCTGATCGCCGATCTGGCGCAGGCCGGCGTTTCGGTGCGGGATCTGGATAGCCGGCAGAGCAGCCTGGAAGACGTCTTCCTGTCGCTGGTCGAGGAGCGCGGATCATGAACTGGATCTCGATCTGGGCGATCTACAGGTTCGAAATGTCGCGCACCTTCCGCACCATCGCGCAGTCGGTCGTCTCTCCGGTCATATCCACGGCCCTGTATTTCGTGGTCTTCGGGTCGGCCATCGGCAGTCGGATCGAGTCGGTGGAGGGGATCGGCTATGGCGCGTTCATCGTGCCGGGGCTGATCATGCTGACCGTGTTGCAACAGGCGGTGTCGAATGCCTCATTCGGCATCTACTTTCCGAAATTCATCGGCACCATCTACGAATTGCTCACCGCGCCGATGTCCTTTCTCGAGGTGGTGGCGGGATATGTCGGCGCTGCGGCGACGAAGGCCGTGATGATTGCGCTGATCATCCTGCTGACGGCCTCATTCTTCGTCGACCTGCGTATCGCGCACCCGGTCTGGATGGTGGCATTCCTGCTGTTGACGGCGGTGTCGTTTTCCCTGCTGGGCTTCATCATCGGCATCTGGGCGCGCAATTTCGAACAGCTGCAACTGGTGCCGCTGCTGATGATCACGCCGCTGGTATTTCTTGGCGGTGCGTTCTACTCGTCGACGATGTTGCCGCCCTTCTGGGCCGCCGTGACACGGTTCAACCCGGTGCTCTACCTGATCTCCGGATTTCGCTGGTCGTTCTACGACATGGCCGAAGTGCCGGTGGCGATTTCGCTTTTGGCCATCGGCGTTTTCCTGGCCGCATGCCTGGGAATCGTGTGGTGGATTTTCCGGACCGGCTGGCGAATCCGGCAATAGGCGCCGGCGCCGGGTCCGGGATGTCGCAAGGCGCCGGCGCCGCTGTGCTCTTGCAGCCCGCCCCGCCCCTGCCATATAGAGTCGCGCAATCCAGGCAAAGGTTCGGAGAGTTCCATGGCAGGCCATTCGAAATGGGCGAATATCCAGCATCGCAAGGGACGGCAGGACGCCGCCCGGTCGAAGCTGTTTTCAAAGCTCAGCAAGGAAATTACCGTCGCCGCCAAGATGGGGGATCCCGACCCCGACAAGAACCCGCGCCTGCGCCTGGCGGTGAAAGAGGCCAAGGCCGTTTCCGTGCCCAAGGACGTGATCGACCGCGCGATCAAGAAATCGCAGGGCGGCGATGCCGAGAATTACGACGAGATCCGCTATGAGGGCTACGGGCCGGGCGGGGTGGCCGTCATCGTCGAGGCGATGACCGACAACCGCAACCGCACCGCGTCGAGCGTGCGTTCGACCTTTTCCAAGAATGGCGGCAACCTGGGCGAGACCGGGTCGGTCGCGTTCATGTTCGACCGAAAGGGGCAGGTGGTCTATCCCGCCGATGCGGGCGATGCCGAGACGGTGATGATGGCCGCGATCGAGGCGGGTGCCGAGGATGTCGAAAGCTCCGAGGATGGGCATGTGATCTGGTGCGCCGACACCGACCTGAACGATGTTTCCACCGCGTTGGAACAACAGCTGGGGGACTCCGAGTCGACCAAGCTGGTCTGGCGGCCGCAGACCACCACCGAGCTTGACCTGGAAGGCGCGCAGAAACTGTTCAAGCTGCTCGAGGCGCTGGAGGATGACGACGACGTGCAGAACGTCACCGCCAATTTCGAGATCTCGGACGAGGTGATGGCGCATCTCTGAACGCCGTGACGGGGCGGTTATGGCACGTTGCATCCGATCGGAATCACCCGCCCACCCGGGCGGCCACATGCCCGCCGGCGAACTGTTTCCGATTGAATGCAACACGCGCTAGGCGAACTGCCCCTGGCAGAACCAGCCCGATGACATCGCGCCCCCGTGGGCATAATACAGCCACAGCCGTGCACCGGTCGTGGTTTCCACCCGCCAGTAATCGCGCGTGCCGCTGCGCCACTCGGGCTCGTCCAGCCACCATTCGGGCGCGATGCGTTCCGGGCCCGTGGCCGTGGCCAGGGTGAAGTCCTGCCGCCGCCAGCGGAAGGCCCGTGGCGGCGGGCCGGGCCGGTCGGGCGCGGTGACGGGCTCGGGCCGGCACAGGACAAGCGGGCGGGGCACCGGCGGTGCGGGCCAGTCGAAGCAGGGCTGCGACCAGGCGGCGGCCAGCGTCTGGAACCCCTTTTCCGGGATATGGCTGTCGCCGGGATGATGGCGGGTGATCGCCTCCAGCCCCACGCGCGCGCCGATCCGGCCGATCAGGTCGTCCAGCGCGGTGTCGCGGGCCTGCCGGTCGCTGGCAGCGCGGGCGGCGTCCATGTGGCCGGCGAACTGGCGGGCATGGACCGGTTCGCTCACATGCGCCTCGATCCGCAGCCGGTCGATGCCGAAGCCCGCATCCACCTCTGCCATCTTCATCGCCAGAAGCGGGCGGATACGGTCCGGCTCGGCGCTGGCGCGGGCAAGGCCGATCTCGATGACGTGCATCGTGTGATCGGTGCGGAACAGTTGCAGGCGCAGCCGCCGCGCGCCCCGGCCCTTTTCGGCCAGCCGGGCACAGAGCGGCGGCAGCAGCCGGTCGATGCCGGCCATGATGTCGGTCTCCAGCCCGATCGGGTCGGGCAGGGCCAGTCGCGCCGCGAAATGCAGCGGCGCGCCGACGGGCGAGACGGGTTCGGGCTCCAGCCCCAGGGCCTGGTCCAGCCGTCGCACGACATCGCGGCCGAAGCGGCGGGCCAGCGCCGCGCGCGGGATGCCGATCAGGTCGCCGACCTGGCGCAGGCCCAGGCGTGAAAGCCCGGCCACCGCATCCTCGGACAGCCGCAATGCGACCAGCGGCAGCGGTGCGATGGCCTGCCGGGTCTGCCCCGGGGCGGCGATGGCGGGGGGGCGGCCGGGCTGCGCTGCGGCACCGTCGCCGTCGTTGCGGGGATGACGCTTTGCGGCACGCGAGCGGGTGGCGCGGGCCTCCTGCGTGATGTCGTCGCCCGAACGGGGGCTGCCGGCCGCCTGCCCGGCATGGCGCGCCAGCGCCCAGGCCGCGCCCCGCGTATCGGCCAGCCCTGCCTGCACCGTCAGACCCAGGTCGGTGCATTCCTGCACCGCCTGGTCCAGCAGCGCCGCCTCGCCGCCGAACAGATGGGCGCAGCCGGTCAGATCGACGACCAGGCCCGCCGGCGGCTCTTCGGCGACCCAGGGAGAAAACTTGCCGGCCCAGCGGCGCAATACGCTCAGGAACAGCGCCTCGGCCTGCGGGTCGTGCTGTCGCGTCACCAGCCCGGGGCAGATTGCCTGCGCATCGCGCAGCGACTGGCCGGGGCGCAGGCCGGCCCCCCGCGCGGCCGCCGAAAGCGATGCGATCTGTTGCATCTGGCGGGTTTCGCGCACCACCGCAAAGGGGGTGTCCGGCGCAACGATCGCCCCTCGTAACAGCCTTTCGGCGCCGAGATGGGGAAACCAGAGCGAGAGGATGCGGCGGGCGGGCATGAGTCGGCGAGTCACTTGTTCGCCTTTTGTTCTAACTACGTCGGAACATGGAGTCGAGTCCGCCTCTTCATTCGCACGGGCCGGGGGTCAGGACGCGGGATAGAGCGCGCCGCAACGTGCCAGCGCATCGGCGGCGATGCGCCGCAGCTCGTCGCGTTTCGCCCGCAGCGCGGTCAGCTTGTCCCTTTCGGAGTCGATGTCGATCGCCACCGCCCGCTTGACCACGCGCTGCTCGGTCTCGCGGCAGAAGACGAGCCCGACATCCTCGTTATCCCGCTCGCCAAGGCAGAACCGCATGGTCACATGCGGCTCGACCCTGCGCTCGATGGCATAGCCGCGGGCGATATTCTGTTCCAGCTCCACGATCAGCTTGCTGACGGTGTTCAACTCGCGCACCGCGGCGCGTTCGCATTGCTGGCGCGGCGTGGCGCAGGCCGCCAGCGGGATCAGCACGATCAGGGCGAGGCGGCGCATCGGCGGACTCCGTCATGGGATCGTCTGAATATACGCCCGCGCGGCGGGCCGGGCAATCCGCATACTGGCGGCGGGGTTTCAAAGCTGCTAACCCCGGCGCGACTTTCGCAGGAGGATGCCGATGAGCGAGGATTTCGACACCCGCAAGGCGCGGGCCGCCGCCTGGTTCCGGGCGCTGCGCGACGAGATCGTGGCCGCCTTCGAGGCGCTGGAGGACAGCCAGGCCACCGGCCCCTTCGCGGATGCGCCCGCCGGCCGGTTCGAGGTGACCAGGACGCGCCGCAGCTCCGACGATGGCTCTGACGCCGGCGGCGGGCTGATGAGCGTGATGCGGGGCGGCCGGGTGTTCGAGAAGGTCGGCGTCAATGTCTCCGAGGTCTACGGCCAGTTGGGTGACAAGGCGCAAAAGGCGATGGCCGCGCGCGGCGTGCCGGGCATGGCCGAAGACCCGCGCTTCTGGGCCTCGGGCATCAGCCTTGTCGCGCATATGCAGAACCCGCATACACCGGCGGTCCACATGAACACCCGGATGTTCTGGACGCCCCATGCCTGGTGGTTCGGTGGCGGATCCGACCTGAATCCTTGCATCGAATATGCCGAGGATACCGCGCATTTCCATGCGCAGCAGAAGGCGCATTGCGACCGGCACGACGCGGCCTATTACCCGCGCTTCAAGGCCTGGGCGGACGAATATTTCTATATCCCGCACCGCAACCGGGCGCGCGGGGTGGGCGGCATTTTCCTCGACGATCACAACACCGGCGACTGGGATGCCGATTTCGCCTTCATCCAGGATGTCGGGCGCGCCTTTCTGCCGGCCTTCGTTCCGATCGTCGAGAACCGCCGCGATACCCCGTGGTCCGGGGAGGACCGCGAAACGCAGCTGGTGCATCGCGGTCTCTATGCCGAATACAACCTCGTCTATGACCGGGGGACGAAATTCGGGCTGGAAACCGGGCATGACGCGAATGCCGTGCTCATGAGCCTGCCCCCGGTTGCAAAATGGCCCTGATGCCCGCGTGACCCGGTTGATCCTGTTCAACAAACCGTTCGACGTGCTGTCGCAGTTCACCGACCGGGGCACCGAGGGGACGCGGCGGCGCACCCTGTCGGATTTCCTGGACGTGCCCGGCGTCTATCCCGCCGGCCGGCTGGATCGCGACAGCGAGGGCCTGCTGCTGCTGACCGATGACGGCAAGCTGCAACACCGCATCTCGAATCCGCGCCACAAGATGCCCAAGACCTATTGGGCGCAGGTCGAGGGGCTGCCCGACGCGGCGGCGCTGCAACGGCTTCGCGATGGCGTCACCCTGAACGACGGTCCGACCCGTCCCGCGAAGGTGCGCCGCATCGACGCGCCATCCGGCCTGTGGCCGCGCATCCCGCCGGTGCGGTTTCGCAAGACGGTGCCGGATTGCTGGATCGAAATCACCGTGACCGAGGGGCGCAATCGCCAGATCCGTCGCATGACCGCCGCGATCGGCCATCCGACCCTGCGGCTGATCCGCTGGCGTATCGGCGAATGGGCGCTGGACGGGCTGGCCAGCGGCGAATGGCGCGCGGCCGGGATCACGCCCCGGAAAGTTTCATGACCTTCCGTTCGCGGTAGAACGTGTAGATGCCCGAGGCCACGATGATCGCCGCGCCGATCCAGGTCCAGAAATCGGGGAACTGACCGAAGACGATATAGCCATAGAAGGTGCCCCAGATCATCATCGAATACTGCATCGGGGCGACCACGACGGCCTGGCCGACCTCCAGGGCGCGGATGATCAGGAATTCGCCCGCCGCGGCCAGGGTGCCGATTCCGCAAAGCAGCGCCAGTTCCAGCCAGCTCTGCGGCCATTGCCAGAAAAACGGCAGCGGGATGGTCAGCAGCAGGCTGCCGGTCAACGCGGTATAGGCTACCGTCGTTTCGGTCCTGTCGCCACCGCTCAGCATCCGCGACAGGATCTGGCGCAGCGCGAACAGCAATGCCGCCAGTAACAGCAACAGGGCCGCGGGATGGATCACCCCCAGTCCGGGGCGGATCACGATCAGCGTGCCGACAAAGCCGACGGTGATCGCGCTCCAGCGGCGAATGCCCACCGGCTCGCGCAGGATCAGCGCGCCCAGCATGGTCACGAAGAACGGCGCGACAAAGCTGATCGCAACCGCGTCGGCCAGCGGAACGAAGCTGACCGCGACGATGAACAGCGTGGCCGAACTCGCTGCAAGCGCCCCGCGCGACATTTGCAGGAACGGTGTGCTGGTCCTGAGCACGGCCAGCCCGCGCAGCCGCAGCAGGAAAAGCACGCCGATCAGAAGGCCGAGCTGCCGGGTCCAGACGATCTGGATCGGGTGCAGCGTCTGGGTCAGGAACTTGGCCTGCGTGTCCACCGCCGAAAACAGGAAGAACCCGGCGGCCATGAAGATCAGGCCGCGCAGGTTTTGCGCATGTTGCTGGCCCGGGGTGAAAACCGCAGGCGTGGCGCTTGCGAACGGAATGGCTCTGGCCCCCTTTGCCGGGCTGGAATCTGGTATACCACCATGGCTAGCGCAGCCCGTCGCAGGCGTCCAGCAAAACCCGCCGGCGCGATCGGGCGCGTTTTCTGCGATGCGACGGGCCGATCGCGCGGGGGGTCAGCCGCGGATCGCTTCGAGCATGCGTGACACGTTGTCGGGATCGGCATCCGGGGTGATGCCGTGGCCGAGGTTGAAGACATGCGGCCCGTTGGCAAAGGCGCGGATGATCCGTCGCGTTTCGTCGATCATGGTCGGCCCGCCGGTCACCATGTGCTTCGGGTCGAGGTTGCCCTGAACGCAACCGTCAACCTGGACCTTCGCCGCCGCCCATTCGGCGCTGACGGAATTGTCCAGCGCCACGCAATCGGCGCCGGTGGAACGGGCGAAACCCACATAATGCGCGCCCGCCTGGCGCGGAAAGGCGATGACCGGGGTTTGCGGGTGGCGGGCCTTCAACTCGGAAATGATCGCTTTCGCCGGCGCCAGGGCATAGCGCTCGAAATCGGCGCCTTTCAGCGACCCGGCCCAGCTGTCGAACAGCTTGACCACCTCGGCGCCGGCCTCGATCTGTGCGGAAAGGTATTCCACGGTCGCAGCGGTGATCCGGTCGATGAGCGCGTCGAAGACGGGCCGGTTGCCTTGCTTCAGCGCATGGGCCGGGCCCTGATCCGGGGTGCCGCGCCCGGCAATCATGTAGGTTGCCACGGTCCAGGGCGCCCCGGCGAACCCGATCAGCGTCACCTCCGGCGGCAGCTCCGGCTTGACGATGCGCAATGTCTCGTAGATCGGGGAAAGCGTTTCGTGGATGTCCCCGACGCGCCGCAGGGCATCGAAATCGTCCTGTGTGGTTATGGTGGACAGGCGCGGCCCCTCGCCGGTGACGAACCAGAGATCCGCGCCCAGAGCCTGCGGCACCAGCAGGATGTCGGCAAACAGGATCGCCCCGTCAAAGCCATAGCGCCGGATCGGTTGCAGCGTGACCTCGGCCGCAAGATCGGGCGTGTAGCACAGGGTCAGGAAATCCCCCGCCCTGGCCCGCGTGGCCTTGTATTCGGGCAGATAGCGCCCGGCCTGCCGCATCAGCCAGACCGGCGGGACGGCCTGAACCTCGCCGGCAAGGGCGCGCAGCAGTTTCTTTGTGGCAGCCATCGTCGCTCTCCGTCCGTCGCGTTCGCCGTCTCGTCACCCGGTGGCGCTGGCATGTCAAGGGCAGGTGGATTGTCAGCCCCGCCGCAGCCGGGTAGAGACGACGCCATGACACTGACGCTTCCCACCCCCGCTTCGCCCCTGAAGATCGGCACCCGCGGCTCGCCGCTGGCGCTGGCGCAGGCCAACGAGACGCGCGACCGGCTGGCTGCGGCATTCGACCTGCCGCAGCAGGCGTTCGAGATCGTCGTGATCAGGACCGCCGGGGACGACCGCCAGATGATCGCGGCCGACCGCCCCCTGAAGGAGGTCGGCGGCAAGGGCCTGTTCGTGCGGGAAATCGAGGCGGCGATGCTGTCGGGCGACATCGACATTGCCGTGCATTCGATGAAGGACATGCCGGTGGTCCAGCCCGCGGGGCTGGTGCTGGAATGTTACCTGCCGCGCGAGGATCCGCGCGACGCTTTCGTGTCGCCGCATGTGGCGGGGCTGGCGGATCTGCCCGAGAGGGCCGTGGTGGGCACGTCCAGCCTGCGCCGGCGGGCGCAGCTTCTGGTGCGGCGCCCGGACCTGCGCGTGGTAGAGTTCCGCGGCAACGTGCAGACCCGTCTGCGCAAGCTGGAGGACGGCGTCGCGGTCGCGACATTCCTGGCGATGGCGGGGTTGAACCGGCTGGGCATGGCCGAGCTGGCGCGCGGTGCGGTGGCCACCAAGGACATGCTGCCCGCGGTGGCCCAGGGCGCCATCGGGATCGAGCGGCGCGATGGCGACAGCCGCGTGGCGGGGATGCTGGACGCCATCCATGACCCGGACACGGCGCAGCTTCTGGCGGCGGAGCGGGCCTTTCTCGCGGCGCTTGACGGGTCTTGCGAGACCCCGATCGGCGGGCTGGCCGAGCGGACGGGCGGGCAGTTGCGGCTGCGCGGCGAGATTCTGCGCCCGGACGGGTCGGAGCGGTTGACCGATGACGCAGTCGCGCCGATCGAGGACGCCGCCGAGATGGGCCGTGCGATGGGCGCGGGCCTGCTCGCGCGGGCCGGGCCGGGCTTTTTCGATTTCAAGACCTGACCCGGTTGCGCGCTGGCGCGCGTTCCACTGCATCGGCCCCTCCCTGTCCCTCCCCCGGTCCGGGGCAGGGAACATCCTGCGCGGCGGTGGCCCGTGGCTCTGGCGTCTTTGGCCGGATGCCGCTATCGGGTGATACCGGCTTTGTGCCGTGGCATGCGCGGGGTCGGTGACGCTGGCCTGATTCGGGTCTGGACGGTGACAGGCCAAGCGGTCATTCTGATCGCAACGGTCCGATTGTCGTGCGCGCCGATCGGATTTTGACAGTGTCGCGCGGCAGCGGGTCGGGGAAAATCCGGCCGGAAATCCATCGCCGGAGCCGGTCTGCCGGTTCCGATTTCAGGGAGGTCTGACATGACCGGAATCGTCATACTCGGCGCGGCGCGCACCGCGATCGGAACATTCGGCGGGGCGTTGGCGGGAACCCCGCCAATCGAACTTGGCGGCCTGGTCGCCCGCGCCGCGCTGGAGCGCGCGGGCGTCGAGGGCGCGCGGATCGGCCATGTCGCCTTCGGCCATGTCATCAATACCGAACCGCGCGACATGTATCTTTCCCGGGTTGCGGCGATGCAGGCCGGCATTCCCGACACGACACCGGCGATGAACGTGAACCGGCTGTGCGGCTCGGGCGCGCAGGCGATCGTGTCTGTGGTGCAGTCGCTGTTGCTGGGCGATGCCGAGTTCGCCCTTGCCGGCGGCGCCGAGAACATGAGCCGGTCGCCGCATATCCTGCCGGCCGCCCGCTGGGGCCAGAAAATGGGCGATGCCGGGGCACAGGACATGATGCTGGGCGCGCTGAACTGCCCGTTCGGCACGGGCCATATGGGCGTGACAGCCGAAAACGTGGCTGCCGAACATGACATTCCGCGCGCGGCGCAGGATGCCTTCGCGCTGGAAAGCCAGACCCGCGCGGAACGCGCGATCGCCGAGGGCCGCTTCCGCGAGCAGATCGTGCCGGTGGAGCTGCGCGTGAAGCGCGACACCGTGGCCTTCGACACCGACGAGCATCCCAAGGCAACTTCGCCCGAGGCGCTGGCCGCGCTGCGCCCGGTCTTCCGCAAGGACGGAACCGTGACCGCAGGCAATGCCAGCGGCATCAATGACGGCGCCGCCGCGCTGGTCTTCGCCCGCGAAGAGGCGGCCGCGGGCGCGGGCCTGGTGCCGCGCGCAAGGGTCTTGGGCTATGCCCATGCCGGCGTGCGCCCCGAGGTGATGGGCATCGGCCCGGTGCCCGCGGTCGAGGCCCTGCTGGCAAGAACCGGGCTGAAGGTCCAGGATTTCGACGTGATCGAAAGCAACGAGGCATTCGCGGCACAGGCGCTGGCGGTGAACAAGGGGCTGGGGCTGGACCCGGCGAAGGTGAACCCCAATGGCGGCGCCATCGCATTGGGCCATCCGGTCGGCGCGACCGGCGCGATCCTGACCGTGAAGGCGTTGTACGAGCTGGAGCGGACCGGCGGCCGGGTCGCCCTGGTCACCATGTGCATCGGCGGCGGGCAGGGCATTGCCCTTGCCATCGAGCGGATCTGAGCCGGCGGCAGGTCGTGCGGGCATCCGGGCGCGGGCGTTCTTGGCCCCGGCGGGGGCTCCGGGCAGGATGACGCCGGCGGTTTTCCCGCGCTGGCGGGCTCTCATCGAAGATAGAGATCCGCGCGCGTGGCGCGGCCGCCGGAATCGATGACCGAAACTGTCACGAATCCGGCGCCGGGGGCAGGCAGGTTGATCTCCCGGCGCTGCTGCCCGGTCGCCAGCGGTGCGCCGTTGAACAGGACCGTGAAGGGGGGCACGCCCGACCGCAGTTTCAGCACCAGGCCGAGGCCGCCAAGCTCCAGTTCTGCGCCGTCGGGCGGATAGATCAGCTGCGGCGCATCCGGCGCGGCGGCGGCAAGCGCGGCCCCCCGCCCGCGAAAACGTTGCAGCGGCTGTGGCAGCCCGGCATTCGCAACGCGCAGGGTGCCGGGCGGAGGTGGTGGCAAAGGGTCAAGCCGCTGCTTGAGCAGGGCGAAAGCCTCGAACAGGACCGGCGCCGCGAGGTCGCCGCCGAAGGCCCCCGGCACCGGCGTGCCATCGGCGCGTCCGATCCATACCGCGATGACATGGCGCCCGTCGAAACCGGCAGCCCAGGCATCGCGGTGGCCATAAGAGGTTCCGGTCTTGAAGGCCAGCCCGGTCTGCCCTGCCGCGACCGGGGGCGGCGTTCCGCGCAGAATGTCGGCCACCTGCCATGCCGCGACATCCGACAGCACCGCCGGGCCGGGGGCCCGAGGGGCGGTATCGGCCCGCCAATGCAAGCCAACCGGGCGCCCGCCATTGCCCAGCGCCGCGTAAAGCCGCGCCAGATCCTCCAGCGTCACGCCCAGCCCGCCCAGCGCGATGGCCAGGCCGGGTGAACCGCCGGGCAGGGCCGGCGTCATCCCGGCGCGGCGCAGATGCGCCATCACCCGCGCCGGACCCAGCGCTTCGGTCAGTGCCACGGCGGGAATGTTCAGCGACAATTGCAACGCCTCGCGCATCCGTATGTCGCCGCGAAAGCGCCCGTCGAAATTCGTCGGCGCATAGCGCCCGAAAGAGGTTGGCCGATCGGCGATCAGGGTTTCGGGATGGCCCAGCCCCTGATCGAAGGCCAGCCCGTAGATCAGCGGCTTCAGCGCCGATCCGGGCGAGCGCGGCGCCTGTGTCATGTCGACATAGCCCTGCCGGGCCCGGTCGGTATATCCGGCAGAGCCGACAGAGGCCAGGATCTCGCCGCTGCGGTGGTCGGCCACGACGATCGCGACAGAGAGGCGCTCGCCCCGATCGCGCACGGATCGGCGCGCGAGATTCTGCATTCGGGTCTGAAGCCCCGCGTCGATGGCAAGGCGATGACGCGCGGCAAGCGGCCGGTCCGCAAGCGCCCGGTCGGCCATGTGGGGCGCCAGGGCGGGAAACGGCCGCCGGGCCGTCGGCACCGGTTCGCGCCGCGCCGCCTCGGCACGGGCCGGGTCAAGAACGCCATGATCGACCAGCCGCGCCAGAACCCGATCGCGGGCCGCGCGCGCGGCATCGGGAAAGCGGTCGGGGCGGCGGGTTTCGGGCGATTGCGGCAGCGCCACCAGCAGCGCCGCCTGGGCCGCGGTCAGCCGATGGGGCGGCTTTCCGAACCAGGCCCGACTCGCCGCGCGGATCCCTTCCAGGTTGCCGCCGAACGGCGCGCGGTTCAGGTAAAGCGCCAGGATCGCCGCCTTGTCCAGGCGCCGTTCCAGCGCCAGCGCGACCCGGATCTGGCGCAGCTTGCCGGACCAGCGTCCGGTCGGCCCGTCCTCGATCAGCCGGGCCACCTGCATCGTCAGGGTGGATCCGCCCGAGACGACATGGCCGTTCCAGGCAGCCTGCGCCGCCGCCCGCGCCAGGGCCGGAAGATCGACGCCCGCGTGGCGGTAAAAGCGCTTGTCCTCATAGGCGATGAGCATCCGCAGATAGAGCGGATCGACCGCATCGGCGGCAACCGCCAGCCGCCAGCGCCCGTCGGCGACGGTATAGGCGCGCAGCAGGGTGGAATCGCGGGCCAGCACCTCGACCGAGGTTTCGGCCGCCAGGGGCGGCAAATCCGTCGCCGCCACCCATCCGTCCAGCGCATCGCGCGCCGCCGCGGCGCCCCACAGCGCGACGACCAGCGCGAAGAGCGCGCGCGCCCTCATCGCGTCACGGTCACGCGGCCTGTGCCGGTCCAGGCGCGGCGGTCGGGGCGATACATGTCCTCGACCGAGGCGGCCGGGTGATGATACACGCCCGGCGTGGCCGCCCGCACGATATAGGCCAGCCGGAACGCCGACTTTTCGCGCCAGTCCACTGCGGCGAGAAACCGGTCCTGCCGGAATTCGGTGTTGCGCGTCTCCTCGACCACATCCAGCCAGTCCAGCGCGCGGATGTCGCCCCCGCGCAGAAGGTCGGGGTTGTCGATCTCGAACCCGGCCGGCAAGGGGTCTCGGATCATCAGGCGAGCCTCTGCGGGTTCCAGCGGGGTGACCTCGATCACGGTCACAAGGCGGGTGCCGGCGGTCACCGTCGCCGGATCGGCGCGGGCGCCTTGCATGGTGAAATAGCTGCGCGCGATGGCATAGCCATTGCCGCCCGCAGGGCCCGGCCGGGCCGGCACCCCGAATGTGGTCAGCGTGATCTGCGTGTCGCGCCCCGACCCGTTGGTGATCGTCATCGGCACCGCCCGGGTGCGATCGTCGATGACCCGCACCAGCGGGCCGTCCACCGGGGCGCCATTCACGCCAAAGCCATCGCCCCCGGCGCGGTCGATCAGCGCGTTGGCGGCCAGAAGGGTCCAGGCTGCCTCTTGCGTCGAGGCGGCGCCGCGTCCCTGCGCGACAATCTCGGCAAGCCCGCCGCTTTCGGCTGCCGTCGATCCCGCTTCGGCCGCCAGGGCCAGCACCCCGGCCGCATCGCGGCGATCGGTGCCGTAATCGCTGCGCCAAAGCGGATCTTCCCCCCGGTTCAGGCGGGCGTCGGACATCGCCACCGCGCGCGCGAACATGGCGTCGGCGCGCGGCTGATCGCCGTAAGAGGCCAGCGCCGCCCCCAGCTGCGCCAGCGCCAGCGGCGTGGCGAAGGCATCGGCCTTGACGTCGGCGTAATAGCGCAAGTCGCCGATCGCGGCGGCGCCCTCGCGCGCCAGCACCATCAGCGCATAGGCCAGCGCCTCGCCGCCCCGATCGAAATCGGCGGCGTAATTGACCTGGTTTCGCAGGTTGTCCAGCGCCGCGCGGAAGGCCGTCTGCGGCACGGCAAAGCCGCGCGCGCGCGCCCGGCTGAGGAAATCGGTCACATAGGCGTCGAGCCAGAAATCGCCGGAATCGGGCTGCCACAGGCCGAAGGCGCCGCTGGGCGACTGATTGGTCAGCACCCGGGTGATCGCCTGCTCGATCCGCGCGACGATCTCCTGTTGTTCGGCAAGCCCCATCGCACGCGCCACCTGGTCGAAATAAAGCAGCGGCATCGCCGTGCTGGCGACCTGCTCGGTGCAGCCATAAGGGTAGCGGTCGAGCGCCTGCAGCAGGCCCGGCGCATCGAAACGCGCCAACGGGCCGATCGCCAGCGTCGCGTGGCCGGTGCCCGGCCGCAGCTCCGCGAAAACGTCCCGCCCCAGGGCAAGACTGTCGCCGGCGGCCAATGGCAAGCGACGGGTGCGGGTCACCTCTGGGTCGTTCACCTGAACCGGAAGCGACAGCGTTTTTACCAGTTGCTTTCCGGCCGGGGTTGTCAGGGTCACGGTGATCCGGTGCAGCCCCGGATCATCCGCGCCAACGGGGATCGAAAGCGTGGCCTTGCCGGTCTCGTCGAGGGTCAGGCCCGACGGCACCGCGGCCCGGTCCAGCGTCACCCCGTCGGCCGAGACATCCAGCCCCATGCGGCCGGCCGGGCCGGTGACATGGGTCATTTCCAGCAACAGGCGCGAGCGGTCCCCGGGGGCCATGAAGCGTGGCAGAGAGGCATTCACGACCACCGGGTCGCGCACCAGGATGTCGGCCTGCGCCTGTCCCACGCCGGTTTGCGACCAAACCACCGCCATCAGCCGGATCGTGCCGTTGAATGCGGGCAGATCGAAGCTTGTCCGCGCGTAACCGTCGGCCCCGACCTGCACCGGGCCGGAAAAGAACGCGACCAGTTGCTCGGTCGGGGGCGGGGCCTGCATCCGCATCCGGGCCGCGGCATCCCCGCCCGAGCGGACCTGGCCCATGGCCCCGTTCATCCCGTCGATCAACCGGCCATAGATATCGCGCAGTTCCATCCCCAGCTTGCGCTGGCCGAAATAATGGCCTGACGGATCGGGTGCGGCGAACCCGGTCAGGTTCAGGATGCCGATATCGACCGCCGCGATCGTGGCGAAGGCCGGTTCGCCGGGCTGCACGCCCGCCACCTTCAGCGCGACGGGCAGCGGCCCCCGCGGGTCGGCCTCGGCCGGGGTCGCGAAGGCGGCCGAAAGTTGCCGCGGGCCGGGATCGACCCGCGCATGGGCCAGCCCCAGCGCGCGGGCCGGGTTGTGCCCTGCCGGCACGTCCATCGGACGGATCAGGGTGGCGCTGACATAGGCGCCGGGGCCCCAGTCATCGGTCACCGGCAGGGTCAGGGTGTTCTCGCCCGCGGACAATTCCACCGGCTTCATGTCGATCAGGTGATTGGACATGACGGTAACCAGTGCCCGGCCCGGATAGCGCGGCACGATGCGCAGCGTGGCGGTATCGCCGGGCGCATAGGCAGCCTTGTCCAGCGACATTTCCAGCATGTCGGGGGTATCGGCGGTGCCGGCCGGAGCATACCATCCGGCCTCGAAATCCATCGAGGCGGCGGCATGCGCGCCCCCGACCTGCTCGACGACCAGTTCGTAATGGCCCCCGTCGACAGGTGCGGCGACGGACAGGCGCCCCCCCGGGATCAGCGCCTCGGCGCTGGCAATGCGGGTGCGGGTGGTCACCGGCTCCCAGTTCCAGTTGCCATATTGGCTGTACCACTGATAGCGCGTGTCGATGCGATTGAGCGTCCAGCGCACCCGCATGTCCCGCGGCTGGAGATCGGGGCCGATGGCCAGCAGCTCGAACCGGGCCTCGGTGCCTTCGTCCACCACCCCCTCGAACAGCGGTTTCAGCCCGATCATTGGCCGGTCCGCGGTCAGGATCCGGGTCAGCCGGCGCTCGACCGGGCGGCCGGAGCCTTCGGACACACGCGCAATGACGGTCGCGCGCAGCGGGCCGGACGGCGCCTTGATCCGGGGAAAGTCCAGCGGCACCGTCGCGTCGCCCCGCGCGTCGGTGTGAATGCCGCCGGGCAACACGTTCACCTGGCGTGGCGTCTGTTCGTCAAACCGGCCGAAGCGATAGCCCGGGAAGGCGTCGAGCGTGTCGGTGAGTTCCAGCGCGACCTCGCCCTCGACCCGAAGATCGCCGGCCGGGGCACCGAAAAGATAGCGCGCCGACAAGCTCAGCAAGGGCCGGTCGGTCGGGCGCAGCGGCCCGTCGGGCAGGCCGAGGTCGAAATCGATCCGTTCGGGCAGGAAATCCTCGACCAGGAACCGGGTGCTGGCCAGCGGTGGCGCATCCGGGTCGGTGTGCAGACCAAGCGCCCAGGTTCCGCGCGGAACGCTGGCCGCAAGATCCAGGTCGAAGACATGGCCGCCCTGCACCCCGCCCGGCGACACCGCCCGCGCATATTCCACCCCGTCGGGCCGGGTCAGGATCGCGGTCACCGGAAGATCGCCGATCGCCCGCGCGTCGGAATCGCGCGCCAGGGCGGTGGCATGAACCGTTTCGCCCGCGCGATAGGCGCCGCGATCGGTGGTCAGGAACATGTCGATCGGCGGCGCGGGTTCGCGCCCGGCAACCCCGCGATCGGACAGGTCGAAGGCGGGCTCGGTCAGGGACAGGAAGGCAATGTCCCGCGCGCCATCGCGCACCATGACCAGCGCCGGCGCCGCGCCGCCGGTGCCGCGGGTCAGGCCGGGCGCAAAGACCGCGTGGCCCTGCCCGTCGGTTTCGGCGGTGCCCAGAACCCGGTTGGATCGCGACAAGAGGGTCGCGGTGATGCCCGGTTTCGGCTCTGCCGTGCGCAGCGAGCGGACGAAGACATGCAGCCCGTCCACCCCGCCCATCGTGGCAAGGCCCAGGTCGCTGACGATGAACCATTGCATCGCCGGCGGGGTCGCATAGGGGTCGGCGCCGGGGATCGAAGCGCGCAGGGCATAGATCCCGACCGGCAGATCGTCCAGGACATCGGCCATCGGCAGGCGCGTCGTCACTTCGCGGTTCAGATCCCGCTCAACCGTGGCGCTGCCTTGCCAGACCTGTTCGGCCAGGGTGTCGGTGAAATCCTGTTCCTGCCAGGGCGACAGGGGACGGCCGAAAAACCCGTCCTGCATCACCCGCAACAGGTTGCGGTCGGAAACGCGGCGCAACGCCAGATCGACCCGGTCCACATTCACCGTCACGATGGGCAGCGCCGTTTCACCCCCTCTGGGCAGCACGTAATTGCGCCCCGGAAAGCGCAGGGCCGGCGCGCGGTCGCGCACATATTGGGTGACGGTCACGTCCCTGGATGTCGTCTCGCCGCTGGCCGCGGGCAATCCCCGGCGGAAGGTGAGGCGATAGCGTTCGCCATGCACGACCCCCTCGATGCAGAGCCGGCGCTCCTGCCGGGTGACGGCGAGCCCCGGCTCGGGAAGCTGGACATAAGGGGCATAATCCACCCCGGCGGGCACCAGGTCTTCGGAAAACGTCGCGCAGATGCGCGGCGCCGCGCTGTCGCTTTCGACCTCGGTGCCGATGATACGAAAGCCGAATTTGCCGATCGCATCGTCCAGCATCGCGGCCGTGTCATCGCGCGGGGCAAGGCGCTGTGCCAGGCGCAATGCCGGGATCATGTCGCGCCCGCGCGCGACCTGCTCCAGCGCGCGGGCCATGAGGATCAGGGCATTGGCGCGGGTTTGCGGATCGGCGGCGCGCAGAAACCCGTTGACCGCGGCGGACAGGCCGCGCGCCGCGGCCTCTTGCCGGGCGGCGTCGTTGGCCCCCATCGAAAGCGAAAGCCCGGCATAGTCCAGCCATCCCTCGGCGGAATCGGTCAATGTCAGCGCGGCAGCGGTGAAGTCCAGCGCGCCGGCCAGATCCCCGGTTGCCCGCGCGGCAATGGCGGCCTCGGTGAGCTCCGCCGCGGGCCGGCCGTTCGCGTAATGGTGCCGCGGCAACGCCTCGGCCAGGTCCCGCGCCGCTTGCAGGTCCGCGGCCCCGAGAAAGCCCAGCTTTTCGACCCGCTGCGGCACCCGCGCCAGCATCGCGGGGTCGGAGGGCAGCACGATGGCCGATAACGCACCCCGATAGGGCAGGCGCCCTGCAACCGAGGATTTCGGAAAACAGCTTCCCGAGCGGGTGTTGAAGGTGAAGGCGACACAGGTCGCATCGCCCAGGCAGGCCCGTTCGCAGGCTTCGAAGCTGCTGTCGAAGATGGACCGGATGTCGCCGCCCGGAAAATCCGTGTCGCGCGCGACGGCGATATGCCGCCCGGGCACCGGGCCGGGGGCCTGTTGGGCCTCTGCGGCCGGGGCAAGAAGGACAAGCAGGACGGAAAACAGAATGCGGCGCATGAAAATGTCTCCGGAAATTCGGGGCCGGCGAATGGTGCCATGGCCGGGCACGCGCGCGCAACGATTCCCCGCTGGCGTTAACCCTGTCTTCACCCTGACCGAAAAGGATGTCTTCCACGAGGAATGCGGAGAACTGCATGAACCTGAGCGAGAAACTGGCCGAGGAACGGCGCGGGCGGCTGGCGGCCGAACGCCTGCTGGAACAGAAGAGCCGCGAGTTGTTCGATGCCAACCGCAAGCTGGCCGCCCATGCCCGGACCCTTTCGGATGAAATCGTCGAGACCCGCCACGAGGCCGAGGAACTGCGCGGCCAGAACAGCCAGGTCCGCGAAGAGCTGGAGGAGGTGAGCCAGGCCTATGCCATCGCCGAACGGCGGTTGTGGACTTCGCTGGAAACGATTCGCGACGGTTTCGCCGTGTTCGATACCAACAGCCGCATGATCGCCGCGAACCGGGCTTTCCTGTCGATCTTCGACGGGCTGGATGACGTTTCGCTGGGCGTGCGATACGCCGATATTGCCCGGCTGGCCGCCGAGGAAGGTATCGTCGATACCGAGGGCAGGACCGTGCAGGGCTGGATCGACGACATGCTGGCGCGCTGGTCCGCCGAGGCGATCCCCGACAAGGTTATCCGGCTCTGGAACGGGCAGTATGTCAAGCTGATCGATCGGCGCACGCCCGATGGCGACACGGTCAGCCTGAACCTCAACATCACCGAGATGATGCGCATGTGGGCCGCGGTCGAGGCCGTGCCGGACGGGTTCGTGCTGTTCGATCATGATGACCGGCTCATTATGTGCAATGACCGCTATCGAGAGATCTACGGCGCGTCGGCCGATGCCATAAGGCCCGGCGCCAGCTTCGAGCAGATCCTGCGCCGCGGTCTTGAAAACGGCCAATACCCCGAGGCCGTGGGCCGTGAAGAGGACTGGATCGGCGAACGGCTGATCCGCCATCATCGGGCCGATGGCATCAGCGAACAGGAACTGACCGGCGGGCGCTGGCTGCGCGTGCTGGAACAGCGCACCCCCGACGGCGGCGTGGTGGGCTTGCGGGTGGACATCACCGAACAGAAGCAGCAGCAAAAGGCGCTGGACGAGGCCCGCGTCGCGGCCGAAGCGGCCAGCCGCGCCAAATCCGCCTTCCTGGCCAATATGAGCCATGAATTGCGCACACCGATGAATGGCGTCGTCGGCATGGCCGAACTGCTGTGCGACACCCCGCTGAACGAGGAACAGCGGCAATGCGCCGAAACCATACGAAACTCGGGCGGGGCGCTGCTGGCATTGCTGAACGACGTGCTGGATTATTCCAAGATCGAGGCGGAAAAACTGGTCCTGCATTCCGAACCGTTCGACATGGAGCGGACGATCCACGAGGTTGCGATGCTGTTGCAACCCTCGGCACAGAACAAGGCATTGGACCTGATCGTGGATTACGACATGTTCCTGCCCACCCGGTTCCAGGGCGATTGCGGCCGCATCCGGCAGATCCTGACCAACCTGATCGGCAACGCGGTAAAATTCACCGAGGCCGGCCACGTTCTGGTTCGCGTTGTCGGCCTGCCGGCAGAGACGCCCGGCCAGCAGCAGGTGCATGTCACGATCGAGGATACAGGCATCGGCATCGACCCGGAACTGCGTGATCACATCTTCGGCGAGTTCAATCAGATCGAGGATCAGCAGAACCGGAAATTCGAGGGAACCGGCCTGGGGCTGGCAATCAGCCGCCGGCTGGTCACGCTTCTGGGCGGCGAGATCTGGGTCGAGTCGGAAAAGGGCGCGGGGTCATGCTTCGGTTTCCGCCTGACGCTGCCCCTGGCCGAGACAGCGCGTTCCGACCCGCCGCGGCTGGCGCCGAGCTCGGCACGGGTTCTGGTGGTCGATGACCAGCAGGTCAACCGCACCATCCTCGATCGCCAGTTGCGCCAGGTCGGGCTCGACGTGAGCCTGTGCCGATCCGGCGCCGAGGCGCTGGCCACCCTTGAATCGCAGGAGCCGTTCGATCTGGTCGTCTGCGATCATCGAATGCCGGGCATGGACGGGGTTACGCTGGCCGCCAGGCTGCGCGCGCAGGGCTGCGCCGCACCGTTCCTGCTGCTGAGTTCCGGGCACACCGCGCTGGAAGAGGAAGACGCGATCGACCGGGTGATGACAAAGCCGATTCTGCGCCGGGCGCTGCACCACGCGGTGATCGAGATGGTCGGCCCGGATGATGCGTCCGCGCATGACGCCCGCCCGCGGCGGATGCGGATCCTGGCGGCCGAAGACAATGCGACAAACCGCCTGGTGTTTTCACGCATGGTAGAGGGGCTGCACATCGACCTGAGCTTTGCCGAAAACGGCACCGAGGCGATCGAGGCCGTGCGCCAGCAGCGTCCCGATCTGGTCTTCATGGATATCTCGATGCCCGAACTGGATGGCAAGCAGGCCACCCGCGCGATCCGCGCCCGGGAGGCCGAGACCGGCGCCGCGCCGGTGCCCATCGTCGCGCTTACCGCCCATGCGCTGGACGGCGACGCCGAGGACATCCTCGCGGCCGGTCTCGACCATTACCTGACCAAGCCGCTGAAAAAGGAGGTTATCGTCGACATGATCGCGACCTGGCATCCGCCCGGCTGCCTGCCGCTTGAGGGCGCGGCGCCGGATGCGACGATGCCCGCGCCGCGACAACTGGTCGGGGAAACATGAATGCGGCGGGCAGACCGGCAATGCGCGCCGACATGGCCGGCCTCAGCCCGCGGCGAGCACCTGCAGGAATGCCGCGCCGAAGCGTTCGGCGCGGCGGTCGCCCAGGACCCGGGTCAACGCGCCCATGTCGCGCGGTCGCATCGCGGCAAGCTTTGCAAGCTGCGCCGTGGAACAACTGAGCGGCTTCTCGCCGCCATCGGCGCCACGCGCCAGATCGGCCTGCGCCGCCAGCAGCCGGTCATACAGATCGCCCGTCGCGCGGCCGGCCAGCTTGCGGCGGCTGGGATGCACCGGCGCGACCTGTGCGCCGGTAATGACCTCGAGGAAGGCCGCGCCGTATCGTTCCAGCTTTTTCGCCCCGACACCGCCGATCCGCGCCAGTTGATCCAGCGTCTCGGGGCGGGTCTCGGCCATCTCGATCAGGGTGCGGTCGTTGAACACCATGTAGGCCGGCAACCCCGCCTGTTCGGCGAAAGCGCGGCGGCGCGCCTTGAGCGCCGACAACAGCGGCGCGTCCTCCTGGCTGACCAGCGTCTTCGCCGCCGGGCGGGCCGGGGCCTTGCGGATCGAATCCCGGCGCAACTGGATCCGCGCCGCGCCGCGCAGGATCGGCCGCGAGGCCTCGGTCATGCGCAGGGCGCCGTGACGCTCGGAATCCGGGCGAACCAGGTCATGGCCCATCATTTGACGAAAGAGCGCCTGCCAGCCGCGCTTGTCGAACTCCTGCCCGACGCCGAAAGTCGGCAGCCCGTCATGCCCGCGCGCCCGGATCCTGTCGGTCGCGTTGCCGGTCAGAATGTCGATCAGGTGCCCCGCGCCAAAGCTTTCGCCGCTGCGCAGCATGGCCGAAAGCGCCTTTTGCACCGCCTCGGTGGCGTCGAACAGCTCGGGCGGGCTGTCGCAAAGATCGCAATTGCCGCAAGGCCCGGCCGTTTCGCCGAAATAGCGCAGAAGGTGCTGGCGCCGGCAATGCAATGCCTCGGCCAGTCCCAGCAGCGCGTTCAGCCGGGCATGGTCGGCGTCGCGCCGCGGTGGCGGGGCAAGGCCTTCGTCGATCTGGCTGCGGCGCAGGCGGATATCCTCGGGCCCGAACAGGGTCAGCGTTTCGGCCGGGGCGCCGTCGCGGCCGGCGCGGCCGATTTCCTGATAATAGGCCTCGATCGACTTGGGCAGGTCGGCATGGGCGACCCAGCGGATATCGGGCTTGTCGATGCCCATGCCGAAGGCCACCGTCGCCACCACGATCAGGCCGTCCTCTTGCTGGAATCGGCGCTCCACTTCGCGGCGGTCGTCCGGCGCCATCCCGCCGTGATAATGGCACGCGGCATGCCCCGCGTCGCGCAGCGCCGCGGCCAGGGTTTCGGTCTTGGCCCGGGTGCCGCAATAGACGATGCCCGATTGCCCCCTGCGCGCGGCGGCGAAGTCCAGGATCTGCCGCCGGGGCGAATCCTTGGCCGCGAAGGCCAGGTGAATGTTGGGGCGGTCGAACCCGCGCAGGAAGCTTTGCGGCGGGACGCCGTCGAACAGGCGGGTGACGATCTCGGCGCGGGTCTCGGCATCGGCGGTGGCGGTGAAGGCGGCCAGCGGCACGCCAAGGCTGCGCCGAAGCGCGCCGATCCGCAGATAGTCGGGGCGGAAATCATGGCCCCACTGGCTGACGCAATGCGCCTCATCCACCGCGATCAGGCCGACGCCCGCCCGGCGCAACAGGGTCGTCGTTCCGCCTGATGCCAGGCGTTCGGGCGCCATGTAGAGCAGTTTCAGCTCCCCCGCATCCAGGGCGCGAAACACGGCCTGCGTTTCCTCTTCGGTATTGCCCGAGGTCAATGCGCCGGCGGCCACGCCAGCCTCGCGCAGGGCGCGCACCTGGTCGCGCATCAGCGCGATCAGCGGCGAGATCACCACGGTCACGCCGTCGCGGCACAGCGCGGGAAGCTGGAAACAAAGCGACTTGCCGCCGCCCGTGGGCATGATCGCCAGCGTGTTGCGCCCGTCGGTGACGGCGGTCACGATCTCTTGCTGGCCGGGGCGGAACGTATCGAAGCCGAATACGGTGGCCAACAGCTCTTCTGCGCGCGGCATGGATCCTGCGTCTTTTGGGTCATCTGCTCTTTATGGCG
This sequence comes from Actibacterium sp., assembly GCA_016278325.1. Lineage (GTDB taxonomy): Bacteria > Pseudomonadota > Alphaproteobacteria > Rhodobacterales > Rhodobacteraceae > JADQCB01. The sequence goes on from JADQCB010000018.1 coordinate 64,443, forward strand.
ACGACCATCCCATGCCGCGGCCGGCGGGGCAAGCCCTCAGGCGAAGGCGTAAAGGTTGTTGCCTATGACGATTCGCAGCGCATAGATGCCGATCAGAACGATCAGCGGCGCCAGGTCCAGCCCGCCGGTGTTGGGCAGGATCCGGCGGATCGGATCATAGATCGGTTCCAGTAATCGGGTCAGCCCGTCCCAGATCTGCGCCACCAGCGGCTGGCGCAGGTTGAGAACCTGGAAATTTATCAGCCAGCTCATGATGATCTGGACGATCACGACGAACCAGACGATGTCGAGGATCAGCAGGATTATCTGAAGGATTGAAAGCATGGGCGCGGATCTTTCCTGACTTCTTGTTGCGCCCCGACAGGTAAGGCCGCCGCGCGCCGGTGGCAACCGTCTAACAGGTCGCTGAAACAGTCATCGGGCTGGAGCGGTTTTCCTGCGGCAGAAACGACAGCCCTGCATTGTCAACGTGCATTCAAAAGTGACCCGGCGTGATCATTTGAAAATGACCCACCCCAGCGGTAGCAAAGCCCACAGGCGAGCGGCCTCCAAATAGCAGGCTCGCCTGTGGGCTTTGCTTTTGCAGCTTCAGAGCCCGATTTGAAACTAATTGAGTGATTCCCGTCGGTTGTGATTCTGTTCGTTTGCGAAGCTGAACGGAGATCACGATGGCCTGGACCGAACTTACTCGCCGCCAACATGCCCGAGCGGGCGGCAAATATGCAAGCGATTTGACCGACGCGGAATGGGCGTTGATCGCGCCTTTGATGCCGCCTCTCAAGACGACGGGCCGTCCTCGCACGACGCGGTTGCGCGATGTTTTCGACGCGATCCTCTACATGGCGACGACCGGTTGCCAGTGGTGGATGTCAAAACTGCGCGACGCCCTGAAGGCCATCGGGCGCTGGACCGTTCAGGTCGTCAAACGATCCGACACCACCAAAGGGTTCGAGGTCCTGCCCCGCCGATGGGTGGTCGAGCGCACCCTTGCCTGGCTGGGACGATGCCGCCGCCTGTCAAAGGATTGGGAAAAATCCATCGCCAGCGCCGAGGCCTGGGTCACCATCGCCCACATTCGACGCGTCACCCGTCATCTCGCAAGGACATGAAAAGGCTTGGATAGTTTTGAATCAGACTCTTAAACGGATTCTGGCACATACAGTTGCGGCTCCAGGATATGGCGGTCGGTTGCAGGGGGGGAGCCGGCTGCGGTGCGCAACATCGTTGCGACAAGATTCCAAGCCAGCGCCTCGAGCGGCGTTGCGATCGCCAGCACGGCATAACCGTCGGTCAGAGCTGCGCGGCTGTCGGGCGTCAGTTCGTTGACGGCCAGTGCTACCCGGCCGGGCGGACGTGTCTCGCGTAGAGCGGCGATCGCACCTTCCATGCCACCGCCGGCGATGTAAAGCCCGCGCAAATCTGGAACACGATCGAGCAGGTCAAGCGTTGCCTCGTAGGTGACTTGCCGCGTTTCCAGGTTGACCTTCGTGTCCAGCACCTGAAGCGCACTCGCCCGGTCACGCAGGCAGGCGCGGAAGCCGGTCTCGCGCAGGATATGCCCGTGCCAGCGATTGCCACCCACGAAGACCGCCACCTTGCCGGGCTGCCGGATAACGTTGGCCAAAGTCCAGCCGGCTATCCGCCCGACCCGCATGTTGTCGAGGCCGATATACCCCGTCCGGGCGCTTTGCGCGAAATCGTTGAGCAGCGCGAAGACCGGCAGGCCGGCCTCGATCAGCCTGCGCACGGCCGTGTCCACGATTGCGTGGTTGACGGCCGAACCGGCGACGGCATCGGCATCTTCGGCCGCGCTCCGGAAGGCGTTGGCGAAATCTTCGGGCGATTGCGATGGCGCATGGACGATGCGCGCGATAACGCGTGCGTCGGAGCGCGCCTCAGACGCCGCTTCCAGCGCTGCGGCCAGGGCGCGATAGAACGGCTGCGCCTCCTTGTGCAGCACGAATCCCAGGCGGACATGGGGTGGCGCGGGGTTGTGCCGTGCGGCGATCAGGCCGCCGGCGTGATAGCCGATGCGCTCGGCCGCGGCGGTCACCCGCTCCACCGCTCGGGCACTGACATTGGGCCGACCGTGCAGTACGCGGTCGACGGTAGCGATTCCCACACCGGCCTCGCGGGCCAGGTCCTGCAGGGTGGGGCGCTTGGACATCGGTCACGCCTTGATTGGTTCCCATCAGATTTACGTCAGAGAATTGATGGAATTTGATGAAAACGCAATCCGGACTCTCACCGCCGCCCCAGACACGGGGCTAGGCTGCGCCAAACCGTTAGATGATTCGGGAGGCAGCAATGACCCAGCGCGACTATTCTATGACTGGCGCCGATTCCATGCGGGCGGTGCACACCGGGCTGGCGGCGGCAGAGTGGTATCACACCGATCTGCCGCGCAAGCGTATGAAAGAGCTTATGAAACGGGCTGACGGTCCGGCGATCCGCGACACGGTCATCCTGTTCGGCGCGATGATCGTGCTGGCCGGGGCGGGGATCGCGCTCTGGCCCACCCTGTGGTCAGTGCCGTTCTGGCTGGGCTATGGTGTGCTTTACGGCTCGGCAATGGATTCGCGTTGGCACGAGTGCGGTCATGGCACGGCCTTCAAGACGCGCGCCTTCAATGACTGGCTGTATCAGATCGCCAGCTTCTGCATGATGCGCAACCCGCATACTTGGCGCTGGTCCCATGCCCGCCACCACACCGACACGATCATCGTCGGTCGCGACCCCGAGGTGGTGCTGATGCGGCCGCCGGCGCTGGCGCGGGTGATCGCCAATTTCTTCGGCCTGGTGGATGTCTGGACTGCCATGGTACGCATGATCACCAACGCGGCAGGGCATCTGACTGGCGACGAGGCCGAGTTCGTACCCGAGCGAGAGCAGCCCAAGGTGATTCGCGTGGCCAGAATCTGGGTGCTGATATATGCCGCAATAATCGCGCTTTCTATCGTGCTGGGCTCGATCCTGCCGCTGATGGTGATCGGGCTGCCGCGGCTTTACGGTGCGTGGCACCATGTGATGACCGGGCTGTTGCAGCATGGCGGGCTGGCCGAGAACGTCACCGATCACCGGCTGAACTCGCGCACCGTCCTGATGAACCCGATCAGTCGCTTTATCTATTGGAACATGAACTACCACGTCGAACACCACATGTTCCCGATGGTGCCCTATCATCGGCTGCCCGAACTGCACGAGGAGATCAAGCACGACCTGCCGGCGCCCAATCGCTCGATCACTGAAGCCCTTGCAGAGATGTGGCCGGCCTTGATCCGCCAGTTGCGCGACGAGGACCATTTCATCGAACGCACCCTGCCGGACACCGCCAAGCCCTATCGCGCGGATCTTCACGCGACTGTCCCGGTGGGTGTGCCCGCCGAATGACCACGACCAAACAGGAGGATGACATGCCCTGGATCGACGCCTGCGCCACCGACGAGATCGAGCAAGAGGATCTGGTCCGATTCGACCACGACGGCCGGACCTTCGCCATCTATCACAGCCCCGATGGCGAGTTCTTCTGCACCGACGGGCTTTGCACCCATGAACAGGTGCATCTGGCCGACGGTCTTGTGATGGATTACGAGATCGAGTGCCCCAAGCACAACGCGACCTTCGATTACCGCACCGGCGAGGCCAAGCGCGCGCCGGCCTGCGTCGACCTGGCCACTTATCCCACGAAGGTCGAGGGCGGCCGCGTCCTGGTGGAGGTCTGAAGATGTCGGCATCAGCCCCGCGCCCCACCATCGCCGATCTGCGCGCCCGCAAGGCGCGGGGCGAGACGCTGACCATGCTATATGTCGAAACCGAGGACGAAGCGCGGGCGGCCGCCGGCGCGGGTGTCGACATGCTGTCGATCGCCGCGCCGCGCTGGAGCCCGGACATGCGCACGGCGGCGGGGCCGTGCTTCGTGCAGGTGGGCCTGCTCTTCGGCGAGTTATGCACTGCCGAGGATTATCTGCGCGCGGCCCATGCCGCAATGCGAATAGGTGGCGATTGCGTGTATTGCGCGGCATCGCTCGATATCCAGAAGCTGTTGTGCGACAACGCGATTCCGGTGGTCGGACATGTCGGATTGATCCCGTCACAGGCGACCTGGACTGGCGGCTTCAGGGCGGTGGGCAAGACCGCGGCCAGCGCCCGGGCGGTGTGGGATCACGTCGCGCGGCTGGAACATATCGGCTGTTTCGGTGCCGAGATCGAGGTTGTCCCAGATCGTGTGGCCGAGGTTATCGCGCGCAACACCGGGCTGTTACTTCTAGGAATGGGCGCAGGGCCGCACGCCGATGCGCAGTATCTGTTTGCCGAGGATGTGCTGGGCTATGGGCGAAGCCGCGCGCCGCGCCACGCCAAGACGTATCGCGATTTCGCCGCCGAGTTCGCGCGGTTGCAACAACAAAGGATGGCCGCGTTTTCGGAATTCGTGGCGGATGTGTCCAGTGGGGCCTATCCTGCGCCCGACCACGTGGTTACGATCGACGACGCGACATTCGATGCCTTCCTGGCCGGGCTCGACCAACGCTAGGCCGGCGCGCGCAGCCCTGCAATGACCTGGCGCGCGGCCTCGGTCAGGGCGGGTTCGATGGACGACAGGATGGCGATACGATCGAACAGCGCCGGGTCGTCGTCCAGTGTGCAACGCAAGGCCCGGCCGAAGTGCATGCGTAACTCGGTACCGATGTTGAACTTGCACACCGGGCTGGTTCGCGCCAGGTCGCGGCGCAGGTCGTGCGACAGGCCGGATCCGCCATGGATCACAAGCGGCACGCGGGTCCGTGCGGCGATGGCATCCAGTCGGCCTCGGTCGATGCGGCCCTCTTGGGTCCGTTGCAGGTGCATGTTGCCGACCGAAACGGCCATTGCATCGACACCGGTTTCTGCCGCGAAGCGCGCCGCCTCGTCAGGGTCGGTCCCATCCGAAGCCGCGCCGTCGGCATAGCCGACAAACCCGATTTCGCCCTCGCAGGACACGCCGGCGGAACGGGCCATGGCGGCCACGTTGCCGGTCCGGTGGATGTTGTCGGCAAGCGACAGGGCCGAGCCGTCGAACATCACAGAGGTGAAACCGAGGTCGATCGCGGCCCGGCACTCCGCGGCGTCGGTGCCGTGGTCCAGATGCAGCACCACCGGCACCCCGGCCATGTCCGCGAGCCCGCCCAGCATCGCTGCCCAGACAGGCAAAGGCATATGCGCTCGCGCGCCGGGCCCGACCTGCAGGATCACAGGGGCGCCCTCGGCCTCGGCGGCGGCGACATAGGCGCGTGCATCCTCCCACCCCTGGCAGACCAGCCCTGCCACGGCATGGCCGTCGCGCAGGGCGGGCGCCAACACCTCGGCCAGGGTTGCGCGGGTCATTTGAACTTGGCCACCATGTCCATGATGCCGGGGATGGTGTGCAGCTGGTCGGCGTGGGTGGGTTGGAAATACTGTTTCAGCGACCTTTGCGACTGTCCGCCGAGGATGGTGAAATAATACATCTCGTAGCCGGGCAGGACACAGCAGGGGTGATACCCCTTGTCGATCAGTACGGTCGACCCGTTCATGACGTGATAGGCGTCGCCGGGTTCATTGTCGACGCGTTGCAGCATCTGCAGTCCCGATCCGTGATCGGGCTTGAACCGGAAATTATAGGTCTCGTCGTGACGTGTCTCGATCAGTTCGCTGCCGGCGTCATCCCACCGGTCGGTGTCATGCTTGTGGCTGGGAAAGCCGGACCATCCGCCAGAGCCCACGGTGAACAGTTCGCTGACCAGAAGCCGGCCGACCCGGTCGTGATGCCCCGCGCCCAGGATGTGCTTGATCTTGCGGTGGGTCTTTGTGTCGTCCGAGCCGTATTGGACCAGGTCTAGGTCCTGGCTTCTTACGGCGAAAGGGGACAGCGTCTTACCGTATTTCGCACCTGCCACGAAGGTTTCGGTGTCGGTGCGCGCGACGATGCGTGCGCCCTGCCCGCTGGGGACATAGACGCCTTCGGGATCGCCATCCCAGACGTCGGCACGCCGCTGGCCGATATCGGCGAATGTCTGGTCGCCGACCTCTACGGTGACGGTGCCGGTAGCGGGCACCACGCAGGTCTCGTAGCCCTCGACCCGGTAGTCGAAATGCTCGCCCGCCTTCAACTTGACGATGTTGAAATAATTCAGCGGAACCCGGTCGTGATCGACATCCACGATGGGGGTGTTGGCGTTGTCGTGCGGGGGAATGTGCATGGTCGACTCCTAGGCGGGGTGTGTCATTTCGGAGGTGGTTAAAAAGCGGTCGACCTCGGCGCTGGTGGGCATGGCCGGGGCGCAGCCGACACGCGACACCACAAGCGCCGCGGTGGCCGAGCCGCGCGCGACCGCCTTGCCCACGTCGCCGCCGTCGGTCAGACCGGACAGGAACCCGGCAAGGAAACCGTCGCCTGCGCCGGTCGGCTTGATCGCCCGCGACCGATAGATGCCGGTGCGGGTCTCGCCGTCGGGCGTGATGGTGACAGCTCCGTGTTCGCCCATCTTGTAGACGACGACGCGCGCGCCGTCGGCGACAAGCGCGCGTGCGGCTTTCAGCCCGGCGTCGTGATCGCCGGCCATCACGCCGAATTCCACGTCATTGCCGATCACAATGTCGCACAGCGCTGCGGCGCGGGCATAGACCTCGGCCGCCTCGCCCGGCGAAGCCCAGGAATAGGGCCGGTAATCGACGTCGAAGACCAGCGGCAGGCCGGCCGCACGGGCATGTTCGAAGGCCGCGAAACAGGCATCGCGCGACGGCTGCGCAGCCAGCACCGTGCCGGTGGTCACCAGCGCCGAAAATTCGGAATACGGCAGGTGGTGCAAGTCGTCCGGCACCATTGCGAAGTCGGCGGCGCAGTGGCGATACAGCACCGACTGGGTGTCGGTTGCCCGCGTCTCGACGATGGCCAGGGAATTGCGCGCCTCGCCACCCTCGACCCGGACGTAACGCCGGTCGATCCCATATGAATCGAGCTGCGCCAGACAGAAGCGGCCCACCGCGTCATCCGAGACCCGGGTGACAAGTGCCGCCTGACAGCCTTGGCGGCACAAACCCGCCGCGATATTGGCCGACGAGCCGCCCAGCGCCGCGCTGAAACGTGTGGCTTCTTCAAGACGGGTGCCGGGCGGATCGGCATAAAGGTCCATGCCGGCACGTCCGATCACCAGAAATTTGCCGCTCCTCAGCCGTTCGAGATCTGCCATTCGGGCCCGCCCAATTTTCAGTTGCGACTTTTCGGCACTGACGATACAGGTTTTGCAACCGGTTGCAAGGGGACCGACCGGAAGGGGGTATGATGGCAGATATCGGCATAGGAATTGTCGGCGGGGGCTACATGGGCAAAGCCCATGCAGTGGCATTTTCGGCCGTGGGCGCCGTGTTCGAAACCAGGCTGAGGCCCCGGCTTGAAATGGTCGCGGCCTCGACCCCCGCCAGCGCTGAGCGCTATCGTGCGGCCTTGGGGTTTCGCCGTGCTGCGCAGGACTGGCAGGCTCTCGTCGCCGATCCCGATGTCGATGCTGTCGTCATAGCGGCGCCGCAGGAGACCCACCGCGCCATCGCCGAGGCGGCCTTTGCCCTAAGCAAGCCGGTGCTGTGCGAAAAGCCGCTGGCCGACACGTTGGCCGACTCTCGCGCCATGGTCCGTGCGGCCGAGGCGGCGGGTGTCGCAAACATGATCGGTTTCAACTATATCCGCACGCCCGCCAGCCAGTTCGCCCGCCGTCTGCTGGCCGAGGGAGCGATCGGAGATGTTACATACTATCGCGGCGAACACACCGAGGATTTCCTGTCTGACCCGGCCACGCCACACAACTGGCGCTGCACCGGCGCGGCCAATGGCAACATGGGCGACCTGGCCCCTCATCCGATCAACGCGGCTCTGGCGCTGATGGGGCCGATCACCCGCGTCTGCGCCGAAGTCGAGACCGTCCACGCGGAGCGGCCCGGCGGTCGTGTGACCAATGACGATCACGCCCAGATCATGTGCCGATTTGCCAGCGGCGTGATGGGCCATATATATTCCAGCCGTATCGCCACCGGGCGCAAGATGGGATATGCCTATGAAATCTTTGGCACGCGCGGCGCGATCCGTTTCGACCAGGAGGACCAGAATACGCTGTGGCTTTACCAGGCCACGGGGCCGGCGGAAACACGTGGGTTTCGCAAGATCCTGATCGGGCCCGAGCATCCCGATTACGCCGCCTTCTGCCAGGGACCCGGGCATGGCACCGGATATCAGGACCAGATCATCATCGAGGCGCGCGATTTCCTCACGGCGATCGAGACCGGCGCTCCGGTCTGGCCGACCTTCGCTGACGGGCTTGCCGTGGCCGAGGTGGTCGAGGCTGCAATGCAATCGGCCGAGGATGGGCGCTGGGTCACCGTTGAAACATCCTGAGGGAGATACTCATGACCATTCGGATCGGCAACGCCCCCTGTTCATGGGGGGTGGAGTTTGCACAGGATCCGCGCAATCCGCCGTGGCGTCGGGTTCTCGCCGAGTGCGCCGCCGCAGGTTATCGCGGGGTCGAACTGGGGCCCGTGGGCTATATGCCCGAGGATCCGGCGATTCTGGGCGAGGCGCTGGCCGAGCATGACCTGACGCTGACGGGCGGTGTCGTGTTTCGCCCGTTTCATGACCCCGGCCAGTGGCGGGATGTGGTCGACGCGGCTGAGCGGACGTGCCGTGCGCTGGTGTCGCATGGGGCGCGCAATCTGGTGCTGATCGATTCGATTTCACAACGCCGCGCCCCGACCGCCGGGCGCGCCGATGCGGCCGAGCAGATGGACGCCACCGAATGGGCCGCGTTCCGTGACAGGATCGGCTATGTCGCGCGGATGGGCGCCGAAGTCTATGGCCTGACCGTCAGCATCCACGCACATGCCGGCGGTTTCATCGATTTCGAGCCCGAACTGGAGCGACTTCTGGCCGAGATCGACGACGATGTCCTGAAGATATGCCTCGACACCGGGCACCATTCTTATGCCGGTTATGATTCAATAGCATTCCTGCGGCGCCATGCCGGGCGTGTCAGTTACATTCATTTCAAGGACATCGACCCGCAGGTGAAGGCGCAGGTCGTTGCAGCGCGCACGGATTTCTACACGGCCTGCGGACAGGGAATATTCTGCCCCCTGGGCGACGGCGACGTGGATTTCCCCGAGCTGCGCGACGTCCTGCTTCAGGCGGGCTTCTCGGGGTGGTGCACCGTCGAACAGGATTGCGATCCCACGCTCGACGTCGCGCCGTTGGACGACGCCCGCGCCAACCGGGCGTATCTGGAAAGCATCGGGTTCTGAACGGTCCACGCAGGGACGGCACCAGCCATGGGAATGAGAAAGGAACCGAACACATGACAAAACTACGCTGGGGCATGATCGGTGGCGGCGCGGGCAGCCAGATCGGGCCGGCGCACCGGCTGGGTGCGGGGCTGGACGGGAATTTCGATTTCGTGGCTGGCGCGCTCGACCACCGTCCCGAGGCCAGCCGCACCTATGGGCAGCATCTGGGGCTGTCCGCCGACCGCGCCTATGGCGACTGGCGTGAGATGCTGGCGGGCGAGGCGGCGCGCGACGACCGCGTTGACCTTGTCACCGTGGCCACACCCAATTTCACGCATTACGAGATCACCAAGGCGTTCCTGGAGGCCGGTTTCCATGTATTGTGCGAAAAACCGATGACCATGACCGTCGCCGAGGGTGAGGACATCGTGACCACTGCCAGGCAAACCGGGCGCATCTGCGCGGTGAATTATGGCTATAGCGGATACAGCCTGGTGCGGCACATGCGCGCGATGGTTGCGCGTGGCGACCTTGGCCAAATCCGCATGGTCAAGGCCGAGTTCGCGCATGGCCACCACGCCGACGCGGCTGACGCCGACAACCCTCGGGTGCGCTGGCGCTATGATCCACAGCAGGCCGGCGTCTCGGCGCAGTTCGCGGATTGCGGGATTCATGCGCTTCACATGGCCAGCTTCGTCATCGGGCAAGAGGTCAGCCGGCTGTCGGCCGACACGGTGGCATGCATTCCCACCCGCGAGTTGGAGGATGACGCGATGGTCAACCTGCGCTTCGACGGCGGTGCCGTCGGGCGACTGTGGACCTCGTCGATCGCGCTGGGCCGGCAGCACGGACTGACGCTGCAGGTCTTCGGTGAAAAGGGTGGACTGGCCTGGGCGCAGGAACAGCCAAACCAGCTGTCGTGGACCCCCTTGGGGGGGCGGCGGCAGGTCATCGAACGTGGCGAGGCAAATCTTTCGCCCGCCGCCGATCGCACAACCCGCGTGGCAATCGGCCATGCCGAAGGAATGCCGCTGGCCTTCGCCAACATCTATCTCGATCTTGCCGAAGCGATACGAGCCCGCAAAGAGGGCCGCGAGATCGACCCGGCCGCCGACCTCTATCCCCGGGCCGAGGATGGCCTGCGCTCGATGGCGGCGGTGGCCGCGGTTGCCGAAAGTGGCGCGGCCGAGGGCGCCTGGATCGACGCGCGTCCGCCGATGTTCCGCGACGTCTGAGGCGCGCCGGCGGAAGCGGCGGGAAGCGCCGCGGCCGGCACCGGGCAGGGCGGCGGGCCGAGCATGTGTCACGCCCCGGGCGTATCGCCGCCGTTCAGAAGTGGGCGCAGCGAGCGGCGTTCGACGATCTCGCAGGGAAGACGCCTGATCTCGGTCGGACTGTCGGGGGTGTCGATCCGAGTGCGAATCATCGCCACGGCCTCGGCCACGATCTCGGCCAGCGGTTGGCGGATCGTGGTCAGGGTGTCGCGCCCCCAGGCGGCCATTTCCATGTCGTTCAGCCCCAGAAACCCGATTTCTTCGGGGATGTGCAACCCGGCCTCTTGCGCTGCGGCCATGGCGCCGATCGCGATGACGTCGTCGCCGCAGAACCAGACCTCGGCCGGAGCCCGGGCGCTCAGGATTCGCGCCATCACGCTATGCCCCGCGGCATAGGCATAGGCGGGGGCAAAGGCGCGACAGGGTGTCACGCCGGCGGCGCCCAGGACCTCTTCGAAGCCGGCCAGGCGGTCCTGCGTCGTCGATGCGGCCTCTGGCCCTCCCAGGAACCCGATCCGGACATAGCCGCGGGCCAGCAAGGTGCGGGCAGCCATCCGGCCGGCGTCGACATTGTCGATGCTGACCAGTGCGGTGCGCGGCTCGGGCGCGGACCAGCCGAAGGCGTGGACGACTGGCAATCCGGCCTGCTGGAACGTGGCGGCGAAGCTGGGCGGAAGAGTCGACGAGGCGACGATCACCCCGTCGACGTTGTATTGACGCAGCATACGCAGCGATCGGTCGGAATCTTCTTCATCGCTCAGGTTGATCAACAACGTGCGCAGACCCGCGTCCTGGATGGCTCGGGTAAAACGGTCGAAGATCTCCAGGAAATAGGGATTGGAAAAGTTGTTGGAAATCAGTCCGATCAGCTTGGTTCGTCCGGTAGTCAGCGCGGCGGCCAGCACATTGGGGCTGTAGCCTAGCGCCAGCGCCGCCGCTTCGACCTTCGCACGGGTGCGCGCCGACACCGACGCGCCGTCAGTGAAGGTTCGCGACACGGCGGATTTGGAAACTCCGGCCTTCAGGGCCACGTCCTGCAGGGTAATGGCCATCTGTCCCCTTTGGCTGCCCGGTGTCGGGCATGAGACCGCGCCGCGAGCGATGTGCAACAGGTTTTGACGCGCCGGCGCGCGCGGATGAGGGATTTTTCGTCACGCTTGCGCATATGATATCATTCGTGATCGGGTGGAACCACCCCAAAGATCGGAGAGAGTCATGGCCCGCCGCGTCACGATCAAGGATATCGCCCGCGAAGCCGGGGTCAGCGTGTCGACCGTCGATCGGGCGCTCAACGGTCGGGCGGTGGTGCGCGACGAAACGATGCGCAAGATCGCGGAGGCCGCGCACCGGATCGGCTATCATGCGCGCGGGTTGTTCGACCAGCGGCTGGATCTCAACGTTCCCGAAGTCCGGTTGGGGTTCGTACTGCTGAAAGAGAAGCAGGAATTCTACCGCAATTTCCGCCGCGAGATCGAGACGGCCGCAGCCGCCCGCCGCGATGTGCGCGCGACGGCTGTGATCCGGTTCGCGCAGTCGCAATCGCCTGACGAGATCGCGCAACATATGCGAGAAGTCGGCGACCGGGTCGATGCGTTGGCCGCGATCGCCGTCAACCACCGCATGCTCGACCAGGTGGTGCAGAATTTGCAGGATGCCGGGGTGCCGACATTTTCGCTGCTGAACGATTTTGCCCAGGGAATCCGACGTAATTACATCGGGTTGAATAATATGAAGGTCGGTCGTCAGGCGGCATGGACGATCACGCATACCTGCCCCGCGCCCGGCAAGGTTGCAATTTTCGTGGGCGGCAATCGCTGGCATGGCCATGATCTGCGCGAAGTGGGTTTCCGGGCATTCATGCGCGAGAATGCGACCGCCTTCACTGTCCTCGATACGCTGGTCAACCTCGAGACACGGCAACTGACTTACGAGGCAACGCTGGACCTGCTTACGCGGCATCCCGATCTGTGCGGCATCTATGTCGCCGGCGGCGGCATGGAAGGCGCCATCGCCGCCCTGCGTGAAGTGCGCCCCCCCGAGAAGGTGGCGCTGGTGGTCAACGAGGTGACCGTCGAAAGCCGGGCCGGTCTGCTTGACGGCTATGTCCGCATGGTTGTGTCCACCCCGCTGCGTGAACTGTGCACCGAGGTGGTTCAGCTGATGATCCAGGCGCAGGACGAGCGCGGCGAAGCCACGATCGGTCAGCACTTCCTGGATCCCCGCCTGATTCTGCCCGAGATCGCCTGACCGCGCGATATAACTTGACGAAAAAGCGTCATTCTGCATGCGCGAAAAAACGTCATCAATGATGTATTATAATGGCCTCCAGATTGACCTGGAGGGGCGGGCCTGTGCAACTTTGCGTCCGACGAGCGACGCTTCGACCGAAACGGAGCGTGGGGGGGATTGCATGAAGCGTGCCTTGAATCACATGACGACGCCCGGCCTGGGGCTGGAGGCATTCCTCGACCTGGCTGCGGCGCTCGACTGTGTCGGCGTCGAACTGCGCAACGATATCGACCGTCCGCTGTTCGACGGCAAGGCGCCCGGCGATGCGCGCGGCATGATCCGCGACAGGGGGCTGCGGCTTGTCGGGCTCAGCCAGGTCTATCCGTTCAATGACTGGTCCGAGACGCGCGCCGCCGAGGTCGCAGCGCTGATCGATACCGCGAGAGCCGCCGGCGCCGAGACAATCAGCCTGATCCCGCGCAACGACGGCACCGGACTGGGCAACGGCGAACGCCACGCCAAGCTGCGCATCGCGCTGAAGGCGTGCAAACCGATGCTCGAGGATGCCGGCATGGTCGCGCTGGTCGAGCCTCTGGGTTTCACGACCTCTTCGCTACGCGCCAAGGCCGATCTGGTCGAGACGATCGAGGCGCTGGACGCGACCGGCACGTTCCGCGTCGTCCATGACTCATTTCACCACGCGCTTGCCGGAGGCGGGCCGATCTTCCCCGCGCATACCGGCATCGTCCACATCTCGGCGGTCGCCGATCCGGCCCCCTCGCTGGAGCAGATGGAGGACGCGCATCGCGGTCTGGTAGACGAAGAGGACCGCCTGGGCACAATCGACCAGCTCGCCGCGCTGATGCAGGCCGGCTATGACGGGCCGGTGTCTTACGAATGCTTCGCCCCCGAAACGCATGCCCTGAACGATCCCGAGCGGGCGATCGGCCGCTCTTTCGACTTCATTTCCGCGCGTCTGGCCGCAAAGGCGGCCTGACGCGGGGCAATCGCCCCGAAACGGGGCGTCCGGTGAAGACAATGGTGCTCCGGACACCGCATTTGGGAGGAAACCGATGAAGACGACACTTATCGCAGCGACAGCCCTTGCATCGTTGATTGGAACTTCGGCCATGGCCGAGACCATCGCGGTGTCGATGGCGCGGTTCGACGACAATTTCCTGACCGTCCTGCGCAACGGCATGATCGAGACCGCCGCCGAGATGGAAGATGTTGATCTGCAGATCGAGGACGCGACCAGCGACGTCGCCAAACAGCTCAACCAGATCAAGAACTTCATCGCCTCGGGCGTGGACGCGATTATCGTCAACCCGGTCGACACTTCGGCGACGCAGGCCATGACCAACGCCGCCAAAAGCGCCGGGGTGCCGCTGGTCTATGTCAATCGCCAGCCGGTGAATGTCGACACGCTGCCCGAAAACCAGGCATTCGTCGGCTCGAACGAAGTCGAGAGCGGCACTCTGGCAGCCTTCGAGGCCTGCAAGATTCTGCGCGCGCAAGGGCTGGCCAATGGTGCGAAGGGCTACATGTTGATGGGCAAGTTGTCGAACCAGGCTGCTGTCGTCCGCAGCCAGGACGTTCGCGACATTCTCGGCATCGCGATGTGCGATTTCATCAAGCTGATCGACGAGCAGAGCGCCGAATGGTCGCGCAACATGGCCCAGGACCAGATGACCAACTGGCTGTCCTCGGGAGAAGATTTCGACGTGGTCTTTTCCAACAATGACGAGATGGCCATCGGCGCGATCCAGGCAATGAAGGCGGCGGGCATCTCGATGGACGATGTGGTCGTCACCGGTGTGGATGCCACGCAGGACGCGCTGCTGGCGATGGCGGCCGGCGATCTTGACGTCACCGTGTTCCAGGATGCCGCCGGGCAGGGTTCGGGCGCGCTGAACGCCGCGCTGGCATTGGCCAACGGCGAAGACGTGGACCAGAAGGTCTATATTCCGTTCAAGCTGGTGACGCCTGACAACATGCAGAGCTTCATGGACGAAAACTAAGACCGGGGCATAGGTCGGCGGGCGGGGCCAGCGCGGCGCCGCCCGCCCGACCAGTGTAGCCGAGCAGCGAGGAGAAGACGCATGTCCGAGGCGGCGCATGGAACCGGCGGGCTGAAATACGATCATGCCAGACGCAAGCGTCCGCAGGAGTTCAACATCCTGATCGCGCTGGTTCTGATCGTGGCGACATTCGAGATCCTGGGGCAGATACTGCCTTACATGGACGGTCAGAGCCTGTTGTTCGACTCGGGTGGCCGGTTCGACTCGATTTTCAATGAGGCGCGGTTGCGGATCATCATTCTTCAGGTCGCGATCGTCGGGATCATCGCATTGGGGGTAACGCAGGTCATCATTACCGGCGGCATCGATCTGAGCTCGGGCTCGGTCGTCGGGTTTACCGCCATGGTGGCGATGAGCTTTGCCCAGGTGGCCGAAGTCAACGGCATGGCAAACCCGCGCGCGATCTTTCTCGACCAGGGCTGGGTCGACCTGCCGGTTTTGGTGCCGGTGGCAATCGGCCTGGCTGTCGGGTTGCTCGCGGGCCTGATCAACGGCTCGCTGATCGCCTATACCGGGATTCCGCCGTTCATCGCCACACTGGGCATGATGGTTTCGGCCCGCGGCGCGGCCAGTTGGTGGACAAGGGGGCAGCCCGTATCGTTTCCCACCGAAAGCTATGCCGCAATCGGCGCGGACATGATGCCGGTGGTCTGGTTCCTCCTTCTTGCGATCCTGTTTCACGTCATCATGCGCTATACTGTATATGGCAAGCACACCTATGCCATCGGTTCGAACATTGCCGCGGCGCGGATGTCGGGCATCAACGTCAAGCGGCACCTCACGATGGTCTATGCCATTGCCGGCATGCTGGCGGCACTTGCCGCGATTGTCCTGAGCGCCAAGAACCTGACCGCACAGGCCGGCATGGGCGTCATGTATGAACTTGATGCCATCGCCATGGCAGTGATCGGGGGCGTCTCGCTTCAGGGGGGGCGCGGGTCGATCATCGGAACCGTGCTGGGCGCGTTGATCTTCGGGGTCATCATCTCGGGGTTCACCTATCTCAAGCTCGACGCCTATTACCAGGAGATGGTCAAGGGTGCGATCATCGTGGGGGCCGTGGTGCTCGACCAATGGCGGCAACGTCGTAACGCCGACCAGGTCTGAGGAGGAGACTAAAATGATAGACGCCGAAGTGACGGACACCGACCAGATCATCCTTGAGACACGCGACTTGACCAAGCATTACGGCGGCGTTCAGGCGCTGGAGGGCGCAGATTTCGTGCTGCGGCGGGGCGAGCATGTGGCGATCATGGGCGACAATGGTGCGGGCAAGTCGACCTTCGTGCGCCAGATCACCGGGGTCGAGCAGCGCACCCGCGGGGAGATCATCTTCGACGGTGCGCCGGTGCAGTTCGAAGGCCCGCTCGACGCGCGTCGCGCCGGGATCGAGGCGGTGTTCCAGACGCTGGCGCTGGCAGACCACCTGAACGTGCCCGACAACCTTTTCCTGGGGCGCGAAAAGACGAAGTGGAACTGGCTGGGTCCGTTCCGGTTTCTCGACTACAAGGGAATGCGCGTGGACACCGTCGCCGCGCTGGAAAAGACCGGCGTGAAAATTCCCAACATCCACAACACGATCCAGAACATGTCGGGCGGCCAGCGCCAGTGCGTCGCCATCGCCCGGACCGCCAGCTTCCATTCCAAGCTGACGATCATGGACGAGCCGACGGCCGCGCTGGGTGTGCAGGAGACCGAACAGGTCGAGAACATAATCCGGGCGCTCAAAGAGCAAGGCGAGCCACTGATCCTGATCAGCCACAACATGCGCCAGGTTATGGATCTTGTCGATCGCATAGTGGTATTCCGCCGCGGGCGGATCGTCGCGAACCTCGACCGAAATGAGACCGACGGCCAGGATGTCGTCGCCTATATCACCGGGGCGAAGACACAGGCCGAATACGAAATCGACGGCGCCGCCTGAGGCGTCGAACAGGGCAGCGCCTTACGGCGCTCCCGCCGCGGCGCGCCGATCCCGGCTCATTCGCGCTGCCCATGCCGGCGGGGCCCGGACAACATCGAAAGGATTTGACGTGATGAGATTTGGACTTCTGGGCGCGGGCCGTATCGGCCAGGTGCATGCCGATGCCATTGCGACCGTTCCGGGCGCGCAGCTTGCCGCCGTGGCCGACCCGATGCACGAGGCCGCCGTGGCGGTGGCCAAAGCACATGGCTGCGACATCCGCGATATCGACACGATTGCCCGAAGTGATGACATCGACGCGGTGATCATCTGCACTCCGACCGACACCCACGCCGACCTGATCGAGCAATTCGCGCGGGCCGGGAAGGCAATGTTCTGCGAAAAGCCCATTGATCTGAGCCTGTCGCGGGTTCGCGATTGCCTGCGTGTCGTCGAGGACCTGGGCGCCAAGCTGATGGTCGGGTTCAACCGCCGGTTTGATCCGGATTTCCGCGCAGTCCGGGCGGAAATCGACGCCGGTCGCGTTGGCGCGGTCGAGATGGTGACGATCATCAGCCGCGATCCGGGCGCTCCACCGGCCGAATACATCGCGCGCTCTGGCGGGATCTTCCGAGACATGACAATCCACGATTTCGATGTGGCGCGCTGGCTGTTGGGCGAGGAGATCGACACGGTAATGGCAAGCGGGTCGGTCCTGGTCGATCCTGCCATCGGCGATCTGGGCGACTACGACAGCGCCAATCTTATCCTGCGCACCGCTTCGGGCAAGCAGGCGATCATCTCCAATTCGCGCCGCGCGGCCTATGGTTATGACCAGCGGATCGAGGTCCTGGGCGCGGCCGGCATGGTGGCCGCGCGCAACACCCACGAGACCAATATCGAGACGGCCGGTACCGAAGGCTTCGGGCGGCCACCGCTGCTGAACTTCTTCATGACACGCTATGCTGCCGCCTATGCCAACGAGATCTCGGAATTCGTCGCAGCGGTATCGACGGGTGAACCGATGCCCACCACGGGCCACGACGGGTTGGTGGCGCTGGCGCTTGCCGATGCCGCGGTATTGTCGGCGGCCGAAGGCCGTGCCGTGCGCGTCGCCGACATTATGGCAGGGACCACATGAAGAAATTGGACGTCATCACCATCGGGCGCGCCGGCGTGGACCTGTACGGCGCGCAAATCGGCGGCCGGCTCGAGGATATGGGCAGCTTCGAGAAATACATCGGCGGCTCGCCGACCAACATCGCCTGCGGCACCGCGCGGCTGGGCTTGAAATCTGGGTTGATCACGCGCGTGGGCGACGAACATATGGGGCGCTTCATCCGTGAACAGCTGGTGCGCGAGGGCGTCGATGTGACCGGTGTGCGCACCGACCCCGACCGGTTGACCGCGCTTGTGATTCTCGGGATCCGCGACCGGGAACACTTCCCGCTGATCTTCTATCGAGAGAACTGTGCCGACATGGCGCTGTGCGAAGACGATATCGACGAAGAATTCATCGCCTCGGCCCACGCCGTGGTGCCGACCGGCACGCATCTGAGCCATCCGCGCACCGAAGCGGCGGTGATCCGCGCACTGGAGCTGGCGCGCAAGCACGGGCTACGCACTGCGCTGGACATCGACTATCGCCCGAACCTCTGGGGGGTCGCCGGCCATGGCGAGGGCGAAAGCCGCTTCGTCGCCAGCGATGCGGTTACGGCAAAGCTGCAATCCACGCTGCATTTCTTCGACCTTATCGTGGGCACCGAAGAAGAATTCCACATCGCCGGTGGCTCGACCGACACGCTTTCGGCGCTGCGCGCCGTGCGCAAGGTTTCGGACGCCACGCTGGTATGCAAACGCGGTGCCGCCGGGGCGGTGGCCTTCGATGGGGCTATCCCCGATAACCTCGACGCGGGGCAGACCGGCCCGGGCTTCCCGATCGAGGTGTTCAACGTCCTGGGTGCGGGCGACGGTTTCATGTCGGGGCTGCTTAAGGGCTGGCTCGACCGGGCGGATTGGCCCACCGCATTGAAATACGCCAATGCCTGTGGAGCTTTCGCCGTCAGCCGCCACGGCTGCACCCCGGCCTATCCATCGCAAGAGGAACTCGATTTCTTCCTCAGGCAAGGTATCTCCCGGCCCGATCTGCGCAATGACGCGGCGTTGAACCGGATCCATTGGGCGACCACGCGCCATGGCGACTGGACCACGCTGCGTGCCTTCGCTTTCGATCACCGCAAGCAGTTGGAAGAAATCCCCGGCTACACCCCGGAAACGGGTGCCGCGTTCAAGGAACTTTGCCTTGACGCGGCGCTGGCGGTGGCCGACGGGCACAGCGGCTATGGCATTCTGTGCGACAATCGCATCGGTCGCACCGCGTTGCACCGCGCCAGCGGATCGGGGCTGTGGATCGGGCGTCCCGCCGAGTGGCCAGGCGCACGGCCCATTACATTCGAGTCCGAGTTGGGCGAGGATCTGGGTCAACTGCGCGAATGGCCGCGCGAGAGCGTGGTGAAGTTGCTGGTCTTCTGCCATCCAGACGATGCCCCCGAAACACGCGCATTGCAGGAACGGCGGGTCAGGCGGTTGTTCACGGCGGCGCGCAGCAACGGGCTCGAATTTCTGCTCGAGGTGATCCCCTCGAAGGTTGGCGCGGTGAACGACTCCACGACCGCCACGCTGATTCAGCAGTTCTATGATGCCGGGATCTATCCTGACTGGTGGAAGCTGGAACCGATGTCCACCGACGCCGCATGGCAGCAGGCGGTGGACGCGATTGAACGTAACGATCCTTACACTCGCGGCATCATGGTTCTGGGCCTGGACGCCCCGGCAGCCGAGCTGGCCGACAGCTTCGCCCTCGCGGCGAAATACCCGCTTGTGCGCGGTTTTGCGGTCGGCCGAACGATCTTCGGTGACGCCGCGCGGGCCTGGATGACCGGCGAGATCTCTGACGCAGAAGCAGTGGCGCAGATGCGCGACCGCTTTCATGACTTGTGCGAAACCTGGGACACGGCACGGGGGGCCGCGACATCATGACCGAGACGATCCGACTGACCGCCGCGCAGGCGCTCGTGCGCCATGTCGCCGCGCAGATGACCGAAGAGGGTGTGCCCTTCATCGCCGGCTGCTGGGCAATCTTTGGTCACGGCAATGTCGCCGGGCTGGGCGAGGCGCTGTATCCGATGCAGGACAAGCTGCCGACTTATCGCGGTCATTGCGAACAGACAATGGCACATTGCGCCATCGCCTATGCCAAGCAATTGCGGCGAAAGCGGGCGATGGCGGTGACCTCGTCGATCGGACCGGGGGCCACCAACATGGTGACAGCCGCCGCATTGGCCCATGTGAACCGTCTGCCGGTGCTTCTTCTGCCGGGCGACGTGTTCGCCGATCGCGGCCCCGATCCCGTCCTGCAACAGATCGAGGCGTTCGGCGACGGAACGGTCAGTGTGAACGACACCTTCAAGACCGTCAGCCGCTATTTCGACCGGATCAGCCGGCCGGAGCATCTTCTGACGGCGTTGCCGCGCGCTTTCCGCACCATGACCGACCCGGCCGATTGCGGACCGGTCACGCTGTCGCTGTGCCAGGACGTGCAGGCCGAGGCCTTTGATTTCCCGGTGAGTTTCTTCGAGCCGCGCGTCTGGCGCCGCCGCCGTCCGCATCCCGACCCGGCCGAGCTGGCCGATGTGGCCGACAGCCTGAAGGGCGCCCGGCGCCCGGTGATCGTCGCCGGCGGCGGTGTGCATTATTCCGGGGCCACCGACAGCCTGCGCGCTTTCGCCGAAAGGCACAATATCCCCGTCACCGAAACCCAAGCGGGCAAGTCGGCACTGCCGTGGGATCACCCGCTCAACCTGGGCCCGATCGGTGTCACCGGCGGCGAGCCTGCCAACACGGTCTGCGCCGAGGCCGACCTTGTGCTGGGCGTGGGGACTCGATTCCAGGATTTCACGACCGGCTCATGGGGGTTGTTCGCCAACCCCGCGCGGCGGCTGGTCAGCCTCAATGTGGCAGCCTATGACGCGGGCAAGCATCTGGCCGAACCGCTGGTCTGCGATGCGAAGGTCGGGCTCGAGGCGCTGTCCGCGGCTTTGGGCGCGCACACCGCGCCGGGCGAAGTCACCGGCCTGAAGCCGGAGTGGTTCGCCAAGGTTGATCCGGTAACCGCAGCCCCCGCCGACAGTAATGAGCCGCCAACCGACATGCAGGTGATCGGCGCGGTTCAACGCGGGGCGGGAGACACGACCGTGGTCATGTGTGCCGCCGGCTCGATGCCGGGCGAGTTGCACAAGTTGTGGAAGGCCGGGCGGCCGGGCAGTTACCACATGGAGTATGGCTTTTCCTGCATGGGATACGAGATCCCAGGCGCGATGGGTATCAAGATGGCCCAACCCGATGCCGACGTGATCTGCTTTACGGGCGACGGCACCTACATGATGGCCAATTCCGAAATGGCGACCGCGGCGATGATGGGTGTATCCTTTACCGTCGTTGTGACCGACAACCGTGGCTTCGGCTGCATAAACCGCTTGCAGATGGGTTCCGGCGGGGCCGAGTTCAACAACATGCTCGATCACACGGTTCACCAGACACCCAGCACCATCGACTTCGCCGCCCATGCCCGCGCGTTGGGGGCGACCGCCGTCAAGGTGGCGAGCATTGCCGAGCTGGAACAGGCGCTGGCTCGGCGTCACGAGATCACGGGCCCGTATGTCGTGGTCATCGACACCGATCCTTATGCCAGCACGCCCCATGGCGGCACCTGGTGGGAGGTCGCCGTGCCCGAGGTCTCGGAACGCGAACAGGTGAAACAGGCTTATCAAGGGTATCTTGCCAACAAGAAGGTGCAAAGGACAAACTGATGGCCGTAAAGCTGGGAATTTCCCTGATCGCGTGGCAGAACGACGACCTGCCCGACCTGACTGCCGCGTTCACGACCGAGCACGCGATGGAGGCGGCTGCGCACATTGGCTATGCCGGGGTCGAGCGCGGGCGGCGCATGCCCGCCGATACCGAGGGGCTGCGTCGCTACCTTGACCGATATGGTCTGGCGCTGTGCGGCGGCTGGTGTTCCGGAAATCTCATGACCGCCTCGGTTGCCGACGAACAAGCCGCCGTTCGCGCGCAGGTCGAACAATTCGCCGCATTGAACGCGCCCTGCATCGTCTATGCCGAATGTTCGAACACTGTGCAGGGGGATCTGACGATTCCCGTAAACGCGCGCCCCAAGCTGACACGCGATGAGGTTCGCGCCTATGCCCGAAAGTTGTCGGAGCTAGCCAAGTGGATGGCGGACACCGGCGTGGCATTGTCATATCACCACCACATGGGCTCCATGATCGAGGATGCCGAAGACATCGACTGGCTGATGGAGGCTTCCGGCCCCGATGTCACGCTGCTGTTCGACACCGGGCACCTGCTGTTTGCGGGGGCGGATCCGCTGAGCGTGCTCGACAAGTGGGGTGAGCGCATCCGGCATGTCCATTTCAAGGATGTGCGCGCTGACGTGATGACCCGGGTTCGGTCCGAGGATCTCAGCTTTCTCGACGGGGTGCGTGCGGGCGTCTTCTCGGTGCCGGGCGATCCCGAGGGCTGTATCGACTTTCAGGCGATCACCGACCGTTTGCAGGCGACGGGCTATGAAGGCTGGATCGTGGTCGAGGCCGAACAAGATCCCGCCAAGGCGCCGCCGGACGCGTATTCCAAGGTGGGTCACGACCATATCGTGCGGATCTGCGAGCGATCCGCACTGGTCATCGAGCGCTAGGTTTCATCGGACCCATCGCGTCACGACGGTTCCCACGAGAACGAGGAGAGCATCATGGTGGGCAGAGACTTCGGATATCGGGGCTATTTCGATCGCGAATCCTGCGATCTGAACGAGTTCAAGGTTTTGACGTCGCAGAACCTGACCTTGGACGCGGTGCCGCACGCCTGCGACATTGTGAACAACGTGCCAATCTACGACATGGTGGCGCTGCGCCCCAGCCTGGAGGATCCGTCGCGCCGCCGCGCGCTGATGGCCGAATGGGGCCATGTCCTGCGCGACTCGGCCGGTGTGATCGCGCTGAAGCGCGCCTATGCCGATACCGCGGTAATAGATCGGGCCAGCGACATCTTTCGCGATATCATCGACGCGGAAAAGGCCAGCGCAGCGGGCAAGGGCGATCATTTCGCCGCCGCCGGCGCGAACGACCGGGTCTGGAATTCGCTCCAAAAGCAATGCTTGCGCGACCCCGAAGGATTCGCCCTGTATTTCGGCAATACCGCGCTGGCCGCCGCTGCCGAGGCCTGGTTGGGCCCGAATTACCAGATGACTGCGCAGGTCAACCAGGTGCGGCCTGGCGGAAAAGCCCAGACTGCGCACCGCGACTATCACCTGGGTTTCATGAGCGCCGAGGAAAGCGCCCGCTATCCCGCACACGCCCATGAGGTGACGGCAACCCTGACGCTGCAGGGCGCGGTGGCACATGTCGACATGCCGGTCGAGGCGGGACCGACCAAGCTGTTGCCGTTCTCGCAGGCCTACGGGCCGGGTTATCTGTCGTTCCACGACGCCGCCTTCCGCGACCACTTCGAGGCGGCGCATGTGCAAGTGCCCCTCGAAAAGGGCGACGCGCTCTTTTTCAATCCGGCGATGTTCCACGCGGGAGGCGAGAACCGTAGCGCGGATATCGAGCGGATGGTGAACCTTCTGCAGATCTCCTCCGCTTTCGGCCGCTCGCTGGAAGCGGTGGATCGCCGCGCCATGTCCGAGGCGTTGTTCCCCTGCCTTCTGCGGCTGAAACAGTCCGGCAGGCTCAGCGTGGCGGAACTGGACGCCGCCGTCGCCGCCTGTGCCGAAGGCTACCCCTTCCCCACCAACCTCGACACCGATCCGCCGATTGACGGAAATGCGCCGGACAGCCAGGCCGACCTGATGCGCCGGGCCGTGGCCGAGGGCTGGACGTGCGACACCTTTACCCGCACGCTTGCCGCGCAACGGACAAGACAGGCGGCCTGACGATGTTCAACCTTCGCCATCCCTTCTTTCGATCGCTTGCCGCGCGCGTGATCACGACGGGGGTGGCGTCGGGTTGGGCACTGGCCGAGCTGGTCATGGGGAACCCTGGCTGGGCCTTGATCTTCGGTGCGATCGGGGCCTGGTGCGCGTATGAATTCTTCCTGGTCTTCGACCCCGACAACTTCAAGGACGACGACGATGCCTGACCTTCTCTGCAAACCATTCGGAACCCACGGCAAGGTCCACGAGATCAGCCCCGAAACCGCCGGCTGGCGATATGTCGGGTTCTCGCTGTATCGGCTGCGCGCGGGCGAGGAGGCGGCCGAGCAGACCGAAACGCGCGAGGTTATCCTGGTGATGGTCGAGGGCAAGGCGCGGATTACGGCCGCCGGCCAGGACTGGGGAATCCTTGGCGACCGGATGAACGTGTTCGAGAAAACGCCGCCGCATTGCCTGTATGTGCCCAACGACGACGACTGGTCTCTGGTGGCCGAAACCGACTGCACGGTGGCTGTCTGTTCCGCCCCGGGCCAGGGCCGTCATCCCGCGCGCCGGATCGGACCCGATGGAATCTCGCTGACCGAACGCGGCACGGGCGTGAACACCCGTCATGTCAATAACATCGCGATGGAGGCCGAGGATTGCGCCGACAGCCTTCTGGTGACCGAAGTATTCACCCCGGACGGGCACTGGTCGTCCTATCCCAGCCATCGCCATGACGAGGACGATTTCCCACGCATCACCTATCTTGAAGAAACATATTATCACCGCTTGAATCCGAGGCAGGGGTTCGGAATTCAGCGGGTTTATACCGAGGACGGAACGCTCGACGAATGCATGGCTGTCAAGGACGGCGACGTGGTGCTGGTGCCTCGTGGTCACCATCCCTGCGGCGTCCCCTACGGATTCGAGATGTATTATCTCAACGTCATGGCCGGCCCGCGCCGTAACTGGCGCTTCCAGGCCGATCCGGCGGTGCAGTGGATCATGGACCGCGACGGCTGATCCGAACCGGTTCGGCCGTGTCCCTGTATGTCGTCAGATAATTTGGGACGTGTGAGCGGAGAGGTGGTTCCGGAAAACTGAACAGCCGGTATAAGTGGATTTTCTGCGCAACAGCGGCATGATGCTGCGTGCGAGGGTCGTGTCGCGAAAGTGGTGGAAATTTGAAGGTGGCGTAATCTCCGGGTGAACGAAACCCACCCAACCGGCGGCTGGCACCGCCAAAGGAGAGTGAGGGCCGCAAGCCGCCACCGGTTCGAGGCGCGGCCCGAACGCCATGAACCAGATTACAGATACCAGCACGCTTTCGCTACCTGTTCCATCCCGGATGATCACATAAGCCCTCGGCGATCAGCCCTTTTCATGGCAA
>JADQCB010000017.1 GCA_016278325.1 Actibacterium sp.
CGGCTGACACGCGCCGCGCTAGTCAGGCGGGGCGGGGGTCGCGGCCCCCGCCCCTTCTCGTTGGACCCGTGCCCATGCCGATGCCCTATATCTACCTGTTCATCGCCATCGTGACCGAAACCATCGGCACCATGGCGCTGCAACTCAGCCAGCAATTCACCCGGCCGCTGCCGGCGCTGGTCGTCGTCCTGGGCTATGGCGCGTCTTTCTGGTTCATGGCGCTGGCGCTGAAATACATGCCGGTGGGAATCGTCTATGCGATCTGGTCGGGCCTTGGCATCGTGCTGATCGCCGCCATGGGTTACATGGTGTTCGGCCAGCGGCTGGATTGGCCCGCGGTTCTGGGCATGGGCTTGATTCTGGCCGGGATCGTGATTATTCATTTCTTTTCCGCGACCGCGATACACTAGGGGCTGGCTTTTTCTGCGGCTGCACGGTATGGCGCCGGCAACTCCGAAAAAGGCAGACCTCATGGACCTTCGCAATATCGCGATCATCGCCCACGTCGACCATGGCAAGACCACGCTGGTCGACGAGCTTCTGAAACAATCCGGCGCGTTCCGGGAAAACCAGGCCGTGGCCGAACGGGCCATGGACAGCAATGACCTGGAACGCGAGCGGGGGATCACCATCCTGGCCAAGGCCACGTCGCTGGAATGGGGCGGACATCGCATCAACATCGTCGACACGCCCGGACATGCCGATTTCGGCGGCGAGGTCGAGCGCATCCTGTCGATGGTCGATGGCGTCGTTCTGCTGGTGGACGCGGCCGAGGGGCCGATGCCGCAGACCAAGTTCGTGACCGCCAAGGCGCTGGCCTTGGGGCTGCGCCCGATCGTGGTGCTGAACAAGGTGGACAAGCCCGACGCCGAACCCGATCGCGCGCTGGACGAGGTCTTCGACCTGTTCGCCAATCTCGGCGCCGATGACGACCAGCTCGATTTCCCGCATCTTTATGCCTCGGGGCGGTCCGGCTGGGCCGATACAGAGCTCGACGGCCCGCGCAAGGACCTGACCGCGCTGTTCGAACTGGTCCTGCGCCATGTGCCCGCCCCGAAACAGCTGGCCCAGCATGACGCACCGTTCCGCATGCTGGCCACGACACTGGGGGCCGATCCGTTCATCGGCCGGCTGCTGACCGGCCGCGTGGAAAGCGGCACCCTGCGCGCGGGCGAGACGGTCAAGGCGCTGTCGCGCGACGGCAAGCTGATCGAGAATTTCCGCGCCACCAAGATCCTGGCCTTCCGCGGGCTGGGCCAGCAGCCAATCGACGAGGCCGAGGCGGGCGATATCGTGTCGATCGCGGGCATGTCGAAGGCCACCGTGGCCGACACGATCTGCGCGCCGCAAGTGACCGAGGCGATCCCGGCCCAGCCGATCGACCCGCCGACCATCACCGTGACCTTCGGCATCAACGACAGCCCGCTGGCCGGGCGCGACGGCAAGAAGGTGCAATCGCGCGTGATCCGTGACCGGCTGATGAAAGAGGCCGAAAGCAACGTGGCGATCCGCGTTACCGACACGCCGGGCGGCGAGGCGTTCGAGGTGGCCGGGCGCGGCGAGCTTCAGATGGGCGTGCTGATCGAGAACATGCGCCGCGAGGGGTTCGAGCTGTCGATCTCGCGCCCGCAGGTCCTGACCCGCGACGAGAACGGCCAGCGCATGGAGCCGATCGAGGAAGTCACCGTGGACGTGGATGACGAATTCTCGGGCACGGTGATCGAAAAGCTGACCGGCGCGCGCAAGGGCGACCTGGTCGAGATGAAACCCGCCGGCGCCGGCAAGACGCGGATCATCGCGCATGTCCCCTCGCGCGGGTTGATCGGCTATCACGGCGAATTTCTGACCGACACCCGCGGCACCGGCGTTCTCAACCGCGTGTTCCATGGCTGGGCGCCGTGGAAAGGGCCGATCCCGGGTCGCCGCGCCGGCGTTCTGATCTCGATGGAGAACGGCACCTCGGTGGCCTATGCGCTGTGGAACCTCGAAGAGCGCGGCAAGATGTTCATCGGCGCCCAGGAGCCGGTCTATGAAGGCATGATCATCGGCGAACACAGCCGGGACAACGACCTGGAGGTCAACCCGCTGAAGGGCAAGAAGCTGACCAACGTGCGCGCCAGCGGCACCGATGAGGCGGTGCGCCTGACCACGCCCGTGCGCCTGGCGCTGGAGGCTGCCATCGCCTATATCGACGATGACGAACTGGTCGAGGTCACACCCAACGCGATCCGGCTGCGCAAGCGGTTCCTCGACCCGCATGAGCGCAAACGCCAGTCCCGCGCGGCCGGCTGACCGGATCGACCGCGCGCCCGGAACCCGGCCCCGGGCGCGCGGATCTCATCGGGATGTACCGCGCGCGGTCAGCCCTGTTCGTCGGTTTCGACGATCAGCAACTCGCGTTCGGATGCGCCGCGCGCGTGGCTCAGCGCCTCCTGGTATTCGGGCGAATGATAGCATTGCTCGGCCGCCTCGACCGTCGGAAATTTCGCCACCACGTTGCGCGGCCGTTCCTTGCCCTCAAGCTGGACATAACGGCCACCGCGCGCGATGAACCGCCCGCCATGCTTGGCGATGGCCGGTCCGGCCAGCGCGGCATATTTTCCATATGCCTCTTCGTCCGTGACGGTGACATGCGCGATCCACAATGCGCCCATTCTATCCCCCTATCACCGCTTCCGCGGCCTTGATTGCCTCTTGTGCATTGGCGGCGTTCCTGCCCCCGCCCTGCGCCATGTCGGGGCGGCCGCCGCCGCCCTTGCCGCCAAGTTCGGCCACCGCCGCGCGGACCAGGTCCACCGCCGAAAGCCGCCCTGTCAGATCCTCCGTCACGCCCGCGGCCACCGCCGCCTTTCCGTCCGCATCGGCGATCAGCAGCACCGCGCCGGAGCCCAGGCGCGCCTTGTGCGCGTCGATCAGCGCCGGCAGATCCTTGCCCGACACGCCCGAAAGCACTTGCGCAAGGAACGTCACGCCGTCGATCATCCTGGCCTCGGGCGCGGCTTGTCCACCACCCGACATCGCCAGATCCCGGCGCAATTGCGCCACTTCGGCCGCCAGCGCGCGGCGTTCCTCCAGCAACGCCCTGACCCGATCGACCGCATCGCCCGGCTGCGCCTTCAACGCCGCGGCCACCGCGTTCAACTGGCGCCCCTGTGCGCCAAGATGATCGAGCGCCGCCTGTCCCGTCAACGCCTCGATCCGGCGCACCCCCGCGCTGGAGGCGCTGTCGCCGACCACAACGCAAGCGCCGATATCGCCTGTCCGGCGCACATGGGTTCCGCCGCACAGCTCGATCGACCAGGTCCGTCCGTCGGTGCCCTTTCCGGTGTCGGCCTTGCCCATCGACACGACGCGCACCTCGTCGCCGTATTTCTCGCCGAACAGGGCCTGTGCGCCGATCGCCCGGGCCTCGTCGGGCGTCATGATCCGCGTCTCGACGGGGCTGTTCTGGCGGATGAAGGCGTTGATTTCGGCCTCGACGGCCTCCATCTCCCGCGCGCTCAGCGGCTTGGCATGCGAAAAGTCGAAGCGCAGCCGGTCCGGCGCGTTGAGCGAGCCGCGTTGCGCCACATGCGCGCCCAGCGTCTGGCGCAATGCCTCGTGCAGCAGATGGGTGGCCGAGTGATTGGCCCGGATCGCGCTGCGGCGGGCGTGATCGACCCGCATTTCCAGCGCATCCCCGACCGACAAGGCGGTCTTTTCCGGCGTCACCTTGTGGGCATAGACCCCGCCCGGGAATTTCCGCGTGTCGGCAATCGTGCCGTTGCCGTCGGGCTTGAGATAGGTGCCGGTATCGCCGACCTGCCCCCCGGCCTCGGCGTAAAACGGGGTCTGATTGACGACCATCCAGCCCTCGGTGCCCGGTGCCAGGCTGTCCACCGCCTTGCCGTCCTGCACCAGCGCCAGCACCTGCCCCTCGGCCACCTCGGTATCGTAGCCCAGGAAATCCGTGGCCCCGTGCGCATCGGCCAGGTCGAACCAGATCGCGGCATCTTTGGCCTCGCCCGACCCGGCCCAGCTGGCGCGCGCCTTGGCCTTCTGCTCGGCCATCGCCCGGTCGAAGCCCGCCACGTCGACGCCATGGCCCTTTTCGCGCAGCGCGTCCTGGGTCAGGTCCAGCGGGAAGCCATAGGTGTCATACAGCTTGAATGCCGTCTCGCCGGGCAGGGCACTGCCGGCGGGCAGCCTGTCAAGCTCTTCGTCGAGCATCCGAAGCCCGCGCTCCAGCGTGTTGATGAAGCGCGTTTCCTCCAGCTTCAGCGTCTCCTGGATCAGCGCCTGTGCGCGGCCCAGCTCGGGATAGGCGGCGCCCATCTGCGTGACCAGCGCGGGCACCAGCCGGTGCATCAGCGGATCCTGCGCGCCCAGCAGATGCGCATGACGCATCGCGCGGCGCATGATCCGCCGCAACACATAGCCGCGCCCGTCATTCGAGGGCATCACCCCGTCGGCGATCAGGAAAGAGGTCGAGCGCAGGTGATCGGCAATCACCCTGTGATGCACGTTGCCGGGCCCGTCCGGATCCTGGCTGGTGGCATGGGCCGACGCCTCGATCAGGCTTCGCATCAGGTCGGTGTCGTAATTGTCATGCTTGCCCTGCAGAAGCGCGCCGATCCGTTCCAGCCCCATGCCGGTGTCGATCGACTGCGCGTCGAGGTCGCGGCGGCTGCCATCCTCGAACTGTTCGAACTGCATGAATACCAGGTTCCAGATCTCGATGAAGCGGTCGCCATCCTCCTGCGCGCTGCCCGGCGGACCGCCCCAGACCTCGGGGCCGTGGTCATAGAAGATTTCCGAGCAAGGGCCGCACGGGCCGGTGGATCCCATCATCCAGAAATTGTCGTCGGTGGCGATGCGGATGATCCGCTCATCCGGCAGGCCGGCGACCTTCTTCCACAGGTCCGCCGCCTCGTCATCGTTATGAAAGACCGTCACCAGCAGTTTCGACCCGTCGATCCCGAACTCCCTGGTCAGCAATTCCCACGCGAAGGGAATCGCCTGTTCCTTGAAGTAATCGCCGAAGCTGAAATTGCCCAGCATCTCGAAAAAGGTGTGGTGCCGCGCGGTATAGCCGACATTGTCCAGGTCGTTGTGCTTGCCGCCTGCACGCACGCATTTCTGCGCCGTCGCGGCGCGGGTATAATCGCGGTGTTCGAGCCCGGTAAACAGGTTCTTGAACTGCACCATCCCCGAATTCGCGAACATCAGCGTCGGATCGTTGCGCGGCACCAGCGGTGAGCTGTCCACCACCTCGTGGCCGTTGCGGTCGAAGTAGTTAAGAAAGGTCGAACGGATCTCGTTCAGGCTCGGCATGTGGTCAGTGCCCCTTGCGGCGTTGCGGGTCGGATCAGCCCCGTTTAGCCCTGAGCGCGGGGCCTGTCCACCGCAAGAAAAGACCGCCCGGCCCGCATTGGCGCAGGCCGGGCCTTTGGGATCCGCCGCCCCCCGAACGGGCGCCGGCCTGTCCGGTTCAGGCCTTCGGGGTCGGTGCGTTCTCTTGGCCCTGAAATGCAAACTCGTGATATACGGCAGGTGCAGGATTTCACAGCCCCGTCGAATCCGGGCATCGCGATGTGAACCCGGAAACCGGGCCGGGCCAGAGACGCGGAGGATCTTTCGCGGCGCGGACGACGCGGACCGCATCGGCACCGGTCGAGGCAACGTACAGGACGTCTGCCGGGCTGTCGCAAAACTTTTACGTTTCATTCGTAGAGGTGTCACAAATCAAGCATAGCCGGTGCTCGAGCAACTCGAACCTGACAGGAGGACATACTGCTCATGCGTAACCTTACCCTCACCACCGCCGCAGCTGCCATCGCGGCCACCCTGCCCGGCCTTGCCGTGGCGCAGGACGCGGCCATCCAGATCGACGGATCGTCCACCGTTTTCCCGATCTCCGAGGCGATGGCCGAGGAATACCAGATCGCCACCGGCAACCGCGTCGTGGTCGGCGTTTCCGGCACGGGCGGCGGGTTCCAGAAATTCTGCCGCGGCGAAACCGACTTTTCCGGCGCCTCGCGCCCGATCAAGAACTCCGAGGCCGCGAAATGCGCCGAGAACGGCATCGAGTTCGTCGAGCTGCCGATCGCCATGGACGCGCTCGCCGTCGTCGTGAGCCCGGAAAATGACTGGGTCAGCTGCATGACGGTCGAGGAGTTGAAAACGATCTACGAGCCCGAGGCACAGGGCAAGATCACCAACTGGAACCAGGTGCGCGACAGCTTCCCCGATCGCGAACTGGCGCTGTTCGGCGCGGGCACCGATTCGGGCACCTACGATTACTTCACCTATGCCGTTGTCGGCGAAGAGGGTGCCTCGCGCGGGGACTTCACCGCGACCGAGGACGACAATATCACCGTTCAGGGCGTGTCCACCAACCCCAATGCCATCGGCTTCCTGGGGCTGGCCTATGTCGAGGAGAACCGCTCGCGCCTGAAGCCTCTGGAAATCTCCTATAAGGGCGGCGAGTGCGTCCCCCCGACGACCGACACCGCGGGCGACGGAAGCTACCAGCCGCTGACGCGCCCGCTGTTCATATACGCCAAGAAGTCCAGCATCGAGAACAACCAGAAGGTCGAGGATTTCGCGAAGTTCATGTTCGACCCGGAAATCGCGCCCGAGCTGGTCGCCTCGACCGGCTATCTGCCGCTGCCCGAGAAGGCATTCGCGCTGGCCGAGAAGAAGATCGAGGCGCGCACCACTGGCAGCCACTTCGATGGCGGTTCCAAGGTCGGCGTGAACATCTCCGACCTGCTTGCAACGAAGTGACCTTGTAAAATCGCGTGGCGGGCCTTATTGCCCGCCACGTCTTTTATCATGGACAAGCGAGGTCGCCGTGCCCGATCAGCCGATTCCCCGATCAGACGATCTTATCCGCAGCGGCTTCGTCACGCGCCGTCGTCTCATCGCGCGCGGAATGGGCGCCTTCCTGTTCCTGTGTGCCGCCTTGTCGGTTTTCGTGACCGCCGCGATCGTCTTCATCCTCTTGCGCGATTCATGGGATTTTTTCGCCGAGGTGCCGCTGACCGATTTCCTGTTCGGCACGATGTGGACGCCGATGTTCATCGACAAGCAATTCGGTGTCCTTCCCCTTCTGGCGGCGACCCTTCAGACCGCCGGCCTTGCCATGGTGATCGCCGTCCCCTTCGGCCTGACCATGGCGATCTACCTGAGCGAATACGCCCCCGATGCCGTGCGCGAGACGATCAAGCCCGCCCTCGAGATGCTGGAGGCGGTGCCGACCGTCGTCTACGGGTATTTCGCGCTGCTGGTCATGACGCCGTTCCTGCAACAGTTCATTCCGGGACTTCGCGGAATCAACCTGCTGGTTCCCGGCATCATTCTTGGCATAATGATCCTGCCCTATGTCGTGTCCGTCAGCGAGGATGCGATGCGCGCCGTGCCCGACAGCCTGCGTGAAGGGGGCTATGCGCTTGGCATGGCCCGGTGGCAGGTGGCCACGCGGATCGTGATACCGGGTGCGTTTTCGGGCATCACCGCCGCGTTCATCCTTGGCATGTCGCGCGCGGTCGGCGAAACGATGGTGCTGGCCGTCGCGGCCGGACAGAACCCGAACCTGACCTTCGATCCGCGCGAAGGGGCGGCGACGATCACCGCCTATATCGTGCAGATGAGCCTGGGCGATGTGGCGCGCGGCTCGCTCGCCTATCAGACGATCTTTGCGGTGGGCCTGTTGCTTTTCGTGATCACGCTGCTGTTCAATATCATCGGCTTCTTCCTGCGCCGCAAGTTCCGCGAGGTGTATTGAGATGGCACTGACGACCAAGGGCAATCTCGGCCCCGGCCGGACCGAGCAATCGGCGTTCGACGCGGTGCACAGCGCCAAGCGCAAGGATCTCTGGTTTGCCGCCGGCGGGCTGTTCGTGCTGGCAATCGCGATGAGCCTGCTGTTCACGCTGATCGGCGACCTGATCATCCGCGGAACGCAATATATCGATTACGACTTCATGACGAGCTATCCGTCCCGCCTGCCGGAACGCGCCGGCATCCTGTCGGCCTGGGTCGGCTCATTGCTGGTCATGCTGGTGACCGCGTTTCTTGCGGTGCCGGTCGGAATCGCCGCCGGTTTGTATCTTGAGGAATATGCCAGGAAGGGCTGGTTCTCGGATTTCATCGAGATCAACGTGTCGAATCTCGCCGGTGTTCCCTCGATCATCTACGGCCTGTTGGCACTGGGCATGTTCGTCTACGGAATGGGGCTGGGTCAGACGATCCTGGTGGCGGGGATGACGCTGGCGTTGCTGATCCTGCCGATCGTAATCGTGTCCACGCGCGAAGCGGTGCGATCGATCCCGCAGATCGTCAAGGAAGGGGCCTATGGAATCGGCGCCGATCAATGGCAGGTGATGTGGAACTACATCATCCCCGCCGCGCGGCCCGGCATCATGACGGGGGCCATCGTCGGCCTCAGCCGCGCCATCGGCGAGACGGCCCCGCTGATCACGATCGGGGCGCTGACCTTCATCGCATTCCTTCCCTCACCCCCGGTGACCGGCGAGTTTCCATTCATCTCGTTCGCCTGGCTGCATGATGGCTTTACGGTTTTGCCGATCCAGATGTTCAACTGGGTCTCTCGTCCGCAACCCGAATTTCACATTGCCGCGGCGGCGACGGGTGTGGTCCTGATCGCGTTGACATTCTCGCTCAACGGGATCGCGATCTGGATCCGCTATCGGCTGCGCAAGCAACACAGGAACTGACCCGCGATGGACACAGACATGAAAGTCGAACGGACGGCACACCGGCGCATCGTCCCGGAATCGGACATGCCGCCGCCGATCAAACCGTCGCCGGAGCATGAAACGCTGCGTGCCCGGCTCGAGGATTTCAGCTTTTACTATTCCAATGGCTTCCAGGCGATCAAGCATGTCGACATGCCGATCCTCGATCGCAAGGTGACCGCGATCATCGGTCCCTCGGGCTGCGGCAAGTCCACCCTGCTGCGCAGCATCAACCGGATGCACGACCTTTATCCCGGCAACAGGTACGAGGGGCGCATCATCCTCGAACCCGAAGGCGAGAACCTGATCGGCAAGGGCGCCGATCCGGTGATCGTTCGCCTGCGGGTCGGCATGGTGTTTCAAAAGCCGAACCCGTTTCCCAAGTCGATCTATGAAAACGTGGCGGCGGGGCTGCGCGTGCGCGGAGTCAAGGACCGCCATGTGATCGACGAGGCGGTGGAAACCGCGCTGCGGCGCGCCGCCGTCTGGGACGAGACCAAGGACAAGCTGAAAGGCTCGGCCAGCGATCTGTCGGGCGGCCAGCAGCAACGCCTGTGCATAGCACGCGCGCTTGCGCCCAATCCCGAGATCCTGCTGCTGGACGAGCCGACCTCGGCCCTCGATCCGATCGCGACCGCCAAGATCGAGGATCTGATCCAGGAGCTTTCGGACAGCGTCACCATCGTGATCGTCACGCATAACATGCAGCAGGCGGCGCGCATCTCTCACCGGACAGCCTTCATGTATATCGGGGAGCTGATCGAGTTCGGCGATACCAACCAGATTTTCACCAATCCCAGGCATCCGAGAACCGAAAGCTACATCACCGGCCGCTACGGATAGATCCCTGCATGGGCGGCGCTGCCCACGGGCGCGGGGCATTCGATGTCGCGTCGTGGGCCGTTTGCCGAGCTTCAACCGGATAGCGACCCTGACATCGGAAAACGGCCGGGGCGCCACAAGCGCGAATCTCATGGCGGGTGACGGGCTTGCGCCCGAGCGTGCAGGCGACCAGGCCACGCCCATCGCCGCGGAGATCCTGTTCATGACGCGGGGCGCGCGCCGCAGGAGATCACGCGAACGGATCGTGATTTCATCTGTCGCGCGGCCCCGGTCAGGCCGCGGGCATCCGCCGTTCGACCAGCTCTGCCCACCAGGAGCACCCCGCCGGGATCGCCTCGTCATTGAAGTTGTATTCCGGATGGTGCACCGCGGCCGTGTCGCCATTGCCCATCAGGATATAGGCGCCCGGCCGCGCGTTCAGCATGAAGGCGAAATCCTCGCCGCCCATGACCAGCGGCGCGTCGCGGCAATCGCCGGCGACTGCGCGGGCCACCTCGGCGGCGAAATCGGTTTCGGCCCCGGAATTCACCATCACCGGGTAATTGCGCTGATAGTCGACCATCGCGGTCGCGCCATAGGCCTCGGCGGTGGCCTCGGCCAGCCGGGTCAACCGCGTCTCGGCCAGGTCGTGCACGTCTGCGTCCAGGCTGCGCACCGTGCCCTTCATCGTGACCTTCTGGGGGATCACGTTGAACGCGGTCGAGGATGTCTGGAAACTCGTGACCGAAACAACGACCTGTTCGACCGGGTCGACATTGCGGCTGGCGATCGATTGCAGCGCCAGCACGATATGGCTGGCGACGACGGTGGGGTCGATCGTCTCGTGCGGTTTCGCAGCATGCCCGCCGCGGCCGGTGACGGTGATCCCGAACACATCGGTCGCGGCAAAGAACGGGCCTGGGCGAATCGCGAAACTGCCGGTCGGCTGTCCGGGCCAGTTGTGCAGGCCATAGACCTCCTGGATCGCGAACCGCTCCATCACGCCGTCATCGACCATTTCCCGGCCGCCACCGCCGCCCTCTTCGGCGGGTTGGAAGATGACCACCGCGGTGCCGTCGAAATTGCGCGTCTCGGCCAGGTATTTCGCGGCCCCCAGCAGCATCGCCGTATGCCCGTCATGGCCGCAGGCATGCATCGCCCCCGGCGTTTTCGAGGCGTAGTCGAGCCCCGTCGCCTCGTCTATCGGCAGCGCGTCCATGTCGGCGCGCAGGCCGATCACCTTGCCGGATTTGTCCGACCTGCCCTTGATCACGCCGACCACCCCGGTTCGGCCGATCCCCTCGACCACCTCGTCGCAGCCGAATTCGCGCAGCAATCCGGCCACGCGGGCCGCCGTGCGATGGGTGTCGAAAAGAATTTCCGGGTTTTCGTGGAAATCGCGTCGCCAGGCGGTGATCTCGTCGTGCAATTCGGCAAACCGGTTCTTCACGGGCATGACAATCTTTCCTCTCTCCTGTCGCGCGCTCGGATGCCGACCGGCCATGGTTTGGTGTTTTCCGGATACAACAAAGCGTGCCGCGCGCATTGGTCGAGGTCAAGCGACAAGGCCGGAGAACCGGCCGCCCCGGCGGCGCGCTGCGCCGGGGCGTCCGGTTTCGTTCCGGCCCGCAGCGCGGACCGCGAAAGTCGCAGATCGCCGCCTCAGCCCAGCAGCGCCAGCAGCTTTTCCACCGACGCCTTGGCATCGCCATAGAACATGCGCGTGTTCTCCTTGAAGAACAGCGGGTTCTCGATCCCCGAATAGCCGGTGCCCTGCCCCCGTTTCGACACGAAAACCTGCTTGGCCTTCCACACCTCGAGCACCGGCATCCCGGCGATCGGGCTGTTGGGGTCGTCCTGCGCGGCCGGGTTCACGATGTCGTTCGAACCGATCACGATCGCAACGTCGGTTTCGGGGAAATCCGCGTTGATCTCGTCCATCTCCAGCACGATGTCATAGGGCACCTTGGCTTCGGCCAGCAGCACGTTCATGTGCCCCGGCAGGCGCCCGGCGACGGGATGGATCGCGAAGCGCACGGTCTTGCCCTGCGCGCGCAGCTTCCGCGTCAGTTCGCTGACCGCGTTCTGCGCCTGCGCCACCGCCATGCCATAGCCCGGCACGATGATCACGCTGTCGGCCTCCTCCAGCGCCGCGGCGACGCCATCGGCCTCGACCGAGATCATCTCGCCCTCCATCTCGGCGGCCGGGCCCTGCGTGTTGCCGAAGCCGCCCAGGATCACGCTGATGAACTTGCGATTCATCGCGCGGCACATGATGTAGGACAGGATCGCGCCGGAAGAGCCCACAAGCGCCCCGGTCACGATCAGCAGGTCGTTGCCCAGAGTGAAACCGATGGCCGCCGCCGCCCAGCCCGAATAGCTGTTGAGCATCGACACCACCACCGGCATGTCGGCGCCGCCGATGCCCATGATCAGGTGATAACCGATGAAGAAGGCCAGCAGCGTCATCGCGATCAGCGTCCAGATCCCCGCGCCGCCGAAATACAGGATCAGCAGGATCGCCGAGATGATCGCCGCGCCCGCGTTCAGCATGTGGCCGCCGGGCAGCTTCTTGGCCTTGCCGTCCACCTTGCCGGCCAGCTTGCCGAAGGCGACGACCGAACCGGTGAAGGTCACGGCGCCTATGAAGATGCCCAGGAACACCTCGACCCGCAGGATCGCGATTTCCACCGGCGACTTGTGCGCCAGAACCGCGGCAAAGCCGGTCAGGGCCTGGCGCGCGCTTTCATCCATCGCCATGACGCGGCCAAGTTCGATATCGGCGTTGAAGCCGATGAACACCGCCGCAAGGCCGACGAAACTGTGCAGCGCGGCCACCAGCTGCGGCATCTCGGTCATCTCGACGCGCCGCGCGACCTCGTAACCGGCATAGGCGCCGATCGCCACGGCCGGGATCAGCAGCCACCAGGTGCCGATGCCCGGGCCGAACACGGTGCCGATAATGGCGATCGCCATGCCGACGATGCCATACCAGACCGCGCGCTTGGCGCTTTCCTGGCCCGACAGCCCGCCCAGGCTGAGGATGAAGAGAACGGCAGCCGAGATATAGGCCGCGGAAACGATTCCGATAGACATTGTTCCGCCCCCTTCAGGATTTCTGGAACATGGCGAGCATCCGGCGTGTCACCAGGAAGCCCCCCACGACGTTGATGGTGGCGATCAACACCGAGATTGCCGCCAGGATCGTGACCAGCGCATTTCCCGATCCGATCTGAAGCAGCGCGCCAAGGATGATGATCCCGGAAATCGCGTTGGTCACCGCCATCAGAGGCGTATGCAGCGAATGGCTGACATTCCAGATCACCTGGAAGCCGACGAAACAGGCCAGCACGAAAACGATGAAATGGCTCATGAAGCTTTCCGGGGCGAAGCTGCCGATCAGCAGCATCAGCACACCGCCCGCGACAAGCATGCCGACCTGGCTTTTCGTCTGCGCCTTGAAGGCGGCAACTTCCTGCGCCCGCTTCTCTTCGGGGGTAAGTTCTTTCTGCTTTTCCCTGGGCTTGGCGGCAATCGCCTTCACCTTGGGCGGCGGCGGGGGATAGGTGATCTCGCCCGCATGGCACACCGTCGCGCCGCGGATCACGTCATCCTCCATGTCGTGATCGACCTTGCCATCCTTTTCCGGCGTCAGGTCGGTCATCATGTGACGGATATTGCTGGCATAAAGCGACGAGGCCTGCGTGGCCATGCGGCTGGGGAAATCGGTATAACCCACGATGGTCACACCATTGTCGGTGACGATCTTCTCGTCGGGCCGGGTCAGGTCGCAATTGCCGCCCTTCTCGGCGGCCAGATCCACGATCACCGAGCCGCGCTTCATCGCCTTGACCATGTCCTCGGTCCACAGCTTCGGCGCGGGCCGGCCGGGGATCAGGGCGGTGGTGATGACGATGTCCATGTCCGGGGCCAGCTCGCGGAATTTTTCCAGTTGCTTTTCACGAAATTCCGGGCTCGAGGGCGCCGCATATCCGCCGGTGGCGGCGCCATCCTGCGTTTCCTCCTCGAAATCGAGATAGACGAACTCGGCGCCCATGCTCTCGATCTGCTCGGCAACTTCGGGGCGCACGTCGAAGGCATAGGTGATCGCGCCCAGGCTGGTGGCGGTGCCGATCGCGGCAAGCCCGGCCACGCCGGCGCCCACCACCAGCACTTTCGCCGGCGGCACCTTGCCCGCCGCCGTCACCTGGCCGGTGAAGAAGCGGCCGAAATTGTTGCCCGCCTCGATCACCGCGCGGTACCCCGCGATATTGGCCATCGAGGACAGCGCATCCATCTTCTGCGCCCGGCTGATCCGCGGGACCATGTCCATCGCGATCACGCTGGCCCCCTTGGAGCGGCAAAGCTCCAGCAGTTCTTCGTTCTGGGCCGGCCAGAAGAACGAGATCAGCGTCTTCTTCCCGGTCAGGCGCTTGGCCTCGGTCTCGGACGGTTCGCGAACCTTCACGATCACGTCGGCGGCCTTCCACAGGGCGGCGGGCGTCTTGACGATCTCGACCCCGGCCTCCTGGTAAACCGCGTCCGGGAACCCGGCCTTTTCGCCGGCGCCGGTCTCGATGGCGCAGTCATAGCCCAGCTTTTGCAATTGCTGTGCCGATTCGGGGGTCATGGCGACGCGCGCCTCCCCCGCATATATTTCCTTCGGTGCCCCGATTTTCACGTTCTGAATCCCTCTCGTTCACGCGCGACGGTTTGTCACCATTCGTCCGGATGTTCTTATCATTGCGCAACAATGTTTCACAACCCGGTGTTCGAGTCCCGATGGCACGTTGCGAAGCGGCCAATCCGATTGCGATTGCGCCGCCGCGGTTTCGCGATAGGCTTCGCGCCAAAACCACGGAGGGACGAATGACCGATTTCGACGCCACGCGGGCGATGTTTCACCTGCCCGACGGCGTGATCTATCTCGACGGCAACTCGCTGGGTCCGTTGCCCGTCGCCGCCGCCGCGCGCGTGGCGCGCACCATCGGCGCCGAGTGGGGCGACATGCTGATCTCGGGCTGGAATCGCGCCGGCTGGATGGAGATGCCGGCGCGGCTGGGCGACCGGATCGGCCGGCTGATCGGTGCCGAACCGGGCCATGTGGTGCTGGGCGACACGCTGTCGATCAAGGTTTACCAAGCCCTGGCCTCGGCCCTGGAAATGACCCCCGGGAAACGGATAATCCTCAGCGATACCGGCAATTTCCCCACCGATCTTTACATGGCCGAGGGGCTGGTTCGCACGCTCGGAAACGGCTATGCGCTCAAGACCGTGGCGCCGGAGGACGTGGCCGGCCACATCACCGACGAGATCGCCGTTCTGATGCTGACCGAGGTGGATTATCGTACCGGGCGCAAGCACGACATGGCGGCGCTGACGGCAAAGGCCCATGCGGCCGGCGCGCTGGCGGTCTGGGACCTGGCGCATTCCGCCGGGGCGCTGCCGGTCGATGTCGCCGGTGGCGGCGCGGATTTCGCGGTGGGCTGCACCTACAAGTATCTCAATTCCGGCCCCGGCGGGCCGGCCTTCATCTATGTCGCGCCGCGCCATGCCGAGACCGCCCGCCCGGCCCTTTCCGGCTGGCTCGGGCATCAGGCCCCGTTCGCCTTCGATCTGGACTATCGCCCCGGCCAGGGCGTCGAGCGGATGCGCGTGGGCACCCCGCCGGTGTTGCAGATGGCCGCGCTGGAGGCCGCGCTGGATGTATGGGACCATGCCGATATTGCCGATATCCGCGCAAGATCCGTGGAGCTGAGCGAGCTGTTCATCCGCGAGGTCGAGGCGCGCTGCCCCGATCTTGCGCTGGCCTCGCCGCGCGACCCGCAGCAGCGCGGAAGCCAGGTTTCCTTCCGCTTCCCCGATGGCTACGCGGTGATGCAGGCGTTGATTTCGCGCGGCGTGATCGGCGATTTCCGCGCCCCCGACATCATGCGATTCGGCTTCACCCCGCTTTACCTGCAACCGGGCGAGGTGATCCGCGCCGCCGAGATCATGGAAGAGGTGATGGCCGGCCGGCTTTGGGACCGCCCCGAATTCAGGACCCGCGCGAGGGTGACATGAGCGATCCGCTGAACCCGGAACGGGACGGGGCGCAGATGTCGTTCGACGGGCGCATGTCCTATGGCGATTATCTGCACCTGGACGCCCTGCTGGGCGCACAGGTCCCGATCAGCGAT
The DNA here is from genome assembly GCA_016278325.1 of Actibacterium sp. Classification (GTDB taxonomy): domain Bacteria; phylum Pseudomonadota; class Alphaproteobacteria; order Rhodobacterales; family Rhodobacteraceae; genus JADQCB01. The sequence goes on from JADQCB010000017.1 coordinate 15,743, forward strand.
GCCCATGACGAGATGCTGTTCATCGTTCAGCACCAGACATCGGAGCTGTGGATGCGGCTGGCGCTGCACGAACTGGGCGCGGCGCGCAGCGCGATCGCAAGGGGCGAACTGCGCCCGGGATTCAAGCTGCTGTCCCGCGTGGCGCGCATTTTCGAACAGCTCAACGGCGCCTGGGACGTGCTGCGCACCATGACCCCGTCGGATTACACCACCTTTCGCGACGCGCTGGGGCAAAGCTCGGGCTTCCAGTCCTGGCAATATCGGCTGATCGAGTTCACCCTGGGCAACCGCAACGCGGCGATGCTGAAACCGCATGAGCACCGTCGCGACATCGTCGAAAGACTGAGGGCGGAACTGGCGCGACCGTCGCTTTACGACGTGGCGCTGGGGCGACTGGCGGCAGACGGGTTTTCGATTCCGCAAGCAGTGCTGTCGCGCGACCTTGCCCAGCCCTACAGGCCGGATCCGGGGGTCGAGGCGGCCTGGTCACGGGTCTATGCGACGCCCGAGGCGTATTGGGAATTATACGAACTGGCCGAGAAGCTGGTCGATTTCGAGGATTATTTCCGGCGCTGGCGCTTCAACCACATCACCACGGTCGAACGGGTGATCGGGTTCAAGCGCGGCACCGGCGGCACCTCGGGGGTGGCCTATCTGAAGCGGATGCTGGAGGTCGAGCTGTTTCCCGAGCTCTGGCATTTGCGCACCGGGTTATGAGCGGCCGACCGATCATCCGGCGCGGCCGGCCCGGTGACGGGCCGGCCGCGCGGGCGGTGTTCCATGCCGCCGTTCATGATGGGGCCGCGGCGCATTACAGCGCGGCCGAACGCGCTGCCTGGGCGCCCGGCCCCGATATGCCGGCGGATTGGGAAACACGCCTTCTGGCGGGCACCTGCCTGATCGCCCAGGACCGGCTGGGCCGCGTGACCGGGTTCATGACGCTGGCCGATGACGGGTTCCTGGATTATGCCTATGTTCTGCCCCGCGTGATGGGCAAGGGCGTGGCCGGCGCGCTTTACGATGCGCTCGAACAACGGGCGCGGCGGGCCGGGATTCCCACGCTGAGCACCGAGGCCAGCCATCTTGCGCAGCGGTTCCTGGCGCGGCGCGGCTGGCGCGTGATCGCCCGGCAAAGCGTGATTCGCAACGGCGTGGCGCTGACCAATTTCCGCATGGAAAAGCGGCTGGACCAGGCCCCGCCCCGCTGAACCGCGCCGCCGTCGTCGCCGCCGCGTGCCAATAATTTTCCCTTTTTCGGCCGCAGCTTGCGCCGGTTGGGCCATCGCCCCGCCGCAATCGGTTCTTAAACAGTCACAGGATAGGGTGACGGTCGATCGCGTCGCAGGCCCCGTGCCCGCCCGCGCAAGGAAGGCGGCATGGCAGGGGCCATCGCCGTCAGGACCGCGTGCAAACACGAGCGAGTGAAACAGGCAATGCCGCGCTACAATATCCGCTTTTACGATCAGGATCCCTCGGGGCAGTTGCCCTGGTGGCCGGGCGGATCGTTCACCTGGACCGGCCCCGCGGCCGCGGATGGCAAGGCGACAATCACCGACGACGATCTGACCCTGGACGACGACAATAACGGCAATGAATCCGCGACCGGCGACGTCATCCTGGGCGGCAACACGTCCTCCGGCGCGAATGTCGATGCCGAGGCGAGCTGGACCGTGCGCGACACCGTGACCGGGGAAACCTTCGACATCGTCCGCCTTGAGGTCGAGAATGGCGGTGCGGCGGGCAATTACACGCTGTCGGAAAAGCCCCTGGTTCCCGGTCGCGCCTACGAAGTGCAGGATTTCACCTCCAACCCGAACGCGGATTGGGGAAATCCGGCCTTTGCCGCGACGGATTACAGCTCTGTGGACAATGTCGTCGAGGGGACCGGCGGCGATGACACGATCGACGCGGGGTTTCACGGCGATCCCGACGGGGACATGGTCGATGGCGGTTTCGGCACCGGGGCGAATGGCAATGACGACGTGATCGAGGCCGGGGCCGGCGCCGACAGGGTCGAGGCCGGCGCGGGCGACGACACGGTGCATGGCGGCAGCGGAGCGGACGAGATTTCCGGCGGCGCGGGAAACGACATTCTTTTCGGCGACGGCGACGGCGGCGGGGCCGCAGGAACGGAAACGCTCCACTGGTCGTCCCAGGGCAGCGATGGCACAGACCTGTCCGCCGGCTTCACCCAGGCCACCGGCCGCGTTGATGTCAGCGTTTCATTTGTCGATGACGGCGACAACCGCCCGAGCTTCGAGGTGGAAAGCTCCGACCCGATCCATACCGCACCGGGCGAGACGCTCGCGACGCAGTCCTCTCTCTATCTCTTCGGCGCAGGCGACGAGGCGACATCGACGACGCGCCTCGATTTCGCGGCGGCCTCGGGCTCGGGCGTCGCCGACAGCGTCAACAATGTCCGGTTCCGGATCAGCGACATCGATTCATCGGCCCGCAACCATCTCGATTCGGTGACGATCAACGCCTATGATTCCGACGGAAACCAGCTGCCGGTCACGATCACGGCCGACGGCAACGACACTGTCACGGGCCAGACCATCGCGGCCGGAGACAGCCTCGATTCACCGGACGAGGCGCGCGGCGCTGCCCTGGTCGAGATCGCGGGGCCGGTGAGTTCGGTCGAGATCAGCTATGCCAATATGGAAGACCCGCGGGGCAACGCCGCCGGCACGCACGCGATCAATGTCAGCGACATCCAGTTCGATCCGGTCCCCTTGCCCGACACCGCATCCGGAACATCGGGCGCGGACAGGATCGACGGTGGCGACGGCGACGATCTTGTCGATGGCGGCACCGGTGACGACATCCTGTCGGGCGGCGCCGGTGCCGACCGGATCAGCGGTGGCGCGGGCAACGACACGCTTGACCTGACAACGGGCGACACGGCGACAGGTGGCGATGGCGACGACATTTTTCGCATATCCGGTCCGGGCGCGGCGCCGGGCAATGTCGATATCGACGGCGGCACCAACGGTGCTGCTGGCGACACGATCGATTTTCGCGGCCTGCTCGGCCCGGACGACATCGCCTATGACCCGTATGACGGAACCGGCAGCCGCTCGGGCAGCGCGACGTTGTCGGACGGGTCGGTTGTCACCTTTTCGGGGATGGAGAACGTGGTTATCTGCTTTGTGGCGGATACCCGCATCCTGACACCGGCGGGCGAACGTCCGGTCCAGGATCTGCGGCCCGGCGACAAGGTGCTGACCGCCGACAACGGGGTTCAGACATTGCGCTGGGTCGGACAGCGCACGGTGCCCGCGAAGGACCGGTTGGCCCCGATCCGGATCCGCCAGGGACATCTGGACAACGGCCGCGATCTGCTGGTCTCGCCCCAGCACCGGATGCTGCTGGGCGGCTACCGCGCGCAGTTGCTCTTCGGCGAGGGCGAGGTGCTGGTCCCGGCGGTTCACCTGGTCGACGGCGAAAGCGTCATCCGGGAAACCGGCGCAACGGTGACATATGTTCACCTGGCCTTCGACCGGCACGAGGTCATCTTCGCCGAAGGCATCCGCACCGAAAGCTTCCATCCCGGCCATGTCGGGCTCGAAGGGATCGACGGGGCCTGTCGCGAAGAGCTGTTCCGCATCTTCCCCGAACTGCGCTCGGACCCGGGCGCCTTCGGCCCGGCCAGCCGGCGCAGCCTGAAACGGCACGAGGCGCTGGCCCTGCGCGCCCTGTGACCCTGCGGCCGGATCAAAGCAACCGGTCGTAATCCGAGACCAGCAGGTGCAGCGGCGGCACATCCTCGTCGATCTCGGCGAAACGGCCGACCGGATCGCGGAAGATGTTGTCGTTCAGGTCGTCGTTCACGGTCGAAACCTCGCCGATCAGCACATCGCCCCCTTCGCCCCAGAAGGCGTGCCAGTCGCCGGGCATCAATGTGACGCTTTCGCCCGGGGCAAGCGTCAGCACCTCGCCGGGCGCGAATGTCCGCGCGATCCCGTCGCACAGCACGGTGCCGCCCGCGTCCGGGTCGAAATCGCCCCGCGCGTCCGAACCGAAGAGCTGCACCGCAAGCGTCGCCCCGGCGCGATTGATGATATCCTCGGCCTTGACCCGGTGGCGGTGCATGGGGCTGAGCTGATCGTGGCGCGAGATCAGCAGCTTTTCGGCATAGCACATGCCGCGCCCGTTTTGCAGATCGGCCAGCCGGCCGTTGCGCAGGGTGAACAGGAACAGCCCCATCCGGTCGAAATCTTCCAGCCCATAGTCGGTTATGTCCCAGCCCATGCGCCCCTCGATCACGCGCGAAAGCCGGTCCTTGCCGGCGCGCATCTCGGCCGGGGTGAACCAGGCGAAAGGCGGCAGGCTGATGCCGAAGGAACGGATGAACTCGTCGGCCGAGGCCATGATCTGGTTGATACGGGAGCGTTTCATTCCCCGGCCCGTTCCTGCCCCCCCATCAGCCCGCAACCCAGTCGTGCAGCGTGGCTTCCAGTTTCGCCCAGTCGGTATATTCCTTGTCTTCGCGCGGATCGACGGTTTCACCCTTCTGCGCGGCAATCCAGCGCATCGCCCAGGACCGGAAGAAATCGTATTGCGTGAAGCGGAACGCACCGGCGACATGTTCGACCCGGCCGGGGGACCAGCCGGTCTGTTTGGTGAATCGCGCCACGCAATCGGCCAATCCCTTCCAGTCATCGGGATCATCCCCGGCCGCGGCCAGCGAGACCGACAGGAACAGCGTCGGCATCGCATTCAGCGCATCGGCGTTCCTTTGCGCGAACTCGGCCAGGTCCGCCTGATACTTGCCGACATGCACCGAACCGGCCAGGATCGCCTTTTCGAACCGCGACAGGTCCAGCTCGCCCGCCTCTGCGGCCGGAACCAGTTCGATCACATGCGCGGCATCGCTCAGCCGGTCGGCGGCAAAGCGTGCGATCTTGCGGGTCTGGCCTTCGGTCGTGGCATAGACGATGACGATTTTCATTGGCGCGCCCTTTCGCGGAACGATGACGTGGTCAATTCTGCCCCGCGCCGCACCCCCGCGCAATGCGGTGGATCAACCCCGAACGCTGTCAGAATATTCCATTCGCCTTCTGCACCGTGCGGACATAGGCGATGATCGCGCCGATATCGGCCTCGGTCAGCCCCTCGACCGGGGGCATGTTGCCGAATTTCCAGTGATGCGCGCGCACCCCTTGTTGCGGCGCCAGCCTGAAGGCCATGTCGCCGTGATGGCTTGGTTCGTAATACTTGTGGATCAGCGGCGGCCCCTTGCCCTGCCGCCCGGCGGCATTCTCGCCATGGCACGCGGCGCATTTCGCGTTGAAGGCCAGTTCGCCCATCGCGGCCCGCCCTTCGAGCGGCGGAACCGTGACCTGGACAATAGCGGCGCCTTCGGCCGGCGCCGAACGGGCCTGCTCCATCGGCGCATGTGCCGGGTCTTGCGAGAACACGGCAAGGGCCGCGGCCCCCACGGCGACGATCACGACGGCGGCCAGCGCCAGTTTCTTCCTGTTCATTCGACGACTCGCTTTTGACTGCCGGACCGGAATGACCGTTCCAGCAGGTGGAAAGTCAAGTCAGGCGATCTGTAGCACCGGCACCGTTTCGCCCCGTGCCCAGGCCCGCACCGCCTTGCCGAAGGCGGTGAACAGCGCGCGCGAAGCCGGGTCGCAGGCCGCCCGGTATTCCGGGTGCCACTGCACCGACAGCGTGAATCCGGGCGCATCCTTGACATAAAGCGCCTCTGGCGTGCCGTCGGGCGCATACCCGTCGATCACGATGCGGCTGCCCGCCGTCTTGATTCCCTGCCCGTGCAGCGTGTTGGTCATCACCTTTTCTGCCCCGAAAAGCCGGGCGAACGGCCCGCCCGGGGTGAAGCTGACCATGTGACGCAGGGCGAATTTTTCCTCCAGCGTGCCATCGGGCGGCATCCGGTGGTTCATCCGCCCCGGCAGGTCGCGGATCTCCGGATAAAGCGTGCCCCCCATCGCCACGTTCACCTCCTGAAAGCCGCGGCAGACCCCCAGGAACGGCTGGCCGCGCTCGACCAGCGCCCGGATCAGCGGCAGGGCGATGGCGTCGCGGCAGCGATCGAAGGCGCCATGCGCCTCGGTCGGGTTCTCGCCGTATTCCTCGGGATGGACATTGGGGCGGCCACCGGTGAACAGGAAGCCATCGCAGACATCCAGCAGTTCCGCGACAGTCACCAGGTTGGGGTCGGCCGGAATCAGAAGCGGCAGCGCCTGAGCCACCTGCGCCACGGCTTCCGAGTTCATCGCGCCCCCGGCATGCACCTCGTAGCTGTCATTGATCAGGTGATGATTGCCGATGATGCCAACAATGGGGCGCGCCATGTCCATCCTCTTCAGTTCCATGACAAACAGATAGAACGTTTACACGCCCGCGTGAAGAGGTGGCATATCGCACAACGCCTGTGCGCCGCGCATCTGCCTGATTTTCAGGCGCCTCAACCTCACGCCTCGCCGGTCAGGCCGGCCGCCTCGACCCCGGCCATCCCGGCGGTTGCATCATTGTCCGAACTGTCGCCGGTCACGCCCACCGCGCCGATCACCGCGCCCTTGCCGTCGCGCAGCAGGATTCCGCCCGGAACCGGCACCAGCTTTCCATCAAAGACCGCGCCGGCGGCGGCGATGAAATAGGCTTGGCTATCGGCGCGGGCCATCTGAGCCGATCCGGGAATCCCCAGCATGACCGAGCCATAAGCCTTGCCATGGGCAATTGCGAACCGGCCCGGGCTGGCGCCATCCTCGCGCTCGAAGGCGATGACATGCCCGCCGGCGTCCAGCACAACCACCGACAGGGGCTTGAGCTGCATTTCGCGGCCCTTTTCAAGGGTCTTGCGGATGATGCTGCGCGCGCGGCGCAAGGAGATCGCGGCCATGAGGCTTCCTTTCACGATGCGGCGGCTTGCGCCTTGAGTTGCAGACGCCGGGCGTGCAGCACCGGCTCGGTATAGCCCGAGGGCTGTTCGCGCCCCTTGAACACCAGATCGCAGGCGGCCTGAAACGCGATCCCGTCGAAACCGGGCGCCATCGGCCGATAGGCCGGGTCGCCCGCGTTCTGGCGGTCCACCACCACGGCCATGCGGCGCATCGCGGCCATGACCGTTTCCTTGCTCACCACCTCGTGGTGCAACCAGTTGGCCAGCGCCTGGCTGGAGATGCGGCAGGTGGCGCGATCCTCCATCAGCCCGACATCGTGAATGTCCGGCACCTTGGAACAGCCCACCCCCTGGTCGATCCAGCGCACCACATAGCCCAGGATGCCCTGGGCGTTATTCTCGATTTCCTGGGTGATCTGGTCCTCGTCCCAGTTGCGCCCGGTGGCGAGGGGAATGGTCAACAGGTCGGCCAATGTGCCACGCGCCCCGCCGGCGCGGATCTCGTCCTGCCGGGCGAAAACATCGACATGGTGGTAATGCGTGGCATGCAGCGTCGCCGCCGTCGGGCTGGGCACCCAGGCACAGGTGGCGCCGGCCTGCGGATGGCCGATCTTGGCCGTCAGCATGTCGGCCATCAGATCGGGCATCGCCCACATGCCCTTGCCGATCTGCGCCCGGCCCTGCAAGCCGCAGGCCAGGCCGATATCGACATTGCGATCCTCATAGGCGGCGATCCAGGCGGTATTCTTCATCTCGCCCTTGCGGACCATCGGCCCGGCCTCCATCGAGCTGTGGATCTCGTCGCCGGTGCGATCGAGGAAACCGGTATTGATGAAGGCGACGCGGTGCCGGGCGGAGCGGATACATTCCTTCAGGTTGACGCTGGTGCGCCGTTCCTCGTCCATGATCCCCAGTTTCACCGTGTATCGCGGCAGCCCCAGCGCCGCCTCGACGAAGCTGAAGATCTCGTCGGCAAAGGCCACTTCCTCGGGGCCGTGCATCTTCGGTTTGACCACATAGACCGACCCGGTCAGCGAATTGCGCGGTCCGCTGTCCTTGTTCAGGTCGTGCATCGCGATCAGCGTGGTTATCATCGCGTCCATCACCCCCTCGAACGCCTCTTCGCCGTCGCGGGTCAGGATCGCGGGGTTGGTCATGAGATGCCCGACATTGCGCACCAGCATCATCGCCCGCCCCTTCAACACGGCGGGCCGGCCATCGGCGCCGGTAAAGGACAGGTCGTCATGCAGCCGGCGGGTGAAGCTTTTGCCGCCCTTTTCCACCTGCTCGACCAGGTCGCCCTTCATCAGGCCCAGCCAGCTGGCATAGGCCAGCGTCTTGTCCTCGCCATCGACGGTGGCCACGCTGTCCTCGCAATCCATGATCGACGAGATCGCGGCCTCCATCAGCATGTCGCTGATACCTGCCGGATCATCCCGCCCGACCGGGGTGGCAGGGTCGATCACGATCCGGATATGCAGGTTGTGGTTCTTCAGAACGATCTCGTCGGGGCCGTCGGCATCGCCAACATGGCCGGCGAAATGCCCCTTTGCCTCGATCGCGGTCTCGGTGCCGTCGATCTGCACGCGCAGCGTGCCGCCCGCCACCTTGAACCCGGTCACCTGCGCCCATTTCGCATTGGCCAGCGGCATCACCTGATCGAGGAAGGCCTTGGCCCAGCCCACCACCCGCGCCCCGCGTTCCGGGTCATAGCCACCGCCGGCGGGCAGGTCGCCCAGGGCGTCGGTGCCGTAAAGCGCGTCATAGAGCGAGCCCCAGCGTGCATTCGCCGCATTCAGCGCATAGCGCGCATTGGTGATCGGCACGACCAGCTGCGGCCCGGGCTGGCTGGCGAATTCCGGGTCGGTCTCCGCCGTTTCGATCGTGAAATCCGGCCCCTCGGGGACAAGATAACCGATCTCTTCCAGAAAGGCACGATAGGCGGCGGGATCGAACTGCGGGTTGGCGACATGCCAGGCATCGATCCTGTCCTGCAAATCCTGCCGCCGATCGAGCAACGCCCGGTTGCGCGGCCCGAATTCGTGGATCAGGCGCGACAGTTCGGACCAGAAGACGCCGGGCGCCACGCCGGTTCCCGGCAAGGCCTGTTCGTCGATGAAACGCGCGAGCATCGCGTCGACCTTGAGGCCATCCTTTTCAACCCGTGCTGCCATTTCTGTTCCCTCCCGGACTGGATGCAAGGCGCATGATTGCCGCGAAGGATTAGAAAACTTGTTTACGATAGGCAACAAGGCGCTGCATGAAAATCGCCGGATTGGACAAAAAACCTGTCCAGTTTGCCAAATAAAGCCGAATGTCGTTGCCTCGGGGGCAACGCCTGGTCACTCGGGCACCGGCTCGGCGCCGATGCCCGGCTCGATCTGCGTCTCGGCGCCCGCGGGCTCATCGCCCCGCATGAAAGCCGTGCCAAGGACCACCAGCAGGATCACCACGGCCGCGGCGATCGACAGGCGGATCGCGCGCATGGCCGGCTTGTGTTGCGCTTCTTGCTCTTGCGGGTCGGTATTGTTTGCTGACATGTTCCCTCCTGCACGGGCAGTTAGGATCGCGGCCGCAGTTGAACAACCCCGGCCCCGTGCCTAGTCTTCGCCTTAGCCTGTCCCAGCCGGAGATCACGATGAAAGACGCCACGCCGCAAGCCGTCCACCTGGCCGATTACACAGCCCCCGGCTGGCTGGTCGACGAGGTCCGACTGACCTTTCGCCTGGCGCCGCGGGACACGCGCGTGATCTCGCGGATCGTCTTTCGCCCCAATCCGGATGCGCCCGGGCAGGATTTCTTCCTGCACGGCGAACAGCTCGACCTGATCGGGGCCTGGATCGACGGCCAGCCGGTGCAACCGCGGATATCGGCATCCGGCCTGACCTGCACGGTGCCCGACGGCCCCTTCGTCTGGGAGGCCGAGGTGCGGATCGCCCCGGAGGAAAATACCGCGCTGGAAGGGCTTTACATGTCGAAAGGAATGTATTGCACCCAGTGCGAGGCCGAAGGGTTCCGCAAGATCACCTTCTACCCCGATCGTCCCGATGTGATGGCCCCTTTCACGGTGCGGATCGAGGCGCCGGCCCCGGTTCTGTTATCCAATGGCAACCCGGTGGAGCGCGGACAGGACTGGGCCGAATGGCACGATCCCTGGCCCAAGCCGGCCTATCTGTTCGCGCTCGTGGCCGGCGACCTGCTGGCCGAGAAAGGCAGCTTCACCACCCGGTCGGGACGGGTGGTGCAGCTGAACATCTGGGTCCGCCCCGGCGATGAGGGCAAGTGCGCCTATGCGCTGGACGCGCTCAAACGCGCCATGAAATGGGACGAGGAGGTCTATGGCCGCGAATACGATCTGGACGTGTTCAACATCGTCGCCGTGGACGATTTCAACATGGGCGCGATGGAGAACAAGGGGCTGAACATCTTCAACTCCAAATACGTCCTTGCCAGCCCCGAAACCGCGACCGACGACGATTTTGCCCGGATCGAGGCGATCATCGCGCATGAGTATTTCCATAACTGGACCGGCAACCGCATCACCTGCCGCGACTGGTTCCAGCTTTGCCTGAAGGAAGGGCTGACCGTGTTCCGCGATCAGCAGTTCTCGGGCGACATGCGCAGCCAGGCGGTCAAGCGGATCGAGGACGTGATGGCCCTGCGCGCCCGCCAGTTCCGCGAGGATAACGGCCCGCTGGCGCATCCGGTCCGGCCTGAAAGCTATGTCGAGATCAACAATTTCTACACCGCGACCGTCTATGAAAAGGGCGCCGAGGTGATCGGCATGCTCAAGCGCCTGGTCGGAGAGGCGCAGTATCGCAAGGCCCTGGCGCTGTATTTCGATCGCCACGATGGCGATGCCGCCACGATCGAGGATTGGCTGCGCGTGTTCGAGGACACCACCGGGCGCGACCTGACCCAGTTCCACCGCTGGTACACGCAAAGTGGCACGCCACGGCTGAAGGTCAGCGATGACTTCACGAATGGCACCTATACGCTTCATTTCGAACAGGAAACGCCCCCAACGCCGGGACAGCCCGACAAGCGGCCCCAGGTGATCCCGATCGCCGTGGGGCTGCTCAACCCGAACGGGGACGAGGTGGTGCCGACCACCATGCTGGAAATGACCGGGGCGCGGCAGAGCTTCCACTTCGAGGGGCTTTCCAGCCGGCCGGTGCCGTCGCTTCTGCGCGGGTTCTCGGCCCCGGTGATCTTGCAGCGCGAAACCAGCACCGAAGAACTCGCGTTCCTGCTGGCGCATGACACGGACCCGTTCAACCGGTGGGAGGCCGGCCGAATGCTGGCCAAGGACGTTCTGATGCGCATGGTCGCGGATGGCGCCGCACCCGGGCCGGCCTATCTGGACGCGCTGCGCATGATGGCCGGGGACGAGGCGCTGGACCCGGCCTTTCGCGCGCTGGCGCTGCGACTGCCCTCCGAGGACGACATGGCGCAGTCGCTGCATGACAGCGGCATCACGCCCGATCCGCTGGCAATTCACGCCGCGGGCGAGAAGCTGAAGGCGGCCGTGGCCGGGCACCTGTCGGACATGCTGCCGCGGCTTTACGGCGCCATGATCTGCCCCGGCCCCTATTCGCCCGATGCCCGCGCCGCCGGGCGGCGTGCCTTGCGGCAGGCTGTGCTCGGCCTCGTCTCCCGGCTGAACGACGGCAAGCTCGCGGCGCGCCAGTATCACATGGCCGACAACATGACCGACCAGCTGGGCGCATTGTCCGCCCTTCTGGCGATCGGTCGCGGCCAGCAGGAGGTTGCCGCCTTTTACCGGCAATGGTCGGGCGATCGGCTGGTGCTGGACAAGTGGTTCGCGTTGCAAACGGGCATGGCAGCGCCGGACCAGGCCGCGCGCGTTGCGACTTCGCTGACCGCGCATCCCGATTTCGACTGGAAAAACCCGAACCGTTTCCGCGCGGTGATCGGCGCCTTGTCGATGAATGCCGCGGGGTTTCACGACCCGTCGGGCGCGTCCTATGACCTGGTGGCGGACTGGCTGATCCGGCTGGACGCCATAAACCCGCAGACCGCGGCGCGCATGTCCACCGCCTTCGAGACCTGGCCGCGTTACGACGCCGACCGGCAGGCGCTGATCCGAAGCGCGCTGGAACGGATCCGCGATCGCCCGGAACTGAGCCGCGACATGTCCGAAATGATCGGCCGGATGCTGGGCTGAACGTCGGCGCACGCGGTTTTTTGCCGCTTTCTTGCACGGCGTCATTGGCCCGCGGGGACGTTCGGGATATGAAACACGGTAAGGTGCACGTCGTCAGGACAATAACGGCAACATGGTCACGAGGCGCATGAAGGAACGAATCGACCCGCTGATCGAGGAGCGCGCCCCCTGGCTGTTCCGCGACCACCCATGGAGCGCGCCGTCCCGGCACGTCCTGACCCGCCTGCTGGGCTATCCGCGCACGGTCGCCCTGGGCGAGGCGCTGCAGGATTACAGCGCATCGACCATCATGGATGAAATGGCCCGTCTGCTGGCGCGCGACGTCCAGATCAGCGGGATCGAGAACATCCCCCGCTCGGGGCCGGCATTGATCGTGGCCAACCATCCGACCGGCATCGCCGACGGGATCATGTTGTGGAAGGTCTTGTCGCCGGTCCGGCCCGACCTTTTCTTCTATGCCAACAGCGACATCCTGAAGGTGTTGCCGCAGATGGACGCGGTGATCGCGCCGGTGGAATGGCGGCCCGAAAAGCGCAGCCACGGCAAGACGCGCGAGACGATGGCCTATACCCGCGCGGCAATGGACAAGGGCCGGGCGGGGGTGATCTTTCCCTCGGGGCGCCTGGCCAAGCGGCGCGGGCTGCGGCTGCATGAGCGTCCCTGGATGGCATCGGCGGCAATGATCGCGCGCAAGTTCGACGTGCCGGTGGTGCCGGTGAACATCCGGGCGCGCAATTCGGCGCTGTTCTACCTGTTCGACCTGATCCACCCGACGCTGCGCGACATCACCTTGTTCCACGAGACCCTGAACAAGGCGCGCCAGCCCTATCGCGTGACCGTCGGCCCGCCGATCGCGGCCGCGGCGCTTCCGGGCACATCCGATGCGGGAATCGAGGTGATGCGCCGGGCGACACTGGCACTGGGCGGGCGCTATGCGCCGACCGTCAGCCTGGTGGACAGCACGCGCCGGCCGGGCTGGGCCCGCGCCCTTTCGAGCAGCACCTGAGGCGCCGGCCCACGGTTCTCAACCCCGGCAATAGCTTTGCGACGATGTCCAGGCGGCCATCTCGCGCCGCTTTGCCGCGCTGTGGAACGGCCCCCAGTCGGCGGCGATTCCGTCGCCCCCCGCCGCGACCACGCCATCGCGCGCAACGGTGCGCGCCGCGATGCGAATCGCGCAGGACAGATTCGCCGCCCCGTCCTTCAAGTCCTCGGCCGATCTGGCCGTGCAGCCATAGCCGCGCGCGGTGGCCGGCGCGATCTGCACCAGCCCGACCCAGCGGCCATCGCCGCCCACCGCCGCCGGGTTCCAGGTGCTTTCGTGTTTCGCCAGGGCCGAGAACAGGCCGGCCCAGAACGCCCGGCGATCCTGCACCGTGGCCTCGGCATAACCGGGGCACCATGTCTCGATATCGGCGGGAACGAGTTCCGCCAAAGTCGCGCCGTGGCCTTCAAGCGCGGCTAGCGACGCGCGCGTCCAGGCCCGTGCCTGTGCCTCGGGGCGCTGCGCGTCCCAGCGCATCGGCGGCAGGATCGAGGCGGGCGCGTTGTCCCGCCTGGACACGGGCGCCGTGTCGCAGGCCGTCAGCGCAATGGCCATGCCGATCACCGCGAGCAATGCTTTCATCGGGTCATGCCCCTTGCAACACGGCCCCCTGCGGCCCGCGGCAGCGACGATGCCGGCAAAACGGATTGCCGGCAAGCGCCCGGCCCCGCGATCGGCGGATGCCCGCCGCCCCTTGCCCTGTCCGGGCGGCTGTCCTAAGACCGCTCTGACCCTTTTTGCGAAGGACCCGTGATCCAATGCTCGACCATCTGACCCACACCGCCCCCGACCCCAGGACCATCGCCGGCACCACCGGCGACTGGGAGCTCGTGATCGGGCTGGAGGTTCACGCGCAGATTGCCAGCAAGGCCAAGCTGTTCTCCGGCGCCTCGACGCAATTCGGCGCCGAGCCGAATTCCAACGTGTCCTTCGTCGATGCCGCCATGCCGGGCATGTTGCCGGTGATCAACGCGTTCTGCATCGAACAGGCGGTGCGCACCGGGCTGGGGCTGAAGGCGAAGATCAATCTGTGGTCGGCCTTCGATCGCAAGAACTATTTCTATCCCGACCTGCCGCAGGGCTATCAGATCAGCCAGCTCTATCACCCGATCGTGGGCGAGGGCGAGGTGCTGGTGGACATGGGCCCCGGCATCGCCCGGCGGGTGCGGATCGAACGCATCCATATCGAGCAGGACGCCGGCAAGTCGATCCACGACATGGACCCGGGCGTTTCCTTCGTCGATCTCAACCGCACCGGCGTCGCGCTGATGGAGATCGTCAGCCGCCCCGACATCCGCGGCCCGGAAGAGGCCGCCGCCTATGTCGGCAAGCTGCGCCAGATCATGCGCTATCTGGGCACCTGCGACGGAAACATGCAGAACGGCAACCTGCGCGCCGACGTGAACGTGTCGGTCTGCCGGCCCGGTGACTATGAGAAATACCAGCAGACGCAGGATTTCGCGCATCTCGGCACGCGCTGCGAGATCAAGAACATGAACTCGATGCGCTTCATCCAGCAGGCGATCGAATACGAGGCGCGGCGCCAGATCGCGATCATCGAGGATGGCGGCAGCGTGGTGCAGGAGACACGCCTTTACGATCCCGACAAGGGCGAGACACGCTCGATGCGTTCGAAGGAAGAGGCGCATGACTATCGCTATTTCCCCTGCCCCGACCTTCTGCCGCTGGAGATCGAACAGGACTGGGTGGACAGCATCCGCGATGCGCTGCCCGAGCTGCCGGACGAAAAGAAGGCCCGCTTCGTTACCGGGTTCGGCCTGACCGAATATGATGCCAGCGTGCTGACCGCCGAGACCGAGGCCGCGGCCTATTTCGAGGCGGTGGCCGAGGGGCGCGACGGCAAGGCGGCGGCGAACTGGGTCATCAACGAGCTGTTCGGACGGCTGAAGAAGGATGAGCGCGACATCACCGACAGCCCCGTGAGCCCGGAACAGCTGGGCGGGATCCTGGACCTGATCGCCCGGGGCGACATCTCGGGCAAGATCGCCAAGGAACTGTTCGAGATCGTCTACACCGAGGGCGGCGACCCGGCCGAGATCGTCGCGGCGCGCGGCATGAAACAGGTCACCGACATGGGCGCGATCGAGGCGGCGGTGGACGAGATCATGGCCGCCAACCCCGCCCAGGTGGAAAAGGCGCAAGCCAACCCCAAGCTGGCCGGCTGGTTCGTGGGCCAGGTGATGAAGGCCACCGGCGGCAAGGCCAATCCCAAGGCCGTGAACGAGGTCGTGACCGCGCGGCTGGGGCTGTAAGGCCGCCGGCGCGGCAGGATGCAACGGATGAACGGCGCGATTGCCCCGCCTGTTGCCGACCGGACAGCCCCGTGCCCATCGGCGGGCCGCGCGATCACGATCGGGATCGACGACGATGCCGCCCGGATGGCCCAAACGCGGGATTTGGCCTGAAACATTGCCTTGCCGGCCAGCCCGCTTGCGGAAAACCCCGCGATATGTGAAACGATCTGCCCGCGATGACGGCGGATCTTCGGTAAGGACGGGACATGCAGCAGTATGAATACAAGGTCGTGCCGGCACCGATTAAGGGCGAGCGCGCGCGTGGCGTCAAATCGGTGCCGGATCGCTTTGCCCACACGCTGACCACCCTGATGAACCAGATGGCCGTCGAAGGCTGGGAATACCTGCGCGCCGAGACACTGCCCTGCGAAGAACGCAGCGGGCTGACCGGCCGGACGCGGAATTTCCAGAACATGCTGGTGTTCCGCCGGACGATCCGCCCGGTCACCGCCACCGACGACGCCGCGCCCGACACAGCGGCGCCCGCCACACCCGAAGAGTTTGCAAGCGCGGCGGCGGCCTCCTTGACGGTTGCGGGGGCCGAAGGCACGCCCCCCGAAATCGGCGATGCGCGGTCAGCCTCGGGCGCGGCGCCGGCAATCGGCCCCGCGCGCAAGGACAAGGATGACCCGCGCGCCGGGTGACCCGTCAGCCCGCCTCGATCCGCAGTGCCAGCGCGTGAATCTCGCCGACCAGATCGGCCCCCAGGGCCGCATGCACGGCCCGATGTTGCTCGATCCGGGTCATCCCGGCAAAGGCCGGGGCCGCGATCTCGACCCGGAAATGGCTCTGCCCCCCCTCGCGATAGCCGGCATGGCCCCTGTGCCGCTCGCTTTCATCCTCCACCGACAGCCGCGTGGGCTGGAACGCCTCGGTGAGTTTCGTTCGAATCCGCTCTTCAACCCGCATTTTTTATCCATGCCCCCTTCATTCCGGCGACCAAACCCTTAAACTCTGTCGTCCGAGTCGAAAAGGTGCCAGACCATGCGCAAGACCGATCCCTTCGGATTCGACATTTCCGTGTCGGCGGACAAGAAGAAACGGACCCGCGGAAAACGCGGCATGTCCGGGGCGTTCGAGACGTCGACGCGCGAATGCGATCATCCCGGCTGCGACAAGCGCGGCCAGTATCGCGCACCGCGGTCGCCCGACCAGCTGGACGAGTATCTGTGGTTCTGCAAGGAACATGTGCGCGAATACAATCTGAAATGGAACTTCTTCAACGGCGCGACCGAGGAAGAGTTCGAGGACCAGATCGGCAATGACCGGGTCTGGGGGCGGTCCACCCGTCCCTTCGCCAGCAAGGAGGAACAGCGCGCCTGGGCGCGTCTGGGTGTGGACGATCCGCACCAGGTGCTGGGCGCCAACGCCACGCGAAATCCCGGCCGCAGCGCCGGCGGAACGACCCGACGCCTGCCGCCCACCGAACGCAAGGCGCTCGAGATCCTGGAGGCGCGCGACCACTGGACCAAGACCGATATCCGAAAGCAGTACCGGTCGCTGGTCAAGGATCTGCACCCGGACATGAACGGTGGAAACCGCGCCGACGAAGAACGCCTTCAGGAAGTCGTCTGGGCCTGGGACCAGATCAAGGACAGCCGCAGCTTCACCGAATGACCGGGCCCGCGGCCCCAGGATTGCACCGTGCTGCGGCACCCGTGGCCCGGGAGGTGTGTCCTGTTAACGCTATCGCGGCGGCTTGAAACATGCGCTATCCCTGCTATGACACGGGCAATCCCTGCTTTAGCGAAGGATGCAACACATGAGCACCATCATCGACATCATCGGCCGTGAAATCCTCGACAGCCGCGGCAACCCGACCGTCGAGGTGGACGTGATCCTCGAAGACGGCACGATGGGGCGCGCCGCGGTGCCCTCGGGCGCCTCGACCGGGGCGCATGAGGCGGTCGAGCGGCGCGACGGCGACAAGGCGCGTTACAACGGCAAGGGCGTGCTGGAAGCGGTGGCCGCGGTCAATGGCGAGATCGCCGAGGCGCTGGTGGGGTTCGACGTGATCGAGCAGGTGGCGCTGGACGGCGCCATGATCGAACTGGACGGCACCCACAACAAGGGCCGGCTGGGCGCCAACGCGATCCTGGGCGTGTCGCTGGCGGCCGCCAAGGCAGCGGCCGATTTCACCGGGCAGCCGCTGTTTCGCTATGTCGGCGGCACCTCGGCGCGGGTTCTGCCCGTGCCGATGATGAATATCATCAATGGCGGCGAGCATGCCGACAACCCGATCGACATTCAGGAATTCATGATCATGCCGGTCGCGGCCCGCGACATGCGCGACGCCGTGCGCATGGGCGCAGAGGTCTTTCACACCCTCAAGAAGGAACTTTCCGCCGCAGGTCACAACACCGGGATCGGCGACGAGGGCGGTTTCGCGCCGGCACTGCGTTCGACCCGCGAGGCGCTGGATTTCATCCTGACGTCGATAGACAAGGCCGGATACAAGCCGGGCGAGGACATTTTCCTGGCCCTCGATTGCGCTGCGAGCGAATATTATTCAGGCGGCAGATACGAGATGAAGGGCGAGGGCCAGAGCCTGACCCCGGACGAGAATGTGGCCTATCTCCAGGGGCTCGTCAGCGACTACCCGATCATCTCGATCGAGGATGGCATGTCCGAGGACGACTGGGACGGCTGGGCCAGCCTGACCGAAGTTCTGGGAAAAACCGTGCAACTGGTGGGGGATGATCTTTTCGTCACCAACCCTGCCCGGCTGGCCGATGGCATCGCCCGGGGATGCGGCAACTCGATGCTGGTGAAGGTGAACCAGATCGGCACACTGACCGAGACGCTGAGGGCCGTCGAAATGGCGCATCGCGCCGGGTTTTCCAACGTGATGTCGCACCGTTCGGGCGAAACCGAGGATGCGACCATCGCCGATCTGGCGGTGGCCACCAATTGCGGGCAGATCAAGACCGGCTCGCTGTCGCGTTCGGACCGGCTGGCGAAATACAACCAGTTGATCCGGATCGAGGAACTGCTCGGGGAAAGTGCCGAATTCGCCGGGCGCTCCATTCTCAAGGGATGAGCCATCACGCCTGACCGCAAGGGGCGTGCCGGACTGTCCGCGCCGCGCCCCTTCTAGCGCAGGCGCGCGGCGGCAAGGATCGGGCCGGGGCCGCGTTGCTGCATGATCGCGACGACGGGCTGGCCGGACGATATCTCGAAGCTCATGCGGAAGGGATATGTCCCGTCCCATGTGGCGACCTGGTTCCAGGCGGTGACGATATTCGAATAGGTTATCGTCCGGCCCGCGTTCTCCCCCCGTGTTATCGTCACGGTCTGCCGGGGAATGTAGCGCACCAGTTGCAGCACCGCCTCGCCCGGCATGGGCGTTTCGGCCCGTGCGGTGACGATGATCCGATCGCCCTGCCGGGTCATCTGCATGAGGACGGGCGCGGCGGCGGCCTGATGGCGCTGGATCAGTTCGACCAGCTCCATCGGCTGATGGCCGGCAAGCTGCTGCACGCCATCGACCACCATCTGCGGCGTATAGATCATGTGGCTGCCTGCCACGCGGGCATAGGCCTTTTGACGCCGGGTATTGTCCGGGTCGCCGAAGATGTCCTTCCAGCCGATATAGTCCCAGTAATCGACATGCAGCGCCAGGGCGATCACATCGTCGCGCGGTGCCAGCTTGGCAAGCAGCGCATCCGCCGGCGGGCAGGACGAACAGCCCTGCGACGTGAAAAGCTCGACCACGACCGGACTGCGATCTTGCGCCGTCGCCGCACCGGACAACCCGATCCAGACAACAGCGAACAAGCTGATGATGCGCCCCATGTATCAGACTTTCCCGTATCCTGTTTCCCGAAGACGTTCCTATTCCAGCTTTCCGGTCCGGGCCAATCAAGGTTTAGCGAGGCCGCGGATCGGCCCGCGGCAGGTTCGGGATTTTTTGGTGTGCAATGGTATACAAATTTCGCCTCTCCCCCTTGAACGAAGCCGCGCAATGCGGCAAATGCAATGCAAGCCTGAACCCTGAAGCGATCGAGGGAGCAACCCCATGCCCATTACCGTCGGACAAGATACATCGAAGACACGCCGCACGCTCAGCGCCGGTGGCGCCAGCGTTGCCTATTACTCGATCGCCGCAGCCGAAAAGGCGGGGCTTGGCGATTTCTCGCGCCTGCCCGCCGCGTTGAAGGTGGTGCTGGAGAACATGCTGCGCTTCGAGGATGGCAAGACGGTCAGCGTCGACGACATCAAGGCCTTTGCCGAATGGGCCGCGAAGGGCGGCCGCAACCCGCGCGAGATCGCCTATCGCCCGGCCCGGGTGCTGATGCAGGATTTCACCGGCGTTCCGGCCGTGGTCGACCTGGCCGCGATGCGCGACGGCATCAAGGCCCTGGGCGGCGACGCGCAGAAGATCAACCCGCTGAGCCCGGTCGACCTGGTGATCGACCACAGCGTGATGATCGACGAGTTCGGCAATCCGCGTGCCTTCCAGATGAATGTGGACCGCGAATACGAGCGGAACATGGAACGCTACCAGTTCCTGAAATGGGGGCAGAAGGCGTTCGAGAATTTCCGCGTCGTGCCGCCGGGCACCGGCATCTGCCACCAGGTGAACCTGGAATACCTCGCCCAGACGGTCTGGAGCGATGTGGACCAGAACGGCGAGACGGTGGCCTATCCCGACACGCTGGTGGGCACCGACAGCCATACCACGATGGTCAACGGCGCCTCGGTTCTGGGCTGGGGCGTCGGCGGCATCGAGGCCGAAGCCGCGATGCTGGGCCAGCCGATCTCGATGCTGATCCCCGAGGTGGTGGGCTTCAAGCTGACCGGCAGCATGGTCGAGGGCACCACCGCCACCGACCTGGTGCTGAAAGTCGTCCAGATGCTGCGCGAGAAGGGCGTGGTCGGCAAGTTCGTCGAATTCTACGGCGACGGGCTGGACCATGTTCCGCTGGCCGACCGGGCCACCATCGGCAACATGGCCCCCGAATATGGCGCGACCTGCGGCTTTTTCCCGATCGACGACGAAACGCTGCGCTATCTGGAGCAGACCGGTCGCGACAAGGATCGAATCGCCCTGGTCGAAGCCTATGCGAAAGAGCAGGGCCTGTGGCGCAACCCGGGCTATGCGCCGGTCTATTCCGACACGCTGGAGCTTGACATGTCCGAGGTGGTGCCGGCGATTTCCGGCCCCAAGCGTCCGCAGGACCATATCGCGCTGGACAGGGCCGCGGAGGCCTTCGGCGCGTATATCAAGGGTGTGCGCAATGGCCAGCCCGCGCCCGAGGCCGAAACCCGCTGGGAAGGCGAAGGCGGCCATGTCGAGCCCGCGGACATCCCCGGCGATATCGGCCATCACCGCCGCGGCTTCGTCTCGACCGGCGAGCATGACTATCAGATGCACGATGGCTCGGTGGTGATCGCCTCGATCACGTCATGCACCAACACCTCGAACCCTTACGTGATGATCGGCGCCGGCCTGGTCGCCCGCAAGGCCCGCGAAAAGGGCCTGACGCGCAAGCCCTGGGTCAAGACCTCGCTGGCACCGGGCAGCCAGGTGGTCAGCGCCTATCTGGAGGCCGCCGGCCTGCAGGAGGATCTGGATGCCATCGGCTTCAACCTCGTGGGCTATGGCTGCACGACATGCATCGGCAATTCCGGCCCGCTCGCGCCCGAGATCAGCAAATGCATCCAGGACAACGACCTGGTCGCCACCAGCGTGCTTTCGGGAAACCGCAACTTCGAGGGCCGGATCAGCCCGGACGTGCGCGCCAACTATCTGGCCAGCCCGCCGCTGGTGGTGATCTACGCGCTGGCCGGCGACATGAATATCGACGTGACGCGCGCCCCGCTGGGCAACGACAAGGACGGCAACCCGGTCTACATGAAGGATCTGTGGCCCACGCAGAAAGAGATTGCCGAGCTGGTCGAGAAAACCGTGACGCGCGACGCCTTCCAGTCGAAATATGCCGACGTGTTCAAGGGCGACGAGAAATGGCAGGCGGTCGAGACCACCGACAGCGAAACCTATGACTGGCCGCCGACCTCCACCTATATCCAGAACCCGCCCTACTTCCAGGGCATGAGCAAGGAGGCCGGCACGATCGCCGATATCGACGGCGCACGGGTTCTTGCCATTCTGGGCGACATGGTCACCACAGACCACATCTCGCCCGCCGGGTCGTTCAAGGAGACGACGCCGGCCGGCAAGTATCTGATCGAACGGCAGGTGGCTCCGCGCGAGTTCAACTCCTATGGCTCGCGCCGCGGCAACCACGAGGTGATGATGCGCGGCACCTTTGCCAATATCCGCATCCGCAACGAGATGCTGGACGGGGTCGAGGGCGGCTATACCAAGGGGCCGGACGGCGAACAGACCTCGATCTATGACGCCGCGATGGCCTGGCAGGATCAGGACACGCCGCTGGTGATCTTCGCCGGCGAACAATACGGCGCGGGGTCTTCGCGCGACTGGGCGGCCAAGGGCACCGCGCTGCTGGGGGTCAAGGCGGTGATCGCCGAAAGCTTCGAGCGTATCCACCGCTCCAACCTGGTCGGCATGGGGGTGGTCCCGTTCGAGTTCACCGGCGGCGACACGCGCAAGACGCTGGGCCTGACCGGCGACGAGACGGTGTCGATTCACGGGCTGTCGGGCGACCTGAAACCGCTTTCGGACGTGCCCTGCACGATCTCCTATACCGATGGCACCACCCGGGAAATCCAGCTGAAATGCCGGATCGATACCGCGGTCGAAAAGGAATATGTCGAGAATGGCGGCGTGCTGCATTACGTGCTGCGCAACCTCGCCAAGGCCGGCTGAGCCTCGAGGCCTGCGCGCCTTGCGCCGGGCCTGAAAGAAGATCCTGCCGGGGCTAACCCGGCAGGATCATCCCTGCCGGAAAGCGCCGCGGGGTTCTCCTGCGGCACCGGGTCGATCGATCGATTACTTTGACTTGCCCGGCGCGACCTGTGCAGGATTTCACCCTGCGTGGGTTCAGGTCCGGGAGGGCTGCAACATGCCGAAATTCATCGCAACGCATGAGGGCGCTGACACCGCCCGCTGGCTGGCCTCGACCGGGCTGGAAGAAATCTTCGGCAAGGTCGCGACGAACATCACCCGATTCGTGCATCCCGATGGCGGCAATCTGGCCGCGATTTCGGCGGAGGTCACCGAATTGGCGGGTTTCGACGCGGCCAACAAGAGCGCGGCCAACGCGGCGGCGATGAAGGATGCCGGCCTGCGCCCCGAGACCCTCGTCATCTACATGGAAAGCTGACCGGTCCAGGCCCTGGCCGGTCCGTCACCACGGGGGATGATTCGCTGCCGCGCGCCCGGACCTTGCGCCAACCGTTGCCTGCGCCTGGCGACCGTCGCTGCAACGGGGTCAATCGGCCCGCTCGGACAGAATTGGTGCCAATGAACGCCGCCCGAGAGGAAATCCGGGCCGGGCGGCAGGGTTTGCGCTATAGCGAGGCCATGAAATATCTGACCCGCAGTTCCACGCTTGCCATGCCAATGTTCGAGGCGCTGGCTTTCACGGCTTTCATCCTGCTGATGGCCGGCAATGCCTAGCGCGCCGCCTCGATCGCCGGGCGAATCCGCGTCTCCAGGACTTTTCCGATGATCGGGCCGGCGAAACGGTATGTGATGCGCCCCTCGCCGTCGATCACGAAGGTTTCAGGCACGCCGTAGGTGCCCCAGTCGATCCCCGTGCGCCCGGCCTCGTCCGCCATCACCGCCTTGAACGGGTTGCCCAGTTCCGCCAGAAAGCGCTGCGCCTTTTCCGGATCGTCCTTGTAGTTGATGCCGTAGATCCTGATGCCCTCTTGCGCCATCTTCTCAAGGCTGGCGTGTTCGGCGCGGCAGGGGGCGCACCAGCTGGCCCAGAAATTCACCAGCTTGACCCCCGGCTGGCGCAGCACCGAATCGTCGAACCCCGGCAGATCGCCAAGCGTGGTGACGGTCATCGGCGGCGCCACCTGCCCCACCCGTGTCGAGGGCAAGGCATCGGGATCGTCGCGGCCCATGCCAAGGTAGAAAAGCGCCGCCAGGGCCGCGAAGATGACCGGGGGCAACAGCATCAGAATCGATATCTTCCTGCGTTCAGCCATTTCGCACCCGCCTCGCCTCGATCTCGTTCAGCTGCCGGCGCACCCGCGCCGCGCGCCACATGGACCAGCCGACCAGCAGCACCAGCAACGCGATGCTGAGCGCATAGGCCCCAATAACGGCCTGCGCGTATTTTCCCAGGTCCGGGATCATGCCATCCGCTCCCGCGCGAGCAGCGCGCTGATCCGCCGGGCGCGGATCTCGGTGCGGGTGCGCAGCAGCACCAGGGTGATGAACAACAGCACGAAGCCCGCGATACAGACCAGAAGCGGGATATAGAACACGTCGGCCACGTTCTCCTCGGCATCCATCGACAACGACGCGCCCTGGTGCAGGCCCTGGTTCCAGAAATTCACCGCATAGCGCGACAGCAGCGCGAAAACCGATCCGACCATGCACAGCACCGTCGTCAGATCCGCCGCCGCATCCGGGTTCTCGATCGCGGACCAGAGCGCGATATAGCCCAGGTAGAACAGCCCAAGGATCAGGAAAGAAGTCAGCCGCGGATCCCAGGCCCACCAGGTGCCCCACATCGGCTGGCCCCAGATCGCCCCGGTCAAAAGCGCGATGGCCGTCATCGTAAGGCCGAC
This sequence comes from Actibacterium sp., assembly GCA_016278325.1. Classification (GTDB taxonomy): domain Bacteria; phylum Pseudomonadota; class Alphaproteobacteria; order Rhodobacterales; family Rhodobacteraceae; genus JADQCB01. Next base: position 39,838 of record JADQCB010000017.1, read on the forward strand.
CGGCGCCGCCGCCCGTGCGGCCAGTGCGCTGACATGGTGACGCCGGACCAGCCAGACCAGTGACGCCACCAGCATCATCAGCCAGGCGTTGATCGCCATCAGCGCGGACGGGACATGCAGATAGATGATCTTCACCGTCGCCCCCTGCCGGTAATCGTCGGGCGTGAAGAAGAACCCCCAGACAAGCCCCACGACCAGCGTAAGCGCCGTCAACACGGCCAGAACCGGCAGCACCGCACCCGTGGTCTGAAGGAATTTCTGCGGATTCGCATATTGCCAGAGGCTCGCCATGGGGGTCTCTTAGGGCCTTTTCCAAAGGTCCTCAACTGAATAGCGCGTGAGCGTTTCAGCGCAAGTTCACGCGCAGCGCCGCCGCGGCGGCAAATGGCAGCAGCGCACAGGCCCCCAGCGTGATTCCCGCCAGCATCAGCGTCGGAACCATCGTCGCCAGCCCCGCCGCGCCGCGGGCGACCAGCTCGGCGCCGAACAGCAATGTGGGCATGTAAAGCGGCAACACCAGCAGCGACAGCAGCAGGCCGCCGCGTTTCAGACCGACCGTCAGCGCCGCGCCGAACGCGCCGATGACCGACAGCGCGGGCGTGCCCAGGGCCAGGCTCAGCACCAGCCAACCCATCGCAGCGGGCGCAAGGTTCAGCAACACGCCCAGCACCGGCGCCGCCAGCACCAGCGGCAGCCCCGTCGTCAGCCAATGCGCGGCCGCCTTCATCGCCACCACCCCTTCCAGCGGAATCGGCGCCGTCGCCAGCAGGTCCAGCGACCCGTCCTCGAAATCCAGCGCAAAGATCCGGTCCAGCGACAGTAGGCAGGCCAGCAAGGCCCCCACCCACAAGATGCCCGGCGCGATCTTCGACAGGATCGCGCTGTCGGGTCCGACGCCGAAGGGGACCAACACGGTGACGATCAGGAAAAATGCCAGCCCCAGGCCGAAACCGCCGCCCGCACGCACCGCAAGGGCCAGATCGCGTGACAGCAGCGCGATCACGCGAAGGCCTCGTCAAAGGCATCCAGCCGCTGCGGCAGGGCCCGGAATTGCGTCACGTCCAGCTTGTCGGCATCCAGCCCAAGGTCGATATGGGTGGCGATCAGCGCCATGCCGCCGCTGTCCAGATGCGCCCGGATCGCCTGGCCGAACAGCGTCACCGAGGCGGCGTCCAGCGAAACGGTCGGCTCGTCCAGCATCCAGATCGGCCGGCCCGTGACCAGCAACCGCGCCAGTCCGAGGCGCCGCTTCTGCCCCGCCGAAAGGTTCTGCGCCTGCCGATCGGCCAGGTCGCACAGGTTGAACGCCGTCAACGCCGCGTCGATCCCCGAGGTGCCGAAGATCCGTGCCCAGAAGGTCAGGTTCTCGGCCACGCTCAGCGTCGCCTTCAGGCCGTCGGCATGGGCGGCATAGGCGATGGCCTCGGGCGGTGCCGAGACCCGGCCCGCCAGCGCCGGCTGCAACCCCGCCAGCGTGCGCAAGAGCGTTGTCTTGCCGATCCCGTTGGGGCCGCGCAGCAAAAGCGCGTTGCCCGGGTGCAGCGTGAAACCGACGCCCTCAAGCACCGCAATTCCGCCGCGCGCACAGGACAGATCACTTACCGTCAGTTCCATCCGCCCCGATTACTGCATTCGTCCGGGCGGGCAAAGCACGAATCGGGGTGTCGGACCGGAAACCGGTGTCTTGCATCCTGCCACGCCGTCACGCGCCGCAGGCCCGGCCACTCAGACCGGCAACAGCGCCGCGGCCACGCGCCGCCCCTCGCCCAGCAGCACGTTGAAGGTGCGCGCCGCCGCGGGGCTTGCCATCGTCTCCACCCCCAGGCCGGCCTGCTCCAGCCCGGCACGCAGGCCCGCGGGGATATGCGCGATCTCGGGTCCGGTGCCGATGAACAGCACGTCCACCTGCCCCGCCAGCGCGTGCAGCGGCGCATCGTCGCCGAGCCCGCCCCAGCCGCTCACGCCGGCGTTGCTGACCAGCACCGCGCCGGAATGCACCACGCCGCCGATACGGAAAAATCCGGGGCCATAGCCATCCACCGGCCGCCCGTCGGGATAGGTAATCTCGTTCAGTCGCATGGCTGCGTCACCTCCAGATCGGCAGGCCGGTGATCGCCGAGGCAGCGATGATCGCATAGGCAACCCCGCGATATGCCGCCTCGCGCCCGGGGCGGAAGATCGCGGCACCGGCGATATTGGCCACAAGATAGGCCGGAATCGCCAGCAAGGCCAGCACCAGGGCCTCGGGCGCCAACCGGCCGGTCGTCCAGAACGCCCCGATCAGCAGCACATCAACGCCTGCCAGATACAGCAGCAGATTGGCGCGGATCGTGGCGGCGGGCAGCGGGCTGGCCATGTAGAGCAGAATCGCCGGCGGCCCCGAAAGCCCGGTGGAGCCGCCCAGGAAACCGCCCAGTCCGCCCGTGCCCAGCGTCAGCCCGCGGCGCATCGGCCCGCGATAGCGCCAGCCCGAAACCAGCAGGCCCAACAGCACCAGCGCGACCAGCGACACCGCCCAGCGGAACAGCGTCACCGGCAACCAGGTCAGCAGCATCACGCCGATCGGCAGGCCCGCCACGGCGCCGGCCACCAGCCGCGCAACATCGGCGCGATCGGCCTCGCGCAGGGCGCGCGGCAGGATCGGCAGCGGCCCGATCAGATCCATCGCCACCAGCACCGTCAGCGCCCAGACCGGCGGCACGAACAGGGCTGCAACCGGCACGAAGACCAGCGCCGTCCCGAACCCGGAAAACCCGCGCACCAGCCCGGCGACCAGCGCCGCGGCCAGAATCCAGATCAGCCCCGGCGTCGCAATCGCCGCCTGGACAGGTTCAGGCATTGCCGTTGGTGAACTGCGTGCCGGCGGTCTTGTCAGGCTTGGACCAATCGCGTTTGACTCCCAGGAACAGCACGATGTTCTTGGCCACGAAGACCGATGAATAGGTGCCGACGACCACGCCCCAGGTCATCGCGAAGACAAAGCCGCGGATCACGTCGCCACCCAGCACCAGCAGCGCGATCAGCGCGATCAGCGTGGTGCCCGAGGTCATCACGGTGCGCGAGAGCGTCTCGTTCACCGACAGGTTCATCACCTCGCGCAGGTCCATCTTCTTGTATTTCCGCAGGTTCTCGCGCAACCGGTCGAACACGACCACGGTGTCGTTGATCGAATAGCCGACAATCGTCAGAAGCGCGGCAATGATCGTGAGGTCGAACCGGATCTGGAACAACGAGAAGATGCCGATGGTCACCAGCACGTCATGCACCAATGCGGCCACGGCCCCGACGGCGAACTGCCATTCGAAGCGCAACCAGATATAGACCAGGATCGCGCAAACCGCCAGAAGGACCGATACGATGGCGCTGCGGATCAGCTCGGCCGAAACCTTGCCGCCCACGCTTTCCACCGAGGTGAAGCGAATTTCGGGGTCCACCGCCCGCAACGCAGACTGGACCTTGTCCACGGTTTCGGGGGTGATGCTCTGCGCGCCGCTCTGCGCCTCGAGCCGGATCTGCGCCACGTTCCGGTCCGGGCCGAAGCTCGGGTCGAAGACCTCGGTGATCGACACTTCGCCCAGGCCGAGCCCGGACAGCGCGTCGCGATAGCTGGCCACGTCCACCTGTGCCGTGCTTTCGGTACGGATCGTGGTGCCGCCGCGGAAATCGATGCCATAATTCAGCCCGATCACGGCAAACAGGATGATCGAGGCGATCACCGCCACGACCGAGGCGCCGAAGGTGAGACGCGCGTTGCGGAAAAAGTCCCAGTTCGTGTCGGACGGGACGAGCTTCAGTCGCATGGCGATCTCCTTAAACCTCGATTGCCCGGGGACGGCGGCGTTCCATCCACATCACGATCAACAGGCGCGTCACGAAGATCGCCGTGAAAACCGAGGTCAGGATCCCCAGGCCCAGCGTCACCGCGAAGCCGCGCACCGGGCCGGCGCCCATCATGAACAGGATCGTGGCGGTCAGCAATGTGGTGATATTGCCGTCGATGATCGCGCTCAGCGCCTTTTCATAGCCCAGGTCGATCGCGCGGGCCGGCCCCTTGGCGGTGCGCATCTCTTCGCGGATCCGCTCGAACACCAGCACGTTGGCATCCACCGCCATGCCGATGGTCAGCACGATCCCGGCGATGCCGGGCAGCGTCAGCGTGGCCCCGATCAGCGACAGAAGGCCGATCAGCAAGGCGACATTCAGGACCAGCGCGACATTGGCGATGACCCCGAACCAGCCGTAGCTGGCCACCATGAAGGCCAGCACCGCGATCCCGGCAACATAGGTCGCCAGCTTGCCCGCGGCGATGCTGTCGGCGCCCAGCTGCGGGCCGATGGTGCGCTCTTCCAGGAAGGTCAGTTCGGCCGGCAGCGCCCCCGCGCGCAGCAGGATCGCCAGGTTGGTCGACTCCTCCACCGTGAAATTGCCCGAGATCTGCCCCGACCCGGTGCGGATCGCCTCGCGGATCACCGGGGCCGACACGACCTCGTCATCCAGCACGATCGCGAAGGGCGAGCCCACATTCTCCACCGTGTAATCGCCGAAGGCGCGCGCGCCGGCGGGATCGAAACGGAACGTCACGACCGGCTGCCCGTTCTGATCGAAGGCCGGTTGCGCATCGGTCAGATCCTCGCCGCTGACCACCGGGGCCTCTTCGATGATGTAATAGACGCCCTGCTCTTCCATCGAGGGCAGGATGATGTTGCCGGGCCCGGGGTTCTGATCGGCATTCGTCGTCCGGCTGACGACCGGGTGGAATGTCAGCCGGGCGGTGGTTCCGATCAATGTCTTGAGCTCTTCGGCCGACCCGATTCCCGGCACCTGGATCAGGATCCGGTCGTCGCCCTGGCGCATGATCGTCGGCTCGCGGGTGCCGACCTCGTCGATCCGGCGCCGGACGATCTCGAGCGCCTGTTGCAGGGTGCGGTCGGTCACCGCCTGCCGCTCGGCCGCAGACAGGCGCACGATCAGCTCGTCCCCTTCGGCCGAGACCTCGATATCGTTCGATCCCACCCCGGTCAGGGTGGTGACGGGCTGGGCCAGCTGGCGCACGGCCTGCATCGCCGCGCCCATCCCGTCGGGGCGCGAGATGCGAACCCGCAATTCGCCCGGCGGCGCGTCCTGCCGGCGGATCGTTCCCACCTGGTCGCGCAGGTCACGCAGCGCATCGCGCACCTCGGGCCACAGCGCGGTCATCCGCCTGGCATAGACATCCTCGACCTGCACCTCGGCCAGAAGATGCGCCCCGCCACGCAGGTCGAGCCCGAGATTGACCAGCCCCGAGGGCAGCCAGCCCGGCCAGGCCGCGGCTTGCGCGCGCAGGGTCTCTGTGGCGCCGTTGTTCTCGATCGCGCGGACCGCGTCGTTATGGCCCTCGACACGGGAATAGAACAGATTCGGCGCGGCCAGGATCAGACCCAGGGCGCAGACGCCCCAGATCACGATGCGTTTCCAGAGCGGGATGTTCAGCATGGGCGCGCGCTCAGGCCTTTTCGGCTGGTTCGGTCTTGCTCATGACCTGGGCGATGGTCTGGCGCATCACGCGCACCTTCACGCCCTCGGCGATCTCGACCTCGACCTCGTTGTCGTCCTTGACCTTGCTGACCTTGCCGATCACGCCCCCCTGGGTGACCACCTGATCGCCGCGGCGCAACGCCTCGACCATGGCCTTGTGCTCTTTCACCTTCTTCTGCTGCGGCCGGATCAGCAGGAAATACATGATCGCGAAGATCAGTATCAGCGGCACGAAGCTGGTCAGCGCGCTTCCGGCGCCGCCGGCAGCCTGGGCATAGGCAGGCGTAGCAAACATCTGGATTTTCCTTCCTGTCGCGGGGCCGAGCCCGCCCGTTTCGAATTGGCGCGCACCCTATCCGCGGCCTGCGGGGATGGCAAGACGATGCCGGCCGCCGCGTTTTCGCGGTTCAAATGGCGCATTTCATCGGGCATATGGGGGCGCAAGAGCGACATTCAATCAGGATCACCCCAATGCATGACATCAAGGCCATCCGCGATAATCCTGCCGGTTTCGACGCGGCGCTCTCGCGCCGCGGGATCGCGCCCGTGGCCTCGGAGGTTCTTGCCATCGACGAGGCACGGCGGGCCCGCATCCTGGCCGCCGAGACGGCGCAGGCCGAGCAGAACAAGGCCAGCAAGGAGATCGGCCGCGCCAAGGCGGCCGGGGACGAGGACGGCTTCGCGCGGCTACGCGCGCTGGTGGCGGAAAAGAAGGCCGAAATCGCGCGCCTGAACGACGAGGCCAAGGCCGAGGATTCGCGCCTGGCCGATCTGCTGGCAACGATTCCCAACCTGCCGCTGGACGATGTGCCACTCGGCACCGACGAGGATGACAATGTCGAGATCCGGCGCCACGGCACACCGCGCGATTTCGCCTTCGCGCCGAAAGAGCATTACGAGCTTGCCGCGGTGAAATCGGGCATGGATTTCGAAACCGCCGCCCGCCTTTCCGGGTCGCGTTTCGTGGTGTTGTCGGGGGCGGTGGCGCGCGTGCACCGGGCGCTGGCGCAGTTCATGCTGGACGTGCATGTCAATGAAAACGGCCTGCTGGAAACCATCACCCCGGTGCTGGTCCGCGAAGAGATGATGTATGGCACCGGCCAGCTGCCCAAGTTCGGCGAGGACAGCTATCGCACCGAGGACGGCTGGTGGCTGATCCCCACCGCCGAGGTGACGCTGACCAACATCGTCAATGGCCAGACGATTCAGGCCGCAAGCCTGCCGCGGCGCCATGTCGCACACACCCAGTGCTTCCGCTCGGAGGCCGGCAGCGCCGGGCGCGACACCGCCGGGATGTTGCGCCAGCACCAGTTCGAGAAGGTCGAGATGGTGTCGATCACCCATCCCGACGAAAGCCTTGCCGAACATGAACGCATGACCCGCTGCGCCGAGGACATCCTCGAACGGCTGGCCCTGCCTTACCGCACCATGGTGCTGTGCACCGGCGACATGGGCTTTGGCGCGCAGAAGACCCATGACATCGAGGTCTGGCTGCCGGGGCAGAACACCTATCGCGAGATCTCGTCGGTCTCGACCTGCGGCGATTTCCAGGCGCGCCGGATGAACGCGCGCTTCCGCCCGGCGGATGGCGGCAAGCCGGAATTCGTGCATACCCTCAACGGCTCGGGCCTGGCGGTGGGGCGCACCCTGATCGCGGTGCTGGAAAACGGGCAGGAAGAGGACGGATCGGTCACCCTTCCCGCCGTGCTGCACCCCTGGCTGGGCGGCCGCGGCCGGATCACCGCCGATGGGAGGCTTGCCTGATGGATCCGATCAAGGCCGTCCTGGTTTTCCTTGCGACACTTTTCTTCGTGATGGCGCCGCTTCTGTCCGGCGGGTTCGGCGGGTTCACCCCGGCGCAATTCCCGATTCCGCAGGATCACCCGCCGGTGCAGCCCGCGGGGTATGCCTTTGCAATCTGGGGGCCGATCTATCTGGGCCTGATCGTCTCGGCCGGGTACGGCCTGTTCGCCTGCGCCCGCGATGGGGCGTGGGAGGCGACGCGCCTGCCGCTGATCCTGTCGCTGGGACCCGGCGCCGCCTGGATCGGTGTGGCCCAGCTCAGCCCGATCTGGGCCACCGTGCTGATCTGGTGGATGCTGGCCTGTGCGCTGGTGGCGCTGGCCCGCTGCCCGCATCGCGACCGCTGGCTGTTGCAGGCGCCTCTCGCCGTCTATGCCGGCTGGCTGACCGCCGCGGCCTGGGTCTCGGTCGGGCTGATCGGCGCGGGATACGGGCTCGGCCTCGATGAAACCGGCTGGGCGATCCTGTCGCTGGCCGGCGCGCTTGGCACGGGCAGCGCGATGCAAAGGCGCCTGCGCCGCGCGCCGGAATACGGGGCTGCGATCACCTGGGCGCTGATCGGCGTCGTGGTCGCGAATCTCGGCGCCAACCTGCCCGTGGCGGCGCTGGCCGCGGTCGGCGCGCTTTTGATTGGCAGCCTGGCATTGCGCTTCATCCAGACCGCGCCGGCCGAGTGACACGCGGCGACCGGGAGGGGGGCGGAGGCCCCTACCCGGGCTGACCCGGATCCTGTATGACGGCGCCGACAGCCAACGCGAGAGGACCCATCCCATGACCCCAGCCGAAGCCAGTGTCGAAACCGAAAAGCTCTGCCGGCTCGCGCCGGTGATCCCGGTCCTGGTTATCGAGGACGCCAGCACTGCCCGGCCCCTGGCCGAGGCGCTGGTGCGCGGCGGACTGCCGGTGCTGGAGGTGACACTGCGCACCGACGCCGCGCTGGCGGCGATATCGGAAATGGCCCGGGTCGAGGGCGGCGTGGTGGGGGCCGGAACCCTGCTGACACCCGCCGACATGAAGGCCGCGAAAGAGGCCGGCGCGCTGTTCGGCGTCACGCCCGGCACCACCGATGCCCTGATCGACGCCGCCCGCGCCGAATCGCTGCCGCTCTTGCCCGGTGCGGCCACAGCGAGCGAGGCGATGTGCCTGCTGGAAAAGGGATACACGGTGCAGAAATTCTTTCCCGCGGAACCCGCCGGCGGCGCGAAATATCTCAAATCCCTTTCCGCGCCCCTGCCGCAGATCCGGTTCTGCCCCACCGGCGGCATCGGCCTGGGCAACGCGGCGGATTACCTGTCATTGCCAAACGTGCTTTGCGTCGGCGGCAGCTGGATCGCCCCGCCCGAGATGCTTCGCGCCGGGGATTGGGACGCGATCGCCGATCTCGCCCGCGAGGCCGCCACGCTGGCGCGCTGACCCCGCCCGCGCGGCCCTTTCAGCGCCCGCGCCGTGACCGCCAGCCGCCACGGCGCCGCGGCGGGGCCATTTCCTGCCGCGCGTCGCGCAGCAGCCTTGTCATCGGATGTTCCGGGGCGGATGGGCCATATTCTGCAAGCAGCGTCTCGATCGCCGCCGCGCTGTCCGCCCCGCCGGGCATCCCCAGCGCCCAGTCGAGAAAGATCGAGCGACATTCCGCAGCGCCGATTCCGTCCATGCGATAGGATTCGCGGATGACACCGCGCGGGTCGGCCTGTTTCGGAGTCATTGCTGCGCCCCCTCGCGCCTGAGAACCGCGTCGATCAGCGCGGCAATCTCACCCTGCACCCGTTCCAGATCCCGTGCCAGCGCTTCGGCGCTGTCCGCCTCGGTCGCGCGCAGCAGGAAGGCACGCCCGCCTTCGCCGATCTCGTCCGGCTGCAGCGGCTTGTCGGTCAGAAGCTTGGCCGCGATCTCGACCCGGCGAAACAACCTGTAGGCCCGCTTCAGGGCCGCGCCCTCCTCGCGCGTCAGCCAGCCCGCCCGCACACCCGCATCCAGTTGAAGGCCCACCCGGGTGGCGGCGCTGCCCGCGACCAGCGCCGCGGCCGAGGCAATCAGCTCGATATCCTGGCCGCGCCCCGGCCCCAGTTTTCCGTCCCAGGCCCCCTTGGCCGGTTTCGACTGGGCCACGCGGGCGCGCATGTCGGCGACACCTGCGACGATGCGCCCCGAATCGCCCTTTTCCGCCAGCAGATCGCGGCGGAACGCCTCGACCTCGTCGGCCAGTTCCGGCGCGCCGGCCACCGCGCGGGCGCGGGTCAGGGCCAGATGTTCCCATGTCCAGGCTTCGCTGCGCTGATAATCGCGGAACGCCTGGATAGAGGTCGCCACCGGCCCCTGATTGCCCGACGGGCGCAGGCGCATGTCCACCTCGTAAAGCCGCCCCTCGGCCATCGGCGCCGTCAGCGCGGTCACCAGCGCCTGAGTCAGCCGCGCATAATAGGCCCGCGCGGACAATGGGCGCCGCCCGTCGGAGGATTCGACGCCATCGGCGTCATAGATCACGATCAGGTCCAGGTCCGAGCGCGCGGTCAATTGCCGCGCGCCGAGCGAGCCCATCCCCAGAACCACCGCACCGCGCCCCGGCGGTGCCCCGTGCTTGCCGGCGAACTGCCCCGTGACGCGCGGCCACAGTGCGCCCAGCACCGCCTCGGCCAGGTCGGCATATTGCACGCTTGCCTCTTCGGTCTCGATCAGCCCGCGCAGCAGATGCACGCCGATACGGAAATGCCACTCCTTGGTCCAGCGGCGCGTTTCATCCAGCTGAAGCTCGTAATCGTCGAGCGCCGACAATTGCTCGGCCAGGTCCGCGCGCAGCGCGTCGCGCCCCGGCCAGTCGGCGAAGAACCCGCCGCCGATCACCGCGTCCAGAACCCCGGCATTGCGCGACAGGTACCGCGCCAGTTCCGGCGCCGTGGCCGCGATATCGACGATCAGGTCGATCAGCTGCGGGTTGGCCTCGAACAGCGAGAACAACTGAACCCCGGCCGGCAAGCCGGCCAGAAACCCGTCGAAGGCCACGAACGCCTCTTTCGGGCGGCCCGCCTCGGCCAGCCGGCGCAGCAATTCGGGCCGCAGACGCTTGAAAACCTCGGTGGCCCGCTGTGAACGCAAAGCCGGGTAACCATGCCAGTTCTCGACGATTTCGGCCGTGCCCTCGGGCAGGTCCACCGGGCTGGCCGGCGCCTTGCCGGGCGCGAAAAACCCTTCGGTCAGCCCTTCCACACGCTCCAGCCGCGCCAGCAGATCCGCGCGAAAGGCATCGGTGTCTCCCTGCCCCATGAACCGGGCGATTCGCGTGACGCCCTCGGCGCTGCCCGGCATCGCGTGGGTCTGCGCATCGTTGACCATCTGCAATCGGTGTTCGAGCTCGCGGTGAGCCGTGTAATCATCACTCAAGGTGTCGGCCACCGACTGGGGAATCCAGCCTTTCCGCGCCAGCCGCGCCAGTCCCTCGGTCGTGCCGCGGACCTGGAGATCCGGATCGCGCCCGCCGGCGATGATCTGCCGCGTCTGGGTGAAGAACTCGATCTCGCGGATCCCGCCCTGGCCCAGCTTCATGTCGTGGCCCTCGACCGCGAGACGCCCGTGCAGATGCTTGTGCTCACGGATCGCCATGCGCATGTCATGGGCGTCCTGGATCGCCGCGAAATCCAGATGCCTGCGCCAAACGAAGGGACGCAGCCGTTCCAGATATGCATTTCCCGCCGCGATATCGCCGGCGCAGGGGCGCGCCTTGATATGGGCCGCCCGTTCCCATGTTCGTCCGAGGCTTTCGTAATACTGTTCGGCTGCGGCCATGGCGATGCAGACCGGCGTGACCTGCGCGTCGGGACGCAGCCGCAGATCGGTGCGAAACACATACCCGTCGCCGGTCAGATCCGAAAGCAGCCCGGTCATCCGCCGGGTGATGCGAACAAATCCGGCGCGTGCCTCGTGATAATCATCGGGGTCATACCGGTCCTGATCATACAGGCAGATCAGGTCGATGTCCGAGCTGTAGTTCAGCTCATGCGCCCCCTGTTTTCCCATCGCCAGAACGACCATGCCGCCGCAGCTGTCGATATCCGTTTCGCCCAGGCCGGGCAGCTTGCCGCGGGCGATCTCGGCCGCAACCAGCCGCTTCAGCGTGACGTCGATGCACAGATCGGCGAAATCGGTCAGCCGGCCGGTGACCTCGGGCAGCGGCCAGAGCCCGCCCAGATCGGCCAGCGCGATCAGCAGCGCGACGCGCCGCTTGGCCTGGCGCAATCCGGGCTTGAGCTGGTCAAGCGCCAGCTCCGGCAGCTGCGCCATGACCGCGTCGAACGCATCTTCCGGCCCATCGGCAAGCGCCTGCCGCAACCACTCGGCCTCCTTGCCCATCAGGCCGCCAAGAAACGGGCTGCACCCGGCGGTGCCGGCCAGCAACTCCACGACCTCGCGCGGCTGGGATGCAAACTCTCCGGCGACCTCCGCCCCGCGTTCGGGGTCAAAGGCGATCGGGGCGCGGGTGATGCGACTGGCAAAACTCATGGCGCAGTGATGCAGTGCGGGCGCGGGCGGGTCAACGGGCTTGCACCCGCACACAGGCCGCCGGATAGTCGCCGCAGCAAACGGAGGAATTCATGAGCAAGAGCCTGAAACGGGTCCGCGCCGCATTGGAAACGGCCGGGCTCGGCGCCGATATCCGCGAGGTGGGCGCCGCACGCACCGCGGCAGAGGCTGCCGCGGCCGTCGGCTGCGCGGCGGACCAGATCGTGAAATCGATCGTCTTTCGCGGCACGCAAAGCGACCGCGCGATCCTGTTTCTGACCGCCGGTGGCAACCGTGTCTGTGCCGAAAAGGCGGCCGCCTGCGCGGGCGAGCCGCTGGGCAAGGCCGATGCCGGGCTGATACGCGCGCAGACCGGCTTTGCCATCGGCGGCGTGGCGCCGCTGGGGCACCTCACCCCGATCCGCGCCTTCATGGATTCGCGGCTCCGCGATTTCGACACGGTCTGGGCCGCCGCCGGCACACCGCGCCATGTCTTCCCCATCGCGCCGGCCGATCTGCTCCGGCTGACCGGGGCGCTGGAAACCGATTTCACGCAAGACCCCGGCGCAACATGATGATGATGGCGAAGGTTCGGAAAATGCCATCATCAGCACCCCTTCCCCTTGCCCCCTTTCGATCCTAGATAGGCGCCATGTCAGATCAACTCTGGGGCCTTCCGGACCCCGACCTTCACGGCGAATTCTACGCCGATGTGCCGGCCAAACGCCTGGTGGCCTTCGTCATCGATACCATCGTGATCCTGGTCCTCAGCGTGCTGGTGCTGCCCTTCACCGCCTTCACCGGGCTATTCTTCTTTCCGTTTCTGGCGATGGTGGTGGGGTTCACCTATCGTGTCGTCACGATCGCCGCGAAATCCGCCACCCCGGGGATGCGCCTGATGGCGCTGGAACTGCGTGGCGGCACCGGGCAACGGCTGGATACCACGCAGGCAGTGATGCACACATTGCTGTTCTCGATTTTCATCTCGACCCTGGTCCTGCAGGCCGTTTCGATCATCCTGATGCTGACCCGTGCGCGTGGCCAGGGCCTGCACGACATGATCCTGGGCACCGCCGCGATAAACCGCGCGGCCGGGTCATGACGCAAATCGCTTGGCCTGCCCCGACAGCTTTGCTAGCGTTTTTTCCAACCCCTCCGATCCCGTGACGGACCCATGCGCCATACACTGCCACTCGCCCCCCAGTTCTACGTGACCGCGCCGCAGCCCTGTCCCTATCTCGAGGGCCGGCTGGAACGGAAATTGTTCACCGCGCTGCAGGGCGACCATGCCGAAAGGCTGAACGACTCGCTTTCCAAGCAGGGGTTTCGCCGCTCGCAGAACGTGCTTTATCGCCCGGCCTGCGCCGATTGCACCGCCTGCCTGTCGGCGCGCATCCGGGTCGCGGATTTCAGCCCCAGCCGCAGCCAGCGCAAGACCCTTCGGCGCAATGCGGGCTTGGCGCGCAAGGCGACCTCCCCCTGGGCGACGGAAGAACAATTCGACCTGTTCCGCCGATACCTGGCCGCGCGCCATGCCGATGGCGGCATGGCCGATATGGACATCTTCGAATTCGCCGCGATGATCGAGGAAACCCCGGTCCGATCGCGCGTGATCGAATATCTCGCGCCGGCACCGCAGGGCGGCCAGCACGGCCCGCTGGCGGCTGTCTGCCTGACCGACGTGCTGGATGACGGGCTGAGCATGGTCTACTCGTTCTACGATCCCGACCTGCAGAAATACAGCCTCGGCACTCATATCATCCTCGATCACGTCAGGATCGCGCAAGAGGCCGGGCTTCCTTACGTCTATCTCGGCTACTGGGTTCCGGGCAGTCCCAAGATGGGCTACAAGGCCGGCTTCTCGGCCGTCGAGATCCACAAGAACGGCCGTTGGCAGGATCTGGGCAACCCGGCCGATCACGAGGCCGAGACCCACCCGCTTTCGGTCGATCCGATCTCCGAACAGGTGGCCCGGATCACGCTGCCCGACATCCACCCGACGCGTCGGTAACCCCTGCCCCGGACAGGGCGGCGCCCCCGATCTTCTCCTTGGCAGAAATACTCGAGCCACGCCCGGCGGCTCAGCGTGCCGCCAGCGCATCTGCAAGCATCCCGCGCAACATGCCCGTCTCCACCTCGGCGGTGACGAAGGCGTCGCCGATGCCGCGCGCCAGGATGAAACGCAATCGGCCGTCCATCACCTTCTTGTCCTGCGCCATCAACCCCAGCAGCGCATCGGCATCGGGCAGATCGCCGGGAATATCGGCCAGGTCCTTCTTCATGCCCATGGCGTCGAGATGCGCGCGCACCCGGCCGGGATCTTCCTGCGAACACAGGCCCAGCCGTGCCGACAGCTCGAAGGCCAGCGCGCAGCCGATCGCCACGCCCTCGCCATGCAGCAGCCGATCACCATAACCGGTGACGGCCTCCAGCGCATGACCGAAGGTATGGCCCAGATTCAACAGCGCGCGCTCGCCCTGTTCGGTCTCGTCGCGCAGCACGATCGCGGCCTTCATCTCGCAAGACCGGCGCACCGCGCGGATCCGCGCCGCCGCATCGCCGCGTGCCAGATCCGGACCATGCCGTTCCAACCAGGCAAAGAATTCCGCGTCGCCGAGCAAGCCGTATTTGACCACCTCGCCGTAGCCGGCCAGGAAATCGCGCGGCGGCAGGGTGTCCAGCGCGCCGGTATCGGCCAGCACCAGGCTGGGCTGGTGGAACGCGCCGATCAGGTTCTTGCCCTGTGGCGAATTGATCCCGGTCTTCCCGCCGACCGAGCTGTCCACCTGCGCCAGAAGCGTGGTCGGAAGCTGCACGAAACGCACCCCGCGGCGCAGCACGGCAGCGGCAAACCCCGCCAGGTCGCCGACAACGCCGCCGCCCAGGGCAAGCACGATGTCGCGCCGTTCCACCTTCTGTTCGATCAGCCATTCCACCGCCCGGGAGAACTGGGCCCAGCCCTTGGTCGCCTCCCCCGGCGGCAGGGCCAGCGCGGTCATCGTGATCCCGGCGCCGGCCAGGCCGGCGCGCAGCGCCTCCAGGTGCCGCGCCGCCACGGTTTCGTCGGTCAGCACCGCGACGCGCGGGCGATCGAGCAGCGGCGCAAGATGTGTCCCGGCCCCGGCGATCAGCCCCGGGCCGATCAATATGTCGTATTCGCGCCCCGCAAGCGGCACCTGTACCCGTTCCATAGGCTATTCCATCTCCAGAACGTCGGGCCGGGACCGCAGCGCGGAAATCACCGCGCCGGTCGTGTCCGCGACCGAGTAATTCGCCCGCACCTCGACCGTGAGATCGGCCAGCGCGTAGAAAGGCGCCCGGGCCGCGTGGATCTGTTCCAGCGTCCGGCGCGGATCTGCGGTGCGCAACAGCGGCCGGGTCTGCTTGTGCCGCACGCGCAGCCACAGCAGGTCGAGACCGGCATTCAACCAGACTGACACGCCCCTTTGCGAGATCATCGCCCGGTTCTCGGCCGACAGGAAGGCGCCGCCGCCGGTGGACAGCACGCAACAGCCATTGTTCAGCAGCCGGGCGATCACCTGGCTTTCCTTGCGCCGGAAGAACGCCTCGCCATCCCGGGCGAAGATTTCCGGGATCGACATGTTGGCAGCTTTCTCGATCTCATCGTCGCTGTCGACGAACGGCACGTCCAGACGCCGCGCCAGGGAATGCCCCACCGCCGTCTTGCCCGCGCCCATCATGCCGACCATCACCACCGTCTTCTTCAGCCGCAGGCCCAAGTTGGGCAACCTCCCGCCGTCTTTCGACAATTCTTTCCCTCAATGACGTGAACTTCGACCGAATGCCATATATAATGCCGATGAACCATGCCCGTTTTCGGCAGCATGGACAAAAGAAGGCAGGACGCATGTGGCGGATCATCAAGGCATTGGTTTTTCTGGTCGTCGTCGGCTTCATCGCGCTGACGGGCTTTGCCTATCTGGGCGATCTCACGCCCGAGCGGCAACAGCAGAGCGAACCGGTGATGCTGGATGTCGACTAGGGTCGGGACATTCGGGCTGATCCTGGGGCTGCTTGCGGCTGCGCCGGCCGGGCTGGCGCAGGAGACGCCGGAAAAGCCGTTATCGGCGATCGACTGGCTGTCACGGACCGTGGCGCGCCCGCCACCGTCAACGCCCCCCGCGCAATCCGGTCCGGCGCAGGGTGCGGGCCAGGTCCGGCCGATCGTCGTCACGCCGCTGGCCGGCCCCGACCTGGATGCCGTCGGCCTGCTGCCGCCCTCGGTCACGGGAATGCCGGCCGATCTGTGGGGGTCCAGCCGCACCGAGGACCTGGTCCGACTGATCCGCGAATCGCGGGTGCATACCCTTCCGGCGCTGCAATCCCTGCTTCAGACGCTGCTTCTGGCCGAGTTCGACCCGCCCGCCGACGATCCCGGCGGGGGCGGCCTGTTGCTGGCCCGCCTGGACAAGCTGCTGGACATGGGCGCGCTGGAACAGGCGCAGGCTCTTCTGGAACGGGCCGGGCCCACCGACCCGGCGCTGTTCCGGCGCTGGTTCGATGTATCGCTGCTGACCGGGCACGAGAACCGCGCCTGTGCCACGATGCGCGCCACGCCGGGCATCGCGCCGACCTTTCCGGCACGGATCTTCTGCCTGGCGCGGGGCGGCGACTGGAATGCAGCGGCTCTGACACTTGAAACGGGCACCGCCCTGGGGTTCATCGCCCCCGAGATGGATGCGCTTCTGCTGCGCTTTCTCGAACCCGATTTCGCCGACCCGTCCGATCCGCTGCCGATCCCCGCGCGGCCGACGCCGCTGGTGTTCCGGATGATGGAGGCGATCGGCCAGCCAATTCCGACTGGGTCGTTGCCACTGGCATTCGCGCATGCCGATCTGCGCAACACGTCGGGCTGGAAGGCCCGGATCGAGGCGGCCGAACGGCTGGCCCGCGCCGGCATATTGTCGGACAATCGCCTGCTGGGCATTTATACCGAGCGCGAACCGGCGGCATCGGGCGGCCTGTGGGACCGGGTCGCGGCGGTTCAGGCCTTCGACGTGGCCCTTCTGTCGGGCAGCGCCGATGCAATCGCGCAGACCCTGCCGCCGGCCTGGGAAGCGATGCGGGCGGCGGATCTGGCTGCCCCCTTCGCCCGGATTTACGGGGCGCGGCTGGCGCGGGTCCCGCTGCCGCCAGAGGCCGCGGCGCTGGCATTCCGGATCGGCCTGCTGAACGCGGAATACGAGAGCATCGCCGCCAGCTATGAGCCGCAGACCGAGGAAGAGGCGCTGTTGCGCGCGCTGGCCCGCGGCAATGCCGAGGGGCTGTCCGCCACCGAGCCGCGCACCGCCGCGGTTCTGCGCGCCTTCGGCCCGTTCGAGCTGGGCGCCGCGATGCGCCAGCGCATCGACCAGGGGCATCTGGGCGAAGCCATCCTGCAGGCCATCGACCTGATCGCCACCGGCATGCAGGGCGACATGGAGGACGTGACCGAGGGGCTTGCGCTGTTGCGGCGGGTGGGGCTGGAAACAACCGCCCGCCGCGCGGCGCTGGAACTGCTGGTGCTGGGGCCGCGCGAATGACACCGCAAGCGATGCGCTGGATCACCACCTTTCTCGAGGCGCAGGCGGCCGAACTGGACGCCGCCGCCAACACGCAGACGGCCTATGCGCGCGACCTGAAGGATTTCGCCGGCTGGCTGGAGGCGCGCGACACCGACATGGCCGACGCCGCCCGCGCCGACATCGAAGCCTACCTGGTGTTCTGCGACGCCCAGGGGCTGGCGGTGGCGACCCGCGCCCGGCGCCTGTCGGCGATCCGCCAGCTTTACCGCTTTGCCTATGAAGAGGGGTGGCGCGGCGACAATCCTGCATTGCAGATCAGGGGGCCGGGCCGCGCGCAGCGCCTGCCGGCCACCTTGACCCATGACGAGGTGGACCGGTTGCTGGCGGCGGCCGGAACCGGACGCGACAAGCTGCGCGATACCTGCCTCATGCAGCTTCTCTACGCCACGGGCATGCGGGTCAGCGAACTTGTCTCGCTTCCGGTGGCGGCGGCACGGGGCGATCCGCGGATGCTGCTGATCCGCGGCAAGGGCGGCAAGGAACGCATGGTGCCGCTGTCGCCGCCGGCGCGGGTCGCGCTGCGCGACTGGCTGGCAGAGCGCGATGCCGCCGAGGCACGCGCCGAGGCGGCCGGCAAACGCGCCAGCGCCTTCCTGTTCCCCTCGCGCGGGAAATGCGGGCACCTGACGCGGATGCGCTTTCACGGGCTGGTCAAGGCCTTCGCCCTGCGCGCCGGCATGGATCCGGGCCGGGTATCGCCGCACACCCTGCGCCATGCCTTCGCGACGCATCTTCTGGCCGGCGGCGCGGATCTGCGGGCGATCCAGACGCTGCTGGGCCATGCCGATCTTTCCACGACCGAGATCTATACCCATGTGCTGGACGCGCGTCTGAGGGCGCTGGTGCTGGACCATCACCCGCTGGCGCGCGATTGAGCGCCCCCTTGAACCGGTCGCCGCCGCCGACCATAAGATTGCCGGGAACGCATTCGGGACCAGACAATGGAAAACACCCCAATTTTCGATACGGCATTCTGGCTGACATGCGGCGGGATCGTGCTGCTGCTGGTGCTTTCGGCCTTCTTCTCGGGCTCGGAAACCGCGCTGACCGCGGCCTCGCGCGGGAAGCTGCGGGCGCAGGCCGACAAGGGCTCGAAAGGGGCGCAGGCGGCCCTGGCCGTCACCGAGGACAATGAGCGGCTGATCGGCTCGGTCCTGCTGGGCAACAACCTGGTCAACATCATGTCGGCGGCGCTGGCCACGGCCCTGTTCACGCGGCTCTTCGGCGACTCCGGCGTGGCCCTGGCCACCCTGGTGATGACGCTGCTGGTTCTGGTCTTCGCCGAGGTTCTGCCCAAGACCTATGCCATCACCAGCCCCGAGACCGCGGCCGCGCGCGTGGCGACGCCGATCCGGCTGATCGTGTTGCTGTTCTCGCCGCCGGTGGCGGCGGTGCGCCTGCTGGTGCGCGGGATTCTTGCGCTGTTCGGGGTCAAGACCGACCCGAACAGCCATATCCTGGCGGTGCGCGAGGAAATCGCCGGCGCCCTGCAACTGGGCCATTCGGAGGGTGTCGTCGAGAAGGAGGACCGCGATCGCATCCTCGGGGCGCTGGACCTGGGCGACCGGACGGTGGAAGAGATCATGCTCCACCGTTCCAAGATCGAGATGCTGGACGCCAGCGAGGATCCCGAGATTCTGCTGTCGCGCTGCCTCGAAAGCCCGCATACCCGCCTGCCCGTGTTCCGCGACGAACCCGAGAACATCGTCGGCGTCATCCACGCAAAGGATCTGTTGCGGGCGATGAACAAGCTGATGCGCGGGCCCGAGGCCTCGCCCGACGCGCTTGGTTCGTTCAGGATCCTCGATGTCGCGATGAAACCCTATTTCGTCCCCGAAACCACGACGCTCGACGACCAGATGCGCGAATTCCTGCGCCGGCACACGCATTTCGCCCTGGTGGTGGACGAATATGGCGCATTGCAGGGGCTGATCACGCTGGAGGACATCCTCGAAGAGATCGTGGGCGAGATCACCGACGAGTTCGACCCCGATTCCGAACATGCGATCGTCACCTCGGAGGACGAGGGCCATTTCATCGTCGATGGTGCGATGACGATCCGCGATCTGAACCGCGCCACCGACTGGAACCTGCCCGATGACGAGGCGAACACGGTGGCCGGGCTGGTCATCCACGAGGCGCAGGCGATCCCGAACGAGGGGCAGGTCTTCAATTTCCACGGCTTCCGCTTCGAGGTCTGCAGCCGCAAGGACAACCGCATCACCAAGCTCAAGATCCGGCCCCTGTAAGCCCGAACCGGAACGCCGCGCTCAGCGCCCCTTGAACAGCGTGCCGAAAAGACCTCGCAGGATGCGCCGTCCGGTGGTGCCCTTCAACTCCTTCACCAGGGCCGATCCCAGGGCCGCGCCGAGCGAATCCGCGCCCGGCGCCTCTGGCCGCGCGCGACCGCCCGAATAGCGTCGGGCGGCGTTGAATTCCCGGTCCTGCGATTGCGTCTGCGCAGCCTGCTCCGCCGCCCTCGCCGCGGCCGCGGCCCGTTCCAGCAGCACCTCATGCGCCGAATCCCTGTCAATGGAGCGGTCGTATTTCGCCGCCATCTCCGAGGCGGCCATCAGCGCCGCCCTGGCTTCCGCGCCGATCGGCCCGAGCATCGAGGATGGCGGTCGGATCAGCGTCCGTTCCACCATGCCGGGCACGCCCTTTTCCTCCAGCATCGAGGTCACGGCCTCGCCGGTGCCGACCTCGCGGATCGCCTCTTCGGTCGAAAAGCGCGGATTCTCGCGATAGGTGCGCGCGGCCTGCTGCAACTGGGCGCGGTCATTGGCGGTGAAGGCGCGCAGCGCGTGCTGAACCCGGTTGCCGAGCTGGCCCAGCACATCGGCGGGCACATCGCCCGGGTGCTGGGTGATGAAATAGACCCCGACCCCCTTGGAACGGATCAGCCGTGCGACCTGCTCGACCTTGTCGATCAGCGCCTTCGGGGCATCCTCGAACAGAAAATGCGCCTCGTCGAAGAAGAAAACCAGCCTTGGCTTGTCCGGGTTCCCGATCTCGGGCAGCGTTTCGAACAGTTCCGACAGAAGCCACAGCAGGAATGTGGCGTAAAGCCGGGGCGCTTCCATCAGCTGATCGGCGGCCAGGATGTTCACCTGCCCGCGCCCGTCGGGCGCCAGCCGCATCAGGTCGGCCAGGTCGAGCGCCGGCTCGCCGAACAGATGCGCACCGCCCTGGTTTTCCAGCACCAGCAATCGCCGCTGGATCGCCCCGATCGAGGCGGTCGAGACATTGCCATAGCGCAGCGACAGATCCTCGCGGTTCTCGCCCACCCAGACCAGCAGGGACTGGAGATCCTTCAGATCCAGCAGCGCGAGCCCCTGCTCGTCGGCGACGCGAAAAGCGATGTTGACCACGCCCTCCTGCGCCTCGGTCAGTTCCAGCAGGCGCGACAGCAGCAACGGCCCCAACTCGGCCACCGTCGCGCGAATCGGGTGTCCCTGCTGCCCGAACAGATCCCAGAACGTGACCGGGAATGCGCTGTAGCGCAGATCGAGCCCGATGGTCGCCGCGCGTTTCATGAACGCCTCGTGCAGCTTGAACCCGGCCGATCCGGCCGCCCCGATCCCGGACACGTCCCCCTTGACGTCGGACAGGAACACCGGAACGCCCGCGGCCGAGAACCCCTCGGCCAGGATTTGCAGCGTCACCGTCTTGCCGGTGCCCGTCGCCCCGGCGATCAGCCCGTGCCGGTTGGCCAGGTCCAGGCGCAGATATTGCGGCAGGCCATGATTCACACCGCCGCCGCCAAGGAATATACCGTTATCCACGCATGTCTCCTTCGCCCCACCCTGCCGTGCCAAAATACATTCTTAACCCGCTTGCGCCAGACTGGTTCATGCCGCCGCGGGATTTCTTTCGCGGTGGCAGGACTTCCTCCCTGTCAGACTGGCCGCGCCGCATGGCGTGGCCCTTTTTTTGCCCGGCCGGATACCGATTTATGGGTAGGATTTTCCATGTTGACGGGTGGGGGCAAACTCCGTAGCGTCGCTTTCAATCAACGCTTCGGCCAGTCCGACAGGGAAATCATGACATGAAAGGGGGCCGCCCGACGGCCCCTTTTCTTTGCCCGCGGACGCCCCTGATCGGCGAAACCCGGCCGGCCCATCCGGTTTTCGGCCTGACAGCCGCCCGTGCCCATGTTAGAGCATTCCCGTGGACCGCAAGAGAAAATCTTAAGGAATGACATGCGCGATATCTTCACGACCCTGAGCTGCCTTGCCGCGCTTGCACTGGCGGCGCCGGCCATGGCGCAGCAGACCGACGCAACGTCCGATACCGCAGCACCGGCCGATACCGCAGCACCGGCCGATACCGCAGCACCGGCCGATACCGCAGCGCCGACCGACGGACAGGCCGCGGATCCGACGCTTTCGATGGCCGAGGAAACGGCAAAGGACGGCGTGGGCCAGCCCTATGTCAAGCAGACCTTCGAGGCCTGGGACCTGCGTTGCGTCCGCGTCCCGGAGGGGCAACAGGAACCCTGCCAGCTGTATCAACTGCTTTCGGACTCGCAGGGCAACGCGGTTGCCGAGATCAGCGTTTTCCCGTTGCAAGAGGGCCAGGCGGTTGCCGGCGCGACGATCGCAACGCCGCTGGAAACCCTGCTGACCAAGCGTCTGCGCCTTCAGGTGGATGACGGGCCGGTCAAGCGCTATGAATTCACCTGGTGCAGCCAGACCGGGTGTTTCGCGCGCATCGGGCTGACCGCCGAGGATCTTGCCAGCTTCAAGCGTGGCGTGCAGGCCAGCCTGACGATCACCCCGCTCGCCGCGCCCGACCAGGATGTCGAACTCAACGCCTCGCTCTCGGGATTCACCGCCGGGTTCGAAGCATTGC
Organism: Actibacterium sp.; assembly: GCA_016278325.1. Taxonomy (GTDB): domain Bacteria; phylum Pseudomonadota; class Alphaproteobacteria; order Rhodobacterales; family Rhodobacteraceae; genus JADQCB01. The sequence continues at coordinate 62,085 of JADQCB010000017.1, forward strand.
AGGCGACCACGCCCGAGTAAGCGCCCCCTGCACCATTCACACGAAACGCCGCCCGGACCGGGCGGCGTTTTTCGTTCCGACAGCCTTGCCCCAGGGCTGAGATCAGATGCGACGCAGCGCCAGCACCGCATTCAGCCCGCCGAAGGCGAAGGCATTGGACAGTGCAACCTCGACCTGCGCCTCTCGCGCCTCGTTCGGCACCACGTCGAGCGAGCATTCCGGGTCGAACTCCTGATAGCCGATGGTGGGGGCAATCACCCCGTCCCTCAGCGCCATGATGCAGGCCAGAAGCTCGACCGCGCCGGTGCCGCCGATCAGGTGACCGTGCATCGACTTGGTCGAGGAAATCATCAGGTCGTCGGCATGGGCGCCGAACACATCGGCCACGGCGGCGCATTCGGTCTTGTCATTGGCGGCGGTGCCGGTGCCGTGGGCGTTGATGTAGCCTACCTTTTCGAACGGAACCCCGGCATCGCGCACCGCCCCGGAAATGGCACGGGCCGCGCCCTGTTTCGAGGGCATCACGATATCGGCGGCGTCCGATGTCATGGCAAACCCCACGACCTCGGCCAGGATCTCGGCACCGCGGGCGCGGGCGTGTTCATATTCCTCGAACACGAAAATCGCCGCGCCCTCGCCCTGGACCATCCCGTTGCGGTTGGCACTGAACGGGCGGCAGGCGTCACGCGACATCACGCGCAGACCTTCCCAGGCCTTGATGCCGCCGAAACACAGCATCGACTCGGCCCCGCCGGTGACCATCACCCGGCTGGCACCGCAGCGCACCAGTTGGAACGCCTGGCCCATCGCGTGGTTGGACGAGGAACAGGCCGTGGAAACCGTAAAACTGGGGCCTTTCAGGTTGTATTCCATCGAAACGTGGCTGGTCGCCGCGTTGTTCATCAGCTTGGGGACCACGAAGGGATGCACCCGGTTCTTGCCATCTTCATAGACCGAGCGGTAATTCTCATCCAGCGTGTTCATTCCGCCGCCAGAGGTGCCCAGAACCACGCCGGCCTCGGCGGCCAGTTGCCCCGAAAAGGTCAGCCCCGACTGTTCGATCGCCTCGCGCGCGGCCAGCAGCGCGAACTGGGTGAAGCGATCGTAAAGCGCGATCTTCTGGCGGTTGAAATGGTCTTCGGGGTGATAGCCGGTCACCTGCCCGCCGATCCGGATCGACAGCCGCTCGACATCGCGCATCACCAGGTCACCGATGCCACAGCGCCCCTCGCGCATCGCCTCCAGCGTCGGGGCGACCCCGTGGCCAAGCGAATTGATCGTGCCCTGGCCAGTGATGACAACGCGTTTCATGCCTTCTGTTCGGCCACCAACCGCTCCACCGCGGCGACGATCGCCGCGACCGAGGAAATGTCGAAATCGCTTTCACCGGGATCGTTCGCGTTGAACGGAACCTCGATATCGAACGCCTCTTCGATCGCGAAGATCGCCTCGACCAGACCCATGCTGTCGATTCCCAGATCCTCCAGGCTGTTGTCCAGCCCCACATCCGCGGGCTCCAATACAGCCTGCTCGGCGATGATCTCAACGACCTTCTGCCGGACCGTGTCTGACATGCGGCGTCTCCTGCTTCCGCGTTGCAGAGGATTTAGTCTTTCTGGCCGGGCTTTGAAACCGCTTTTTGCAATGCCGCCACCTGCGCGAAAAGTCGCGGCAAGCGGCGCAGCGCCTTGTAGCCTTCCACATGGGTTTCCATCTTGACCGCCGGATAGCCCATCATCGCGCGCCCGGCCGGCACATTCGAAAGGATCTTGGTGCCGCCGCCGGCCACCACGTCGTCGCCGACCAGCAGGTTGTCGGCAACCCCCACCTGGCCGCCCAGCACGACCCGGTCGCCCAGAGTGGTCGATCCGGCAATTCCCACCAGCGCGGCGAACAGGCAATCCTTGCCCACCACCACGTTGTGGGCAAGATGAACCAGGTTGTCGATCTTGGTGCCGTCGCCCACGCGCGTGTCGCGAATGGTGCCGCGGTCGATCGCCGCATTCGCCCCCAGTTCCACGTCATCGCCGATCGTGACCGACCCCAGCGAATGGATGCGGACCCATTGCTGGCGCGCGACCTCGGTCGCCTGGCCCATGGATTCGCGGACCGTTTCCACCGTCGATTTCTCGGGCGTCACGAAGGACATGCCGTCGGCCCCGATCACCGCGCCCGGCTGCGCGATGAACCGCGCGCCGATTCGCACCCTTGGCCCCACGGTCACCCGGGTCAGCAACAGCGCGTCGTCGCCGATCCGGGCATCCTCGGACAGGACGCAATGCGCCGCGATGCGGGCGTTGTCACCGATCCGGACCCGCGGCCCGATCACCGCGAACGGGCCGATCGCGGCATTGCGGCCGATCTGGGCGGACGGGTCGATGACGGCCGAGGGGTGGCAGCCCGGCGCGATCCCGGGACCGGGGTCCAGCGCCGCCGTCAGCCCGGCCATGGCGTAACGCGGCCGCTGCACATAGATTGCCGCCTCAAGCCCGAGCGCGCGCCAATCCGCCCCCTCCCACAAGATCGCGGCGCGGGCCGTGCCGCTGGCCAGACCTTCGGCATATTTCGGATCCATCGCCAGCGCCAGCGCGGTGGCGTCGGCATCTGCGGGCTCGGCGGCGCGGTCGATGCGCAGGTCTGTCGCACCCTCGGCACGCGCCCCCAGCGCATCGGCGATCTGCTTGACGGTGTGGCTCATCCAATCCCCTCTTGCGGTTCTGTCCGGCGCCGCGTCAAAGCGCGCGGCCCGACCGATCCCGCCGGAGAATTAGCTGCGAACCGCCCCCAGCACCACCCCGGCCTCGCGCAGGGCATCGAAAATCCGGGCATCCCGGCCATAGACATCGTTGCGATACTGGACCCGCCCCTTCGCCCGGGTAAAGGCGGTGCGATAGATCAGGTGCACCGGCAGCGGGTTTTCCAGGTTCACCCGGGTTTCGCGGCCCGTGGCAAGAACCGACTGGAAATAACCGACCGGGTCGGCCTGCTGCCCCGACAGAAGCTGATAGGCGAAATCGAACGGGTCGTTGAGCCGGATGCAGCCATGCGAAAAGTCGCGTTCCTCGCGCAGGAACAACGATTTCTGCGGCGTGTCATGCAGGTAGATGTTGTAGCGGTTGGGAAACATGAACTTCACCAGACCCAGGGCGTTGCTGCGCGAGGGCGGCTGCTTGAGGTCGAAGGGGAAGTTGCTCGGCGTGAACCGGGTGAAATCCACGGCATTGCGGCTGACCGCGCGCCCGTTTGCGTCGTAAAGGCGAAGATGCCCGGCCGCGCTCGGGTTCTTCTTCATCATCGGCAGGTATTCCTTGACCGCGATCGAGCGGGGAACGTGCCAGGTCGGGTTGATGATCATGTGATCCATCACATCCGAAAATTCGGGCGTGCGACGGTCATGGCTGTTCAGCCCCACCACCGAGCGGGTCATGAACACGACCTTTCCATCCTCGACAAGGCGCACATGGAAATCGGGGATGTTGACCAGAACGTGCCGCCGGCCCCGCTCGGCGCCAAGCCACCGCTCGCGCTCCATCGCGACGATCACCTGTTGCAGGCGCAATGTCGCGGACCGGTTTATCGCAGCCAGCGTGTCTTCCCCGACCACCCCATCGCTGAACAGGCCGTGGTCCTGCTGGAAAAGCTGAACGGCGCGTTGAATGTCTGCGTCATAGAGCTGCACCGCACTGCGCCGCATATAGCCCATCGCCACAAGGCGGTTGCGCAGCGCAACCACGCGCGGCCCGCTGTCGCCCGGTTCCAGCGCGCCGCCCGGAACCTCCGCGCCCCAGCCGCCATCGGCGGCGACGCCTTCAAGGCGCAACTTCTCGGCCAGGAGACGGTTGTATTCCATCGAGGCCGGGATCAGGCTGCGCAGATAGGCGTCGGGCGTGCTTTTGGAAAAGGCCACGATCTGCGCCAGCCGGTCGCGGCGATCGGGGCGGCGCTTGATGCCATCATCCACCTCGCCCGGATTCAGCACGCCGGTCTGAATGTCCCGGGCATATTGCAGGAACATCCGGCTCGCCGCGACCTCCGCGCGCCCGATATCGCGCGGCGTTCGGGCCGCGCGCAGCATCTGCGCCAGCTTGTCGCCATCATAGCGCACGACCGGCAGGCCATGCAGCTGCGCCGCATCCAGCGCCCGCAACAGCGCCGCGCGGCGGCCCCGGTCATCGCGGCCGGTCCACAGCGCGTCAAAGCCCCTTGTGCGATAGAATTCCACCAAGGCAGGATCACCTGCCGCCGCTTCGGCCACCGCCTGCTTGTAGGCGAAGCCCTGCGCGACGGCCGGGCCACTGCCCGCAACACCCAGCAAGGCAAGGACAGCAACCCTGAACACCAGGGCGGCAAGGGGGCGGCGAGAAACGGTATTCATCAAGGAAATCTCCGCGAAGACTTTGAATGCAAGGCAACGCTGCAAGTCTGTGCAACGGGCCCCAGACTGTCCAATAACAAAGTGATCAGGCGCGGGATTGGTGGTGCAGTGTTGCATCACGCCCGCAATTCAGGGGGCGCGAAACTGTTGCGCGCAAGACGCAATGCGCGAATATTCACATGCCCGCCGAAACAATTGGCAAAATCTTGCCGATTTTTCCCTTGCGCGATCATGTTGCCGGTTCCGGCCTTGGTCGGGGATTCGAAACATGCAATAACCTCGACCCAGTTGGGGATCAAATTGCAGAAATGCCGCTCGATAGCGGCAGGGCAGCTACGGGACAGGCGTATTCGACATGACAAAGACGACAACCGGCATCACACGGCGGGGGCTTCTTGGTGCGTTCGCAGCCACGACCGTTGCCGCCGCACCGACCTATTCCAAGGCGTTCGGCTTTCTTCGCGGCGCGGGTGATATCCGGCGCATCAGCATGTATTCGGGCCGCACCGGCGAAAGTATCGACACGATCTACTGGATCGAGGGCGAATACATCACCGAGGCGCTGAAAGAGATCAACTATTTCATGCGCGACTGGCGCGAGGACGCGGTGACCACGATGGATCCGCGGACCATCGACATCGTCACTGCGGCGCACCGGCTGCTGGACACCGACGAGCCTTACCTGCTGCTTTCGGGATACCGCACCCCGAAAACCAACGCGATGTTGCGCCGCCGCTCCAGCGGTGTCGCCAAGAATTCGCTGCACATGAAGGGCGAGGCCAACGATCTGCGGTTGAGCAGCCGCTCGGTCGATCAGATCTACAACGCGGCCCTGGCCTGCAACGCCGGCGGCGTGGGCAAGTACAGCCGCTCGAACTTCGTGCATATGGATTGCGGGACAGTCCGCAGCTGGGGCAGATAGACCCGGCGCGCGGGCCTGAACGTCCCCGGGGCGCCGGTACCACCCGGCGCTTTTCTTTTGCCGCCGGCTCTGTCACATATCTTTCGCATGACAACCCTTTGCGTCCGCCTTATCGGACACCGCAACCCGCCCCTTTCGTGACGGGCGGAGATCCATAAGGAGAAGCTCGATGAAAATTGCAGTTCTTGGCGGCGACGGGTTCTGCGGCTGGCCAACGGCGCTGCACCTGTCCGATCAAGGTCATGAAATTCATATCATCGACAACCTGTCGCGTCGCTGGATCGATACCGAGCTGGGCGTCCAGTCCCTTACCCCGATGGATTCGATCCAGGAGCGTTGCCGCATCTGGAAACAGGAAAGCGGCCGGACGCTGAATTTCCACCTGCTGGACCTCGCCAACGAATACCAGCGCCTGCGCGCCTGGCTGGAGGCGCATCGCCCCGATGCGATCATCCATTTCGCCGAGCAGCGCGCCGCGCCCTATTCGATGAAATCGGACCGCCACAAGGTCTATACCGTCAACAACAACGTGAACGCCACGCATAACCTGCTGACGGCAATGGTGGAAACCGGCATCGACGCGCATCTGGTTCACCTGGGCACGATGGGTGTCTATGGCTATTCCAGCGTCGGCGCGCCGATCCCCGAAGGCTATCTCGACATCGAGATCGACACCCCCACGGGCAAGAAAGAGCAAGAGATCCTCTATCCCACCCGCCCCGGTTCAGTCTATCACATGACCAAGAGCCTCGATCAGATCCTTTTCCAGTTCTATGCCCAGAATGACGGGCTGCGCATCACCGACCTGCACCAGGGCATCGTCTGGGGCACCCATACCGAACAGACCCGCCGCCATGAACAGCTGATAAACCGGTTCGACTATGACGGCGATTACGGCACGGTTCTCAACCGGTTCCTGATCCAGGCGGCGATCGGCTATCCGTTGACGGTGCATGGCACCGGCGGGCAGACCCGCGCCTTCATCCACCTTCAGGACAGCGTGCGCTGCATCGAGCTGGCGCTCAAGGACGCGCCGCAATCCGGCGACCGGGTGAAGATCTTCAACCAGATGACCGAGACGCACCGGGTGCGCGATCTGGCCGAACTGGTGGCGAAGATGACCGGGGCAGAGATCGCCTGGCTGCCGAACCCGCGCAAGGAGGCGGCCGAGAACGATCTTGTCGTCGAGAACAGGCAATTCCTGGCCCTGGGGCTGAACCCCACCACGCTGCAAGAGGGGCTGCTTGACGAGGTGGTCGAAGTGGCGCGCAAATACGCCCACCGGATCGACCGCAAGCGCGTGCCGGCCGTTTCCGCCTGGACCCGCGACATCGCCAAGCGCGTCGAGACCGACCCGGAGGGCAAGCGGCTGAAATCGGCGTCATGAGCGCACGCGCCTATGTGACGCTGGTGACGAACGCGGATTTCGCCCGGGGCGCGCGGGCCCTGCTGCGATCGCTGGCCCTTTCGGGCAGCAAGGCCGACAGGGTCGTGATGCACACGGGCGGGGTGGAGGCCGCCGCGCTGGCCCCGCTCGTCGATCTCGGGGCGCGCATGGTCGAGGTCGAGCTTCTGCCCACCTCGGACAGCTTCAATGCCGCACATGCGCGGGCGAAGCTGCACGCCGATGCGCCCTTCACCAAGGGCGAGAAACCGGCCTTTCACACGCCGCTCGACAATTTTGCCAAGCTGCGGCTCTGGCAGCTCGATTACGAGCGCGTGGTTTTTCTCGATGCCGACACGCTGGTGCTGCGCAATGTCGACCGGCTGTTCGATTACCCCGAGTTCTGCGCCGCGCCCAATGTCTATGAAGGGCTGGCAGATTTTCAGCGGATGAATTCGGGGGTCTTTAGCGCACGGCCCAGCCAGGCCACGTTCGCGGCAATGCTCGCCCGGCTCGACACGCCCGGCGCGTTCTGGCGGCGCACCGACCAGACCTTCCTGCAAGAATTCTTTCCCGACTGGCACGGCCTGCCGGTCTTCGACAACATGCTGCAATATGTCTGGTTCAACCTGCCGGACCTGTGGTCCTGGGCCGATATCCGTATCCTGCATTATCAGTATGAAAAACCGTGGCAGGACCATGCGAAGGTCGACCGGTTGGGTCCGCTGATCGATCTGTGGCAGGCCTATGCCGGCGACGGCGCGATCCCGTCGCTGGCGGCGATGCCCGGGCCGCCCCGATGAAGCTGGCAATCACCGGCGGCACCGGGCTGGTGGGGCGCTTCCTGGTGGAAGATGCCCTTGCGCAAGGCGATGCGGTCACGCTGCTGGCCCGGCAGGCGCCCCCGTCCGGCTTCTTTTCGCGGCCGGTGACGCACCGGCCTTATGCCCTGGGCCAGCGCCCCGAGCTGAGAGGTTTCGACGCGGTGATCCATTGTGCCTTTTCGCATCTGCCCGGCCGCTATCGCGGCGGCGAGGGCGATGATCCCGATGGCTTCCGGCGCGCGAACCTGGACGGTTCGATCACCCTGTTCGAAGCTGCGAAGGCCGCCGCGGTGCCGCGGCTTGTGTTTCTGTCCACCCGCGCGGTTTATGGCGACTATCCGGCCGGCACCTGCCTGAGCGAGGATCTGCCGCCGCGTCCCGATACGCTCTATGGCACGGTGAAATGGCAGGCCGAGCAGGCGCTGGCCGAGCTCTGCGGGCCGGGCTTCACCGGGCTGTCGCTGCGGGCAACGGGCATCTATGGGCCCGCCGGGCCGGGCCGGCGCCACAAATGGGCAGAGCTGTTCGCGGATTTCCGTGCCGGTCGGACGATCGCCCCGCGCAGGGGGACCGAGCTGCACGGCCAGGATCTCGCCGCCGCTGCCCGCCTGCTGATGACCGCCCCGCCGGGGGCCTGGAACCTGTCGGATCTCGTGCTGGACCGGCACGACCTGCTGGCAATGGTGGCCGACCTGACCGGGATCGACCACCCGCTTCCGCCGCGCGCCACCGGAAAGCTCAGCGCGATGGCCACCGACCGGCTGCGCGCGCTCGGCTGGCGCCCGGGGGGCATGGGTCTGCTGCGCGCCACCCTGCCCGCGCTGATCTGACGGGCCGGCCCGCTCAGCGAAACAGCACCAGCGCGCCGGGGCTCCATGCAATCCGGGTTTCGGTTCCGATCGGCAGAACCTCGCGCCCGAAGACATTGCGCATCGACAGGCGCACCGGTTTCTCGGTGCCCTGCAACCGGACGTCGTAATAGGTCATGTCGCCGTAATAGACGACCTCCTCGACCACAGCGCGCGCCTCGCGGTGATTGGCCTGCTGCCCCTCGTAAAGGATGGTCAGCGTCTCGGGGCGAAAGCCCACGCTTGGGGCCTGGCCGCCCCCGCCGCGCGGCGCCTGGTCGGCCGAAATCTCGGCCCGGCCCAGCCCGGCGACCTCGATCTCGATCCGGTCGCCCGTTTCCGACAGCACCTCGGCCGGCAGGAAATTCATCACCCCGATGAAATCGGCCACCCGGCGCGATTTCGGTCGCCGATACAGAATCTCGGGATCGTCCATCTGCGCGATCTCGCCGTCGAACATCACCGCGATCCGGTCGGACATGACCAGCGCCTCTTCCTGGTCGTGCGTGACAAGGATGAAGGTGATGCCGACCTGGCGTTGCAGCTTGATCAATTCGACCTGCATCTGCTCGCGCAGCTTCTTGTCCAGCGCCGAGAGCGGTTCGTCCAGCAACAGCACCCGGGGCTTGAGGATCAGCGCCCGGGCCAGCGCCACGCGCTGACGCTGGCCGCCCGACAGCGCATGGGCGGCGCGCCGGCCGAAGCCCGCCAGGCCCACCATCTCCAGCGCCTCATCGACGCGCCGGCCCATTTCATCCGCCGTCAGCCCGGCCCGCCGCAGGCCGAACCCGACATTTCCGGCGACGCTGAGATGCGGGAAGATCGCGTAGGACTGGAACACCATGTTCGTGGGGCGACGGTTGGCCGGCACGCCCTCCATCGGCTTGCCGTCGATCAGAACACGCCCGGCGCTGACATCCTCGAACCCGGCGATCACCCGCAGCAGCGTGGTCTTGCCGCAACCCGACGGGCCAAGCAGCGAAAAGAACTCGCCCTCGGCAATCTCGGCATTGATCCCGCGCAGGGCGTGGTAATCGCCAAAGTATTTCTGCACATCCTGAAGCTGGATGATGGGTCTCGTCACAGAAAGCCCCCCGTGTCCTTGCCGCCGGCGCGCGCGACGCCCCGCCGGCGGAAATATTCGGCCGTGGTCAGAAGCAGGATCGACAGCGCGACCAGGATCGTCCCCAGCGCCATCACCACCGGGATCTTCTGGGGAAAGCGCAGCTGGCCCCACAGATAGACCGGCAGCGTCGGCTCGGCCCCGGTCAGGAAAAAGGCGATGATGAATTCGTCCAGCGAGATCGTGAAGGAGATCAGCAACGACGAGATGATGCCGGGCATGACCAGCGGCAGGGTGATCAGGCGGAAAGTGCTCCACGGCGTTTCGCCCAGATCCACCGCCGCCTCTTCCAGCGAGCGGTCGAGATTCTGGAACGCCGAATTCAGGATCGCGATGGAAAACGGTGTGCAGATCAGCACATGGCCCAGGATCACGCTCCAGGCCCCCAAACTGAGGCCCAGTTGCAGCAGGACCACAAGCAGCGACACCGCCACGATGATTTCCGGCAGGACCAGCGGCAGCATGATGAACCCCATCACCCCGCGCTTGCCGGGATAGTCGTAGCGCGCCGCCGACCGGGCCGCGCAGATCCCCAGAACGGTTGCCAGAACCGCGGTCGACACGGCGATCACCAGGCTGTTGAGAACGGCGCCGTGCAGCGCCTCGATCCGGCCCAGCTCGGCGAACCATTCCAGGGTGAACCCGCGCAGCGGAAACGCGATGATCGTGCCGTCATTGAAGGCAAAGACCGGCAACAGCGCGATCGGCGCGTAAAGAAACAGCAGATAGGCCAGCGCATAGATCTTCAGCCAGCCGCCCTTCATTGCTGCCGCCTCAGGAACCGGCGGTTGAGCCCGACGAAGATCAGCGCGACAAGGGTGACGATGAACATGGCCAGAACCGCCAGCGTCGCCCCCATCGGCGCGTTGTTGAGTTGCAGGAACTGGGTCTGGATCATGTTGGCGATCATCAGACCGTCGGGTCCGCCAACCAGCCGCGGCGTGACGTAATCGCCGATCGTCGGAATGAAAACGATCAGAACCGCCGCGACCACGCCGGGCATGGCCAGCGGCAGGGTGACGCGCAGGAATGTCGTCACACGGGTCTCGCCCAGGTCGCGGCTGGCCTCCAGCAACGCGCGGTCGATCTTCTCCAGCGCCACGAATATCGGCAGGATCGCGAACGGGGCGAAGGCATGGGCCAGGGTAATCACCACCGCATTGGCATTATAGAGGATGAAGGTCAGCGGCGCATCGATGATGCCCAGCCCCAGCAGGGTGCTGTTGAGAACGCCGTTATACCCCAGGATCACCTTCCACAGGAAAACACGGATCAGGTAAGAGGTCCAGAACGGGATCGTGATCAGAAAGATCCACAGCGACTTTCGCGCCGGCGGGACATGAAACGACACGAAATAGGCGATGGGGAAGGCCAGAACCACCGTGCTGGCCGTGACCGCCCCCGAAATCCACAGTGAGCGAAGCATCAATTGGCCATAGATCGGCTCGCTGATCGCCGTGCGGTAATTGGCCAGCGTCCAGCTTCGGTCGATGGTCAGGTAATCCTGCGTCCAGAAACTGAAAGCGAAGATCGTCGCAAGCGGCGCGGCCAGCAACAGGATCGCATAGAGCGCCGTCGGCGAGACCAGGAGGATACCGCTGGCTGCATCCGTCCGCCGCATCCGTCCGATTTTCTGTGCAAGCCGCATGGACCGCCGTTCCCTCGTCGCGTTCGGCCCGATCATGGAAAGAAATCGCCGCCGCCTCAAGCCCGGTTGATCATCGGGGGGTCATAAAATGCAGCGGGGCCCGCCGATTTGCGGCAGGCCCCTTCGGAAACGATCGGCGCCGATCAGCGCTTGGAGAACTGGAAGCTGCGGCGGGCCTTGCGGCGGCCGAACTTCTTGCGCTCGACCACGCGGCTGTCGCGGGTCAGGAAACCGGCAGCCTTGAGCGCGGCGCGCAGGTTGGGATCGTAAAGCTGCAGCGCCTTCGAGATCCCGTGCTTCACGGCCCCGGCCTGGCCCGACAACCCGCCCCCGGCGACGGTCGCCATCACGTCGAACTCGTCTTCGACGCCGGCCACTTCGAACGGCTGGCGCAGGATCATCTGAAGCACCGGGCGCGCGAAATAGGTATTGATTTCCTTGCCGTTGACCGTGACCCGGCCCGATCCCGGCTTGATCCACACCCGGGCGACGGCATCCTTGCGCTTGCCGGTGGCATAGGCCCGCCCCAGGCTGTCGCGCGTCGGCTCTCGCGGGGTTTCGGATTCGGTGGCGGACGCACCGTCGGTGCCGGAAACGACGGCGTTCAGCTCGTCGAGAGATTTGATTTCTTCGGCCATCATGCGCTCCGGGTGTTCTTGGCGTTCAGGGATTTGACATCCAGCACTTGCGGTTGCTGCGCCTCGTGCGGGTGCTCGGCCCCGGCATAGACCCGAAGGTTGGTCATCTGCTGACGGCTCAGGCGGTTGCCCGGCAACATCCGCTTCACGGCCTGTGTCACCACCCGCTCGGGATGCGCGCCTTCGAGAATCTGGCGCGCGCTGCGGTGCTTGATGCCGCCCGGATACCCGGTATGCCAGTAATATTGCTTGTCGTCACGCTTCTTGCCGGTCATCTGCACCTTGTCGGCGTTGATGACGATGACATTGTCGCCCATGTCCATATGAGGCGTGAAGCTGGCCTTGTGCTTGCCGCGCAGGCGCATGGCGATGATCGAGGCGAGACGGCCCAGAACGACACCCTCGGCGTCGATCAGGATCCATTTCTTGTCGATATCCGCCGGAGTAGCGGTGTAGGTTTTCATGTCTCTGACCTGTTTGTTCGTTGGTCGGGGCCGCGCGATGCGCACCCGTGTTCCCGGATGGCGCAGTTCTAAGCGTTTATTCGGCACAGTCAAGGGCACCAGAGGATGTAAACTTCAGCAATAACAGTAGCCTATCAAATAGGTACCAATTTACCCCATGCCTGCGCCGAAAAACCCGACCCGCCGAACCGCGCGTCACCCCCTTGGCGGGATCGAATAGGTCAGGCTGGCCCGCGCGACCGGCGCCGCCTGCCCGTCCGACCGGATCAGCACATCGCCCACCGCCAGCACCCGCCCGAGCTTGAGCAGCCGCGCCTCGGCGACCAGATCGGTATTGGCCGCCGGTTTGCGCATGAAATCCATCGCGCAATTGGTCGTGACCGCCAGCGCCTGCGGGCCGATCATCGCCAGCACCGCAAGGTAGATCGACACGTCGGCCAGCGAGAACATCGCCGGACCCGACACGGTGCCGCCCGGGCGCAGGTGCCGCTCGGCCACGTTCAGGCGGACCCGCACCGCCATGGCGGCCACCTCCTCGATCGTGAAATCGCCGCCGACCTGCGGAAACTCCGCCTCCAGGAACGCCGCCAGCGCCGCGATGTCCATCACCGGATTCATGCTCTTTCCCCTCGTGCCTTGGCGCTTTACACTTCGTCGCAAACGGGAGGAATGACAAGATGAGCGATGACATCCTGCTGCGCGAAGACCGCGATGGCGTGGCCGAGCTGACGCTGAACGCACCGGCCAAGCTGAACGCGCTGAGCGATGCGATGCTGGCCGCGCTTCAGGCGCAGATCGACGCGCTGCGCGAGGACGGCGCGACCCGCGCCGTGATCCTGCGCGGCGCCGGCAAGGCGTTCTGCGCCGGCCACGACCTGAAGGAAATGCAGGCCGGTCGCCAGGCCGAGGATGGCGGCCGCGCCTATTTCGCCGATCTGTTCACCCGGTGCACGAAAGTCATGACCGGGTTGCAGCGGATCCCGCAGCCGGTGATCGCCGAGGTGCATGGCATCGCGACCGCGGCCGGCTGTCAGTTGGTGGCGTCCTGCGACATGGCGGTGGCGGCCGAGGGCACGCGCTTTGGCGTGAACGGCGTGAATATCGGGCTGTTCTGCTCGACCCCGATGGTGGCGCTGTCGCGAAACGTGCCGCGCAAGCAGGCGTTCGAGATGCTGACCACGGGCCAGTTCATCGGCACCGGGCGGGCCGAGGCGATCGGGCTGATCAATCGCGCTGTCGCGCAAGAGGATCTGCCCATGGCCACGCGCGAACTGGCGGATCTCGTCGCCGCCAAGCTGAACGCGGCCGTCAGGATCGGCAAGGAAGCGTTCTATGAGCAGATCCAGATGCCGCTGGATCAGGCCTATGCCTATGCGGGCGACGTAATGGTGCAGAACATGCTCTACCGTGACACCGACGAAGGCATCAGCGCCTTCCTGGAAAAGCGCCCGCCGGATTGGCAGCACTGAACCCCGTCAGCGCCGCAGCGCCTTTTCCAGCCGATGCAGGGCATTGAGCCACCAGCGCGCCTTGACGTCCTTGTAGACGAAGGGCCGGCGCACCCGCGGGTCGGTCGGGGTCAGGAAATCCTCGGCCACCGGCCAGACATTCAGCGCACGGGTCTTGAAGGCGCGCACCGCCCCGGGCGTCATGTCGTGAAACGCTTTCACGCCCTCCCCCGCGATCCTTGACGCCAGGCGCGCGGCCAGGCTCTGGCGCCGGTTGCGAAAGATCGGCACCTCGGGGCAGAAAAAACTGAACGGCTCGGCCAGAAACGGCATCGGTCCGAACAGGTCCAGCGCCTGGGCCACGTTCTGCGCCTCGGACGGGCGGAACCGCCAGCCAGCCTCGCGCAACCGTCCGACATGGGCCAGCGCCGTGTCGATATAGGTGATCGGCGGCGCGGCATGCGGGGCGGGTTGATAGAGGCGCAATGCGTCGTCGGGCGTCAATTTCCGGCGATAACGTTTCATCCGCTCGCCTTTCATGAAGATCGGCGCGAGGAAACCGAGGCGCGGGTCAGAGTCGAATATCCCGGCAATCGCGGCAATCTCGTCGGCAGCCACCGGGCGGACGATCTGCATGTCGTCCTGAAGGAACAGGACGAAATCGCCCTGCGCCGTCTCCAGCGCCCGCTGCATGTTGGCATAAAGCCCGCCGTGATCCGCCGCGCCGGCCGGCCCGGCGCGCACCACGAAATCCGCCATGCCCGCCAGCACCGCCAGGGTGTGCGGGTCATCGCTGTTGTCGTCATGGATCCGCAGCCGGGCCTGCGGAATGTTGCGCTGCACCGATTCCACGCAATTGGCCAGCCAGGCGCCCCGGTTGAAGGAAAATATCGCGACCTCCAGCACCGGCGCCACGACCGCTCAGACCCCGTAAAGCGCGCCGAACTTGGCGTCGAGATAATCCAGCAACGGCCCCTCGTTCGGGGCGAAACCGCAGGCGCGTTCGATCACCTCGCGCGGGGGATACAGCCCGCCATGGCGCTGCACATGTTCTTTCAGCCAGGCGGTGGCCCCCTCGGTATGACCTTGGGCCAGCTGATCGTCCAGATCGGGCAGCGCCGCACGCAGCGCCAGGTTCAGGCAGCCGGCATAGACATTTCCCAGCGCATATGTCGGGAAATAGCCGAACAGACCGACCGACCAGTGCACATCCTGCAACACCCCGTTCGAGGGCCTGTCGACCGCCACGCCGAAATCATGCGCGAACCGCGTGTTCCAGGCCTCTTCCAGATCGGCGACATCCAGGCTGCCGCCGATCAGCTGCCGCTCCAGGTCGAAGCGCATCATGATGTGCAGGTTGTAATGCACCTCGTCCGCCTCGGTCCGGATGAAGCCCGAATGAACCCGGTTCACGGCGGCATGGAAGGCCTCCGGATCCGCCGCGCCGGCATTGCCGAAGACCTCCTGCATACGGGAGAACAGCCAGCCGGTGAAGGCGCGCGAACGGCCCAGCTGGTTTTCATAGATGCGCGACTGGCTTTCATGCACGCCCATCGACACGCCGTTGCCCAGCGGGGTCAGGGCAAAGGCCGGGTCGATGTTCTGCTCGTAACAGCCATGGCCGACCTCGTGGATCGTGGAATAGAGGCAGTTGAACGGCTCGGCCTCGTCCACGCGCGTGGTGATCCGCACATCCGTGCCCGCGCCCGAGGTGAAAGGATGCACCGACTTGTCCAGCCGGCCGTGCCGGAAATCATATCCGAAATGCCTGGCCACCTCATGCGCCAGTTTCATCTGCCCGGCCTCGGGGAAATGGCCGCGCAAAGGGGCGGGACGGGGCCCGCCCATGACCCGCTCGCGCAGCATCACCAGGCGCGGCCGCATCCGGTCGAACATCGCGCCGGTCTCGGCCGCTGTCGCATCCGGCTCGAAATCGTCCATCAGCGCGTCATAGGGATCGCCGCCATCGGCCAGCGCCGCGGCCTCCTCGCGCTTCAGCCCGACGACCCGTTCCAGCACCGGCAGGAAATGCGCCACGTCGTCGGCGGCACGCGCCTCGGCCCAGATGCCCTGGGCGCGGCTGGTGACGCGAGCCAGTTCGGCCGACAGCTTTTCGGGCAGCTTTACCGCCCGCGAATAGGTCCGGCGGATGTGGCGCATCTTCGCCGCGCCGACCGGGTCGAGCCCGCTGTCGTCGATCGCCGCAAGCCATGCGCCGATACGCGGATCCGCGCGTCGCGCGTGCAGCACCGATTCCAGCGCGCCGATCTCCTCGGCCCGCTGGGCGGCCGCACCGCGCGGCATGACCGTCTCCTGATCCCAGGCCAGACGTCCGGCCACCTGGGCCAGCGCCTCGGTCTCGTGCTGGAATGCCATCAAGTCATCGAATGCCGTCATGTCTACCCCCGGACCGATTGCGCGACGGGATACTGGGCCAGGAACCGCGCGCGCAGGATCAGAACCCATAGGACCACCGCCCCCAGCTGATGCAGAATTGCGATGCTCCAGGGCGAGGAATGCATCACCGTGACGATGCCCAGGCCCATCTGGGCCAGCAACATCGCGGCCATCCAGTCGAAGGCCCGCCGGCTGTGCCGGTTGCCGCTCTTGCGGGCCCGGCGCCAGACCACCAGCCCGAAGCCGACCAGCAGATAGCCGGCCATCCGGTGCATGAACTGCACCAGCCCGTCATCCTCGAAGAAATTGCGCCACCATGGCTCCAGCGCGAACAGGTCCGGCGGCAGGAAACCGCCCGCCATCAGCGGCCAGTCGGTGAAATTGCGCCCCGCGTCGATCCCCGCGACGAGCGCGCCCAGCAGGACCTGGAGAAAGACAAGATGCATGACCCCGGTGGACAGGGCAAACAGGCGCGCCTCGCGCCCGCGCCGCGCCTGGATCAGCTCGGGTCGGGACCGGCCCAGCCGGAACACGAACCACGCGATCAGCCCGAGGATGACAAAGGCGATACCCAGATGCGTCGCCAGGCGATAGGAAGCGACATCGAGCATCCCGCCCGACAGCCCCGAAGAGACCATCCACCAGCCGATCGCACCCTGAAGCCCGCCCAGAACGCCGATGCCCAGCAGCCGGCCGGTCCAGCCTGCGGGGATGCGTTTCGTCAGCCAGAAGAACACGAAGCCCAGCGCCCAGACCAGGCCGATCCCGCGCCCCAATTGCCGGTGCCCCCATTCCCACCAGTATATCGACTTGAACGCGGCAAGGCTCATGCCCTTGTTCTGCAACCGGTATTCCGGGATCGCCCGATATTTCTCGAAGGCTTCGGTCCAGGCGGCTTCGTTCATCGGGGGCAGCGCACCGGCGACCGGCTTCCACTCGGTGATCGACAGCCCCGAGTCGGTCAGCCGCGTCAAGCCGCCCACCAGGATCATCGCCGCCACCATCACGAACAGCACGATCAGCCAGGCCCGGATCGCACCGCGCGCACCGCCACCGGCCCTGTCGATCATGCCCGTCGGGCGCGGGGCGTCCTGCGGCCGGGCCCGGGCATCGCCCACCTCTTCGAAAATGCTGCGCTTGCCGCTCATCGGCCTTCCCCGTTCTGATCGTGGCGGACAGTAGGGCCGCCGCCTGCCCGCTTCAAGTCAATCGCCACGCTCATTGCGTCGCACCAACTGTCGCAGGATACCGTGAAATATCTGCACGTCGGCCCGGGTCAGCGGCATCCGCGACCACAGGTTGCGCAGGTTGCGCTTCATCCCCTCGGCCTTGTGCTCGGGAAAGAAGAAACCCGCCTCGGCCAGCCGTGCCTCGTAATGCTCGCCCAGCTTGTCGATCTCGACATGGCTGGCCCGCTCGGTCCGGGCCATTTCCATCACCTCGGCCGGCACGTCGACGCTCTGGCGGCGCCATTCATAGGCCGTCAGCAAAACGCATTGCGCCAGGTTGAGCGAGGCGAATTCGGGGTTGACGGGGACCGAGACGATGGCATTGGCGCGCGCCACGTCGTCATTCTCCAACCCGGCGCGTTCCGGCCCGAACAACACCGCGACATGGCGGCCCTCGGCGATCATCGCGCGGGCATGCTGCATGGCACGCTCGGGCGTCATCACCGGCTTGGTCAGCCCCCGGGCCCGCGCTGTCGTGGCAAAGACGAAATCGCAATCGGCCACCGCGGCCGCAGTATCGTCGAACAGCCCGGCCCCGTCCAGAAGCCGCCCGGCACCGCTGGCCATGGCCACGGCGCGCGGGTTGGGCCAGCCGTCGCGCGGCGCCACGACGCGCATCCGGTCCAGCCCGAAATTCCACATCGCCCTTGCCGCGCCGCCGATATTCTCGCCCATCTGCGGCCGAACCAGTATGAAGGCCGGCTGCGGGCCGGTCGGATCTACCTGTGCCATGCGGCGCCATTACGCCGGGCGCGCCCGGGGGGCAACCACTTGTTCGCCCGGATCGCAGCCGCTATGACGGCACGACAGGAAAAGGGATTTCCCGATGACCGATATCGCGCGGCCCCAAGTCTATCTCGTCACCCCGCCGGAATTCGATCTATCGGGCTTTCCCGACCGCCTGGCCCAGGTGCTCGACGCACATGAAATCGCCTGCGTCCGCCTGGCCCTGGCCACGCGCGACGAGGATCGGGTGGCGCGCGCCGCCGACTCCCTGCGCGTGCTCTGCCACGCCCGCGACATCGCGATCACCATCGAGTCGCATCTGCAACTGGTCGCGCGCCTCGGGCTGGACGGCGTGCACCTGACCGACGGGGCGCGCTCGGTGCGCAAGGCGCGCAAGGCGCTCGGCCCCGACGCGATCGTCGGCGCCTTTTGCGGAACCTCGCGCCATGACGGCATGAACGCGGGCGAGGCCGGCGCCGATTATGTCAGCTTCGGGCCGGTCGGCGACAGCACGCTTGGCGACGGCACCCGGGCAGAACCCGGGCTTTTCGCCTGGTGGTCCGAGATGATCGAACTGCCGGTGGTGGCCGAAGGGGCGCTCGATGTCGAAACCATTGCCAGCCTCGCCCCGATCACGGATTTCCTGGCCATCGGCGAAGAAATCTGGATAGCCGAGAATCCCGCGGCCGCGCTCGGCGAGCTGATCGCGGCGATGGACCAGGCAAATTTCGCAACAGGGTGATGAAGCTGTCCGGCCTCGACTTGCCGCAAGCCGAGCCCCTGCACGGCCCCAACCCGGCCGGCAATGCCGACAACCGGCCGTCGCGTCCCCTCTTCTTCTCGGCGAAATACTCCGGGGAGCGCGAGGGGCAGCGCCCCTCGCCATGACACGCCGCGCGCCGTCAGGCCACACTCTCCGGCACAACCGGCAAGCCGCTGCGCACGGCGTCCTCGCAGGCCCTTGCCAATGCCTTGCGCCCATCGAAATCACCCACCGCCAACGGTGGATGATAGACGATCTCGACCCGCCCCTGCCGCCGCGCCGCGAGGATCTTCAGCAAATGCGGGCCAAGCGTCATTCCGCCCCACCAGCCATAGAATCGCGGATCCGCGCCCGGCGGCGCGCGATAGATGACGGTGACGGGCTGCACATGCAGGAAGTCCCGCAACCCGGGCGCGAAGAACGCGGCGAAAAGCGTCGTCTTGAAGGGCAGCACCCGCAGCCCGTCGGTCGATGTTCCTTCGGGGAAGAACAGCAGCTTGTGGCCGACCTTCAGGCGGAACTCGAAGATCTCGGTCTGGCGCCGCGCCTCGCGCCGGTCGCGGTTGATGAACACCGTCCCGGTTGCCCGGGCCAGCCAGCCGATGACGGGCCAGCCCGCGACCTCGGCTTTCGAAACGAAATAGACCCGCTTGCGCGCATTCAGCGCGAATATGTCCAGCCAGGAGGAATGGTTGGCAACCACCGCGCCACGCTCGCGCATGCGTTGCCCGCGTTCGACATGGCCGATGCGCAGGATGACAAAGGCCATCCGGCAGACGCCCTGGGTGATCCACGGCGTCACCGGCCGTCGCTGGCCGCAAATCGGGCGCTCAAACAGGCGCAGGACCAGCATCACCGCCAGCCCTGCGAAGATCACCAGCCCCAGCGCACCGCCACGCCAGGCCACGCGAAGCCAGCCGGCCGGCGTGATCGGCGATGGTGCCGGCGGGGGCGCCCCGGACCAGGATGTGCTCACCTCCCGCCCCCGGAATAGCGCGCGCGGGCCCGTGCCGTCATTCGCGCGGTATCCATGACCAGGCAGACATCGGTCGTGTTGAAGGCGTGATCGACGAAGGCCCCCTCGCCCACGGCGCCCCCCAGCCGGAGATAGGCCTTGATCAGCGCCGGGATCGCCAGAACCGCCGCCTTGCGGTCGATCTGCGCGCGCGGCACCAGGTCCATGCGCTGGAAATGCCGCTCCTGGGCGTGCACCCGCAATGGCGGTGGCGCAAGATGCTGGTGGTGAAGATAGGACAGCGGCAAGGCAAGCCGCGCCGGATCGGTGCCATGGAAACTGGCGACCCCGAAAAGCACCTCGATCCGGTGCCGGCGTACATATTCGGCCAGCCCCTCCCACAAAAGCAGCATCGCCGCGCCGCCGCGATAGTCGCGATGCAGGCAGGATCGTCCCAGTTCCAGCAGCCTCCGCCCGCTCTGCTTGAGCACGCCGAGGTCATATTCGTCCTCGGTGTAATAGCGCCCGATCGCGGGCATCCGGTCGCTGCGCAGCAGGCGGTAAACCCCGACAACATGATCCAGCGCCGCCCGGTCGCGCGCGCGGTCCACCAGGACCAGGTGATCGTAATGCTCATCGAAAGCATCGCGTTCCAGACCGGCCGCGTGGTCGACCATCGGCCCGTCGCCGCCCAGTTCGGCGACGAAGACGGCATAGCGCAGGCGTTGCGCCGCAAGCAGATCTTCGGCCGCGGTTGCAAGCCGGATCTCCAGGGTGTCGTCCTTCAAAAGCATTGGCGGTGCGGCGTCCGGCTTTGGCGTCTGGAATTGTGCGGTTCTAGGCAGCGCGGCGCGCTTTTGCAACAGCACCACGGATTGACCGGCGTTAACCGCACGTTAAGGTTGCGCTGGAAAACTGCGCCCGAAGCCCCCTGGGATCAGGAGTCGAATACCGGCATGAGTTCCACCCGCGCCCCGTCGATCACCACCTTGCCCTCGTGCTCGAAATTCACCGTTATGCGACCGTTGATGTTCGATTGCACCTGCCCCAGGCCCCAGTCGGGGCGATCTGGAAGGCGCACCAGCTGGCCCGGTTCCAACAGGTCGTTCATCCCGGTCATCGTTCCTCCTTGCCGCCGGCGCCCGGCATGAGCGCGCCGCCGCGACCCGATATTGCCGCATTGCTGGGCTCGCGCATCTGCCACGATCTTATCAGCCCTTTGGGGGCAATCGGCAATGGCCTGGAACTTCTGGGGATGCAGGGTGGCCGCAAGGGGCCGGAACTGGCGCTGATCGCGGACAGCGTGGCCGATGCGAATGCCCGCATCCGCTTCTTCCGGATCGCCTTCGGCGCGGCGTCCGAGGGCCAGACGACCGCCCGCGGCGACCTTGGCGATGTGCTGGGCACCTGTTTTCGCAGCAGCCGGATCACGCTGACCCACGACCTGCCCCAACGGATCGCCCGACGCGATGCCAAGCTGGTGCTTCTGCTTGTCCTCTGCCTGGAAACCGCGCTGCCCAGGGGCGGAGAGATCAGCCTGGCCGGGCGCGGCGAGGGCTGGCACCTGCGGGCCACGGGATCGCCGCTGACCCCACATCCGGACCTGTGGGCGATGCTGTCCGACCCGGCGCGAATGCCCGATATCACCGCCGGCGAAATCCAGTTCGCCCTTCTGCCCGGGGCCGCGCGCCAGGCCGGGCGCACCCCGCGGATCGACATGCGCGAGGACGCGATCGACCTGGTTTTCTGATCGCGCCGGGGGCCGTCAGCCGCGCACCGATCCGTCACCCTCGACAATATACTTGAAGCTGGTCAGTTGTTCCGCCCCCACCGGCCCGCGCGCATGCAGCTTGCCGGTTGCGATGCCGATCTCGGCGCCCATGCCGAATTCTCCGCCATCGGCGAACTGGGTCGAGGCGTTGCGCATCAGGATCGCACTGTCGAGCCGGCTGAAGAAATGCGCGGCCGCGATGTCGTCCTCGGTCAGGATCGCCTCGGTATGACCCGACCCGTAACTGCGGATATGCGCGATCGCCGCGTCAATGTCGTCGACCACCCGGGCGGCGATCTCCATGGCGAGATATTCGCACCCCCAATCGTCATCCGTGGCCGCAACCGTGCCGGGCAGCCGGGCGAGGGTCGCGTCGGCGTGAACGGTGACCCCCGCATCGACCAATGCGGCAACCAGATCGACCCCCAGCGTCGTCGCCGCGTCGCGGTGGATCAGCAGGCACTCGGCCGCTCCGCAGATGCCCGCCCGCCGCGTCTTGGCATTCAGCACCACCTTCAGCGCCTTCTCCGGGTCGGCCTCCTTGTCCACATAAATATGCACGATACCTTCGAGATGAGCGAAGACCGGCACCCGCGCCTCGCGCTGGACCAGCCCGACCAGCCCCTTGCCGCCGCGCGGCACGATCACGTCGATACTGTCGGACATCCGCAGCATTTCGCGCACCGCGGCGCGATCGCGCGTCGGCACCAGCTGGATCGCGTCCTCGGGCAGCCCGGCAACGCGCAATCCGGTCTGAAGGCAGTCGTGGATCAGGCGCGCGGAATGAAAGCTTTCGGACCCGCCGCGCAGGATCACCGCGTTGCCCGCCTTCAGGCACAGCGCACCGGCATCGGCGGTCACGTTGGGCCGGCTTTCATAGATGACACCGATCACCCCCAGCGGCGTGCTCACCCGGCGGATATGCAACTCCGAGGGCCTGTCCCATTCGGCGAGGGTCCGGCCCACCGGATCGGGCTGCTCGGCCACCGCGCGCAGCCCGTCAGCCATGGCGCGGATCCGCGCCTCGTCCAGCATCAGCCGGTCCATCATCGCCGCGCCAAGCCCCTTTTCGCGGCCGTAGTCGAGATCCCTCTCATTCGCCGCGACGATGTCCTCGCGGCGCTGCCACAGCGCCTCGGCGGCGGCGATCAGCGCCGCATGCTTGGCCTCGGCACTGACATAGCCGAGCTCGGTGGCCGCGGCCCGGGCGCGGGCGCCGATTTCGACCATCAGCGCGGGAATGTCGTCGATCTGGGTCATAGCACCATGTCATCCCTGTGGATCAATGCGGCCCGGCCGGGATAGCCCAGGACCGCCTCGATGTCACGCGACTGGCAGCCCTTGATCGCCGTCGCTTCGGCCGCGGTATAGCGCACCAGCCCCTTGGCCAGCACGGCCCCGTCCGGGCCGGTGACCGCGACCGCCTCGCCGCGCCCGAACCGGCCGGTCACGGCGATGACGCCGGCGGGCAGCAGCGACGTTCCGCGGCGCAGCGCCGCTGCCGCGCCGGCATCCACCGCGATCTCGCCGCGCGGTTTCATCGCCGCGATCCAGCGTTTGCGGGCCGCCTGCGGGTCGGTCTTGGGCAGGAACCAGGTGGCGTTGGCCCCCGCGCCAAGGGCGCGCAGCGGGTGCAGGGCCGAGCCTTCGGTGATCGCCATGGCGCAGCCCGCGCCGGTGGCGGTTTTCGCGGCCATCAACTTGGTTTTCATCCCGCCCCGCGACAGGCCCGAACCGGCATCGCCCGCCATCGCCTCGATCTCGGGCGTGATCTCGGTGATGACGTCGAAGCGTTTCGCCGCCGGATCGCTGGCCGGGCTGGCGGAATAGAACCCGTCCACATCCGACAGCAGCACAAGCTGATCGGCCCCGACAGTGACGGCCACCTGCGCGGCCAGCCGGTCATTGTCGCCAAAGCGAATCTCGTCGGTGGCGATGGTGTCATTCTCGTTCACGATGGGCACCACCCCGAGGCTCAGCAGCTGCTCCATCGTGTTGCGGGAATTTAGGTAACGCCGCCGGTCGGCGCTGTCTTCAAGTGTCACCAGCACCTGGGCGGTGGTGATGCCGTGGGGGGCCAACGCCTCTTCATAGGCGCGGGCAAGGCGGATCTGCCCGACCGCCGCGGCGGCCTGCGACTGTTCCAGCGCCAGGGTGCCCGAAGGCAGGCCCAGCACCGCCCGCCCCAGCGCGATCGAGCCCGAGGAAACCAGAACCACGTCGGCGCCCCGCGCCTTGGCGTCGGCCACATCGCGGGCCAGAGCGCGCAGCCAATCGCCGCGCAGCGCGCCGGAGCCCCTGTCCACGAGCAGGGCCGAGCCGATCTTGACGACCAGTCGCCGCGCGTCGGTCACGGAGACCATTGTTCCGGCTCCTGATCCGCGTTCGCGTGGCGCAGGCGATCCGCATCGATCCGGGCGCGCAGGGCGCGCAGCACCTCGGTCACGCCCTCGCCGCTGACGCCGGACATGACCAGCACCGGCCCGCCGGTCTCGGCTTCCAGCGCCGCCTTGCGCGCGACCCGCTCGTCCTCGTCCAGCGCGTCGATCTTGTTCAGGACCGTCACCCGCGGCTTTTCCACGAGATGACCGCCATAGGCCACAAGTTCCTCGATGATGGTGCGGTAATCGGCAGCGACATCGTCGGCCGTGCCATCCACGAGATGCAGCAGCACCGCGCAGCGCTCGACATGGCCCAGGAACCGGTCGCCCAGCCCATGCCCTTCATGCGCGCCGGCGATCAGGCCGGGGATATCGGCGATCACGAATTCGACGCCATCCACCCCGACCACGCCGAGATTGGGATGCAAGGTGGTGAACGGGTAATCGGCGATTTTGGGCCGCGCGTTCGACGTGGCGGCCAGGAAGGTGGATTTCCCCGCGTTGGGCATCCCGAGCAGACCGACATCGGCAATCAGCTTGAGCCGCAGCCAGATCGTGCGCTCGACCCCTGGCTGCCCCGGATTGGCGCGGCGTGGCGCCTGGTTGGTCGAGGTCTTAAAATGCAGGTTTCCCCAGCCCCCGTTCCCGCCTTTCGCCAGAAGAACCCGTTCGCCCACCCGGGTCAGGTCGGCAATGACCGTTTCCTGGTCCTCGTCCAGGATCTCGGTCCCGACGGGCACGCGCAGGACGATGTCGTCGCCCGATGCGCCGGTTTTCTGGCTGCCCTGCCCCGGCCGACCATTGGCCGCGAAGAAATGCTGCTGATAGCGAAAGTCGATCAGCGTGTTCAGCCCTTCGACCGCCTCGGCCCAGACATCGCCGCCGCGCCCGCCATCGCCGCCGTCGGGGCCGCCGAACTCGATATATTTCTCGCGGCGGAAACTGGCGCAGCCGTTACCGCCCGCACCCGAGCGGATATGCACCTTTGCAAGGTCGAGGAATTTCATCTTCTGACGCCTTCATTGATCCGCGTCCCCGCCGATAGACGGAATGGGCCGCGCCCTCAAGGGCCGCTGTCGATCAGGCCAGTTTCTTCAGATAGGTCCAGGTCGGAACGGTGGCATTGCGCGACACGCTGTAAGCCTCGGCATCGCCGATATAGGCGAACCCCGCATTGGTCAGCACGCGCGCCGATCCGGGATTGTCCTGGAACACCTCGGCAAAGATGGTGCGGCTGTCCTGCGGGTTCGCGTCAAGCAGCGCGCGCACCGCGTCCGAGGCAATCCCGGTATTCCAGAACGCCGGCGCCACCCAATAACCGATTTCGGACTGCGCGCGTTCCATCCGCTCCAGCGCGATCACGCCCAGCACTTCGGAAAGGTCGTGATCGGAACCGTCCATCACCCAGACATCCTCGGTGCGCTCGGGGTCGAGCGCGCGGGCGATGAACGCATCGATCGCACCGGGCGGCAGCGGGTGCGGGATCGAGCGCGTGAACCGGGCCACGCGCTCATCCCCGGCATACATCTGCAACAAGCCCGCGTCCGACTTTCGCAGCGGGCGCAAACAGAAACGCCCGGCCTCGATCACACCCTGGTTGACGATGGGTTCCAATTTCATGCCTTTCCTCCTCCGAAAAGCGAAATATGCGCACCACCAGCCCGTTACTGGAAAAAGGCAACATGGCGATGGCGGCCCCGGCTTGCAAGCCGGGCGGCCCGTGCGGGCCTTCCAATATCATGTTCTCACCGCGATCCGGCAGTCATACCTGATTGAAATGAAAGGGGGACCGGCGCCGCGCCGATCCCCCGTTTGTTACCCGAATTGGGGTTTCGGCTTATTCCGCGGCCTCCGCCACCGGAAGGACCGAAATGAAGGTGCGGCCCTTGAGCCCCTTGCGGAAGCTCACGGCGCCCTCGGTCACGGCAAAGATCGTGTGATCCTTGCCCATACCCACGCCTTCGCCCGGCCACCATTTGGTGCCGCGCTGGCGCGCGATGATGTTGCCCGGGATCACGGCCTCGCCACCATATTTCTTGATGCCAAGGCGACGACCGGCAGAATCGCGCCCGTTGCGCGAGGAACCGCCTGCTTTCTTGTGTGCCATCGGTTGTTACTCCTTACTTCCCGGCCAGGTCTTTGGCCTGCGCGACCCAGCCTTCGCGTTCGATGCGACCCTTGAAGGACAGCTTTTCGTCCATCTCGGCCACGTCCTCGGGGGTCCAGGCCGCAATCTGAGCGAAACTGGTGATCCCGGCCGCGTGCAGCTTCTTTTCCAGCGCCGGGCCGACGCCCGACAATTTCTTAAGATCGTCCGCGCCGGGCGCAGCGGGCGCCGCGGCCTTCGGTGCGGCGGCTTTCCTGGGCGCGGCTTTCGACGGGATGCTGGTGGCAACCGAAGGTGCGGAACCGGCGCCGATGGCCGCCTTCATTCCCGACTTTTCGCCCCCGTTCTCAAGGATGTCGGTGACCCGCACCAGCGTCAGATACTGGCGATGCCCCTTGGTGCGCTGCGAACCGTGCTTGCGGCGGCGCTTGACGAAATGGATCAGTTTTTCGCCCCTGATCTGGTCGATCACCTCGGCCTGCACAGCCGCACCGTCCACGGTGGGCGTGCCGACCTTGTCGCCGACCATCAGGATCTCGTTGAACTGGACTTTCTCGCCGGCATCGGCGGCCAGCTTCTCGACTCGCAGCACGTCGCCCGACTGGACCTTGTACTGCTTGCCGCCGGTCTTGAGGACCGCAAACATGTGCTCTTCCTTTTCTTGACCGCGTCCTTTGGCCCCGCTTTCGCGGCGTTCGGTGCCGGGTGCGCCTTCGGACAGCGTGCCCCGATCGGGGCGATATTTCACGAATCCGCACCGGCAAGCCGGCGCGAAGAAAACGCCTTATCGGGGCAGATCGCGCCCAAGTCAACCCCCGCCCCCGGGCCGCGACGCGAACCGCGTAAGGGATCCTTGCCGCTTGGGAAATTCCCCGCGGCCCGGACCGGATCGCGTGAAACCGGGCGAAAGGCATCCGGAGCCGGCCGGACCCTGCAGGGCAAAGCAGATTTCGGGTTGCACCGCGCGACGCTTGCCCTTAAATCCCCGCCCTGTGGATCACACACCTGCGGAGAGGTGCCGGAGTGGTCGAACGGGGCGGTCTCGAAAACCGTTGAGGGGGCAACCCCTCCGAGGGTTCGAATCCCTCTCTCTCCGCCAC
>JADQCB010000050.1 GCA_016278325.1 Actibacterium sp.
TCCCGGCGCGGGGTGGAGCAGTCCGGTAGCTCGTCAGGCTCATAACCTGAAGGTCGTAGGTTCAAATCCTACCCCCGCAACCAAACTTTCCTGCACGATATCAAACACATAGGCCGCCCTCAGGGCGGCTTTTGCGTGTCGCGTCGTGTCGCAAGGCCGTCCCGAACACTCCCCAAATATTCCAAAGGCTTACGACCAGCCCCGATTCCTCCGTGCAACACGGATGCGACACGGAACCGGGACGATGTTCGCGGGGTGTTCGCGGCCGATGGTGCTTGCCATCCGCTCCAACCGGAGCCGTCATGATCCCCGACCCCATGTCGGAGACCGCCCCATGCCCAAGACCAACGACGCCGCGCTCGCCGCCTTCATCGCGCGCAAGGCCGAGATCGACGCGGCCCTCGACCGGATACGAGTCGCCAGCGACGACCACTTCTTCGCCAGCCCCGAGGACGTGCACTGGGGCCATGTCACGGCCCTCGCAGACCACGCCGCGCTACTCAAGCGGATCACGGACGCGATCTACGCCGAGGGCGAACACATCGCCTGACGGCGCTATATGTTGTGTGCCAATTGAGTCGGACATACAATCGCGCCGATTCTGCTATTCGACGGGAGCGGCGAATTCACGGTGACGACTGACAAGGACGATCTTCCAAAGCACCTGGAGTTCATCCTGGATGTGGTCGAGCGCCACGCCCGCAACTCGTTTGTCCTCAAGGGCTGGTCGGTCACGCTGGTCGCTGCCGTGTTCCTGTTGGCCGTGAGGGGGGCTGAACCGGCGCTCGCCATGGCCGCGGGACTTCTGCCGTCCCTGACCTTCTGGGCCTTGGACGCGTACTATCTTCGGCAGGAACGAATGTTCCGCGCGCTCTACAATCACGTGCGAAAGGCGGAGCCGAACCCTGCCGACCGCTTCAGCCTCGATGCCCGGCCGTTCGCCGGTGAGGTTTCGAGCTGGTTCCGCACGTTGGGCGCCACCCCCGTGCTCTGGTTCCATGCGGCTGTCCTCGCAGTTGTCGTCGTTGCGCTGGCATTCTTTTCGTTGAGGCCTCCCGATGCCCCGTAAGGTGTTCTTCAGCTTCCATTACGACGACGTCACGCGCGTCAACGTGGTCCGCAATTCCGACCAGATCACAAGGCGGTATACGAAAGCTGCCCGTTTCCACGACAAGAGCCTATGGGAAGAGGCGAAGAAACAGGGGCCACTCGCGATCAAGCGGATGATCAACGGCGGTCTCGACGGCAGCTCGGTCACGTGCGTCCTGATTGGTAGCCAGACATGGCAACGCCCATGGGTGCGCTACGAGATCATCAAGAGCCTTGCTCGCGGCAACGGCATACTCGGCGTGCGGATTCACGATGTGGGTTTCAAGCCGGGGCAGCCGACAAACTCTCTTGCCGGGCTCTTCGGAACATCGCCGTCTTCGAACGCGCTCACAGGCTACGGGTCCCGCTCGGAGCCGACACTCGGTGGGCTACTGGGCCTTGCTGCTCAGCGGCCGGCGCCATCACAGAATGCTCTGCTCGGCGCCCTGCTGGCTGGCGAGCAGAGCGTAGCACCAACGCCGCAGCCGGGACCGAACCCGCTTCGCTATCTCGGTTACACAGTCGACCGGCGCTACGGGGTGGTGCGGTTTCACGAAGTCTGCACCAGTGGGCAGTGGCGCGAGTACACGGAGGTGCAAGCTGTTCCGCTGCTCTCACTTCCGTGGCTCCCGAGGTTGAAGGATGCCGACAACCTCGAGAACCTGTTCCGCGTCTACGATTGGAAGCAGGACTATGGCTCGTTCTACTTCCCGACATGGATCGAGGAAGCCGCTGCTCAGGTCGGGCGCTAAGCCGCCGCCGTCGCCACGCCATCCAGCCGCACCGCGACGCTGGTGACGCCGCTCCCGGCCGCCTCCACCGCGACGCCGATGGGGAAGCGCCCCGCGGCCGGGGTGGTGACTTCCTTCGCCGTGTTGTCCCAGGCGACGCGCGCGCCGACGGTCAGCACCGCCGCGCTGGCCTTCGGCAGCTGGAACACGCCGGTGGTGGAGAGCTCGACCGGGTCGCCCTCGGCCGAGGACCAGGCGGCGATGCCGAAGATGCTGCCGACGATCAGCGCGTCGCCCGAGGCGATGCCGCCTGCGGGCGTGGTGACGCGGACGATGTGGCCATTCTGGAGGTAGTTCTTCATCTCAGAGCCCTTTCGAGGATTGGATGCGGACGACCGAGATGCGGTCGGTCGCCCCTGCGATCTGCCGGTTGAGGTCCGCGAGCGCGGCGGCCATCTCGCCGTCGCTCGCGTAGGTGACGCGCTTGCCGTCGTATTCGACGGTGCGGACGCCCCGATAGCGCGCGGCCATCAGGGCGTCGCGCCAGGCGGTGAGCTGGGCGAGGTCGGCCATGCTCACGCGCCCGCGTTCATGAACCAGCCGCGGTGGTCGATGAAGCCCGCCCCGAAATCGAGGATCACCCGGATTTCGACGCCATCCACGTCCCAGCCCGAGCGGCTCTCGACCTGCGGACCCTCGGCGCCGGAGAGATAGGCGAACTCCAGCCCGTCGATCTCGCCGGGATCGGCGGTGACGTACCAGCGGGTCGCGTTGGACAGGCGCGGCTCGACCACCAGCGAGAGCGAGCCCGAGAACGGGTTCACATCGGCCGCCGTCGCGGGTGCGATGCTCGCCAGCCACTTCTCGGCGGTGGTCTCCAGCGCGGGCGGCACCAGCAGGTTGCGCGGCGTCACGCGAATGGTGCGGTCCTCGATGCCCTTCTGGGTCCGCAGCGCCAGCCGGGCGGCCGAGAGCGTCGCGTCGGAGATCGCCGCGCCGGTGCCCGCCTTGTTGCCGTGGTCGGCGTGGAACAAGGTCTTTCCGTCCGACAGGGTCGGGCCGTTGCCGCCGCCCGCCTCGAGGAGGGTGACGAGGATGCGCGCCTCGGTCTCGGCGGCGGCCTGGCCCATCCGGCGGGCAAGGTCCGCGAAGGCGCCGAGGTCGTCGTTGACCAGCACCTGCCGGGTGATGCCGATCTTCCGAGCCCAGGTCTCGACCTTGTAGGCCTCGCGCGCCTCGGCCATGGTCCCGGCCTTGATCTCGCCGTGCTCGTTCAGCTTCTCCAGCAGCGGCGCCTCGCCCAGCATGATCTTGTTCACGGCCCGGAAGTCCCGCGCCGTGGTCTGGCGGCCGAGGCGGCGGATGCCCGAGGGCGCGGCCTGGTAGGCGTCGCGCAGAACCCGGCCCACCGTGTCCCCGAGGATGATCGGGAAGTCCGAGGTGGTGTGCAGCGCGCGGGTGACGAGGCTCGCGGGCGACAGCGCCATGGTGGACTCGCCGCGGAGCGTCAGCAGTTCCTTCGCCATGTCGACGGGAGTCGAGTAGGCGTAGCGGCGTGCCGGTTCACTGATTTCATGGCGCGGGTTGATCCGCGCGTACAGAGCTTCGCTCATCTGACGTGCGCGAAGTGCGGGATCGTCGTGGCTCTGGCCCATCTCGACGCGAACCTGCTCGGTGCGGATCGCGGGCGCGCTGCGGGTCGCCAGCGCGTCAAAGGCTGCACGGCGGGCGGTGTCGGGATCGGCGTCGGCGTCGATTTGGCCGTCGATCCAGGACTGGTCCAGCCCGGCGACGCGGGCGATGGAGCGGATCTCGGCGTTGGCCTCGGCGCGGGTCTCGGTCTTCGGCGCCTCGGGCAGGGCCGGGGTGGTCGTCGTGTCGGTCATCTCTGTCTCCATGCGAATATGGGCGCCGGGGTCGGCGGGCGTCGGCACCAGGGAAATCTCGTGGGGCGTCCAGCGAACGGCGGTCAGTACGCGCGCGCCGTTCTCGGTGGTCTCGGCCCAGTCCTCGACGGAGTAGCCGACCGAGACATGGCGCAGGATGCCAGCCAGCACGTCCTGCCAGACCGGCTCCACCTCTGGCCGCGCCGAGAACTGGATCAGCGCCGTGCCGCGCTTGCCGTCGACGGAGGCGCTGCGGACGGAGCCGAGCACGTCGCGCACCGCGGTCTGGCGATGCGCGTCCAACACGCTGGCGCCCTCCAGGCGCGACAGGTCCACCGCCTCGGGCGCGAGGCTGAGGCGTTCGATATACTGGCCCGTCATGTCGCGGCGGCGCACGGGCGCGCCGGTGGACCAGACCACCTCGACGGTCCGGGCTTCCGGATCGGCAGTGGCGGGCGCGAGCGTCGCGCGGCGGGTGAGGATACCCTTTCCGTCTGGAAGGGTTTGCAGCGCGAGCGTTGGCAGGGTGTCTGTCGCGATATCAGCCATCGGCGGCTTCCTTCTGCTGCGGCGACGGCGTCTGGCCGAAGGCGAGGCCCAGCCCCTCCGCGCGCTCGCGGTCGGCGGCGATCTCGGCATCCACCTGCTCGGCGTCGTAGCCGCGCTCGGAGATGGCCTGGGACCGGCTCTTGAGCCCCGCGCCGATCGCAAGGATCTCGGCCTCCACATCCTTCTTCGGATCGACGTAGTCGAACTTCGGCGGCAGCCATTCGCAGCCGAGATAGGCGTCGGGGTTCCGGTCGAAGTCCCGCGCGGGCAGGTCGCCGGTCAGCACCGCGAGCCGCACGAAGCGCTCCCAGACCGGCCGGCAGAACAGGTGCACCACCACGTTGTGCTGCAGCTGCTCGACACGGCGGCGGAACTCGATCAGCCCGGCCCGGATCGAGGAATAGGTGACGCCCTCCAGGTCGCCCGAGACCAGCTCGTAGGGCAGGCCGAGCCCCGCCGCGACGGCGCGCAGGTGGTTCTTCACGAAGGGCGCGTAGGCGTCGTGCTCGGTCGGGTTGGAAAACCGGATGTCGGTGCCGGGCGGCAGCGGGATCAGGCTGCCGGGCTCCATGCCCACGGTCAGCGCGCCGCCGGTGTTGGTGCCGGAAAGCCCGCCCGCCGTGCCGTCGGGATCGGTGATGAAGCCGGTGAAAAGCGCCGCGACCTTGGCCTTCACCAGCGCGGCATCCTCGAACTGGTCGAGCTCGTGTAGCCGCAGCAGCACCGGCGCGAGCCAGGTGATCCCGCGCAGCTGACCTGCGGCGAGCGGCTTGAACAGATGCAGGCAATCGGCGGCGGGGACGCGGAGCGGGTCCATGCGGAGAGACCCCAGCGGATCGCCCGGGCGGGAGGACAAGACCCGGTAGGCGACCCGGCGTCCGGCGACATCGAACTCGATGCCGGCGCGGATCCGCGCCCCGCCGCCGATCTCGCGGTGCAGGTCCATGGGAACCTGCTCGCGATCCAGAAGCTCGAGGTGGAGGGGAATGCTGGCGGCGTCGCTGGCGACACGCAGCCGGGCGAAGCTCTCGCCGCTCTCGACCATCGCGCGCACGGCCATGGCCTGCAGCCCGTAGAAATCGGCCAGCCCGTCCGGGGCGGCGTGATCGGTCCAACGCAGCCAGAGCGCCTGCAGCCGCTCGCGCACCGCCCGGTCGGGATGGGTGGACTGCGGCTTGATCCCGGCGCCGACGACATTGCCAACCAGGCTGTCCACCGCCGCCGCGACCCAAGGGTTGTTCCGCGCGTACCACCCGGCCCGCCGCGCCGCCGTGGTCGCGCCCGCCAGGATCGCGGCGTTCAGCCCATCGACCGTCCGTGCGCCTTCCCAACGCCGCCCGCCACCCGCAGCGTCGAAGCCGCGAGCGCGCGCGAGGCCGAGAAGGCGATGGAGGAAGGTCCGCATGAGCGACAGAATCGCCCGAAACGGATTCTCAAACTATTGGGAATGTTTGGGAATCACAAAAGGGCACAGGCGTGTCATCGATGATGCAGCGGTTCCTGAGTGATCCTCTTGACTACAAGCCGCGGCAACTGCTGCAGGGGCGAACCTCAGTAGGTCAGGAGTAGGCGGTCGCGCACCTCTTCCGCTTCTAGCGTTTTTCCGCCCATCTGAAAGCGCCGAAGCATTGAGCGTCCAATGTTCACGAGCAGTTCGTTTTCGAAAAGGCCCTCAGGGATCTTAATGTCACAGTAGAATTCGCCTGATTTCTTGGTTCCATCAATGCTGAGAGCGACACGAACGCCACGTTCTTTGCAGTCAGCAACCGCCGTGAACAGGTCCTCAAGCTTAAAGTCTTGTGCTCCGTAAAGGATCGCCTGCGAATAGGAGTAGGGGGGATCGCAGTAGACCAAATCTCCGGGTTTGGCGCGCGCCATCGCCTCTGCGTAATCCATTCGCTCGAACTGGGCACCCTTCATCCGCTTGTGCCAGATATCGACGCGTTGGGAGAAGGACGCGGGATGAATTGGTTCGTGCGCGCCGCAAGGCGTGGACATGTAGCCGTCGCGCTTCCGAAACCGGACAACGCCGCCATAGCAGGAACGGCAGAGGAAGAGCAGGTCAGCTCCGTTGGGCTCGGCGTTGTATGAAGCCTTGATCTTCTCATACTGCTCGACGCGGTCGCCGTCCTTGTAGATCGCCCATCGAGTTGCGTACCAAGACTTCAGACACTCCGGGTCGGAAGAAAGCGTCTGCCAAATCTCGATAAGTGGTCCGAAGACATCCGAGCCGATGGCCCTACCGGGCGAGAGCGCAGCCATGACCCCACCAGCCCCGATGAACGGCTCATGGTAGGTGCCGTAGTCCTCAGGGAATGTTCCAATGATCTCGTGGGCGAACTTCTGCTTGTTGCCGATCCATTTGAGCAGCTGGGTCTTGAACGGAGCGACCTCTTCCCGCCGCACCCAGCCATCTGACCGGATCTCGACCTCCCCACTCTCCTCGGCAAACAAGGCATACTGCATATTGTGTTGTTCATCCTCGCGTCATACCATTCCTACCAGATACCTCCCAGCGCGCCCGAAGCCAAGTTCATAGTTCGGGTTCGCGCGGCTGGACGTCGAACAAATTTACCATGCGGGGGCACAGTGCGGCCGGACCATCGTTTTCTTCAGAAGCCCAAGACGTTCTGGGCAAGCGTCAGGACCATCAGCCAAGCGGTTGGCTACACCGAGCGGGGGACTGGTCGGATCAAGGTTCCGGATCTTCCGGCGATGCGGAAGGCATTTCGGGAACTTGGCCTAAGCGATGCCGTGCTGCGAGAGCGTGACGGCACGCCGACCCCGCTGGCGAGGGACTTGCACGAGTATTTTCAGTACAGAGCTGAGGTGCTGAACGAACACGTGGAACCGCGCCTGATGGATGCGGCAAGGGCCAAGAAGGAATTCGACGCTCTCAAGGCACGCCTGAAACCCACCTGCCCGATCCCGATGAACAAGCAGAAAGGTGAGATGAAGGCCGAGGCGTTCCTCACGGGCCTGGTCAACATGATGGTCGAGGCTCACGCCGAGGGACTCCCTTGCGACTACGACCCTCGCGAGCTGACGACCGTCACCCGAGATGGCGTACCTGTACGGACGCTGGCGCGTCGGGTCGACGGAGCATTTCCATCTGCGGTAAACCCGGTCGCCGTTTGGGAGATCAAGGAGTACTACTACACTACCACGTTCGGGAGCCGCGTCGCAGATGGTGTCTACGAGTCGTTGCTCGACGGGATGGAGCTCGAGGAGCTCCGGGAGCACGAGGGCATCGATGTCCGGCACTATCTCATCGTTGACGCTCATTATACGTGGTGGGACTGCGGACGTTCTTACCTCTGTCGCATGGTTGACATGTTGCACATGGGCTACGTGGACGAGGTTCTTTTCGGATATGAAGTAATCGAAGAGATGCCTCGTATCATGGCCGAACTTGTCGCGCTTGTTCGGGCGAAGGGCGGTGTCACCGCGGAGCTAGACGACAGGTAAGCGCTGGCGTGCAAATCCTGGTGCAGGCTCTGCTCATCCACGAAACTGATCGCGAAATCTCATTCCCGCAGATTTCAGAAGATCGGCGAGCTCCGCAGTAACCGACGATTTGTCGAGAGAATCAACGCATCCACGCCGACCGGATTACCCTCGCAGCCTCCGCATCCGTTCGCGTCTGCGCTGGACTCACCCCCTCCACCTCGTCGTTCAGCCTGAGCCCCATGCTGATGAGCCCGTGCAGGGCGGCGTGGGCGTAGACGAAGGTGTCGAGGGCCTCGTTGCGCTCGCCGTCGCGCTTCGGCTGCCAGGAGCGGATGGGACGGCCGCGCTCGAAACGGGTGACGACGCGCTCGGCGGTCAGTTGGCGGAAGTAGTCGGCGTCGAGGCGGCGGGGGAAGTGGATCGCGCCGGGGCCGGGCTCGGTGAGGCGCAGGCGGGCGTAGACCGCGTCCTTCACCGCGTCCACGCCGACGATGAAGAGCGGGATCTTGCCCTTGTTCGTGCGCGTCGGGCGGCGCGGCCAGACGGGGATGCCGGGCCCGCCGCGGCCCTTGATCGCCCAGATGCGGCGGGCGAGGCGGGTGCGGCAGAACTCGTAGGCCATCTTGGTGTGGTGGCCGCCGGTGTCGATGGCGGCGGCGCGCACCGGCAGGTCGAGCCCCGCGGGATGCGGGAAGCTCGCCTGCAGCACCATGTCGAGATCGGACCAGAGGCGCGGCCCGGACGGGTCTCCCCAAAGCACGCGGTAGTCGATGACCCACGCCTCCTCGTCGCGGCCCCAGCCGAGGATCTGCACCTCGATCCGGTCACCCTGCACGTCGACGCCCGCCGTCAGCACGGCGACAGTGGCGGGCAGCGCCTCGCCCCAGTCCTCGCGCCGGGCCATCAGCGGGTCGGCCGGAATGGTGTCGCCCGCCTGGTCCTCCCAGGACTCGCCCAGCTTGGTGTTCACCCAGACCTGCAGGCGGGCGGGATCCTTGCGCACGCGGCCATGCTCGGCGGCGATCTCGGCCCATGTCTCCCACGGGGAATAGAGCGCCGAGAGGTGGAAACCTGCGGTGCGGCCGTCACCCTCGGCCGTCGCACGCCATTCCCCCGCGGCCAGCAGGCGGGGCTTCTCGTGCTCGTGGTGGATGCCGCCGCAGGCCTCGCAGACCAGATGCGCCTCGTCGCGCCGCCCCTCGGGCCACCGGATGCGCGCCCAGGTGATCGGAGCCATGTCGCCGCAATGCAGGCAGGGGACGTGGTAGAAGCGCCGGTCGCTGTGCTCGAAGGCTGCCTCGATGCGCGAGTGGCCCTTCAGGGTGGGCGTCGAGACCATGTAGATCTTGCGCCGGCCTCGGAAGGTCGCGGTGCGCTGGATCGCCAGATCGACGGGATCGCCCTCGCCATCGGCATCGCCGGGATAGCCGTCCACCTCGTCGAGGAACAGGTAGCGGACCGGGGTCGAGCGCAGCCCCACCGCGCTGTTCGCGCCGGTCATCACCAGCTGGCCGCCGGGGAATGACTTGCGGAACAGGCTGTTCCCGGCGTCGCGGGAGCGGGGCGCGGCGACCAGTTCGCGCAGCGCGGGCGTCGCCTCGATCAGCGGGTCGATGCGCACGGTTGTGTTCCGGCGCACCATGTCGAGCGAGGGCATGACCAGCATGGCGATGCCGGGCGCGTTCTGGATGATGTAGCCCAGCCAATTCAGCCCTGCCTCGGAGCCGCCGGTCTGCGCGCCCTTCATCAGCACGACGCGCTCGTAGGGGCTGGCGGTCGAGAGCGCGTCCATTACGGCGCGCAGATAGGGCGTGCGATCGGTGCGCCAGCGGCCGGGCTCGGCCGAGGTCGGCGGCAGGATGCGATGCCGGTCGGCCCAGTCCGACACCGGGATCGGCGGTTCGGGGCGGATGCCGCGCCGCCAGGCGAGGTCGATGTCAGGCACCATCGCCAAAGCTCCCCAGCGGCAGGTCGGCCAGGTGTTCGAGATGCTCGCGCATCATCCGGTCAAGGGCGGCGAAGGTGGCTCGTGGATCGGCGCCGAGCTCGGCCGCCAGCAGGGGCGCCGTGCGCTGGACCCACGCCATGTGCGCGTCGCGTTCGGCACGGGCGCGCGCGAACACCGTGCGCGTGGCGGCGGCGGTCTCGACCAGCTGGCCCTGTTCGCGCTCGAACGCCAGCTTGGCGCGCTGGACCTTCACGATTTCATGCAGCCGTTTGGCTTCGGCCAGCGTGGTCGTGGTGCGACCGGGGATGGCGGCACCGCCCCGGTTGCGTCGGGCCGGGTCGAGGTTGTTCTCGATCCAGGCGAGCCCCACCGCCACGTCGATCCGGCCGTCCGCGCGCACCGGCAGGCCCTCGGCCACCAGCTGCGAGATGCGCCCCTTGGTCAGCCCGACGCGGGCGGCGAAGGCGGTCTTGGTCTCGTGGCTGTCGAGTTTAGTCATTTCCGCCCCCTGACGCTGGCGGGCTTATGCGCTGCGGGTCCCCACATACGAATGTGCGCAGGAGGAACCGCCCGGCGGCCCGCGATCCGGCGTTCCCGATGGCTAACGGCGGTTCTGAAGTTCTCGCGGGCTGTGCCGGGCATCGCCGTCCGTTCACGACTTGTCTGGTGGGTTTGGTGGAGATCAGGGGTTTGTTTAGGCCCGCTCCTGAGAACTGTCACGTCATGCGTCGCGGCGTGATGCATGGCGTTACCTGTCGCGGCCTTCGACGTCGCTGACACTTCGGGCGACAAACACAGATATCGGCCGGGACAAATCCACCAAAGCCACCAAACCCACCAGACGGATCGGGAATAAACGTCACGCATCGGCACGGCTCCGGAGAGTTTCAGAACCGTCGTTGACCGGCGCGGCGTCCGATGTCGCGTGTTGCAGCTGCCAGCGCGTGTGCCCTGCCGACACGCCCGCGTTGACCAGGCGCAGCCCGCCCACGATTCGGTTCTGGTGCGACCCGATCCACTTGCCAAGCCGCCTGCCGTTGATCGCGCCGCCTTCGCCCGCGACCCGCAGAAGCGCCTCGCGGAACTCCGGGTGTACGAACTCGGCGCGGCCGTAGAGCTGCGGGCGCTGCTCGGTCGCGCGCTCGATCACGTCTCGGACGTTGGCCGGCTGCAGGCCGATCACCTCGCGCCAGCCCTCCAGGACCGAGGTCAGCGCCTCGAGTTTCGGGTCGGCACCGCGCAGCTCCTCCATCGTGTCGCAGGGGTCGGCCCCGCCCAGCCAGATCAGGGCGTCGCGGATCCAGCGCGACCAGTCGGTGAAGGAGCCGAGCGGCGCGCGCTGCTGCGGTCGGCCGGCGATGTGGAAAGCGCGCAGGACGGTCAGCCCGGCCGAGACGTAGTCGCTGCGCCGCTCGGTCACCATGGCGAGGGGATCGCGGTCGAAGGCCCGCAACTCAGGCCTCTCCACACCGGCGTCGAGCGTGGCGCGGAGAGCGCGGCGGGTCATGTCGCCCTCGAAGGTCAGGTTGTTGCCGGTGGCGAAGATGGCCGCGTTGCTCGGCACCTCGGCGTTCACGGACTTGCCGAGGATCCGGACCTTGAGGCTCGTCTGCGTCATGGTCTGGCAGAGAAGCTCGCCGCCCAGCGGTTCTTCGCAGTTGTCGATGGCGATCAGCACGTCGCCCGCGATCAGCGCCGCGCCCAGCCGCTTTTCCATCTCCTCCTGGGACTTGCCCTGCGCGATCACCGGCGCGGGGCGGCCGGTGGCGATCAGGCTCGCGAGATCCACGAGCATGGACTTGCCCGTGCCCGCCGTCGGCGCGTTGAACCCGTGGAGCGGCGCCGTCGGCAGCGAGCGGCGCACCAGCGCGGTCAGGATGGCCGACAGGGCGACGGCGCGATCTCCTTCCGTCACGAAGGGGAAGGTGGAGATCAGGTCCTTGAGGTAGGCCAGCGCGCGCAGCGCCATATCCCGGTCGGGATCGCGCGGGAGCACCGGGAACCGGACGTCCTGCGGATCGAACAGCAGCCCGGTCTGCGCATCGTAGCCCGGCAGGTCGAGAATCGAGCCGTCGGCGCGCAGCGTGGGGGCGTTGATGATCCCGGTCAGCACTGGCAGGCGCCATAGGCCCTCGCGGGCGAGAAACGTCTCCGCGATACGATGCGGGCAGTCGGAGTTCACCCACTTCTCGGCGCGCTTGTCGAACCTCTTGAAGCAGACGACCCGCGTGAACGCTTCGGCCATGTGATGCGCCTTGACGTGCACAAGTCGCGGCGCGTCGATCTGGCGCCCGTCTGATATCGAGAC
>JADQCB010000025.1 GCA_016278325.1 Actibacterium sp.
TCAGACCGAAGCTGTTCAAGAAAAAGCCCTACTACCTTCCGGGATGTGACACCTACCCGAGAATGGAAAAATCGCGCGGAAAATCGGCGCTTTCCTGAACTTCGCTCTGAACCGCGTCGACCCGCGCGGCCGGCGGCCCGTCGTTCAGGTGGTCGAGCATCCGTTCGACCGATCCGCGCGGCCCCGCGATCATCGCGCGGACCGAGCCGTCGGGTTCGTTGCGAACCCAGCCCGTGAGGCCAAGCCTGCGCGCATGGTCGCGCGTCCAGGCCCGGAACGAGACACCCTGAACGCGACCCTGGATGCGGGCGATGACGATGAAATCTTGCATGACCCCAAGATGGGGCACGCCTGGCCCGGTGGCAAGATGCGCCTACTCGGCCGCCACCGCGCCGGGGGCCACCAGTTCGATGATATCGAGCATGATCCGGTTCAGCTCGAAATCCGCCGGGGTATAGATCCGCGCCACGCCCAATTCCTGCAACCGTTCGGCATCGAGGCGGGGTATGATCCCGCCGACCACGACCGGCACATGGCCCAGCCCGGCCTTGCGCAACCCGCTCATGACCTCTTCGACCAGCGGCAAGTGGCTGCCCGACAGGATCGACAGGCCGATCACATGGGCCTGCCCGGCCTGCGCGGCGGCGACGATCTGGGCCGGCGTCAGGCGGATTCCGTCATATGTGATTTCCATTCCGCAATCGCGCGCGCGGGTGGCGATCTGTTCGGCACCGTTGGAATGGCCGTCGAGCCCCGGCTTGCCGACGAGGAATTTCAGCCGCCGGCCCAGCCGGTCCGAGGCCGCATCGACAAGGCTGCGGATCTCGTCCAGCCCCTCGGTCCGGTTCGAGGGATTCGCCGAAACCCCGGTCGGGCCGCGATACTGGCCATGCACGCTGCGCACCACGTCGCCCCACTCGCCGGTGGTGACGCCCGCCTTGGCGGCCGCGATCGAGGCGGGCATGATGTTCTCGCCTTGCGCGGCGGCTTTCCGCAGGCGGGTCAGCGCGGCCTGCACGCTGGCCGCGTCGCGTGCGCTGCGCCAGGCGGCAAGGCGGCGCAGCTGATCCGCCTCGGCGGCGGGGTCCACGGTCATGATCGCGTCGGGTCCGGTGGTCAGCGGGCCGGGTTCGGCCTCGGTCCAGCGGTTCACGCCGACGACCACGGTTTCGCCGGACTCGATCCGGGCGATCCGCGCGGCATTGCTGTCGACCAGCCGCGATTTCATGTAGCCGATGGCCGCGACGGCGCCGCCCATCGAATCGATCTGGGCCAGTTCGGCCCGCGCGCCGTCCTTCAGGGCTTCGACCTTCGCGGT
The DNA here is from genome assembly GCA_016278325.1 of Actibacterium sp. GTDB lineage: Bacteria > Pseudomonadota > Alphaproteobacteria > Rhodobacterales > Rhodobacteraceae > JADQCB01. Next base: position 1,319 of record JADQCB010000025.1, read on the forward strand.
CACCGCCGGGTTGCCGTCGAACAGGTCGTCATATTCCAGCAGGTCGGTCTCATGCGCCAGGATCTGCTGCATCCGCAGCGACCATTGCTGATCCCACGGGCGGGGCAGGCCCAGGGCCTCGTTCCAGGCGGGCAGCTGCACCGCCCGCGCGCGCGCATTTTTCGACAGCGTCACGGCCAGCATTTCCAGCAGGATCCGATAGACGTTGTTTTCCGGCTGCTGCTCGGTCAGGCCGAGCGAGTTGACCTGCACGCCGTAACGGAAACGGCGGAATTTGGGATCTTCCACGCCGTATCTTTCTCGGCAGATCTCGTCCCACAGCTCGGCGAAGGCGCGCATCTTGCACATCTCGGTGACGAACCGGATGCCGGCATTCACGAAGAACGAGATGCGCCCGACCATCGCCGGGAAATCGGCATCCGAGACCTTGCCCTTCAGGTCGTCCAGCACCGCCGTTGCCGTGGCCAGGGCGAAGGCCAGTTCCTGCTCGGGCGTCGCGCCGGCCTCTTGCAGATGGTAGGAGCACACGTTCATCGGGTTCCACCTGGGAAGATGTGCGCGGGTATAGGCCGCCACATCGGTGAGCATCCGCAGGCTGGGCGCCGGCGGACAGATATAGGTGCCGCGGCTGAGATATTCCTTGATGATATCGTTCTGCACCGTGCCCGTCAGCCGGGCGATGTCGGCGCCCTGTTCCTCAGCCACGGCGATATAAAGCGCCAGTAACCAGGGCGCGGTGGCATTGATCGTTATCGAGGTATTCATCTGCTCCAGCGGGATCGCGTCGAACAGCGCGCGCATGTCGCCCAGATGCGCCACCGGCACCCCGACCTTGCCGACCTCGCCGCGGGCCAGTTCGTGATCGCTGTCATGGCCGGTCTGGGTGGGCAGGTCGAACGCCACCGACAAGCCGGTTTGTCCCCGGGCCAGGTTGCTGCGATACAGCGCGTTCGAGGCCCGGGCGGTGGAGTGGCCGGCATAGGTGCGAAACAGCCAGGGGCGATCTTTGGGCGTGTCTGTCATGGGGCCTCCGAAACCGTGGGGCAATTTTGTTGCGCCGAAAACTTCGTAAAGGAAACTTTGTGCCTCTGTCAATTCGCTGCATTGCGGCGCCGGTGCAAAACTTGCTGCAAATGCAAAATCGCCCTGCGATTCCGCGATGGACGGGCCGGTGCGATCGGATAGGCTGAGCCGATGTTTCGTACCGTTGAAATGCCGCTCTGGGCGCTGATCCTGCTTTTGCTGTTCGCCGGCGTCACCTTTGCCTCGCATTTCCTGTTCCCGTCGGTGCGGTGGTTCTTCCGCCGCCGGATGGAGCGTGTTGTCGCCCGGTTGAACCAGCGGCTGGAGCGCCCGATCCAGCCCTTCAAGCTGGCCCGGCGGCACGACACGATCCAGCGGCTGATCTATGATCCGGCGGTGGCCGAGGCGATCGCCGAGCATGCCCATGCCGAGGGCATCCCCGAAGAGGTCGCGTTTCAGAAGGCGCGCCGCTATGCCCGGGAAATCGTTCCCGGCTTCAGCGCGACCGCCTATTTCGGCATTGCCATCCGGGCCGCACGGTGGTTCAGCAACCGCCTGTACCGGGTGCGGCTTGTCGATCACCGCACCGCGCATATCGACGCCGACGCGACGGTGATCTTCGTTATGAATCACCGTTCGAACATGGATTATGTGCTGGTGACCTATCTGGTCGCCGACCGCTCGGCCCTGTCCTATGCGGTGGGCGAATGGGCGCGGGTCTGGCCGCTTCAGGGGCTGATCCGGGCGATGGGCGGCTATTTCATCCGGCGCCGGTTTCTGACCCCGCTGTATCGTCGCGTGCTCGAACGCTATGTGCAGATCGCGACCAGGGGCCGGGTGACACAGGCGATCTTTCCCGAGGGCCGGCTCAGCCTGACGGGGGCGGTGGGGCCGGCCAAGCGCGGCTTGCTCAGTTACATCGTCTCGGATTTCGACCCGGCCGGCGGGCCGGACGTGGTCTTCGTGCCGGTGGCACTGAACTATGACCGGGTGCTGGAGGACCGCGTGCTGATGGAGGCCGCGGCATCGGGCGGGCGCAGGTTCCGCCTGCGCATCATGCCGATGGTCGGCTTCGTGCTGCGCCAGCTGTGGTTCCGCCTGGCCGGCCGGTTTCAGGGCTTCGGCTATGCTGCGGTCAGCTTCGCGCATCCGCTGTCGTTGCGCCGGTTCCATGCGGATCATCCGGATCACGAGGCCGAGGCCCTGGCCAATGAACTGATGGGCCGGATCCGTGCGGCGATGCCGGTTCTGCCGGTGCCCATGGTGGCCCATGTCATGCAGGCCGCCGAGGGACCGCTGCGCGCGGACCAGATCGACGCCCGCGTCCGCGCCCTGGGCAGCGCGCTGCGCCATCGCGGGGCCTGCGTGCATGCGCCGCTCGACAACCTGTCCCATGCCGCGCGCGCCGGGCTGAAACAGCTTGCCGCACGCCGCTTGCTGATCGCGAGCCCCGACGGTTACGGCATCGCGCCGGGGGCCGGGGCGATGGTGGGCTTTTATGCCAACTCGATCGCGCATCTCGTCGATATGTCTGCGGCAGGTGCGCCAACGGCGGAATTCGGGACGACATAAAATTACAATAAGTATCGCCATGATGTTGCAAAGTTGCGCAACGGGCTTTACTTCGGGGGGCGCATCCGGCATTGATTCTGCAATGCGGCAATCGCCAAGAGAGGGAGGACGCCCCGATGGCCCTGGACAGGAAACCCGAAACGCCGGCCCATGACGCGCCCAGGAAGGATCTCTACGAGGTCGGAGAGATCCCGCCGCTGGGGCATGTGCCCCGGCAGATGTATGCCTGGACGATCCGGCGCGAACGGCATGGCGATCCCGACAAGTCCTTCCAGGTCGAGGTGGTCGACATCCCGGCCCTGGACAGCCATGACGTGCTGGTCCTGGTGATGGCGGCGGGCGTGAACTACAATGGGGTCTGGGCCGGGCTGGGCATCCCCATCAGCCCGTTCGACGTGCACAAGGCCGATTATCATATCGCCGGGTCCGACGCGTCCGGGATCGTCTGGGCCGTGGGCGACAAGGTGACGCGCTGGAAGGTGGGCGACGAGGTCGTGATCCACTGCAACCAGGACGATGGCGACGACGAGGAATGCAATGGCGGCGACCCGATGTTTTCGCCCAGCCAGCGGATCTGGGGATACGAGACGCCGAACGGCTCTTTCGCGCAATTCACCAATGTCCAGTCGCAACAGCTCATGCCGCGGCCCCGGCATCTGACATGGGAGGAATCGGCATGCTACACACTGACGCTGGCCACCGCCTACCGGATGCTGTTCGGCCATCACCCGCATGAGTTGAAACCGGGACAGAACGTGCTGGTCTGGGGCGCCTCGGGCGGGCTGGGATCCTTCGCGATCCAGCTGATCAACACCGCGGGCGGCAACGCGATCGGTGTCATCAGCGACGAGGACAAGCGCGACTTCGTCATGTCACTGGGCGCGCGGGGCGTGATCAACCGCAAGGATTTCGATTGCTGGGGCCAGCTGCCGACGGTGAACACCCCCGAATACAAGACCTGGTTTGCCGAAGTGCGGAAGTTCGGCAAGGCGATCTGGGATATCACCGGAAAGGGTGTCAACGTGGACATGGTCTTCGAGCACCCGGGCGAGGCGACCTTTCCGGTCTCGACCTTCGTGGTCAAGAAGGGCGGCATGGTGGTGATCTGCGCCGGCACGACTGGGTATAACCTGACGATGGATGCGCGCTATGTCTGGATGCACCAGAAGCGTATCCAGGGCAGCCATTTCGCGCATCTCAAACAGGCCGCGGCGGCCAACAAGCTGATGGTGGAGCGCCGGATCGACCCGTGCATGTCCGAGGTCTTTCCCTGGGAAGATATCCCGGCCGCGCATCTCAAGATGCTGCGCAATCAGCACAAGCCGGGCAACATGGCGGTGCTGGTCCAGGCCCCGCGCACCGGCCTGCGCACGCTTGCCGACACGATCGAGGCCGGGCAGGGCGAATGACCGCGTTGCGCCACATGCCCCGCGGGCGCGGCGCAGCCCGCAATCGGCCCGGGATGCCTGGCGTTGTGTCGCCAATGCGAACAGCTTGTGTCCTTTTCGACAGATAACAGGGCGGCGAATACCCTGTTACGGTTGCATGACGGCAAGAATTGCAACCGATCTGGGGGAGTCATGGGCCATGACTGGATCATCGACGTCCTGACCGACATGAAGACCTATGCCCAGGCGAACGGCATGGACCGCCTGGCAAGGAAGGTGGACGAAACCCTGGCCGTCGCGCGCGAGGAACTGGCGCAGGCGGGCAATGGCGGGTCCGGGGGTGGTCCCGGTGCCATGGGCAGTGGATCGCGGCCGCATTGAGGGCATCCTTCATTGCCGCTGGTCCCCGGCCCAAGGCCGCTTTATGATTGCGCCATGACACTGCCGGCGCTGCAATTTTCCGACGATCAGGCCGAGGCGTTCGACCGCGTGAGCGAAATGTTGCGCGGTGTCGGCGTCGATCTTGACGAGGGCACCCTGACCCCGCGAACCGAGGCGCAGGGCCGCCGGGTTCTGGCGCTGGTCGGCAAGGCCGGCTCGGGCAAGACAATGCTTCTGGCCAGGCTTCACGAAGCGTTGGTCGCGGCGGGTGTCGAAACCGTCTCGGGCGATTACGAGGGGCGCCGCCGCAAGGATCGGCGGACATTGGCGATTCTGGCGCCCACCAACAAGGCGGCCAGCGTCCTGCGCCAACGCGGCGTGCCGGCAACCACGATCCATCGCATTCTCTATACCCCGGTTTACGATCCGGAATACGAAAAGATCGCCGAATGGCTGGCCGGCAACGGCGAACGCCCGGTGGTGGCGGGGCTGGGCGAGGCGGCACTCGACCGGGCGCTTGCCTTCTACCAGTCGCACAAATCCGTGCCCGGCGCGCTGGCCGCGGCCGGGCTGCGCGGATCGGATTTCATCACCGGCTGGAAACGGCGCGAAGAGCCGCTGGATATCGGTTTCGTCGATGAAGGCTCGATGCTGGACGAACGCCAGTTCAATGACTTGCAGGAAATATTTTCCACGCTTCTGGTGTTCGGAGACCCGGCCCAGCTGGCGCCGGTCAACCAGTCGGGCAAGATGGTGTTCGACGATCTGCCGGATGCGCGCAAGCTGGTGCTGCATCGCATCCACCGCCAGGCCGAGGATAACCCGATCCTCGACCTGGCCCATGCTCTGGGCGACCCCGCGATCGGCATCGAGGATTTCGAGACCCTGGTCGCGCAGGCCGCCGCGCGCGATCCGCGCGTGGTCTGGGCCGGGCGGGTCGAGGCCGAGCTGATGGCGCGCTCGCCGGTGCTGGTGTGGCGCAACGCGACGCGGATCCGGCTGATCCAGGCGTTCCGCGCGGCCTATGGCGCACCGCCGGATTCGCTCTTGACCGGTGAACCGCTGGTCTGCGACGGGATCGAGCTGCCGCTGCGGCATCGCAACAAGCGGCTGGATCTGGAAGCCCGCGGTCTTATCAAGGGGGCGCAGGCGATCTATCTGGGCCCGGGCAAGCGCGCCGGCTTTTCACGGCTGCATGTGATCGGGGCCGAGGACCCGCAGGTTTCGGCCGCCTCCATCGTCAAGATCGAGATGCCGGACGCGGAAGAGCCCTTCATCCCCTTCGCCGCCCATATGGGCGCAACCTTTCTGCATGGCGCGGCGGTAACAATCCACAAGGCCCAGGGCAGCCAGTGGGAGGATGTCCAGCTTTTCGCGCCCGACCTTCACGCCGCGGCGCGCATGGGGCGGGTGGAGGCCGGGCAGCCGCTGTGGAAACGCCTGGCCTATGTCGCGATCACCCGGGCGGAAAAGCGGCTGTTCTGGGTGGTACGAAACCGGCTGGCGCGCCCGGGCGCACCGCTTTCGACCGACGATCTGCGCGCTGCCCCGGCGCAACTGGAATTGACCGGCACACCCGGCTGAGGCGTCACGCCCGGAAATAGCGGAACACGGCCGACGCGCCCCATCCCGCGATCACGGCGATCAACACCGACAGCAGGCCATAGATCAGCGGCTGCCGATGCGCCAGGTTGAAGATCCAGCGTTCCAGCCCGACCTTGCGCACCGGTATCGTGGTCTGGTGCATGTCGATCACCTGTCCGCCCCGCGTCAGGAATATCCGCGTGACATAGTCGCCCTCGGTCAGGTTGGCCGGCAGCGCGACGCCGGTCCGGAACAGCGTATCCTCGATCAGCGAAATCGTGTTCGGCTGCATCTGGTAAAGCCCGGCCCGCATGCGGATCCGGATCAGCGCCTGGATGAAGGCCGGGACGTTCTCGGCGCCATCGGCGACACCGACGGCCCGGATCGCCCGGTCGATCGAGACCTGATGGCGCAGATCCTCGGTCTGGCTGAGGGCCTGCGAAAGCGGCGCGGTGGTGCTGACCGAATAGAAGCTGGGGGCCCGGTCCACCTCGACCGATTCGGTATTGACCCAGATGCCCAGGCGGCGCGCCTTGCGGCGGACCGTCACCGGAACCGCCGGGCCCTGAACGGTGATGATGACGTCCAGTTTCTCGGCCGGGATCGGCGCCTCGCGCTTCACCGCGCCGAAGACCAGGATCTCGGATCCCTGAAAGCTGGTATTGATCGAGATTCGCGTCTGGCTCAGCCCGGCGACGACCGTTTCGGCACGGATCGGCAGGGTCATGCAGAAAAGCAGAACCAGGGCCAGCCGAAACATCGCCATCAGACCGCCCCCGTCTCGGAGAGCGAATAGAGATCCTCGGGCCGCAGCACCAGGTCCAGCGCCAGCTTGCCGCAGACCGCCAGCACCAGCGCTGCCAGAAGGATACGCAGCTGTTCGGCCTTGAGATGCGCGCCGATGCGGGTGCCCAACTGTGCCCCGATAACGCCGCCCACCAGAAGGATCACCGCCAGCGCCATGTCCACGGTCTGGTTCGTTACCGCATGTGCCATCGTGGTAAAGCCGGTAATGAAGATGATCTGGAAAAGCGATGTGCCCACCACCACCTTGGTCGGCATCCCCAGAAGGTAGATCATCGCCGGCACCATGATGAAGCCGCCGCCCACCCCCATGATCGCCGCCAGAACGCCGACAAGGGCGCCGACCAGAAGCGGCGGGATCGCCGAGATATACAGGCCCGAGGTGCGAAAGCGCATCTTGAAGGGCAACCCGTGAACCCAGCGGTGCTGGCGGCGCTTGGGGCGGGCGCCGCCGCGGATGCGTCGCCACGATCGCAGGCTTTCGATCAGCATCAGCCCGCCGATCACGCCCAGGAACAGCACATAACAAAGCCGCACCAGCAGATCCACCTGACCCATCTGCCGCAGGACATTGAACGCCGCCATGCCCAGGGCCGCGCCGATCAGCCCGCCGATCAGCAGCACCGTGCCCATGCGCAGATCGACGGTCTTGCGCCTGAGATGCGCCAGCACGCCCGAGATCGACGAGGCCACGATCTGGTTTGCCCCGGTGGCCACGGCCACCGCAGGCGGGATGCCCATGAAGAACAGCAGCGGCGTGATCAGGAACCCGCCGCCGACCCCGAACATGCCCGACAACAGGCCCACGACCCCCCCCAGGCCGAGCAGCAGGATCAGGTTGACCGATATTTCGGCAATGGGAAGGTAGATCTGCATGATCTTCCCTAGGCCCAACCATGCGCTGCTGACAAGGCCCGGAATCGCGCCGGACGCGCGAATTTCGATGTTCGGTCAGGCGCGCGGCAGGGGGCGATCCCGGGAAACCGGGCCTTGGCGATGCCCTGGCGCCGGCTCAGATCTCGGCGAGCGCCTTGCGCAGCGTGATCGCGTCGATGCGGCTGCCGTCGGGTTTGCGGTAATATCCCGGACGCCGGCCCGCCGTGGCCCAGCCCGCCGCTTGATAGAGCGCCAGGGCCGGGGCATTGCCGGATGCGACCTCCAGAAAGGCCGTCCCGGCCGCGCGGTCGCGGGCCTCGGCCTCGAACCGGCGCAGCAGGGAACGGCCCGCACCGCGCCGCCGTGCCCCCGGATCCACCGCCAGGGTCAGCAACTCGGCCTCGTCCACAAGTACGCGGCCAAGCGCGAAGCCCGATGGCGCGGCGATCAGAAAGACGCCTCGATCGTCCAGGATCCGGGTGAATTCTTCGGCCTGCCAGGGCCTTGGCGTATCGAAACAGGCGGCGTGCAGCGCCGCGAGCGCGTCCGGCGTCATGTCAGGATCACCGGAGGCGGGTCCGAGGCCGGTGCGGCGTCGGCCGCCCGGATATAGAGCGGGGCCGGGCGCGGATTGTCATCGCCAAGACGGGTTGCCGCGATGCGGGCGATCGCCTGGGCGAGAGGCAGGGCGGGGCACAGCGCCTGTCCGCCGGTCGCGCGCGCGAAGGCCTCCGCGTCATGGCCCACGCAATCCATGCCGCTGCCAGCAAGATCACCGGGCAACGATCCGGCCGTCACCAGGCGCGGCGCCGCGTCAGTGCCAACGACATGGGCATAGGATTGGCCACGGGGGGCCGCCACCAAGGCCAGGACGGGCCGGTGTAGCCCGAAGGCCAGCGCATCGAAGCGGCTGACGCCGATCGCCGGTGCCCCGGTCGACAGGGCCAAGCCGCGCGCGGCGGAAACGGCGATGCGGATTCCGGTGAAGTTGCCCGGCCCGATCCCGACCGCGATGGCGTCGAGGTCGCGCCATTTCTGGCCGGCCTCGGCCAGCACCGCAGCCAGCAGCGGCATCAGACGCTCGGCCTGGCCCGTGCCCATCTCCTCGTCGCGCAGCGCGGCAATCCGTTCGCCGCAAAGCAAAGCGGCCGCGCTATGCGCGGCCGACGTGTCGAAACCAAGGATACAGGCGTCAGACGGCAACGGGCCGCACCTCTGTCACCTCGGGTATGTAATGGCGCAGCAGGTTCTCGATGCCCATCTTCAGCGTAAGCGTCGAAGAGGGACATCCGGCACAGGCGCCCTGCATGTGCAGATAGACCACCCCGCGCTCGAACCCGTGAAAGGTGATGTCGCCGCCATCCTGCGCCACGGCCGGGCGGACGCGGGTATCGAGCAACTGCTTGATCTGGTCGACGATCTCTGTGTCGGGCCCGTCATGCGCGGCGTGCCCCGCGCTTTCCTGCGCGCCTTTCATCACCGGGTCGCCGGATTGGTAATGTTCCATGATGGCGCCCAGGATCGCCGGTTTCACATGTTCCCAGGCCACGGTGTCATCCTTGGTCACGGTCACGAAATCCGTGCCGAAGAACACGCCCGCGATACCATCGACCGCGAAGATCCGGCTGGCGAGCGGCGATTGTCCTGCCGTGTCGGGTGTCGGGAAATCGGCGGTTCCGGTCGCGAGCACTTCCTGACCGGGCAGGAATTTGAGCGTGGCGGGGTTCGGTGTGGATTCGGTCTGAATGAACATGGCGCATCTCCGTTTCTGCCCCTCGATATGCGCCCCGAGGCGCTGCAAGTCAAGGTTTAGAACAGTTCTAAACGGCTCAGGTCACCGCCTTCAGCCGTTCTTTCGACATCTCTCCGGGGACGATGGTAATCGGGATGGGCAGGGTGCCCGCGCTCTTGACCAGTTGGCTGATCAGCGGGCCCGGTCCCTTGCGGTCGCTGCCCGCGCCAAGCACGAGGATGCCGATCGACGGATCGTCGGTGACCTGTTTGAGGATCTCGTCCACCGCTTCGCCCTCGCGCACGACAAGTTCGGGCGAGAGCCCATGCTTGTCGCGCATCCACTTGGCGAAGACCGCGAAATGCGCCTCGATCCGTTCGCGGGCCTCTTCGCGCATGATGTCGCCGACGCCGATCCAGTGGTTGAACTCTTCGGGCGAGATGACCGACAGGATCTGCACGCCGCCACCGGTATTCTCGGCGCGCATCGCCGCGAAGCGCATGGCGTTCAGGCATTCGCGGCTGTCATCGAGGATGACCAGAAACTTGCGCATTCAGGGCGCCTCCCTTGCCGGGCGGATGATGAAGCCGCCGCGCCCGCGTTGCAAGTCCGCGATCAGTGCGATGAATGCGCCCAGTCCCAATACAGCTCTCGCACCCGGCGGGTCACCGGGCCGATCTGGTATCGGGTGTCATCCAGCGCCGTCACCGGCGTGACTTTCATCATGTTGCCCGACAGGAACACCTCGTCGGCGGCATGAAAATCGTCGAAGCCCAGCACCGTCTCCCGCACGTCGAGCCCGGCGGCGGCGAGATTGTCGATATGGCGCGCACGGGTGATGCCGGCCAGGAAGGTGCCATTGGCGATCGGGGTAAACAGAACGCCGTCCTTGACCATGAAGACATTCGCCGTCGCGCTTTCGGCGACATTGCCCAGGGCGTCGGCGACCAGCGCGTTGCCGAACCCCTTGGCGCGGGCCTCGGCCAGCATCCGCGCATTGTTGGGATAGAGGCACCCGGCCTTGGCGTTGACGACCGCATCCTCCAGCACCGGGCGGCGGAACCGGGTGGTGGTCAGCGTCGTCGCGGTGTCGGGGGGCGGCATCGGGATCTCTTCCAGGCAGATCGCAAAGCCGGTGGCGTCCGGCTTGGGCACGATGCCCAGGTAATCGCCGTCGAGCGACCAGTACATCGGGCGGATATAGACCGCCGCGTCCTTGGCGTATCCCTTCAGCCCCTCCCACACGATGTCCTGCATGGCCTCGGCGCTCATGGTCGGGGTGATCATCAGCGCCTCGGCCGAGCGGTTGATCCGCGCGCAATGGGCGGCAAGATCGGGGGCGATCCCCTCGAAATAGCGGGCGCCGTCGAAAACCGTGGTGCCCAGCCAGCTGCCGTGATCGGCGGCTTTCATCACCGGCAGGTCGCCGTCATGCCATTCGCCTTCGAAATATGTTCGGATGTTCTTGCCCGTCGCCATGTCGTCCTCCGGTGATTTTCGCGGCACGGTAGCCGAGCGCGCAGGCGGATGCCAGCCCCCGCCGGGCGGGCGGCCGGGCCGGTCGCGGTTCAGGCGAAACCGGCCCGTCCGACGCAGGTATAGGCGGAAAAGCCGGCCGCGCGCGCGTCTTCGGCGGAATAGATATTGCGCAGGTCGGCCATGCGCGCCTGCGCCATCACGCCGGCCAGCCGCTTCAGGTCGAGGGCCCGAAACTCGTTCCACTCGGTCAGCAGAACGAGGATGTCGGCCCCTTCCGCCGCCTCATAGGGATCGTCCAGCCAGGTGACGCCGGGCAGCAGGGCCTTGCCTTCGCGGCGGCCATGCGGATCGACGACGCGCACCTTCGCGCCGCGCCCCACCAGGGCGGGAACGATGGTCAGCGACGGTGCCTCGCGCATGTCGTCGGTGTTCGGCTTGAAGGTGACGCCCAGAATGGACACCGTCTTGCCGTCGAAACTGCCATCGGCCAGATCCAGGAGCTTGTCGACCATCCGCCGCTTGTTACGCTCGTTCACCTCGATCACCGTTTCGGTGATGTGCATCGGTGTCGAATGTTCCTGTCCGATCCGGGCCAGCGCCGCCGTGTCCTTGGGAAAGCATGACCCGCCATAGCCCGGCCCGGCATGCAGGAACTTGTTGCCGATCCGCCCGTCAAGGCCCATCCCCTTAGCCACCGACTTGATATCGGCGCCGGTGCGTTCGCACAGCATGGCGATTTCGTTGATGAAGGTGATCTTCGTGGCCAGAAAGGCATTGGCCGCGTATTTGATCATCTCGGCGCTTTCCAGATCGGTGTAGACGATCGGAAAATCGCGCAGGAAGAGCGGGCGATAGACCTCACCCATGACGCGCCTTGCGCGGTCGGTTTCCACCCCGATCACGATCCGGTCGGGCCGCAGGAAATCGTCGATCGCGGCCCCTTCGCGCAGGAATTCCGGGTTCGAGGCGACATCGAAATCGGCATCGGGGCGGCGCTGTTGCATGACCTGCCGGACCTTGCGGTTGGTGCCCACCGGGACCGTCGACTTGGTGACGATGACGGCCGGGCCGGTCAGCGCGTCAGCGATTTCCTCGGCCGCGGCCATAACATGGCTCAGGTCGGCATGGCCGTCGCCGCGCCGCGCCGGCGTTCCGACGGCGATGAAGACCGCGTCGGCCCCGGCCACCGCGCCGGCCAGTCCGGTGGTGAAGGAGAGACGACCGCCGGCGATGTTGCGCTCCAGCAGCTCGTCCAGCCCGGGTTCATAGATCGGCACCTTGCCCTGTTTGAGCTGGCGGATCTTGTCGGGATTGGTGTCCACGCAGATCACCTCATGCCCGAAATCGGACAGGCAGACCCCCGAGACCAGGCCCACATAGCCGGTGCCGATCATTGCAATCTTCATTCCGAAAACGGCCCCCGTTGAAAACCATCGCTTCAATGGCGGATCGCGCCAAGCGGGTCAAGTTCCCCGCGCCGCGCGTCGGATGACGCCATGCCACGTCTTGACTGGCCCTATCGCTCTGTTAGCGTAAGCCGCCTTTGGTCCGGCCCGCCCCTGCTTTCGCAAGCGCAGTGCCGGGGCAGGCGAAAGACATGCAAGCAAGAGACATACAAGGGAGTGTCGCCATGGCGCTTGATCGCAAATCGGTCCCAAATGATCTTTCCGCCTTCTGGATGCCGTTCACCGCGAATCGCCAGTTCAAGCAGGCGCCGCGGATGTTCGTTTCCGCCGACCGGATGCATTACAAGACGGCCGACGGGCGCGAGGTGCTGGACGGCACCGCCGGTCTGTGGTGCTGCAACGCGGGCCATAACCGCCCGAAGATCGTCGAGGCGATCCGCCAGCAGGCCGGCGAGCTGGATTACGCACCGGCCTTCCAGATGGGGCACCCCAAGGCGTTCGAGCTTGCCAGCGCCCTGCGCGACATGGCCCCCGAGGGGATGGAGCATGTCTTTTTCACCAATTCCGGGTCCGAATCCGTCGAGACCGCGCTGAAGATCGCCATCGCCTATCACCGGGCGCGGGGCGAGGGCAGCCGCACCCGGCTGATCGGGCGCGAACGCGGCTATCACGGTGTCAATTTCGGCGGAATCTCGGTTGGCGGGATCGTCAACAACCGCAGGATGTTCGGCACGCTGCTGACCGGCACCGATCACCTGCCGCATACGCATCTGCCGGAAAACGCCTGGTCCAGGGGCCAGCCCGAACACGGCGCGCATCTGGCCGACGAGCTTGAACGGATCGTGGCCCTGCACGGCGCCGAGACCATCGCCGCGGTGATCGTCGAGCCGATGGCCGGTTCGACCGGCGTTCTGCTGCCGCCCAAGGGCTATCTGGAACGGCTGCGCGAGATCTGCACCCGGCATGGCATCGTGCTGATCTTCGACGAGGTCATCACCGGGTTCGGGCGCCTCGGCGCATCCTTCGCGGCAGAGCATTTCGACGTGCAGCCCGACATCATCACCACCGCCAAGGGCCTGACCAATGGCGTGATCCCGATGGGCGCGGTGCTGACGACGCCGCAGATCCACGATGCGTTCATGCAGGGCCCCGAGCATATGATCGAGCTGTTCCACGGCTATACCTATTCGGGCAATCCCATTGCCTCGGCCGCGGGGCTGGCGACGCTGGAGACCTATCGCGAGGATGGCCTGTTCGAGCGCGCCGCGTCGCTGGCGCCCTATTGGGAAGAGGCGCTGCATTCGCTCAAGGGCACGCGCCACGTGATCGACATTCGCAACATGGGGCTGATCGGCGCCGTCGAGCTGGAACCGATCGCCGGGGCGCCGACGAAACGGGCCTTCCAGGCATTCCTGGATTGCTACGAAAAGGGTGTGCTGATTCGAACCACGGGCGACATCATCGCGATGTCACCGCCGCTGATCATCGAGAAGGCCCAGATCGACCAGCTGATCGGAACGCTGAAAGAGGTGCTCGAAGGGCTGGACTGAGAACCGCGCGACCCGGACCGGGAAGCAATCACCCGGCCCCCGGATCTCTCGCGATAGCGCGCTGGATGACGGTTTCGGCGCGCTGGCACGGGGGATCCGGGGGCCGAACGACGAGGCTGGTCGCGACCTTTTGATGCAGGCGAAGATGCTCCACCTGGCAGGCTTGGACCGGACCCGGCGCACAACCGGCTGATCAGCCGTATTTTCCTGCCTGGGGGCGAAAAAACGTATCCCGCACGAGTGGCGCGGTTCGAATTGCGATTGCCTGCCGGTTTGTAATATCATGCCGCCCAAAGGAAAGGGCACGACATGGCCGAAACGCGCACGAATATCGCCCCGGTTGATCCGATCTGGCAAAGATTATGCTCCGAGGCCGAACAGGCCATCGTGGATGAGCCGCTTCTTGGCGGGCTGGTGCACTCCTCGATCCTGCACCACAAATCGCTACAGGCGGCGCTGGCCTATCGCATTGCGCTGAAACTCTCTTCCGGCGAGATGTCGGACCAGATGCTGCGCGAAATCTGCGATGCCGCCTATGGCGCGGACAAGGGGCTGGTCGCCGCGGCGCGGGCGGACCTGATGGCGGTCTATGAACGCGATCCCGCCTGCCATCGGTTCCTGCAACCGTTGCTTTATTTCAAGGGGTTCCAGGCGATGCAGTCCTATCGCGTGGGGCATTGGCTGTGGCGCCAGGGCCGGCATGACCTGGCCTATTTCATCCAGATGCGCGTGTCCGAGGAATTCGGCGTCGACATCCACCCCAATGCCCGGATCGGCAAGGGAATCATGATCGACCATGCGCATTCCGTGGTCATCGGCGAGACGGCGGTCGTCGGCAATAACGTGTCGATGCTGCACTCGGTGACGTTGGGCGGCACCGGCAAGGACGAAGAGGACCGCCACCCGAAAATCGGCGACGGAGTCCTGATCGGGGCCGGCGCCAAGGTTCTGGGTAATATCCGGGTCGGAGAATGTTCGCGCGTGGCCGCGGGCTCGGTGGTGCTGCACGATGTGCCGCCCAAGACCACGGTTGCCGGCGTGCCGGCGCGGATCGTTGGCGAGGCCGGCTGCGACCAGCCTTCGGTCAGCATGAACCAGTTGCTGCGGGACGAGGGCTGATCGCGCGCCCGGAGCGGCATTCGAAATGCCCCGGACAGGGCCCGGGGCAGGTGCCATTCTGGCGTGGCCGGCCGATCAGGCCAGCATGACCATCGGGTTTTCCAGGTTCTCGACGATCGCCTGCAACAGCCTGGCCCCGAGCGCGCCGTCAATGACCCGGTGATCGACCGACAGGGTCACCGACATCACCGTGGCCGTCGTGATCTCTCCATCCTCGCCGACCACGGGCTTTTTCACCCCGGCGCCCACCGCGAGGATGCCGCCATGCGGCGGATTGATGACAGCGTCGAAATTGTCGATGCCGAACATCCCGAGGTTCGAGATCGCGAAGCTGCCGCCCTGGTATTCATGCGGGGCCAGCTTGCGGTCGCGGGCGCGGCTGGCCAGGTCCTTCATCTCGGCCGACAAGGCCGAGAGCGACTTCATCTCTGCATCCTTCAGCACCGGCGTGAACAGCCCGCCCTCGATCGCCACGGCCACGGCCACGTCGGACGGCGTGAGCTTCAGCACCCGGTCGCCGGCCCAGACGGCGTTGGCATCGGGCACCGATTGCAGCGCCAGCGCGCAGGCCTTGATGATGAAGTCGTTGACCGACAGTTTCACCCCGCGCCCTTCCAGCTGCTTGTTGAGCTGGCCGCGGAATTTCAGCAGCGCGTCAAGCCGGATGTCGCGGCGCAGGTAGAAATGCGGGATTGTCTGCTTGGCCTCGGTCAGGCGCGCGGCAATGGTCTTGCGCATCCCGTCGAGCTTGACCTCTTCATGGGGGCGGTCCTCGTACATCTTCAGAACCGTCTCGGTTGTCGGGCCGGCCGGCGCGCTGGCGGAAGTGGCCGGTGCGGCGGCGGGGGCTGCCTCCGGCTTCGGTGCCGCCCGTGCGCCTTCGACATCGGCCTTCACGATCCGGCCATGCGGCCCCGAGCCGGTGATGGCGGTCAGGTCGAGCCCCTTCTCGGCGGCGATGCGACGTGCCAGCGGCGAGGCGAAGATGCGCCCGCCGTCCCGGGTGACGGGGGCCGCGGGCGCCGCTTGGGCCGGCGCATCGCCTTGGGGCGCTTTCGCGGGGGCAGGGGCGGCTGGCGCTGCGTCCTGAGGTTCAGACGGCGCGGCTTTTGCCGGGCTTTCGTCGATGTCACCGGCGGATTCACCCTCTTCCAGCAGCACGGCGATTGGGGTGTTCACCTTCACTCCCTCGCTGCCCTCGGGCACCAGGATCTTGCCGATGGTGCCTTCATCCACCGCCTCGAATTCCATCGTTGCCTTGTCGGTTTCGATCTCGGCCAGGAGGTCGCCCGAGGAAACCTCGTCGCCTTCCTTGACCAGCCATTTTGCAAGCGTGCCTTCCTCCATCGTGGGCGACAGCGCGGGCATCAGGATTTCCGTTGGCATCGCGTTGGCTCCTTAGCGGTAGGTCACGGCGTGGACGGCGTCGATGACCTCTTCGGTGGTCACCAGCGCCAGCTTTTCCAGGTTCGCGGCATAGGGCATCGGCACATCCTTACCGGTGCAGTTCAAGACCGGCGCATCGAGGTAATCGAAGGCATTGGTCATGATATAGGCCGAAAGGTGGTTGCCGATGGCGCCTACCGGGAACCCTTCCTCGACGGTGACGCAACGGTTGGTCTTCCGCACCGAGGCGATCACCGTGTCGTAATCGAGCGGGCGCAATGTCCGCAGGTCGATCACCTCGGCCGAAATGTCGTCCTCGGCCAGCTTGTCGGCGGCTTCCATCGCATAGGTCATGCCGATGCCGAAGCTGACGATGGTCACGTCGCTGCCTTCGCGCCAGATTTTCGCCTTGCCGAAAGGCACGGTGAAATCGTCCAGCACCGGCACGTCGAAGCTCTTGCCATAGAGGATCTCGTTTTCCAGGAAGATCACCGGGTTGGGGTCGCGGATCGCGGTCTTGAGCAGCCCCTTGGCGTCTGCCGCCGAATAGGGCATCGCCACCTTCAGGCCCGGGATCGCCGAATACCAGGCGGCGTAATCCTGGCTGTGCTGCGCCCCGACCCGGGCCGCGGCACCGTTGGGGCCGCGAAACACCATCGGCGCCCCCATCTGCCCGCCGGACATGTAAAGCGTCTTGGCCGCCGAGTTGATGATCTGGTCCATCGCCTGCATGGCGAAGTTGAAGGTCATGAACTCGACGATGGGACGCAGGCCGCCAAAGGCCGCGCCGACCGCGATGCCGGTGAAGCCGTGCTCGGTGATCGGGGTGTCGATCACCCGTTTGGCGCCGAACTCGTCCAGCAGGCCCTGGCTGATCTTGTAGGCGCCCTCGTATTCGGCCACCTCCTCGCCCATCAGATAGACCTTGTCGTCGCGGCGCATTTCTTCGGCCATGGCGTCGCGCAATGCCTCGCGCACGGTGGTCTGCCTGACCTCGGTGCCTTCGGGCCAGTCGGGTTCGGCGCTGGCTGCGGGGGCCCTGGGCGCGGCCGGGGCAGGGGCCGCGGCGGCCTTTTCCGCGCCTTGCCCGGCATTGTCCCTGGCGCTGGCCGCTTCGGGCGCGGGGGCAGGTGCGGCGGACACTTCGACCGCATCGGCATCCTCGCCCTCCTCGACCAGAACAGCGATTGGCGTGTTCACCTTCACGCCCTCGGTGCCTTCGGCGATCAGGATCTTGCCGACGGTGCCTTCATCGACGGCCTCGAACTCCATCGTTGCCTTGTCGGTCTCGATCTCGGCCAGGATGTCGCCCGAGGAAACCTCGTCGCCCTCCTTGACCAGCCATTTCGCAAGCGTGCCTTCCTCCATCGTGGGAGAGAGGGCGGGCATCAGAATTTCGGTTGCCATGTCGTCTGTCTCCCTCAGGCTTGCTGCGGCACTTCGGTGGCGTAGATGTCGGTCCACAGCGCATCGAGCGCGGGCTCGGGGCTTTCCTTGGCGAATTCGGCGGCCTCGTTCACGACCTCCTTGATCTCCTTGTCGATCGCCTTCAGATCGTCCTCGCTGACATGCTTGCCCTGGATCAGCAGATCGCGCACATGCTCGATCGCGTCGCGTTCCTCGCGCATCTTCTGGACCTCTTCGCGGGTGCGGTACTTGGCCGGATCGGACATCGAGTGGCCACGATAGCGATAGGTCTTGATTTCGAGGATATAGGGCCCCTTCCCGGCGCGGCAGTGCGCCACGGCCTTCTCGCCGGCGGCCTTGACGGCCAGCACGTCCATGCCATCGACCGCTTCGCCCGGGATCCCGTAGGCCGCGCCGCGTTCCCAGAAGTCGGGCGACTTGGTGGCGCGCTTTACGCTGGTGCCCATCGCGTACTGGTTGTTCTCGATCACGAAGATCACCGGAAGTTCCCACAGCTGGGCCATGTTGTAGGTCTCGGCGACCTGGCCCTGGTTGGCGGCGCCGTCGCCGAAATAGGTGAAGGTGACACGATCGTTGCCCAGGTACTTGTCGGCAAAAGCCAGGCCCGCGCCAATCGGAACCTGCGCCCCGACGATGCCATGCCCGCCATAGAAATGGCGTTCCTTGCTGAACATGTGCATCGAGCCGCCCTTGCCCTGCGAATAGCCGCTCTCGCGGCCGGTCAGCTCGGCCATGACCCCTTTCGGGTCCATCCCGCAGGCCAGCATGTGGCCATGGTCGCGATACGACGTGACCCGCTTGTCGCCCTCTTCGGCGGCCGCCTCCAGCCCGACAACAACGGCTTCCTGACCGATGTAAAGGTGGCAGAACCCGCCGATCAGGCCCATCCCGTACAACTGGCCGGCCTTTTCCTCGAATCGGCGGATCAGAAGCATCTCGCGATAGAATTTCAGGAGATCATCTTTTGAAGTGTTTGATTTGGCGGCGGCTTTTCGCGTGGCCATATGGCATGCTCCTCCATGTCACGGGCAATAGTTTAGTATTAAACCATTCATAGCAAAAGGGCGGCGCCATTTCGAGCGCGAATTCCGGCCCCTGGGGTGGCCGCGCCGCGCGATCAGCGGATGACGATCTCGTCGGGGCGGATCAGGCCCAGAACCTCGCGCGCCTGTTCGTCCAGCAGGTCGAGATCGAGATACGCGTCGGACAACCGCCTTGTGCGATTTTCCATCACGGCAAGCTTCGCCGTCAACTCGTCGCGTTCGGTGCGCAGCCTTTCAAGCTCGGCCTCGATCTGGATGCGGCGGAACAACCCGTAATCGCCCTGCACCGCGGCAAAGGTGAAATAGGTGCCCAGCACGAACATGATCGCCGAAAAGATCATGATCCCGAAGGGTGGCCGCCTGTTGCGATATGCGTTCATGATGCCTGCCTCAAGCCCGCCTCTGACGGGCGGATCATCCGAGCATGACATATCGTCATGTGCTTGTGAATCCCCCGAAGCAGGGTTTTCTGCGGCCCGCGCGGGTGTATCATCACCGCGAACACCCGGCCGGAGGATCCGATGAGCGCGCCGAGCGACATCCTGGCGACCCACGCAGTTGAAAATCAGCCGGACGCGCGGGGCGATGGCGATCTGTGGGCCGGCGATCCGGCGCTGCGCGATCATATCGGCGATACAGCCGCGCCGGCCGCCCTGGGGGAAGTGCTGGGGCGGGCCGCGACGCGGGCGCTTGGCCGTGCCGCCAATCGGCACCCGCCCGAAGCCGTGGTCTTCGATTCCGGCGGCCGGCGGTTGGACGAGGTGCAGTTTCATCCCGCTTATCATGACCTGATGGCGCTCGGGCTCGGGTCCGGATATGCGTCGGGCCCCTGGACCGGGGGCAGCCATGGCGCCCATGCCGCGATGGTCTATATGTTCAGCCAGGTCGAGCCGGGCGTGTGCTGCCCGATGACGATGACCTATGCCGCGGTGCCGACGCTGGCGGACAAGACGGACTTGTGCGACCGCTGGCGATCACGGCTGACAGTGGCAGCCTATGATCCTTCCGTCGCGCCGATCGGCGCCAAGCGCGCGGTGACCATGGGCATGGTTATGACCGAAAAGCAGGGCGGTTCGGATCTGCGGGCCAACAGCACCCGGGCGGTGCCGGACGGGACCGGGTATCGCCTGACCGGTCACAAGTGGTTCTGTTCGGCGCCGATGTCGGATGGCTTTCTGACGCTGGCACAGGCGCCCGGGGGGCTGACCTGTTTCCTGCTTCCCCGCTGGCTGGAGGATGGCACCCGCAACGGGGTTCACCTGATGCGGCTGAAGGACAAGCTGGGAAACCGCGCGAATGCCTCGGCCGAGGTCGAGTATCACGGCGCCTGGGCCGAACGGCTGGGCGACGAGGGCGCCGGCGTGCGAACGATCATCGAGATGGTGCATCACACCCGGCTGGATACCGCGATTGCGCCGGCCGGGCTGATGCGCGCCGCCCTGGTCGAGGCGCATTGGTGGGCGGCGCATCGAAGCGCCTTTCAGCGCCGGCTGATCGACCAGCCGTTGATGCGGGCCGTGCTGGCCGACCTGGCGCTCGACTGGGAGGGCGCGCTGGCACTGGGCTTGCGGGTGGCGCAAGCCTTTGACGGGCAGGGCGGGCCGGATCGCGCCTTCGCCCGGGTCGGCGTCGCGCTGGCGAAATTCCTGTCGAACAAGCGCTGCGTGACGGTGATCGCCGAGGCGATGGAGGCCCTGGGCGGGATGGGCTATGTCGAGGATACGCCGCTGCCCATGTTCTATCGCGAGGCGCCGCTCAACGGTATCTGGGAAGGCGCCGGCAACGTGATCTGCCTGGACATCCTGCGGACGCTGGGGCGTGAACCGCTGGCGGGTGAAACCCTGCGCGCCGAGCTTGACGCGGCCAAGGGTGCGGATCGGCGCTACGATGCGGCGGTGGCGGCGCATTTCGACCGCTGGCCGGACCTGCCCGATGCGGCCGAGGCGCGCTGGTTCGTCGAAAGCCTGGCCTGCCTTCTGACGGCCTCGGTGCTGATCCGGCAGGCGCCGCAGGCCGTTGCCGACGGTTATGTCGCCACCCGCGTCGCCGGCCAGCGCGGCATGGCGGCCGGCACCGTCGCCGGGCTGGAGACCGAAATCATCCTGTCGCGGCTGGGCGATGGGGGGGCTTGAACGGTCATTCTGGATGAATAGGTCCTTGCCGAAACCGACTTTTCAGACCCGCGAAAGGATCGAGACATGGCCGACAGGACCAAGAGCATAGACAATCTTCAGACGGCACTTGCAATGGAATTGACCGCGGTGAACCAGTACCTGTTGCACGCATACACGCTGGACAACTGGGGCCTGGACAAGCTGGCCGCGCGGATGCGCGATGAAATGCACGAGGAACTTGGCCATGCCGGTCAGTTCATCGACAGGATCATCTTTCTGGGCGGCACGCCCAAGGTGGAACCGACCAAGACGCCGGTGATGGCCGAATCGCTGAAAAAGCTGTTCGAAGACGACAAGACCGAAGAGGCCGGCGCGATCGCGTTCTACACAACGGCCGCGCGCGAGGCCTTCGAATCCGACGACATCGGCACCCGCGCCCTGTTCGAGCGGATCGTGCAGGATGAAGAGGGCCATTGGGAATGGCTGGACCTGCAACTCGACCTGCTGCGCAAGATGGGCGAGCCGGCCTTCATGGCCACCCATATGAGCGGCGCAGATCAGGGCGCAGTGTAAGTCGCAAATCCATGGCGGAGGTCACCCGGAGCCAACGAAACCGCCGGACGGTTCTTGTCGCCGGCTTCATCGGCAACGTCGTCGAATGGTATGATTTCGCGCTTTACGGCTTCTTCGCCAGTGTCTTCTCGACGATCTTCTTTCCCCCGGGCGATGGCGCCGCGAATCTGATCGCGGTCTATGGGATTTTCGCGGCGGGCTTCGTGATGCGGCCGCTGGGATCGGTCTTTTTCGGCTGGCTTGGCGACAGGTTCGGGCGGTCGCGCACGATGCTGATCTCGGTCGCCCTGATGGCGGTTCCCACCTTCGTGCTGGGATGTCTGCCGGTCTATGACCAGATCGGCCTGGCCGCGCCGATCGCGCTGGTGGTTCTGCGCCTGGTGCAGGGGCTGTCCGTCGGGGGCGAATTCTCGACCTCGGTGGTCTATCTGGTCGAGACCGCCGCGGTCGAACGCCGCGGCCTTTCCGGCAGCGCCGCCAATATGGGCGCTGTCGCCGGCACCGCGTTCGGGTCGCTGATGGCGATGGCAATGCTCAACCTGCTGCCCGACCAGGCGATGCAGGCATGGGGATGGCGCATCCCCTATTTTCTGGGCGGCGCGATCGGCGTCGCGGCTCTCTGGCTGCGTCGGAGTTTGCCCCGCTCTCCCGCCTTCGAGGCGCAAGAGGCGCACCGGAGCCGGAACGCCCCGATCATGGAAACACTGACCCGCACCACGGCACAGACCCTGCAGGCCACGCTGTTCGCGGCGGGCTATGGCGTCTTTTATTATATCACCATGGTCTATTATCCCAACTGGGTTGCGGATCACGGCACATTGAGTCTGGAGGCAGCGATGCGGATGAACACGGCCGCGCTTGTGGCGATGCTGCCGGTGGTTCCGCTGGCGGGATTGCTGGGCGACACGCTGATGCCGCGAAAGTGGCTGGTCGCGGTGACGATGCTGGCAACGGCCGCGCTGGCATGGCCGGCTCTGGCAATGGCCCGGGATGGCGGGTTGTGGACTGTCGGGGCGATTCAGCTGGCGCTGGCGCTTTTGCTGGCGCTGCTTCTGGGCGGGGCGCCGGCGCTGTTCGCGCAGATATTCCCGGCGCGCAATCGCAACACGGGATACTCGATCTCCTATGCGCTTGGCATGGGCATCGCGGGTGGCGCGACGCCGATGTTCGCCACCTGGCTGATCGAGCAGACCGGGATGGCGATGGCGCCTGCGGCCTTGCTGGGTGTCGCGGCGCTGATCGCCGCCGGGGCCGCGGCGGCGATGCCCGAACGCGACCGCATCTCATTGCAGGGGCGCGGGGCCGGCGCCTGACGCCCCCGCAGCATGTCATGTCACGATCGCGGGTGGTCGGGGTGCTCAGCCCTTGCCCTTGTAGATCTCGACCAGCCGGGCCAGCATTTCCAGCGCATCCGCGCGGTCGCGCTGAAAGCTGTTGCGCCCGATGATCGAGCCGTTGCCGCCGCCATCGCGGATCGCGCGCGCGTCGTCGTAGACGCTGTTTTCGTCCTTCTTGGCCCCGCCCGAGAAAACCACGATCCGGCGCCCGCCAAAGGCCGCGTCCATGCAGTGGCGCACCCGGGCCGCCTGGGTCGCGATGTCGATCCGCTGCGCCTCATAGACCTTGCGCGCCTCGGCAAGTTCAAGATGGTCGGTGGAAAGCTTGATCTTGATCACATGCGCGCCCAGCAGCGCGGCGATCTGCGCGGCATAGGCGGCGATGTCGATCGCCGTCTCGCCGTCCTTGGAAATCGCCTCGCCTCGGGGATAGGACCAGATCACGGTGGCCACGCCCTTGGCCGCGGCCTCTTCGCGTATCGCGCTGATCTCTTCGAACATGTTCAGCGCCATGTCGGAGCCGGGATAGATCGTGAAACCGATCGCCGAACAGCCCAGGCGCAACGCGTCATCGACCGAGGCGGTGATCGCCTGGTCCTTGCCCGCCGTCGCCGACATCAGCGAATTTGCGCTGTTGGCCTTGAGGATCGTCGGGATCTGCCCGGCAAAGGTATCGGCGCCGGCCTCCAGCATCCCCAGCGGTGCGGCGAAGGCGTTAAGCCCCGCGTCGATTGCCAACTGGTAATGATAATGCGGGTCATAGCCGGCCGGGTTCGGGGCGAAACTGCGCGCGGGTCCGTGCTCGAACCCCTGGTCGACCGGCAGGATGATCATCTTTCCGGTGCCGCCCAGCTTGCCGTTCATCAGCATCCGGCAGAGGTTGGCCTTAACGCCGGGGGTCTCGCCCTCGTAACCGGCAAGGATTTTCTGGACGGCCCTCGTGGATTTCATCGCATTGTTCCCTTTCGTGAAATGATTTTGAACGGGATTAAAAGGCGCGTCTTTCCCGCGCAATGGGTTTCGCGCTAACAGTGCATGACTAATCCCCGGCCGCCTCCAGCGCGGCGACGCCGGGAAGGGTCTTGCCCTCCATCCATTCCAGGAAGGCGCCGCCCGCGGTCGAGATGTAACTGAACCTGTCGGCCACCCCCGCGCTGTTGAGCGCCGACACCGTGTCGCCGCCACCGGCCACCGAAACCAGCGCGCCGGCCTCGGTCAGCGCCGCGGCCTTCTGCGCCGCCGCGTTGGTGGCCGCGTCGAAGGGCGGAATTTCGAACGCGCCCAGCGGGCCGTTCCAGATCAGCGTCTTGCAGGTCTCGAACAGCGCGCAGATCCGGGCCACGGTATCGGGACCGGCATCGAGGATCATCGCATCGGCGGGGCAGGCATCAACCGCCACCGTTTCGCTCTCTGCACCGGCCTCGAACGCGCGCGCCACCACGATATCGGAGGGCAGGAGGATCGAACATCCCGCGGTCTCGGCCTTCTGCATGATCTCGCGCGCGGTGTCGGTCATGTCATGCTCGGCCAGGGATTTGCCCACATCGACCCCCTGTGCCGCGAGAAAGGTGTTGGCCATGCCGCCGCCGATCACCAGGTGATCGACGCGCCCCACCAGGTTGCCCAGCAGATCGAGCTTGGTCGAGACCTTGGCGCCGCCGACCACGGCCACCGCCGGACGTTCAGGCGCGCCGAGCGCGGTTTCCAGCGCTCTGAGCTCGGCCTCCATCAACCGGCCCGCGGCCGAGGGCAGCAGATGCGCGATCGCCTCGGTCGAGGCATGCGCCCTGTGGGCGGCGGAAAAGGCGTCGTTCACGTAAATGTCGCCCAATGCGGCCAGGGCTGCGGCGAACATCGGATCGTTCTTTTCCTCGCCTTCGTGAAAGCGGGTGTTTTCCAGCAGCAGAATGTCGCCCTCGCTCAGCGCCGCAACGGCCTGCTTCGCGGGCAGGCCGATGCAATCCTCGGCAAAGATCACGCCCCGGCCCAGGGCCGCCTCCAGCGCCGGAACCGTCACCTTCAGGCTCATACTTGGCACGACCTTGCCCTTGGGCCGGTCGAAATGCGCCAGCAAGACCGGCTTGCCGCCCTTGTCCAGAATGTCGCGCACCGTCGGCACGATGCGTTCGATCCTGGTGGCGTCGGTGACGCGGCCGTCCTCGACCGGCACGTTGATGTCGACCCGGACCAGCACGACCTTGCCGGCAAGGTCCAGATCGTCGAGGGATTTCCAGCTCATCGCGTGGTCCTTCCTGTTGGCAGCCTGCCGCCAATAGACAGGCAAGCGCGGGCGCAGGTCAACCATGCGGGCTTTCCTTTGCCGGATAGGCGCTCTAGGGTCCGGCGCGAACAGTGAAAGGAGCGCCCGATGGCCGAAATCAAGGATCCGGAAAACACCGTCATCATCGAGTTGAAGGACGGCGCCGTGACGATCGAGCTGTTGCCCGATGTCGCGCCGAAACATGCCGAACGCATGAAGGCGCTGGCCCGCGCCGGGGCCTATGACGGCGTGGTGTTTCACCGGGTGATCGACGGGTTCATGGCCCAGACCGGGGACGTGGCCAATGGCAACGCCACCAGCGATGATTTCAACCTTCGCCGGGCGGGCACCGGCGGGTCCGGGATGCCCGACCTGCCGGCCGAGTTTTCCAGGCTGCCGCATGACCGGGGCACCCTGGGCGCGGCGCGCTCGGCCAACCCGGATTCGGCCAACAGCCAGTTCTTCATCAACTTTTCCGACAACCATTTCCTGAACGGGCAATACACCGTCTATGGTCGTGTCATCGACGGGATGGCGCATGTCGACGCCATCACCCGCGGAGAGCCGCCGGCAAACCCCGACAGGATGATCAGCGTGAAGGTGGCCGCCGATGCTTAGACTCGCTCTTGCCCTCGGCCTTCTGGCCAGCCCCGCCTTTGCCACCGGTCTGGAAATCCGGGTCGAGGGCGAAGCCAACGGAACCGTCACCGTCGATTTGTTCGAGGATGTCGTGCCCAAGCATGTGGAGCGGATCACCACGCTGGCCCGGCAGGGCGCCTATGACGGCGTGGTGTTCCACCGGGTGATCGAGGGCTTCATGGCGCAGACGGGCGACGTGGAATTCGGCCATATTGGCGGCGATCTGCGCATGGCCGGGCGCGGCGGATCGGATCTGCCGGATCTGGCTGCCGAATTCTCGGACCTGCCGTTCGAACGCGGCACCGTGGGCATGGCGCGATCGCAAAGCCCCGATTCGGCCAATTCGCAATTCTTCATCATGTTCGCACCGGCCCCGCATCTGAACGGGCAATACACGGTTGTCGGCGAAGTCACCGACGGGATGGCGGTGATCGACGCGATCAAGCGCGGGCAAGGGCGCAATGGCGCCGTGATCGGTCAGCCCGACATCATGCAGAAGGTCACCGTCACCGAATAGGGCGAAAGCCGCGCTCAGCCGCGATCGAGCGTCACCAGCGCGTGGCGCTTCTTGCCGGCGCTCAGCTTGATCGGCTGCGCCAGCGCGGCGGCGTCGATCATCAGCCCCGCATCGGTCAGCGGCGCGTCGTTAAGCCGGGCGCCGTGATCGGCGATCAGGCGCTTGGCCTCCTTTCCGGATCTGGCCAGCCCCGCGCGGGTGATGAGCTGCACCACCGAGATACCGTCGCCCAGATCGGCGGGCGTGAGTGTCAAGGTCGGAAGGTCCTCGCCCACACCGCCCTTTTCGAACACTTCGCGGGCGGTGGCCTCGGCCGCATCGGCGGCCGCGCGACCATGGCAGAGCGTCGTGACCTCGCCGGCCAGCACGATCTTGGCCTCGTTGATTTCGGCGCCCTTCAACGCGGCCAGCCGCGCGCATTCCTCAAGCGGCAATTCGGTATAGAGTTTCAGGAACCGCCCCACATCGGCATCCATCGTGTTGCGCCAGAACTGCCAGAATTCATAGGGTGACAGCATCTCGGCGTTCAGCCAGACCGCGCCCTCGGCGCTCTTGCCCATCTTGCGCCCGTCGGCCGTGGTCAGCAGGGGCGAGGTCAGGCCGAAGATCTCGTGATCCAGCACCCGGCGGGTCAGGTCGATGCCGTTGACGATATTGCCCCATTGGTCGGAGCCGCCCATCTGCAACCGGCAGCCATAACGGCGGTTGAGTTCCAGGAAGTCATAGGCCTGGAGGATCATGTAGTTGAATTCGAGGAATGACAGCGACTGTTCCCGGTCAAGCCGCGACTTCACGCTTTCGAAACTCAGCATCCGGTTGACGGAAAAATGCCGCCCGATGTCGCGCAGGAAATCCAGATAGTTCAGATCGGCCAGCCAGGCGTCGTTGTTCAGCATCAGCGCGTCGGTCGCCCCCTCGCCGAAGGTGACGTATTTGCGGAACACCGCCTTGATACCGTCGATATTGGCGTCGATCTGCGCCGGGCTCAGCAACGGTCGCTCTTCGGCGCGGAACGACGGATCGCCGACTTTCGTGGTTCCGCCGCCCATCAGCACCAGCGGCTTGTGCCCGGTCTTTTGCAGCCAGCGCAGCATCATGATCTGGATAAGGCTGCCCACATGCAGCGATTTCGCCGTGGCGTCGAAGCCGATATAGGCGGGCACCACATCGGCGATCAGTGCCTCGTCCAGCCCCTGGTAATCGGTGCAGTCGGCCAGGAAGCCGCGTTCGATCATCACGCGCAGAAATTCTGATTTGGGATGGTATGTCATCGGCTCTCTTGTCCACGGGGCGGGTTTCGGCCACTGATATATCGGTGTGGCGAAAGAAGGGGAAGGCCATGTCGAAACACGGGGCCATCACGGCGCTTGGCGCGATGTCCGGCACCTCACTCGACGGGGTCGATGCCGCGGTGATCCGTACCGACGGGGCCGCGATCCTGGGCTTCGGTCCGACCGCCTATCGCCCCTATCGGCCCGAGGAACGTGCCATGATCGCCGCCGCGATGGGCCATTGGCCGGGCGAGGACGGGGTCGAGGCCGCGGCCGAGACGGTCGAGACCGCCCATGCCGACCTGCTGGCGCGGTTCGAGGGCGTGGATCTGGTCGGGTTTCACGGCCAGACTCTGGCGCATGATCCGGATGCGCAGCGGACCCACCAGGCGGGCGACGGGCGGGTTCTGGCGGCAGCATTGGGCTGGCCCGTCGTCTGGGATTTCCGCAGCGCCGACATCCGGTTGGGCGGGCAGGGGGCGCCGCTTGCCCCGTTCTTTCACTTCGCCTGCGCGAAATGGCTCGGGGCGACGGCGCCGCTGGTGATCCTGAACCTGGGCGGGGTGGGCAACCTGACCTGGGTGGATCCGTCCAGACCGTCGCCCGAGGCGGAAGGTGCGCTGATGGCTTTCGATACCGGCCCGGCCAATGCACCGCTCAACGACCTGATGCAGGACCGCCGCGGGCTGCCTTTCGACGAGGATGCGGCGCTTGCCGCGCAGGGCGTGCCGGACGAGGACGTGGTGCAGGAGCTGCTGGCGGACCGGTATTTCCTGAAAGTTCCGCCAAAATCGCTGGATCGTGACGCCTTTGGCTGGCTTCGGGACCGGGTTGCGCGGCTTTGCGATGCCGACGCGGCGGCGACGCTGACCGCGGTGGCCGCCGCCAGCGTCGCACGCGGGCTGGAACATTGCCCCGAACCGCCCGAACGGCTGCTGGTCAGCGGCGGCGGACGGCACAATCCGCTGATGATGGAGATGCTGATCGAACGGTGCGGGGTGCCGGCCCGCCCGGTCGAGGATGCGGGCCTGAACGGCGACATGCTGGAGGCGCAGGCCTTTGCCTTTCTCGCGGTGCGGGTGGCGCGCGGGCTTGCCACTTCCTGCCCGGCGACAACCGGGGTGGCGGCGGCGGTGGCCGGCGGCCAGATCAGCCGCCCGGCGGGATGAGCCCGCCGCTCAGGGCCCGGCACCGCCCGCATCGTGCTTGCCGGCCCGGGCCATCGCGGCCTGTCGTTTGGGTTTCCAGCGGCGGTGGATCCAGAACCATTGATCCATGTGCTGCCGGGTCAGGGCCTCAAGACTGTCATTCAGGGCCTGGGTCATGGTTTCCGCGTCGCTGTGCAGGATCGGCGCCTCGACCCGGATTTCGAAATTCAGCCCGTCAGGCTGGCGAATTCCGTAGATCGGCACCAGAAGCGCGTCGTATTTGAGCGCCAGTTCCGCCGCGGACAGCGCTGTCGGGGCGGGTTTGCCGAAAAATGTCAGCGGCGCGCCCCGGATCATGAACTGGTCGACCAGCAACCCGACCATCCCCCCCCCCTTGAGGAACCGCAGCATCTGGCCGTAACCCTTGCGCCCGCGCGGGAAAAGCGGCTGTCCGATCCGCCCGATCGCGGTGGCGTAATGCGCGTTGAAATACCGGTTCTTCATCGGGTTATACAGCGCGCCGACCGAATAGCCGCGCCCCACGAGCGCTGCGCGCGCCACGTCGTAATTGCCGAAATGGCCGGTGACCAGGATCACCGGGCGGCGGGCGGCATGCGCGTGCGCCAGCGCCTCCGCCCCGGGACCGGTAAGCGGCAAGCTCCGGACCCTGTCGATGAACTCGGGCCCGGAATAGATCTCGATCACGGTGCGGCCGACATTGTCGGGCACAGCGCGCACCAGGCGGCGAATTTCGGCCTCGGGCAGGCCGGGCAGGACATGCGCCAGGTTGGCCCGTATCCGCCGGCGGTATCCGGCCAGCGGCGCGATCACCCGCGCGGTCACCCAGCCCATGAGCCGCACGCGCGTGGCATAGGGCAAAGCCAGCATCAACGCGATCATCCCGCGCAGTATCCGGTCGCTCAGCCAGTCGCCGACACTCCGGCCCGAGCGTGATGTTCGCAGCATGTGATCCCTTCCCGTGCATCGGCGGCGCGCGGGCGCGCAGACCATGGCGCCAGACATAAAACCACGGACGGATGATCACAAGCTCGGCGCGGGACCGGTGGTCAGGCATCGTCCTCTTCGCCCATGTCCAGCACGATCTCGCCGGAATCGGCCTGCGCGCGGATGGCCTGCACGACCTGAGACATCGCCGCTTCGGCGTCGCGCGGCCTGACCGGGCCGTGTTCCTCGATCTCGTCGCGGATCTGTTCCGCCATCCGCCGCGACAGGTTGTCCAGCACAAAGCGCGCGGCCTGCTTGTCCTCGGCCCGGTCGGCCCCGGCCAGGGCGATCGTCAACACCTCGCCAGGAAGCCCGCGCACCACGGCGGGCACGTCGCCCGGGGACAGCCGCGCCGGAATGTCGGCGAAGGTAAAGATCGCCTTCCTGACCCCCGCGGCAAAGGTGGCATCATCGGAATCGAGTGCCGACAGCACCGCCTCGCGGGTATCGGCCGGTGACAGGTTCAGGATTGCGCCCATGCGCGCAGCCGCCGGTTCGGGAAAGGCGGGTTTGGGCGTCTGCGCAAGCTGTTCATGCAGCGCCTGGCCGATCTGCGATACCGTTTCGGGCGAGACTGCACTGGTCAGCGACACCGAACAGGCGATGCGCCGCGCATGGTCGCCGGGCAGGCGGCCCAGGATCTCGGCGGCCTTGGCCGAGGCGATCTTTGACAGCAGCACGGCCGC
This sequence comes from Actibacterium sp., assembly GCA_016278325.1. GTDB lineage: Bacteria > Pseudomonadota > Alphaproteobacteria > Rhodobacterales > Rhodobacteraceae > JADQCB01. The sequence goes on from JADQCB010000025.1 coordinate 31,640, forward strand.
CACCTCGGTGCTTTCGGCGCGCACCAGCGGCAGCAGCTTGTCGATATCGGCCGCGGCGATGCTGGGCCAGGGATCGCGCGGGGTTCCGAAATTCGCGGCGCGCAGTTCGGCCGAGGCTTCGGCGCTGATATGTCCGTCCAGCAGGTTCAGCGCACCGTCGATGCCGCCGGGAAAGGTCAGGCCGACCTGTTCCAGCGCCTCCAGGAACTCTCCGACCACGGCGCGCAGCGTGCCGCCGTCGATATAGCGCATCGCCCCGATCTCTTCGGTCAGGGCCGATTGAAGATGGCCGGGCAGGGCGCCCAGGGGCAACTCGGCGCCTTCGCTGAGAAGCAGCCGCACGATGATCGCGGCCTTTCGACGCCGGCTGAGCGGCGGATGCCCGGAAAATTCCGGCTGGCCGATCTCGTCGAGCATTGCGGCGGACACGCGCGGTTCCCTCTTCCATGGTCCTGCGCACAGTGGACCGGGGCCGGTTAACAGGACGTTATGCGGCCCGCGGAATCGGTTTACGGCCTTCGCGGCGATCCGCCCAGAATACAGCGCTCAGCTTTCGCCGAACACCCGCCGAAAGATGGTATCCACATGCTTGGTGTGATACCCCAGATCGAACTTCTCCTCGATCTGGGCGGGCGTCAGGGCGGCCGTCACCTCGGGATCGGCCAGCAGCTCGGTCTTGAAATCCTTGCCGTCTTCCCAGACCTTCATCGCGTTGCGTTGCACCAGGCGATAGGCGTCCTCGCGGCTGACGCCGGCCTGGGTCAGGGCAAGCAGCACCCGCTGGCTCATCACCAGGCCACGGAACTTGTGCAGGTTGTCCAGCATGTGCTCGGGATAGATCACCAGCTTGTCGATGACGCCGGCCAGCCGGTTCAGCGCGAAATCCAGCGTCACGGTGGCGTCGGGGCCGATATTGCGCTCGACCGAGGAGTGGGAGATATCGCGCTCATGCCACAGCGCCACGTCCTCCATCGCCGGGATCACCGCCATGCGCACCAGCCGCGCCAGCCCGGTCAGGTTCTCGCTGAGCACCGGGTTGCGCTTGTGCGGCATGGCCGAGCTGCCCTTTTGCCCGACCGAGAAGAACTCCTCGGCCTCCAGGACCTCGGTGCGCTGCATGTGGCGAATCTCGGTGGCCACGTTCTCGATCGAGCTGGCCACCACGCCGAGCGCGGCAAAGAAGGCCGCATGGCGGTCGCGCGGGATCACCTGGGTGCTGATCGGCTCCGGTCGCAGCCCCATCTGCGCACAGACATGTTCCTCCACCGACGGGTCGATATTGGCGAATGTTCCCACCGCACCGCTGATGGCGCCGGTCGCCACCTCGTCGCGGGCCACTTCCAGCCGGCGACGGTTTCGTGCCATCTCGGCATGGAACCGGGCAAAGGTCAGCCCCATCGTCGTCGGCTCGGCATGGATGCCATGCGATCGGCCGATGCGCAGCGTGTCCTTGTGCTCGAAGGCGCGACGCCTGAGCGCGGCCAGCAGCTTGTCGATATCGGCCAGCAATATGTCGGCGGCGCGCACCAGCTGCACGTTGAAACAGGTGTCCAGCACATCCGAACTGGTCATGCCCTGGTGCACGAAACGCGCCGCGTCGCTGCCGACGATCTCGGCGAGATGGGTGAGAAACGCGATCACGTCATGCTTGGTGACCGCTTCGATCTCGTCGATGCGGGCCACGTTGAAGGCAACGTCCTTCGCCTTCCACACGGCCTCGGCATTCGCCTTCGGGATCACGCCCAGCCGCGCCTGAGCGTCGCAGGCATGCGCCTCGATCTCGAACCAGATACGGAACTTGGTCTCGGGCGACCAGATGGCGACCATCTCGGGGCGGGAATAGCGGGGGATCATGAAACCGGCCTTGCTTGCATTGCGGGAACGCTGTCTCATAACGGGCCGGGGGGCCGGAAACAAGGCCAACGGCGGGGTCCGAATGGCAGCGCGGACGCGCCGGGCGGGGAGCGATCATTCAGGAGGCGCGGCGCATGCCCGAACTCGACGATTTCCAGGGGGCCTGGCGGATCGCCCGCGTGATCGAGGACGCGCGGGCCGGAACCACCGGGCATTTCACCGGGATCGCGCGCTTTACCCCCGATGGCGCGGGTCTTGCCCTTGTCGAGACCGGCACGCTGCACCTCGCCGGGCAGGCACCGATCGCGGCGTCGCGGCGTTATCTCTGGCGGGCGTGTCCGGACGGTATCGCGGTGCATTTCGAGGATGGGCGATTCTTCCACGATATCGCGCCCGGCACCGCACCGACCGCACGACATGACTGCCCGCCGGACCTCTACCATGTCGCCTATGATTTTGCGGCCTGGCCGGAATGGCGGGCGACATGGGTCGTCCACGGCCCCCGCAAGGACTATGTCCTGCGCAGCCGTTACCACGACCGCAGCGGTATTTGATCTTGCGCGACGCCATGCGCTGCGGCACAAGTTTCCAAACGAACAGTGAAGGAGACCCCGGAATGGCTGTTGCAACCACCGACAAGGTTCTTGCCGAAGTGATCGGCGCGGGCGAAGGCCCGGCGCTGCGCGTGAAACAGGCCGCCCTGGTCGTGCTGGGCATCGTGGCACTCGCCGCCGCGGCGCAGATCAAGGTGCCGATGTGGCCGGTGGCGATCAACATGGGAACCTTCGCAGTGCTGACCATCGGCGCCGCTTACGGGCCGCGACTGGGGCTGGTCACGATCCTGGGATACATGGGCATCGGCGCGATGGGCTTCGACGTATTCCAGAGCTCGACCGCGCAGCTCAACGGCATCGACTACATGATGGGCGGCACCGGCGGCTACCTGCTGGGATATGTCCTGGCGACGATGCTTCTGGGGATGGCGGCCCGCGGCGGATGGGATCGCACGCCGGGCTGGATGGCGCTGGCGATGCTCGCCGGGAACCTCCTGCTCTATATCCCGGGCCTGCTGTGGCTGGGGCAGGTCTACGGCTGGGACAAGCCGATCCTGCAATGGGGCCTCACCCCGTTCATCATCGGCGACGCGCTGAAACTCGCGCTGGCCGCGATGATCCTGCCGGGGGTCTGGAAACTGGTCGGCCGCGCGCGCGGCTGATCGCGTCCTTGCCTGCGCCCCCCTTGCGGCCTCGCCGCAGGGGGGATGGTTCCGGGGCCCCGACTTCTCCTGGCCCAAATACTCCGGGGTCCGGGGCAGCGCCCCGGTCCGCCGGCGTCAGGGCGCGGTCTCTGACCCGTCGCCGCGCCAGCGATTTCTTGCCATCCGGTCGGCAAGACGCAGCGCGGCGATCAGGCTGGAGGGGTCGGCGACCCCGGTCCCGGCGATATCGAAGGCGGTGCCGTGATCGGGCGAGGTGCGGATGAAGGGCAGGCCCAGGGTCACGTTCACCCCGCCTGCGAAATCGATCGTCTTGATCGGAATCAGCGCCTGGTCGTGATACATGGCCACAGCCACGTCATAGCGCGCCCGCGCCGCGGCATGGAACATCGTATCGGCCGAGTGCGGGCCGGTGATGTCCAGTCCTTCGGCCCTAAGACGCTCGATCAGCGGCGCGATCATCTCGATTTCCTCGCGCCCCATGGCCCCGCTTTCGCCGGCATGCGGGTTGAGCCCGGCGACCGCGATCCGCGGGCTGTCGATCCCGAAATCGCTGACCAGCGCGGCATGGGTCATGCGGCAGGTCTGTTCCAGCAAGGCCGCGTTCAGCGCGCCGGGCACCCGTGCCAGCGGAATGTGGATCGTTGCCGGCACCACCCGCAGCGTGTCGCAGGCAAGCATCATCACCACCCGCTCGACCCCGGCAAGCGCGGCGAGGTATTCGGTATGACCGGGATAGGCGAAACCGGCGCCATCCTGAAGCGCCTTCTTGTGGATCGGGTTGGTGCAGATCGCCCCGGCGGCGCCCTCCTGCGCCAGTTCGACCGCACGGGCAATGCCCGAGATCACTGCGGCGGCGTTGGCCCGGGCGGGCCGACCCGGGCGGGCAGGCGCGGGAAAGGGATGGCGCAGCACCGGCAAAGCGGTCGCCGAGACATGAAGCGCCTCTTCGGGGGCATGGATTTCGACATGCCGCGTGCCTTCGGGCAGATGGGCCGGGTCGCCGATCCAGAAAAAGGGCAGGCGCGCGCCCAACTCCTGCCACGCCTTCACGGTGATCTCGGGGCCGATGCCGGCCGGCTCGCCCGAGGTAAGCGCGATCGGCGCGCGGCTCATGGTTTGCGAATGATGGCGTCGGCCTTGAGCTCTTCCAGCCAGCTGTTGGCATAGGAGGCAAGCCGCTGGTTGAAAAGCCGCAGGCGGATCGCCTGGCGGTCGGCGTCTTCGGGCAGCACCGCAGTGCGGCCGCACAGCATCAGCACCACCGCGCTGTCGCCGCGCATCAGCGTCGCGGTTTCGCCTTCGTCCAGCTTGGCCAGTTCGAGGGCCAGGTCTTGCGGCACCTGCGGCAAGGGAAGCGTGTCGAAGCGCAGCCGCTCTTCGGGCAGGCCCCTGGCCACGCCATAGAGATCGTCGCAGCTGTCGAGCCGGGCCACGACATCGGCGGCCTCGGCCGCGCTGCCCCCGGGCAGGAAGAAGCGGGCATATTGCAGCGACAGGGTTTCGGGCGGCGTGGGGTCGGTTTCCTCGATCGCGCGCAGCTGGAACAGGGCAATGGCGTTGGGCACCGGGATCGGGTCGCTGACTTCGCCCGGGCCCAGCGACAGCACCGTCGATGCGATCTGGGCCGGCAGGTTCGACAGGTCCAGCCAGTCGATCCGCCCGCCGCGCGGGGCCGAACCCGAGACCGAGTATTGCCGCGCTGCGGCGGCGAATTGCGCCGGGGTTTCGATCTCGCGCGTCAGCCGCGCGGCCAGCGCGCGGGCCTGGGCCCGGAATTCGGGCGTGTCGGCCCGCAGGATGATCTCCGACAGCAACACGCGGGCCGACCCGGGCCGCGAACTCAGCGCCAGGGCGCGATCGATCTCGGCCTCGGTGATCTGGGCGCGCGGGCCGAACCGGTTTCGCACGACCTCGCGCCAGGCCAGGCCGGCGGCGACGAAATCGCGGAAGCTCTGGGCGGCAACGCCACCGCGTTCAAGCTCGGCCAGGAATTCCTCGGCGCTGAGATTGGCGCGCGCGGCGAATTCGCTCATCCCCTTGCGGATTTCCTCCTCGCTCAGCTGCACGCCGGCATTCCTGGCCACGTTCACCCGCAGGCGATCCTCGATCAGGCCGGTGATGGCCTCTTGTGCGATGTCGCCGGGGCTGTTGAGAAGTTCCAGGAACCGCACCCGCTGGTCGTATTCCCAATTGGTGATCGCCTGGCCATTGACGATCAGGCGCGGCGCAAAGGGGCCACCCTGCTGGGCCGATGCCGCGGCAAGCGGCGAGAGCAGCGCGACCAGGCACAGGAAAAGCGTTCTGGAAAGGCGTTTCAGTCGGGTCATCCTTGTGTCCGTCTTGCGTGTCTCATCGGGCGCAACTGCGCCGGTAGGCGCTTTCGCCGGGCGCGGTGCCGAAGCCGGTCAACGCGATGGTCAGGCCGAAATTCGTCGTCGGGGTCACACTAGTCGAGGATGTGAAGCGACGCGAGAGGGAAACATTCATCTCGACACACTCGTTGCGATAGACCAGCCCGACCCCGGCCTCGGCGGCCGATCCGCTCACGAAGTCATAACGCCAATTGGCCTCGCCGGTCCAGTTCGGGCGGAAACGATAGGATGTGTCCATCAGCCATTCGGCACTGTCCGAGGGCCGGTTTTCCAGTGGATTCGCCTGCTGCCAGATGAAGCTCGATGTCAGGCCGAGGCGCTCGGTGCTCCAGTCGAGGCGCAGCTCGTCACGGGTGAAGTTGAATTCGTCGTCGAAGACGGCGCGGTTGGCCAGCCGCAGGTTGCCCGCGGTGGCCAGATGCATGGATGCCAGCCAGTCGGAATTGTAACCGCCCAGGCCTGTTCCGGTGCCGAACTGGCCCGGGTTGCTGTCGCGCAGGATCCGTCCCACCGTCACCCCCAGCGACCAGCCTGTCGGATCGTGGCGGGTCCAGCCGATGCCGAGATTGGCGCGCAGCCCCTGTTCCTGGCGGTCGGCGCCGGGAAAGCGGTTGAGCGAGAACAGGTTGCCCTCGTCGAAATCGACGCTGAGGCTGTCCTCGTTGGTGATCGTGGTGTCGTCGACCGGGCTCCAGACCAGTTGCGCCATGGGTTCCAGCACATGCGTTGCGCCATCGGTACCGGCGCGCACCAGCGGCCAGCGCATCTCGATCGCGCCGAACGGGGTGGCGCGCGTCTCGGGGGTGGTGGCGGTGCTGTCATCGTCGGTGACGTAGTAATCCAGTGCCAGACGCCCCTGGGCGGCCAGCAACAGACCTTGCGACGTGGTCCAGTCGCGCCGCCAGTCCAGCCGGGCCGAGGCCCGGGCGGCATCGCGGCCCGTCACGTCGAGACCGGAGGAGCGGCGAAAGCCGAACAGTTCCAGGCGCGACTCGGCCGTGCCCCCCAGGACCGGCATCTCGAAGCGGCGCTGCCAGCTGGCGCTGCCGATGGTGGCGGGCAGCGTGGCGTTGGTTTCCGAGGCGCGCAGCGAATTGACATGACGCAGGCCCGCATGGATGTAGGCGTCGCGGCGGGTGCGGCTGATATCGACGGTGCTGGGCAGCCGGTCGGCATCGGAATAATTGTAATCCAGCAGGTAGGCCGGATCGCTGACCGACTTGATGCCGAATGTCAGGTCGAACCCGCGCGGCAGATCGAATTGCCCGTCAGCGAAAAGATAGCGGCGGGTTTCGCCCGGGCGCAGGTCGTCACGGGTCAGCGCGCCCTTCAGTGTGATCCTGCCGTTGCGGAACGCGCGGCGAAAGCGCAGTTCGACCGTGCGGCTGCCACCGGTGGTCACATAAGGCGTCACCGTCACGTCGGCATGCCGGCCGAGCGTGAAGAAATGCGGCAGCTTGAGCCCGGTCCCCAGCTTGTCGTTGACCCGCAGGCTCGGGGTCAGAAAGCCGTTGGCGCGTTTCAGCGTGGGGTCCGGCAGGCGCAGACGGGGCAGGTAGAACACCGGCACCCCGACGACTTCCAGCCGGGCGTTCTCGAAATAGAGCTGGCGTTCCAGCTCGTCGTGAATGATCCGCCGGGCCCGGATTCGCCACAGCGGCACCGGGCTGCCCGGACAGATCGTGCAGGAAGAGGCGACGGTCTTGCCCAGCACCGAATAGCGCCCGTCGATGCGGTGGATCTCCGCCGCGGCAAGTTGCAGCTGCCGGTCGAGCACCAGGCGCGCGGATCTGAGAATTCCGTTTTCGAGGTCGGCCGAAAGCGCCGCGCTGTCGGCCAGCAGGAAACTGCCATCGGGCCGCCGCACCGTCAGCGGGCCCGCGATGGTCAGCGCATCGCTCTGCCGGTCATAGACGATGGAGGTCGCCTGCAACGTGGTGCCCTTGAAGAAGACCTCGACATTCCCGGTTGCGCGCAGCCGGCTGTTTCCGTCGACCACGACCTCGTCGGCGATCAGTGTCGCCGCGGACTGCTGGCCGACGGCGGCAAGCGGCATCAGCATTGCCAAAAGCATGCAGGCCAGCACCCGCATCAGCCGTCCTCCAGGTGCAAGAGCAGGCCCAGCGACAGAAGGATTCCGATCGCCGGCGGCGACCAGGCCGCCAGGGCGACGGGGATCTGTCCGCTTTCGCCCATCAGCTGGGCGAAATTGCGCAGAAAGAACAGCGCCAGGCCCAGGCCCAGTGCCAGCATGACCATCGGGCCGGTGCGTGCGAACCGGGTGTGGCGCATGGTGAATGCCGCCGCGATCAGCATCATCGCGACGTAGAAGGCCGGCAGCGCCAGCTCCATCTGGAACCAGACCCGGTGCTGGCGGGCCGAAAAACCGGCGCGCTCCAGCTCGGCAATGAAATCCGGCAACTGCCAGATCGGCACGTCCGAGGGGGATCCGAAACTGTCGCGGATGCGTTCCTGCGTCAGGTCGGAGGGCACGCTCAGGCTGTCGAATTCCCGGGCCTGACGCTCGGCGATCACCTCCGGGTCGTCGAGCGGCCATCGCTTGGCATCGCTGAGTTGCCATGCGCCCGCCGTCAGAGCGGCGCGTTCTGCCTCGACCCGGTAGAGCGGCGCCGCATCCGGTCCGAAGGCAAGGAAGGTGACATTCTGCAACACCGTGCCGTCCTGGTTGGTATGGGTGGCGCGAATCACCATCTGCCCGTTGGCGTCGCCCTGGCGCAGCCACAAGCCTTCGGGGCTGATCGACAACACGCTGTCGCTGCCCTGGTGATAGCGGTTGGAAAGGGACTGGTATTCCCGGCTCGTCGCCGCGACCAGCGGGTTGAACACCGCAACCGTCAGCGCCCCGGCCGCCAGGCAGGCCAGCACCGGCGCCGCCAGGCTGCGCAAGGCCGAGCGTCCCGACGCCCGGGTGACCACCAGTTCCGAACTGCGCGCCAGCCCGAGAAACAGTGCCAGCGTCGACAGAAGGACGATCAGCGGCAGGATCCGGTAAAGGCTTGCGGGCGTTTGCAACGCCGCCAGGCCGACGGCCTGGGCGAATGTGATCGTGCCGATATCAAAGCGGCGAATCTGGTCGACCACGCCCAGCATCAGCATGATCACGAAAAACACCAGGAAAACCGCCGCCAGTGCGCGCAGGAACCGGCGTGCGAAATACAGGTGCAGGATCATGCGGTGCCTCCCGTTGCCGGGCCGCGCCGGCGCGGGCGCATCAGGTCGGGGCGGGAACTGGCCCAGAGCATCGCGCCGGCCAGCAGGATGCCAAGCAACGCCGGCAGGTAGACCACCGGCCAGAGATCCCTGTCCTGGCGCGCGATGTCGGCCATCGCATTGTCGAGAAACTGCACCCCGATCAGAAGAACCATCGCCAGAATCACCTGGCGCCAGGTGCCGAACCGGCTGAATCCTCCCAGCATCAGCGCGGCAAACCCGATCAGGGGCGCGGCAACCGCCAGGAAGGGCTGGGCGATCCGGGCATGTGCCTCGTAGAGGAAAATCGCCGGCGGCGCCCCGGTCTCGGCCAGAAGCGCCGGGTCGAGCGACAGAAGCTGCGGCGTTGACAGCACATCGACCGTCGGCCCGGGCGCCTGCCTGTTCCGGATCAAGGCCGCGACATCGAACACCGAATCACGAAACCGCGTGGTCGACAGGCGCTGACCGTCGAGTTCCAGCGTTTGCGCCATGCCGTCGAACATCACCAGCTGTGGTCCGTCCTTGCCCGGCACCAGAAGCGCGCGCCGTGCGGTGTAGGTCACCCGACGCATCTTGCTGCGCGCATCGCTGAGAAAGATGTCACGCATCTCTCCCTCCGGCGTGATCTGCCGAATGTAGAAGGTCACGCCCTCTGCGGGATGCAGGAACCGCCCCTCGCTGAGAAACCGCGCCGTGACATCCTGCGCGATCTCGGCCTGTCGCTGGGCCAACTGGCCGCGGCTGGCCGGCACGAGGAAATGGTTCATCACCGCGACCAGGATCGCCACGACCAGCCCGAACAGGAAAACCGGACGGGCAAGGCGAAAGGCCGAGAACCCCGTCGCCTGGACCACGACCAGCTCGCTTTCGGCCATCATGCGGTTGGTGACATAGACCGCCGCGGCGAATGCGGCGACCGGCAGCACCAGCCGGATCACGTTGGGCAGGGCAAGCGCGGTGAATTCGAGAAAGACCAGCGCCGACTGGCCGTCGCCGATCAGCTGGTCGAACAGCGCCACGGCCCGGTTCACCCAATAGACCGACACCAGGACCAGCGCGAAAAAGCCGAAAAGGACCGTCAGCTGCGACAGCATATATCGGTCGAATTTCGGCACGCGGCCCCCCGGAACCTTGATGATCGGACGAAACCTAGACCATTCCGGGGGCGCGGAAAACTGCTAACTGGAACGGCTCTCTGGTCAACGGCGCGGCCATCGCTTAGTTAGATCCCGAAACACCGCAGGGAGACTTCGATCATGACCACACCGCCCGAAATCAGCTTTGCCGAGGTTGCGCTGGATGCGATTGCCGATGCCACCGGACGGGTCGCGGTCTTCATCGGCGCGGATGGCAGGCTCGATCCCGCGGCGCGGCGGGTCAACAAGCTGACGCGCGGGGCATTGACGCGGTTCCTGGAAAGCAAGGCGTTCGACAAGTTGAAACCGGGCGAGGCACGGACGCTGGCCTGGCCGGGGGGGATGGCGGCCGATGCCGTCGATGTCGTCCGGCTGGAGCGTCGGCCGACCATCGAAGAGGCGCGCAAGGCCGGCGCCGCGGTCGCGAAGCTGTGCGGCGCCGACGATTGCCTGCTGCTGGCCGGTGCCAATGCCTGCGCCGCCGAGATCGCCTTCGGTTTCGCGCTGCGCGCCTATGAGTTCACTGCCCACAAGACCGGCGAAAGGACGGTGCCGGGGGCGGTCACGATGATGGTGACGCAACCCGAGGCCGTGGCCGCCCGGGCCGGCCCGATGGCGGCGCTGGCCGAAGGGGTCTTCTTTACCCGCGACCTGATCAACGAACCCTCCAACGTGCTGACCACGGACGATTTCGCCGCGCGGCTGGCCGCGATGCAGGATCTGGGGCTCGATGTCGAGATCCTGGAAGAGAGCGCGCTGGAAAAGCTGGGCATGCGTTTGCTGCTTTCGGTCGGGCAGGGGTCGGTCAGCCCGTCCAAGGTGGTGGTGATGCGCTGGAATGGCGGCGAAAGCGATGCCGCGCCGCTGGCGCTTGTGGGCAAGGGCGTGGTTTTCGACACCGGAGGGATATCGCTGAAACCCGCCGCCGGGATGGAAGACATGACCATGGACATGGGCGGCGCGGGTGTCGTGGCGGGCGTGATGCGCGCCCTGGCCCTGCGCAAGGCAAAGGCCAATGTCGTGGGCCTCGTCGGGCTGGTGGAAAACATGCCCTCGGGCGCGGCAATCCGCCCCGGCGACGTGGTCCGCTCGATGAAGGGCGAGACGGTCGAGATCATCAATACCGATGCCGAGGGGCGGCTCGTCCTGGCCGACGTGCTGTGGTATGCGCAGGACAGGTTCAGGCCGGCCGCCATGGTCAACCTGGCCACCCTGACCGGGGCGATGGTCATCGCGCTGGGGCACGAAATGGCCGGGGTTTTCGCCAATGACGACGATTTCGGCGCGGCGTTCCTGAAGGCCGCCCAGGCCGAGGGCGAGGGCGCCTGGCGCCTGCCGATGGCGCCGGCCTATGACAAGTTGCTGGACAGCCGTATCGCCGACATGAAGAACGTGGGCGGCCGGCCTGCCGGCGCGATCACGGCCGCGCAGTTTCTCAAGCGTTTCGTCAAGGACGATTGCCCCTGGATTCACCTGGACATCGCCGGGGTGGCGCTGGTGAAATCCGACACCGCGCTGGCGCCCAAGGGCGCGACCGGCTGGGGCGTTCTGGCCCTGGACCGCCTGGTGCGCGACCGGTTCGAGGTGTGATGGGCGCGGCGCTGTTCTATCACCTGACGCAGCGGTCGCTGGAGGCGACGCTTCCGCCGCTGCTGGAAAAGGCGCTTGGCGCCGGATGGCGTGTCGCGGTGCGCGGCAGCGCGATCGAGCGGATGCGCCGGCTTGACGAACGGCTGTGGCTTGGGGCCGAGGACGGCTTCCTGCCGCACGCGCTGGCCGGGGGCGATTTCGATGCCGACCAGCCGGTTCTGTTGACCGTATCCGCCGAGATCCCGAACGGGGCGGCCTGCCTGATGGTGGTGGACGGGGCCGAGGTTTCGCCGCAGGAGACGCGCGCTATGGAGCGGGTCTGCATCCTGTTCGATGGCCACGATGCCGATGCGCTGGCCCGCGCCCGCGGCCAATGGAAGGCGCTGACCGGGGCGGGAATAGCGGCGCAATACTGGTCCGAGGACTCGGGGCGATGGGAAAAGAAGGCCGAGGCCTGAGCGGCCCCCGCCTCAGACGACCGTCAGAACCGGGCAGTCGGCGTGATGAACGACCTTGGTCGACACGCTTCCCTGGATCAGCCGCTTGAACCGGCCAAGGCCGCGGCGGCCCAGCACGATCATGTCAGCCCCCTCGGATTTCGCCATGTCCAGTATCGCCTCGGCGTAATCGCCATCGGTGACGCGGGTCTGCACCTCTTTCGCGCCACGCTCCCGGGCGCGCTCGGCGGCCCGTTTCACGATCGAATCGCCAAGGGCGGTGACCAGCCGCGCGGTGTGGGCGGCATCCTCGGAAGCCTTGAACATCGTGGTCATCGTGCCCGGAATGTCGTCCGTCGCCGGGCTGAACGCGGCGCGCGAGGTTTCGCCCACCAGATGTTCGACCTCGGCCATGCGCTCCAGCCCCTCGGGCGGTTCGCTGTGCATCAGAACATGACCCACGGTCAGCTTCGCGCCCAGCCCCGCGGCCAGGTCTGCCGCCATCGTCACGGCGCGTGCGCCGGTTTCCGATCCGTCGGTCGCCACCAGAATATGTCGGGTCATCATGTCCTCCTCGTCCTGTCACGTCTTGTCGCAGCTGCTGTCATGCAGCGCGCATCATAGCCGGCCCGGGGCCGGGCTGTCGTTGCGGCGGATCAAGCCGGACTCACCGGCTCAGCACCATCCGGTCGCCCGAGATCTCGACCTTGTCGAAGCGTTGCAGATAGCTCATTCCAAGCAAGGAACTGTTCATCCGCCCGCCATTCACCCAGGCGCGCACATCGCGATCGACGATCCCCCCCAGCGAGATCCGCTCCAGCCTGACCGGCGCGGTTCCGACCACGCCGTTCGCCGTGCGGGCCTGCCCGCTATAGACCAGCGTTTCGATGTCGATCCCGGCGCGGCGCGCATCGCGCTGCGACAGGACCACACCGGTGGCGCCGGTGTCGATGACAAAGCGGATCGGCGTGCCGTTCACCTGCGCGGTCATGTAGAAATGGCCATCCGGCGCGCGGGGCAGCTCGATCCGGCCCTGCTCGGTGAAGACCGACTGGCGCGGCGCGACGGTCTGGCGAATGTCGCTCCACAGGCCCATCGCGGCGATGACGCCCAGGAAAATGAACGCCCAGACCGCGGCTTGCTGGACCAGCTTGCTCTTGCGTTCGCGGCTCTGCAACAGGAAGAACCCGCCGATCGCCCCGGTCAGCAGAACAAGATACATCAATTGGGCGATCTGATCGGCAGACATCCAAAACCCCAGGCCATCCTTCACATAGATAGGATACCGCGACGAAAATGTGAGGGGTCAGCCTGCCAGCAGTCCCAGCCCCGACAGGCCGTCGAGGACGAATTGCACCGACAATGCCGCCAGCAGCATGCCCAGAAGCCGCGTGACGACGTTGATGCCGGTCCGGCCCAGGGCGCGTTCGATCAGCCCGGCCGAAAGGAAAAGAACCAGGACCAGCCCGATCACCGCGCCCATCACCAGATGCACCGCCAGCGTCGCGGCGACATGCCCCTCGACCTGGCCGGTCAGCAGGATCATCGTCGCCATCGCGCCGGGGCCTGCGATAAGCGGCGTGGCCAGCGGAAACACCGAAGGGTCGGGGCGGTCCTCCTCCTCGGCCTGGTCCTCGCGGCGCTTGCTGCGGCGTTCGAACAGCATGTCCAGCGCGGTCAGGAACAGCAGGATGCCACCGGCGATGCGGAACGCGGGCATCGAAATGCCGACGAAACCCAGCACCGCCTCGCCGAACACGCCGAACAGCGTCAGCAGCCCCAGGGCGATCGCCGCCGCGCGCAGCGCGATCACCCGCCGCTCGGCCCCGTCCAGCCCCTGGGTGATCGCCACGAAAAGCGGCGTCAGGCCGATCGGGTCGATGATCACGAAAAGCGTGACAAAGGAACTGATGTAGAATGTCAGGTCCATGGCTCAGGCATGGGCCTTCTCGATCTTTTCCTGCGCCGCCACCCAGAGATCCTCGGCCCGGTCCAGGGCCTCCATCACCTCGGCATATTTGCGCTGCCAGACCTGCGCTTCGTCAAGCCGCTCGGGCTCGTACATCGCCGGATCGGCGAGTTTCGCCGCAAGCTTGTCGCGCATCTTGTTCAGTTTCTCGACTCGCGCCTCGCTCTTGCGCAGTTCGGTGCGCAGCGTTGCGATGGTTTCGGCCGAGGGGCGCTTGTCCTTTTGCGCCGGCGGCGCGGGCCGTTTCGGCTTGTCCGGCGCCAGCAGCAATTTGCGATAGGCTTCGAGGTCTTCTTCGAACGGGACCACGCCACCATCCCTGACCAGCCACAACCGGTCGGCCACCAGGCTCAACAGATGCATGTCATGGCTGATCAGGATCACCGCGCCCGAATAGGCGGTCAACGCCTCGACCAGCGCCTCGCGGCTCTCGATGTCCAGGTGGTTTGTCGGCTCATCGAGAATCAGAAGATGCGGCGCGTCGATCGTGGCGATCAGCAGCGACAACCGTGCCTTCTGTCCACCCGACAGCCGCCCGACCTCGGTCTCGGCTTGCGCCGCGCCCAGCCCGAACCCGGCCAGCCGCGCGCGCAACTTCGATTGCTGCTCGCCCGGGCGCATCCTTTGCAGATGCTGCAATGGCGTTTCCTCGACGCGCAATTCATCGACCTGGTGCTGGGCAAAGAAACCGATGCGGAGTTTCGCGGCCACCGTCATCTTGCCGTCGATCCGTTCCAGCCGGCCGGACAACAGCTTGGCCAATGTCGATTTGCCCTGGCCGTTCTTGCCCAGCAGGGCGATCCGGTCGTCCTGGTCGATTCGCAGGTTCAGCCGGCTCAGAACCGGCTTGCCGTCATAGCCCACGCTGACCCCTTCGGTGGCGATGATCGGCGGCGACAATTCCTCGGGTTCGGGGAAGGTGAACACAACGCGCGCCGCATCCTCGGGTAGGGTGATCGGCTGCATTCGTTCCAGCATCTTGACCCGGCTTTGCGCCTGCTTCGCCTTTGTCGCCTGGGCACGGAACCGGTCGACGAATTTCTGCAAATGCGCGCGCTGCGCTTCCTGCTTGCGGGCCTGTGCCATCTGCAACGCGCGTTGTTCCGCGCGCTGGCGCGCGAACTGGTCGTAAGGCCCCTGCCACAGGGTCAGCTTGCGGTTCTCGAGATGCAGGATCGCCGCCACCGCACGGTTCAGCAGCGCCCGGTCGTGGCTGATCAGGATCACCGTATGCGGATAGCGCGCCAGGTAGCTTTCCAGCCACAGCGCACCTTCGAGATCCAGATAGTTCGTCGGCTCGTCCAGCAACAGAAGGTCGGGCTGCGCGAACAGAACGGCGGCAAGCGCCACGCGCATCCGCCAGCCGCCCGAAAAGGCCGAGCAGGGCATCCGCTGCTCTTCATCGTCAAAGCCCAGCCCCTTCAGGATCGCCGCCGCCCGCGCCTCGGCCGACCAGGCGTCGATATCGGCCAGCCGGGTCTGCACCTCGGCGATGCGATGCCCGTCTGCGGCCGCGTCCGCCTCGGCCAGAAGCGCCGCACGTTCCGTGTCGGCCGCCAGAACCGTGTCCAGAAGCGTCACGTCCGATGACGGCACCTCCTGCGCCACGCCGCCGATACGCGCGCGCGCCGGCAGCTCGATGCGCCCGCCCTCCAGCGGCAACTCGCCCCGGATCAGCCGGAACAGCGTCGTCTTGCCGGTGCCGTTGCGCCCCACAAGGCCCACCTTGTGACCGGTCGGGATGTTCGCCGATGCGCCCTCCAGCAGGGGGCGGCCTTCGACCGAATAGGAAATATCGCGGATCCGCAGCATGGCGCGGGTGTGCCGCAAGGCGTGCCCGGCGTCAATCGCAGCTTTTCAACCCCGCATCCCCATGCTAGCAGAGCCGCGATTTGTCGCGCCGCCCGGCGCGCGCCCCAGACGATAGACCGAGAGGAAAGACATGGCGATCCAACGCACCTTCAGCATCATCAAGCCCGACGCCACCAGGCGCAACCTGACCGGCGCGATCAATGCCAAGTTCGAGGCTGCCGGCCTGCGCATCGTCGCCCAGAAACGGATCAAGCTGACCAGGGAACAGGCCGGCACCTTCTACGCGGTGCACAAGGAACGTCCCTTCTACGACGAACTGTGCGACTTCATGGCGTCCGCGCCGATCGTCGTGCAGGTGCTCGAAGGCGAGGATGCGATTGCGCGGAACCGCGAAGTGATGGGCGCCACCAATCCCGCCGAGGCGGAAGAGGGCACGATCCGCAAGGAATTCGCCCTGTCGATCGGCGAGAACTCGGTCCACGGCTCGGATGGCGAAGATACCGCGCGCGAGGAAATCGCCTATTTCTTCTCCGGCCTCGAACTGGTCGGCTGAGCCCGCACGGAACGCCGGCTGTCCCCACCGACCTCACCGGTCATCGGGCGCATATCCGGCTTCTTCTCGGCATAAATACTCGGCCCCGAGGCGCCGTCAGGCGCCGAGACAAAAACAATGACCGCCCCGCAAGGGGCGGTCGCGATTCTGCGGGGCGGCCTTCTCAGAATGAATTGCGCACCATGCGCGAACCGTCCGAGATATCGCGGCCGATCCCTTCGACCGTGGAACAGGCCGCAAGACCCAGCAAAAGGCTGGCGATCAACATGATCCGCGTCATCTACTCCTCCGCATTCCACCAGATGTCCGGCAGGAACCCGATCCAGTCACCATAGATCGGGATGGTGTCGGGATAGTGCAGCTCCTTGCGGTAGGCAAGCCGCGAGACCGGCGAATACCAGATCGGGATCACATAGCGCCCGCTGGTCAGAACCCGGTCCAGCGCCCGGGTCGCGGCGATGAAATCGTCGCGGCTCGCAGAGGTCAGGATCGCGTCGATCATCGCTTCGGCCGCCGCCGAATCCATGCCCATCCAGTTTCTTGTGCCCGGTTCCGTCACGCCCTCGCCGCCCCAATAGAGATATTGCTCGTTGCCGGGGCTCAGGGACAGTCCGCGCCGGTACCAGGTCATGTCGAAATCGTAGACATTGGTGCGTTGGGTGAATTGCGCGCTATCGACGGTGGTCACGTGCGGCGTGATCCCCAGCCGGCGCAGGCCCTGCACATAGATGTCGACGATCTGCTGGGTCTCGGTCGCGCCCTGGTTGAGCAGGATCTCGAAGGTAAAGGGCTCTCCCGCGGCGTTGCGCATCACCCCCTGCGGGCCGACGCGCCAACCGGCCTGTTCCATCAGTTCCATCGCCCGGCGCAGGTTCTTGCGGTTTGCCGGCGATCCGTCCGAGACGGGCAGGGCATAGCCTGTCAGCGCGCCGGGCGGAAGATCGTCGGCGAAAGGTTCAAGCAACTCGCGCACCCGGCCCCGGGCGGGGCCATGCGACATGCCAAGCACGGAGTTCGAGAAATAAGAGGCGATGCGCGGCTCGGCGCCGCCGTTCAGCGTGTCGTTGATGAATTCGAAGTTGAACGCCTCGATCATCGCCTGGCGCACCCGCCAGTCCTTGAAGATGTCGCGGCGGGTGTTCATCACGAACCCGGCGATGCCCGAGGGGCGCTGATGCGGAATCTCCGCCTTGACGATGTCGCCATTGCGCACCGCGGGGAAGTCATAGGCCGTTTTCCATTTCGCGGCGTTCGTTTCGCGATACGTGTCGATCGCGCCGCCGCGGAACGCCTCGAACACCACGTCGCCATCGCCGAAGAAATCATAGCGGATCACGTCGAAATTGGCCTGGCCCTGCATGAAGGGCAGGTCCTTGCCCCAGTAATCGGGGTTGCGCCGAAGCACCACATACCGGCCGGCCTCGTAATCGTCGATTACATAGGGCGCGGATCCGATCGGCACCACGTTCATGCCGCTTTGCGCGAAATTCCGCCCCGCCCATTGCGCCTTCTTCAGAATCGGGCGCAGGCCCAGGATCAGCGGCAATTCGCGATCTTCGGTGTTGAAGGTGAAGCGGACCGTCCGCGGGCCCACGGCCTTCGCGGTTGCGACCTTTTCCCAGGCGGTGCGATAGCGCGGGTGCCCCTCGGTGCCCAGCGTCTCGAAGGACCAGAGCACATCCTCGACCGTCACCGGGCTGCCATCCGAGAACGCCGCCTCGGGACGCAGGGTGAATTCGACCCATTCGCGATTCGGCCCGGTCTCGATCGATTCGGCCAGCAGGCCGTAAAGCGTGAACGGTTCATCCCAGGATCGCCCCATGAGCGTCTCGAACACATGGGTCCGTATTCCCCAGGGCGCATCACCCTTCAGGATGAACGGATTGAGGCTGTCAAAGCCGCCGGCTTCGCCGAAGGTGATGCTGCCGCCCTTGGGAGCATCCGGGTTCACATAAGGCAGGGACACAAAATCCGGTGGCAGGTCGGGCGCGCCATACATAGCTATGCCATGCCTTGGCGTCGCCGCGGCGAATCCGCAGCCCAGAATCAACGCGGCGGCCGCGCTGGCGAATCGGGCGCGGGCGAAAAAGGTCGATCTCATTTCGGCAACAATCCTCGAAGCCCCTTTTGTCCTTCGTCGCAAGCCTACGCAGGTGTCCCAAGCTTTTCAAACTTTTAGCTTGGATGACGGCGGCAGATTGCGTATAAAGAGGGCACTGCTCGATAGGTTTCTTGCCTGTATGAAACCTGCCTCAATAACTCAACGCCCGCCTCGTGCGGGCGTTTTTTTCTTTGCCGGCCGGGCGGCGGAAACCGTGCGATATCCGTTTATTTCCTGGCCACCGGGTATATGGTCCGGGGAGTCCAGTACAGCAGGAGCGTATCATGTCACTTGTCGGAAAAACCGCCGTCATCACCGGATCGAATTCGGGAATCGGCTTGGGAATCGCGAGGGAACTCGCCGGCGCCGGGGCCAACGTGGTTTTGAACTCGTTCACCGATGCGCAGGAAGATCATGACCTCGCCGAAGAGATCGCGCGCGAATACGGCGTTCTTGCGCGCTACATCAAGGCGGACATGAGCAAACCCGACGAATGCCGCGCACTGATCGAACAGGCCGGGGCCTGCGACATCCTGGTGAACAACGCCGGCATTCAGCATGTGGCGCCCGTCGAGGATTTTGCGCCGGAGAAATGGGATGCGATCATCGCGATCAATCTCAGCTCGGCCTTCCACACCACGGCGGTTGCCCTGCCGATGATGCGCAAGGCCGGATGGGGGCGGGTCGTCAACATCGCCTCGGCGCATGGTCTGACCGCGAGCCCCTATAAATCGGCCTATATCGCGGCCAAGCACGGGATCGTCGGGCTGTCGAAAACGGTGGCGCTGGAAACCGCGGAAGAGCCGATCACCTGCAACGCGATCTGCCCGGGCTATGTGCTGACCCCGCTTGTCGAAGCGCAGATCCCCGAGCAGATGAAAACCCACGGCATGGACCGCGATACTGTGGTGCGCGAGGTGATGCTGGCGCGCCAGCCGTCCAGGCAATTCGCGACGGTCGAGCAGATCGGCGGCACGGCGGTCTTCCTGTGTTCCGACGCCGCGGAACAGATCACCGGCACCACGATCAGCGTCGATGGCGGATGGACCGCGATGTAAGGATCGATGCCACCCCGGGCGCAGCCGCGGGCGGGTGCGCTCAGTCGGGCAGCTGGAGCACCGGGGGGCTGCCGACCGACATGATCGACAGATAGATCAGGACCGCCGCGATCGGCGGGCGAAACAGGTCGCGACCGTCCCTGCGGGTTTCGGCCACGATCCTGGCACGTTCGATTTCCGACCGGTCGGCATGTCGCCCGTCGCCCCGGGCGGCCGCGCCCGAGCCGGCAATCAATGATACGGCCAGTAATCCGGCGATAGGCTTTTGCATGGCGGCGACTGTGTCAAAGAAACCCGGCGCGAACAACCGCAGGCATCCTGCGGCGCATGGCGCGCGCTTGCCCCGCGGCCTCAGCCCGGCCGGGTTGCCTCGCGCGACAGAGGTTTGGGCGGCGCGGCCGCGACGGGTTCCTCCGGCACGACCAGCCCGGCCGAAATGATCATCTTGGCGGCATCCTCGATCGACATGTCCAGGACGATCACGTCGTCGCGGGGGACGAACAGCAGGAAGCCCGATGTCGGGTTCGGTGTCGTCGGAAGGAACACAGACACCAGGGACTGGTCGCGCGGCACGCGGCGATTCACCTCGCCCCGGGTGTCGGTCGAGATGAAGGCGATGGCCCAGATCCCCTTGCGCGGGTATTCCACCAGGCAGGCCTTTTCGAAAGAGGTTTCGGATTGTGCCAGCACGGTTTCGGCGATCTGCTTGAGGCCGTTGTAGATCGAGCGGACAACCGGCATCCGGTCGACCAGGCTTTCCGCCCAGGCCAGCAGGGAACGCCCGATCAGCCCCTTTGCGATCCAGCCGACAAGCAGGGTAAAAAGCAGGAAGAAGATGACCCCGACACCGCGGATGTCGATCCCGATCAGGTTCTCGGGACGATACTTGATCGGCACGAAGGGCATCACGAACCCGTCCACCCAGCCGATCACCGTCCAGATCAGCCAGACGGTCAGGCCGATCGGCGCGATGACCACCAGCCCGGCCAGGAACGAACCTCGAATGCCACCCAGCGGCGCGGGCAGCCGCCGGCGGTGATGATGTTCGCCATGCTCGTTCGGGTTTCTGTTTTCAGGCATTCCCACTGCTCCTGCCCGGTGACGAAGGCAATTCGGGAACTTGTCGCTTGCGCGGCAACCAAGCGCAAGGGGGGGCGCATCGTCTCGCCGCCCCGGCCCCCGCATTTCGCGCCGGGGTGCTGCGACAATGGGCAGGCCGGGCGTTTTGGCCGGCTGTCATTGCCCGTCGGATCCCGGCCGGGCGGCCAGCTCGATCACCGGTTCCATCTGTCCAAAGCAGCTTTCCGACAGGTGGCACTTGACCTGGTGGCCGTCGGCAAGGCGCCGCATCGGCGGCACCTCGGTTTCGCACAGGTTTCCCGGGACTTCCGATTTCCAGCGGCATCGGGTCTGAAACGGACAGCCCGACGGCGGGTTGATCGCCGATGGCACGTCGCCCTCCAGCAGGATCCGCTTCTTGCGGACCGAGGTATCGGCAATCGGCACCGCCGAGAGAAGCGCCTCGGTATAGGGGTGGTAGGGCGGCGCGAATACCTGGGCGGTCGTGCCCAGTTCGACGACATGGCCCAGATACATGACCAATACCCGGTCGCTGAGATACCGCACGATCGACAGGTCATGCGCGATGAACAGAAGCGTTGTCCTGTTGTTTCGCTGGATCTCCAGCAGCAGGTCGGTGACGGCGGCGGCGACCGACACGTCCAGCGCGGAAACCGGCTCGTCCGCGACGACGATACGCGCGCCGCCGGCAAAGGCACGGGCGATGCCGACGCGCTGTTTCTGCCCGCCCGACAGCTGCCGCGGCATCCGGTCGGCGAATTCGCGGGGCAGTTTCACCAGATCCATCAGGTCGAGCATCTTTTCGCGCCGCTCGGCCTCGGAGGTGCCAATGCCGAAAATCTCCAGCGCGCGCATGATCTGCCGCCCCACCCGCATCGAGGGGTTCAGCGTATCGAACGGGTTCTGGAACACCATCTGTATGTCCGACACGGTCGCGGTGCTGCGCCGCTGGATCGGGATATCCTGGATTTCACGGTTGTCATACAGGATCTTGCCCGCCGTCGCGGTCTCCAGCCCCATCAGCACCTTGGCAAAGGTGGATTTGCCACAGCCCGATTCGCCGACGATTGCCAGGGTTTCGCTTTCGCGGGCATCGAAGGTCAGGGTTTCATTGGCCTTGACCAGTTGCTTGTGGCCGCGCCCGAACAGCTTGTTCGCCGCGACCTCATAGTATTTGCGCAGCGCGTCCACCTCGATCACCGGCGCGCCGATCCGGGCCTTTTCGGTGGCGATCGGTGGCTCGGGCGGTGTGCTCCAGTCGATTTCCCGGAACCGCAGGCAGCGTGTCTCGTGGCGGTCATCTCCCTTGACCCGGGCCATCGGAACCTCCTGCGCATCGCAGCGGCCGGCCTGGAAATAATCGCATCGCGGCCCGAAATTGCAGCCGGGCGGGCGTTCATGCGGGAAGGGGAAATTCCCCGGAATCGCCACCAGGGGGCGCGCGTTCTTGTCGGCGCTCGGCAACGGGATCGAGCGGAACAGCGCCTGCGTATAGGGGTGCTGCATCTCGTCGAACACCTCGGTGATCGAGCCGGTCTCGACCGCCTCGCCGGAATACATCACGCAAAGGCGGTCGCAACTGTCCAGGATCAGGCCCAGATTGTGGCTGATGAACAGCATTGAAGTGCCGTATTTCCGGCCGAGATCCTTGACCAGATCGACGATCCCGGCCTCGACCGTCACATCGAGCGCGGTGGTCGGCTCGTCCAGGATCAGCAGCGACGGCCGCGACATCAGCGCCATGGCGATGACGATACGCTGCTGCTGGCCGCCCGACAGCTGGTGCGGATAGCTGTTCAGGATCCGCTCGGGGTCGGGCATCCGCACGTCCTCGATCATCTCCAGCGCCAGCTTGCGGGCCGCGGCCGTGCCGACGCCCTGGTGGATCATCGGCACTTCCATCAGCTGCTTGCCGACTTTCATCGCGGGGTTCAGGCTGGCCATCGGTTCCTGATAGATCATGGCGATTTCCGATCCGCGGATCTTGCGCAGCTCGTTCTGCGACAGGCCATTCAGATCGCGGCCCTTGTACCTGATCGTGCCGCCGGTGATGCGCCCGTTCACGCCCAGATCCTGCATCACGCCAAGCGCCACGGTGGATTTGCCGCAGCCGGATTCGCCGACCAGGCCCATCGCCTCGCCCGGTTGCACGACGCAGGAGAAATCCATCACCGCCGGGATCTCGCGCAGGCGGGTGAAGAAGCTGATCGACAGGTTCTCGATCTCCAGGATCGGGCCGTCGTAAGTCGGGTCGCTCATGTCTCCGTCCTTTCGCAGGCGGAAAGATCGTGGTTGCGCATCGCTAGTCGCGCAGGCTTTCTTCGCGCAGCCCGTCGGCCAGCAGGTTCAGACCAAGCACCAGCGTCAGCAAGGCCAGGGCCGGCGGCAGGGCCGGGTGCGGATAGATCGACAGCAGCTTGCGACCCTCGTTGATGGTCGAACCCCAGTCCGGGCTTTCGGGGCTGAGCCCCAGCCCGAAGAAGCCCAGAGTCCCCAGCAGGATGGTGGTATAGCCGATCCGCAGGCAGAAATCGACGATCAGCGGGCCGCGCGCATTGGGCAGGATTTCCCACAGCATGATATACCACGGGCCCTCGCCGCGGGTCTTGGCGGCGGCGACGTAATCGCGCGTCTTTATGTCCATCGTCAGGCCGCGCACGATGCGGAAAACCGTGGGCGCGTTCACGAAGACCACGGCGACGAAGACCACCAGAAGGTTCGGCGGGAACGACACGATGCCCAGCGGATCGGCATCCCACGCAATCCCCAGATACAGCCACAGCCCGATCACCAGGGTGATCGCGACATAGATGTTGCGCTTGAGCGTCTGGGTGAAGAAACGGGTCTGCAACAACGTCACCAGGAAGATGACGGGAAAGATGAACAGCACCGCCGCCATGTAGACCGGGATGCCGGTGGCCACGATCTCGGGGGTGACCAGAAGATAGAACAGCAGGATCACCGGAAAGGCCAGGATCAGGTTCGCCAGGAAAGACAGGATCGTGTCCAGCCGCCGGCCGTAATACCCCGCGGGCAGGCCCAGCGTGATGCCGACCATGAAGGCGAAGATCGTTGCGAACGGGGCGATCTTCATCACCTCCCAGGCGCCGGCCACCATGCGGCTGAACACGTCCCGGCCCAGGTTGTCGCCGCCCAGCAGGTAATAGGGATAGGCGCCCTCGGCTACCGTTCCGATCATCTTGGTATAGGGGGTGCCGGGAACCTCATTCTTCATCGCCGCGCTTTGGGCCAGCACGTCATGGGTCACGATCATGTCGAAGGCCCCGCCGAGAATGCCGGTGAAGACCCAGAACATCACCAGCGCGAATCCGGCCATTCCGATCGGGCTGTCGAACAGCTTGCCATAAAGCCCCAGCCGGCGTTTGCCGGCGATCGAAAGGCCGAAGGTGACGGCAAGCGCGATCCAGACCGGGATGAACCGGGCAAGGATGCGCATGAATATCTCGCCCCAGTCGAGAAGTTCCATTCCGGCCCCCTATGTCACGCTGATCCGCGGGTTCAGATAGACGTAGCCGATATCCGAAATCAGCTGCGTCAGCAGGACCACGAAGACCGAAACCACGGAGACCGCCAGCAGCAGGTCGATGTCGTTGTTGCTGGCCGCCTGCACCAGCGTCCAGCCGAACCCCTTGTAGTTGAACAGGGTCTCGACGATCACCACCCCGTTCAGCAGCCAGGGAAACTGAAGCATGATCACCGTGAACGGCGCGATCAGCGCGTTGCGCAGGGCGTGTTTCAGCACGATATCGCGAAAGCGCACGCCTTTCAGGCGCGCGGTGCGGATATATTGCGCGGTCATGACCTCGGCCATGCTGGCGCGGGTCATCCGCGCGATATATCCCGTGCCGTAAAGCGCGATGGTCAGCACCGGCAGGAAGAAATTCCAGAATGTCGGGTTTTCCATCGCGCTGGTCGCGGTGCCGTTGAACCAGCGCAATCCGAAGGCGGACGAGGCGAAGACCGCGATCAGCACGACCCCCGAGACATATTCCGGTGTCGCGGTGGTGGTGATCGCGACGGTGGACAGCGCCCGGTCGGTGCGCGAGCCCTCGCGCATCCCCGCCAGCACCCCGAGGATCAGCGCCGAGGGCACCATCAGCAGCATCACCCAGAACATCAGGATGCCGGTCAGGCCCAGGCGTTCGGCGATGATCGCCGAGACCGGTGCACGGAACCGGGTGGAAAAGCCCCAGTCGCCTTGGAGGATGCCGCAAAAGCGCGGCCGGGCGGCAACCTGTTCGGCACTCTGCGTGCCCCGGAAACAGGTGCCCGTGAGCCCGTCCTCGCCCTGATAGGTCGTGCCCGGCACCACGCCCAGCCATTGGCCGTATTTGACGAGCAACGGCTCCAGGTGGCCTTCCTTGCGCAGGTAGCTGGCCACCTGTTCGTCGGTCATCCGGAAATTGCCCTGGGTCTTCGCCAGCTTCTCCAGGTTGGGATAAAGGTTGGTCAGGAAGAAGACGACGAAGGTCAGGCACAGCGCCGTCAGGATCATCACCCCCAGCCGGCGCAGAATGAACACGATCATGTCATGCCCCCGTGACAGACCGATGGCACGCGATGGTCCCTGGGTCCGGGTCGTTTTTCGCGGGCCGCGCGCGGACGGCACGACCCCGGCTTGCGTTCATCCTTCAGGCGGCAAGCCCCCATTTGTAATGGTGATGCTCAAGCGTGATGTGCTGATCGGCATTCATGACCTTCTGCTTCATGTGACGAAACAGCGAGCGCCAGTAAGGCTGGATGGTGACGCCCTCTTCGCGGATCATCGTCTCCAGCCGGGCGGCGATCTTGCTGCGCGCTTCGGCATCGGCGATCGCCAGCGCCTCGTTCAGAAGGGTATCGAATTCCTCATTGGCCCAGCCGAATTCGTTCCACGCCTCGCCCGAGCGATAGGCGACCGCCCAGATCTGCACCGCCAGCGGGCGGTGGTTCCAGTTGGTCGAGCTGAACGGGTATTTCGTCCAGTCGTTCCAGAAGGTCGAGCCGGGCAGGATCGTGCGCTTGACCTTGAACCCGGCATCGCGCAGCTGCGCCGCGACCGCGTCGGTCGTGTTCTTGCGCCAGGCATCGTCGATCGAGATGATCTCGTGTTCGAAATCCATCATCCCGGCCTCTTGCATCAGGGCGCGGGCAGCTTCGGGGTCGTATTCGGCCGGGCCGATATCGGCATATTCGGGATGCACCGGCGCGGCGTGGTGGTTGGCCGCGACATCGCCGCGTCCGCCATAGCCCAGCTCAAGGCAGATGGCGTTGTTGACCGCCATCTGGATCGCCTTGCGTACCCGCTTGTCGGCATAGGGCCTGATCCCGTTCACCTCGGCAAGCTGGTTGGGCCGCACCACGATCGTGGCGGCGGTGACCACTTCGGATTTCTTCAGGCCGATCCCGTCCATGATGTCGATGAATTCGCCCACCGATTCATGCAGCATGTCGACCTCGTCCGATTCCAGCGCGGCCAGCCAGGCCGCCGGGTCGGTGCCGAAGTCGATATATTCGATCCGGTCGAGATAGGGGCCGCCATAGACCGCGGTGCCCCACCAGTCGTGATCGGGGTTGCGCACCAGGGTGCATCCGATGCCCACTTCCAGGGTTTCGATCAGATAGGGGCCGGTGCCCACGTTCTGCACCGATTGCGGGTCATAGCTGCTGTGCACGACGGCCGCAGGATAGTCGGCGAATCCCGGGATCAGAGAGATATCGGGCCGCGGCAGGTGCAGCTTGACGGTGCTGCCGTCCACCACCTCGATCGCGCCGTCGATCGCAACACCCGTGGTGTCGTCGACCAGCACCGCGACGCGGCTGGCCATCGAGTTGCCCTCGACATTCTTGTCGCACCAGCGCGCGATGTTGCGGGCCACGTCATCGGCGGTGAAGGCATCGCCATTGTTCCATTTGACGCCGGGCCGAACCTTCAGCGTGTATTCGGTGGCGTCCTCGTTGATCTCCCAGCTTTCCAGAAGCATCCCGCGGATCGTCCCGTCATTGTTGTATTCGACGAGGTATTCCAGTGTGCCGCGGCTCTGATTCGCCATCTCGGACCAGTCATAGGTGCGCGTATCCTTCAGCGGGCGGACGGTCATCTGCACGCGCAGCGTTCCGCCCTGCTGGATGTGCTGGGACGCTTGCGCCGGCGCCGTCAGCCCGCCAAGCGCATAGGCCGTTGCGGCCGTGGCGCCCAACGCGGTGGCCCGGGTCAGGAATTCGCGGCGGTTCAGCGCCCCGGCCTTGAACTCCTCGGCGTGCATGTGCACCGCCAGGTGCAGCGGCCTGGCATTGATCGTCTCGTCGGTCATGATCGTCTCCCTGATTGGTGGCGCGCGCCCGTCCCGGTTCCGGCGCGGCCCATGAGCCCCACGAAACCCGCGAGATGGCGGCCCGATTTGATGCCATTCGGCAACAGAAATGCCCGCAGGTCAACGATTGGTTTGCCGATCACGCTCTCGTGCCGCGCCGCGAAGGGTCAACTCCCGCGCCGAAAGGTCATCGGCGTGGCGCCGGTGCGCGCCTGGAAGCTGCGCGTAAAATAGGCCGGCGAGGCAAAGCCCAGCCCGGCGGCGATCTGCTTGACCGGCAATCTGGTATCCGCGAGCAGCCGCCGGGCCTCGGCAATCTTCCGGTCGGCCAGGAAATCCGAGGCCGTGCGGCCGCAGCTTTCGCGGCAGACCCGGGTCAGATGCGTCGGGGTGACGCCAAGGGACGCCGCGTAATGCGCCACGCTGTCGCTGGTGTGAAAGCGTTGCTCGACCAGTTCGGCATACCGCCGCGCCAGTCGCGGCGCGGCCGAAGCGGGGGCCAGCGAATCCACCTGGCTCAGCAACTGCCGCTCCAGCCAGACCGACAACAGCCCCGCGTGATGCTGCATCGCGCGGTGCCGGGCCGGGCGGTCGCCCTCGGACTCGCGCTGGAGGTTGTCGAGGATCACCGTCATCTCTCCCTGCGCGTTGGCGTCACGAATCCGCAGGTGGCAGGGCTGTTCCGGCAGAAGAAGGTCGTGATCGCGGCCGAAAAAGACCGCGGTGCCGAACACCTGCTGGCCGATCTCGAAAGCGTGCATCGTGCCGGCCGGAACGAACAGCACGTTATGCGCCCCGTAGCCGCGGGTGACACCCGACACGGTCAACCGCCCCTGGCCACGGGTGAACCAGATCAGCTGATCGACGGTATAGCTGCGCATCGCCTCGACCCGCCAGCGCCCGCCCTTGAGCAGGCTGTGCAGCGGAACCAGCCGCATGTCCGAGACCGTCATCCTTGCGCTCTCCCGGCGGATGTCGAATGTTTGTCAGGATATGCGGGCCGACCCGCCCGAGCAAAGAAAAAATGTTCGATTCCTGAACGCCCGGAGTCCCGAAGGCCCGGGCGTCGATCCGGCCCGTGGGCAGGGCCTGCCGGTCAGGGCAGGTCCAGCACATGCCAGTCGCGCATCCGTCCACGGAACCAGCTGCGCTGGCGCTTGGCGTATTGGCGCGATGCGGTCTTCGCGGCTGTCACGGCGTCGACCAGCGATATCTGCCCCTTGAGACAGGCGATCAGTTCGGCCGCGCCGATCGCCCGGGACGATTGCAGGGCCGGATCCCAGCCGGCGAGGTTTGCCCGCGCCTCGTCCAGCGCGCCGGAGTCCAGCATCCGGTCGAAACGGCGGTGGATGCGCGCGTTCAGCCAGTCGCGATCGGCATTCAGCACGAAGGGCTGCACATCGGCCAGCGGCAACACCGGGGCGGGGGTGTCGTCGTGCCAGGCCGCCAGGCCGCGCCCGGTTGCGCGCCACACTTCCCAGGCCCGCTGGACGCGCATCGGGTTGAGCGGATCGACCCGGGCCTGCGTCTCCGCATCCAGTTCCTCGAACATTCCCGCATGCCCCTCGGCCTTGCGCCGGGCATCGGCCAGCGCGCGCAGTTCCTGCGGGGTCGGCGGGATCTCGGCCAGCCCCTCGGTCAGTGCCGCGAAATACAATCCGGTGCCGCCGACGATGATCGGCCGCGCGTCACCCGACAGCAACGGCACCACGTCGCGCAGCCAGTGCCCGGCCGAATAGGCGCCGTCGCGGGGCACATGCCCGTAAAGCGCGTGGCGCGTGCCGGCTTCTTCCTGCGGGCCCGGGCGCGCGGTCAGGACCCGCCAGTTCGCGAAGACCTGCAAGGCGTCGGCATTGACGATCACGCCGCCCTGCCGCGCGGCAAGGTCCAGCGCCAGCGCCGATTTGCCGCTGGCGGTCGGCCCGGCGATCAGCACCGGGCGCTCAGGGTCGGTTTGCGGCAGCCGCTGCACCTTGTGATCCGTTCGTTATATACGTTGAACCTCGGGGGGTTTTCCGACATTTTGCGGCCGACGCCAAGTGCAGCTTCCGGGAAGGGCAGATCATGGACGACAACCGCGCCGCGCAACCGGCCCCGGCCTTCAGGCGTGTGCTTCTGAAGATTTCCGGCGAGGCGCTGATGGGGCCTCAGGGATACGGGCTGCATCCTCCGACCGTGCAACGCATCGCGCAAGAGGTGAAATCGGTCCACGACATGGGGGTCGAGATCTGCATGGTGATCGGCGGCGGCAACGTCTTTCGCGGGCTTCAGGGCAGCGCGCAGGGGATGGAGCGGACCACCGCCGATTACATGGGCATGCTGGCCACCGTGATGAACGCGCTGGCGATGCAGTCGGCGCTGGAATCGCTGGGCGTGTTCACCCGGGTGATCAGCGCGATTCCGATGGACCAGATCTGCGAGCCCTATATACGGCGCCGCGCGGTGCGCCACCTGGAAAAAAAGCGCGTGTGCATATTTGCGGCGGGCACCGGCAATCCCTATTTCACGACGGACACGGCCGCCACCCTGCGCGCCAACGAGATGGTCTGCGAGGCGATCTTCAAGGGCACGAAGGTGGATGGCGTCTATGACAAGGACCCCGAGAAGTTCGCGGATGCGACGCGCTATGACGACATAACCTATGACGATGTCCTGATCCGGAACCTCAAGGTGATGGATGCCTCGGCGATCGCGCTGGCGCGCGACAACGACCTGCCGATCATCGTCTTTTCGCTGGACGAACCCGGCGGCTTCAAGGGCATCCTGGCGGGGCAGGGCACCTATACAACCGTGCATGGTTGACGCTATAGCGGTGCAGGCCGCGCGCGGCCGCAGATCGACAGAAAGAGAGTGAAGGGCATGGCGGACGAAGAGCTTGAAATCGACACCGACGACCTCAAGCGCCGGATGGACGGCGCGATGACCTCGTTGCGGCAGGAATTTGCTTCGTTGCGGACCGGCCGGGCCTCGGCCTCGATGGTCGAGCCGGTGATGGTGGATGCCTATGGCACCTCGACCCCGATCAACCAGGTCGGCACCGTCAATGTCCCCGAGCCGCGCATGCTGACCATCAATGTCTGGGACAAGTCGCTCGTCCAGAAGGTGGAAAAGGCGATCATGGAAAGCGGGCTGGGGATCAACCCCCAGACCAACGGCACGATCATCATGCTGCCGATCCCCGAATTGAATGAAGAGCGCCGGCGGGAACTGACCCGGGTCGCCGCGCAATATGCCGAACACGCGAGGGTGGCGATCCGCAACGTGCGTCGCGATGGCATGGACCAGTTGAAGAAGGCCAAGGCCGCCGGGATGAGCGAGGACGACCACAAGATCTGGGCCGACGAGATCCAGGAGCTGACGGACAGTTACATTTCGGCCGTCGACGAGGCGCTCGATCACAAGCAGCAGGAGATCATGCGGGTTTGAGGATGGCATGGCCGCGAAAAGGGGCGTCCCCGGCCGGCAGGGACAGCCCGACTGCCGAACCGGGCGGGCCGCGCCATGTCGCCATCATCATGGACGGGAACGGACGCTGGGCGCAGGGGCGCGGGCGGCCGCGGCTGTTCGGCCACCAGGCCGGTGCGCGCCGGGTGCGCGAGGTGGTCCGCGCCTGTCCGGATTACGGCATAGAATACCTGACCGTCTTTGCCTTCTCGACCGAGAACTGGAAGCGCACGCAGATGGAGGTTTCGGGGCTGATGGGCCTGTTCCGGACCTATATCCGCAAGGAAGCGCGCGAGTTGCTGCGCGAAAATGTCCGGGTGCGATTCATCGGTGACCGGGTCAAGCTGGATGCCAAGTTGCGCGCCCTGATGGACGAGCTTGAGCAGATGACCGAAAGCTGCACCCGCATGAACCTGACCGTTGCGCTGAATTACGGCGGCCGCGACGAGGTGGCGCGCGCCACGCGCCGGCTGGCAGAGGATGTCGCGGCAGGCCGTCTGGACCCGGCCGACGTGGATGAAGAGACGCTGCCCAGATATCTCGATACCTGCGTGCTGCCCGATCCCGACCTGGTGATCCGCACCAGCGGCGAGGCGCGAATCTCGAATTTCTTGCTGTGGCAGTCGGCCTATGCCGAGTATGAATTCACACCGATCCTGTGGCCCGATTTCACGCCGCAGCATCTGGTTGAAATCCTGGAAAGATATGGCCGGCGCGAGCGTCGCTTCGGCAAGGTTCCGGTCTGATGGCGGGGACCGGCAAGTGGGAAGACCTGGCCCCCCGCCTGGTTTCCGGCGCGGCGATGGCGGGCATCGGGGTGGCGATGATCTGGCTCGGCGGGGCCTGGTTCGTCGCCCTGTGCGCGGGCGTCGGCGGGCTGATGGTCTGGGAACTGGTCCGGATGATCGCCCCCGAGCGCCGGGCCGAGGCGCTGGCACTGGCCGCGGTCGGGGCCGTGGTCATCGTGTTGGCGCGCGCCTTGCCGGCGGTTTACGCCCTGCCGCTTCTGGCCGCGCCGGCGCTGGTCGGGGCGTCGCTTCTGCGCCGCCATCGGGTCGTCTTCGCGGCTTTCGCACTGGGTATCCTGATCGCCAGTTTCGGCCTGTCGCTGTTTCGCGATAGCCATGGCATGGTCTGGCTGTTCTGGCTCGTCCTGGTCGTGATCGCCACCGACGTGTTCGGGTATTTCGGCGGCCGGATCATCGGCGGGCCGAAATTCTGGCCGCGGGTCAGCCCCAAGAAGACCTGGGCGGGCACCGTTTCGGGCTGGGTGGCCGCGGCCCTGATCGGGGTGATCTTCAGGCAGTTCACGAATGCCGGGGTGGATCTGCCCTGGATCTCGGTCGCCCTGTCGATGGCCAGCCAGCTGGGCGATGTGGCCGAAAGCGCGGTGAAACGGCAGATGGGCGTCAAGGACAGCTCGAACCTGATACCCGGGCATGGCGGCCTGTTCGACCGGTTCGACGGGCTGCTGGGGGCCGCGCTGTTCATGCTGCTGGTGGCGCAGCTTGTCTATGTGCCCGAAGTGAGGTTCTGAACGATGCGGCGGGTGACGATCTTCGGGGCAACCGGCTCGATCGGGCAGAACACGATCGACCTGATCGCACGGCGCCCCGGCGCGTTCCGCGTCATCGCGCTGACCGGCGGGCGCAACATCGCGCTGCTGGCCGAACAGGCGCGCCAGGTTAAGGCCGCGCTTGCGGTGACCTGTCATGCCGAGTTTTACGCCGATCTGAAGGCGGCGCTTTCGGGCAGCGGCATCGCGGTGGCCGCCGGCCCCGCCGGGATGGCCGAGGCCGCAGCGCGACCGGCCGACTGGGTGATGTCGGCGATCGTCGGCGCCGCCGGGCTGCAACCCGGTCTGAGCGCGCTCGAACATGGCGGCACGCTGGCGCTGGCCAACAAGGAAAGCCTGGTCACGGCGGGGCCGTTGCTGATTTCGGCGGCATCGACGCATGGCGCGCGCATCCTGCCGGTGGACAGCGAGCATTCTGCGATCTTCCAGGCGCTGGTGGGCGAGGATCCGGCGACGGTGGAGCGCGTCGTCATCACCGCCTCGGGCGGGGCGTTTCGCGACTGGCCGCTGGAGGCGCTGGCCAAGGCCACGCCGCAGCAGGCGGCGGTGCATCCCAACTGGGCAATGGGCCAGCGGATCACGATCGACAGCGCCTCGATGTTCAACAAGGCGATGGAACTGATCGAGGTGCGCGAATTCTTCGGGATTGCGCCCGACCGTATCGAGGTGCTCGTCCATCCCGAATCGCTGGTGCACGCGCTGGTCGGGTTCCGCGATGGCGCGCTGATGGCGCATCTGGGCCCGCCCGACATGCGCCACGCCATCGGCTATGCGCTGAACTGGCCCGAGCGGGCCGAACTGCCGGTCGCGCGGCTGGACCTGGCCCGGATCGGGCGGCTGAATTTCAGTGCGCCGGATCCGGCCCGGTATCCCGCGCTCGACCTTGCGCGCCGGGTGATGCGCAGCGGCGGCCTGGCCGGCGCCGCTTTCAACGCCGCAAAGGAACATGCGCTCGACGCCTTCATCGCGGGGCGGATCGGATTCCGGCAGATGGCCAGGGTGGTCGAGCATACGCTCGACATCCTTTCGGACGAAAGCGGCCTTGCGGATGCCGCGATCGACCTCGATAAGATCCTGGCGATGGACCGACTGGCGCGGATACGGGCCGGCGAGGCGATCGAGAAGCAGAAAGTGAATGATTTGAGGTAGTCGCGTGGATATTGCTGGTCTAATCCCGTCGTTTGGAAGTCTTTTTTACACGATTCTGGCCTTCGTCGTCGCGCTGAGCGTGATCGTCGCGATCCATGAATTCGGTCATTACATCGTCGGCCGCTGGTCGGGCATTCATGCCGAGGTATTCTCGCTGGGATTCGGGCCGGTGCTGTTCGCGCGCGAAGACCGGCGCGGCACCGTCTGGCAGGTGGCCGCGCTGCCTTTCGGCGGCTATGTGAAATTCCTTGGCGATGCCAGCCCCGCCTCGGACAAGGCCAGCGAGATCATGGACACGCTGGACGAGGAGACGCGGCGCCACACGATGCACGGCGCGCCGCTCTGGGCGCGGGCGGCCACCGTTGCGGCCGGGCCGGTGTTCAATTTCATTCTGGCGATTCTCGTCTTCGCGGGGGTGAGCCTGATCCGGGGCGAGGCGATCGAGCCGCCCACCGTGGCGCAGATCAACCCGCTGCCGGCGGCGACCGGCGCGTTGCAGCCCGGCGATACGATCCTGGCGATCGACGGGCGGCCGACGCCGGATTACGCGGCTTTCTATGACACGATCGAGGCGCTGTCGGTCACCGCGCCGCTGCCCTATCGCGTGCGGCGCGACGGGGCCGAGCAGGTGGTTCCGGGCCCCTATCCCTTTCCGCCCCTCGTGGCCGCGGTCCAGCCCGATTCGGCGGCGATCGAGGCCGGGCTCCGGCGGGGCGATGTCGTGCTGTCGGTCGAGGGTCGCCCGATCGCGGCGTTCAGCCAGTTGCAGGAGGCGATTACCGGCTCCGACGGCCAGCCGGTGGACATGACCGTGTGGCGCGCGGGCAAGGTGCTGGAATTCACCCTGACGCCGCGTCGGCGCGACCTGCCGCTGCCCGATGGCGGGTTCGATACCCGCTGGCTGATCGGCGCGACGGGCGGGCTGTTCTTCGAACCCGCCACCACCACGCCGGGGCCGGTCACGGCCTTGCAGAACGGTGTCGATCAGACCTGGTTCATCATGAAATCCAGCCTTTCGGGGGTCTATCACATGGTCACCGGGGCGATCAGCGCGTGCAACCTGCGCGGCCCCATCGGAATCGCCGAAACGTCGGGCGTGGCGGCGCGGCAGGGATGGCTCAGCTTTATCGGCTTCATCGCGGTGCTGTCCACCGCGGTCGGCCTGCTGAACCTGTTCCCGATCCCGGTGCTGGACGGCGGGCATCTGATGTTCCACGCATATGAGGCGGCGACCGGCCGCCCGCCCAACGACCTGGCGCTTCGCATCCTGACCGGAATCGGCCTGGGGCTGCTTGTGGCACTGATGGGCTTTGCGCTGACCAACGATCTCTTCTGCCGCTGAACGACCCCGGAACGGTCCCAAAGCTGACACATTTTTCCTCTAACCCTCGTATCGAGATTTCGTCCGATCGGAACAGGAGGATGAGACGATGCAAACCTTGACTCGGGGATATCGCGGCCTTTCCTTGCTGGTCGGGATCAATTGGGACCTGATCCTCTATGTTGCAACGATCGCGGTGGCGCTGGTCGGCGGGGCGTTGCTGGGCTCGCTTTTCTAGGCCGCGCCAGAAAATGGAATCGATGGAAGCCGTGCAGGGGCCTGCGCGGCTTTTTTTTCGTCCATCCGTCGCACGAGTCTGTTTTGACAAGCCCATGCAATCCCGATAGGCAGGAACCAGATCAAAAGCATAATCGCGGGACAGACGCATGATCGGAACTGGACGTGGACCCGAGACGCGATCGGCGCAGCGCGCGACGGTCGCGAAACGCCTGGCCCTGACGATTTTCCTTGCCCTGGCCGGGGTCGCCGGGGCGCCGGTTTCGCCCGCGTCGGCCCAGAGCTATTCCTTCAGTTCGGTCCAGGTCGAAGGCAATCAGCGCGTCGATGTCGCCACGATCCTCAGCTATGCCGGGATCTCCCGTGGCGAAAGCCTGAGCGCGGCCGAACTGAACGACGCCTATCAGCGGATCGTCAACAGCGGCCTGTTCGAAACGGTCGAGATGGTGCCGCAGGGCGGCCGGCTGCTGATCCGCGTCAGCGAATACCCGACGATCAACGTCATCAATTTCGAGGGCAACGCCCGGCTGAGCGACGAAGACCTGTCGAAGATCGTCAATTCGCAATCGCGGCGGGTCTACAACCCGGCCCTGGCCGAGGCTGATGCCGCCGCCATCGTTCAGGCATATGAACAGCAGGGGCGCCTGGCCGCCACGGTTACCCCCAAGATCATCCGCCGCTCGGATAACCGGGTCGATCTGGCTTTCGAAATCGTCGAAGGCCAGGTGGTCGAGGTGCAGCGCATATCCTTCGTCGGCAATCGCAACTTCTCGGAGTTCCGCCTGCGCCGGGCGCTCCGGACCAAACAGGCCGGCCTGTTGCGGCGTTTCATCCGGTCCGACACCTTCATTGCCGACCGGATCGCCTTCGACCGGCAGGTGCTGAGCGATTTCTACCAATCCCGCGGCTACATAGATTTCCAGGTTCTGTCCGTCACCTCCGAACTGACGCGCAACCGCGATGCCTTCCTGATCACCTTCAATCTCCGGGAAGGGCAGCAGTTCCGTTTCGGCGACGTCACCGTTTCCAGCGACGTGCCGCAGATCGACCCGGCGGATTACGAGGATGCGCTGCGGCTGTCGGCCGGCACGGTCTATTCGCCCAGCCATGTGGAAAACGCGATTGCCCGGCTGGAACGGCTGGCCGTGGATCGGGGCCTCGATTTCATCCGGGTCGAGCCGCGGATCACCCGCAATGACCGCGACCTGACGCTCGACGTGGATTTCGTGCTGACCAAGGGGCCGCGCGTCTTTGTCGAGCGGATCGACATCGAGGGCAACGCCACCACCCTGGACCGGGTGATCCGGCGTCAGTTCCGCACCGCCGAGGGCGATCCGTTCAACCCGCGCGCAATCCGCGCCGCGGCCGAGCGGATCCGCGCCCTGGGCTTCTTCAAGACTGCCGAGGTCACCAGCCGCGAGGGCACCGCGCCCGACAAGGTGATCGTCGATGTGAATGTCGAGGAACAGCCCACCGGCTCGCTCTCGTTCGGGTTGAACTACAGCGTTGCCAACGGCGCCGGCGCGACCGTGTCCTTCACCGAGCGGAATTTCCTCGGGCGCGGGCAATATCTCGGCTTTTCCTTCAGCACCGGCATCGACAACAACCTGACGTCGATCAGTTTCGCCGAGCCCGCCTTCCTCGGGCGCGACGTGCGCTTCGGTTTCGACGCCTCCTATGCCGAATCGACAAGCCAGAACGATACGCTCTTCGATACGCGGGCGATCCGCGTCTCGCCCTCGCTGGAGTTTCCGCTGGGCGAACGGACCCGCCTCGCCCTGCGCTACACGATCGCGCAGGAAGAGATGTTCAACTATGAAGGTAAGTCGGGCATCATCAAGGCCGAAGTGGCGCAGGGCGCGCAGCTCGACAGCAAGATCGGCTATACGCTGAGCTACGATTCGCGCAATTCCGGGCTCAATCCCAATGCCGGCGTGTTGCTGCGCTTCAGCCAGGATTTCGCGGGGCTGGGCGGCGATCGCGAGTATATCGAAACCTCGGCGCTGATCGCCGCCGAGACGACGGCCTTCAACGAGGATGTGACCCTGCGCGCCGAGCTTGAGGGCGGGCTTCTTTCGATGTCCGGCGGCAACAGCCGCATGACGGACCGGTATTTCCTGAACGGAAAGATGCGCGGTTTTGACAATAACGGCCTGGGGCCGCGTGACTTGAACACCCCCAACTCGGAGGCGCTTGGTGGCAATGCCTATGCGGTGATGCGGCTGGAGGCGGAGTTCCCCATCGGCCTGCCCGAGGAATACGGTATTACCGGGGGGGTCTTTGCCGATGCCGGCTCGGTCTGGAGCCTCGACAACACGGCCGGCGGGGTGGACGACTCGTTCCATCTGCGATCGGCCGTCGGCGTCTCGATCTTCTGGGAAACGCCGATCGGCCCGCTGCGCTTCAATTTCTCTCAGGCGATCGACAAGCAGTCCTATGACGTCACGCGCAGCTTCGATCTGACCATCGCGACAAGGTTCTGATGGCGGCGCTGCGCAAGGGCGCGCGGCGCGCGGCGTTCGCGCTGTTTCTGGCCCTCGCCGCGATGCCGGGGGGCGCCCAGCAGGCGGATGACCCGGCCCTGCGCAGCCCGATCGTGACCGTCGATCAGGAAAGGCTGTTCAGCGAGTCCGCCTATGGCCAGAGCCTGATCGACGAGATCGAGGCCGCGTCCGAGGAACTGGCGGCCGAGAACCGGAATATCGAGGCGGATCTGATCGCCGAGGAACGCGCCCTGACCGAGGCGCGCGCGACGCTCGACCCCGAAACATTCCGCAAGCGCGCCGCGGCCTTCGATGAAAAGGTCGTGGCGATCCGCAAGCAACAGGATGAAAAGGCCCGCGACCTGGTGCGCCAGCGCGAAACCGCGCGCGAGGATTTCTACAGGCGGATTCTGCCGATCCTGACCGACATCGTGCGCGAACGCGGTGCGGTGGCGGTCATGGAAAGTCGGGCGGTGATCCTGTCGGCGGATCGGATCGACATCACCGATGAGGCGATCGCGCGGATCGATGCGGCCTTCGCCCCCGATGATGCGCCCCCCGCAAACAGCGCGCCCTCCCCGCCACCGGACAGGGACGGGGCGGCCGACGGGGCCGTCGCGCCGGGGATCCAGCTGCCCCCCGGCGGGCAGTGAGCAGGCTTGTCTCGCCTGCCGGGTCTTGCTACTGGCAGATGCAGACCCGGCCACCGGAGGAGATTGGAAGATGAATGCGCAAGGCGCGGTGACCGAAGCCGATATTCACCTGATCCAGAAGATCATTCCGCACCGCTATCCGTTCCTGCTGGTGGACCATGTGCGCGATATCGTGGCCAACGAAAGCGCCGTCGGAATCAAGAACGTGACCTTCAACGAGCCGCATTTCCAGGGGCATTTTCCGGGCGCGCCGATCATGCCCGGCGTCACCATCGTCGAGGCGATGGCCCAGACCGCGGCGGTGATGGCCGGCATCTCGATGGATCTGGGCGATCGGGATCTGCTTGTCTATTTCATGACGATCGACAATTGCAAATTCCGCCGCATGGTTGTGCCCGGCGATGTGCTTGAGCTGCATGTCAGCGTGCTGCGCGCCCGCTCCAAGGTCTGGAAACTTCGGGGCGTCGCCAGGGTCGGGGACGAGGTGGCCTGCGAGGCCGAGTTCGCGGCGATGATCGACCTGAAAGCCTAGAGAGACCCATGTCCATTGCCCCGAATGCACGCATTCATCCCTCGGCCGTGATCGAGCCGGGCGCAAGGGTCGGTGAAGGCGCCGTGATCGGCCCGTTCGCTGTCATCGGTCCCGAGGTCGTGCTCGGTGCGGGCGTCGAGGTGAAAAGCCACGCCATCGTGACCGGCCGCACCGAAGTCGGGGCCGAGAGCGTGATTTTCCCTTTCGCCAATATCGGCGACATCCCGCAGGATCTGAAATTCCGTGGCGAGGCCACCCGCCTGGTGATCGGCCTGCGCAACCGCATCCGCGAAGGTGTGACGATGAACACCGGCACGTCGGGCGGCGGTGGCGTGACCCGTGTGGGGGACGATTGCCTGTTCATGACCGGCAGCCATGTCGGCCATGACGCCCAGGTCGGCGACCGGGTCGTGATGGCCAACCAGGCGGCGCTGGCCGGGCATTGCGTCATCGGCGACGACGTGGTCATCGGCGGGCTGTCGGGCATCCATCAATTCGTCCGGGTCGGCCGCGGCGCGATCATTGGCGGCGTCACCATGGTCACGAATGACGTGATTCCCTATGGCCTGGTGCATGGCCCGCGCGGGATGCTCGAAGGGCTGAACCTCGTGGGGCTCAAGCGCAAGG
This sequence comes from Actibacterium sp., assembly GCA_016278325.1. Lineage (GTDB taxonomy): Bacteria > Pseudomonadota > Alphaproteobacteria > Rhodobacterales > Rhodobacteraceae > JADQCB01. The sequence continues at coordinate 70,370 of JADQCB010000025.1, forward strand.
GCGTGTCGCGCGCCGATATCACCCGGTTGCGTGCGGCCTATCAGATGCTGGCCCAGGGTGAGGGGGCGTTCCTTGAACGCGCGCAACGCCTGGCCGCCGAGACCGACAGCGATTATGTGCGCGAGGTCACGGATTTCGTGCTGGATCAGAGCGACCGTTCCTTTCTGACCCCGAGCTGACCGATGACACCACGAACCGCCATGATCGCCGGAACCGGGGCGCTGCCGGCCCTGCTGATGCAACGGATGGTGGCCGCCGGCCTGCCGCTGGTCATCGCGCAGCTCGAGGATGTCGCGCCGGATCTTCCCGGAAACCCGCCGGTGGAACATTTCTGCGTCGAACGCCTGGTGCCGTTTTTCGACCGGCTGCACGAGCTGGGCGTGGCGCGTGTCGTCTTTGCCGGCGCGGTCAGCCGCCCGGCGCTCGATCCCCAGCGGATCGATCCGCGCAGCGCGACGCTTCTGCCGCGCCTCGTGTCGGCGTTCCGGAAAGGCGATGATGCCTTGCTCCGAACGGTGATCGTGCTGTTCGAAGAGGCCGGTTTCGAGGTCGTGGGCCCGATCGAGTTGACGCCGGAGCTGGTTCCCGGCGAAGGCGTGCTGACCGCCGCCGGCCCGTCCGATGCCGACCGCGCCGATGCGGCGCGGGCCGCGCAGATCGTGACCGCCCTCGGGGCGGTCGATGTGGGGCAGGGCGCCGTGGTGGCACAGGGCCTGTGCCTGGCGGTCGAGACGTTGCCCGGCACCGCGGCGATGCTGCAATGGGTGGCCGATGTGGCCGGGGCAGGCCGCCCCGATCCGGCCGGTGCGCGCGGGGTGATCTACAAGGCGGCCAAACCGGGGCAGGAGCTGCGGGTCGACATGCCGGTGATCGGTCCCGATACCGTGGCCCAGGCCGCCGCGGCCGGGCTCGGCGGGATCGTGATCGAAGCCGGGCGGGTGATCATCCTCGACCGTGCCGCTACTGTCGCCGCCGCCGACGCCGCCGGCCTGTTCCTCTGGGCCCGGCCGTCGTGAAACGGTTCTTCCTCATCGCCGGCGAACCGTCGGGCGACGCGCTCGGCGCGGCCTTGATGGCGGGGCTGAAACAGCTGCATCCGGATATCGCTTTCACCGGCGTCGGCGGGCCGCTGATGCAGGCCGAAGGGCTGCGAAGCCTTTTTCCGATGGAAGAACTCTCGGTCATGGGCCTGGCCGAGGTGATTCCGCGCTATTTCCAGCTGATGCGCCGCATCCGGCAATGCGCCGATGCGGTTGTCCGCGCCGCCCCCGATGCCCTGATCACCATCGACAGCCCCGATTTCAGCCTTCGCGTGGCGCGGCGCGTAAAGCGCGACTCGACGGTGCGAACCGTCCATTACGTCGCGCCCACCGTCTGGGCCTGGCGGCCGGGGCGGGCGCGCAAGATGGCCGGTTTTGTCGATCAGGTGCTGGCCCTTTTCCCCTTCGAGCCGCCCTATATGGAAGCCGCGGGAATACGCTGCGATTTCGTCGGTCACCCTGTCGTGGCCCGGCCGCGGGCCAGCGCGGCCGAGATCGCGGCCTTCCGGGACGCCCATGACCTTGCCCCGGACCACAAGCTGCTCGTGGTGCTGCCCGGATCGCGCCGGGCCGAGATCGACCGGCTCGGGCCGATCTTCGGCGCCGCGCTCGCCCCGGTCCTGCAGCGGCATCCCTCGTTGCGCATCGTGGTTCCCGCCGCGCCCGCGGTCGCCGGGCGGATTCCCGGCCTGTTGGCCGATTGGCCCGGCAATCCGGTCATGCTCGATCCGCGCGGGAAATCCGGGGCCGCGATCGAAACCGAAAAACGCGCCGCATTCGCCGCGGCCGACCTGGCCCTGGCGGCCTCGGGTACGGTATCGCTGGAACTGGCCGCGGCCGGCACCCCGATGGTCGTCGCCTATGACATGACCCGGATCTCGCGCGAGATCATCCGGCGCATGTTGCGAATCGACACCCTGACCCTGGTCAATATCGTCAGCGAAACCCGCGCGGTGCCCGAGTTTCTGGGCGCGGCCTGCCGCCCCGCACCGATCGGCAATGCGTTGATCGACCTTCTTGAAGATGAGCACGCCCGCGCCGTTCAACTGGAGGCCGCAAGCGAAACGATGAAGCGCCTGGGCGCTGGTGACGAGGCACCGGGCCTGCGCGCCGCCCGTGCCGTGCTCGCCGGCCTCCCGCGCTGAGGGCGGCTTCTTCTCGGCCCAAATACTCCCGCCGGCGGCCTTAGGTTTCAGCCCGCCATCGGCGCCATCAGCTCGATTTCTTCTCCCTCACGCACTGCCGTGAAGAAACAGCTGCGCCGGTTGGTGTGGCAGGCCGGGCCCTCCTGTTTCACGAGGACCAGCAGGCAATCGCGGTCGCAATCGACGCGCAGCTCGATCAGGTGCTGGTAATGGCCGCTGGTTGCGCCCTTGGTCCAGAATTCCCCGCGCGAGCGGGACCAATAGGTGACGCGCCCCGTCTCCAGCGTCTGCCGCACGGCCGCGACATTCATCCATGCCATCATCAGCACCTGGCCATCTTCGGCCTGCGCGATGACCGGGATCAGCCCGTTCGCATCGAATTTCAGGGTTTCCGGGTCGAAGACCATGGCGCCGATCCTTTGCAATCTGGGTCTGCGGGTTTATCTAAGGGGCAAAGCCGCCGAGGGAAAGCCATGAGCACCGAGTCCGACCTTATCAAGCTGTATTCACAGCGCATCCTGGAACTTGCCGCCGACATCCCGCATCTCGGCCGGCTGGAAGCCCCCACAGCCTCGTGCAAGAAACGAGCGCCGCTCTGCGGCTCCACCGTCTCGGTGGATCTTGCGGTCGCGGACGGGCGGATCACCGATTTTGCGCAAGAGGTAAAGGCCTGCGCCCTGGGCCAGGCGGCCGCGTCGGTGGTGGGGGCGAATGCCATCGGGCGCAGCCGGGACGAGATCGAAAAGGCGCGCAATCAGTTGAAGGCGATGCTCAAGGATGGCGGCCCGCCGCCGGACCCGCCTTTCGACGGGTTGAAAGTGCTGGAACCGGCGCGCGACTACAAGAACCGGCACGCTTCGATCCTGCTTTCGCTCGAGGCCACGCTCGCGGCTTTCGACGAGGCGCTCAGCGCCTGCGCCTGACCCTTTCCCGAAAAAAACCGCCGCGCTCCGGCAAGGAGGCGGCGGCGAGTGGCAATCCGTCGGCCCGGGCGTGGAGCAAAGGCAGGCTCCGGCTTGGGACAGGCAGTGTCGGCAGGCGCATCGCGAGATTGGGGACAGCGATGCGCGGCCCGGAACGGATCGCAGGCAGAAATCGGGTCAGAGCAGGCCAGGCAGATGCAGCCCCACCAGCAGCATGACGACCAATGAGATTGCCCCTGCGGCGTCCTGCAACAGGGTCGCAGAGGACCGATCGTAAATCTTCTTGAGGTCGGTCAGCATTTCGGATGCTCCTGGCGATGTTCGTGTTGCCACTTTGTTCTCACATCGGCCGAGTCATGTAAAGAACTTTTTAAGAACATTGGTGAACAGTGGAGAACATCCTTGCTAACCGACTGAAATCATGCGGATCGCCTTGTCGCGTTCCATCAGCCACAGAAGGACACGGGCCGCCTGGCCGCGCGCGCCTTGCAGTTTCGGATCGTCGGCCAGCAATTTGCGCGCGTCGCTTTGCGCAACTCCCATCAGTGCGGCCTGACGTTCCAGGTCGGCGACGCGGAAATGCGGCAGACCCGATTGCGCCGTGCCGATCAGATCGCCTGCGCCGCGCATCGCCAGATCCTCTTCGGATATGCGAAAGCCGTCCTCGGTCTCGCGCAGGATCTCCAGGCGCCGTCGGCCGCTCTCGGACAAGGGGGGCTGATACATCAGCAGGCAGGTCGATGCGGCGGCCCCGCGCCCGACCCGTCCGCGCAGCTGGTGAAGCTGCGCCAGGCCGAAGCTTTCGGCGCGCTCGATCACCATGATCGAGGCATTGGGGACATCCACGCCGACCTCGATCACGCTGGTCGCGACCAGCACCCTGGTCTGGCCCGCAACGAACCGGGCCATCGCTTCATCCTTGTCAGCGGGGGGCATCTGGCCATGTACCAGCCCGACCAGCCCCTCGCCCAGGACGGCGCGCAGATGGCGAAAGCGTTGTTCCGCGGCGGTCATGTCCACCGTTTCGCTTTCTTCCACCAGCGGGCAGACCCAATAGGCCTGGCGCCCCTCGTCGATCGCCCTGCGCAGATGCGCGACCACCTCATCCATCCGGCCTGTGGTAACCAGCGCCGTCTTTACCGGTCTTCGGCCCGGCGGCTTTTCGTCCAGCACCGAAATGTCCATGTCGCCGTATTGCGCCAGGCTCAGCGAGCGGGGGATCGGCGTGGCGGTCATCACCAGCATATGCGCGCCACGCCCCTTGGCCGACAGCTCCATCCGCTGGGCGACGCCAAAGCGGTGCTGCTCATCGATGACGGCAAGGCGCAGGTCGCGGAACTCGACCCCTTTCTGTAACACCGCGTGAGTCCCCACCAGGATCTGGATGTCACCGCTGGACAGCGCTTCCAGCTTGGCCTTGCGCTCGGCCCCCTTGTCGCGGCCGGTCAGGACCTCCACCACCACACCCGCCTCTTCGGCCAGCGGGCGCAGGCTGTCCAGGTGCTGACGGGCCAGGATCTCGGTCGGCGCCATCATCACGCCCTGACCGCCCGCCTCGACCGCCACCAGCAACGCCATGAAGGCCACCAGCGTCTTGCCGGCGCCGACATCGCCCTGCAACAGTCGGTTCATCCGGCGCGGTGCGGCCATGTCCTGCGCGATCTCGTCCATCGCCCGGTCCTGTGCGCCGGTGGGCTGGTAGGGAAGCGCCGCCAGAACGCGGGCGCGCAGGCGGCCGTCCCCGGCTGTCGCGATCCCCTTGCCGCGTCGCAGTTCGGCCCGTGCCAGTGCCAGCGTCAATTGATGCGAGAACAGCTCGTCATAAGCCAGACGCTGCCGGGCCGGGGCGATGGCGGCAAGATCGCGGGCGGATTGCGGCGCATGGGCCGCGTTGACCGCCGCGCGCCAGGCTGGCCAGCCTTCGCGCGCAAGCAGGGCGGGGTCGATCCATTCGGCCAGGTCGGGCGCACGTTCCAGCGCCGCGGCGACGGCCTTGGCCATCATCCGCTGCGACAGACCCGAGGTCAGCGGGTAGACCGGCTCGTATTGCGGGATCGAGGCGGCCTCTTCGGGGCGCAGGATGTGGTCGGGATGCACCATCTGCGCCACCCCGTCGAACAGCTCGATCTTGCCGGATACGATGCGCCGCTGTCCGGTCGGCAATTGCTTTTGCAGGTAATCGCCGCGCGCGTGGAAAAAGACGATCTGGAAATGCGCTTTCGCGTCCTGCACCTGCACCCGGTATGGCCCGCCCCTGGTCCTGGGCGGGTGATGCGTGCCGATCGCGACCTCGACGGTGGCCACCTCGCCCGGCGTCACCTCGGTTACCGACATGCGGCGGGTGCGGTCGATACCGGAATAGGGCAGCGTGAACAGCAGGTCGCGGGGCTTTTCGACATCCATCTGCGCAAACAGCCGGGCCGTGCGCGGCCCGACGCCGGCCAGCTTTTCCAGATCCGCGAAAAGCGGGAACAGGATGTCGGGCCGGGTGCTCATGCGTCGCCGACAAGGTTCAACCAGCCGTCCTCGTCGATCATCTCGATACCCAGCTTTTCCGCCTGCCTCGCCTTCGATCCCGCGCCCGGCCCGGCCACCACCAGATCGGTGCGCGCCGAAACCGACCCCGACACCCTGGCCCCCAACGCCTCGGCCCGCGCCTTGGCCTCGGCGCGGGTCATCTTTTCCAGGCTGCCGGTGAAGACCACCGTCTTGCCGGCCAGGGGGCTGTCCACCGCCCCGCGCGGGACGGCATCCTCGACGGTGAGATACCTGACCAGCCGTTCGATCGACGCGCGCTCGGCCGGCTGATGGAAGGTCGTCACAAGCGATGTTGCCATCACCGGACCGACCCCGTCGATCGCGGTTAGCCGCGCCCATTCCGGGCCCTCGCCGACCGTGGCGCTGGACATCGCATGAAAGAACCTGTCCCAGCTGACATAGAACCGTGCCAGAAGATCGGCCGCGCTTTCGCCGACATGGCGGATGCCGAGCGCGAAGATCAGCCGGTCCAGAGGTATTTGTCTTTTTTCCTCAATGGCTTCGAAAAGGTTTTTGGCACTTTTCTCGCCCCAACCCTCGCGGTTCTTCAACTGCTGCATGCCGCGACCAAAGCGCTCTTGCAAAGTGAAGATATCCGCCGGTTCCCTGATCCAGCCGTCGCGGTAGAACTGTTCCACCTGCTTGGCACCCAGGCCCTCGATATCGAAGGCGGCGCGAGAGACGAAATGTTTCAATTTTTCAACGGCCTGTGCCGGGCAGATCAGGCCACCGGTGCAGCGGCGCACGGCGTCGCCCTCTTCGCGGATCGCATCGGATCCGCATTCGGGGCAGATCCGCGGGAAGGCAAAGGGTTTCGCATCCTTCGGTCGTTTCGACAGGTCCACATCCGCCACCTTGGGAATCACGTCGCCCGCTCGATAGACCTGCACCCAGTCGCCTTCGCGGATGTCCTTGCCATCGCGAATGGCATTGCCCTTCGCGTCGCGCCCGGAGATGTAATCCTCGTTATGCAGCGTCGCATTCGACACCACGACGCCGCCCACCGTGACCGGGTGCAGCCGCGCAACGGGCGACAACGCGCCAGTGCGGCCGACCTGGATCTCGATCTTTTCCAGCCGGGTCCAGGCAAGCTCTGCCGGAAACTTGTGTGCAATCGCCCAACGCGGCGTGGTGGAGCGAAAGCCGAGCCGGGCCTGAAGCGCCAGATCGTCCACCTTGTAGACAACGCCATCGATATCGTAGTCGAGCGTGGCCCGGCGTTCCTCGATCATGCGGTAGTGCATCACCATCTCGTCGGGGCCGTCGCAACGCGTGGTCAGCGGGTTCGTCGGGAATCCCAGCTCGGCCAGGCGGTTGATGGCACCCAGCTGGGTCGTGGCCAGCGGCTCGGACAGCTCGCCCCAGCCATAGGCGAAGAAGCGGAGCGGGCGGTTTTCGGTGATCCGCGGGTCCAGTTGGCGCAGCGACCCCGCCGCGGCATTGCGCGGGTTGGCAAAGGTCTTGTCGCCGCTTTCGGCCTGCCGCGCATTGAGGGTCTCGAAATCGTCGTGGCCCATATAGACCTCTCCGCGCACCTCGAGAACCGCCGGCGCACCGGTCAGCCGGTCGGGAATATCCGCGATCGTGCGCGCATTGGCGGTAACGTTTTCCCCGGTTTCGCCATTGCCGCGGGTTGCCGCCTGCACCAGCCGGCCGTCTTCGAACCGCAACGACAGGGATAGCCCGTCGATCTTGGGCTCGGCCGTATAGGTCAGCGGCGCGTCTTCGGCCAGGCCCAGATAGCGCCGGACCCGCGCGTCGAATTCGGTGATCTCTTCATTTTCGAAGGCATTCGCAAGCGAGAGCATCCGCACCCGGTGACGGACCTTCGAGAAGCCTTCAGCCGGCGCGGCGCCGACGTTTTCGGACGGGCTGTCGGCGCGTTTGAGATCGGGAAATCGCGACTCGATCGCGGCGTTGCGCCGCTTCAGCGCATCATACTCCGCGTCCGAAATCTCGGGCGCGTCGAGCTGGTGATAGGCCTTGTCGGCCGCCGCGATCGCCTTGCTCAGGCGGGCAAGCTCGGCGCTGGCCTGTTGTCTTGTCAGTGCCTCAACCGGCGTTTCGCCTGCCATGCGGCCACCTCTGCGGATTGTCCCCTGCAAGTGATAGGAGGACACCCCGGCGAGGTCCAGCGCCGTGCGCGGTATGAGCGGCCCCTTTCAGCCCCTTTCGGGGGCCGCTCTGCGCATCGGCCGCCGCGGTCAGGCCCCCAATGCGACCCGCGCGGGCGCGGCGACCGGTTCGGGATCGCGCAGGACATAGCCGCGGCCCCAGACTGTCTCGATATAGTTCTCGCCATCCGTGGCCTGGCTGAGCTTCTTGCGCAGCTTGCATATGAACACGTCGATGATCTTCAGTTCGGGCTCGTCCATGCCACCATAGAGGTGATTGAGGAACATTTCCTTGGTCAGCGTGGTGCCCTTGCGCAAGGACAAGAGTTCGAGCATCTGGTATTCCTTGCCTGTCAGATGCACCGTCCTGCCATCGACATCGACGGTCTTGTCGTCGAGGTTGACGGTGACCCGCCCGGTGCGGATCTTCGACTGGGAATGACCTTTCGAACGGCGGATGATGGCGTGGATGCGCGCGACCAGTTCATCGCGGTGGAACGGCTTGGTCAGATAGTCATCCGCGCCGAAGCCGAACCCCTTGAGCTTGTTTTCAGTGTCATCCTGGCCCGAAAGGATCAGGATCGGCGTGTTCACACGTGCCATCCGCAATTGGCGCAGCACCTCGTGCCCGGTCATGTCGGGCAGGTTCAGGTCCAGCAGGATCAGGTCGTAATCGTAAAGCTTGCCCAGATCGACGCCTTCTTCCCCCAGGTCGGTGGTGTAGACATTGAGATCGGCATGGGTCAGCATCATTTCGATGCTTTTCGACGTCGTCGGGTCGTCTTCCACCAAAAGAACACGCATTTTCAGGTTACTCCGCTATCTCCCCAGAACTCGACCGAAGACTGGCGAACAATGGTTAATTACACGTTACCATGTCTTGAAACCCTAGTTGCGCAACTCAGGGTTGTCTATATTTTTGCACCCGCGTTGCCTTCAGCGCTGCCGGGCCATGCCGGGCGATCGCCCGTTTCCAGCTGTCGAGCTCTTCTTGCGACAGCGCGTAGCGTTCCATCGCCTCGTCCTGGTCGATCAGGCCGGCAGCGATCGCCTTGACGACGGCGGCCTTCCGGCTGGCGACCCAGCGGCGCGTATCCGCCGGCGGCAGATCGGCCCGCGTCATCCTCGACCCGTCGGGCAGCGTCACGGCGCGCGGGCCGTCGATGCGCTTGATATACATGGCTTCCCTCGCTCATCCACTGGGAAAGGATTTTGTGCCAGGCTGCTTAACCCGCGGTGAAACGCGGGCTTGAGGATATCGCGGATTTTCCTATATTGCGGCGGACTTCCCGAAAGGTTTCATCATGCCGCTGGACAGCAAGAGCCATCCCCTGAATTCACTGGGCTTCGCGAAGCCCCCGTCCGAGACGCGCGTCGTCGTCGCGATGTCGGGCGGGGTCGACAGCTCGGTCGTCGCGGCGATGCTGGCCGACGAGGGTTATGATGTCGTGGGGGTGACGCTGCAGCTTTACGACCATGGCGCGGCGCTTGCCAAGAAGGGCGCCTGCTGTGCGGGGCTGGACATTCACGATGCGCGCCGCGTGGCCGAGGAGATGGGCTTTCCGCATTACGTGCTGGATTACGAAAACATCTTCCGCGACGCGGTGATCGACGAATTCGCCGACAGCTACCTGGCCGGCGCCACCCCGGTCCCCTGCATCCGGTGCAACGAACGGGTGAAGTTCAAGGATCTGCTGGAAACCGCCAGGGAGCTTGACGCCGATTGCATGGCGACCGGCCATTACATCCAGCGAAAGGCCGGCGCCGCGGGGCCAGAGCTGCATCGCGCGGCGGATCCGGCCCGCGACCAGAGCTATTTCCTGTTTTCGACGACGCCGGAGCAGCTGGAGTTCCTGCGCTTCCCGCTTGGGCATCTGCCAGGCAAGGATGCCACGCGCCGGCTGGCGGCGAAATACGGGCTCGGCGTCGCCGACAAGCCCGACAGTCAGGACATCTGCTTTGTACCGAACGGGAATTACGCCAGCGTGATAGAAAAGCTGCGCCCCGGTGCGGCGGAACCCGGCGAGATCGTCGATACCCGGGGCCGGGTTCTTGGAACCCATGGCGGGGTGATCCATTATACCGTCGGACAACGCCGCGGGCTGGGCATCGGCGGGCTGTCGGAGCCGTTATATGTAATCCGGCTGGATGTCGAAAACCGCCGCGTCATCGTCGGCGCGAAGGATCTGCTGGCGACAAGAAGCGTGCCGGTGCGCGAGATCAACTGGCTGGGCGACGGGCCGATGACACCGGGCGAGGAGAGCGAAATCTCGGTCAAGGTCCGCTCGACCCGGCCGCCACGCCCCGCCATCCTGCGCCCGCTGTCGCAAACCGAGGCCGAGGTCGAATTGCTGACCCCCGAGGAAGGCGTCAGCCCCGGCCAGGCCTGCGTTTTCTATGAAACGGGCGGAACGCGGATTCTGGGCGGCGGCTGGATCTGGCGCGGGGCTTGAGCGCCCGATTTCGATTTTTCCGCAGGAAAAATCGTGCCTCCGGCGGGAGTATTTGGGCCGAGAAGAAGATCACAGGCCGACCATGCGTCGGATCGTGGCGGGCGTGGCGCCCTGTTGGCGGTAATGCGCGATGGCGCGCGCGTCGTCGCGCTTGGCAAGGCGTTTTCCGTGTTCGTCCCTGACAAGGTCGTGGTGATGGTAGCTTGGCGTTGGAAGTTCGAGCAACAGCTGAAGCAGGACATGGATCTGCGTGGCCGCGAACAGGTCGGCGCCGCGCACGACCTCGGTGATTTGCTGCGCTGAATCGTCGACCACGACGGCAATGTGATAGGAGGTGCCGATATCGCGCCGGGCAAGCACCACGTCGCCGACCGAATGCAGCAATTCCTGCGGGTCGATCCGGTGTTCGCCCCGGTAGAGCGGGCCGGTTTCGTTGAAGGTGGCGCCGGGATCGCCCAGGAGATCGAGTGCGCGCCGCATGTCCAGGCGGATCGCGTCCTGCGGGGTGGCGCGGTTCATGCTGCGCCCGCGACAGGTGCCGGGGTAGGCGGGGCCGTCCGGACCGTTCTGCGATCCCTCTTGCGGGGCGGCAAGGGCGGCGCGAATGTCGCGTCGCCTGCAGCGGCAGGGATAACACAGGCCGAGGGAAACAAGCCTGTCGAGCGCTGCGTCGTAGGCCTGTATCCGGTCTGACTGCCGCAGCACCGGCCGGGGCCAGGCCAGGCCCAGCCAGTGAAGGTCTTCAAGGATCGCGGCTTCGAATTCCGGTTTGCAGCGTGGCTGGTCTATATCCTCGATCCGCAGGAGGAAGGTGCCGCCCGCGGCTTGCGCCCGGTCATGGGCCAGCAGTGCCGAAAAGGCATGGCCCAGATGCAACAGACCGGTTGGCGACGGCGCAAACCGCGTGCGGTATGTCACGTTTTTTCAATGACGTAGACTGTGGAGTTCAGGTCGATCTCGGGCAGGTGGGGGCCGTGATCCTCGTGCAGTTTCTTCACGCTTCCCGATGCCAGGTGCCGCGCCAGCGCGGCGGTATAGGAGGGATCGTTCAGCGCGTGGTCGTTATAGGAAAAGGCCAGCCGCCCGCCGGGGGCCAGCGCGTCAAGGATCACGTCCATGAGCCCGGCCGGTGCGGCGCCGGGGCTGACGACGCCGGTCGCGGCGATCGTGGGATAATCGCCGGGTGTGACCGGCAAGGGGGCGGCGGGGTCGGTGCGCCAGAGTTTGCGATAGATCCCCTTGGCACGGGCCAGATCCAGCATGCCATCGGACAGGTCGGTGCCGTCGATCACCTCGAACCCCTCGGCGCGGAGCGCCTGGCCCGACAGGCCGGTACCACAGCCCATGTCCAGCACCGGACCGGTGCAGCCGGTCGCGCGCATGGCGCGGGCCAGCCGGGCGGGCGTGGCATAGCCGTTTTCGGTCAGTTCCTCGTCATAGCTCTGCGCCCAGGCGTCATAGAGATCCTCCACGCCGCCGCGCGCTGCCAGGTCATAGACCTGGTCCAAGTATTTCCTTTCACTCATGCGATGAGATTAACTTGGCGCGCGGGTGCCGTCCAGTGCCAGCCAGTCGCGCCACGCCGTCTTGGCCCGATCGGTATAGGCCTTGTAGCGGTCGCGCCGGCCGCGACGCCCGGCTTTCAGCCCTTCCACGGGGGGAAACAGGCCGAAATTCACGTTCATCGGTTGAAAGCTCTTTGCCTCGGCCCCGCCGGTGATGTGGGTCACGAGCGCACCGGTCGCGGTTTCCGGGGGCGGCGGGGGAAGGGCGCGGCCCTGAATTTCCGCCACCGAAAGGCGTGCCGCCAGCAGCCCCATCGCGGCGCTTTCGACATAGCCTTCGACCCCGGTGATTTGCCCGGCAAACCGGATATTGGGCCGGGATTTGAGCCGCAACTGCCCGTCAAGCAGGGTCGGCGAATTCAGGAACGTGTTGCGATGAATTCCGCCAAGGCGGGCAAAGCGCGCATTTTCAAGGCCGGGAATCATCCTGAAAACATCCGCTTGCGCGCCATATTTCATCTTCGTCTGGAAGCCGACGATGTTGAACAGGGTCCCAAGCGCATTGTCGCGGCGCAATTGCACGACGGCGTGTGGCTTGATGTCGGGCTGGTGCGGGTTGGTCAGGCCGACGGGTTTCATCGGGCCATGGCGCAGGGTTTCCCGGCCACGCTCGGCCATGACTTCGATCGGCAGGCAACCGTCGAAATAGCCGGCGGTTTCGCCTTCGTGAAACGCGGTCTTTTCGGCGGCGAGCAGCGCGTCGATGAAGGCATCATAGGTGTCGCGGTCCATCGGGCAGTTGAGATAGGCGGTGCGCTGTTCGTCCGTCGCGCCCTTGTCATAGCGGGACTGGAACCAGGCCTTTTCCATGTCGATGCTGTCGGCATAGACGATGGGTGCGATCGCATCGAAGAAGGCCAGCGCCCGGGTGCCGGTCTCGGCGCGGATCGCCTCGGCCAGGGTGCCGGATGTCAGCGGGCCGGTGGCAATGATCCAGGGGCCGTCATCGGGCAGGGCGGTGATCTCGCCGGTCTCGACAGTCACGTTGGGATGGGCGCGCAGGCGTGCGGTGACGCCTTCGGCAAACCCGTCGCGATCCACCGCCAGGGCGCCGCCGGCAGGCAGGGCATTCGCGTCGGCCATCTCCATCAGGAGGCCGCCGGCCTGACGCATTTCCCAATGCAGCAGACCCACGGCATTCTGCTGGTCATCGTCCGAGCGGAAAGAGTTGGAGCAGACCATCTCGGCCAGATTGCCGGTTCGGTGCGCGAATGTGCCGACCTGCGGGCGCATTTCGTGCATGACGACCCGGATGCCGGCCTGGGCGGCCTGCCATGCGGCCTCGGACCCTGCCATGCCGCCGCCGAGAATGTGAAGCGTGGCGTTCATGTCCGGCGATCTAGGCCAGATCGCGGCGAAGGGAAAGGGGCGACGCATGCCGCCGCCCCCGAAATATCACATCGCGGTGCGCCGTGCCGTGCGCCAGGTGTCCAGCGCCAGCGCGCCGGCCCCCTGCACCGCCAGCAGCAGAAAGCCGCCGGTCAGGCCCAGATTCTTGTAGAAACTGCTCATCTGCATCTGGTCGGAAGGCACGAAATGATAGAGCAGGCCGGACAGAAGGCAGAAACCCGCCATCGCGAGGGCAACCGGGCGGGTCAGCACGCCCAGCAGGAGCGCCAGCCCGCCCAGGATTTCGAAAAGGACCACCGGCCAGGCCAGGAAGGCCGGAATACCGCCCGACGCCATGAACCCGGCGAACCCGGACACGTCGGACAGCTTGCCCAGGCCCGAAACGATGAAGAGAAGCGCCAGCAGAACACGGGCCAGCGCAGTGACGTAAGGTGCAGATTGCATGTTTTCGATCCTTTGTTCGGCGTAGTATGGCCGTGAATGTGTGATTTCTGGCAAGTTAAATGGACGGATCGGTCGCTCAATCTGCGAATATGCACATGAATGGTTGGGATTTGCCAGGGTGATTTGCGGGCTCGGTCACCAACCCCGCCGGAGCAATACGCCGCTTCCGCTGCCGCACAGCATCACCGGTATCGAGAACACCACCGCGCCGATCATTGTCGCATATTCGCGAGGCAGGATCACCAGATGAGCCACCAGGATATAGGGCATCGTGATCAGCATGATGCCGAGCATGGCGACCACCCGGCTGCGGATTCCGAAGGCCAGCCAGATTGCGACGACGATCAGAAGCGAATCGATGGTCATGTGGGCCGCACTGCGCCATGGAAAGGGCCCGAGCATGCCCAGATAGCCCAGAAACTCGGTCAAGGTATGCTGCACGAACACCGCTGCCAGGAGCAGACGCGAAATCAGGCATATGCCATCATGGGGCGATCGGGAACTTCCGGCCATATCAGACCTTTCTAAAAAGATATGGGCACCTCGAAAAATTGCCCTGACCTTACCATGGCGGTATGGTGGCGGAG
>JADQCB010000043.1 GCA_016278325.1 Actibacterium sp.
GCAGGCACTCAGCGCCGATGCGCTGCCGGCGGCCAGAAAGCCGCGTCTTGTATAGCTTGTCATTCATCCCTCGTGCGGCAGCCGTCCCGGCCCGGGCGATCCTTCCCGGGTGCTGGCTCACGATACCCGCTCGCCCCGAGGGGTCAACCTATGGCGGTCGGATTACGTGACTTTCCCCGAAGACAGGCGCCCGAACGCCGGGCCAGGGCGGCCGAACGCCCGCACGGGGCCGGTCGGAATACCGCCCGAGGCGGGCGCCCCGGCGGGGCTGTCATCCGGTCGGCAGCTTGCTTTCCTGGGGGAGGTGGTGAGCCGTGCAGGAGCCCAAATGATCCAGCCGGGTCTTGTCGGGATCGCGTTGTCATCGGAAAGCGACGACAGAGCCATGGCTGAATCTGGACGGTGCGGTAGAACATGCCCAAGGGCCTTGCCGTCTTCACGCGGCCCGAACACCATCGCGAACGGCTGCGCAGCCCGAACCCGATGGAGCGCGCCGTCCGGCAGGAGTCGAAACAACGCATGGTGAAGGTGAGCCGTCTTTCCCGGCGAGGATGCGCGCCTGCGCCTCGTCAGCGCAGTGCGCTTCGAGATCGGCGAAAAATGGACCTCCGACACCAGGGCCGACAAGTAGGAATGCCGGGATGCCCGCCCCGCTCTCAGGTGAGATTCCACGCAACAGGTTGCTCAATCCTCATCTGTCCCGCGAATCATCGTCTCTTGCCGGCTCAGAAATCGCGCCCCTCATACGCCGCCAGCGCCCGTTCCCGCCCCGCCTTGTGATCCACCACCGGGCGAGCCGGATAGGGGGTGTTCGCCGACAATCCCCAGCTTTCCGGCACCGCCCGGAAATAGCTTGACGCGGTCGCGGGCGGGTGCGCCTGCCCCTCGGCAATCCAGGCGCGCACATAGGCCCGGTCCGGGTCGAACCGCGCCAGCTGTGTATCGGCGTTGAAGATGCGGAAATAGGGGGCCGCGTCGGGCCCCGGGCCCGCCACCCATTGCCAGCCCATCGCGTTGGAGGCCGGATCCCAATCCACCAGGCAATCCTCGAACCAGCGCATGCCGATCTTCCAGTGCGTCATCAAGTGCTTGGTCAGGTAGGATGCCACGACCATCCGGGCGCGGTTATGCATGGTGCCGGTGACGAACATCTCGCGCATCGCGGCATCGACGAGCTCGACCCCGGTGCGGCCGCGTTTCCAGGCGATGACCTCGGGCCGGCTTTCATCCTGCGACCAGGGGAAGCTGTCCCAGGTCGCGCGCCAGTTGCGCGTTGCAATATGCGGCGTGTGATACATCAGATGCCAGGCGAATTCGCGCCAGACCAGTTCCTTGAGGAAAGGCTCGGCCCCCGCGCAACCCTCGTGCCACGCGCGCTGTGCGGCATGCCAGACCACCGCCGGGCTGATTTCGCCGCAGCTCAGGTTCTCCGACAGGCGCGAGGTGGCATCGCGTGCGGGAAAATCCCGCTCCTGCGCATAGCGGGCCAGCTTGCGGTCCAGGAAATCCGCCAGGCGGTCGGTGGCGGCCGCCTCTCCCACCGCGACATGGGCCGCCACGACATCCGCCCCGCGCCGCATCGCCGCGCCCATGCGCCAGAGGGCGGGATCGTCGCTTGCCGGCCAGCTTTCCGGTGCCGCGAGCCTGCCCGGCGCGGGCCGCGGTTCGGGCACGTCCCGATCCTTCACCGCGCGCCAGAAGGGCGAATAGACCTTGTAGAAACCGCCGCTGCCGGTCTTTACCGTCCACGGCTCGAACAGGACATGACCGGGAAAGCCTTGCGCGTCGATGCCCTTGTCGCGCAGCGCCGCTTTCACCGCGGTATCGCGGGCCTTGCTGGCCGGATCGTAAAGCCGCGACCAGTAGACCGCCCCGGCCCCGGTTTCCGCGATCAGGGATTGCAGCACCTCCAGGGCAGGGCCGCGGCGGCAGACAAGCCGTGATCCGCGTTGTTCGAGCCGCGCGCCGAGATCCGCGACCGAAAGCCCCAACCGCCATTTCGGCGCGGCGCCCAGCGTCTCTACACCATCGTCATGAATGAAGACCGGGATGACCGGCCGCCCGCCCTGCGCCGCCGCGTCCAGCGCCGCATTGTCGCAAAGCCGCAGGTCGCGGCGGAACCACATCAGGACCGGGGAATTGTTCGCCACGCTGCGCACCACCTGCCATCGCCCCTGTGCGGGGCCGGTTACAGGTGCTGATCTAGCGCGGCGATCAGCCGGTCAACCTCGTGTTTCGTGGTGTAGTGAACGAAGCTCAGCCGCAGCACGCCACGGGCCGGGTCAACGCCCTGCCCCTGCAATGCGCGATGGGCATAGAAATCGCCGCCGCCGGCCATGATGCCGCTGCCGGCCAGCCGGGCCGCCGCATCCGCGCCCGGTTCGTTCAGCGCGAGTGCGACCGTGGGGGCCCGGTTTTCGGCGCGATCCGGACCCAGCAACCGCAGATCGTTGCGCTGGCGAACAAAATCCAGCAGCGGTTGCAGCAGGCGCACCTCATGCGCGCGCATCAGGCCGTGCACGGCATCGGCCCGCATCGCGGGCGGCGTATCGCCATCGCTGACGTCACCGAAATGATGCGCGTGCAGCGCGTCCACATGATCCGCAATGCCGGCGCTTGCGGCGATCTGGGCATGGTCCGGCCCGGCCGGGGTGAACCGCTTGTAAAGCGTATCGCCGTTGAAGAAATGCGCCTGGTTCGGCAGTGTCTCGCCCAACGGGCGGCGGATCACCATGCAGCCCTGATGCGGCCCGTAGGTCTTGTAGGCCGAGAACAGGTAGATATCGGCCCCCAGGCGGGCCACGTTCGGCAACCCGTGCGGGGCATAGCTGACCCCGTCCACGCAGGTGAAGGCGCCGGCCGCGCGCGCAAGGGCGCAGATCGCCATCGCGTCGTTCACCTCGCCGACCACGTTGGAACAATGCGGAAAACAGACCAGCCGCACCTTGTCATCCAGAAGGTTTTCCAGGTCGGCCGGGTCCAGATGCCCGGTATCCGGATCCATCCGCCATTCCCGGATCTCGATCCCCGCCGCGGCCAGTCGCCGCCAGGGTCCGGTATTGGCCTCGTGGTCCTGATTGGTCACCACGATCGCGTCGCCCGGCCGCATCCATTGCCCGAACGCCTGCGCCAGCACATAGGTGTTGGCGCTGGTCGAGGGGCCGAAGCTCAGCTCGTCGGTCGCCACGCCCAGCATCGCGGCCAGCCGCGCGCGCCCCTCGTCCATCTCGGCCCCGGCCAGTTGCGACGCCTCGAAGGCCCCGTGGGGTTGCACCTTTCGGCTGCGATAGAACCGGGTCAGCCGGTCGATCACGAAGCGCGAGGTATAGGACCCGCCGGCATTCTCGAAAAATGCCTGTCCTGCAAGGCCTGGCTCGGCAAAGGCCGGGAACTGGGCGCGAACGAAATCGACATCGAGCGTGGGCATGAAACCTCCGTTGAACGCAGAACGCCCCGGCGCATGTGGCCGGGGCGTCCAGTTAGCGCTTCGCGCCCGACCGGATCAAGGGCCGGGCGCAGCTGTGCCTAGCGCGGCTCGCTTTGCAGGCCCTTGAAGATGGCCCAGCACATCACCAGTAGCACCAGGGTGAAGGGCAGCCCGGTCGAGATCACCATAGACTGCAATGAGCTGAGACCGCCCGCCGAAAGCAGCAAGACGATCGCCACGGCACCTTCGAAGACGCACCAGAACACGCGCTGAGGTACCGGCGCATCGACCTTTCCGCCCGCCGTGATCGTGTCGATGACAAGCGAGCCCGAATCCGACGATGTCACGAAAAAGACGATCACCAGCACGATCCCGATCATGCTGGTGATGCTTGCCAGCGGCAGTTGGTCAAGCATCTTGAACAACTGAATTGGCAGGTCCGCCTCCTGCGCGGCGGTATAGCCATCCTGAACCACCTGCTGGATCGCGGTTCCGCCGAAGACGGACATCCACAACACACAGACCAGCGAGGGGATCAAAAGCACACAGGTGATGAATTCGCGCACCGTGCGCCCGCGGCTGACCCGCGCGATGAACATGCCGACGAAGGGTGACCAGCTGATCCACCAGGCCCAGTAGAACGACGTCCAGCCCTGCATGAAATTGGTGTCCTCGCGGCCCACGGGGTTCGCCAGGCTGGGAAGGTATTCCAGATAGGCCAGCAGGGAAGAGCCGAAGTTGGTCAGGATCGCGAGGGTCGGCCCGACCAGAAGGGTGAACAGCAGCAGCAGCGCGGCAAGCCCCATGTTGATCTCGGACAGCACCTTGACGCCGCCATCCAGACCCCGCAGCACCGAGATCAGCGCAATGCCGGTAATGCCCGTGATCAGGATCACCTCGGTCGTGTTGCTGATCGGAATGCCGAAGATCTCGTTCAGGCCGGCATTCGCCTGCGCCGCACCAAAACCCAGCGAGGTGGCCAGCCCGAACAGGGTGGCGAAAACCGCCAGCGTGTCGATGACATGCCCGGTCCAGCCCCAGACCCGTTCGCCGAAGATCGGGTAAAACGCCGATCGGATGGTCAGCGGCAGCCCCTTGTTGAAGGAAAACAGCGCCAGCGCCAGCGCCACCACGGCATAGATCGCCCAGGGGTGCAGCCCCCAGTGAAAGATCGTCGCCGCCATGCCCAGCCGGATCGCCGCCGACTCGTTTCCGGCCGCCGCGCCCAGCGGCGCCCAGTCGGTGCGTACGCCGCCCTCGGTGACGGTGCCCCCCAAGGACGTCGAGAAATGGGTCAGTGGCTCGCTCACGCCATAAAACATCAGGCCGATGCCCATGCCAGCGGCGAACAGCATCGCGAACCAGCCGGTATATGTATAGTCCGGCGTCGCCTCCTTGCCGCCCAGCCGCACCTTTCCGACCGGCAACACGATCAGCAGAAGACAGAATACCACGAAGATGTTCGCCGCGCCGAGGAAGAACCAGTCGAAGCCCTTCGTGACGCTGCTGAACAGCCAGGTGAAAAGGGCGCCCGCCTGTTCGGGCAGCGCCAGCGTGTAGAAGACGAAGGCGATGATCGTCAGCCCCGAAATCACGAAGACCGGGTTGTGGATGTCCAGCCCGAAGGGCCCGATCCTGGTGGTGATATTGTCCTGACCGATCTGGTAATCGGTGTCGATGAGATCCGACGGGCCTTCCGGCTGCGGGATCCCCTGGTTTGCAGTTTCATCGGCCATGCCGGCCTCCCTGTTCGCGTTTCCTGAATGACTTCGGCCGGGGCGCGATCATGCGCCGCGCACCACGAGAACCGAACATTTCGCATGTTCGGCGATCTTGCCGCCGTTCGAGGGCCAGATGTAATCAAGCACGTTGGGCATATGGCTGGCCATGACCACCAGATCGGCGCCCGTGTCGCGCGTCGCCCGCAACAGCGCATCGTCGACGTCGGTCGTCGGATCGTGGCCGATGACCGTTTGGGCCGAGGCGCTGATACCGTGGGTTTCGGACTGTTCCCGGGCAAAGGCGTCGAGCTTCCTGCCATACTCCTCGGGCGTGTGCGCCACGGAACTGGGCGTGGGCGCCGTGACGCCGACGAACACGACCTCCGCGTCATAGTGACGGGCCAGGTCGGCCGTGCATTGCAGCGCCCGTTGCAGATCTTTCAGATGCGCCAGGTCGACCGGCGTCATGATCTTCTTGAACACGGGGTGTCCCTCCCTCTTCCTTCTGGATCGGTTCGGGTCGCTTCTGTATCTGGCTACCCGAACCGGATGGTCCGGCTTGTCGGGAAAATATCAGGTTTCGCGCATTTCCCTTCATCCCAGATTATGTCGAACCTGACCTTTCACACAACCGCCCGCGGCATTCCATGCGCCGCGGGCGACATTTTCGCGTCGCAAACAGACCGCGGATCAGGCGTTCACATCGACCACCACCCGGCCGCGGATCCTGCCCTTCAGGATGTCGGCACCCAGCCCCGGCAGGTCGCCGAGCGTGGCCGGCCGGATCATCGCCTCCAGCTTGTCCATCGGCAGGTCGCGCGCGATGCGGGCCCAGGCACGCACCCGGTTGTCATAGGGCTGCATCACGCTGTCGATGCCCAGCAGGTTCACGCCACGCAGGATGAAGGGCGTGATCAGCGCGCCTTCGATCGCCGCGCCGCCGGCCAGGCCGACCGCCGCGACCGACCGGCCGTATTCCATCTGCTTGAGAACCCGGCCCAGCATGGCGCCGGCCACCGCATCGACACATCCGGCCCAGCGTTCGGCCTCCAGCGGTTTGCGGGTCACTTCGGCCAGGTCCTCGCGCGCAACGATTTCCGACGCGCCGAGATTCGACAGATAGTCTGCCGCCTCTGGCCGGCCGGTGACGGCGGCGACCTCGTGGCCCAGCCGCGCCAGCAGCGCCACGGCAACCGATCCGACCCCCCCGGCCGCGCCGGTGACCAGCACCGGACCGTCACCGGGTTCGAGGCCGTGATCCTCCAGCGCCATGACCGCCAGCATCGCCGTAAGGCCCGCAGTGCCCACCGCCATCGCCTGGCGCATGTCCAGCCCGTCGGGCAACGGCACCAGCCAGTCGGCCTTGACCCTGGCCTTTTGCGCGTAGCCGCCCCAATGCGCCTCGCCCACGCGCCAGCCGGTCAGCACGACCTTGTCGCCGGGCTTGAAACGCGCATCCTCGCTGCGCTCGACCGTGCCGGCAAAGTCGATGCCCGGCACATGCGGATAGCTGCGCACCAGCCCGCCACCGGGTCCGATGCACAGGCCGTCCTTGTAATTCAGCGTGGAAAAGGCGACCGAAACCGTCACCTCGCCTTCGGGCAGCCGGCTGTCGTCCAGGTGCTGCACGGATGCGCTTGTCTTGCCTTCCTCGTCCCTCTCGACGACCAATGCGTTGAACATCTTGCCCTCCCTTCGCTCGCGGACGCCACAAGAAGTGGCACAGTCCGACCGGCACGGCAAACAGCCGCGGCGGCTTTTCGTCTTGTGGGAACGATGGTGCTATTTTAGCGTCGCGGTCAGGACAAACGATCCCAACAGGAGGCAATAGCCAATGTCGATGATGAAATCGCTTCTGCTCGGTGCGGCGGCAAGCTGGGTGGCAGGGGCCGCGATGGCCGCCGATGATGAATTGCTGGTTTTCGATTATTCGGGTTTCGAGGATCCGGCCTATCACAGCGCCTATGTCGAGAAACATGGCGACAGCCCGCGTTTCGCCTTCTTCGGCGACGAGGAAGAGGCGTTGCAAAAGCTGCGCTCGGGCTTCGAGGCTGATGTCAGCCATGTCTGCGCCGGCTCGGTCAGCAAATGGGTCGAAAGCGGCATTCTGGAGCCGTGGGACACCTCCAGGATCTCCGCCTATGAGGATCTCAATTCGGACCTGACCGGGCAGGACGTGGCGGCCGGCAACGACGATGTCTATTTCATCCCGACCGATTACGGATCGACCGCCATCGCCTATAACACCGCCGAGGTTCCGGCCGAGGATGTCGCCTCGCTCGACGTGTTCACCAACCCGGAATATGCCGGGCGCCTCACCCTGCCCGACAACGTGGACGACGCCTATGCGCTGGCCTACCTGGCCACCGGCGTGACCAACTGGCAGGATGTCACCGATGCCGAGTTCAAGGCGGCCTCGGACTGGCTGCGCAAGGTGCATCCGAACCTGCGCACCTACTGGGTCGATCCGGCCGAGCTGTCGCAGCTGCTGGCCACGGGCGAGGTGCTGGTCAGCTGGGCCTGGAATGAAACCCTGCCCACCATGGTCGAGGAAGGTTTCCCGATCGGCTTTCAGCGCGAGGCTAGGGAAGGCTCGTCGCTGTGGCTGTGCGGCTATGTGAACCTCAAGGACGGCCCCGGCGTCGAGGCCAAGGCCTATGACTTCCTGAACGCGATGCTCGACCCGTCCTCGACCTGGGCCCTGCTGGACGCAGGCTTCGGTCAGGCGAACGCGGCCGCGATGGCGCAGATCAGCGAAGAAGCCCTGACCGCGGTCGGCCTGGGCCCGATCGACGCACCGGTTCTGGCGCAACTGCCGATCAGCGGCCAGCAGCGCGAACGTCAGAGCGCCGAGTTCGAGAAAATCAAGGCCGGTTTCTGATTTCGGCCTGACGGGCCGCTTCTGGTCTGGCCGCTGCGCGCCGCGTGTCCGCAAGACATGCGGCGCCATGCGTCCGGCGGCATTCTTCGCGGAAAGGCGAAATCGCGCACCCACGCGCGGCGGCTATTGAAGCGGGCCGCCGGGTCGCTTACATTCCGTTTGTCCCGCAAGGGACTATGGCGATAAACGCGCCCGTAATAAGCGGATCGGACCCGGGGGCGGTACCCGGCGGCTCCACCAGATATCCCACATTGGCGGGATCATGGGGCCGAAACAGGATCGACGGACGTCTAAAGGGGTTAGCTTTCGCCCGGTGAGGTACCACCGTTATCGGTCCAAGCATGATAGTTGCCAATGACAACCGTGCTCCGGTGGCCGTTGCTGCGTAAGCAGTAACCAAACCGAAAACTTAAGCCCTGTCCTCTAGCAAGGTCAGGCGGGGTTCGCAGGCACCTGGCAACAGAAGCCTGCACTCTGCTTTCTGAACGACAAGCAGGCGTATAGCGGAAATTTCCGCGTTCCACCTTTCCAGATTTTCCAGGCGTGTCAGCTTTCAGCAATGTATCCGGTTCCCGGACCCACGCGATATGCGCGGTCGAACCGGCTATCGGACAATAAAGGCCGTCTTTCCCTTCAAGATGTTGCGGAAACCTGCAATCCAGGGAAACGAGATGGTGCCCGGGGGCGGAATCGAACCACCGACACGAGGATTTTCAATCCACTGCTCTACCCCTGAGCTACCCGGGCACGGGTTCAACGGCATCGTCTATCCTGATCCTTCAGGGATATACCGCTCGGGCTGCGGCTTTCTAGACGCGGGGCGCAGCGCTGTCCAGAGGGCTGTTCCAGAAAATTTCCACGTCGGCATCTGCGAACCGGCGCGGCCGATGTGCCAGGATCCGGACGCCGTGGTTGCGAAAATCCGGACGCCAGCCATGTTGCCGCATATGAAGTGAAGAGCCTGGCTAGAGGGGCGCGGCGCGATCGGGGTCGGGAAGGCGCGCGGGCCGCGTTCGCCGGCAAGACGTCGATGAACGCCTTTCATTCGATCGATCGCGTTCGAAAAACCGTTGCGCGCGACTGCCGCTCAGTCGCCGGCGAACACCGTGTCGAAGGTCCGGCGCAGCGCCATGTCGAGGTCTGCCATGGTTACCGGCAGGCCAAGATCGACCAGGCTCGTGACGCCATGGCCGCGGATGCCACAGGGCACGATGCCATCGAAATGGCTCAGGTCCGGCTCGACATTGATCGACAGCCCGTGAAAGCTGACCCATTTGCGCAGGCGGATACCGATGGCGGCGATCTTGTCCTCTCGCGGGGTGCCGTCGGGCAGCGGCGGCTTTTCGGGCCGCGCCACCCAGACACCGACGCGCCCCGCCCGGATCTCGCCGCGCAGGTTGAATTCTGCCAGAGTGGCGATCACCCATGCTTCCAGGCTTTCGACAAAGCGGCGCACATCACGGCCGCGCGCGCCTACGTCCAGCATGACATAGACCACCCGTTGGCCGGGCCCGTGATAGGTGTATTGCCCACCCCGGCGGGCATCGTGAACCGGAAATCTGCCCGGGTCTGTCAGATCCTCGGGCCGGGCCGACGTGCCGGCGGTATAAAGCGGCGGATGCTCGACCAGCCAGATCAGTTCTTCGGCGTTTCCCGCGGCAATGTCGCCAACGCGGGCCTCCATTTCGTTGAGCGCCATGTCATAGGGGGTCAGCCCCTCTGAAATCCGCCATTCCACCATCTGTCGCCTCCGCTCGTCGGTTCGTCATAGATCCCGAAGAATGTTAAGAAAAGCTCCAAAAACAGCGCAAATGGTGCTACCATTCGACGATAAGCATTATTCGGGGGACGCCATGATTGGAAAACGTATTGTAACCGCGCTTTTGGCAACAGCACTAGTCGGGGCGCCGGCCAGCCGCGTTTCGGCCGATGGCGGCGATTTTGTTGCCGGGGCGCTGATCGGCGGCCTGATCGGTGCAGCGGCGCAGAACGAGCGGCACAAGAACCGGCGCGTCGTGGTTCGCCGGAGCAGCCTGCCTTCGACACAGGAAGGGCGCGAGATCCAGGCGTCGCTCAACTATTTCGGCTTCAATGCCGGCGGGGTTGATGGCCAGCTCGGGCGCCGTTCACGCGCGGCGATTTCGCGGTACCAGGCCTATATGGGATATCCTGCCACGGGACATCTGACACCGTTCGAACACAGCCTTCTGGTGACATCCTACAACCGCGCCCTGGCCGGCGGGGCGCAAGTCGCCAGCCTGATCGCCGCCAATCCCGACGGCACGCGCGGCCTGCTCAAGGATTACCGCGCGCAGATGGCCGGAACCCCCGCCGCGCCGACCCCGGCCCCGACTGCGCCGGAACCGGCAGAAACGGTGACGGCCACCGCCCCGGCCGACGAGAAACCGGCGCTGCCCAACTTCATGGGCGCGGCCGCGGCCCGGTCGCTGGCGTCGCATTGCAACAAGGTCAGCCTTCTGACCAACACCAATGGCGGCTTCGTGACCGCCGCCTCGATGAGCGATCCCGCTTTTGCACTGAATGAACAGTTCTGTCTGGCGCGCACCTATGCGATCGCCGAGGGTGAGGAACTCGCCGCGAAGGTCGAGGGGGTCAGCCCCGAGCAGATCGTCGAACAGTGCAAGGCGCTGGTCCCGACGATGCGCAGTTACGTTGCTGCACTTTCGCTCAAGCCGCTGGACGCGGTCGTTCAGGATGTTTCGTCCTTCGTTTTGGAGACCGGCATGTCGCCGGCCCAGCTGGGCGGCACCGCCAGGATCTGCCTGTCGGTCGGATACCGCACCGACGACATGGATATGGCCATCGGATCGGCCCTGCTGCTGGTGACGGTCGGCGAACGCCCCTATGCCGAACTTCTGGGGCACCATCTGTTCCAGGGGTTCGGGGCCTCGCGCCGGCCCGATCTTGCAGTGGCGTGGTACGATGCCGCCTTGTCCGCGATCGACGAGGGGGCAACGCCCGTCTTCGGACCGGGCCAGCCCGGGCGGAATGCGCTCATTCGCAAGGCGGCTATGACCTTGCAGGGAAATTCACAGGCATCTGACAGCGGCGAAAAGCTCGTTCCCGCGGCCGCGCTTCCAAGCTTCAGCATCGGCGACTGAGGCTTGCGCGCATTTGTTCGTCGGCGGGCGCAAATCACGGCGCCCGCCCCCAATTTGCCCCTTCACATTATCCCGATGAGCCGCTATTAAGCGCCGCACCGAGCCAGGGCAGTGCGGTCGTGGCGGAATTGGTAGACGCGCAGCGTTGAGGTCGCTGTGGGGTAACACCCGTGGAAGTTCGAGTCTTCTCGACCGCACCATTTTCAAGACAAATCAAGGGCTTACTCTCCCAACTGTAAGGGAGAAACTGTCTGACGGCATCACCCATGGGGCGGATTTGATGTTTTCGTAACGCTGGATTTCTGGTTCGTCGCAGCCATCAAGGCGCGAAGATGGACAAGAACCGAAGGACCGCGCAAGCGAAATCCGGAACATCGAAAGACGCGGCCGACAAGCTGGTCAAGGGATCAATGCCTGGTGCAATGGTTGCTGATCCTGCCCGGTCTCCGGGCCGCAGTGGGCGGCAGTGCCTCGATCCTTCTCGGTGTCCCGCAAGACTTCGGATTGTTGGCCGCGCTGGCGCTTCTGATCCTGCTTGCCGTTGCGCGGCTTGCAGGCAGCGGCCTGGCGCGTCACGGCGAGACCGACCTCTTGTCGTGACCCACGACCGGCTTCAGAGCTGTGACGCCCAGCGGGGATGGTTGTCGTCCACGACGAAGGGATGCGCGTGGCGGCGCTCGCCCTTGAGATGGGGGTGGTCGAGCGGCAGGTTGTCATGGCTGTGCTCGAGGATTTCGGGATCCGCCTGCGGCCAGAGGCGAAGTGCCGACAGCGCGCCGACACCTGCCAGCGCCGCCAGCACCCCGAGGGCCGCGACCGGCCCGAACTGCGTCATCAGCCAGCCGGAAAGCGGATAGGTCACGAGCCAGCACGCATGGCTCAGCGCGAACTGCGCGGCGAAGATCGCAGGGCGATCCTCCGCGTGGGCGGAACGCCGCAGCAGGCGGCCCGAGGGGGTGAGGACCGCCGAATAGCCCAGGCCCACCAGCAGCCACGCGCCAAGGAGGACGGGCCAGTTCAGCCCAAGGGCGGCAACCTCTCCGGCGAGACCGAGGAGCGTCAGCACCATGAGCGCGGCGCCGGCGACCATCACCGGGCGGTCCTGCACGCGGTCGAGCAGCTTCGGCAGCGCGAGTGCGGCCAGCATCGAACCCGCGCCGAAGGCGAACAGCGTCCAGGCCAGCGCGGATGCGTCCAGCCCCAGCGTGCTGCGCACCAGCACCACCGAGTTGACCAGCACCATCGCGCCCGCAGCGGCGGCGGCGAGGTTCAGCGCCAGCAACCCGCGCAGACGCGGTGTCGCGAGGTAGATGCGGATGCCGCGGGTCGTGCGGTCATAGACGCCGCGCGGCGCGGAGGGTTTCGGGCTGGGCAGCAGGACCGAGACGACGAGGGCCGCCGAGGCGGCAAACCCCACCACCGTCCCAAGGAACAGCGAATTGTAGCTCACCACCGCCAGCAGAAGCCCGGCCAGCGTCGGGCTGACGATATTCTCCAGATCGTAGGCCAGCCGCGACAGAGACAGCGCGCGGGTGTAGCGCGCCTCCTCCGGCAACACGTCGGGGATCGTCGCCTGGAAGGTCGGCGTGAAGGCGGCGGAAGCCGATTGCAGCAGGAAGATCAGCACATAGACCTGCCAGACCTCGGTGACGAAAGGCAGGCACAGCGCCGCACCCGCCCGCACCAGATCCAGCGCGACCAGGAATGGCCGCCGGTTCACCCGGTTGGCAAAGGCGCCTGCTATGGGCGCGATGCCGACATAGGCCACCATCTTGATGGTGAAGACCGTGCCCAGCACCAGGCCTGCATTATCGCCCGCCAGATCGTAGGCCAGAAGCCCCAGCGCGACCGTGGCAAGCCCGGTGCCCAGAAGCGCCACGACCTGCGCGGCGAAGAGATGGCGGTAAGTTCGGTCGGCAAGGACGTTCAGCATCGAGCAGCCTCAGACTATGATCGAAAAAGCGTTGAGTGAATTCAGCAGGTTGTGATCCTGTTCGGCGGCGAATTTGAACGGAGATCACTATGGCCTTGACCGAATTCGCCCGCATGCAGCATAAGCGCAAGACGAAACGCTATCCAAGCGATTTGACCGATGCGGAGTGGCGGATCGTGGCGCCATTGTTGCCCGGTCGCTCCTGCCGAAGGATTTCCGCCGGTCTCGACCGTGCGCTATCCTGTCTACCGCTGGCGCGATGATGACCTGCTTGCAGGGATCAACCGGGCGTGGTCGCTGCCGCCGCCTGGCAAGAGATTGCGAGAAAGCCAGCGAGAGCGCGGAAGCCTGGATCCTCATCGCCCGTATCAGGCGAATGACACGCTTCCCCGCAAGAGCCTTAAACCACCCACTCCGTTTTGAAGCGGACCCTGAGAGAAGATGGTGAGCCGTGCAGGATTCGAACCTGCGACCCACTGATTAAAAGTCAGTTGCTCTACCAACTGAGCTAACGGCCCATCCTCTGTGCCGGACCACATCGCGTGCGATCCAGTCTTTCCGTCTTAAACCGATTTCCTCCGAAAGAAAAACCGGTTATGTCGCCTCGACCCGTTTGTCGAAAGTCAGTCGGCATCCCGACTGACGAACGGCCCGCTCGCCGCCTGCTACTAGAAAACCCCGCCCGCGCGGTCAAGGCGAATTCCGCGCTTTTTTCAACCATCTCTGGATTCGTCCCCGATGGCGCGATATATGCGCGCCATGCGAAATATGACTGAGCAGGACTGCCTGCCCCTGATGAAGATGCACGGGCTTGGCAATGACTTCGTGGTGATCGACCGGCGCGCAGGGTCCGCGCCGCTGTCCGCGTCGCTTGTCGCCGCCATTGCCGATCGTCATCGC
Organism: Actibacterium sp.; assembly: GCA_016278325.1. Taxonomy (GTDB): domain Bacteria; phylum Pseudomonadota; class Alphaproteobacteria; order Rhodobacterales; family Rhodobacteraceae; genus JADQCB01. The sequence goes on from JADQCB010000043.1 coordinate 13,985, forward strand.
GGGGTCGGGTTCGACCAGCTTGCCGTGATCGAGACGGCGACGGATGCCGACGCCAGGCTGGTGTTCTACAACGCGGACGGCTCGGTTTCCGGGACTTGCGGCAATGCGACACGCTGTGTCGGCCGTTACCTCATGAACGAAACCGGACGCGATCGCGTGGTCCTGCTGACCGATCGCGGAAGGCTGGTCGCCGAGGATGCCGGCGACGGCCTGACCCGGGTGAACATGGGGGCGCCCCTGCTGGAATGGCGCGACATTCCGCTGGCCGAGGAAATGGACAGCCTGGAGCTTCCGATCGAAGGAGGGCCCGTCGCCACTGGCATGGGCAACCCGCATTGCACCTTTTTCGTCGAGGATGCCGAGGCGGTTCCGCTGGAGCAGTTCGGCGCCCGCTATGAGCATCATCCACTGTTCCCGGAGCGCACGAATGTCCAGGTTGCCAGCCTGATCGGCCCGGATCACCTGCGCCTGCGGGTATGGGAGCGCGGAACCGGCGTGACGCTGGCCTCCGGTTCCTCCTCCTGCGCGGCAGCGGTCGCGGCGGCGCGGCGCGGGCTGACCGGGCGCGCGGTGAGCGTCGAACTGGATGGTGGCAGGTTGCAGATCGATTGGCGCGAGGACGGCGTCTGGATGACCGGGCCGACGATGCATGTCTTCTCCGGCAGCCTGACCGCCGCCTTCGTGGACTCGGCATGATGGATCGCGCGGTTCCGAAATTCGCCACGCTGGGCTGCCGCCTGAACGCCTATGAAACCGAGGCGATGAAAGAGCTTTCGGCCGCCGCGGGCATCGAGGATGCGGTTGTCGTGAACACCTGTGCCGTCACCGCCGAGGCCGTGCGCAAGGCGCGCCAGGAGATCCGCAAGCTGCGCCGCGAAAACCCGGAGGCCCGGCTGATCGTCACGGGTTGCGCGGCGCAGACCGATCCCGACAGCTTTGCCGCGATGGACGAGGTCGATCTGGTGATCGGCAATACCGAAAAGATGCAGCCCGCGACCTGGACGGCACTGGCGGCTTCGCCCGATTTCATCGGCGAGACCGAGAAGGTCAGGGTCGATGACATCATGTCGGTGACCGAAACCGCCGGCCACCTGATCGACGGGTTCGGCCGGCACAGGGCCTATGTGCAGGTGCAGAACGGTTGCGACCATCGCTGCACCTTCTGCATCATCCCGTTCGGGCGCGGCAATTCCCGCTCTGTTCCCGCCGGCGTCGTCGTGGAACAGATCCGGCGCCTGGTGGATCGCGGTTTCAACGAAGTGGTGTTGACCGGCGTCGATCTGACCAGCTGGGGGGGCGATCTGCCGGGGCGGCCGCGGCTGGGCGACCTGGTGATGCGTATCCTGCGGCTTGTTCCCGATCTGCCGCGCCTGCGAATCAGTTCGATCGATTCGATCGAGGCCGATGACAACCTCATGCTGGCGATCGCCACGGAACCGCGCCTGATGCCGCATCTGCACCTGTCGCTCCAGGCGGGCGACGACATGATCCTGAAGCGGATGAAGCGCCGGCATCTGCGCGATGACGCGATTCGGTTCTGCGAAGAGGCCCGGCGCCTGCGGCCCGACATGACGTTCGGCGCCGACATCATCGCCGGTTTTCCCACCGAGACCGAGGCGATGTTCGCGAATTCGCTGAAACTGGTGACGGAATGCGACCTGACCTGGCTGCATGTCTTTCCCTACAGCCCGCGGCCCGGCACCCCGGCGGCCCGGATGCCGCAGGTCGATGGCAGGGTGACAAAAGATCGCGCGGCCCGGCTGCGTGCGGCGGGCGCGGCGCAGGTCAGGCGTCATCTCTCGGCCCAGGTCGGGCGCATCCATGACGTGCTGATGGAACATCCCCGCATGGGCCGGACCGCGCAATTTGCCGAGGTCGCATTCGACAGCGATCAGCCAGAGGGCGCGATCATCACTGCCGAGATCAACGGCGTCGATGGCGATCGGCTGAGGGCGTTGCGCATCTGATCCGCTTTGCCCCACGGCCTTTCGCGCCAGTGAGCGTATCGTGTGGAATTTCCGCCGCATTTTCCGGCGCGATGGGCGCGGACCCAGAGGGCGCCGTTGACCGCGGTCAATGACGCATTTTCCCGCGCCCCGCATGATAGAGGCACAAAGTCATGCAGGGAGGATTTTCCGTGACAGATCTGCTTTCACTGTTTTCCGCCAGTATTTTCGCTGCGGCGCTTGTGGCCCCTGCAAATGCGCAGGATCTGCCCATAGGCGAAACGCTCTATCAACAATATTGCGCAACATGCCACGGCATGTCGGGCGAGGGCGATGGACCGCTGGGCGAAGTCATTTCGGTGCCGATCCCTGACCTGACCCAGATTTCCGCGCGCAACGATGGTGCCTTTCCGATGTTGAAGGTCATTCATGTTATCGACGGGCGCACCGGCCTGCGCGGGCATGGCGGGCCGATGCCCGTCTATGGCGCCATTTTCACCCGGGATGCTGTTGCGGCCCGTGATCCGATCGGTGCGGCGATCGAGGCGCGTGGACGGGTCATGTCATTGGCCGAATACCTGATTACGCTTCAGAAATAACGCCCGCCGCGCAGCGCGCAGGATCTCTTGGGAAATTCTCAGGATGGCGCGTTGCGCGGCGGCAATGGACATGCCGCTCTGGCGCACATACTCTTCCGCCAAACGGGAGGGACTTCATGAAACTGTTCGACAACGCCGCCTCGCCCTTTTGCCGGAAGGTGCGGGTGGTGCTGCACGAGACCGGTCAGCTTGACGCGGTCGAACTGGTCCACGCGACCGGAAATCCGGTCGCCCCGACGGCGGCCGCGCCCACCGCGCAGAACCCGCTTGGCAAGATCCCCACATTGCTGCGCGACGACGGGCCGGCGATCTATGACAGCCGCGTGATCTGCCGGTTCCTCAACGATCGCGCCGGCGCGGCGCTCTATCCCCAGCCGCGCATCTGGGAAACCCTGACGCTGGAGGCCACCGGCGACGGGATCATGGATGCGGCTGTCCTGATGGTCTACGAATCCCGCTTCCGCCCCGAGGCGATTCGTTTTCCCGACTGGGTCGAAGGCCAGTGGGACAAGATCGAGCGGACTCTGACCGCGCTTGAAGGCCGCTGGCTGAGCCACCTGGAGGGGCCGCTCGATATCGGTCAGATCGCGGTGGGCTGTGCGCTGGGATACCTGGATTTCCGCCATCCCGACCGCGACTGGCGCAAGGGGCATGGCGCGCTGGCCGACTGGGCGGCGGAATTTGCAGCGCGCCCGTCGATGCAGGCGAGCCTTCCGGTTGGATAGCCCGGCGCCGGTTCCGTTTCAGAACCGGAACGCCAGGCCGAGGTTCAGGGCATTCGTGACAAGATCGGTCTTGAGCGTCCCGCCATTGCTGAGATCGGCCTCATGCATCGAATAGGTGCCGTTGTATTCGCCGAAGATGCGCCAGCGATCTGACAGATCCCGGCTGACCCCCAGCACCCAGCGGGCGGCCGGCCCGGTCACCTGGTATTCATAGGTCACGCCGCCGGGTGAAGAAACCTCGACATGCGGGATCGCCATGCCCAGCCCGGCCCCGACATAGGGGGTCCAGGCGCGGTCGGGCGCCTGCCAGCGATACATTGCATTCGCGGTCAGGACGTTGACCCCGTTGGTCAGTTCCAGCCGGCTGAAGCCGCTGGCCGCAAGCGTGGCATCGGTCGCGTAGACCTTGTTGTGAGTGAATTCCAGACCGAACCCGAGCGGGCCGTCATCGCGCCACCAGATCCCCCGCAGGCCGTAATAGGGTGGCGGAGAGAATGATCGGCCCTTCCACTCGGCCAGGAAGTTGAACGCGCCGACGCCGCCGGGGTCATTGCCCTTGACGCGGCTGTGTGGCGCCGTCTGCGCCCCGAGATAGAACCCCAGTTCGATCTCGGCCATCGCCGGGACGCCCGACATGGCGACCGCGACGAAAGACGCAAGAAACAGCAAGCACAGTTGCACACAACCTGCCAATGATCTTGGACCTGATGCGTCGTTCACCTTATGCCCCTTCCATCGGCATGGTTTCAAAGCTGTCGAACGTGTCGGCTTGTTGCATGAATGATCATTAGACCCTTGCGGAAAAACTGTCATGGGGCCGATGATGGGCCATTATGTCGCACAAAATCATCCGCTTGTCGCCATAAATTCGATTGTGCGAGGATTTGCGTTCTGGACGATCCGCGGGAAGATGGCTAGAACCACGGCGATTGCAGCCGCATGATCCGCGATCGGGCGACGCCCCTGTCGGACGCTTAGGAAGGGAGAGATTCTCGTGTCTCACGCAGAAGATCACGAAGGCACGCGCCGGGATTTTCTTTACTACGCCACCGCCGGCGCCGGCGCGGTCACCGCAGGTGCCGCGGTCTGGCCGTTGATAAACCAGATGAATCCTTCGGCCGACGTGCAGGCGCTCAGCTCGATCCGCGTGGACGTGGCGGGCCTGGACGTCGGCAGTCAGTTGACCGTGAAATACCTGGGCAAGCCGGTCTTCATCCGCCGACGCACCCAGGAAGAGATCGAGGCGGCCCGCGGCGTCCCGATGTCGGAGTTGATCGACCCGAATGCCGAGAACGCGAATCTGCCGCAAGGCGCGCCCGCGACCGACGCGAACCGTGCCTTTCTTGAAGAAACCGGCGAATGGTTGGTGATGATCGGCGTTTGCACCCATCTGGGATGCGTTCCCATCGGCGAGGCGGGCGATTTCGGCGGCTGGTTCTGCCCCTGTCACGGCTCGCACTATGATACCGCCGGGCGCATCCGCAAGGGGCCGGCGCCCGAGAACCTGCATATTCCCGTCGCCGAATTCGTCGACGACACGACGATCAAGCTGGGGTGAGGGAGAGCGACATGTCTGGAATTCCGCACGACCATTACGAACCGAAATCGGGTTTCGAAAAATGGCTGCACCGGCGTTTGCCGATCGCGGGCCTTCTCTACGATACCCTGATGATCCCGACCCCGAAAAACCTGAACTGGATGTGGATCTGGGGGATCGTGCTGACCTTCTGCCTGGTGTTGCAGATCGCCACCGGGATCGCGCTGGCCATGCATTACACGCCGCATGTCGACATGGCCTTCGCATCGGTCGAACATATCATGCGCAACGTGAACGCCGGTTGGGCGCTGCGTTACATGCATTCCAACGGTGCGTCGCTGTTCTTCGTCGCGGTTTACCTGCATATTTTCCGCGGCCTCTATTACGGGTCCTACAAATCCCCGCGCGAGGTGACCTGGATCATCGGCATGTTGATCTACCTGGCAATGATGGCCACGGCGTTCATGGGGTATGTCCTGCCCTGGGGGCAGATGTCGTTCTGGGGGGCCACGGTGATCACCGGCCTGTTCGGTGCGATCCCGCTGATCGGCGAGCCGATCCAGACCTGGCTGCTGGGTGGCCCGGCGGTGGATAACGCCACGCTGAACCGGTTCTTCAGCCTGCATTACCTGCTGCCCTTCGTGATCGCCGCGCTGGTGGCGGTGCATATCTGGGCGTTCCATTCCACCGGGAACAACAACCCCACCGGGGTCGAGGTGCGGCGCGGCTCGAAAGCCGAGGCGCAAAAGGACACCGTGTCGTTCTGGCCCTATTTCGTGATGAAGGACCTGTTCGCGCTGGCGCTTATCTTGGCGGTGTTCTTCGCCATTGTCGGTTTCATGCCGAACTACCTGGGCCATCCCGACAACTATATCGAGGCCAACCCGCTGGCCACGCCGGCGCATATCGTGCCGGAATGGTATTTCCTGCCCTTCTACGCGATCCTGCGGGCCTTCACCGCGGATGTCTGGGCGGTGCAGTTCGCCAGCTTCATCACGTTCGGTATCGTCAATGCCAAGTTCTTCGGCGTTCTTGCGATGTTCGGTTCGATCCTGGTGATGGCGCTGGCGCCCTGGCTGGATACCTCTTCGGTGCGCTCGGGGCGGTATCGGCCGATGTTCAAATGGTGGTTCGCCCTGCTGGTCGTGGATTTCGTCGTGCTGATGTGGTGCGGCGGCCAGACCCCGAATGAGCTGGTGGCCTGGATTTCGCTGATCGCGGCAGCCTATTGGTTCGCCTATTTCCTGATCATCCTGCCGCTTCTGGGCGTGATCGAGAAGCCACTGGCCCAGCCCGCCACCATCGAAGACGACTTCAATGCCCATTACGGCAAGGGCGGGGATGGTGCCGGCACGGCAGCGCAATCCACCCCGGCCGAGTGAGAGAGAGGATCGACAACATGATCAGGAAGCTCACCCTTTCGGTGCTTGCCGCCATGGCCCTGTCTTCCGGGGCCGCCCTGGCCGCCGAGGGCGGCCATGTCGAGGATTACGCGTTTTCCTTCGAGGGGCCGTTCGGCAGCTATGACCAGAACCAGCTTCGGCGCGGTCTGAAGGTCTATACCGAGGTCTGCTCGGCCTGCCACGGAATGAAATTCGTTCCGTTGCGCACCCTGTCGGCCCCGGGCGGGCCGGGATACACGGATGCGCAGGTGCGGGCCTATGCGCAACAGTTCCAGGTTCTGGATGAGCAGACCGGCGAGTATCGCCCGGCCAAGCCGACCGACCATTTTCCGCCCTCGAACATGGAATCGGCCCCGGACCTGAGCCTGATGGCCAAGGCCCGGGCCGGGTTCCACGGCCCCTATGGAACCGGGATCAGCCAGCTGGTCAACGGGATGGGCGGGCCGGAATACATCGCCTCGATTCTCACGGGCTATACCGGCGAAACGAAGGTAGAGGCGGGCACCACCTTCTATGAAAATACCGCCTTCCCAAGTGGCTGGATCGCCATGCCGCCGCCGCTCATGGGCGACGACGTGGAATACGATGACGGCCATGCCACCGATCTGCACCACGAGGCGCAGGACGTTTCGGCCTTCCTGATGTGGGCGGCGGAACCGAAGATGATGGCGCGCAAGCAGGCGGGCTTTGTCGGCGTCGGTTTCCTGGTGCTGCTTTCGGTGCTTCTCTACCTGACGAACAAGCGCATCTGGGCGCCGATCAAGGGCAAGCGCAACCAGGCCTGATACGGCCGGCGGCTTTTGGGGCGCACAGGCACCAGGGCCCCGTGGCGCGTGACAGCAAACAAATGGGGCCGTCCCGGCAGGGGCGGCCCCTTGCGCGTCGGGCGGGCACCCGGGCCGCCGAGACGGTCAGTCACCCAGCTTGGCGTGAACCTCGTCCAGGTCGATCTCTGCCACCGGCATCCTGTTCGCGGGATTTTCGAAATCGTATCCGAAAAGCTGGAAGTCGTTCTTGTAGATCTCATAGATCAGGTGCATCGACAGATCGTCGAAATACGCCTCCACCGGGTGCGCCCGTTTCGGGCCGTGCCCCTGCGATTCGTTGAACCGCGGCACCTTTTCCAGCTTCACCGGCCATTTCGTGTCGATCGCATCCAGAACCGACTGCATGCCTTCGTCGAATCGTTCGGTGAAAATAATGTTGTCATAGCGACCGCCATTCACGATGAAGGTCGAGACATGGCCGGACATCGCCGACCAGTGGATATCGGGGTCCATCGGGCGGCGCCAGCGGATGGTGTCGCGCACGAAAAGCAGGAACCGGCGGAAACTGCGGATCTGGTCGAACGCTTCGGTGCCATCCGGGCCGCCAACCTCGACCCCGTATTTCTGGATCAGCAAGGGCACCAGATTGCCGCGATAGCGTTTTCCGTTCCGCTGGATGCCGCAGATCTTGTCAAAGAACGAACTCAGGATCCGGGAATACGGATTGCGCACGCAGGTAAACGCATAGGATCTGTGCGCCGTCACGTTATCGGTTATCGGCTGGCGGCTGGCCTCGATTCCCCATTTGTGGATGTTCTCGGTCGCGTCGTGGATGTCGCCGTCGAAGAATTCGCCGTTGTCGGCATAGTACATGATCTGACCGATGGTCGAGCAGGCGCATTTCGGCACCACGCGGTAGACCATGCTTTCGCTTTGCGTCATCCAGGTTCCGGGAAACCCCATTCGCAGACCGCCTCCGATCGCGGCCGCTTTGTGCTGGCGGCCCGTGTTTCATACAACAGAGCAAAGAATTGCTGTTTATTCAACGGCACTTCAAGGTATTCAGGTTAAAGACCGCGGCGCAGGGGGAAACTTCGGACGGTTCATGGCAAAAATCGCGTACATTCTTCTGTGCCACAAGGATCCGGAGGCGGTGATCCAGCAGGCCGAACGGCTGACATCCGCCGGCGACTGCATCGCCATCCATTTCGACGCGCGCGGCGGGACAAAGGATTATGCGCGGATCCGCGCCGCGCTGAAGGACAATCCCGATGTGGCCTTCGTGCGCAGGCGTGTGCGATGCGGCTGGGGCGAGTGGTCGCTGGTCGCCGCGACGCTGCACGGCTTGCGCACGGCCGAGGCCGCGTTCCCGCGCGCCACGCATTTCTACATGCTCTCGGGCGATTGCATGCCGATCAAGTCGGCGGAATATGCCCATGCGTTCCTGGAGCGTGATGACGCCGATTATATCGAAAGTTTCGATTTCTTCGACTCGGACTGGATCAAGACCGGGATGAAGGAAGATCGGCTGATCTATCGGCATTTCGTGAATGAGCGCAAACACAAGCGGCTGTTCTACTGGTCGCTCGATCTGCAACGCCGGTTGCGCCTGTCCCGCCGGGTTCCGTCGGATCTGCGAATGATGATCGGCAGCCAATGGTGGTGCCTGCGCCGACGCACGATCGAGGCGATCCTGGATTTCTGCCGCGCCCGCCCGGATGTCCTGCGCTTCTTCCGCACGACCTGGATCCCCGACGAAACCTTCTTCCAGACGCTGGTGCGCCACCTCGTACCCGGGCCCGAGATACGCGCGCGCACATTGACCTTTCTGATCTTTTCCGATTACGGAATGCCGGTCACCTTCTACAACGATCATTACCACATGCTGCTGAGCCAGGACTTTCTTTTTGCGCGCAAGATCTCGCCCGAGGCGCAAGAGCTCAAGCGCAGGCTGGGTGCGGTCTATGCCAGCGAGGGGACAGAATTCAGCATCTCCGGCGAGGGGCGAAATCTGTACGCTTTCCTGACCAATCGCGGGCGCATCGGGCGGCGTTTTGCGCCGCGGTTCTGGGAAACCGAGGCAAGCCTGGGCCGTGACCGGGAGCTTCTGATCGTGACCTGCAAGAAATGGCATGTCGCCAAGCGCCTGCTGGAGCGGGTGCGCCAGATCACCAACCTGCCGGCCGTCGACTATCTGTTCAGCGAAGAACATACGCCCTTGCCCGATCTGGGCGGAATCCAGACCACGATGGAAAAGCGCACGCGCCATCGCCGGGCCCTGTTGCGCATGCTTTTCGATCATTACCAGACCGACCGCCTGATGATCTGCCTGGACCCGGCCCATATCGCGCTGATGCAGGATTTCTATTCCGATCGCTGCACCACGCGGATGCTGGAGATCCAGACCGAGTTCACCGACGAATACCTGCTGGGCCACGCCCGCCGTGTCGGGCTTGCCGGCGAGCAAACCCCGCCCGAGACGATCGACCGGCTGCTGCCCACCATCCGCTATGACGTGCAGTTCGAAAGTGACCGGATCCGCGATGCCGCGTTCCCGCATTTCCATACGATCCGGGAACGGGCCAGCGTTGATGAAAACACCGGACCGCTGTCGCAATTCCTGCGTATCCCGCCCGAACAGGCGCGCGAAATCGCCGCCACCGAACATCTCTTTGTCGATTGAGGACGCCAATGGCCCAAGACTATGACCCCCAGAACATCTTTGCCCGGATCCTGCGTGGCGAGATCCCGAATGACACCGTTCTCGAGACCGAGCACAGCCTCGCGTTCCGGGACATTCAGCCGCAGGCGCCCGAGCATGTGCTGGTGATCCCCAAGGGCCCCTATATCACCTATGACCAGTTCGCGCTGGAGGCGTCGGATGCCGAGATCCTGGATTTCACCCGCGCCATCGGCCAGGTTTGCCGAATGCTGGGGGTGCAGCCCGGCAATGGCGGAGACGGATACCGGATGATCGCCAATGCCGGCCGGGCCGGTGTGCAGGAGGTGCAGCATCTGCATGTGCATCTGCTGGGGGGCCGCGCGCTGGGACGGATGCTTCAGCCGTTGCAGTGACCGGGGCCGGGCATTGCCCCGGTTTGCGGCGGTGCCTATCGTGCCGGGGCCACCGGGCCAGGCCGCTCGCCCGGCGCGGGGCTTCGCGGGAACGGCACCAGCTTTCCGGCGGTCTCGTCCCACAGTTTCAACCGGAAACTGGCCAGCGCGGCGGGCCAGTGGATGACCGGGGCATCGAGTTCCCTGCGCAACGCCAGGTGGCATCGGCGCAGGTTGTAGGACGGGATGCGCGCGTTGAAATGGTGGATGTCGTGATAGGCGATGTTGCCCGTCGCCAGGTCCCACACCGCCCCGAGGTCAAGCGCCGACGCGCCCACCAGTGCCGCCTTGCGGGGTGACAGATCCGGCCGCCGGTCCCAGTAGGTATCCTCGAAATTGTGCTGAAGGTAGACGAGGAAAACGCCGATCATGCCGGCCACGAACACCGTCGCCAGCCAGACCCACAGGCCGGTGACCCCGGCCAGCGCCCAGATCAGCCCCAGCCAGGCCATCAGCACCGCGTTCTGGGCCATTACCTCCGACAGGCCGACTGTCATCGCGTTTTTCGGCCAGCGATAGCGCAGCAGATAGGTGTAAAGCCCGCCCACCGGCAGCAGGAACAAGGGGTTGCGGTAGATGCGATAGGCCAGCCGCCGATGCCACGGCGCGTTTTCCCATTCGCGCAGGGTCATGGTGTGGATCTCGCCGGTATCCCGGGCGTCCAGATCGCCGATATGGGCGTGGTGGACATTGTGATTGTATTGCATCGCCCGGAACGGGGTCAGCGTGAAGGTCGACAGGCCATACCCGGCCAGGTCGTTCAACCGCCGGCTTTCGAACAGCGACGCATGCCCGCAATCGTGTTGCAACACGTAAAGCCGAACACCGCCGAAGGCGTTCAGCACGATCAACCCGGCCGCCGCCGCCCACAGCCCGCCAAGCGCGGCGTCAATCGCCGCCCAGAGCGTCAGGAAATAGAAAGCAAGGGTGGCAAGGCAACTGCGGACCGCCCGGGCATTGCTGCGCTGGCAATAGGGCCTGGTAAACTCTCTGACCGTGGTCATGGGGCCTGAATCCCGGAATCTGTCGCGGGCGAAAAATGAAACGTCCCGCGCCGGTTGCCAGGCGACCGGGCCGATGCCCATGGTGCAGATCCTACGCGATCGCCGCGCCGGGCGATAGCGTCGATTCAGGTGGGAGCGCCCTCAGGCGGCGGCATCGTCCGACCTGGTCAGGGCGACGAAGACATCTTCCAGGTCGGGTTCTTCGGTGGCCACATCGCGCATTCGAAGCCCGGCGTCACGCACCGCCTCCAGCACCGCGCCGGTTCCGATCTCGCCACGCCGATAGCTGAAGGCAAGCGCGCCATCGCGGCGCTTTTCCATCGTCACGCCTGCGGGAAGATGCAGATCATCCGGCACATCGCCGTCGGGGTGGATGACCAGCGTCTTGCCGTCCATCCGCCCGACCAGTGCCGCGGTGGTGTCGCGCGCGATGACTTCGCCGTGGTTGATGATGGCGATCTCGTCGCACATCTGCTCGGCCTCTTCCAGGTAATGCGTGGTCAGGATGATGGTCATCCCTTCCTCGTTCAGGCGGCGCACGTTCTGCCACAGCATGTTGCGCAGTTCGATATCCACCCCGGCGGTCGGTTCGTCCAGCACCAGGATGCGCGGATGATGCACCAGCGCCTTGCCCAGCAGAAGCCGCCGGCGCATCCCCCCCGACAGCGAGCGTGCATAGGCCTCGGCCTTGTCCGTCAGGCCGATCATTTCCAGGATCTCGTCGGTGCGACGCTGCGACTTGGGCACGCCGTAAAGCCCGGCCTGCACCTCGAGCGCGGCGCGGGGCGTGAAGAACGGGTCGAGGTTCAATTCCTGCGGCATCACCCCGATCGAGGCGCGCGACTGGCGCGGGTTCACGTCCTGGTCGAATCCCCAGATCGTCACCTTTCCGGCGGTCTTGATGACCAGCCCGGCCAATATGTTGATCAGCGTCGACTTGCCGGCGCCGTTCGGGCCCAGCAGGCCGAAAATGGACCCTTCGGGCACGTCCAGGTCGACGCCTTTCAGCGCGACCTTCTCGGGGTGGTTGCCGGCGGCCGCATAGACCTTTTCCAACCCCCGGATCTGGATCGCATTGCTGTCCATCGTATCCTCCCGCCCCGGTCTTGCCGCGGTCCCGTCTTGCGTTATGCGTCCCGCTGATCTAAGCGGAAACCGTCGCGGCGGCAAGCAACGGAGCCCAGGACATGACAATCGAAGCCCCGGAAACCGAAATCGTCAGTCAATGGCGCGTTGCCTGTGACGGGGGCGAGGGCGCGCTGGGGCATCCGCGTGTCTGGCTTTCGATCCCGCGTGAGACGGGCTTTGTCGAATGCGGCTATTGCGACAAGAAATACATCCACGAAAGTTTCGCCGACCGGGTGAAATAGGGCGCCCACAGGCAGCGGTCCGGCAGGCCGGCGGGGCGCATTGCCGGCGCTTCGCGGCTATCCTTCCCGACGCCCGCATTGGCTGGCACCCGCGAACCGGAAGGGCAGGCGGCCTATGCGCCCGGGGCGCGCCTGTCCGGCGCGGCTCCGACCGTCGCCCGAGCGCCACGCCGCGCGTGCCGATGCGATCGCCGCCGGCGTCGCATCGCCGTGGTCTTCGGTCGCGGGGCCATGTAACCTGGAAATTCCAACGCTTTCGACAGAGGGGCGCGCGACGATGGCAGACAGTTCATTCGGCAAGAGATGTCACCTGCACCTGATCGACGGGTCGGGCTTCATTTTCCGTGCCTTCCACGCCTTGCCGCCGCTGACGCGCAAATCCGACGGGTTGCCGATCGGCGCGGTGGCGGGTTTTTGCAACATGATCTTCAAGATGGTCGAGGATAACGCCGGCCCCGACGCGCCCACCCATGTCGCGGTGATCTTCGACAAGGGGTCGCACACGTTCCGCAACGATCTTTACGATCTCTACAAGGCCAACCGCGAGGAAATGCCAGAGGATCTGCGCCCGCAGATCCCGCTGACCCGAGAGGCGACCCGCGCCTTCAACATCGCCTGTATCGAGAAGGAAGGATACGAGGCAGACGACATCATCGCCACGCTGGCCCGCCGCGCGCGCGAGGCCGGCGGACGGGTCACGATCATCAGTTCGGACAAGGATCTGATGCAGCTCGTCGGCGGCGGGGTCGAGATGCTGGACGCGATGAAGAACCGCCGGATCGGCGTCGAGGAAGTCGAGCAGAAATTCGGCGTCGGCCCCGACCGGGTGGTCGACGTGCAGGCGCTGGCCGGGGACAGCGTCGACAACATTCCCGGCGCGCCCGGCATCGGGATCAAGACCGCCGCGCTGTTGATCAACGAGTTCGGCGACCTGGAGAGCCTGCTGACCCATGCCGAGGAGATCAAGCAGCCCAAACGCCGCCAGACCCTGATCGACAATGCCGAGCAGATCCGCCTGTCGCACAAGCTGGTCACGCTCGACGATCGGATGCCGCTGGAGGAATCGCTGGACGCGCTCGAGGTGAAGGAACCCGACCCCGACTGCCTGCTGGCGTTCCTGGCATCCATGGAGTTCCGCACGCTGTCCAGGCGCGTGGCCGACAGGCTGGGGGTGGAGCCCCCGGTGATCGCCGCGCCCGAACCGGGGGCCACGCCCGGCGCAGAGGCCCCGCAAACGGAACGCGCGCTGCCGTTCCGCCCCGAAGACTATGAATGTGTCCGCGATGCCGCGGCGCTCGATGCCTGGGTCGCGCGTGCCCGCGCCCGCGGCTGGGTCGCCCTGGACACCGAGACCACCAGCCTGGACGAGATGCAGGCCGACCTGGTGGGCATCTCGCTTGCCGTCGAGCCGGGGCAGGCCTGTTACATCCCGCTGGGGCACAAGGACGGATCGGACGACCTGTTCGGCTCGGACGCGCTGGCCGATGGGCAGATGGGCATGGAACAGGCGCTGGATCTGCTGCGGCCGCTCTTGCAGGACGATTCGGTGATGAAGATCGGCCAGAACATGAAATACGATGCCAAGATCCTGGCCCGGCACGGGGTCACGGTCGCGCCGATCGACGACACGATGCTGATGTCCTACGCGATGCATTCGGGCCTGCATGGCCACGGAATGGACACGCTGTCGGAACGCTATCTCGAACACCAGCCGATCCCGATAAAATCGCTGCTGGGCAGCGGCCGCTCGGCGATCACCTTCGACCGGGTTCCGGTGGACGCGGCGGTGAAATACGCGGCCGAGGATGCCGACATCACCCTGCGCCTGGCGCAACTGTTCAAGCCGCAATTGCACCGCCAGCGCGTGACGACCGTTTACGAGACGCTGGAACGGCCCCTGGTGCCGGTGCTGGCCGAAATGGAGATGACCGGCATCAAGGTGGACCGCGACACGCTTTCGCGCATGTCCAACGCCTTTGCGCAGAAGATGGCCGGGCTGGAGGCCGAGATACACGAGCTGGCCGGCACCAGCTTCAATGTCGGCAGCCCCAAGCAGCTGGGCGAGATCCTGTTCGACCAGATGGGGCTGGAAGGGGGCAAGAAGGGCAAGACCGGCGCCTATGCCACCGGCGCCGACGTGCTGGAGGATCTCGCCGCCGAGGGGCACGACCTGCCGGCACGGGTTCTGGACTGGCGGCAATTGTCCAAGCTGAAATCGACCTATACGGACGCGCTGCAAGAACATATCCACCCCGAAACCGGCCGGGTGCATACCTCTTACGTGCAGACCGGGGCGAATACCGGCCGGCTGGCCTCGACCGATCCGAACCTTCAGAACATCCCGGTACGCACCGAGGAGGGCCGCCGCATCCGCGAGGCTTTCGTCGCCGATGCGGGCAAGACGCTGATCAGCCTGGACTATTCGCAGATCGAACTGCGAATCCTGGCGCATGTCGCCGACATCAAGGAGTTGAAGGACGCCTTCCGCGACGGGCAGGACATCCACGCGCTGACCGCGTCCGAGATGTTCGACGTTCCGCTGGAGCAGATGACACCCGAGATCCGGCGCCAGGCGAAGGCGATCAATTTCGGCGTGATCTACGGCATCTCGGGGTTCGGGCTGGCGCGCAACCTGCGGATTCCGCGCTCCGAGGCGCAGGGTTTCATCGACCGCTATTTCGAACGATTCCCCGGGATCCGCGAATACATGGACTCGACGGTAAAATTCGCGCGGGAAAACGGCTTCGTCCAGACGCTGTTCGGCCGTCGGATCCACACACCCGAGATCAACGCCAAGGGCCCCGGTGCCGGATTCGCCCGCCGCGCCGCGATCAACGCGCCGATCCAGGGCACCGCGGCCGACGTGATCCGCCGGGCGATGATCCGGATGCCGGGGGCGATTGCCGACCTGCCCGCAAGGATGCTGTTGCAGGTGCATGACGAATTGCTTTTCGAAGTGGACCAGGGGGCCGAGAGCGCGACCATCGACGCCGTGCGCGAGGTGATGGAGAACGCCGCGATGCCGGCGGTCAGGTTGGACGTGCCCTTGACCGTCGATGCGGGGCAGGGCGCCAACTGGGCCGAGGCGCATTGACGATGGACGATCTGGTGTTTCACACGCTCGACGTGTTCAGCGACCGGGCGTATTCGGGCAATCCGCTGGCCGTGGTGACCGGGGCGGACGGGCTGAGCGTGGCGCAGATGCAGGCCATTGCACGCGAGTTCAACCTGTCCGAGACGATTTTTGTCCAGGCCCCGCGCGATCCTGCCCATACGGCCCGCGTGCGGATCTTCTTTCCGACCGCCGAGATTCCCTTTGCCGGTCATCCGACCATCGGCTGCGCGATCCTGCTGTCGGGGCTGCTGAACGACGGGGCGGACGGGCGCGCCGATCTGGTGCTGGAGGAACAGGCCGGTCTGGTCCCGGTTCGCGTCTCGCGCGCGCGGGATTCCGTCACCGCCGAGTTCACCGCGCCGGTTCTTCCCTTCGCGGCGACTGGCGGCACGCCCGCTGGCGAGGTGGCGCAGGCGCTGGGGCTGGCGCCGCGGGATATCGGCTGCACCGGGCACGGCGCGCCCGCGCACTGGCAGGGCGGGCCGTCCTATCTCTTCGTGCCGGTCGCCGACCCGGACGCCCTGGCCCGGGCCTGTCCGGTCGGACCGCACTGGTCCCGGGTCATGGCCGCCTGGGGCGCAGACGGGGCTTGGCTTTACACACATGACGGCGCCGCGGGCTATCGCGCGCGCATGTTCTCGCCGACCGCGGGCATTCCCGAAGATCCCGCGACGGGCTCGGCGGCGGCGATATTCGCGGCCGAGCTGTTGAGTGCGGGCCGTCTGCGTGCCGGCGAGACCCGCCTTGACATAATTCAGGGGGTCGAGATGGGGCGCCTGTCGCGGATCGGGCTGCGGATCGAGGTGCAGGACGGTGCGCTGTCGGCGGTTCATGTCCGAGGCGCGGCGGTTCCCGTGTCTTCTGGCCGGATTCGTCCGCCGGGCGCGTGAACCGGTCGCGAAGGTCGCTCCTGCATGCCGTTCCGTCGCACAGGGGCGGGAGGGGCGGCATCCGGGCAGGGCATAGGCTGACGACGTTGCAGCCGGAATCGAAAACCCATGCCCCGGACCATCCGAACCATTCTTTGCCCGCTGAACCTGCGCCATGCCGCGATTGACCACCAGGCCTATAGCGAGGCGGTCGAGATGGCCCGCCGCCACGCGGCGAAACTGATCGTTGCCACCGTCGCGCCCGAGATCGAGCGCAACCTGAACATCCGCGATTCGGAACGCTACTGGACCGATCAGCTGGCACGGTTCATGAAGGTGCACCCGGCCGAGGGGGTCGAGGTTGAAACGATCGTGCGCAAGGGGGCGGTACATCGGCAGATCGTCAAGCTGGCCGATCAGGCCGGGGTGGACGTGATCGTGATGCAGGCGGCCAACCCGCGGATAACGGATTACCTGCTGGGCACGACGGCCACGCATGTGGTCGCACATGCCGAGTGTTCGGTTTACGTCGTGCGCAACACGTCTTAGACCTGTCCGCGGAAAGGCAGGGGCCATGGGCACGCATCACCACCACCACCATATCGATCCGCAGTCCGGTGACCGCCGGGTGATCTGGGCCGTCGCGGTGAACCTGTTCCTGACCCTGGCGCAGATCGTGGGCGGGGTGATTTCCGGCTCGCTGGCGCTGATCGCCGATGCGATTCACAACTTTTCCGACGCGATCTCGCTGATCATCGCCCTGCTGGCGCGGCGCATCGCGCGCCGCCCGCGGGATGACAGCATGACCTTCGGCTACGGCCGGGCCGAGATGGTGGCCGCGCTGGTGAATTACACGACGCTGTTCGTGATCGCCTTCTACCTGATCGCCGAAGCCGTGATGCGGATGATGGACCCGCCGGGCGTCGAAGGCTGGATCGTGGTCATCGTGGCCGGCATCGCGCTGGTCGTCGACGTGGTGACGGCCATGCTGACCTTTGCAATGTCGAGGCAAAGCCTGAATATCCGCGCGGCCTTTCTGCACAACGTGGCCGATGCGTTGGGCTCGGTCGCGGTGATCGTGGCCGGAACCTTGATCCTGCTTTACGACTGGCGCCTGATCGACCCGCTCGTGACGCTGGGAATCGCGCTTTACATCCTGTGGCATGCGGGCCGCGACGTGATGCCGGTGATCCGCATCCTGATGCTGGGCAGCCCCGCGGCGCCGGATTTGCAGGCGGTGCGCGACAGCGTGCGCGACGAGGACGGGGTCGAGGATCTGCACCACCTGCACCTGTGGCAGATCGATGAGCATCGAACCGCGTTCGAGGCACATCTCGTGGTGCAGACCGAGGCGGATTTCGCGCGGGTGACCGACCGCGTGAAGGCGATGCTGGCCGACCGTTTCGGCCTGCGCCATGTGACGCTGGAGCTGGAAACCGTTGAAAGCGGCTGCGCCGACCGCGCGTCGGGCGGGCTCAGCCGGGAAGTTCGGCCGACGGGATGATCGGAAAGAATTTTCCGCCCGACCAAAGGCCGAACCAGCTTTGACCGTCCACCGGTTCATGGCTGGCATGTTCGACCAGCCGATAAAAGCTCTTGCGGTCGATCAGCGCCTCCAGCCCGGCGCGTATTTCGACATAGGGCGACGGTTCTCCGGTGGCCGGGTCGCGCAGCACCCGGATCGGGTGATCGGGACCGGCGGTCGCGGCGTCCTCGACATTCGTGAAAAAGGTTATGGCCTGGTCGCGTCCGCTGCCGGTAACCTCGAAATCCTGGGCCACGAAAGGGGCGTCATCGACGGTGATGCCGACCTTTTCCACCGGCGTCACCAGAAAATACCGATCCCCGTCCTTGCGCAGAATCGATGCGAACAGCTTGACCATGTTTTGCCGGCCGATCGGGGTGCCGAGATAGAACCACGTCCCGTCGCGGGCGATACGCATGTCCAGGTCGCCGCAGAAGGCCGGGTTCCAATCATGAACCGGCGGCGGCCCTTTCTTTCCGGCGGCGCGGGCGGCCTGTGCCAGGTTTTCGACGGTCGGTTTCACGATCATTTGTCCCTTGCCGCTTTTTGCCATTTGTGCCGGCCGGAATACTTCCCTTTAATGGCACCATATATGCACGACGGGAGAAATGTCATGACCGATGATGCCGAGCTGGTTGCGGAGATCGAGCCACTGACCGACCGCCTGGCCGCGGCGAAGGCCAGCATCACCAAGCGCTTCATCGGGCAACCGCGGGTGGTGGACCTGACTTTGTCGGCGCTTCTGTGCGGCGGGCACGGGTTGCTGATCGGTCTGCCCGGCCTTGGCAAGACCCGGCTGGTGGACACGCTTTCGACCGTGATGGGGCTGGATGGGGCACGCATCCAGTTCACCCCGGACCTGATGCCGGCCGACATCCTGGGCTCGGAAGTGCTGGAAACCTCGGCCGGCGGCGAGCGGGCCTTTCGCTTCATCAAGGGGCCGATCTTCTGCCAGTTGCTTATGGCCGACGAGATCAACCGCGCCTCGCCGCGGACGCAATCGGCGCTGCTTCAGGCGATGCAGGAAAAATCGGTCACCATCGCCGGCCAGGAACATGCGCTGACGCCGCCGTTCCATGTGCTGGCGACCCAGAACCCGATCGAACAGGAAGGCACCTATCCGCTGCCCGAGGCGCAGCTCGACCGGTTCCTGGTGCAGATCGACGTGCCCTATCCCGATCGCCGGACCGAGCATGACATCCTGATCGCGACCACCGGCATTGCCGAGGATGTGGCGCATCCGGTCTTTACCGCTGCCGAACTGATCGCGGCGCAGAACACGCTGCGCCGAATGCCGGTGGGCGAAGCGGTGGTCGCGCTGATCCTGGATCTTGTGCGCGCCTGCCGCCCCGACAGCCCCGAGGCGCCCGAAACCGTGCGCCAGAACGTGGCCTGGGGCCCCGGCCCGCGCGCGGCGCAGGCGCTGATGCTGACGGTCCGGGCGCAATCGCTGCTGGAAGGGCGGCTCGCGCCCTCCAGCGAAGACGTGTTTGCCATGGCCGGGCCGGTGCTCAAGCATCGCATGGCGCTCAGCTTCGCGGCGCGCGCCCGCGGCGAAATGCTGGACGAGATCATCGCGACCGTCGCCCAAAGCGTCGGCGGCGTCGAGGCCGCCGCATGAACGATCCTGTCGCCCTGAGAGCACGCGCCGAGCGACTGGCCGCGCCCTTGCCGCCGCTGCTGGCCGAGGCCGAGCATCTGGCCGCGAGCATCTTGCTGGGCGAACATGGCCGCCGCCGCGCCGGCATGGGCGACGAGTTCTGGCAATACCGCCCGGCGCATCACGGCGACGAGGCCCGCAGCATCGACTGGCGCCGGTCGGGCCGCTCTGATCTGCATTTCGTGCGCGAAAAGGAATGGCAGGCGGCGCAGAGCGTCCTGCTTTGGGTGGATGACGCGCAGTCCATGGGCTTCTCGGGCGATGGCACGCATGGCAGCAAGGCCGATCGCGCCCAGTTGCTGGCGCTGGCCGTGGCCGTTCTGCTGGTGCGCGCGGGCGAGCGGGTGGGCCTGTCGGGGGCCGGGCTGCCGCCGCGGCGGGGTGAGGTTCAGCTTCTGCGCATGGCCCAGGCGCTGGCCGGCGGGGCGGGCGCGTTCGATTACGGCCGGCCCGAGACCCGCGGGATCGCGCCGCAGTCGCGCGCCGTGTTCCTCAGCGATTTCCTGGGCGACATCGCCCCGGTCGAGGCGGCGCTCGCCGAAGCGGCGGACCGGGGCGTGAAAGGCGCGCTGGTGCAGGTTCTCGACCCGCAGGAAGAGGCGTTCCCCTTCGACGGGCGCACCGTTTTCGAGAGCATGGGGGGCAGCGTCCGGTTCGAAACCCTCAAGGCCGGGGATCTGCGCGGCCGGTATCAGGCGCGGCTGGCGGAACGCAAGGCGCGCATGGCCGATCTGGCGCGTCTCGCGGGCTGGCAATTCCATTGTCATCACACCGGCGCCCCGGCCCAGGCGGCACTTCTGTGGCTTTACCGGGCGCTGGAACCCGTGCGCTGATGTTTGCACTGGGCCCCATCGGTTTCACGGCGCCCTGGCTGCTGCTGGGGCTGGCTGCCCTGCCGGTCCTGTGGATCCT
The DNA here is from genome assembly GCA_016278325.1 of Actibacterium sp. GTDB lineage: Bacteria > Pseudomonadota > Alphaproteobacteria > Rhodobacterales > Rhodobacteraceae > JADQCB01. The sequence goes on from JADQCB010000043.1 coordinate 34,531, forward strand.
TTTGCGCGCCGTTCCGCCTGCGCCGATCCGCCGCCGCTTTCCCGGCGTGGCGCTGCTGCTGGGGCTGACCGACGACGAGACGCAGACCGATCGGACGCCGTGGTGGCTGCTGCTGTTGCGGATGCTGGCGATCGCGGCGCTGATCGTCGGTTTCGCTGGCCCGGTCCTGAACCCGCAGGCCGAGCGGTCCGGCGCGGGGCCGCTTCTGGTGCTGATCGACGGCACATGGGCCGACGCGCGCGACTGGCCCCGCCGGATAGAGCGGGTCGAGGCGGCGCTGGACTCGGCCGCGCGCGACGCGCGGCCGGTGGCGGTGATCGCCACGACCGACCTTCCCAAGGGCAACCTGCCGTTTCGTGCCGCCGAAAGCTGGCGCGGCGAACTGGCCGGATTGCAACCCAAACCCTGGGCGCCCGATGCGCAGGCGCTGGCCGAATGGGCGGCCGGGCTGACGGGGCGGTTCGACACGTTATGGCTGTCCGACGGGGTTGGCCGTCCGTCGCGCGCCCCGCTGCTGACTGCGCTGGAGGCGCATGGCACCGTCACCGCGTTCCAGAGCCGGCGTCCGGTCCATGCCCTGCGCCCGGCCCGGTTCGAGGGCGGCGCGATCATCCTGCCGGTCTTGCGCGCCGATGCCGGACCTGCCGCCGAGGTGACGATCACGGCGACCGGGCTGGACCCGAACGGTGTCGAGCGCGACCTGGCCCGCGCCAGTGCCGAATTCGACGCCGGGGCGCGCGAGACGCAGGTGCGGCTGAGCGTGCCGCCGGAACTGCGCAACCGGATCACGCGGTTTTCGATCGTCGGCGTCGCCTCGGCCGGGGCGGTGACGCTGACCGATGACAGCCTGAAACGTCGCGAAGTGGCGCTGATTGCTGCCAGCGACGACCGCGAAGGCCTGCAACTTCTGTCGCCCCTGCATTACCTGCGGCAGGCGCTTGACCCGTCTGCCGACCTGATCGAGGGCGCATTGATGGACCTGCTGCTGGCCAACCCGGACGTGGTGATCCTGGCGGATGTGGCCAATCTGGCGCCCGTCGAACAGCAGGCGCTTCAGGATTGGGTGACCGCGGGTGGGATGCTGGTGCGCTTTGCCGGGCCGCGCCTGGCGGCCAGCGATGTCAGCCGCGCCCAGGAGGCCCCGCTGATGCCGGTGCGCCTGCGCGCGGGCGGGCGCAGCGTCGGCGGCGCGATGAGCTGGGGCGAACCCAAGATGCTGCGGCCCTTTGGCGCCGACTCGCCGTTTCACGGTCTGGCGATTCCCGACGATGTCCGCGTTTCGGCGCAGGTGATGGCGCAGCCCGATCCGGATCTTGCCGCCCGCTCCATCGCCGCGCTGACCGACGGCACGCCATTGGTGACGCGCAAGACCCTGGGCAAGGGGCAGGTGGTGCTGTTCCATGTCACCGCCAACGCGGAATGGTCCACCTTGCCATTGTCGGGCCTGTTCGTGCGGATGCTGGACCGGCTGGCGATTTCGTCGCGGTCGGCGCGGCCGGGGCCCGAGGCGCTGGCGGGCACGACCTGGGTGGCGCAGGATCTGCTGGACGCTTTCGGCGCGATCACCCCGGCCGGCACCCGGCCGGGTATTCCCGGCACGACGCTGGCTGCGGCACAGGCCGGGCCGGACACGCCGCCGGGGCTTTATGCCGGCGAGGAACGGCGGATCGCGCTGAACGTGTTTTCGCCCGACACGCCGCTTGCAGCCGCGACATGGCCTGCGCGGATTGCGGTCGAGGGGCTGGATGTCGCGCGCGAGACCCTGCTGAAGGGCTGGTTCCTGGCGGCGGCGCTGGCATTGCTGGCGCTGGATATCCTGGCCTCTCTCTGGCTGTCGGGCCGGCTGCGCGGGCCGCGCGCGGGGCTGGCGGCATGCGTGGCGCTGGCGCTGGCGCTGGTCCTGCCGGGGCATCCGTCGCGGGCACAGGCGCAAGGCGACGACGCCCGCGCGATCGCCGCCACCACCGAGGTGGTGCTGGCCCATGTCGTCACCGGCAACCCCGAGATCGACCGCATCGCCCAGGCCGGTCTTCGCGGTCTGTCGCATGTCCTGACGCAGCGCACCTCGGTCGAGCCGGCCGCGCCCATCGCGGTGAATGTCGAGACCGACGAGCTGTCGTTCTTCCCGTTCCTTTATTGGCCCGTCGCCGCCGATCAGCCCTTGCCCTCGCCCGAGGCCTATGCGCGGCTGAACCGCTATCTTCGCACCGGCGGCATGATCCTGTTCGATACGCGCGATGCCGATATCGCCCGCTTCGGCGACGGCTCTCCCACGGGGCGGAAACTTCGGCAGATCGCCGCGCCGCTGGACATTCCCCCGCTGGAGCCGGTGCCCCGGGACCATGTGCTGACGCGCACCTTCTATCTGCTACAGGAGTTTCCCGGCCGCTATGACAGCGGCGATGTCTGGGTCGAGGCCGCGCCACCCGATGCGACCCGCGCCGAGGGGATGCCGTTCCGCGATCTCAATGACGGCGTCACGCCGGTGGTGATCGGCGGCAATGACTGGGCCGCGGCCTGGGCGGTGGACGAGAACCTGGTGCCGCTGTTTCCAGTCGGTCGCGGCTATGCCGGCGAGCGGCAGCGTGAAATCGCCTATCGCTTCGGCGTGAACCTGATCATGCATGTGCTGACCGGCAACTACAAATCCGACCAGGTTCATGTGCCCGCGCTTCTTGACAGGCTGGGCCAATGAGCGGCGGGGCGGTGATCTTCGACCCGCTGCTGCCCTGGGCCGTGCTGTGGGGCCTGGCGGCGCTGTGGCTGGGCTTCGTCGTGCTTGCGATATGGCGCGGGCTGTCGGGCTGGTGGTTGCGCGGGCTGGCCGCCGCGCTTCTGCTGCTGGCCGTGGCCAACCCGTCGCTGCAACGCGAAGAGCGGACGCCGCTGTCGGATATCGTTGTCATGGTAGTGGATGAAAGCGCCAGCCAGCGCCTGTCGGACAGGCCGACACAAACGCAGCAGGCCATCGACCGGGTGCGCGCCGAGATCGCGGCGCTGGACAACACCGAATTGCGCATCCACCGGATGGGAGACGGCGAGGGCGATAGCGGCAGTCTGTTGATGGGCGCGTTGTCCGAGGCGCTGGCCGAGGTGCCGCGCGCCCGGCTGGCCGGTGCGATCCTTCTGACCGACGGGCAGCTGCACGATATCGAGAACGCGCCGGACCTGCCCGCGCCCCTGCATGCGCTGCTGACCGGGCGGGATGGCGACTGGGACCGGCGGCTGGTGGTGCGAAATGCCCCGGCCTTCGCGATCATCGGCGAAGAGATCACCCTGACCCTTCGCGTCGAGGATCAGGGGGCGGTGCCCGCCGGCCAGTCCGGGCAGGTCGCGCTTGAAATCTCGGTCGATGGCGCCGGGCCCGAGACGTTCACGGTTCCGGTGGGCCGCGACCTGTCGCTTCCGGTCACGCTCGACCACGGCGGAATGAACGTGATCCAGTTCCGTCTGGCCCGGGCCGAGGGCGAGCTGACCGACCGCAACAACGCGGCCGTGGTCCAGATCAACGGGGTGCGCGACCGGCTGCGGGTTCTGCTGGTCTCGGGAGAGCCGCATCCCGGCGAGCGGACATGGCGCAATCTTCTGAAATCCGACGCATCGGTCGACCTGGTGCATTTCACCATCCTGCGCCCGCCGGAAAAGCAGGACGGCGTGCCGGTCAGCGAACTGTCGCTGATCGCCTTCCCCACGCGCGAGCTGTTCCTGGAAAAGGTGGACGATTTCGACCTGATCATCTTCGACCGCTATCACCGGCGCGGCATCCTGCCCTCGGTCTATCTGGACAATGTGCGGCGCTATGTGGAAACCGGCGGCGCCGTGCTGATCGCGGCAGGGCCGGATTTCGCCGGGGCCGGAAGCCTTTACCACTCGCCGCTGGGCGAGATCATGCCGGCCGAACCCACGGCGCGCGTTTACGAACAGGGCTATCGCCCCGAGGTCAGCGACCTGGGACAGCGCCACCCGGTGACCGAGGGGCTGAAACAAGCCTGGAACGGCGTCGAGAATGCGCAATGGGGCCGGTGGTTCCGCCAGATCGCGCTCCGGACGAAAAGCGACACGGCGCAGGTGGTGATGCGGGGCATCGACGACCGGCCGCTTCTGGTGCTCGACCGGGTGGGCGAGGGGCGTGTGGCATTGCTGGGCTCGGACCATGCCTGGCTCTGGAACCGGGGGTTCGAGGGCGGCGGCCCGCAGCTGGAGCTGCTGCGCAGGCTGGCACACTGGATGATGAAGGAACCCGAGCTGGAGGAAGAGGCGCTGCGCGCCCGGACCCAGGGGCAGACCATCACCGTGATCCGCCGATCGCTGAAGGATGTCCCGCGCGAGGTGGAGATCACGGGCCCCGATGGCACGGTGACAAGGCTGCCGCTGGAGCAGACCAGCCCCGGGCGCTATACGGCGACATTCGAGGGGCCGCAGATCGGCCTCTATCGCCTGACCGACGGCGAGCTGGAGACGGTCGCCGCGCTGGGGCCGGCGGCGCCGCGCGAGTTCGAGGAAACCGTTGCCGTTGCCGACAAGCTTGCGCCGGTGGTGGCTGCGTCGCAAGGCGGCACGCATTGGCTGAAGGACGGGACGCCCGACATCCGCCAGGTGCGCGCCGGGCGCATCGCCAGCGGACGCGGCTGGATCGGGATCACCCCGCGCAATGCCTATCTCACGGCCGACGTTACGATGATCCCGCTGGCCCCGGCCTGGCTGATGCTGGTCCTGGCCGGGCTTCTGGCGATCGGCGGCTGGCTGCGCGAAGGGCGGCAATAGGGCGGATCCTCGGGCAGGGTCGCACGGGCTGTCCGGTTCGCGACCGCGACCCGTCAAGACCGTGCGGCGTCTCGATCAGGGCGCGGTCAGCGCCCGACATCCAGTGTGAACGTCGCCTCGGCCCAACCATCGACATTGCAACGGGCGCGGATCGTGATCTTGCCGATCCCGTCGGGAATCTCCAGCCCGGACAGGGAGCGGGTGAAGGGCTGTTCGTTGACATGCGGGTGCATCAGTTCGCGAAAGCCGAGCCGCGTCCCGTCAGGGGCCAGAACCTCCCATCCATCGGCGTAGTGATCCCATCCGGTATCGGGATGGCGAAGCGTCACGTCGATGCGATAGCCATTGCCTGCCGGGTGCAGGACGGCCCCGGCGATCACTGGCGGATCGGCAATTGCCGGGGCCGCGCCAAGCATGAGAAAGGCCAGAAACAGGCGCATCGCGGATCTCCCTTCGCGGGCAGTTTGCCATGATCGCGCCGGCGCGCAGGTCACGATTGCGTGCCCTTCATCAGCGCCCGCCGCGAATCCGATGCGAATTCCCGGCGCCAGAGCACCAGCAGGGTGATCGTCGTGGCCAGGATGAGCGGTATGGCCCCCAGCAGCCAGGCCAGCCCGCCAAGCGCGAAATAGAGCGAGCGCATGCCCCGGTTGAAGCTTTTCGCCGCGTATATGTTGAGATCGGCCGCCTGTTCGGCGCGCAGATGGGCCTGCGCATCGTCCACGTCGTTGGGCACGGCCGCCATCGTCACCGCGCAATAGCCGAACAGCCGGTGCGACCAGACGAATTTGAGAAAGGCATTGGTGACGAACAGAAGAACGGCCAGAAGCTTGACCTCCCACACGACTGCCGGGGCGGTGTCCAGCGTCAGGTCGCGGGCAAGCCCCAGCAGATGCTCGGTATTGCCCACCAGCGCCAGCCCGCCGCCGATCGCGATCATCGAGGCCGAGGCGAAAAAGCTGGTGCCCTGGCGCAGCGTCGCCAGAATCGAGGCGTCGAAGATGCGCGGTTGGCGGGTGATCATCTGGCGCATCCATTCCCGGCGGTAACGGGTCATCAGAACCGAAACCGAGGGGCGATCACCCGGTGCGTGCTCGATCGCCAGGCCGATGCCGATCCAGCCCAGCACCCAGAACGCCACGGCCAGCGAATCGAGAAATCCGAACAGGGACAGGCGGCTCATCAGGTCCATGCGTGGAAGATTATCGCCGGGATGAAGGCTTGCCACCCCATAAAATTGGTTATATATTTTTACCAATGCTGCGTGGAGAATTCGACCATGGAAATGCCAGTTCCCAGCCCGTCCGTTCTGGCGAAAAAGGCGCGGATTGTCCAGCGCCTCTCGGCCGTCTTGCCCGCAGACGCGGTGATCCACGACGTGACCGAAACCCGGGCCTATGAATGCGACGCGCTGACGGCCTACAAGTGTCCGCCGCTTTGCGCGGTGCTGCCCGGCTCGACCGAAGAGGTCGCGGCGGTTCTGAAGATCTGTCACGAAGAACATGTGCCGGTGGTGCCGCGCGGCTCGGGCACGTCGCTGGCCGGCGGGGCGCTGCCCACCGCCGACAGCGTCATCCTGGGGGTGGCGCGGCTGAACGAGGTGCTCGAGGTCGATTATGACAATCGCCTGATCCGGGTGCAGTCGGGGCGCACCAACCTCGGCGTCACCGGCGCGGTGGAAGAGGACGGGTTCTTCTACGCCCCGGATCCGTCGTCGCAGCTGGCCTGTGCGATCGCGGGCAATATCGCGATGAACTCGGGCGGGGCGCATTGCCTGAAATACGGTGTGACCACCAACAACCTGCTGGGTGTCACCATGGTTCTGATGGACGGAACGGTGGTCGAGATTGGCGGCGGGCATCTGGATGCCCCCGGGCTGGACCTGCTGGGCCTGGTCTGCGGCAGCGAGGGCCAGCTTGGCGTGGTCACCGAGGCGACGCTGCGCATCCTGCGCAAGCCCGAGGGCGCCCGGCCGGTGCTGATCGGCTATGACAGCAACGAGACCGCCGGGCAATGCGTGAGCGACATCATCAAGGCCGGCGTCCTGCCGGTGGCGATCGAGTTCATGGACCGGCCCTGCATCCGCGCCACCGAAGCTTTCGCCCATGCCGGCTATCCCGATTGCGAGGCGCTGCTGATCGTCGAGGTCGAGGGCTCGGACGCCGAGATCGACGCGCAGCTGGGCGTGATCGCCCAGATCGCGCGCAAGCACGACCCGGTCGAACTGCGCGAGGCGCAGGACGCCGATCAGGCGGCGCGGATCTGGCTGGGCCGGAAATCGGCTTTCGGCGCAATGGGGCAGATCAACGATTACATGTGCCTCGACGGCACGATACCGGTTTCGAGCCTGCCGCATGTGCTGCGCCGTATCGGCGAGATGTCGAAGGATTACGGGTTGGACGTGGGCAATGTCTTCCACGCCGGCGATGGCAACATGCACCCGCTGATCCTGTTCGACGCCAACAAGCCGGGCGACCTGGAGCGGTGCGAGGCATTCGGCGCGGATATCCTGAAACTCTGTGTCGAGGTCGGCGGCTGTCTGACCGGAGAGCATGGCGTTGGCATAGAGAAACGCGACCTGATGGGGGCACAGTTCACCGCGGCGGACCTGGAGGCGCAGCTGCGCGTCAAGGACGTTTTCGACCCGGAATGGCTGCTGAACCCGGCCAAGGTGTTTCCGTTGGCATCCACCGAAGGCCGCCGCGCCGCCTGAAGCGGTGCCACGGGGGGCTGCCTGCCCCCCGCACCCCCCAGGAGTATTTGGACCGAGAAGAATGATGAACCCGAGGACAGAGGCCGAACTGGCCGAGGCTGTGGCCGGGGCTGCCGGACCGCTGAGAATTGTCGGCGGCGGAACGCGGCCGGTCGGACGCCCGCAATCGGGAGAGGTTCTTTCGGTGGCCGAACTTTCGGGGCTAGAGCTGTATGAGCCTGGGGCGTTGACAATGGTGGCCCGGGCCGGAACGCCGCTGGACGAGATCGAGGCCGCCCTTGCGGCCGAGGGGCAGCGCCTGCCATTCGAACCGATGGACCATCGAACGCTTCTGGGCACGAGGGGCGCGCCGACGATCGGTGGAGTCGTGGCGGCCAATGTCTCGGGGCCGCGCCGGATTCAGGCCGGCGCCTGTCGCGACAGTCTGATCGGCGTGCGTTTCGTCGATGGCCGCGGCGTGCCGATCAAGAGCGGCGGCCGCGTGATGAAGAACGTCACCGGGTATGACCTGGTGAAGCTGCTGGCCGGCAGCCATGGCACGCTTGGCGTGCTGAGCGAGGTCAGTTTCAAGGTATTGCCGCGGCCCGACATGGCGGCCGTTCTTCGGATCGCGGGATTGCCGGACGGTGATGCGGTGCGGGCGCTGTCGCTTGCGCTGACATCCCCCTTCGAGGTTTCGGGCGCCGCACATATGCCCGAGGGGAGCGACGGCACGCCGATGACGTTGATCCGGATCGAGGGATTCGAAGCGTCGGTGTCCTATCGTGCGGCCGAATTGAGGACACTGCTTGCCGCGTTCGGCGATATCACGGTCGAGACCGACCCCGAGCATGTCGGGGCCTGCTGGCGCCGGATCCGGGATGTCGAGCCTTTCGCGGAGCAGGCCGGGGATGTCTGGCGCATCTCGGTCAAGCCCTCGGACGGGCCGCGCGCCGCTGCGGCAAGCGGGGCGCGGCGGGTGCTTTACGACTGGGGCGGCGGGCTGGTCTGGGCGCTGGTCGACGCGGGCCGTGACATCCGCCCGGCCCTGTCGGAAATCCCGGGGCACGCGACCCTGGTGCGCGCCGCAGAGGAAACCCGCGCCGCGATCCCGGCCTTCCAGCCAGAGCCGGCGCCACTGGCCGCGATCAGTGCCGGGCTGCGGCGGCAGTTCGATCCGCGCGGCATTCTGAATCCAGGATTGATGGGCTGACGCCATGAAGACAGACTTTACCGCCGAGCAATTGCAGGACCCGGGCATCGCGCGATCCAACCAGATCCTGCGCGCCTGCGTCCATTGCGGATTCTGCACCGCGACTTGCCCGACCTACCAGGTGTTGGGCGACGAGCTGGATTCGCCGCGCGGGCGCATCTACCTGATCAAGGACATGCTGGAAAGCGGCCGGCCCGCCGACGAGAAGACGGTCAAGCATATCGACCGCTGCCTGTCCTGCCTGGCCTGCATGACCACCTGCCCTTCGGGGGTGCATTACATGCACCTGGTCGATCACGCCCGCGACCATATCGAGCGGACCTACAAGCGCCCCATGGGCGAGCGTGCGCTGCGCTGGCTGCTGGCGCGGATCCTGCCCTATCCGGGACGCTTCCGCCTGGCGCTTCTGGGGGCCAGGATCGCGCGCCCCCTGCGCGGCCTGATCCCCGATGCGCGGCTGCGCGCGATGCTCGACATGGCGCCGGGGCATATTCCGCCGGTCAGCCGCAACGACGATCCGCAGGTCTTCCCGGCCATCGGCGCGCGCAAGATGCGCGTCGCGCTGATGACCGGCTGCGCGCAACGGGCGCTGAACACCGATATCAATGACGCGACGATCCGGCTGTTGCGTCGGATGGGCTGCGAGGTGGTGATCGCGCGCGGCATGGGCTGTTGCGGGGCGCTGACCCATCACATGGGCAAGACCGCTGAAAGCCATGCTGCCGCGGCGCGCAACATCCGCGCCTGGCGCGCCGAAATGGCCGGTAGAGGGCTGGATGCCGTGGTGATCAACACTTCGGGCTGCGGCACGACGGTCAAGGATTACGGCCACATGTTCCGTAACGATCCGCTGGCCGAGGATGCGGCCGCGGTCGCCGAAATTGCCATGGATGTCAGCGAGGTGCTGGTGAAGCTTGACCTGCCGACGGGGGCGGATCGCGGCCTGAAGGTGGCCTATCACGCCGCCTGTTCGTTGCAGCATGGCCAGCAGATCAAGACCTATCCTAAGGACCTTCTGAAACGTGCCGGCTTCACCGTGGTCGAACCTGCCGACAGCCACCTGTGTTGCGGATCGGCCGGCACCTACAACCTGATGCAGCCCGATATCGCGACCCGGCTGAAGGATCGCAAGCTGCGCACGCTTGAGGCGAAATCCCCCGACGTGATCGCCGCGGGCAATATCGGCTGCATGATGCAGATCGGCGGCGGCACGCAGATCCCGGTGGTGCACACGGTCGAATTGCTTGACTGGGCCACCGGCGGCCCGGCGCCGCGGGCAATTTCCGGGGTCCGGCCATAATCCTGCCCAATCGTCCTGCTAACCGGATCCGAAACAGGGGAGATGTCATGTTGCGGGTGGTCATGATGCTCGTGGCCGGGGCTTGGCTGGCCGCGTCACAGGCGGCGTACGGTTCGGAATCCGGTCTTCGACGGCTGTCGACAAGCGAGGATGGAAAAGGGTGGGAGGCGGTCGGCCGCCTGAACCTCGGGGATTGGGGCTTTTGCACCGGCGCGCTGATCGAGCCGGACCTGGTGCTGACCGCCGCGCATTGCCTGTATGACGAACAGAGCGGCGACGTGATCGACCTGGGCGCATTGGAATTCCTCGCGGGCTGGCGCGATGGCCGGGCCGAGGCCTATCGCAAGGTCAAGCAGGCGATCATCCATCCGCGCTATACCTATCATGACACCGACCGGATCAACCGCGTCGCCTATGACCTGGCGTTGCTGCGGCTGGCGCGCCCGATCCGCCTGCCCGGGTTGACGCCTTTCGCGATCGCGCCGCGACCGCACAAGGGCGACGCGGTCGGCGTGGTTTCCTATGCCCAGGACCGGGCAGAGGCGCCATCGCTTCAGCGCACCTGCCATGTCCTGGCTGGTGCGCCCGGCGTGCTGATGCTGTCCTGCAAGGTGGATTTCGGGGCGTCCGGTTCGCCGGTTTTCACCTTTCACGATGGCACCGCGCGGATCGTTTCGGTCGTTTCGTCCATGGCGGCCAGCGAGGCCGGGAAAGTGGCCCTGGGAACGTCGCTGGAAGATTCGCTTTCGCTGCTGCGCGAGAGATTGGCGATGGGCGTGGGCGTGATCGCGCCGCCGACCCGGGTCGTCCGGCGCTTCGAAAAGGATAGTGCGCGTAACGGAACCAGCGCCAAGTTTCTGCGCCCCTGACCGACTTGACAGCGAAAATGCCGTTACCCATATCGTCGCTGCGCAGACGCCGCACCGGGTCTGCGCGGATGCGGCCCGTCCCGTGATGGGAGGGTCAAGTTGTTACATCGCTCAACAGAGGATGAAGAAACATGCGCACATACGATCTTTCCCCGCTTTATCGCGCCACCGTGGGATTCGACCGGGTGGCCGACCTGATGGACCGGGTGCTGACCAATGATGTGGCTCAGCCGACCTATCCGCCCTACAATATCGAGAAGACCTCGGAGGAGGGCTATCGCATTTCGCTGGCGGTGGCCGGGTTCGCGGCGGATGAGCTGTCGGTCGACGTGAAGGAGAATGCGCTGGTCATCTCCGCCCAGAAGGCAGAGGACGAAACTCCGCGCACCTATCTTCACCGTGGCATCGCCACGCGCGCCTTCGAACGGCGGTTCCACCTGGCCGACCATGTGAAGGTCACCGGCGCGACGCATGCCGACGGGATGCTGCATATCGACCTGGTTCGTGAAGTGCCCGAGGCGCTGAAACCCCGCCGGATCGAGATCGCGCGCGGCGACACCGTGGAAGGCCGTGCGCTGGAGAACGCCCAGGCCTGATCTGGCGATCCGAAGGATCGTTTCGTGGCGCGGCCCGGAAGGGCCGCGCTTTTTATGCGGGCCGGGTGGTGCCCCGATGGGTATTCTCGCCCAAATTGTTTCTGTTTGGGCTACAGTGTCGCCGATAACCTCAATTTTTTCGGTATTGACCGCGGATTGTCACTAGCCAGTGGCATGCGGGTCAGGAATCCCGAGAGGGAGTCTGGCCGCGCATCGCCCGATTGAGTGACTGTTCGAACGGGATCCCTTCGGAGCGGCAATGTCGGAGAGTTGTGCGGTAATTGACATAATGGCCGATCTAATGACATTTATGTGCATTGATACGGTTGGCAGTCGGCATATCCTTGATTCAGAGTCGCGGAGATTCATCCAGCGGCTTGTTTGAAAAGGACTCAGGTCATGCACCGTATTATTCTTTCGACCGCGCTTGTCATCGCCGCCGCGGCGCCGGTGGTTGCGGCGGATTACAAGTTTCCGGTGATCGTGAATGCCTCTGCGATGAAGATCTTCATCGACGAGGCGAGCAGATCGGATGATGGCGAAACGCGCCAGCTGGGCAATGCCCTGATGCTGAGGTCGCGCGCCGGCACCGATGCCATCCTGTCGACACAAAACATCATACGCCCGGTGGGGCAGGAACAATTCGCGCGGCTGGCGCTGGAGGCCGATGACGGGGCCGGGCGGGCACAGGCCGGCAATCCGGGCACACTGATCCGCTACAAGGTGGCGAACAACCGGGCCCAGACGGTTTTCACGAATCTTTACCTGGCCGGGCGCGCCGACGACTGAGTGCCGCAGATTGCCAGGGGCCGCCGCTCCGGGCGACCGATGACTGCGAGCGGATGAAACGACGGGGGCCGATCGGCCCCCGTTTTCATCCCGCCCCGGATCGGCACCCTGGCGCGCGCGGTCGAAGAGCGGTTGCGCCCCCGTCAGATCTGGCGTCTTTTGTCGTGAGGGATGCGCCGGCCGGCAGCGACCGGCGGGCTTGATAAGCAGGGGGATGGATGGATTACGACGACGCCTATGCGAATGCGCCCTATATCCCGGGTGCCGATGAATACCCGGAAAAGTGGGCGGCCCGGGCCGACGCCTTCCGCACGACGGCAAGGGCGCGGCTGGACATGGCCTATGGGCCGCATCCGCGTCAGCGGCTCGATCTGTTCCAGCCCGAGGGCGCGCCGCAGGGCCTCGTGGTGTTCGTGCATGGCGGGTATTGGCTGAAATTCGACCGCAAGCTCTGGTCGCATCTTGCCGCCGGGCCGCTTGCGCGGAACTGGGCGGTGGCGATGCCCTCTTACCGCCTCGCGCCCGAGGTGCACATCGCCGAGATTACCGGCGACGTGCGCGCTTCGATCGAACTGGCGGCGGCCGGGATTGCCGGGCCGATCGTCCTGGCCGGGCACTCGGCCGGCGGACATCTGGTGGCGCGGATGCTCTGCCCCGACGTGGGGTTGTCCGATGCGGTGGCCGGACGGCTGAGGCGCGTGGTGCCGATTTCGGGCCTGTCGGACCTGCGACCGCTCATGAACACGGCGATGAACGATCAGTTCCGCATGGACCTGGCCGAGGCCCGGGCGGAAAGCCCCGCGCTCTGCGCCGATCCATTGGCGGTGCCGGTCGTCGCCTGGGTCGGCGGCGCCGAACGGCCCGTGTTCCTCGACCAGTCCCGCTGGCTGGCCGATGCCTGGCCGCAGGCAGAGCTGCATGTCGATCACGGACGGCACCATTTCGATGTGATCGAGGGGCTCGAAACAGCGGACAGCCCCCTGACACGCGCCCTGCTGGACGGGATTGCCAGCTAGACGAATCAGGCCGGAACGGATGGCCGAGAGCGATTTTTTCCGCCTGTGAGCCGCGATCACCACAAGACGAACCAAAACGCCAGCACCGTTGCACCGGCGCCCGCACCGGCGCCGAGAAAGAGCCAGAGAGCCGGCCAGAACCGCGACGACCGGGGCGCCGGACCCGCAGGCTGGCTTTGACGCAGCAGCACGGCCTCGGCCATCTCGGGCAATTTCGGCCCGAAACGCGACAGCACCACGGCGGTGCGGGCCAGGTCGCGCAGGAAAGCCCTGGGCCCGACATTCTCCTTGATGTAATCCTCGACGATCGGGCGGGCGACCTGCCATATGTTCGTGTGCGGGTCGAGCGACCGTGCCACGCCTTCGACCACCACCATCGTGCGTTGCAGCAGGATCAGCTCGGTGCGCGTCTGCATCCCGAAACGTTCCGTTACCTCAAAGAGATAGCTCAGCAGCCGTGCCATCGAAATATGCGAGGCATCCATGCCGAAGATCGGATCGCCCACGGCCCGCAAGGCGCGGGCGAATTCGTCCACGTCCCGATCGGCGGGAACATAGCCGGCCTCGAAATGCACTTCCGCGACGCGGCGGTAATCCTTGCGGATGAAGCCGAACAGGATCTCGGCATAGACGCGACGGGTATATTCGTCGATTCGCCCCATGATCCCGAAGTCCAGCGCGATGATGTCGCCATTTGACGCGACCTTCAGGTTGCCCTGGTGCATGTCCGCATGAAAGAAGCCATCGCGCAGGGCGTGGCGCAGGAAAAAGCGCAGCACCCGTTCCCCCAGGTCGCGCCGGTCGTGCCCCGCCGCGTCGATCGCGGCATTGTCGCCCAGGGAAATGCCGTCGGCCCAGGCCAGGGTCATCACCCGTCGGCTGCTGAAGGACCAGTGCGGCCGCGGCACGAAGAACCCGTCATCCTGATCCGTGTTCGCGGCAAATTCCGACGCGGCCGAGGCTTCCAGCCGCAGATCCAGTTCGCCCAGGACCACGCCTTCGAAATGCGCGATCACGTCGGTGGGCCGCAAGCGCCGCGAGGATGGGGACAGCGCCTCGACAAGGCCGGCAGCGAAATAGAAGGCGTCGATATCCTTCTTGAAATCCCGCTCGATCCGGGGGCGCAAGACCTTTACGGCGACGGCCTCGCCGGTATCGGCCAGGCGCGCGCGATGCACCTGCGCGATGGATGCCGCTGCCACCGGGGCGCTGAATTCGGAAAAGATCTGCTCCACCGGCACGCCGAGCTCGGCCGCGACCGTCTGTTTGGCGGTTTCGGTCGGAAAGGGCGGCAACTTGTCCTGCAAGACCCGCAATTGTTGCGCCAGCTCGTCGCCCACCACATCCGGCCGGGTGGAAAGGATCTGGCCGAACTTGATATAGGCCGGTCCCAGCGCTGTCAGCGCCCGCGTGACCGGGGGGTGCGCGGGATCGCCGCGATAGCCCAGCCAGGCAAAGGGCCATCCCAGCACGCGCGCGATGATGCGCAGGTGCTGCGGCGCATCGAAGGCGGCCAGCACGGCGCCCATCGCGCCGGTGCGTTCGAGCGTGGCGCCGGTGCGGATCAGGCGCCATATATTGTGCGGGCCGCGCATGTCAGATCTTCCAGCCGGAATGCAGCGCGGCGACGCCCATCGACAGGTTCCGGTATTTCACGTTCTCGAACCCCGCCGCGCGGATCATCTCGGCGAATCTGTCCTGGTCCGGGAAACGACGGATCGATTCCACCAGGTATTGATAGCTGTCACGGTCATTCGCGACCAACTGGCCCATTCTGGGGATCACGTTGAAGGAATAGCGGTCATAGGCCCATTGCATCATCGGGTTCGGCAACTGGCTGAATTCCAGCACCATGAGCCGTCCACCGGGGCGCAGCACGCGAAATGCCTCGGACAAGGCGTCCTCGATGCGGGTTACGTTCCGGATGCCGAAGGATATGGTGTAGACGTCGAAACTGTTCGCATCGAAGGGCAGCGCCATCGCATCGCCCACCACCCAGTCCAGTCCATCGGCCATGTGCTCGGCTTCGGCGCGCTGGCGGCCGGCGGTCAGCATCGACTCGGTCATGTCCAGCACGACGGCGGTGGCGCCCGGCGCGCGCTTGAGAAAGCGAAAGGCAATGTCGCCGGTGCCGCCGGCAACATCCAGCAGGCGCTGGCCCGGCCGCGGCGCCAGCCAGTCCATCATCGCATCTTTCCAGAGCCGGTGAATGCCCAGCGACATCAGGTCGTTCATCACGTCATACCGCGAGGCGACGCTGGTAAAGACATCGTGGACCCGGCCGGCCTTCTGGTCTTCGGGCACGGTCTGAAAGCCGAAATGCGTCGTTTTCTGAGTGTCGTCGGTCATCGGCCTCTTGCCGTCGCTCGAAACGCACCCCTTCTATGGAATGCCAACCCGCGGTTACAACGAATACCGGTCGAGAGGAAGTGCCAGATGCCCGAATTGCCCGAGGTCGAGACCGTCCGGCGGGGCCTGGCCCCGGTGATGGAGGGGCACAGGATCGACGCGGCGCGGGTCAACCGCCCCGATCTGCGCTGGCCGTTTCCGCCCCGCATGGCCGAGCGGCTGACCGGGGCACGAATCGACCGCCTGGGGCGGCGGTCGAAATACATCCTGGCCGATCTGTCCACCGGCGAGACGCTGCTGATCCACCTGGGCATGTCCGGCCGGATGCTGATTTCCGGCCAGACGCCGGGGCGGTTCCATCATGACCGGACGGCGCCGGGAAAACACGACCATGTGGAGCTGGACATGGACAATGGCGCGCATGTCACGTTCAACGATGCGCGCCGGTTCGGGGCGATGGACCTGATCGACACCGCGCGGGCGCATGATCACTGGCTGCTGCGCGATCTCGGCCCTGAACCGCTGGGAAATGCGTTCAACGAGGATTATCTCGTCGCGCGGCTCAAAGGGCGCATGACCCCGATCAAGACGGCCTTGCTGGACCAGCGAATCGTTGCCGGCCTGGGCAATATCTATGTGTGCGAGGCGCTGCACCGGGCCGGCATTTCGCCCCGCCGCAAAGCCGGAAAGATCTCGGCCCGGCGGGTCGCATCGCTGGTGCCGATCATCCGAGACGTGCTGAACGACGCGATCGCCGCGGGCGGGTCCAGCCTGCGCGATCATCGGCGAACCGATGGCGAACTGGGCTATTTCCAGCATGTTTTCCGCGCCTATGGCCGTGAAGGGCAGCCCTGTCCAACCATCGGATGCCGCGGCGAAATCGCCCGGATCGTCCAGTCGGGCCGATCGACCTTTCACTGTCCGCAATGCCAAAGATAACTTGATCGTCTGATTGAGGCTGGTAAGGAATCGCGTTGAACATAACCGAAAGGCGCCTTGCGCATGGCCTACAAGACCCTGATCGTCGAGATCGAAGAACATGTCGCCCTGATCCGTTTGAATCGCCCCGACGCGCTGAACGCGCTGAATGCCGAGCTGATGTCGGAACTGGCGGACGCAATCGGACAGGCCGATCGGAACGACAAGGTGCGCTGTGTCGTGCTGACCGGATCGGAAAAAGCATTCGCGGCGGGGGCCGATATCAAGGAGATGAGCCAGAAGGGCTTCGTCGATGTCTTCGGCAAGGATTTCTTCACGCCGGAAACCGAAGAGATCCTGCGCTGTCGCAAGCCGATCATCGCGGCGGTTTCGGGATATGCCCTGGGCGGCGGTTGCGAGCTTGCGATGCTGTGCGATTTCATCATCGCCGCCGACACCGCCAAGTTCGGCCAGCCGGAAATCAACCTCGGCGTGATCGCCGGCATCGGCGGCACCCAGCGCCTCACCCGTTTCGTCGGCAAGTCCAAGTCGATGGACATGCATCTGACCGGCCGCTTCATGGATGCGGACGAAGCCGAGCGCGCCGGTCTCGTCAGCCGAGTCGTCCCGGCCAAGAAGCTGATGGAAGAGGTGATGGCGATCGCCGACAAGATCGCCGAGAAATCCAGGCTGACCACCATCGCCGTCAAGGAATGTGTCAATCGCAGCTATGAGACGACGCTGCGTGAAGGTCTGTTGTTCGAGCGTCGCGTGTTCCACTCGCTCTTTGCCACCGACGATCAGAAAGAGGGCATGGCGGCCTTCCTCGAAAAACGCGAGCCGCAGTTCCGCGACAAGTAAGCGGCCCTCTGCCCGGGTCGTTTTTCGGTTTCCTTTCCGCGCATCGTGCACTATAGCGTTGCGCCACACGCGCGTGAGGCCCGCTCTGGCCAGAATCAGCCGGTTCAGAACCCGGTCGGGCCGATTGCGCAACGGATATTCAATTGACCCGACGAAGGGAAACACAGCATGGCAAATTCGCCCCAGGCAAAGAAACGCGCCCGCGAGAACGAGCGCCGCTTCGCCGTGAACAAGGCGCGCCGGTCGCGCATCCGCACCTATCTGCGCAAGGTCGAGGAAGCGATCGCTTCGGGCGACAAGGCCGCCGCCGAAGCCGCCCTGCGGACCGCGCAGCCCGAACTGATGCGCGGCGTCACCAAGGGCGTTCTTCACAAGAACACTGTGGCGCGGAAAATGTCGCGCCTGTCGTCGCGGGTCAAGGCGCTGGGCGTCTGATCCCCGACGGTATCGCGATTTCGAAACGGGACGCGCCCCGGCGCGTCCCGTTTTTTTGCTGGATTGTTGCAATTTTCCCCATCCGACGACCGTGCCAAAAGGTCTTTTCGGATTCGGCCGAGCAAAGCGACAGTCAAGCGCGAAGTTCTGTTGCGGCTGGCTTCGCGGCGTTGCTAATTTCCATCCTGCGATTCACATCGTCTTGGGGGGACAGGGCACAAGCATAACCCCGTCTGCACGAATTTGGCTGCCAGAGAATGTGCGGGGAATGCTTGTCGGCGTAAGGGTGTCTTGCTGGGCTTCACGCCCGGCTGACACCGGCGTCGGTCGGACATGATTGCGGGGCGCTGCGCCGCGCGACCGAAATCCGGCCTGTCCATGGAGACTGCGTAGCGCGGAATGCAGAGGCTGTGCGAAGGGGCTCGCCCATCCTCTCTGTTGCGAACTTTGCTGCGCGACGCCCGCGAAGCCATGCGGGACCGGCTGTGCCGCGCCTTGCGGTTGGCCGGGTATTCCTGTTCCAGGCCGGTGATTTCGCCGCATGCGTGGCGCGTGGAACCCGAGCGGGTTGGAACGGCGTCTGGCGATGCGATCTGGGGACGGACGCTGGAGCGGGTGAATGATGACAAGCGAAACTTGGGGGCAGGTATGCAGGGATATTCAGAACTCGATCGGCGAGAACAATTTCGTCACCTGGATAAAGCCACTCAGGCTGAGTGACCTGCGCAACGGGGTTGCGGAGTTTCACGTTCCGACCAGTTTCCTGGGCGACTGGGTATCGCGCAATTTCGGCGACGAGATCAAGCATCACATGTCGCGCAACGGCGCGCCGGTGGAACGGCTGGAATTTCGTGTCGCGCCGCACAAGCCCGAACCGGCGCCGTCGGTTCCGCCCGCACGGTCCCGCCCAGCCCTTGACGCAACCGGGCCCGACGGCCAGGTGCTTGGCGCCCCGATCGACCGGCGGCTGACCTTCGACAGTTTCGTGGTGGGCAAGCCCAACGAGCTGGCCCATGCCGCCGCCCGGCGCGTTGCCGAAGGCGGGCCCGTCACCTTCAACCCGCTGTTCCTTTACGGTGGGGTCGGGTTGGGCAAGACCCACCTGATGCATGCCATCGCGCATGAACTGCACGACCACTCGCCCGAGCTGCGCGTTGTCTATCTGTCGGCCGAGCAGTTCATGTATCGTTTCATCCAGGCACTGCGCGATCGCAACACGATGGGGTTCAAGGAGCTTTTCCGCTCGGTCGATGTGCTGATGGTCGACGACGTTCAGTTCATCGCCGGCAAGGAATCGACGCAGGAAGAGTTCTTTCACACGTTCAACGCCCTGGTCGATCAGAACAAGCAGATCATCATCTCGGCCGATCGGGCGCCGGGCGAAATCAAGGACCTGGAGGACCGGATCAAGAGCCGGTTGCAATGCGGCCTCGTGGTGGATCTGCATCCGACCGATTACGAATTGCGCCTTGGCGTCTTGCAGCAGAAAGTAGAGCTTTACCGCGCGCAATATCCCGGGCTTGTCATTGCCAATGGCGTGCTGGAGTTCCTGGCGCATCGCATCTCGACCAATGTTCGCGTGCTTGAAGGGGCCCTGACCCGGCTTTTTGCCTTTGCCTCGCTGGTCGGGCGCGAGATCACGCTGGACCTGGTGCAGGATTGCCTGGCGGATATCCTGCGGGCGTCGGACCGCAAAGTGACGGTCGACGAAATTCAGCGCCGCGTGGGCGAACATTTCAACGTGCGCCTGTCCGATCTGATCGGCCCCAAACGCACCCGCACCATCGCGCGACCGCGACAGATCGCCATGTATCTGGCCAAGCAGCTCACGGCCCGGTCCTTGCCCGAAATCGGGCGTCGCTTCGGCGGGCGCGACCACACCACGGTGATGCACGCGGTCAAGCGCATCGAGGAACTGCGCGCCACCGATAACCAGATCGCCGAGGATCTGGAACTTCTGCGCCGCATGCTGGAAGCCTGACAGGGCAATCCGAGGTTGCGGTCTTGACGCCTATGCCAAAGCGTCAGAAGGTCCGACAAAAGTTTTGAGCCGTGGCGGGATACATGTCTTGTCGCCCACCCGGCATCTTTGGGAGCGAGGGAATGAAATTCAGCATCGAACGCGGGACGCTTCTGAAGGCGGTGGGCCAGGCGCAGTCGGTCGTGGAGCGGCGCAACACGATCCCGATCCTGGCCAACGTGTTGATAGAGGCCGACGCGGATTCGGTCAGCTTTCGCGCGACGGATCTCGATATCGAGGTGGTGGACAAGGCCGCCGCCCAGGTCGAACGCGCCGGCGCCACGACGGTGTCGGCCGTGACCCTGCACGAGATCGTGCGAAAGCTGCCTGACGGTGCGCTGGTGGAACTGGCCGATGACGGCGCCAGTGGCCGGTTGACGGTGCGGGCCGGGCGGTCGAACTTTTCGCTGGCGACCTTGCCGAAAGAGGATTTTCCGGTGATGGCGTCATCGGAATACGCGGCCAATTTCGCAGCCCCCGCGCCGGTGCTGCGGCGGTTGTTCGACAAGTCGAAATTCGCGATTTCAACCGAAGAGACGCGCTATTACCTCAACGGGGTCTACATGCATGTGGCCCAGGGCGACGAGGGCCAGGTCCTGCGTTGCGTGGCAACCGACGGTCATCGGCTGGCCCGGATCGACGCGCCATTGCCCGAAGGGGCCGAGACGATGCCGGGCGTGATCGTGCCGCGCAAGACAGTGGGCGAATTGCGCAAGCTGCTGGAGGATGACGAGGTGCAGATCGCGGTGTCGGTCAGCGAAACCAAGGTGCGCTTCGCCACGCCCGACATCACCCTGACATCCAAGGTCATCGACGGCACGTTCCCCGATTACACCCGCGTCATCCCGCAGGGCAATACCCGCCGGCTGGAGGTCGACGCCCGCGATTTCGCCCGGGCCGTCGACCGCGTTGCCACGGTGTCTTCGGAACGATCGCGCGCGGTAAAGCTGTCGCTGGACGAGGACCGGCTGGTTCTGTCGGTCAACGCGCCCGATGCCGGCGCCGCCGAAGAGGAGCTGGCCGTCGCCTATTCCGACGAACCGCTCGAAATCGGGTTCAACGCGAAATACCTGCTGGAAATTTCCAGCCAGGTGGATCGGGAGAACGCGGTGTTCCTGTTCAACTCTTCCGGCGACCCGACATTGATGCGCGAGGGGAACGATACAAGCGCGGTTTATGTCGTGATGCCGATGCGGGTGTGACCCGGCGCGGCGCCTGAAAACGTCGTGCCGTCCATAAAAGCAGTCTTGGCAAGTTGAAGGGCCGGGCATGACAGGGCTGGCATTGTCCGATCTGCGCCTGTCCCATTTTCGGTCGCATCTGCGGGCGCGTCTTGAGCTGGACGGGCGCCCGGTGGCGATGTTCGGGCCCAACGGGGCGGGAAAGACCAACGTGCTGGAGGCCGTATCGCTGTTGTCGCCGGGGCGCGGGCTTCGCCGCGCGGCGAACGAAGAGCTTGCCCGTCGACCCGAGGCGCTGGGCTGGAAGGTCGACGCCGTCTTGCACAGTATGAATGACCTGCACGAGGTCTCGACCTGGGCCGAAGGCGGCGGGCCGCGCCAGGTGCGCATCGACGGCAAGGGGGCGCCGCAGCTGGCCCTGGGCCGGATCGCGCGGATCCTGTGGCTGGTGCCGTCGATGGACCGGTTGTGGATCGAGGCCGCCGAGGGCCGGCGGCGGTTCCTCGACCGCATGGTGATGAGCTTGACGCCGCGCCATGCCGAGGCGGTGCTGGACTATGAAAAGGCGATGCGAGAGCGGAACCGGTTGCTGAAGGACCAGCAGCGCGACGACGCCTGGTATGGCGCGCTTGAGGCGCAGATGGCACAGGCCGGGGCGGCGATCGAGGCAAACCGGGCGGCAGCACTGGCGCGGATCGCGCAGGCGCAGGAACGGGCCGAGACCGCCTTTCCGGCCGCACGGCTGACGATCACCGGGCCGCATCGTGCCGCTGCCTCTGGCGATGCCCCGGCGCTGGCGGCGGCACTGGCCCGGGGACGGCAGCAGGATCTGGCGGCCGGGCGCACGCTCATCGGGCCGCATCGCGCCGACCTGGAGGCGGTTTATACCGCGAAGGGGATCGCCGCGCGGCAATGTTCCACCGGCGAGCAGAAGGCATTGCTGCTTTCGTTGATCCTGGCCAATGCCCGCGCCATAGCGCAGGATTTCGGCGCCGCGCCGATCCTGCTGCTGGACGAGGTCGCCGCGCATCTGGATGCGGCGCGGCGCGGGGCGCTTTACGACGAGATCTGTGCCCTTGGCGCGCAGGCCTTCATGACCGGAACCGGCGCCGGCCTGTTCCGGGCACTGGCCGATCGCGCGCAACATTTCGAGGTCACGGAAGATGACGGCAACAGCCGGATTTCGCCGCGCGACCCGCCATGACCTGGCAATGCCGGTCGGTCCGTCGCCGAATCCCCGGGGCGGATCAGCGCATGAGCGCGCTCACCACCGGCTCCAGCGCGGCGGCCACTTCGCGGTGGATGGCCGGCCCGGCCATTTCGCGCGCGGCCGGTGCGTCCAGCGGGGCGAAGATCATCCCATCCGTTCCCGCCGCGCGCGCCGCATCCGACGGCGCGACCTGCACCACGCGGTCGAATTCCGCCCCCGCCCCAGCGATCATCTCTTCGTCGATGAACAGCGGCTCGGGGCCGAGATCGCCTTCGCCTTCCCGCGGGGGGGCCGAAACATGCAAAAGCACCGTCTTGCCCGGTATTCCCCGGGCCAGCGCGGAGATGCGCGCGACCCAGGCGGTCTTCAATTCGTATTCGACCAGCGCGAACCGTTCGGGCGAGGTGTCGCGAAGGGTGACCAGCATATGCCGCACGAAATGAAATTCCGTGAAATCGACCTCGGGATAGACCGCCTTCATCGTCTTCGAGGCGCGGACGAACCGGTCGTTGCGCCGCGGGTGAACGGTGAAGAACCGGTTGCTGAGGTTCTGCGCGCCGAGCGTCTGGACCACGCTCACCCGCGCCCCGGCGCAAATCTCGGCGACCGCGGAATCGTTCATGAACGCGTCGATCCCGGCATTGACGCAGCCCAGGTTGATCACCGGAAGGCCGGTCTGCTGTTCCAGAAGCGCCGGATACGGCGTTTCGATGAATTTGCCATAGGTCTCGGTGCCGCCGACGATGGCGCAATAAGGGACATCCAGCTTGCGTTTCGGTCCGCGGAACAGAAGCCGGGAATGACCGTAACGGCACACGCAATAATCGAGGGACCCCTCGCCGGGATTTTCATACATCTTTCCACCCACTCACAATGTTTTCGACTCACCCAGGGCAAGAATGCGCCGTGCAGGTTTCCAAAGCGCTAAACCGGGCAATCGAGTCGAATTGCGCGGGGTGTTCGCACTTGCACCTTCCGCGCGGGCGGGCATATGGTCCGCCCGAAAGCGGACGAGGTGGATCTCATGGAAATCAGATCGGTGGGCGTTGTCGGTGCGGGCCAGATGGGAAATGGAATCGCGCATGTGATGGCGCTGGCGGGGTATGATGTCCTGCTGACCGACGTGTCGCAGGAGAATCTGACCCGTGCGCTAGAGCTGATCGACCGCAATCTTGAACGTCAGGTCACCCGGGAACGGATCACGGCCGAAGCAAAGCGGGCCGCGATGGAGCGGATCAAAACGACGCTGAAACTGTCGGATCTTGGGCCCTGCGACCTGATCATCGAGGCTGCGACCGAACGCGAAACCGTCAAGCAGGCGATCTTCGAGGATCTGCTGCCGCATCTGAAACCCGAGACGATCCTGACCTCGAACACCTCGTCAATCTCGATCACCCGGCTGGCCAGCCGGACGGATCGGCCGGAAAAATTCATGGGTTTCCATTTCATGAACCCGGTGCCGGTGATGCAGCTGGTGGAACTGATCCGCGGCATCGCCACCGACGAGGCGACCTTCAACGCCTGCCTTCAGGTGGTCAACAAGCTGGGAAAGACCGCCGCCAGCGCCGAGGATTTTCCGGCCTTCATCGTCAATCGTATCCTGATGCCCATGATAAACGAGGCGGTCTATACGCTTTACGAAGGTGTGGGCAGCGTGATCTCGATCGACGAGTCGATGAAACTGGGCGCCAATCATCCGATGGGGCCGCTGGAGCTGGCCGATTTCATCGGCCTGGACACCTGCCTGGCAATCATGAACGTGCTGCATGACGGGCTGGCCGATACCAAGTACCGGCCTTGCCCCTTGCTGGTGAAATATGTCGAGGCCGGCTGGCTGGGGCGCAAGACAGAGCGCGGGTTCTATGATTATCGCGGGGAATCGCCGGTCCCGACGCGCTGAACGCCCGGCGCCCGATCATCGCGCAGCGAAAGGGTGTGGGCGCGCAGCCAGGCGACGAAGCCGCGCGGGTTGTCGGCCCAGGCCTCGATCTCGGGCCGCAGGATCGGGTGGCCAACGATCGGCCCCTGCGGCTTGTGTCTTGCATGGACGACCTCGTGGATCAGAAGCCCCTGGCGCAGCGTGGCCGACAGCCGGTTGGCGATCTGGTAGGCGCGCGAGTTATGGCCGCGAAACCGGATCGGCACGACGACGGCGCCTGATCGCTGCACCATCTTGGCGGTGAAGGCGCTCCATTCCGCCTCGACCGCCGGGCCTAACCAGGTTTCGCTGGCTGCGACGGATCCGGACGGAAACAGGATGACGACGCCCCCTTTCCCGAGCTGTTCCATTGCGTGGCGGCGCATCTCCAGGTTCTGGATGCGCGCGTCCTGTTCATGCGGAAACGGAACGGCGATCACGAAAGGCGCAATTTCACCGGCACCCGTCAGCAGCGAGCGGATCAGGATCTTGTAGTCGCGCCGCACCCGTCCGACCAGCTCGGCCAGGATCATGCCATCCACCAGCCCATGTGGATGGTTCGCCACGACGACGACCGGGCCTTCGCGCGGAATCCGGTCGAGCTGTTCGGGCGGGGTGGTCACGGGAATGTCGAGGATGCGCAGCGCCGTGCGCCAGAATTCCTGCCCATGCACCCGTCCGCCATTTTCGTATTGCCGGATCAGGCGCAAAAGCGTCATCTTGCCGGTGGCCCATTCCATCGTGCGGATCACCGCGCTTTGAAACGGGTTGGAAAAGGTCGTTGCATAGGACAGTTTCCGCTTGTCGTAGCGGTTCGACTCGTCGAGCCGGGGTGCACCATTTTGAAAGCTTTCGACCAAGCGTTCCTGTCCCTCCGTCACGGCCGGGCCGCCCCGATCAATAATCTTCGCCAAAGCGGCTCGAAACAAGGGTTTCCAGGGCGGCGGCCAGTTTGTCGGCCTCCGGTCCGCTCGTTTCGACCTCGATGGTTGTTCCCCTGGAGGCTGCCAGCATCAAAAGCCCCATGATCGAGTCGCCCGCGGCGGACAGGCCGTCGCGGCGCACCACGGCCCGGGCATCATGTGCCTCGACGGTTTCGACGAACCGGGCCGATGCGCGGGCATGCAGGCCCTTCTCGTTGATTATGTTCAGATGAATGATCGCCATGATGCGCCCGCCCCGGGTTCAGCCCGGTTGCCCGTCGAGACAGTTGATGTATTTCCGCCCGGCATCGAGCGACCCCATGACGGCATCCTCGACCGTCATCATGCGCGATTTCGCAAGCTTGATCAGCATCGGCAGGTTCGCCCCGTAAAGGATCTTGCGGTTGGGCCGGTCGCAGGCCCGCAGCGACAGGTTGGAGGGCGAGCCGCCGAACATGTCGGTGACGACCACGACGCCGCTGCCGTCATCGACCTCGTCTGCCGCGGCGGCGATCTCGATCTGCTTGGCGGTGCGGTTATGGTCGGGCTCGATCGAGATTGCGAGGATCCCCGGCTGCTTGCCGACGACATGCTCGACCGCTGCGAGATATTCGCGGGCCAGCCCGCCATGCGCCACGATCACAATGCCGATCACGCAGTCGTCCCCATCGTGTTG
The DNA here is from genome assembly GCA_016278325.1 of Actibacterium sp. Classification (GTDB taxonomy): domain Bacteria; phylum Pseudomonadota; class Alphaproteobacteria; order Rhodobacterales; family Rhodobacteraceae; genus JADQCB01. The sequence continues at coordinate 60,261 of JADQCB010000043.1, forward strand.
TTCCCGTCGATGCGAGCCTTGCGTTCAAGCTCTCGATGTCTTTTAGACACCCGCCATCCGGCCGCTGCAAGCGCATCTGCCAGTTTTTCGGCCACGACCACGGACCGGTGCTGACCGCCGGTGCAGCCAAGGGCGATGGAAAGGTGGGATTTGCCTTCTTCGGTATAGGCCGGCAGCAAGAGCAGGATCAGGTCCAGAACCTTTGCGAAAAACCCGTCGAACAACGGATCGCGGGCGACATAGGCCGAAACGTCGGGTGAAATCCCGTCCAGCCCGCGCAGCCTGTCCTGCCAGTACGGATTTTGCAGGAACCGGCAGTCGAAGACCATGTCCGCCGCGCGCGGGATCCCCCGCTTGTAGGAAAACGAATGGATCGAAACCGCAAGCCGGGCGCCATCGCCCAGATCGAACCGCGCCGCGATTTCCGCGCGCAGGTCATGCGGGCTCATTTCGGTGGTGTCGATCAGCGCGTCGGCCCAGGCCCGAATCGGCGCCAGCAGATCAAGCTCCAGCGCGATTCCACGGTCGGGGCTTTCCGCGGGCGCCATGGGGTGGCGGCGCCGGGTTTCCGAGAAACGGCGCAGCAGCCGGTCGGCGGAGCAGTCGATGTAAAGGATCTCGGCCTGCACGCGCGGATCGTGCTTGAGCTGTGCGAAAAGCTCGGTCACGGCGGCCGAACTGAACTCGCGGTTCCGTGTGTCCACACCCAGCACCAGTGGACCGCCCGGGGCGGGCCCGGAAATCAGGCGCGGGATCAGGGATATGGGAAGATTGTCGATCGCCTCGTAACCGAGATCCTCGAAGGCGTGCAAGGTGGTCGAGCGGCCCGCGCCCGAGGGGCCTGTCACCAGCACCAGTTGCAAATTGCCGGCTTGCGAAGGATCCTCCGTCAGGGGCATGGTGGCATTCTTTCCTGTATCAACTGGCCGCGCCGCCCTTGAGATATTGCATTATTGCCGCCGGAAAATGCCCATATTCGGATTTGTGAAGCAAGGGAAGGGTGCATCCGAGAATCCGGGTCCGATGTAGCTGTGGCAGGCGGTCATTCTCGGTTCGGTCAAGGTCGATGACCACGGTCACGGGCGCGGTTTCCATCGTTTCGGCGCGCAGAAGACCGACGCCCCGCGCTTCGATCAAGCCGCGGATATTGTCCGGGGCCGAGGCATGCAGCCTGTCCTGAATCCGTTGCAATCGGGTCCGGTCGTCTGCGATCAGTGTCGCGCCGAAGGCCAGCAGCTCCAGCGCGAGGGTCGATTTGCCCTGCCCCGATGCCCCCCGGATCAACGCCGCACGACCCGGGACCGCGACGCAGCTTGCATGCAGAATCTGACCCGCTTCGGCGGTCATGGAGGTGCGTTGCGGGCGGGCCGGGTCATACCGGAAGGCCGACGACGAACCGCGCGCCCAGCGGCTCGGACGTGATGTCGGCATCGGTGGGGCGGATGTTCTCGGCCCAGATGACGCCGCCATGTGCCTCGACGATCTGTTTCGAGATGGCAAGCCCCAGGCCGGAATGGTCGCCGAACTGACCGACCGGACGTTCGGAATAGAATCTCTCGAAGATCTTGTTCAGCGCCTGCTCTGGGATGCCGGAGCCGGTATCCTCGACCACGACCAGCACGCGGTTTTCGCGCTTGCGCGCCCAGATGCGCACCGCATCCCCCTCTTCGCAGAACGAGATCGCGTTGGTGATGAGATTGACGAAGACCTGTGCCAGGCGTGCCTCCAGGCCCTGGATCTCGACCGGGTGCTGCGGCAGGTCGGCGATGAAATCTATCTTCTTGCGCCGTGCCTCGCCGCCCAGATGTTCCGACAGGTTGCGCAGCAGCTTGACCAGGTCGAAACTGTCTTCTTCTTCCTTGACCAGCTCGCTGTCGAGGCGCGATGCGCTGGAAATGTCGCTGACCAGCCGGTCGAGCCGCCGCACGTCGTGCTCGATCACGTCGAGCAGCTTCTTGCGTTGGGTTTCGTCCTTTGCCAGATGCAGGGTGCCCACGGCCGAGCGCAGCGATGCCAGCGGGTTCTTGATCTCATGCGCGACATCCGCTGCGAATTGTTCATTCGCGTCGATCCGGTCATAGAGCGCCGCAACCATGCCGCGCAGCGCGCCGGAAAGGCGGCCGATCTCGTCGGGGCGGGCGGTCAGGTCCGGGATGCGGACGCGGCCGGGGTTCATCTTGCGGGCGTTCTTCTCTCGTCCGATCTCGGCGGCCGCGGCCAGGTCGGACAGGGGGTTGGCGATGGTGCCGGCCAGCACCAGCGACAGGCCGATCGACACCAGGATGGCAACGATGAACATCCGCAAGACCTGTTCGCGTTCGCTTCGCACAAGGCTGTCGATCTCGCCGGCGGCCGAACTCAGCGCGATGACGCCCAGAACCCGATCCTGGCGCATCACCGGCGTGGCGACGGTGAAGATCGTGTTGCCCGCCTCGTCCTGTCCGGTATCGAAAGCTGTCCGTCCCGTCAGCGCGCGCGGCAGCAAGTCGCGGCCCATTTCCGCCGCCGTCTTCGGATCGTCGGCCGGGGGTGGCCCGCCCATCAGGCGGGACATGGCGTTCCAGATCTGATTGAGCGAATCTGTGATTATGGTCGTTTCCGGCCCGCCATTGCCCTGCGCCGGCGCGCGCCGCGCAAGCCCCTCGGACGCGGCGACCATCCCGGCCGCCGGATCGAAAACGAACAGATCGACCCCAGGCGCAAGATCCAGCTCGGCAATGACCGCCTCGACGTCGAGCCCGTCGCCCGCGGCCATGTTCACCGGACCGATGGCGGGCAACCGTGCCTCGAACACGTCGGCGACCAGTTCGGCCTGTGCGATGAAGGCCGACGCGCGCTGCTTGACCAGGCTGTCGCGACCGGGATTGAGATACAGCACCCCGGCAAGCAAAATCATCAACCCCATCAGGTTGAAGATGATGATCTTGCGCGCCAGGGGCGAGCGGTTGACGGAAAATATCCCGCGCTTCCGCCGCCGGGCGGACAGGTCGGTATCGGCTTGCGTCGGGGCAACCCAGTCTTCCCCGAGCAGAACGAAACCGTCCGATGTGGGCCTGGAATCGCGCAAATCAGCCCCCCGTGGCGGTCGCGATGGCGTCAATCTGTCAGTCGGTCTTGTGTTTACTCTTCGTTATAGCGGTAACCGATACCGTAAAGCGTTTCGATCGCCGAGAACTCCGGGTCCGACTGGCGCATCTTCTTGCGCAACCGCTTGATGTGGCTGTCGATGGTGCGGTCATCGACATAGACCTGATCGTCATAGGCCACGTCCATGAGCTGATCGCGGCTTTTGACGAATCCGGGCCGCTGCGCCAGTGCCTGGAGAAGCAGGAACTCGGTCACGGTCAGCGAAACGTCCTTGCCCTTCCACGACACGGCGTGGCGCAGCGGGTCCATGGTCAGCTCGCCCCGGACCATCACCTTGCTTTCCTCGGGCGACGGCCCGTCATCCGAGGCGATCGCCTCCTGCCGGCGCAAAAGCGCGCGGATCCGCTCGACCAGCAGCCGTTGCGAGAACGGCTTCTTGACGTAATCGTCGGCGCCCATGCGCAGGCCCAGGACCTCGTCGATCTCGTCATCCTTCGAGGTCAGGAAAATCACCGGCATGTTGGTTTTCTGGCGCACGCGCTGCAACAGGTCCATGCCGTCCATGCGCGGCATCTTGATGTCGAAAACGGCCATGTCGGGCAGGCGCTTGGTGAACGCATCCAGCGCCGACTGGCCGTCATTGTAGGTATCGACCTCGAACCCTTCTGCCTCCAGTGTCATGGATACCGAGGTCAGAATGTTCCGGTCATCGTCGACAAGTGCAATCCTTGACATTGCGGAATTACCTTTTTGCTGCTCTATGCCCGTTTTTTGCCATATTCTTCCGATTTCCCCGCCCGATTCAACTCTTAACTGCGAATCACCCGGTGCGATCGGTGCGAACAAAGCGCAAATATCATGATACATTGCTAATATGCACCACATCGGACGGCGCCGGTTGCGCTAACCTTCCGGGGGTTAGCGCAAACCGGGTCAACCTGCCCTGTTCCCACGCGGAAGCTGCGTGCTAAGGGAAAGCTGACCTGCCGACGCCTGGCAGGCAAGGCGGCAGGCCCGCCGAACGGAAGATCAATCGGACCGCGATTTGCGGACGGCGTCAGGAGCGAACCTATGACAACTGGACGGGTGAACCCATCGCAACGGCTTGAACATCAGGGCATAACGGGGCTGGGTCATGTCTATTACAATCTCATGGAGCCGGCCCTGGTCGAAGCGGCGTTGAAGCGTGACGAAGCCACGCTGGGCAAGGGCGGCGCGCTTCTGGTCACGACCGGCGAGCATACCGGCCGTTCGCCGCGCGACAAGTTCGTGGTGCGCACCCCCGGGGTCGAAGGCACGATCTGGTGGGAAAACAACAAACCGATGTCGCCCGAGGCGTTCGACCGGCTGCATGCCGACATGCTGGCGCACATGAAGGGGCGCGACTATTTCGTGCAGGACCTTTACGCCGGTGCCGACCCGGAACACCGGCTGGACGTGCGCATGGTGACGGAACTGGCCTGGCACGGGCTGTTCATTCGCCACCTGCTGCGCCGCCCCGAGCGGGCGGACCTGGACGACTTCGTGCCCGAATTCACGATCATCAACTGCCCCGGCTTCGCCGCCGACCCGCAGGTGCATGGCTGCCGCTCGGAAACCGTGATCGCGCTGAATTTCGAGCGCAAGATGATCCTGATCGGCGGAACGGAATACGCGGGCGAAAACAAGAAATCCGTGTTTACCCTTCTCAACTATCTCTTGCCCGAAAAAGGCATCATGCCGATGCATTGCTCGGCCAATCACGCGATCGACAACCCCGTGGACACGGCGATATTCTTCGGTCTTTCGGGCACCGGCAAGACGACCCTGTCAGCCGATCCCGAACGCACGCTCATCGGCGATGACGAGCATGGCTGGTCAGACCGTGGCACGTTCAATTTCGAGGGCGGATGCTATGCCAAGACGCTTGATCTGAGCGAAGAGGCCGAGCCCGAGATCTTTGCGACGACCACCCGGTTCGCCACGGTGATCGAGAACATGGTCCACGATCCCGACACCATGGATCTGGATTTCGAGGATGACAGCCTGACCGCCAACATGCGCTGCGCCTATCCGCTGGACTATATCTCGAACGCGTCGGACACGTCGCTGGGCGGGCATCCCAAGAACATCATCATGCTGACCTGCGACGCGTTCGGCGTGCTGCCGCCGATCGCCCGGCTGACGCCGGCGCAGGCGATGTATCACTTCCTGTCGGGGTTCACCTCGAAGGTCGCCGGCACCGAGAAGGGCGTGACCGAGCCCGAGCCGACCTTCTCGACCTGCTTCGGCGCACCGTTCATGCCGCGCCGACCCGAGGTCTATGGCGACCTGCTGCGCCAGAAGATCGCGCGCCACGGCGCGACCTGCTGGCTGGTCAACACCGGCTGGACCGGGGGCGCATACGGCGTCGGCTCGCGCATGCCGATCCGGTCGACCCGGCTGTTGCTGACGGCCGCGCTGGACGGATCGCTGAACGAGGCGACCTTCCGCAAGGATCCGAATTTCGGCTTCGAGGTGCCGATGCATGTCGAGGGCGTCGCCGAGGTTCTGTTGGATCCGCGCCGCACCTGGTCGGTGAACGAGGAATACGATGCGCAGGCGCGCAAGCTGGTGAACATGTTCGCCGAGAATTTCGCGCAATATGTGCCGTTCATCGACGAGGATGTGAAGGCCGCCGCCATCGGCTGATTCCAGAACCCGGCGCAGGGCTGGCCTTGCGCCGGCCGGCCCGACGATCGGCGCGGCTTGCGATCGAAACCGGGTGTGATCGCCCGCCCCCGGAATGCCACCTTCATTGGTCCCGAAGGGGGGTGGGGACTCGCGTTGGGGTGGGTGTATTGCCGAATTTTCCCCTTTGCGGAGGCCGCCCTTGGGATTTTGCAAGGCGCCCTTGGGAATTCGCAAGGCGGGTGGCATTGCCGAAATCTGAATCAGTCTATAGTTTTGGTATATCGAAAATACAGCTATGGCCCTGTCCAATGCCTTCCAGAATTCTTCTCGTCGAGGATGACCCGGATATCGGGCGCCTGGTTGTCACCGGGCTGGAAGAGATCGGTCTTGACGTGGACAAGGTTTCAAGGATTTCCGAGTTTGAATCGGCCATTGGGCAAAAAACCTATGACCTGTGCATGGTGGACCTGGGCCTTCCCGATGGCAACGGCCTGCAACTGGTCGAGGATCTGCGCCGGCGTGACGGCTGCGGCATCATCATCCTTTCCGGACGCAGCGCCGAGATCGACCGTATCATCGGGCTGGAGGTGGGCGCGGATGACTATATCACCAAGCCGTTTCGGATGCGCGAAATGGTGGCGCGGGTCCGCTCGGTTCTGCGCCGGGTGAATGAGACCAAGCGCGCCCGGTCTCAAGCCGGGGGCGCGCCACCGGAGACGGGCGAACAGGTCGAGATCGCCTTCGACGGGTATCGGCTTTTGCCGGCGTCGCGGCGGCTGGTGGCCCCGGACGACAGCGAAATCCACCTCACGACGGCGGAATTCAACCTGTTTTCCGCGCTTGTCCAGCGGCGCGGGCGGGTTCTTTCGCGTGACGAATTGATGAATGCCGTCAAGGGGCGCGACTGGGAAAGCTACGATCGGGCCATCGACGGGCTGGTCAGCCGGTTGCGCCGCAAGGTGCCGTCGCCGGAGGGCCGGGAGCCTTACATTCGCACCGTCCACGGAATTGGATACACGTTTTCCGGGTAATTGTCGTGGCTGGCGGGCTTTGCAATCAACCATCGGGCCGCGCCCCCAACGCCACCGAATCGCCGCGAATCGCATGATATTTCTGCCAGATCTGGCAGCATGACCGCGGATTTCCGGTTGATTTTCGGGCAGAAACAGGGGCCCGACTCTCTCGAAGCCCCAGCAAAAGCCTGTTTGACACGAAATTACCTTGGCGTTTCTACAAATTTTCACGAATTCCAGACATTCCCGCAAAACGTGTCCCGTAGGGTGGCAACCGTGCGATGAGACGCACCAGAAAGGATGGCACCATGTCTTATCAGTTCTTCGGAACGCGCGGTTCCGCCAATGTAAGAGTTACCCTGCCGCAAGCCTATCGCAAGAAGGCGCGCTGGGTGCCACAGATCGGCGATATCTTTCCGGATTTCTCCGCGCCGACGACACATGGGAATCTGCGCTTTCACGAATGGGCCGAAGGAAGCTGGGTCTATCTGTTCTCGCACCCGGCGGCCTTCACGCCGGTCTGCACTTCGGAAATGGTCGGTCTGTCCGCAAGTTCCAGTGCCTTCGCAGAGCGCAATATCAAGGCGATCTCGATCTGCCGCAGCGATTGCGAGGCCCAGGCCCGCTGGGCCGATGAAATCGCCCGCGTTTTCGGCACGCCGATCACCTTTCCCATGATCTCGGACACCGACGGGGTGATCGCGCGAATCTGCGGGATGGTGCATGACAAGGAAAGCACGACCCTGTCGATGCGAAAGTCGCTGGTCATCGACCCGAACCTTCGCCTGCGCATGATCATGGAATACCCGATGCGCGTCGGTCGCAACACCGAAGAGATCCTGCGCGTGTTCGACGCGCTCAGGATCAGCGACGAGCTGGATGTCGCGACGCCTTCGGACTGGTATCAGGGCGATCCGCTGCTTCTGTCGCATTCCGAACAACCCGAAACCGCGAAATTGCGGCTGAAGGGGCGGGGGCAGATTCATCGTCTGCTGCCCTACATGACGGTCCTGCGCGAGTGATCGGGCTGCCCGGCGACGCGCGGCTCAGCGAATCGGTTGCATCAGCGCGGCGCCCAGGCGGCAATCCCGTGCGGCATCGGGCGCACAGGCACGCGGTTCCAGCTCGCGCGTCAGGCAGATCCGGATTTCCTGGATCGCCAGGTTGTTGCAGGTGACGGTCAGCATCCGCTCCGACAGGGGCGGATTGGCCTTCAGGAAAGCCTCTTCGACCACCGAGGCGGGCATGCGCACCGGTTTCGTCAGCCGGTCGAACACCGCGGGACGGTTCACCGCCGAAAAGGCCCTGCGTGCGGCGGCGAAATAGGCCTCTGACGACAGGCCCGAACAGCGCCCGTGTTTCTTCCACTGGTACCAGGCCTGCCCGGCGCTGCCGAAGATGTCTGCCATCGCGCGGGTTTCGGCCCGCGAGGGGTCATGCGCCCGGGTGCGGCAATTCGCGGGCCAGCCGACCTCGTTCTGCGGCCAGAGACCGTGCAGAACCCAGCCCAGATCGCGCCCCGGCGCGCATTGCGGCGCGCCGCGCGCCGCGCCTTCGCGGGCGCACCATCCGGGCGACCAGGACAGCGAAAGGATGTAATAGTCGAAATCGCCGGCGGCCTCGCCGTCGGCACGCGCCAGGGTGGTGGTCAGGATCAGGACGATCAGCCAGCGCATTTTCTCTTTTCTCCGGGCCTTCAGGTGGCTATATACCCTTCCAAACCTCCCCGAAAACGAGGATCAGGTCCAGACGGATCAGCCGTTTTTCCGGCACGGGGAAGTCTTGTTCAAAGGAGTTTGGTCATGGACAAACCGATCATGGCGAAGGCCACCGCCGTCTGGCTGGTCGACAACACGACGCTGACCTTCAAGCAGATCGCCGATTTCTGCGGCATGCACGAGCTGGAGGTGCAGGGCATTGCCGATGGCGACGTGGCCGCCGGCGTCAAGGGGTTCGATCCGGTCGCCAACAATCAGCTGACCGCCGAGGACATCACCAGGGGTGAGGCCGACCCGGCCTACAAGCTGAAGCTGAAATTCAACCCCGCGGCCCAGGGCGAGGAAAAGCGGCGCGGTCCGCGCTACACCCCATTGTCCAAGCGGCAGGACCGCCCGAACGCGATTCTGTGGCTGGTCAAGTTCCACCCCGAGCTTTCCGATGGCCAGATCAGCAAGCTGGTCGGCACCACGAAACCGACGATCCAGTCGATCCGGGACCGGACGCATTGGAACATCCAGCAGATGCAGCCGATCGACCCCGTTGCGCTGGGGCTGTGCAAGCAGGTGGAGCTGGACGCCGCGGTTCAGAAGGCCGCAAGGAAGGATGTATCCACGGGCGCGGCGATCTCGGACGAGGAACGGCGCAAACTGCTGTCCACCGAACAATCGCTGGGGGCCGAGGCCGAGCCGAAGATGCCCACCGCGATCTCGGGCCTCGAAACCTTTTCGCTGTCGGGGAACGATGACGAGAAGGACAAGGAGGAAACGGACCTGCCCGACGCCGACAGCTTGTTCAACCTGCCCGACGACGAGACCGAGAGCGACCGCGACGACTGACGCGCAAGGCCGGCAACGATCCGCGCAGCGCTCGGGCCCGCCATCCGGGGCGTTCGCTGCGCATCCTGCGGAGAAAACCATGATCCACGAGGTCACAGCGGCGGGGCGTATCGATGGCCAGCCGCTGCGCGAGGCGGTGCTGGAACAGGGCGAGGTGCGCGTGACGATCCTCAGCCTGGGATGCATCACCCGTGACTGGCGGGTGCGCGGCCGGCCGATGGTTCTGGGGTTCGCCGATCCGCTGCACTATCTCGACAACCGTTTCTCCTTCGGGGTGATCGCCGGGCGCGTGGCCAACCGCACCGCGCATGGCCGGTTCATGCTGGACGGTCGCCTGGTGCAGCTGAGCCGGAACCACGGCGCGCATCACCTGCATGGCGGGTTTCGCGGGCTTGGGCGGCAAAACTGGCGGATGGAAAGCGACGGGTCCCGCGCCGTGCAATTGCGCCGCCGGTCCCCCGACGGGGAAGAGGGATATCCCGGCGCGGTGGATTTCACCCTCACCATCCGGCTGGAGGGGCACCGCCTGCATTACGACATGCAGGGCCTGCCCGATCGCCCGACACCGGTGAACCTGGCGCAGCATTCCTACTACAATCTGGCCGGTGGTGGCCCTGTGCTGGATCATCAGCTCTGGATTGCGGCATCCCGATACACGCCGACCGATGACGCGCAGCTGCCCAGCGGCGAGATACGCAGCGTGGCCGGCACGCGCCATGATTTCACCACCCCGCGGACGCTGGCACAATCGGATCCATCGGGGAAAGGCCATGACGTCAATCTGGTGCTCGATCCCGACCGCGACCAGGCGGCGCCCGCCGCCATTCTTCGCGCGCCCGACCGGCAGTTCGCACTGCGGCTCTGGACCGACCAGCCGGGCATCCAGCTGTATGATGCGATGCATATGGGCGGGTGCGACGGCGGTCATGACGGCGCGCGCCACGACCGGTTCCACGGCCTGTGCCTGGAGCCGCAGCACTTTCCCGATTCGCTGAACCATCCCGGGTTTCCGTCGATCCTGTGCACGCCCGACGCCCCCTATCGCCAACGCCTGAGCGTCGAAATCGCGCCGCAGGAGCGCTGAGCGATCAGCCCTCCGCCGGCGGCGCGATCAGGATCGCGCGGAAATCGTTGACATTGGTCAGCGTCGGCCCGGTGACCACCTGGTCGCCGAGCGCGGCGAAGAAACTGTGCGCGTCGTTGCGCCCGAGCATCTTTCCGGCGTCGATCCCAAGCCTTGCGGCACGGCGCAACGTGTCCGGGCGGACGATGGCGCCGGCCACCTCGGCGGCGCCATCCACGCCGTCGGTATCGCCGGCGATGGCATGGATCCCGGGCGCCGCGTTCAGGGCCAGCGCAAGCGCCAGGCAGAACTCGGCATTCGGGCCGCCGACGCCGTCGCCATGCCGGGTGACGGTGCATTCCCCGCCTGACAACAGAACGACCGGCCGGTCGCCCGGGGCCATGTCGTCGGCGATCTTCATGGCCATCGCCGCCTGCGCCTGCGCGAGCTGGCGCGCCTCGCCCTCGATGGCGTCGCCCAGGATCTCGACACGGCATCCCGCGCCGGTCGCCATTTCCGCGGCCGCCTGCAGGGATTGGGCCGGTGCGGCGATGACCCTGTTGACGACATTCGAAAGCTGCGCCGCGCCCGGTGGCAGCACACCGGTTGCGCCGGCCAGAACGGCGGCGACCGCGGCGGGGATCTCAATGCCCCGCTCCTCCAGGATGGCGCGGGCCTGTGCCGGGGTCGAGCGATCCCCCACCGTCGGTCCCGATGCGATGATCGCCGGATCGTCCCCCGGCACGTCGGAAATCATCAGCGCCAGCATCCGTGCCGGATGGGCCATGGCGGCCAGTTGACCGCCTTTCACCCGGCTGAGGTGCTTGCGCACGGTGTTCATCTCCGAGATCGTCGCGCCAGAGGCCAGAAGCGCGCTGTTGATGGCCTGTTTCTGTTCCAGCGTGATGTCGCCGCCCGGTTGCACCAGCAGGGCCGAGCCGCCGCCCGAGATCAGCGCAAGAACGAAATCGTCGGGCCCCAGGCCCTTAAGCCGCGACAGGATCCGGGCGGTGGCGGCAGATCCGGCCGGATCCGGCACCGGGTGCCCGGCCTCCACGATCTCGATCTTGCGCGTGGGGCGCGCATGGCCGTAGCGGGTGATCACCAGCCCTTCGACATCGCCCCAGCTTTGCTCTACCGCCTCGGCCATGCGCGCCGACGCCTTGCCGGCGCCGATCACCAGGACACGGCCGGGCGGCTTTTGCGGCAGCGCTGCGGGGACACAAAGCATTGGATCCGCACGCTCCACCGCCCGCGCGAAGAGTTCGCGAAGGAAGCGGTCCGGGTCTTCGGTGGCCTCGCTCGGGGGCATGTGCATCCTTCTCGGCACGCGGTGATGGCAGATCAGGGCAGGGCCAGCGCCGCATGAAGCGGGCGGTTGTCGCGGACAAGATCGGCCAGGCTGACCTTGTCCAGTGTCGCATAGAACGCTTCGAGCGCACCGCCCAGAATGTCGCGCAACGAACAGATCTCCATGATCGGGCAGGTGTTTTCCTGCGCGGAAAAGCACTCGATGAAGGGCACGCCGGATTCAAGTTGGCGAAAGATCGGCCCGACGAGGATCTGGTCGGGCGGTCGGGCCAGCATGACACCGCCATGGCGTCCCCGCGCGGTTTTCAGAACCCCCAGCTGGCCGAGCGCATGGATCACCTGGGCCATGTGGTTTTCGGAACTGTTGCAATCGCGCGCGATGTCGGTCTTGCGCACCAGTCGCCCATCGTTCACGGCGCAATGCATCAATGCACGCATTGCCAGGTTCGTTTTCCTCGTCAGTCGCATTTACCCCCCGTTGGCGGGACGATCCCGCCCATTATTCTTGTCGTAACCTGTCAGTGATACGGAATCCGGGAAAGCCTGCCTTGATCGAGATCAGATATCAAACGGGTCATCCCCTTCGCGGCACCGCAAGGCCCAGCACGAACAACAGCGCCGCCGCCGCCACGATGGACGGCCCGGCGGGCGTGTCGAACCGGAACGACGCCCAGAGCCCGGCCAGAACGGCAAGCGCGCCGATTGCCGTTGCCAATGCGGCCATCGCCTCGGGCGTGCGCGACGGGCCGCGCGCGGCGGCGGCCGGGATGATCAGCATCGCCACGATCAGCAGCGCCCCGACCACCTTGATCGCCACCGCAACCACCAGCGCCAGCGCCAGCGTCAGCACCAGGCGTTCGCGCCGCGGGTTCAGGTCCGCCGCCACGGCCAGATCCTCGTTCAGCGTCGTGGTCAGCAGGGCCGACCAGCGCCAGATCAGCAACGCCAGAACCGCGGCGACGCCGATCCAGATGAACGCCAGATCGCGGCGCCCCACAGCCAGGATGTCGCCGAACAGATAAGCCGTCAGATTGACACGCGCGCCCTGCACGAATGAAACACCGACCAGGCCGAAGGACAGCGCCGCGTGGGCCATCACGCCCAGCGTGGTGTCCATCGCCAGGCCCCGGTCGGTCAGGGCGCTGACCGCCAGCGCCATCAACAAGGCCACGGCCAGCGTTCCGACGAAGATATTCGCCGGGATTGCCAGCGCCAGGGCCACGCCGAGGATCGCCGCGTGGCTGGTGGCCTCGCCGAAATAGGCCATGCGCCGCCAGACCACGAAACAGCCCAGTGGGCCGGCGGCAAGCGCCACGCCCAGACCGGCCAGGAAAACGCGCAGCAGGAAATCATCGAGCATCGTCTTGCTCCGCGTGGTCGTGATCGTGGTCATGCGCGTGCTGATACAGCGCGAATGCCCCGCCGGTGCCGAGCCCGAACAGCGCGCGGTATTCCGGCGCATTCGCCACGACCTTGGGCGCGCCCTGGCAGCAGACATGACCGTTCAGGCAGATCACCCTGTCCGATGCGCTCATGACAACATGCAGATCATGGCTGACCATCAGGATGGCGGCGCCGGTCTCGGCGCGGACATCCTCGACCAGCTTGTAGAATGCCGCCGTTCCGGGTTGGTCCAGCCCCTGCGTCGGCTCGTCCATGATCAGGATCTGCGGAACGGCCAGCAGCGCCCGGGCCAGCAGAACGCGCTGAAGCTGCCCGCCCGACAGCGTCGCCAGCGACTGGCCCTCGATGCCGGGCACGCCGACGCGGGCCAGCGCGGCGCGGGCGGCGTCCGCGCGGCGGCGCACCGGCAGCGACAGGAACCGGCGCACCGTCAGCGGCATCCGCCCGTCCATCGCCAGTCGCTGCGGCATATAGCCGATTGCCAGGCCCTGCTTGCGCGTCACCTTGCCCGTGGCGGGGCGGATCGCCCCCAGCAGCACCCGCAGCAATGTCGACTTGCCCGACCCGTTCGGCCCGATGACGGTCACGATTTCGCCCGGGTGGATGGCAATGTCCACGTTGCGCAGCACCTCGGCACCGCCGAAACGCACGCTGACATCTTCTGCCGACAACGGTGTCATGTGCGCGCCACGCAGGCGGGGCAAAGGCCCAGGGCCTCGATATTCGCGCGTTCGATGACAAAACCGGTCGGGGTGGCGGCGGCCTCCAGCGCCGAGGCCACCCCGGCGCCCGGCGCTTCGGCGATCTGGTCGCAGGACTTGCAGATCAGGAAGACCGGGCTGTGCCGCTCGCCCGGGTGCATGCAGGCGGCAAATGCGTTCAGGCGCCTGATGCGATGCGCGAACCCGTTTTCGACCAGAAATTCCAGCGCGCGATAGGCCACCGGCGGCTGTCTTGCAAACCCGTCCTGCGACAGCCGTTCCAGCACCTCGTAGGCGCCCATCGCCCGGTGCGCTTCGAGAAGGATCTCGAGCGTTCGCCGGCGCACCGGCGTCAGCCGCAGCCCCTGCGATACGGCCAGCGCGCCGGCCCGCGCCAGAACATCGCCGGCGCATGTCTCGTGGTCATGTGTGGCGAAAGCCAGCGGCAGGGTATCGTTTTTCGTCATGCCGCTGTCTTGACATGTAATGCTATAACATATCAACAGGAATGTCCCGAACCCGCAAAGTGGAGCCCTTGCCATGCGTCTTGCCCTGATCCTTCTGATCCTGATCGTTCGTCCGGCACATGCTGATGTCCCGCGCGTGATGACCGACGTTCCGGCCGTTCACGCGCTTGTGGCGCAGGTCATGGAGGGGCTTGGAACGCCGGGGATCGTGCTGGACCGTGGCGCCGATGCGCATCACTTCCAGCTGCGCCCCAGCCAGGCGCGCGCCCTGTCGCGGGCCGATCTGGTGTTCTGGGTCGGTCCCGCACTGACGCCATGGCTGGGCCGGGCGCTGGACGGGATCGGGGGCGGGGCCCTGTCGGTTCCGTTGATGGAGCCGGACGAGGATCACGCGCGGCACGCGGACCGGCACACCGATGCCCATGGCGCGATCCATGCCTGGCTGGATCCGGCCGTCGCGCAGGGCTGGGTTGGCCAGATCGCGCGCCGCCTGGCAGAGGCCGACCCGGACAACGCCGAGGTTTATGCCGCCAACGCCGCGCGCGCCAGGGACCGGATTTCCGCCACGACCCGCGCAGTCAGGGAGATTCTGGCGCCGGTCGGGCAGGCGCCGATCGTCACCTATCACGATGCCTATGGCCCGTTCGCCGATGCATTCGGCCTGACCATCGCCGGCAGCATTGCCCAGGGCGATGCCGCAGCCCCGGGCGCGGGGCGCCTGGCCGATCTCCGGGCGCTGCTGGCCAAGGGTGGCGCCGTCTGCGTGTTCCCCGATGCGCAACAGGATCCGGCGCTGATCCGGACCGTCACCGAGGGAACCGGCGCGCGGATCGGCGCGGCCCTCGATCCGACCGGGACCATGCTGGACTATGGCCCGGATCTTTACGAGCGTCTTCTGACAACGCTTGCCCGCGCCATCGCGGACTGCGTCACCGGGCGATAGGCGGCTTTAATCCGGTGCCGCGCCGGGGTATTGCGGGGTCGGGAACGGAGGGCGCATGAGCGAGACCGAAACAAGCTGGATCGCCGCCGCGGCCGGGGCCGACCATGTGCATCTGCGCGCCATCGGCGTCAGCGGGGCGGTGCTGTCAGAGGATCACCCGCCGCGGTCGGACTGGCACGCCGCCGCACGTCGTCTTGCGGCCGGCGACACGCTGCCGGTCGTGGCCTGCGGCCTGCCCGAGGCGGGATTGCGCAAGGTGCCCGGAACGCCGATCCAGGACGCGCTTGCCGTGAAAGAGACGCATGGCCTGACCCTGGCCGCGATTCCCGGCCTGGCGCAGGAAACCCCCAGCCATGTCACCACTGGTGCGGAAACCGCGATCGCGGGTTTCCTTTCGCTGAATCCGAAATTCGACGGCGTGCTGTGCCTGCCGGGGCCGCAGACGACATGGGCGCATGTCTCGGCCGAAGAAGTGGTCAGTTTCCAGACCTGCCTCTCGCAGCCGCTCGGCCAGGCAATCGAGACCTGGCTGGAACTGGACGCCGCGGCCTGGGACGACGCCACCTTCGAAAGCGCGCTGACCGACACGCTGGCCCGGCCCGAGCGGCTGGCCGAGCGGCTGGCAGCGATCCGGGGCGCCGGGATGTTGCTGGGGCTGGATCCCGCGGCGGCCCGGGGGCGGCTGTGGGGCGCGCTGATCGGGGCAGAGCTGGCGGCGATGCGCCCGTATTGGCTGGGTCAACAGGTCGCGGTCGTGGGCGGCGGCACGCTGGCAGGGGCCTATGTTTCGGCGATTACGGCCCAGGGCCTGCCACCGATCCGGGCCGACGGGGCGGCGATGCTGCTCAAGGGGCTGGCCGAAGGGCACCGCCGGCTTGCGATGGGGGCCTAGCCGGGCTCACCTTCGACGACCGAGCGATACCAGGCCACGATGGCCTTGCGTTCCGCCGGCTCCATGTAAGAGACGTTCGCGGGCGGCATCGCGTGGGTAAGGCCGGCCTGAAGGAAGATTTGCCGTGCATGGCGGGCGACATCGGCCTCTGTTTCCAGAACCACCCCTTTGGGCGGGTGGATCATCCCCTCCCAGGCCGGCCGCTGCGCGTGGCACATCGAACAGCGCCCGGCGATCGTGTAATAGACATCGTCGAACCCGTCGTCGGCGGCGAACCGGGCCGCGCGGCCGGTCAGCGCGGCGGCCTCCTCAGGGCTGTCCGTCTCGGAATAAAGGGGCGCCAGCGACAGGCCCATGATCGCCAGGAACAGCGCTGCCGTGGCGGCCCAGGTCCAGCGCGGGTTGCCGGCGCCGGCATGGACCGTGTTGAAATAATGCCGGATCGTCACCCCCATCAGGAACACCAGGCTGGCGATCAGCCAGTTCCATTGCGACGCGAAGGCCAGCGGATAGTGGTTCGACAGCATCAGGAAAAGCACCGGAAGAGTCAGGTAATTGTTATGCGTCGAACGCTGCTTGGCGATGCGCCCGTATTTCGGATCGGGGGTGCGCCCGGACCTGAGGTCACGCACGACGATCTTCTGGTTGGGGATGATGATCAGGAACACGTTCGCCGTCATGATGGTCGCCGTGAACGCGCCAAGATGCAGCAGCGCGGCCCGGCCCGAAAACACCTGGGTATAGCCCCAGGCCATCGCCACCAGGATCACGTAAAGCAGGATCATCAGTCGCGTGTTGTCGCTGCCCAGGCGTGACTTGCAGATCAGGTCGTAGGCGACCCAGCCGACCCCGAGCGAGCCTGCCGAGATCGCGATTGCCCCCCAGACCGGCAGGTCCAGCACCGCCGGGTCCACCAGGTAAAGGTCGGCGCCCAGGTAATAGACCAGCACCAGCAGGGCGACCCCCGACAGCCAGGTGGCATAGCTTTCCCATTTGAACCAGGTCAGATGCTCGGGCAGATGTGCCGGCGCGACCAGGTATTTCTGTATGTGATAGAAACCGCCGCCATGAACCTGCCATTCCTCGCCCTGGACGCCCGCGGGCAGGTTCGCCGCCCGGCGCAGGCCCAGATCCAGCGCGATGAAATAGAAGGATGAGCCGATCCAGGCGATCGCGGTGATGACATGCAGCCAGCGGACGGCGAACTGCGCCCATTCCTCGACCAGGATCAGTTCAAGCATCGCGTGTCTCCCGTTGCATGGCGCAAGGCTATACGGCGGAGCAGCTTTTTGTTAATTCTTGAAATGACACAGCACTTTCAAACGAAACCGAATAATCGCATGGCCTATGTGAACAACATCAGAATGTTCGTGCGTGTCTATGAGCTGGGCAGCATGAGCGCGGCGGCGCGCGATCAGCGCACCTCGCCGGCCGTCGCCTCGTCGCGCATCGCCGAGCTGGAAAAGCATCTGGGCGTGCGGCTGTTCAACCGCACCACCCGCGCGCTGCAACCGACCCAGAACGGCAAGCTATTCTATGACGGGGCCCGGGCCATCCTGGAGGCGATCGAGGCGGCCGAGGCACAGGTCCAGCAATCCAGCGTCAGCCCCCGCGGAACGGTCTTCGTCGCCGCCCCGCTGGGGGTCGGCCGGCGGTTCATCGCCCCGCATGTGCCCGCGTTCAAGGATCTCTATCCGCAGATCGACGTGCGGCTTCGGATGTCGGACCGGACCATCGACGTGACCAGCGAGGGGCTGGATGTCGCCTTTCACCTGGGGCCGTTGCTCGACAGCGATCTCAAGATCCGGTCGATTGCCCAGATCGAGCGCGTGTTATGCGCGGCACCCGGCTATATCGCCCGGCGCGGTCATCCCCGGTCGGGCACCGAACTGGTCGAGCAGGGGCACGAATGCCTGAACCTGCGTTTCCCCGGCGCGTTGGAATTCCGCTGGCCGCTGATGACGGCCGAGGGGCCGCATCGGTTCGAAGTGACCGGTCCGCTGGAATCCGACGATGGCGACGTCCTGACCGACTGGGCGCTGGCCGGGCGCGGCATCGTGATGAAGCCGCTTTTCGAGGTGGCCGGCCATCTGCGCGACGGCACGCTTGTCAAGGTGGCCGAGGACACGCCGCCGATAGCGACACAGCTGGCCTGTCTCTATCCGTCGCGCCGGTTCAAGGACGCGAAGGTGCGCCTCTTCGTGGATTTCATGGTCGCGCGCTGCCGCGAAGAACTGGCCGCCAGGCTGTCCGCGACCGATCAGCTGCCCCGATAGGTCGAATAGCCGAACGGCGACAGCAGCAACGGCACATGGTAATGCGCAGCCGGGTCACCGATGCCGAAGCGGATCGGGATAACGTCCAGAAAGCGTGGCGGCGCGGAAGTTGTCTCGATGGCATCCAGATATGCCCCGGCATGAAATACCAGCTCGTAAATGCCGGTGGCGAACGCTGTTTCGGGCAGGATCGGGCTGTCGGTGCGGCCGTCGGAATTGGTGGACAGGCTGCGCAGATGCCGGCGCGTTTCGCCCTCGATCCGGTAAAGATCGACCGAAAGCCCCGCCGCCGGTCGCCCCCGGGCCGTGTCCAGAACATGCGTCGTCAGGTATCCGCCGCTTTTGGCCATGCTCGTTCCCTTCGCGTGCTTTCAACACTGTGCCGATCGTGACACGATTGCCCCTGCCCTGTGTAGCGTCCGGGCGCCCTGAAGGTCTTTCAGTTATTTCTTGAAAAACCGGCGCGGCGAAGAACGATACACATGGGCCAAGTATGACAGGCAGGAGCGTGCAATGCAGCGATATCCGCGCGACATGCATGGATACGGGGCCAACCCGCCAGACCCGGAATGGCCGGGCGGGGCACGGATTGCCGTTCAGTTCGTACTGAACTACGAGGAAGGCGGCGAGAATTGCATCCTGCATGGAGATGCGGCGTCCGAGGCGTTCCTGTCCGACATCGCCGGTGCCGCGCCCTGGCCGGGCCAGCGTCACTGGAACATGGAATCGATTTACGAATATGGCGCGCGGGCCGGGTTCTGGCGCTTGCACCGCCTGTTCACCGGCGCCGGAATCCCGGTCACGGTCTTTGGCGTGGCCACCGCGCTGGCGCGCAGCCCGGCGCAGGTCGAGGCGATGCAGCTGGCCGGATGGGAGATCGCCAGCCACGGCCTGAAATGGGTCGAGCACAAGGATATGCCCGAGGCGGAAGAGCGCGCCGCCATCGCCGAGGCCATTCGCCTGCACACGGAGGTGACCGGCGAACGCCCGCTGGGCTGGTATACCGGCCGGTGCAGCGCCAACACCGTGCGGCTGGTGGCCGAAGAGGGCGGTTTTGCCTATGTCTCGGATGCCTATGACGACGACCTGCCGCATTGGCTGGAGGTCGGCGCGCGCGATCAGCTGGTCATCCCCTACACGCTGGAGGCCAATGACATGCGGTTCGCCACGGCGCCCGGATACATCACCGGCGATCAGTTCTTCCAGTATCTCAGGGATGCGTTCGACACGCTCCATGCCGAGGGCGTCGCGGGTGCGCCCCGGATGATGAGCGTGGGCTTGCACAACCGGCTGATCGGCCGTCCGGGCAAGCTGGCCGGGCTCAAACGCTTCATCGACCACGTCCGAGCGCATGACGGCGTCTGGTGCCCGCGCCGGATCGACATCGCGCGGCACTGGGCCGCGACGCATCCGCATCTGCGGCGCGCGCGCCCCAGCCGGATGGAGCGGGCCGATTTCGTGGCGAAATTCGGTGGCGTGTTCGAACATTCGCCCTGGATCGCCGAGCGCGCCTTCGAGCTGGAACTGGGGCCGGCGCATGACAGCGCCGTCGGGATGCATTCGGCGCTGGTTCGGATCTTTCGCGCCGCGCGAAAGGAGGAGCGGCTGGCGGTGCTCGCCGCGCATCCCGATCTTGCCGGAAAGCTGGCCGCCGCACGGCGCCTGACCGCCGAATCCAGCGGCGAACAGGCCAGCGCCGGGCTGGACGCGCTGACCGATGCCGAGCGTGCCGCCTTCACCCGCCTGAACGATGCCTACACGGCGAAATTCGGCTTTCCCTTCATCATTGCCGTGCGCGACCATGACAAGGCCGACATCCTTGCCCTCTTCGCGGCCCGGCTGGAGAATGACAGGCCGACCGAGTTCGCCGAAGCCTGCCGACAGGTCGAGCGCATCGCACGCCTTCGGCTGGAGAACATGTTGCCGTGAGCCGCAGCTATCATTACCCCGCTGGCGGGCTGCCGCCGCAATCGGACCGGGCCAAGGACAGGGCCGTCTTTACCGATGCCTATGCGTTCATCCCGGCCACGGTGATGACCGATATCGTGACCAGCCTCCTGCCGCATTGGGAAAGGACCCGGGCCTGGATCCTGGCGCGGCCGCTTTCGGGATTTGCCGAGACCTTCGCGCAATATGTGGTCGAGGTGGGGCCGGGCGGCGGATCGCAGCGCCCGGAACCCGACCCGGGGGCCGAGGCGGTGATCTTCGTGCTGCGCGGCAGGCTCGGCCTGGTGCTCGACGGGGCGCGGCATGAGCTGACCGCCGGGGGGTTCGCCTTTATCCCGCCCGGCGCCGCGTGGCAGGTTCACAACGATGCGGACCAGCCCGTCACCTTTCACTGGATCCGGAAACGCTATGAACCGGTCGCGGGGATCGCGCTGCCCGCTCCGCTGGTCACCCATGACGACGATGTCACGCCGCAACCTATGCCCGACACCGGGGGCGTCTGGGCCACCACGCGCTTTGTCGATCCCGCCGACCCGAGCCACGACATGCATGTGACCATCGTCACATTCCAGCCAGGCGGCACGATTCCCTTTGCCGAGACGCATGTGATGGAACACGGCCTTTACGTTTTGCAGGGCAGGGGCAACTATCTGCTGAACCGTGACTGGATCGAGGTCGAGCCCGGCGATTTCATGTGGCTGCGCGCCTTCTGTCCGCAGGCCTGTCATGCCCTGGGTGACGCGCCGTTCCGCTACCTGCTCTACAAGGACGTGAACCGCCACCCGGGGCTGACGCTGTGAACGCGCGCCGCATCATCGCCGCCAGTCCCCTGACCGCCGACGATTTCGCGCCCTTTGGTGACGTGCTGGATTTCTCGGGGGCGCCGGACAGGATCATCAACCAGGGGCTTTGCGGCCGCTGGCACGACCTTGCGCAGATGGATTTCGGCCCCGGCGGGCGCGCCGGCATCAGCCTGTTCGATGCCGAGCCAAGGCGGCTGCCGCTGACGCTGGAAATGGTCGAACGTCACCCGGCGGGCAGCCAGGCCTTCCTGCCGATGACCGAACACCCCTTTCTGGTGATCGTCGCCCCGGACGTGGAGGGTCACCCGGGGCGCCCGCAAGCGTATCTCGCCGCATCGGGGCAGGGGGTGAACTATCACCGCGGGGTCTGGCACGGGGTGCTGACGGCGCTTCACGCGCCCGGCCGCTTCGCCGTGATCGACCGGATCGGTCCCGGCACCAACCTGGAGGAAGCCTGGTTCGATACCCCCTGGAGGGTCGAGACCTGAGCGTCATGCAGGATGCGGCAAGACCGGCCGGCAAGTGGCCATGTCGCTGCACGCCGCGGTTTTTCAAAACCTCTTGCCGTTCCGGCAACAGGCCCCGGCCGATCCCCGGTTCACGCCAATGCCGCCAGGGCCTGTTCATGCAGGGCGGGATTGGCCGCCGCGATGTCCCGGCCATCCGCCTCAACCCCGCTCGCTGCGCCGTTCCAGTCGGCAATCACGTCGCCCGTGCCCTCGATCACCGGGAACAGCGCCATTGGATACCGTCCGGAGTCGGCCTGAAGAGACCAAAAGCGGAACGGTGATCGTCAGGCCGGATGTGGCGTGTCGTAAGACCGTATGTCCTTTTGGGACGCTCGAGTGACGGGTGGTTCGCCCTAC
>JADQCB010000015.1 GCA_016278325.1 Actibacterium sp.
AATTCGTGCTGGCCGGATAGGGGCCGCCATGCACCATGCTGTCGCAGACCTCGACACCGGTGGGAAAGCCGTTGGCCAGCAGGCGGCCGGCCTTGCGCTCGATGATCGGCATCAGGCTGCGCGCCAGGTCGGTATCGCCCGCGTCCATGTGCAGGGTGCAGGTCAGTTGCCCCTGCAACGACTGCGCCACCTGGCGCATCTCGTCGGCATCCGACACCCGCACGATCAGCCCAAGCGGGCCGAACACCTCTTCGCCCAGCACCGCGTTCTCCAGCCATTCCTTGCCGGTCGTGGCATAGAGATAGGGCGTGGCGTTGCGCAGATCGCAGGTCGAGGTCAGCAGCGCCTGCACGCCCGCCGTGCCGGCAACGCGGTCGCGCCCGGCGCGATAGGCCTGCGCGATACCATCGGTCAGCATCACCTGCGCCGCCGCGGGGTCCAGCGCCGCGGCCGCCGCGTCGATGAAGGCGTCGGCCCCGGGTCCGTCGATCACCACGGCGATGCCCGGATTGGTGCAGAACTGCCCCGCGCCCATGGTCAGCGATCCGGCCCAGCCCTTGGCGATCTCGTCGCCGCGGGCCTTCACCGCCTCTGGCAGCAGGAACATCGGGTTGACCGAGCCCAGCTCGCCAAAGAACGGGATCGGCTCGGGCCGTGCCGCACAGAGGTCATAGAGCGCCCGGCCCCCGCCGAGGCTGCCGGTGAACCCCACCGCGCGGATCAGCGGATGCTGCACCAGCGACTGGCCCACCTCGCGGGTGCCGCCCTGCACCAGGCTGAAGACGCCGGGATGCACGCCGCATTTCCCGATGGCAGCCAGGATCGCCTCGGCGACGATCTCGCCGGTGCCGGGATGCGCGCCATGGCCCTTGACCACGACGGGGCAGCCGGCGGCCAGCGCGCTGGCGGTGTCGCCGCCCGCGGTCGAGAAGGCCAGCGGGAAGTTCGACGCGCCGAACACCGCAACCGGGCCGATCGGGCGCTGCATCATGCGCAGGTCGGGGCGCGGCGCGGGCTGCCGGTCGGGCAGCGCCGCGTCATGCCGGCGGTCCAGGTAATCGCCTTTCAGGATGTGCTCGGCGAAAAGGCGCAGCTGGCCGGTGGTGCGCCCGCGCTCGCCCTGAAGCCGTGCCTCGGGCAGGCCGGTTTCCTGGGTGCCGATCTCGGTGATCGCGTCGCCACGCGCCTCGATCTCGTCGGCGATGGCGTTCAGGAAATCGGCGCGCGCCTGCCGGGTGGAATAGCCATAGCTCCAGAACGCCTCTTCCGCGGCCTTCGCCGCGCGGTCCACCAGCGCCGGCGTGCCGACCGAAAACTCATGCGCCGGACCATGCGCCGGGTCGGACGAAAACGTCGTCTCGCCCGCGACCCATTCGCCGGCGATCAGGTGTTTGCCATGGGGGGTGAACGTGGATTTGTCGAGCATCTGAAACTCCTTTTTCGGCTCGCCAAGGCGCGCGGGTCACCTTCGGACCCGGCCCCGGACGCCGTGCTTTACGACTGGTTCGTTGCCATTTGTCTCGGACACAGAGGCAGCGGAGTCAAGATGGTATACCAGATTGCCCCTGTTCGAAACCTCCGATCCGTTCGAACATGCCTGGAATCGACGAACCGGGCCGGCGGCTCAGTGGATTTCGGGCTCCGGCACGGGGGCACCGAAACCGGTTGTCAGGAAATCGAAATCGCACCCCTTGTCGGCCTGCTGGATATGCCTGGCAAACATCCAGCCATAACCGCGTTCATAGCGCGGCTCGGGCCGGGTCCAGGCGGCACGGCGGCGGGCCATCTCGTCGTCGGTGATCTTCACCTCGAGCGTCCGGTTCGGGATGTTCAGGGCAATGATGTCGCCATCCTCGATCAGCGCCAGCGGTCCGCCAACGAAAGCCTCGGGCGCAACATGCAACACGCATGCGCCAAAGCTGGTGCCGGACATGCGCGCATCCGACAGGCGCACCATGTCGCGATGCCCGTGCTTGAGCAAAGCCTTCGGCATCGGGATCATGCCCCATTCCGGCATCCCCGGTCCGCCCTGCGGCCCGGCATTGCGCAGCACCAGGACATGATCCGGCGTCATCGGATAATCGGGGTCGTCGATGATCGTCTTGAGCTGAGCATAGCTGTCGGCGACGATCGCCGGGCCCTGGTGGACATGGAATTTCGGATCGCAGGCGGCGGGTTTGATCACCGCGCCATCGGGCGCCACGTTGCCCCGCAGCACCGCAAGCGAACCTTCGTGATAGACCGGGTTCGAAAGCGGCCGGATCACGTCCTCGTCATAGACCTCGGCGCCGGCGATGCCCTCGCCCAGGGTCTTGCCGGTCACGGTCAAGGCGGACAGGTCCAGCCGGTCACCGAGTTGCTTCATCAACCCGCGCAGCCCCCCGGCATAGAAGAAATCCTCCATCAGATAGGTCTTGCCCGAGGGCCTGATATTGGCCAGCACCGGGGTCGTGCGGCCGATCCGGTCGAATTGCTCCAGGTCCAGCGCGATGCCGGCGCGGCGGGCCATTGCAACCAGGTGGATCACCGCGTTTGTGGAACAGCCCGTCGCCATCGCCACCGTGACCGCGTTCTTTACCGCTCTCTCGGTGATGATGCGGTCGGGTGTCAGATCCTCCCACACCATGTCGACGATGCGGCGCCCGCAGGCGGCGCTCATCCGCTGATGGCCCGCGTCCGGCGCCGGGATCGACGAGGCGCCGGGAAGACACAGGCCAAGCCCTTCGGCAATCGCGGTCATCGTGCTGGCGGTGCCCATGGTCATGCAATGGCCATAGGATCGGGCGATTCCGCCCTCGATACCGCGCCATTCCTCGGCGTCGATCGTCCCGGCGCGCCGCTCGTCCCAATACTTGAAGCCATCGGTGCCAGAGCCCAGCACACGGCCCGCGTAATGGCCGCGCAGCATCGGGCCGGCCGGCAGATAGATGAAGGGAACCCCCATGCTGATCGCGCCCAACACCAGCGCCGGCGTGGACTTGTCGCACCCGCCCATCAGCACCGCCCCGTCCACCGGGTGGGCGCGCAAGAGCTCTTCGATCTCCATTGCCGCCATGTTGCGATAGAGCATCGAGGTCGGCTTGAGGAACTGCTCGGACAGCGAATGCGCCGGCAGTTCCATCGGCATCCCGCCAGCCTGCAATATGCCGCGCTTGACCCATTCGGCGCGGTCGCGGAAATGCATGTGGCAGGGCTGCGCCTCGGACCAGGTATTCACGATCGCGATGACCGGCTTGCCCTCCCAGTCTTCGGGCGACAGGCCCATCTGCATGGCCCGGCTGCGATGCCCGAACGAGCGGAAATCGTCAGGCGCGAACCAGCGGGCGCTGCGCAGGTCGCGGTATGTCTTTTTCTGGGTCATGGTCGGGCGTCCTTTCCTGTTTTCCGGCGCCGGCGCGCTGACACCGCTGCGATCAACCGGCGAATTCGGCGGCGAGGCCACGCGCGGCCGTCGACAGCAGGCCAAGATCCGCGCCGACCGCCGTGAACACGGTTCCCATCTCGATGCAGCGCCGGGCAAAGCCGCGATCGGGCGTCAGAATGCCCGGCGGCACCCCGATCGCCCGCAGCCGGGCGATCGCATCCTCGATGGCGGCAACCACATCGGGGTGGCCCGGCTGACCGGGAAAACCCATGCTGGCGGCCAGGTCGGACGGCCCGATGAATATGCCATCGACCCCGTCGACGGTCGCGATTTCCTCCATCCGCGCCAGCGCCTGTTTCGTCTCGACCTGAAGCAGCAGGCAGATTTCCTGGTCGGCGGTGGCGGCGTATCCCTCGACCGTGCCGTAACGGCTGGCACGGGTCAGGCCGGCCACCCCGCGAATGCCGCGCGGCGGATAGCGCACGGCGCGCACCGCGGCCTCGGCCTCTTCCACCGACTGGACATAGGGGATCAGCAGGGTCTGTGCCCCCTGGTCCAGATGGCGCTTGATCAGCACGGAATCGTTGATCGCCGGCCGAACCACGGGCGAGATTTCCGGCCAGGCGGCCAGTGCCTGAAGCACCGGCAGAACATCCGTGACCTCGACCGGCGCGTGTTCGGTATCGACAAGGATCCAGTCGAACCCGCAGGTCGCCAGCATCTCGGGCACCAGGCTGCCGCCGATCGAATTCCAGATTCCGATCTGCTGGCGCCCTGCGCGGATCTCTGCCTTGAACCGGTTTTTCGGAGGCTTCATCGTCATGTCCTTTCGCCTTTCGCCCGCCACGGGCGTCCTTCACAGGGGGACCGGTACAATCTGTCCGGTCGCGGCCACTTCTTTCACCGCCTCGATTGCAGCGACATGCCGCCGGCCGATCAGGCCGGCCCCGGCGACCGCGATGCGCACCGGCGCCGACATCAGCCTACCAGGCTGCCCATGCGCCGCATCGCCAGCGCATAGCCATCGATCCCGAAGCCGGCGATCACGCCCTCGGCCCGCAACGAGACATAGGAATGGTGCCGGAACGATTCGCGCTTGTGCACATTGGATATATGCACCTCCAGCACCGGCCCCTCGAATGTGTTCAACGCATCCATGATGGCAACAGAGGTGTGGGTGAACGCCGCCGGGTTTATGATGATCCCCGCCGCCACCTGCCGCGCCTCGTGGATCCAGTCGATGATCTGCCCCTCGTGATTGGATTGCAGCAAGATGCATTCAAGCCCGAATTCCGCGGCCACCGCGCGGCACTGCGCCTCGACATCGGCCAGCGTATCAGCGCCATAAATCTCGGGCTGGCGCTTGCCGAGCAGGTTCAGGTTGGGGCCATTCAGTATGTGGATCGTCCTGGTCATGTGCTTGCCCGTAGTTTGAAGACGCGGTCTGGGCGAACCATCGGCCGGATTGTTCCGGTTTGCAATGACCATCGAACTTTCGCGCGCCGATCGGCTTTCGATCGGATGTTTGTCGAATTCTATGGTATTTTCGGCGCGCCGCGATATTTCTGGCTCATGCAACACGTGTCCCAAGCAAACACCGTCACCGCCTCGACCTACCACAGGATTCGCGGGGACATCATCGCCGGGCGCCTGGAGCCGGGTCGCAAGTTGCGGCTCGACGCGCTCAAGTCCCGTTACGGGGCGAGCGTCTCCACCCTGCGCGAGTCGCTCAGCCGGCTGGCAAGCGAAGGTCTGGTCGTGGCCGAGGAACAGCGCGGCTTTGCCGTGGCACCGATGTCGGCCTCGAACCTGCGCGAACTCGCCGATCTGCGGATTCTTCTGGAATGCCGCGCGATGGAGATGTCCTTTGAACACGGCGACACCGAGTGGGAGAGCCGCGTTGTCGCCGCGCATCACAAGCTGTCGCGGATGGAACAGCGAATGCAGGCAGGCGAGCATGATGTTCGTGAGGAATGGAAACGAGTCGACAGCGAATTTCACCAGGCGCTGATCGGCGGCTGCGGTTCGGCCGAGCTGTTATGGGCGCATGGCGGCGTTTTCGACAAGTATCTGCGCTATCAGATGCGCAGTCTGACCTTTCGCGGCGAGATCGCCGAGCAGGAACACAAGATCCTGCGCGATGCCGCGCTCAACCGCGATATCGTGACGGCACGCGAGACGCTGGGGCGACATATCGCCCAGGGGGTGGCGCACAGCCTTGCCGCGGCCGGGCCGGAGGGGCTGCCAAATAGTCGGCAATGATGCAAATATCGGATATTTTCTATATCATCACTCATTCTAGGAATCGCCCGTTGAAATGCGGGGCGAGTCATGGCATCAAGGCGAAATCCGCGGCAGGCTTGAACCCTCGCACTGCCCGCACCTACCCTGACGGAGTCACGGCATGACAGGCATCCGGCTCGGCCTTATCGGCGACAACATAAGGGCATCGCGCGCGCCCGCACTGCACCGGCTGGCCGGCACGCTTTGCGGGCTGGATGTGCGATACGACCTGTTGATCCCGGCGGAAACGGGCCTGGAATTCGATGCGCTGTTCGACCGGTGCCGCGCCGAGGGGCTGGCCGGGTTGAACATCACCCTGCCCTACAAGGAACGCGCGGTGCAGCGCGTGACCATCGACGATCCCTTGGCCGCCCGCATCGGCGCGATCAACACGGTGCGGTTCGGCGATGACGGGCCGCGCGGGTTCAACACCGACCATTCCGGCTTCGTCGCCGCATTCC
This sequence comes from Actibacterium sp., assembly GCA_016278325.1. Taxonomy (GTDB): domain Bacteria; phylum Pseudomonadota; class Alphaproteobacteria; order Rhodobacterales; family Rhodobacteraceae; genus JADQCB01. The sequence continues at coordinate 6,109 of JADQCB010000015.1, forward strand.
GCGACAGGCTGGGATCGCTGGAGCCGGGCCGGGTTGCGCTATTCGGCGCGGGCGGCGTCGGCAAGGCCGTGGCCTTCGGACTGGTGGCGCTGGGCGCACGGGAAATCCGATTCATCGACCCCGACACCGACAAGGCCACGGCGCTGGCCCGCGCGGTGACCGCGGCGGGTGGCGGGCACACCCGCGGCGTCGTCACCGGGATCGACGGGCTGGCGGGCGCCGATGGCGTCATCAACTGCACGCCGCTGGGCATGGTCGGATACGGGGGCAGCCCGGTGCCGCAGGGCCGGTTTCCTGCGGCCGGCTGGGCCTTCGACGCGGTCTATACGCCCACCGATACGCTTTTCAGGGAACAGGCCGAAACCGCCGGCGCGCGGTTCCTGTCGGGATACGAGCTGTTTTTCTGGCAGGGCGTTCATGCCTTCGAGATCTTCACCGGCACGCAGCCCGGCGACCTGAACGCGCTGCGCGCCGCGCTGGCAGGGGAAAGGACCGCCGCCGATGCCTGAGCGGAAATCGCCCATGAAGACCTCCATCGCCACCGTGTCGATCTCCGGCGACCTGCGCGAAAAGCTCTCGGCGATCGCCGCGGCCGGGTTCGACGGGATCGAGATATTCGAGCAGGATTTCATCGCCTTCGACGGATCCCCGCGCGAGGTCGGCAACATGGTGCGCGACCATGGCCTGACGATCGACCTGTTCCAGCCCTTCCGCGATTTCGAGGGCCTGCCCGAGCCGCAGCGCAGCCGCGCATTCGACCGCGCCGAACGCAAGTTCGACCTGATGCAGCAGCTTGGCACCGATCTGATGCTGGTCTGTTCATCGGTTCACCCGCAGGCCCTGGGCGGCATCGACCGCATGGCCGCCGATTACCGCGAGCTGGGCGAACGCGCCGCCCGGCGCGGCCTGCGCGTGGGATTCGAGGCGCTGGCCTGGGGCCATCATGTCAATGATCACCGCGACGCGTGGGAGGTCGTGCGCCGCGCCGATCACCCGAATATCGGGATCATTCTGGACAGCTTTCATACCCTGGCGCGCCGGATCGACCCCGACACGATCCGCCAGATCCCCGCCGACCGCATCTTCTTCGTGCAACTGGCCGACGCGCCGCAGATCAAGATGGATCTGTTCTACTGGTCGTGGCATTTCCGCAACATGCCGGGCGAGGGCGACCTGGACGTGAGCGGGTTCATGCGGGCCGTGGCGGCCACCGGTTATGACGGGCCGCTGAGCCTGGAGATCTTCAACGATCAGTTCCGCGGCGGCTCGCCCCGCGCGATCGCGGTGGATGGGCACCGATCGCTGGTCTACCTGATGGACCAGGTGCGCCGCGCCGAGCCCGAAATCCGCATCGACGTTCCCGATATGCCGCCGCGGGTGCGTTCCGACGGGGTCGAGTTCGTCGAGTTCGCCGCCAGCCACACCGAGGCCGAGGCGCTGGGCGGGATGTTGACGGCGATGGGTTTTTCCCGCGCCGGCAAGCATATCGCCAAGGATGTCACGCTGTGGCGCCAGGGTGGGATCAACATCGTGATCAACACCGAGCCGGACGGGTTCGCGCATTCGGCCTATCTCATGCACGGGTTGTCGGTCTGCGACATGGGGCTGCGGGTCGAGGATGCCAAGGCGACCGTCGCGCGCGCCCGTGCCCTTGGCGCCGACACATTCAGCCAGCCGCGCGGCCCGGAAGAGCTGGACATTCCCGCGATCCGGGGCGTCGGCGGCGGGGTGATGCATTTCGTCGACCTCAAGAGCGAGCTTGCCCGCGTCTGGGAGATCGAGTTCCGCGATGCCGGCGACAGCGCGGACGGAAAAGACGCCGGCCTGCGCCACATCGACCATGTCGCCCAGACCATGAATTATGAGGAAATGCTGACCTGGACGCTGTTCTATACCTCGATCTTCGATGTGGAAAAGGCGCCGATGGTCGATGTGGTCGATCCCGGCGGGCTGGTCCGTTCCCGCGCCATCGAAAGCATGGACGGCGCCTTGCGGCTGACCCTGAACGGGGCCGAGACCCATCGCACCCTGGCCGGCCGCTTCGTCGCGGAAAGCTTCGGCTCGTCGGTGCAGCATCTTGCATTCCAGACAGACGACATCTTCGCGACCGCCCGGGCGCTTTCGGAAAACGGGTTCGCGGCGCTGGACCTGCCCGGCAACTATTTCGACGATGTTCAGGCCCGGTTCGGGCTGCCCCCCGAAACGGTCGCACAGCTTCGCGCCGGCAACATCCTCTACGACGAGGACGCGCAGGGCGCCTATTTCCAGATCTACAGCCGCCCCTTCGGCGAGGGCATGTTTTTCGAGATCGTCGAGAGGCGCGGCGATTACCGCGGCTATGGCGCGCCGAATGCGCCCTATCGCATCGCCGCGCAGAAACGCGCGATGCGCCCCGCCGATATCCCCCGCCGCTAACGCCGCCCCGCCGTTCCTGCAAATTCGGACGTCGCCAGCATGCTCAGCACCGTCCTGCCACTATTCCTGGTCATCGTGCTGGGCTATGCGGCGATCCGCAGCGGTTATGTCCGGGCCGAGCAGATCGGGCCGATTGCCGGTTTCGTGGTCCGCATCGCGCTGCCCGCGCTGATCTTCAACGCGGTCACCTCGGTTTCGCCGGGCGATGCGTTGAACTGGGCATTCATCGCAGGATATGGCGGCGCATCGCTGCTGACCCTGGGTCTCGGCCTGTCGGCGGGGCTGCTGCTGTTCGGGCTGCGGGTCGGGCCGGCGGCGATCATGGGGCTGGGCATGGCCGGGTCGAACAGCGGCTTCATGGGCTACCCGCTGGCGCTGTCGGTGATCGGAGGGGCGGCGGCGCCGATGCTGGCGCAATGCATGCTGATCGAGAACCTTCTGATCATCCCGCTGGCCCTGACCATCGCCGAGGTCAGCGGCGGCCGGGCCGGTGGCGGCGCCATGCGCCGGGTTCTCATCAGCACGGTGAACAACCCGGTCCTGCCCGCCGTCCTGGTGGCGCTGTCGGTTTCAATGCTGCGCATTCCGGTGCCGATGCCGGTGCAACAGGGCATCGACATGCTGGCCGACGTCGCCGCGCCGATCGCGCTGTTCGTCGTCGGCGGCACGATCGCGACAACGCCGTTCCGGGGAATGCTCGGGCAGGTCTCGGCGGTGGCCCTTGGCAAGCTGGTGCTGCACCCGGTTCTGGTATTCGGCGCCTTGTCGCTGGCACCGGGGATCGAGCCGGTGACGATCGCCGGCGGTATGTTGTTCGCAGCAGTGCCGATGATGACGATCTATCCGATTCTGGGCCAGCGCGCGGGGATCGGCATGATGGGGGCCTCGGCCCTGGTCGGGGCGACGGTCGCATCCTTCGCGACGCTGCTGGTGGCGGTGCACCTGGCCACCGGCATTCTGGGCGGCTGACGCAGGACCATGCGCGGTCAGGGGCGGCGCGGGCCGGGCCCGGCCAGCTGCGCCACCGGCCCGGTCGGGCTCAGCCCAGCGCGTCCGACACTGCTTGGGCGATCACCGCCTCTTCATCGGTGGGAAGGACCAGGACCCGCACCCGGCCGGCGCCGATTTCGGTTGCCCCGGCAGCATTGGCCCGCGCGTCCAGCGACAGGCCCAGCCAGCCCATGCCGTCGCAGGCCATCGCACGGATCACGTCGGAATTCTGGCCCACCCCGGCGGTGAAGACCAGCCCGTCGAGCCCGCCCAGATCGGCGGTCAGCGCGCCGATCTCATGCCGGATGCGGGTGACGTAATAGCTGATCGCCTGCGCCGCCTCGGGCGCGTCCGAGGCCAGCAGCCGGCGCATGTCGTGGCTGATCCCGGACAATCCCTTCAGCCCGCTCTCGCGATAGAGCAATCGGCTCAGAGCGTCGGCATCCATGCCGTCGTTCTGCATCAGATAGAGCAGAACGCCGGGGTCGATCTGCCCCGAGCGCGTGCCCATGGCCAGCCCGTCCAGCGCCGTGAACCCCATCGTCGAGGACAGGCTGCGCCCGCCGCGCAGCGCGCACATCGACGCGCCATTGCCCAGATGCGCCACGATGACACGCCCGGCCGCAAGGTCGGGAAACCGCCGGGCCAGGTCGCCCGCGATGAACTGATAGCTCAGCCCGTGAAAGCCGTACCGCCGGATGCCCCGCGCATGATAGCTGCTCGGCAGGGCGAAGGTATCATGCTCCCAGGCGTGGCCTCGGTGAAAGGCCGTGTCGAAACAGGCCAGTTGCAGGGCGTCCGGGAACGCTGCGCGCGCGGCGCGCACACCTGACAGGTTATAGGGCTGGTGCAGCGGCGCCAGCGGCTCCAGCCGCGCCAGCTCGACGATCGCGGCATCGTCCAGCCGAACCGGCGCGGCATGATCGGGGCCGCCATGCACCACGCGATGGCCCACGCCGGCCACCCGCCGCCCGTGCAACAAGGGCCCCAGATGTTCGAGGATCGCCCGCAGCGCCTGCGCATGATCCGCCGGCCCGATCTCGGCGCGCTCGGCCGAGGCGCCCTCGGCGTGAACGGTCAGGCTGGCGGCGGGTCCAAGGCGTTCCACCTGGCCGCGGCCCAGTTCGTGCGGCGCGCGGCCCGCGACATGGGCGGAAAACTTGATCGAGGAAGACCCGGCATTGATGGTCAGGATCGCGTCGCCGCTCATGCCCGGCGCATCCATTCGCGCAGATGCACCGCGATCGCGCAGGAGGCCAGGCGCGCCTGTTCGTCGTCGGCCCGGCTGGTGAGGATGATCGGGCAGCTTGCCCCCATCACGATGCCGCCCGCCCGCGCATGGGCGACGAAAGTCAGTTCCTTGGCCAGCATGTTGCCGCTCTCCAGGTTGGGAACCACGAGGATGTCGGCATGTCCCGCCACGGCCGAGGAAATCCCCTTGCTGCGCGCGGCCTCCAGGTCGATGGCATTGTCCATCGCAAGCGGGCCGTCCACCAGCCCGCCGGTAATCTGGCCGCGCTCGGCCATCTTCGACAGCACCGCCGCGTCGATGGTCGAGGGCATGCGCGGATTCACCGTTTCGACCGCGGCCAGGATGCCGACCTTGGGCAGGTCGTTTCCCAGCGCATGGGCCAGGTCGATGGCGTTCTGCACGATGTCCACCTTTTGCGCCAGGTTGGGGGCGATGTTGATCGCCGCGTCGGTGACCATCAGAAGGTGGTCCACCCCCGGCACATCCATCACGAAGACATGGCTCAGCCGGCGGCCGGTGCGCAGGCCGCCGTCCTTTTCCAGAACCGCGCGCAGCAGCGCGTCGGTATGGATCCGGCCCTTCATCACCGCCCCGGCACGGCCCTCATGCACCAGCTCCACGGCGCGGGTGGCCGCCTGGTCCGGGGTCGCGGCCTCGACCAGTTCGAACGCCGCGAGGTCGGCGCCGATTTCCGCGGCCGTGGCCGCGATACGCCCCGGATGACCGACCAGGATCGGCCGCAACAATGTATGCGCCTGGCCCAGCACCGCCCCCCCGAGCGCGGCGGCATCCTCGGGCGCGACCACCGCGGTGGGCATCGGATCGAAGGGTTCGGCCAGCGCCAGAAGCCGGTCGAAATGCGCATGTGTCTGCACCGTCAGGCCGGGCACGTCGCGCAGGTCGATGGCGACGGTGCGTTCGGGCGCGATCACCACCGCCTGCCCCTCGGCCAGGCGGCGGCCGTCGGCGCGCTCGACCCAGGTGTCGAAGGTCGCTTCGCGGTTGGCCCCCTTGGCAATCAGCCGCACCCTTGCGGTCAGCACGTCGTCCACCGCCGCCCGGCCCAGGAAATTCAGCGTCTGGCTCTTGTAGAGCGTGCCCGGGCCCGGAAGAAAATTGCCCAGCACCCCAGAGATCAGCGCCCCGACCCACATCGAGGGCGCCACCCCCTCGGGGACACCGTCGCCGTCACCATCCTCGCGCGGAAGGTGCATCGGGTTCAGGTTGCCCGACGCGCTGGCAAAGACATAAAAATCCTCGACCCGGCAGGTGCGGCGCATTTCCGCCTCCATCCCGATCTCGAGGCTCGACCATGGAACATTCCTGTGCAGTGTCATCAGCGGCCTTTTTCCACCGGGGAAACTCCCGGCCTGTCCGGCGACGTTAGCCCCAATGCAGCGGTTGCAAAACCCCTGGCGCAAGGCACGCACCCGGCCGCCCTCGCGCCAGCCCGGTCATGGTGTGATCTCCCTGGCGGGTGCCGCCGCCGGTTGCTGGGTTTCAAGTCACCCGCAGATTGCTCCGCCTCCAAATTCCCGCCACTTCCGAGACAACTCCCCAGGACCGGGTCAAATCAGTGCGACGAAGCGGCCGGACAAGGCGGCTGATTCACGAGATCTTGCTGGAATGTGGCGACCCCGGGAGGACTTGAACCCCCAACCTCGGACTTAGAAGGTCCTTGCTCTATCCAGTTGAGCTACGGGGCCGTGAGGGGTGGTTTCCGGCGCGCGCCTTCGGCGAATTACAAGCCTTCAATGGGTCCAGGTCGAGCGCCGGCCGGGCGCGAAATTCTCGCCATAGCCGCCGGGGCGGATATTCGGATTGCGTTTCTTCGGTTCGAAAACCTGGGCGTCGATTCCGTGTTCCCGTGCATAGTCGATCGCCGCCTCGCGCGTGTCGAAACGCAGGCGAACCTGGCTTTGCGTATCCGATGAACTGGTCCAGCCCATCAACGGGTCTATTTCGCGCGCGGCGGCCGGGGCGAATTCGAGAACCCAGTGCCGCGTTCGCGCGTTGCCGGACTGCATGGCGTTTCGGGCGGGCTGATAGATACGGGCGCGCATTTGATCGACTCCTCGGATGTCGAGGCTGTTATGGAAAATACGGCCCGCTCTTGCAAGGGAAACACGCGGCCCTCCGGCCATTCAGTCCCGGGGGGGCGCGCCGCCCATGAAGGCGTTGCCATGGCGCCAGTCGCAGGGTGATTCCTGCATCTCCAGATGAAGCCCCGTGCCCTGATAGGGATGGGCGCGCGCCAGGTCTTCATCGAAGGCGATGCCCAGCCCCGGCGCTTCGGGGGCGATGATGAAGCCGTCTTCCCAGGTGATGGCATTGCCGATCAGCCGCTGATGAAAATCGCCGCCGGTGCCGATGGTCTCGACCATGCAGATATTGGGAATCGAGACCGCAAGGTGAATGTTCGCCGCCCATTCCACCGGCCCGGCATAGAGATGCGGCGCGACCTGGGCCGAGAAGCCCTCGGCCAGCGCGGCGATCTTGCGCCCCTCCCACAGCCCGCCGGCACGGCCCAGGGCGGGTTGCAGGATGCGCGCGGCACCGGCGCGCAGGACGGCGGCGAATTCCGCCTTGGTGGTCAGCCGCTCGCCGGTGGCGACGGGGATGCGCACGGCGCGGGCGACCTCGGCCATGCCGGCCACGTCGTCGGGCGGGATCGGTTCCTCGAACCAGAGCGGACCATAGGGTTCCAGCGCTTGGCCCAACCGGATTGCACCGCCCGGCGTGAACTGCCCATGCGTGCCGAACAAAAGGTCTGCGCGGGTGCCGACCGCGGCGCGCACCGCCTTGCAGAACGCGACCGACAGGGCAATATCGGACATGGCCGGTTCGTGCCCGCCGCGGATCGTGTAGGGGCCGGCGGGGTCGAATTTTACCGCCGTGAAACCCTGCTCGACCATCGCCGCTGCGGCCTCGGCGGCCTGGTCGGGCGCTGTCCAGAAGCTGCGCTTGTCCTGGCCCGGCATCGGCCAGATATAGGAATAGGAGCGGACCCGGTCGTTCATCCGCCCACCGATCAGGGCCCAGACGGGGCGATCGCGATCCTTGCCGAGAATGTCCCAGCAGGCGATCTCCAGCCCCGAGAACGCCCCCATCACGGTCAGGTCGGGCCGCTGGGTGAACCCGCTGGAATAGGCGCGGCGGAACATCAGTTCGACATTCTCCGGGGATTCGCCGGCCATGTGCCGCGCAAAAACGTCGCGGATCACCGCTTCCATCGCGGCCGGACCGACCGAGGCGCCATAGCATTCGCCAAAGCCGGTCAGGCCGGTATCGGTTGTCAGCTTCACGAAGATCCAATAGCGCCCGCCCCAGCCCGGGGCCGGCGGGGCGACGGTAAAGATGTCAAGCTCGGTCAGTTTCATTGGAACACGATCACGTTGCGGCGCGCGGCGCCGGTATTGGTGTCGGCGATGGCCTCGTTGATCTGGTCCAGCGTCCAGCGGCCCGAAATCAGCTCATCAAGCTTCAGCCGCCCCTGCCCATAGAGATCGACGAGCCACGGGATATCGCGTTGCAGAACCGCGTCGCCCAGCATCGAGCCGATGACGGCCTGCCCGGTTGCGGCGACGATCGCGGGTTCATAGCTGGACAGATCCCCCGAATGCGGCATTCCCACCACATAGACGCGCCCCTTCGTGTCCAGATAGCGCATGGCGGTATCAAAGGCGGGAATCGCCCCGACGGTGACGAACACGGCATCCGCACCGCGCCCGGTGAACGCCCGGGCACTGCGCCAGGGCTTGGGATCCGTCGCGAGGATGCCATCCGTCGCGCCGAATTCCAGCGCGGTTTCCAGCTTTTCCGGCAGCATGTCGACGGCGATGATCCGCCGCGCCCCGGCGATCCGCGCCCCCTGGATGGCATTCAGGCCAACTCCGCCGGCGCCGATCACGACGACCGTCTCACCGGGCCGGACGCGGGCGGTATTGACCACGGCGCCAACACCGGTCAGCACGCCGCAGGACAGAAGGCACGCGGCCTCGAACGGGATGTCGGGCGGAATAGGGGCGATCTGGCTGGTCGCCACCACGACCTTCTCGGCGAAGGCGCCGGTCTGCAATCCATGTTCCAGCACGCCGCCGTTGACGGTGCTCAGCGGGCCGGCCGTCCGGTCATAGGGCGTATCGCAATGCACCGGGGCGCCCGTCGCGCAGGACGGGCAGGTGCCGCAGGCGCGCAGCAAGGTGACGATCACGGTGTCGCCGGTCGCGTAGCCCGTCACGCCCGCGCCGAGTGCGCTGATCGTGCCGGCCGCCTCGTGCCCGTAAACGGCCGGAAGCGTCCCGCCCCAGCCGCCCTCGGCATAGGAAATGTCGGAATGGCATACCGCGACGGCGCCCAGCGTCACCTCGACCTCGCCGGGGCCGGGCGCACGCAGCGCGACCTCTTCGACCGTGAGCGGTGCCTTGAATTCATGGCAAACGGCGGCGCGGATTCTGCCCATCTGTGGTCCTCCCTGATCTTCTGCGCCAGATTGGCGACGCGGCGCTTGCGCGGCAAGCCGGGAATGCACCTTCCGCCACGTCATTCCGTTGGATTTTCAGCTAGCCCGCAAGCCCAGGATCTCGCGCGCCTCGGTGCAACTGGCCACGGGGCGTTCGTATTTTTCGCACAGATCAACGGCACGGCGGACCAGCGCGGCGTTGGACGGGGCCAGGCGGTGGCGGTCGAGGCGGACATTGTCTTCCAGACCGGTCCGGGTATGGCCGCCCGCCGCGATCGACCATTCGTTCAGAACGATCTGCTGCGCACCGATCCCGGCGCCGCACCATTGCGCATCGGGCGCAAGGCGTTCGATCGTCCGGATATAGAAATCGAACACCTCGCGGTCCGCCAGCATGGCATTCTTCACGCCCATCACGAATTGCACATAGAGCGGCTTGCGCAGGACGCCGGTTTCGGACAGGCGCACGGCCTGCAGGATGTGGGACAGGTCGAAAGCCTCGATCTCGGGCTTGATCTCGTATTTCTGCATTTCACCGGCCAGCCATTCGACCAGATCCGGCGGGTTCTCGTAAACCCGCGTGGGGAAATTGTTCGACCCGACGGAAAGCGAGGCCATGTCCGGACGCAGCGGCAACATGCCGCCGCGTTCCTGCCCCGCGCCCGAACGGCCACCGGTCGAAAACTGGATGATCATGCCGGGGCAATGGGTTTTCAGCCCCTCCAACAGCCGGGCAAATCTTTCCGGGTCCGAGCTGGGCGTTTCATCGTCGTTGCGCACATGGCAATGCGCGATGGCGGCGCCGGCCTCGAAAGCCGCCTGCGTGCTTTCGATCTGTTCTTCCACGGTAATCGGCACGGCAGGGTTGTCCTGGCGGCGTGGCAGCGATCCGGTGATCGCGACGCAGATGATGCACGGTTTGTTCATGTTTTCTCCTCGATCAGGTCGCTCAGGATTTCGGCCAGCGCCGCGGGGGCGGAGAGCTGCGGGAAATGACCGCTATCCAGCGCGCGCATGTCGGTTTCCGGCGACGCGGCCAGCATCGCGCGTTGCAGCGCGGGTGTCACGGTGCGATCCTGCGTGCAGATGACATAGCTGCGCGGGACGGTGCCGAAACGCGCCTCCGTCAGCCGGGCCGGCTCGGTCTGGCCGCGGTTGGGCTGGCGCGTCAGCTGAGCTAGGGCGCGGGCCTGCTGCTGCGGTGTCGCGTCGGGAAAAAGGACCTCGGCGGCCTTGTCCGGGTCCAGCGTCGTGGCGCCCTTTTCCGGCCCGCGCCGCACGGCAGGCATTATGCCGGGCGCCTCCTGTTGCTTGATCAGATCGACCAGGGACTGCCCGTCGCGCGGCAGGAAGGCGGCGACATAGATCAGCTGTCGCACCTTGTCGGGGACAAGTTCCGCCGCAGCCGAAATGACCATGCCGCCCATGGAATGGCCGATCAGAACCGCCGCGTCGCCGGCGCGCAGCACATCGGCCACATGGGCGGCATATTCGGACAGTCCGACCTGGTCGGGTGGCGTTGGATCGTCACCATGGCCCGGCAGCGTGACCGCGTGCACGTCATGCCCGGCGCGCCGCAAAGCCGGAACCAGGCTGTCCCATGCGGCGGCACAACTCCAGGCGCCATGAACCAGGATGATGCGTGCCATGAATCCCCCTCTTCCCGGTCGGGTCTGTCGGTGCCGTTGCCCGATCACAAGGCGGGAATTGCGGGCCGGGGTCAAGCATCGGGACGACACCTGGCCGATCCGGCGCCGTGAGAGGGTGAGGCAGCGCGGAAGGCAATTGTCGCCCCGATGGGTCACGGCTGCCGTTCACCGGGTCAGAACGGAAGGCCCACATAGTTCTCGGCCAGGACCTTCTGCGCGGATTCGTTGCTTTCCAGGAATTCCAGATCGGCGCGTTGCATCTTCAGGTCGAAGGCGCTCTGGTCGGGATAGCGGTGCAGCAGGTTCGACATCCACCACGAGAAGCGCTCGGCCTTCCAGATGCGGGCCAGCGCCTTTTCCGAATACCGCTCCAGCCCTTCCGATTCTTTGTTCAGATACCAGTCGGCCAGCCCGTGATAGAGGTAATGAATGTCGGAGGCGGCGGTGTTCAGCCCCTTCGCCCCGGTCGGCGGCACGATATGGGCGGCATCGCCGCACAGGAACAGCCGGCCCCAGCGCATCGGCTCGGTCACGAAGCTGCGCAACGGGGCGATGGATTTCTCGATCGACGGGCCGGTGACCAGTCTTTCCGCCGCCTCGCCCGGGATACGACGCCTGAGCTCGTCCCAGAACATTTGGTCGGTCCAGTCCGCGGCATCGTCGGACAGGGGGCACTGGATGTAATACCGGCTGAGATTTGCGTTGCGCATCGAGCAAAGCGCAAACCCGCGGTCCGAATTGGCATAGATCAACTCGTCATTCACCGGCGGGGTTTCCGACAGGATGCCCAGCCAGCCGAACGGATAGACCTTTTCGTATTCGCGCCGAACCGATGTCGGAATGGTCTGGCGGCTGACGCCATGGAATCCGTCGCAGCCGGCCACATAGTCGCAATCGATCCGGTGCCCGGTGCCATCGCGCGAATAGGTCACGAAGGGCGCATCGGTATCGGCATCGTTTATGACGACGTCTTCGACATTGAAGATCAGCTTGCCATCCGATGCCTCGCGCGCGTCGTACAGATCGCGCGTCACCTCGGTCTGGCCATAAACCACCACCGGCGTGCCGGTATGTTTGGTGAAGTCGATTCGGAACAGGTGATCGTCATAGGCGATCATGGTTCCGTCATGGACGAAGCCCTCGCGGTCCATCCGCTCGCCGACACCGGCTTCGCGCATCAGCGCGACGAACCCCTTTTCCAGCACGCCGGCACGAATCCGGCCCAGAACATGGGCGCGCGTCCGTCGTTCCAGCACAACGCTGTCGATCCCCTTGCGATGCAGCAATTGCGAAAGCAGCAGGCCCGAGGGGCCGCCCCCGATGATACAGACTTGTGTGCGCATGACTGGACCCTCCCGTGAATGAGGGATTTCTGCACGAGGTAATTGTCAGTGTCAACTAAACCCGGTCGCGGAGCCGGACCTGCGCGACGATCTGGCCGTGATCGGAGGCCATTGTCGTGTCGGGTGGTGGCTTTGGAAGAATATGGTCATTGAGGGTAAGGAAATCCTCGATCACGCCCAGCCCGTCCGGAAAATCCGGGTGGAAATGGCGCGACACGAGGATGCGATCCAGATTGCCGAAGGCGGTGGTCAGCGCCGTTTCGCGCGACCGTGCCGGCGCCACGAGGTCGGCGGCGGAATGCAGGTGAACCGCGCTTATCTGTTCGTCGATGCGCGCGGCCTCTTCGGCGGTATGGAAATCGTCGGCTTTCCCCGCGTCGGGGCGGCGCAGGGGGGCATCGCCGACGAATGGCGCCTCGCCGCGAACGATCTCGGACGACACGGCGCCCTCGGTGTCGTTGAAATCGCCGGTGATCATGACGGGGTGCCCATGGGCCAGTTCGTCAAGGACCAGGCTGCGCAGCACCCAGGCCTCGGCCATGCGCCGGAGCCCGGCGCGCAGAAACCCCATTGCCCGGCCGGCCGCATCGTAATGCAGCAGGTCAAGTTCCGGCGAATGGCGGGCGCCATGCGGGCGGACATATTCGCCGAGCCTCGATTTCAGATGGCAGTTGAAAACCGTGACGACGCGCCCCCCGACCGCAATGCGAAGCTTCTGTATCGGGCGCGACAGGCGTTTCAGGGCGAAATGCCCGGCATCGCCGCCGCCGGGGTGGTGGAATTCCATGTCAATTGGCGGATCCAGATCCTGCACCGTCTCGGGCGCGGCGGCAAACCCCCTGCGCGACAGGACAGCGAGGCCCGGCTTGCGATCGGATACGCCGCCATCCGACAGGTTCGGCGCGAAGGCAAGCGCCGCATCGTCTTCGCCCGCGGCGCCGAGAACGTCGCGCAGCGCGTCTTCCTCGAATACTTCCTGAAAGCCGATGATATCCGCGTCCATCCGGCGCAGTTGCCCGGCCAGCCAGGCGACCTTGGCGCGGTATTCGGCCGGCGTATATCGCGCGAACCTGTAATACTCCCGCTCCGGCCCGATCAGGTTTTCCACATTGAAACTGCCGATGCGGAACCGCGTCACGTCCCGTCCCCGAACCGCTTGATCGCATCGCAGAAGATATCGGCATCGACATTGCCGCCCGAGGCCACGGCGATCACCGCGTCGCCCGCGACCTGCCCGGGGTGATAGAGCGCGGCGGCCAGCGCCACGGCCCCGCCGGGTTCGAGCACGATCTTGAGGCGGGTGAAGGCCGCGGCCATGGCGCGTTGCGCCTGCTGTTCGGTCACGACCAGCCCGGACCCGCAAAGACGCGCCATGATCGGGAAGGTCAGCTTGCCCGGCGCCGGCGTTATGATCGCGTCGCAGATCGAGCCGGATGTCCGTTCATTGGACATGATCGCGCCGTTTTCGAGAGAGCGCGCGACGTCATCGAACCCTTCGGGTTCGACCGGGCGCGCGCGCAGGCCCGGCGCCTTCGCTTCCAGGGCCAGCGCGATGCCCGAGGTCAGCCCGCCGCCGCCGCAGCAGACCAGCACATCGCCATCCGTCACCCCTTCGGCGGCGGCCTGCGCGGCAATCTCCAGCCCGGCCGTGCCCTGCCCCGCGATCACCTGCGGCTCGTCGAAGGGTTTGATCAGGGTCAGGTTCCGCTCTGCCGCCAGGCGCGCGCCGATCGCGTCCCGGTCCTCATGCGCCCGGTCATAGAGCACCACCTCGGCCCCCAGTCCGCGCGTGTTGGCGATCTTCAGGCGCGGTGCGTCCGAGGGCATCACGATGACCGCCGGGATGCCATGCGCGCGCGCTGCAAAGGCCACGCCCTGCGCATGATTGCCCGAAGAAAAGGCGATAACGCCGTTGCGGCGCTGATCTTCGGGCAAGGCCGATACTGCCGACCAGCCACCGCGAAACTTGAAGCTGCCGGTATGTTGCAGGCATTCGGCCTTGACCAGCACTCGCCGCCCGGCGATCTCGTCGAGAAAGGGCGACGACAGCAACGGCGTGCGCCGCACCTGCCCGTCAAGCCGCGCGGCGGCGGCTTCGATCATTTCGATATTCATGCGGTTTCCTTCAGGAAGTCGCGGATCGCGGCCAGCGCCTCGGGCTCGTCGAGAAACGGGATATGGCCGCGGTCGGGAACCTCGGCGAAGATCAGGCCGGGGTGGCGCCGGGCCATCTCGTCCGCCACGGCGCGCGAGAGAAGCTCGGAATTCGCAGCGCGGATCAACGCCACCGGCTTGTCGGCCAGCGCATCGAACAGCGGCCAGAGGTCCGGCGCCTCGGCCTGATATGCCGCGGCGAAAGCGGCGCGCAGGGCAGGATCATAGTTGATCTTCAACCCGTCCGCATCGGCGTGGTAATGTTTGCGGGCTTCCTCCAGCCAGCGGCTGTCGGGAACATTGGCAAAGCCGGGCATGTTGCGCGCCATTGCCCGCGCCGCGGCCGCATGTGTCGGTGCCGCCGGATCGCGCCCGATATAGCCGAGTATCCGCTCCAGCCCCGCGCGCTCGATCACCGGGCCGACATCGTTCAGGCACAGCCCGCGCAGGCGGTCGGGATGGGTTGCGGCCAGCGCCATGCCGATCAGCCCGCCGCGCGATGTGCCCAGGATCGCAACGGAGGCCAGGCCGAGGTGATCGAGCAACGCAATCGCATCCTGCGATTCGCGCGCGATCGTGTAGCTGTCGGCGCCGGTCCAGCCGGATGCCCCGCGCCCGCGATAATCCATGGCGATCATCCGCACCCCGTCCAGACAGGGCGCGAGATAATCGAAATCCGACGAATTGCGGGTCAGCCCTGCCAGGCAAAGCAGCGGCTGCCCGGTCCCGGAGTCACGATAGGCGATGCGCGCCCCGTCATCGGCAGTGAAATGCTGCATTCACAGGCTCTTGGCCAGGTCGGGAATCGTGGTCAGGTCGGGCAGGATATGCTGCGGCACCCATGGCAGCCTGTCCACCGGCTCGCCCGCGCGATTGACCCAGGCGGTGGTGAAGCCATAGCCGGTGGCCGCGGCCGCGTCCCAGCCATTGGAGGACACGAACAGAACCCCGTCCGGGGCGCAACCGAAGCGCTTGCCGACCATGTCATAGACCGACCGGTGCGGCTTGAACACGCCGACGCTTTCCACAGACAACACGTCATCGAGATAATCGCCGATCCCGGCCGATTCGACCGCGCCTGCCAGCATGTCGGGCGATCCGTTGGACAGGATCGCCGTCTGCTTCTCGGCGTTTTTCAGATCGCCCAGCATTTTCGGCACCTCCGGAAAGGCGGCCAGTTCCCAGTAAAGCGCCAGAAGCCGCTCGCGCAGCTCGGGATCGGTCAGGTCCGCCGCCTCCATCGCCCAGTCGAGACCGCTTTTCGTGACCTCCCAGAAATCGGTATGCGCTCCGGTGATCGCCCGCAGCCATGTGTATTGCAACTGCTTGTGCCGCCAGTCGCCTGCCAGCTTCGGCCATGTTTCGGCCAGCGCCTCGTTACCCGGTTCGGCGGCGGCGGCCCGCGCGGCCGCCGAGACATCGAACAGGGTGCCGTATGCGTCGAAAATGCAGGTGGTGATCGCCATCATTTGCCTCGCTTTCGCCGCCGAGATTGGCACAAGCGGCGGAAAACCGGAACCCCCGCCAGGCCGCCGGGGTTTACATCGCGCGTCAGTTCACTAGGTTCTCCGGACGCCAAGAGAACCCGCGCGGCACAGGCGCGGCCTCTGCAAATTCATCTCACGACATCAGGAAAAGCATGATGACCCAGGTAAAAGCGGGCGACAAGGTTCGCATTCATTACGACGGCACGCTGGCTGACGGCAGCACTTTCGACAGTTCCACGGGCCGCGACCCGCTGGAATTCACGGTCGGATCGGGCGAGATCATCCCCGGCCTCGACAAGGCGTTGCCCGGCATGGAGACCGGCGAGAAAAAGACGGTCGAGGTGCCCTGCACCGAAGCCTATGGCGAGCGTAACCCCGAAGCCACCCAGTCGGTGCCGCGCGAGCAAGTCCCCGAGGACATCCCGCTGGACGTCGGCACCCAGCTGCAATTGCAGACACCCGAAGGCCAGGCGGTCCCGGTCACCGTGGCCGAAGTCACCGAAGAAAAGGTCGTGCTGGATGCCAACCATCCGCTGGCCGGCAAGGATCTGACCTTTTCCATCGAGCTGGTCGAAATCGTTTGACTTGCGCCATGGCCCTGCCCGCGCTTTCATGCCGGCGAACGCCGCAGGAAGGGGCAGGGCCATGGACAGCCGGATTGAAAGGCTGATCGCGCGGATCCGCGATGCCGAGGACGCGCTGGCCGAAGAGATGGATGCCCGCCGGGCCAGGTTCCGCTATCGGGTCGAACGCGGGCGGGTGATCTTCGAAAAGGATGTGCGTCGCGCCCATAGAGAGGCGCGGGAAAGCCTGCTGAGCTTTCTGTCGCGCACCCGGCCTCTGGTGGTGCTGAGCGCGCCGCTGATCTATGGCCTGATCGTTCCGTTGGTTCTGCTCGACATTTTCGTGAGCCTCTACCACGCCGTCTGTTTTCCGATCTACGGGATAAAGAAGGTGCGGCGCGCCGACTATATCGCCGTCGATCGCCACAAGCTGCAATATCTCAACGGCCTGCAAAAGCTGAACTGTGTCTATTGCGGATATGCCAACGGGCTGATCGCCTATGTGCGCGAGGTGGCCGGAAGGACCGAGCGGTTCTGGTGCCCGATCAAGCATGCCACGCGGTTGAAGGACTCGCATCCGCATTACCCCGATTTCATCGAATTCGGCGATGCGCAGGGGTTTCGGACGCGGATCGATCGACTGCGCGCACAGCGCAACGCGCCGGACCGCGACGGGCGGTGACATCGCCTGCGATGCCGGTCCGGGTCCATGTCGACGCCACGCCCCCCAGGCGCGCGGCGGCACAGGCCGTGGCGGTCAGATGTTTTCCGGCTGCGGCATGCCCAGGACATGAACGCCGCCATCGACAGCGATGATCTCGCCCGTGGTGCAGCTTCCCTGGTCCGAGGCAAGGTAGACGGCGGTGCCGCCGATCGCTTCGAGCGTGGCATTGGCGCGCAGCGGCGCGTTGGCGGCGGTGTAGCGGAAGGTCTTTCGCGCGCCGCCGATGGCGGCGCCGGCCAGGGTCTTCATCGGACCGGGCGAGATCGCGTTGACCCGGATCCCGTCCGGGCCCAGATCGTTGGCCAGATAGCGCACCGCGGATTCCAGCGCCGCCTTGGCCACGCCCATCACGTTGTAATAGGGCGTCACCCGGTTCGACCCCTGATAGGTAAGCGTGATCAGCGATCCGCCGTCGGGCATCAAGGGCGCCACGCGGCGGGCCACGTCGATGAAGGAATAGCACGAGATCGTCAGCGAGGTCTGGAAATTCGCCCGTGACGTGTTGACGAACCGCCCGGTGAGTTCGTTCCGGTCGGAATAGGCGATGGCGTGGACGAGGAAATCCATGCGGCTCCAGTGCCGGGCCAGCTCGGCAAAGGCCGCGTCCATCGAGGCGTCATCGTTGACGTCGGCATCGATCAGGATATCGGAGCCGAGCGATTGCGCCAGCGGTGCGACCCGTTTGCCGAACGCTTCGCCCTGATAGGAAAAGGCCAGCTCGGCCCCTTCGGCGGCCAGGGCCTGCGCGATGCCCCAGGCGATCGAGCGTTCATTTGCGACGCCCATGATCAGGCCGCGTTTTCCCGTCATCAGGTCAGGCATCTGCGCTCATCCGTTATATTTGCTTATGACAAGGGTGGCATTGGTGCCGCCGAAGCCGAAACTGTTGGAAAGGACGCTGTCGATCTGTGCGTCTTCGCGCAGTTCGGTGACGATTTCGCCGTCGTGAATCTCGGGGTCGAGCTGGGTGATGTTGGCCGATGCGGCGATGAAATTTCCCCGCATCATCAGGATCGAATAGATCGCCTCGTGCACGCCGGTCGCGCCGAGGCTGTGACCGGTCAGCGATTTGGTCGAGGCCATCGGCGGCGTATTGCCCTCGCCGAAGACGCGGCGCACGGCCTTGACCTCGGTCACGTCGCCTGCCGGGGTCGATGTGCCATGCGTGTTTATATAGTCGATCCGACGGTCCGCAGGCAGCGTTGCCAATGCCAGTTTCATCGAGCGTTCGCCGCCCTCGCCGGAGGGCGCGACCATGTCATACCCGTCCGAGGTCGCGCCATAGCCGGTGACCTCGCCATAGATCGTCGCGCCGCGGGCCTTCGCGTGTTCCAGTTCCTCCAGCACCACGACGCCGCCGCCGCCGGCGATCACGAACCCGTCGCGCGTGGCATCGAAGGGGCGCGAGGCGGTTTGCGGCGTGTCGTTGTATTTGCTGGACATCGCGTTCATCGCGTCGAACAGGCATGAAAGCGTCCAGTCCACCTCTTCGCCGCCGCCGGCAAAGACGATGTCCTGCTTGCCCATCTGGATCTGTTCGACCCCGTTGCCGATGCAATGTGCCGAGGTCGAGCAGGCCGAGGTGATGGAATAGTTCACGCCCTTGATCTTGAACGGAGTCGCCAGGCAGGCGGAATTCGTCGATGACATGCAGCGCGTCACCATGAACGGGCCCATCCGTTTGGGGCTGCCCTTTTCCTTGACGATGGTATGGGCGGCGAACAGGTTCGATGTCGACGGCCCGCCCGAGCCCATGATCAGCCCCGAGCGTTCGTTCGAGACCTCGTTCTCCTCCAGCCCGGCATCGGCGATCGCCTGTTCCATCGCGATGAAGTTATAGGCCGCGCCGGGCCCCATGAAACGCAACTGGCGCTTGTCGATCTTCTCGGCCAGGTCGATCTGCGGAATGCCCGCGACCTGGCTGCGAAAGCCGTTCTCGGCATAGCTGGGTTCGGACACGATGCCCGACCGTCCGGCGCGCAGGCTGGCCTCGACTTCCCGGGCGTTGTTGCCGATGGGCGAGACGATGCCGATTCCGGTGATGACGACACGGCGCATGGCGATGCTCCTTTGCCGGGCGGGGCCCGATCAATCCTTGAAAAGGCCGACTTTCAGGTTCTCGGTCGAATATATGGGCTCGCCATCGGCCAGCATTCGACCGTTGGCAATACCCATCTTCAGTTTCCGGTCGATGACGCGGGTGAAATCGACCAGGTAGGTGACTTTTTTGACATCCGGCGTGACCATGCCGGAAAATTTCACTTCTCCGACACCCAGCGCGCGGCCGCGCCCCTGCATGCCGCGCCAGCCGAGGTTGAACCCGGTGAGCTGCCACAGTGCGTCCAGCCCCAGGCAGCCCGGCATCACCGGGTCGCCGGGAAAATGGCAGGCGAAGAACCAGAGATCGGGTTTGATGTCGAACTCGGCCACGACGTGACCCTTGTCATGCGCGCCGCCATCGGCCGATATCTCGGTCACGCGGTCGACCATCAGCATCGGCGGCTCTGGCAGTTGCGGATTTCCGGGGCCGAAAAGCTCTCCCCGCGCACATTGCAAAAGCGCGTCCCTGTCGAAGCTGCTCGGAAAACCGGCCATGCCGTCTTGCCCCCTTTGTGGTCTGTGGTTCTTGACCGTTCCCCTCTATCATCGGCGTTTGCAGGCTTGCAAGAACCCAACAACCCGCAGCGCCGGCCGCGGCACGATGATTTGCGTTTGAAATCGGTGCGGTCGTGGGCCTATATGAAAGGTGTGAAACAGGTGGAACACGCGACATGAACCCCGAAGCGATCGACCGTGGAACCGATTGGCTGACGGCGGCCGGGCTGCGCCCGACACGACAGCGTATCGCGCTTGCGGCGCTTCTGGTCGGCGACGGGCACGATCGTCACGTCACGGCCGAAAGCCTGTTCGCGGCCTCCGAGGGCGCCGGCGAGAAGGTTTCGCTGGCGACCGTGTACAACACGCTGCGGGCCTTCTGCGATGCCGGGTTGATGCAGGAAGTGATGGTCGACGGAACGAAAAGCTATTTCGACACCCGGGTGGACGATCACCCGCATTTCTTCTGGGAAGACGATGGCAGGCTGACCGACGCCCCGTCCGACGAGGTGAAGATCGCGGGGTTGCCGGCCGCCCCTGACGGGGCCGAGATCTCGCGCGTGGACGTGGTCATCCGGCTGCGCCGCGCCGCGGGCTAACGCGGCCTGTCGCGCAGGAACAGCAGGCACATGGCCAGGCTCGCACCGATGGCGTTGAAAACCAGATCCAGCGCCGTGTTGACATAGCCGCCAACATTCGTGTCCGCGATCGCAAGAACCGCGATGAACTCGATGATCTCGTTCACCGTGCCCAGCCCCATCGCCCCCAGCGCCGGATAGACATGAACGGTCCAGCCCTGCCGGGTGTCGGGATAGTTGCGCCGCATCAGGTGCCACAACAACCAGGCGGTGATCCCGAAGCCATAGGCATGAACCACCTGGTCGTATTTCAGCAGCGTCATTTCGCCCGCATCGATCAATGGCAGCAGCGTGGCGGAATAGAGCACCGTTTCGCCCACCCGGACACCGCCGCCGGCCATATGCG
Organism: Actibacterium sp.; assembly: GCA_016278325.1. Lineage (GTDB taxonomy): Bacteria > Pseudomonadota > Alphaproteobacteria > Rhodobacterales > Rhodobacteraceae > JADQCB01. Next base: position 26,727 of record JADQCB010000015.1, read on the forward strand.
CCAGGCCCCAGAGCGACAGCGCCCAGAGCAGGCCGGGCGGAAATTCCGCGCGGCGCAGGTTCGCGCCGATCAGCACGATCATCGCCGCCAGGGTCAGTATGTACCAGATGAACTCGTGATTGCCGGTGGCCAGGAACCAGGCGCCGAAACCCGCGACATAGGCCAGCGTGACCCAGAGCACGGCCCATTCATCGCGCCGGATGGTCATGTCGGGCTCAGAACCATTGGCCCGGCTCCATCAGCCCCAGATCCAGAAGCTGCTGCGAGCTCCACTCGAACGGGATCGAGTTGTCCCATTCGAAGCTCTGGATGTCGAAAGTGGACCCGGCATTGCTTTTCAGAGCCTTGGCGGTGCGAAACGAACAGATCGCCGCGGTCAGGTTGTTGTGCCACGGGCAGGCATAGGTGTTGTATTCCTGATCGTTGAAACTGTGATCCGCGCGCAGGACCAGGCCCCGCTTCGCGCGGAAAAGGGCGATCCGGTCGATCTTGCGGCGCGCTTTGGGCACATGCTCTTCGAAGCGCCACCTGAGACCGCCGAAGAAATCGAGCTGCCGCTCGCGCGGATGTCCCGCGTCATCCTTGCGCGCCGCAGCGTAATAGCCCGATCTGTCCAGCATCGCGCTTTCCAGCGACACCGCGTTGGGGAAACGCGCCAGATCGCCGGCATAAAGGTCGATGACATAGGTCAGCATCGCGTCGCGCCGTTCCTCGGTATGGAAGGCCAGCATTTCGCCGACCGTCCGCGTCTCGCAGAACGGGAAGAACAGGTATTCGGCGTTGTAGCAGTAATACAGCCACTGGCCCGGGGCCGCCTTGATGATCCGGTTGACGATGTCGATCGGGGCGCCGTGGCGATGCATGTCCATCTCGATGAAATGCACCTTCTGCACGACATCGTCGGGCCGCGGCGTGCCTTGGGGGCAGAACACCGCGATTGTGGGGAAGCCCAGGTTCAGGTGATGGCGGATCGTGGTATCGACCTCGACCAGGTCCTCGACCATGATCAGCGCGACCGGCCCGGTGGCGAGCGCCGCGCGACCGTCGCGGAGGAAATGGTCCAGACCGTGGTAATCCATGCCGCCTGCCATCGCTTTGCGCACCGGGGGTCGCGGGAAAGTCCCGCAAATCGGGTGTCATTGCAAGCGTTGCGGGGGCGCGCGCCAGGGTGTAGGAGGCAGGGTCGAGAAAACGAGGCGCGCAATCATGTCGGACCCGAAGAAACTTTTCATCAAGACCTATGGCTGCCAGATGAACGTCTATGACAGCGAGCGGATGGCCGAGGCTCTGGGCGGGTCGGGCTATGTCGCCACGGACCGCGCCGACGACGCCGACATGATCCTGCTCAATACCTGCCACATCCGCGAGAAGGCGGCCGAGAAGGTCTATTCCGAGCTGGGCCGCTTCAAGGGGCTCAAGGACGCGAACCCGGATCTGAAGATCGGCGTGGCGGGGTGTGTCGCCCAGGCCGAGGGCGAAGAGATCATGCGCCGCCAGCCGATGGTCGATCTGGTCGTCGGCCCGCAGAGCTATCACCGCCTGCCGGCGATGGAGGCGCGCACGCGCGCCGGGGAAAAGGCGCTGGACACCGATTTCCCCGAAGAGGACAAGTTCGACCACCTGGCGCTGCGCCCGAAGGCAAGCCGAGGGCCGACGGCGTTTCTGACGGTGCAGGAAGGCTGCGACAAGTTCTGCGCCTTCTGCGTCGTGCCCTATACCCGCGGGGCCGAGCTCAGCCGCCCCGCCGAACGGGTGCTGGCCGAGGCGCGCGACCTGGTCGCGCGCGGCGTGCGCGAGATCACGCTTCTGGGCCAGAACGTCAACGCCTATCACGGCGCGGGGCCCGATGGCGGCGACTGGTCGCTGGCGCAACTGATCTGGGCGCTGAACGATATCGACGGGCTGGCGCGCATCCGCTTTACCACTTCGCATCCCAACGACATGACCGACGATCTGATCGCGGCGCATGGCGAATGCGACAAGCTGATGCCCTATCTGCATCTGCCGGTGCAATCGGGCAGCGACAGGATCCTCAAGCGAATGAATCGCAGCCATACCGCCGAAAGCTATCTGCGCCTGATCGAGCGGATTCGCGCGGCGCGGCCCGATATCCTGATATCGGGCGATTTCATCGTCGGTTTCCCGGAAGAGACCGAGGCCGATTTCCAGGCGACCATGGACCTGGTCGAAGAGGTTCGTTACGGCCAATGCTATTCGTTCAGGTATTCGCCGCGCCCGGGCACGCCGGCCGCCGAACGCGCGACCGTCGATGCCGAGCTGGCCTCGGAGCGGTTGCAACGGCTTCAGGCCCTGCTGACCCGGCAGCAGACCGAGATTCAGGATGCCATGGTGGGCCGCGAGGTTCGCGTGCTGTTTGAAAAGCCCGGCCGCCTGCCGGGCCAGATGGTGGGCAAGTCCGAGTATCTGCACGCGGTGCATGTGCGCGATTCAGATGTCCGCCCGGGCGATCTGCGCCGCGTCCGAATCATCGAGAGCAACCCCAATTCGCTGGCCGGAACCACGCTCGATTGAAAGCGGATACCGCGCGCTCTCGCTAAAAAACCGCCGGTTTTGACCCGGAATCAAAACAATTCCCCGCTGCCGGCACAAGTGTCTCTTCGGACGCGACAATGCCCGGCGCCGTCGCTTTCCCGCGTTTGAAATCTTGATACCTTTGCGGTCGGAGATCCAACCCAGTGCCGATCATCCGCGCATGTGTCGGTGAAACAGAATGTCGCAAAGGGGAATGCGGTGAAACGCAGAATTTTCAGATCGGGACGTGTGGCAATCGCCGCCGCGGCTGCATCGATCGGGCTTCTTTTCTCGGGGCCGGTCCTGTCGCAGACGGCGCCGCCGGCGTCGGGAAACGTCGAATGGGGCATGTGGGTCGATGATGACGGCTGCATGCACTGGTGGGCCGATGGCGGGGCCGAAGGATATATGCTGGACCGGGTGAACCCGGAAAACGGCCGCCCGGTCTGCCTGAAGAAGAACACCTGCATGGTGGAAAACGCCGACACGCTGTTCGCCACGGACAGCGCCCGGCTGCGGCCCGGGGCACGCCAGCGCCTGGCCGATTTCTTCACGCGTTCGGACGCGTTCGGCTATGCCATCTACGGACATACCGACAGCCGGGCCTCGGATGAATACAACATCCGCCTGTCGCAGCGCCGCGCCGCATCGGTGGCCGAGGTCGCCCGCTCGGTCGGGGCGGTGGTCCAGCGCCAGATCGGTTTCGGCGAACGGCGGCCGGTGGCGACGAACCGGACGGCCGCGGGCATGCAGAAGAACCGTCGCGTTGAAGTCGTTTGCTACAGGTGGTGATGGATATGAACAGAATTGCAATTTCCGCCGCCGGTCTGCTGGCGCTTACGGTGCTCGGCGGCTGCGCCGATGGCGTCCGGCCTTATGCCGGTCCCGGTTCGACGATCGCCAACACCAATGACAGCGGGCGCGACACCATAGGGCTGGCCGATGGCAATGCGGCCGTCGTCTATGACCCGGACGGGTGCCAGGCCTGGATCATGGATGACGGGCTGGAAGGCTATTCCGGGCGCCGGTTCGACCCGAAGACGGGGCTGCCGATCTGCGACGGCAATTTCGCGCCGGGGACGGTCGTGAAGAATTACCAGACTCAGACGCCCGGCTATCGCGATTTCGTTCCGTCAAGCCGCTGATTTCCGGCAGGAAAATCATGACGGGCCGCGAAGTGACGCTTCGCGGCCCGTTTTTTTCGGTTGTCGATGGCGTGATCCCGGTCAGCTATCGCTTGCGCTGCGCCGGCAAGAGGGCCACCTTGGAAAGGAGAAGCCTCAGCCAACGGAGTCGTTTTTGGGCATCAGCGCTCTGACCCCCCCGCAGAATGAATCGCAGGGCGTTCAAGAAACGCTTCTGGAATTTCCCGACAACCGCCTTCTGATAGACCTCTGCGGCGAGTTCGACCGCAATCTCGCGCAGGTCGAGCACGCGCTCGACGTGCATATCCTGCGTCGCGGAAATCAACTGGCCCTGGTTGGCGAGGAATTGGCGCGCGACCGGGCGGCGGCGGTGCTGGGCCAGCTTTACGGGCGGCTGGAGGCCGGGCGCGGCGCCGAGGCCGGCGATATCGATGCCATGATCCGCATGGGCGACGCGGCCGGGACAGGCGATCAGCTGGAAATGTTTCAGGGCGGCCGGGTCGAGATCAAGACCCGGAAAAAGACGGTGGAACCGCGCACCGACGCGCAAAAGGGCTATGTTCAGGCGCTCTATGCCAACGAGCTGGCCTTCGGGATCGGCCCGGCAGGCACCGGCAAGACCTATCTGGCGGTGGCCGTCGCGGTGAACATGTTCATCGGTGGCCATGTCGACCGGATCATCCTGTCGCGCCCGGCCGTCGAGGCGGGCGAGCGGCTGGGCTTTCTGCCCGGCGACATGAAGGAAAAGGTCGATCCCTACATGCAGCCGCTCTATGATGCGCTGAACGATTTCCTGCCCGGCAAGCAGCTGGCCAAGCTGATCGAGGAAAAGCGGATCGAGATCGCGCCGCTGGCCTTCATGCGCGGGCGCACGCTGTCCAACGCTTTCGTCGTGCTCGACGAGGCGCAGAATGCCACGACGATGCAGATGAAGATGTTCCTCACCCGCCTGGGCGAGGGGTCGCGCATGGTCGTGACCGGCGACCGCAGCCAGGTGGACCTGCCGCGCGGCGTGGCGTCCGGGCTTTCCGATGCCGAATGCCTGTTGAAGGGGGTCGAGGGGATCGCCTTTCGGTATTTCACCGCGCGCGACGTGGTCCGCCACCCGCTGGTGGCCCGTATCATCGAGGCGTATGACAAGGCCGATGGCTGATCTTGTCGAGACGCTGATCGAGGATGAGCGCTGGCAGGCCGCGAGGCTGGAGGATCTGGCAGATGCCGCATGTCGCGCGGTGCTTTCCCGTCTGGATCTGCCTGCCGAGGGGTTCGAGATTGCCGTTCTGGGCTGCGATGACGCCCGCATGGCAACGCTGAATGCCGATTTCCGCGACAAGGACCGCGCGACCAATGTGCTGTCCTGGCCGGCGGTGGAGCTCGCCCCCGACCGCGCCGGCGGGGCGCCGTCGCGGCCCGATCCGGGGCCCGCGGACATGCCGCAATCGCTGGGCGACATTGCCATCGCCTTCGATACCTGTGCGCGCGAGGCCGCCGAACAGGGCAAGCCCCTTGCGGCGCATGTCACGCATCTCCTGGTGCATGGCTGCCTGCATCTGTTGGGTTTCGATCACATCCGCGCCCCCGATGCGGCACGGATGGAGGCGCTGGAAGTGGACTTACTTGAAAGAATGGGTATTGCTGACCCATATCAGTGATCGCGGGCCGCGATGGGCCCGCTGCAATCGGTAAGGAACAATGGGCGAAGAGACCGACGGGTCGTCTACTGCGGCGCAACGCGCGCCGGACAATGAGGAAGAACAGCAACGCGGCCTTTTCGGCCGGATTTTCGGCTCATTCATGACAGCTGAGGCCGATGACGACGCGGACGCGGCGCGCCCCGTGGTCCAGGTGGGCGAGACGCCCGCCGCGCTGCCGCTGCCCGGCCTGGCGAACCTGCGGCACATGCGGGTCGAGGATGTGGCCCTGCCCACGGTGGAAATCGTGGCGGTTCCGCTGGACATCGAGATGGACGAGCTGGTCAAGGTTTTCCGCGACAGCGGCATGACACGCCTGCCGGTCTATGACGGCACGCTGGATCACCCGGTGGGGCTGGTCCATCTCAAGGATTTCGCGCTGAAATACGGCTTCAACGGGTCCGACGGCCCCTTCGAGCTTCAGCCGTTGCTTCGCCCGCTGCTTTATGCGCCGCCGTCGATGCCGCTTGGGGTGCTGCTTCAGAAGATGCAGACCGGCCGGCGGCACATGGCGCTGGTGATCGACGAATACGGTGGCGTCGACGGTCTGGTGACCATCGAGGACCTGATCGAACAGGTCATCGGCGAGATCGAGGATGAGCATGACGTGGCCGAAGGCGTGTTCTGGACCGAGGAACAGCCGGGCTGCTATCTCGCGCAGGCCCGCACGCCGCTTGACGAGTTCGAGGCCGAGATTGGGATCAAGCTGGCCGACCCGGAAGACGAGGAGGAAATCGACACGCTGGGCGGCCTGGTCTTCATGATGACCGGCCGCGTGCCGACACGCGGCGAGGTCGTCCCGCATGAAAGCGGCGCCGAGTTCGAGGTGGTCGATGCGGACCCGCGCCGGCTGAAAAGATTGCGCGTGCGGCTTCCGGCGATGCAGGAAAACGGGCGCGGATGATCGCGCGCCCGGCCGGTCTTGCCGATGGATCGGCCCGTTGGCCGGCGCTTCCGGCGGCCTTCGGCGCCGGGGTGCTGGCCGCGGCAGGGCAGGCGCCGCTGGGGCTGTGGCCGCTGGCGCTGGTCGGTTTCGCGACGCTTTTCGCGCTGGTTATGCCGGTCTCGCGGCCATGGCGGGCCGCGCGTGTGATGTGGCTGGGTGGGGGCGGCTATTTCGCCGCCGCGCTTGCCTGGATCGTGCAGCCCTTTCTCGTGGATGCGGCGCGCGACGGCTGGATGGCGCCTTTCGCACTGGTGTTCATGGCCTTCGGGCTGGCCCTGTTCTGGGGCTGTGCGGCCTGGGGCGCGGCCTGGCTGGGGGCGACAGCGCGCATGCGCGCGCTGGCATTGATCGTGACCCTGGGGCTCGCCGAACTTTTGCGCGGTTATGTCCTTACCGGCTTTCCCTGGGCGTCGATCGGGCATCTGTGGATCGGAACCCCGGTGATGCAGGCGGCCGCGCTTGGCGGGCCGTCGCTGCTGACGTTCCTGGCACTGGTCGCGGCGATTCTGCCGGTCGCGTTCGGGCTGCGCGGCGCGCTGGTCGCGCTGGCCGTGGCGGGCGCGGCCTGGGGCATCGGCGCATGGCGGCTGTCCCAGCCCGTGCCGCGGCGTGCCGATGCGCCGGTCGTGCGGCTGGTGCAGCCCAACGCCGCGCAGCACCTCAAATGGCAGCGCGACATGATCCCGGTTTTCCTGAATCGCCAGTTGCGGCTCACCTCTGCCCGGTCGGAGCCCGCGCCCGATCTGATCGTCTGGCCGGAAACCGCGGTGCCCTATGCGCTCGACAATGCCGGACCGGTGCTGGCGGAAATCGCGCAGGCCGCCGGCGGGCGGCCGGTGGTCCTGGGCATCCAGCGATGGCAGGACGGGCGGCCCCTGAACTCGGCCGTGGCGCTGGATGCGGCGGGGCGGGTCAGCGCGATCTACGACAAGCACCACCTGGTTCCCTTCGGCGAATACATGCCGCTGGCCGATCTGTTTGCCCGCGTGGGGGTATTCGGCCTGGCCGCGCTTGAAAACCGAGGCTACGCGGCCGGGCCGGGCCCGCGGCTGATGGATCTCGGGCCGCTGGGCAATGTGCTGCCGCTGATCTGTTACGAGGCGATCTTTCCGCAGGATCTGCGCGGCACCGCGACCCGGCCCGACTGGATTCTCCAGATCACCAACGACGCATGGTTCGGCACCTTCCAGGGCCCCTATCAGCACCTGGCCCAGGCGCGGCTGCGCGCGGTCGAGCAGGGCCTTCCATTGCTGCGCGCGGCGAATACGGGGGTGTCGGCGGTGATCGGCCCGAAGGGCCGGTTGTTGCACATGCTGCCGCTGAACCGGGCGGGGATGCTGAACGCGCCGCTTCCGCCGGGGCTTGCGGTTACGCCTTATGCGCGGATGGGCGATCTGCCGATGGCGCTGGTCCTTGGCCTGGCGCTGGCGCTGCTTGGGGCCGGGCGATCGCGCAATGGCGTTGACCGCGGCGGGCGCACACCGTAAGCGAGAGATCGCGACCGTCACAACGGCTTCCTGGCGTGACGGCATTTTTCAATGGAGCACTTCCCATGTCACGACAGAACTACCTCTTCACCTCGGAATCCGTGTCCGAGGGCCACCCCGACAAGGTTTGCGACCGGATTTCGGATGCGATCCTCGACACCTTCCTGAAGGAAGAGGCGAATGCCCGCGTCGCCTGTGAAACCTTCGCGACCAGCGGCCTGGTCGTGATCGGCGGCGAGGTGGGCCTGTCGGATCAGGAGCGTCTGAAGGACCAGATGGGCCGGATCGGGCAGATCGCGCGCGATTGCATCCGCGATATCGGTTACGAGCAGGAAAAGTTCCACTGGAACACCTGTCATGTGCTGAACTTCCTGCACGAGCAATCCGCCCATATCGCCCAGGGCGTGGACCGCGACGGGGCCGGCGACCAGGGCATCATGTTCGGCTTCGCCACGAACGAGACCGACGCGCTGATGCCCGCACCGATCCAGTTCTCGCACGCGATCCTGCGCCGCCTGGCCGAAGCGCGCAAATCGGATGCCGAACCGACGCTGCGCCCGGATGCCAAAAGCCAGCTCACGATGCGTTACGAGGACGGCAAGCCGGTCGAGGTCACGCAGATCGTGCTGTCCACCCAGCATTCGCAAGAGACCCAGACAAGCGCCGACATCCGCGCCATCGTTGAGCCCTATATCCGCGAGGTCCTGCCGGCGGAATGGATCACCGACAAGACGGAATGGTGGGTGAACCCGACCGGGACATTCGTCATCGGCGGGCCGGATGGCGATGCCGGTCTGACCGGCCGCAAGATCATCGTCGATACCTATGGCGGCGCGGCGCCGCACGGGGGCGGGGCGTTCTCGGGCAAGGATCCGACCAAGGTCGACCGTTCGGCGGCCTATGCCGCGCGCTACCTGGCGAAGAACATCGTCGCTGCCGGAATGGCCGAACGCTGCACCATCCAGCTGAGCTATGCCATCGGCATCTCGCACCCGTTGTCGATCTATGTCGACACCCACGGCACCGGGGAATTGCACGACACCGCGATCGAGGCCGCGATCCCCCGGGTGATGGACCTGACGCCGCGCGGTATCCGCGAACATCTGGGGCTCAACCGGCCGATCTATTCGCGCACCGCCGCCTATGGTCATTTCGGCCGCGAACCCGATGCGGATGGCGGGTTCAGCTGGGAACGCACGGATCTGGCCGAAGCCCTGAAGAAAGAGGTCTGAGCCCGGCCGGCGGCGCCGATTGCACATCCGCCGGGGCCGCGCGCGCGGCCCCGGCGGATACCGCGGCGTTCAGGCCGGATCCGTGTCCGGCATGTTCAGGACCTGGCCAGTGACCGCGCCGCCATCGGTCACGAATTCGCTACCGGTCGAAAAGCTTGCCTCGCTGAGCATGAACCGCACCATGCGTGCCACTTCATCGGGCTCTCCGAAGCGGGGCAATGGCTGTGCCTGCACGGTGGTATCATCCATTGCCGCGGTCATCGGCGTGCGGATCGGCCCGGGATGCAACGACATGACCCGGATGTTGTCGGGCGCAAGGTCAAGCGCCGCGGCCTTGGTCAGGCCGCGGACCCCCCATTTGCTGGCGACATATCCCGCGATGCCGCCATACCCCTGCAACCCCGCCGTGGAGGAGGTGTTCACCACCACCCCGCCGCCGGCGCGCTTGAGCGCCGGTGCCGTGGTATGAAGGCCCAGGAACACGCCGTTCAGGTTGATATCGACGATCCGGCGGAATTCTTCCGGCGTCTGGTCGACGATCCCGCCGAAACTGACGATCCCGGCATTGTTGAAAAGCGCGTTCAGACTGCCGAATCGTTCCTCGGCAGCGGCCACGGCAGCGGCCCAGTCTTCGGCATCGGTCACGTCGAGATGCCGATAGATGGCGTTCGGGCCGAGTTCCGCGGCCAGGGCGCGGCCTTCGTCGTCCAGGATGTCGGCGATCATGACATGGGCGCCGTCGGCGGCCAGCAGCCGGGCGGTGGCACCGCCAATACCGCGTGCGCCGCCGGTGATGAGGATCCGCAGATCGGATACGGGTGTGGGTGTGACTGACATTCGGTTCTCCATGGGGTCGAATCGGCTCGGTCGGCCGTCTTCACGGTCGCGCCATTGATCAAACTCTAACGACTCGCTAATGCAGCGCCCATGATCTGTGACAATCCCCGCCCCGACGCCCCGTGGCGCAATTTCTATGGCCGCCGCCATGGCAAGACCCTGCGCGACAGCCAGCGCGAATACCTGCACGAGGATCTTCAGGCGCTGGTCCCGCGCGGGGTGGGCTGGGACGAGAACCCCGAGCGCAGGCCGCTCGACCTGGCGGCGCTGTTCGGGGATGATCGCGAGGTCTGGCTCGAGGTCGGCTTCGGCGGTGGCGAGCATATGGTGCACCAGGCCGGACGCCACCCCGAGATCGGTCTGATCGGGTGCGAACCGTTCATCAATGGTGTGGCGATGCTGCTGGGCAAGATCCGCAAGGCCGCGGTCACGAATATCCGCATCCACCCGGGCGATGTGCGCGATCTTTTCGACGTATTGCCCGACTCCTCGATCGGTCGTTGCTTCGTGCATTATCCCGACCCCTGGCCGAAGAAGAAGCACCACCGCCGGCGCTTTGTCACGCCCGAACACCTGGCACCGCTGGCGCGCGTGATGAAGCCCGGCGCGATCCTGCGCGTGGCCACCGACATTCCCGATTACGTGCGCCAGACGCTGGAGCAGGTGCCGCTCCACCACTTCGACTGGCTGGCCGAACGTCCCGGAGACTGGCGCACCCCGTGGGAGGATTGGCAGCCCACGCGGTATGAAATCAAGGCCCTGCGCGCGGGACGGGTTCCGCATTACCTGACCTTCCGCCGGCAGTGAGGCGGGGCCGCCTTCGGTGAGAGTATTTTTGCCGAGAAGAAGGGGCGGTCGTGCATGGACGGCCCCTGTTGCCTGCGCTATCAGACAGGAAACGGCGAGAGGAGATCCGCGATGTCCGGGCACGGCGCCCCCCTTCCGATGATGGCCCGCCGGGGCGGGACGCTGCGCGGTGTGGCGAAGGTGCCGGGCGACAAGTCGATCAGCCACCGGGCGCTGATCCTGGGTGCGCTGGCGGTGGGGGAGACGCGGATCACCGGTTTGCTGGAAGGCCAGGACGTTCTGGACACGGCCCATGCGATGCGCGCTTTCGGCGCCGAGGTCACGCATATGGGCCATGGCGAATGGGTGGTGCATGGTGTCGGGGTCGGCGGTTTCGCCGAACCGGAAGACGTGATCGATTGCGGCAATTCGGGCACCGGCGTGCGGCTGATCATGGGGGCGATGGCGAGCTCGCCGATTACTGCGACCTTCACCGGGGATGCGAGCCTGCGCAAGCGCCCGATGGGCCGCGTGACCGAGCCGCTGACGTTGTTCGGCGCCGCGGCATACGGACGATCGGGCGGGCGGCTGCCGATGACGGTGGTGGGCGCGGCCGGGCCGGTGCCGGTGCGCTATGCGGTGCCTATCGCCTCGGCGCAGGTGAAATCGGCGGTGTTGCTGGCCGGGCTGAACGCGCCGGGGCAGACGGTCGTGATCGAGGGCGCGGCGACCCGCGATCACACCGAGCGGATGCTGGCGGGCTTCGGCGCCGATATCACGACCGAGGACAGCGATACGGGCCGTGTCATTACCCTGACCGGCCAGCCGGAACTGCGCCCGCAATCCATCGCGGTGCCCTGCGATCCGTCCTCGGCCGCCTTCCCGGTTTGCGCCGCGCTGATAGTCGAGGGCGCGGATGTTCTGGTGCCCGGTATCGGGCTGAACCCGACCCGCGCCGGTCTTTTCACCACGTTGCAGGAGATGGGCGCGGATCTTGCGTTCGAGAACAGGCGCGAGGAGGGCGGCGAGCCGGTGGCGGATCTGCGCGCGCGGTTTTCGCCTGGCATGAAGGGGATCGAGGTGCCGCCAGAGCGCGCGCCGACGATGATCGACGAATACCCGATCCTGTCGGTGGTCGCTGCCTTTGCCGAGGGGGCGACCGTCATGCGCGGGGTCCGCGAGCTTCGGGTCAAGGAAAGCGACCGGATCGACGCCATGGCGCGCGGGCTGGAGGCCTGTGGCGTCAGGGTGGAAGAGGATGAGGACATGCTGATCGTGCACGGCATGGGGCCGGGCGGAGTGCCCGGCGGCGCCACCTGTGCCACGCATCTGGATCATCGCATTGCCATGTCGTTTCTTTGCGCGGGCATGGCGGCGAAAGATCCGGTGGGCATCGACGATGCCGCGCCAATATCGACCTCTTTCCCGATGTTCGAACCTCTGATGGAGGCGCTCGGGGCGCAATTCGTCCGGGGAGGGATATCATGAGTTTCTGCGTCGCGCTTGACGGGCCTGCGGCGGCGGGCAAAGGCACGATCGGTCGGGAACTGGCCCGCCGGTTCGGGTTCGCGCATCTCGATACCGGGTTGCTCTATCGCGCGGTGGGCGCGCGCATGCTGGACGGGATGGACCCGGTCGAGGCCGCCCGCGCGCTGCGCCGGGACGACCTGGACCGCGACGATCTGCGCAGTGCCGCAGTGGCGCAGGCGGCAAGCAAGGTCGCCGCGATCGCCGATGTGCGCGCCGCGCTGGTGGATTTCCAGCGCGCCTTTGCCCGGCGCGCCGGGGGCGCGGTGCTGGACGGGCGCGACATCGGCACGGTGATCTGCCCCGATGCCGAGGTGAAGCTGTTCGTCACGGCAACCGACGCGGTGCGGGCCGAGCGCCGCTATCTGGAACTCGCCGCCGCCGGTCATGACGTGACCCGGCGATCGGTGATGGAGGATTTGCGCCAGCGCGATCGCCGTGACAGCGAACGCAGCACGGCACCATTGAAGCCGGCCGGCGACGCCGTGGTTCTGGATACGTCGGATCTGAGTATCGAGGCGGCGGTGGCGCGCGCGGTCGATCTGGTGATGCAGCGATATACCGGCTGACCGGGCCGGGCGCAGGGAATGCGGCGCGGGCGCGGCTGCCCTTTCGCGGAATCACGCCTGCCGATTTGAATTCAAGGCGCATGATGCGTAGATGGGGACGATGAAGGGGGGCGCAGCCTTGACCTCCCCGATAGCCATGACCAAGGAGCATAGAATGACATTTTCCCGGATCTTCACCGCCGCGAGTGTCGCGTTCGGCCTTGCGCTTGCGGCCCCGCCGTCGGTCGCGCTGGCGCAAGAGGCCGGCGCCGAGGCGCAAGTCGAACTGACCGACCAGAAGGTCGATGCCTTCGCCCTGGCCGCCCTCGACGTGGCGCGGATCCAGGAGAAATACCGCCCGGATTACGCGGCGGCGAAAACCGATGCGGACAAGCGCGCGCTGGTGGAAAAGGTGAATGACGAGATGCGGCAGGCCGTGAAGGCAATTGATGGCATCAGCGTTGAGGAATATATCGAGATCGGCCGCGCCGCCAGCCAGAACGAGGATCTGAGCAAACGGATCATCGCGCGGATCCAGGAACTGGGCGTCGAGGCGCAATAGCGCGCCAAGCGCGCCGGGCCAGCCCGTGCAAAGTGCGGCGGCGGCGCGACATGCGCGGGCCCGGGTGTTCCGGGCCTTGCGATGTTGCGCAAACCGCTCTATATGGCCCACGTCGACAAGGCGTAAACGCCGGGGAGCAGGGCATGAGGAGCAGGGGTCGGACGTTTCCGGCCCTGTTTGTTTTTCGGTCCCGCCCCGAATGACCAACCCAAGACCGGCGGAGACAACCGCGCGGCCGGAAAAATCGGAAGTAAAGGAAACCAGAGACCAGATGGCTCATAACGCATCCATGGAGGAATTCGAGGCCCTCCTTAACGACAGCCTCGAGATCGACACGCCGCAAGAAGGCAGCGTCGTCAAGGGCAAGGTCATCGCCGTCGAGGCGGGCCAGGCCATCATCGATGTCGGCTACAAGATGGAAGGCCGCGTCGATCTGAAGGAATTCGCAAATCCCGGCGAGCAGGCCGAGATCGAGGTCGGTGACGAGGTCGAAGTGTATCTCGACCGGGTGGAAAACGCCCGGGGCGAGGCCGTCATCAGCCGTGACAAGGCCCGCCGCGAGGAAGCCTGGGACCGCCTGGAAAAAGCCTATGCCGACGACGCCCGGGTCGAAGGCGCGATCTTCGGTCGTGTCAAGGGCGGCTTCACGGTCGATCTGGGCGGCGCCGTGGCGTTCCTGCCCGGCAGCCAGGTGGACGTGCGCCCGGTGCGCGATGCCGGCCCGCTGATGGGGCTCAAGCAGCCGTTCCAGATCCTCAAGATGGACCGCCGCCGCGGCAACATCGTGGTCTCGCGCCGTGCCATCCTGGAAGAGAGCCGCGCCGAACAGCGCGCCGAAGTCATCGCCAACCTCACCGAAGGCCAGGCGGTCGACGGCGTGGTCAAGAACATCACCGAATACGGTGCATTCGTGGACCTGGGCGGCGTGGACGGCCTGCTGCACGTCACCGACATGGCCTGGCGGCGGGTCAACCACCCCTCGGAAATCCTGTCGATCGGCGAGACCGTCAAGGTGCAGGTCATCAAGATCAACAAGGAAACCCACCGCATCAGCCTGGGCATGAAACAGCTGCAGGAAGATCCGTGGGACACGGTCGAGGCCAAGTTCCCGATCGGCACCGTGCACAAGGGCCGCGTGACCAATATCACGGATTACGGCGCCTTCGTCGAGCTGGAGCCGGGCGTCGAGGGCCTGGTCCATGTCAGCGAGATGTCCTGGACCAAGAAGAACGTGCATCCCGGCAAGATCGTTTCGACCTCGCAGGAGGTGGACGTGATGGTGCTCGAGATCGACACGGCCAAGCGCCGCGTGTCGCTGGGGCTCAAGCAGACCATGCGCAACCCGTGGGAAGTCTTCGCCGAAACCCATCCGGTGGGCACCGAGGTCGAGGGCGAGGTCAAGAACATCACCGAGTTCGGCCTGTTCATCGGCCTGGATGACGATATCGACGGCATGGTTCACCTGAGCGATCTGAGCTGGGATGAACGTGGCGATGTCGCGATCCAGCAATACAGCAAGGGCGATGTCGTTCAGGCCGTCGTCACCGAGGTCGACCCCGAACGCGAGCGTATCTCGCTGTCGGTCAAGGCCCTGGGCGGCGATCCGTTCACCGAAGCGGTCGATGGCGTCAAGCGCGGTTCGATCATTACCGTCACGGTCACCGCGATCGAGGATGGCGGCATCGAGGTCGAGCATGAGGGCATGAAGTCCTTCATCCGTCGCTCCGACCTGTCGCGCGATCGCTCCGAGCAGCGGCCCGAACGTTTCCAGGTGGGCGACAAGGTCGATGTCCGAGTCACCAATGTCGATGCCAAGTCGCGCCGGCTGGGCCTGTCGATCAAGGCCCGCGAGATCGCCGAGGAAAAGGAGGCCGTGCAGCAATATGGCTCTTCCGATTCCGGCGCTTCGCTGGGGGACATCCTGGGCGCCGCGTTGAAGGGCGACGACGACTAGAACCGTCCCGCCCGGAAAGAATGAAGCGACGGCCCCGTGTGATGCACGGGGCCGTTTTTCGTGACACCGAATCAATCCGTGCCGGCTTCACGCCCGGGTCCGCCGGCAGCGTGTCCAGTCCCTGCCACACCGCCATGCAGCGCCAGATTCAGCCCAAACTGCGGGTGTTCACGATCTTTCCCGTTCTTTTCCAAGGCTTTCTGTTTCTCTGTGGCGCAAACAGGCATATAGTCGGCCACGCTCGCACAAGGATAAACGGCATCAAGACAAGGGCCGACCAGGGGGACTGAAATAAATGATCCGCTCGGAACTGATACAGAAGATCGCCGATGAGAACCCGCACCTGATTCAACGCGATGTTGAGCGTATCGTGAGTACGATCTTCGAGGAAATCATCGATGCCATGGCCCGCGGCGATCGGGTGGAACTGCGCGGCTTCGGCGCGTTTTCCGTCAAGAAACGCGACGCGCGCACGGGTCGCAACCCGCGCACCGGCGAGGCCGTCGAGGTGGAAGAAAAATGCGTTCCGTTCTTCAAGACCGGCAAGCTGTTGCGTGATCGGCTGAACGCCAAATGATCGGAAAAACCTGAATGCTGCGTTATATCCGTTACCTCTTTCTTGCTGTGCTGGGGCTGTGCCTCATTACCGTGGCGCTGGCCAATCGCACGATGGTCAGCCTGCGCCTTCTGCCCGAAGAACTTGGGCATTTCGCCGGCCTGACATGGGAGATCCGGCTGCCGCTGTTCCTGGTCGTGTTCGGCGGAATCGTCGCCGGGCTGATGATCGGGTTCGTCTGGGAATGGCTGCGCGAGGCGCGCATCCGCGCCGAAGGCGGCCGGGCCAAGCGTGAGGCCCGCAAGCTGGAGCGCGAAATGAGCCGGCTGAAAAGCGCGGCCGGCGCCGAGGACCAGAAGGACGAGGTGCTGGCGCTGCTTGAGGAACCGCGCAAGGCGGGCTAGATGCCGGCCATGGACATGAACGGCATCAGGGTAAAGATCTGCGGCCTGACAAGGGCAGAGCATGTCCGCGCGGCGGTGCAGGCGGGGGCGGCTTATGTCGGATTCGTGTTCTTCGCGAAATCGCCGCGCAATATCGGGCTGGAGGCGGCCCGCGCGCTGACCGCCGAGGTTCCGCCAGGCGTGGCGAAGGTGGCGTTGACCGTGGATGCCGATGACGCCTTTCTCGACCGGCTGGTGGCGCATGTTCCGCTGGACATGCTGCAACTGCACGGCACCGAATCGCCGCAACGGGTGTCGCAAATCCGCCGAAGCTTCGGGCTGCCGGTGATGAAGGCCGTGGGCGTGGCCGACCGCGCCGACCTGTCGCTTCTAGACGCGCATGGGCGCGTGGCCGACCAGCTTCTGGTGGACGCCAGGCCGCCGCCGGGCGCGGCATTGCCGGGGGGCAACGGGTTGACCTTCGACTGGCGGCTGATCGCCGATCGCCGCTGGCCGGTGCCCTGGATGCTGGCCGGCGGACTGACGCCGGACAACGTGGCCGACGCGATTTGCCTGACCGGGGCACGGCAGGTCGATGTCTCCTCTGGCGTCGAGGTTGCGCCGGGGGTAAAGGACGCGGCATTGATCCGTGCGTTCATCGCGGCCGCGCGCGTGAAGGAAGTCGACACGGGAGGGCGCGTGCCCGCGGACCTGCGAGGAGTGAAGGATGGCTGAGGATCTCATCAACAGTTTCATGACCGGCCCGGACGAGAACGGCCGCTTCGGCATGTTCGGGGGGCGCTTTGTCAGCGAGACGCTGATGCCGCTGATCCTGGAACTCGAAGAGCAGTACGAGAATGCCAAGACCGATCAGAGCTTCTGGGACGAGATGCACGACCTGTGGACCCACTATGTGGGCCGGCCCAGCCCGCTCTATCATGCCGCGCGCCTGACCGCGCATCTGGGCGGCGCGAAAATCTACATGAAGCGCGACGAGCTGAACCACACCGGCGCGCACAAGATCAACAACGTGCTGGGCCAGATCATCCTGGCGCGGCGGATGGGCAAGACCCGTATCATCGCCGAAACCGGGGCGGGCCAGCATGGCGTGGCGACCGCGACGGTCTGCGCCAAGTTCGGATTGAAATGCGTCGTCTACATGGGGGCCCATGATGTCGAACGGCAGGCGCCGAACGTTTTCCGGATGCGGCTGCTGGGCGCCGAGGTTGTCCCGGTCACCAGCGGGCGCGGCACGCTCAAGGACGCGATGAACGACGCCCTGCGCGACTGGGTGACCAATGTGCGCGACACGTTCTATTGCATCGGCACCGTTGCCGGCCCGCATCCCTATCCGGCGATGGTGCGCGACTTCCAATCGATCATCGGGACGGAAGCGAAGGAACAGATGCAGGCGGCCGAGGGGCGGCTTCCCGATACCATCGTCGCCGCGATCGGCGGCGGGTCGAACGCGATGGGCCTGTTCTACCCGTTTCTCGACGACAAGTCGGTCAACATCATCGGGGTCGAGGCCGGCGGCAAGGGCGTGAACGCGAAGATGGAGCATTGCGCCAGCCTCACCGGCGGCCGGCCCGGGGTTCTGCATGGCAACCGGACCTATCTGTTGCAGGACGACGATGGCCAGATCCTCGAAGGGTATTCGATCTCGGCCGGCCTGGATTATCCGGGTATCGGGCCCGAGCATTCCTGGCTGCATGATATCGGGCGGGCCGAATATGTCTCGATCACCGATGCCGAGGCGCTGGAGGCGTTCAAGCTGTGTTGCGAGCAAGAGGGCATAATCCCCGCGCTGGAACCGTCCCATGCCCTGGCCCATGTGATGAAGATTGCCCCGGACCTGCCGCACGATCACATCATCTGCATGAACATGTGCGGGCGTGGCGACAAGGACATCTTCACCGTGGCCAAACATCTGGGCGTGGATATCGACACCGGCAGTTGAGCGGCGCGGCCGGGCGCCCGAAAACGGCATAAACCCGGGTTTATGCGCCCGGTGATAAACCCCCGGTCGATGGTCCGGGCGCGGGGTTGCGTGACAGCCTTCGGATTGTGCGGCGGCGCGCGGTGCGCCGTCCCTGTCGAAGGAAACAGCAGATGATGATCAGGAAACTCCTCAGTGTTTCGGCCCTTTCGGTTCTGATGTCCGGGGCGGCCACGGCGCAGACCACGGAAGAGATCGTCGATGGTATCGTGGCGGAGCTGACCGGCGCCGGCTACAGCTCCATCCACGTGGAATACAATTCCAATGGAATCAATGTCGAGGCCGAGGGCGCCCAGGGCCGGCTGGAACGGACCTATGACGCCGCGGGCAACCTTCGAAGCGAAGAAACCGACGCGAATGATGGCGCGGAATCGGACCGCAGCGTCGACGCCGGCGGAAATGTTTCGGGCGGCGCAAGCTCGGGCGGGGATGACGCCGAAGATCAGGACGACGCCCGCGATGACGCGGACGCTGGCGGCACTGACGACGAGGCGTCCGGCGGCGATGACGACAGCGACAGCGATCATGCCGGCGACGACGCAAACGACGATCACGACGACGCCAGTGACGACCATGCCGACGACGACGGTGGCGACGATCACGACAGCGGCGACGACGACGGCGGTGACGATCACGACGGCGGCGATGATGATGGCGGTGATGATGACAACGACTGAGCGGTTCCCGGCCTGATGGTCGGAAGGCCCTTGTCATGGCGCGCCGTTTTCCCGAAAAGGAAGAACGGGGCGCCGTTTCTCTTTTCCGGAAGATCCTCGATGTCCAGGAGTTGCCTTTACGTTGCGTCGGTTCTTGTGGTGCTGGCGGCCGGTCCCGCGGCGGCCGACACGGTTGCCGATCAGCTGATCGCCCAGTTGACCGAGCAGGGCTTCACCCGCTTCCGCGTGTCGCAGACCTGGCTTGGCCGCACCCGGATCCTGGCCGAGGGCGACGGGCTGACGCGCGAGATCATCGTCAATCCCCGCACCGGCGAGATCCTGCGCGACTTCTCGGCGCAGGCGGATGGCGATGCCACGGCCCCGGAATTGCTGAGCCCGCGGATCGGCGGGACAGGCGACGATTCCGATGCCGCGGCGCCCCAATCCGATGCGCAACCGGATCGTGGCGACACTGGCGGTGATCCCACCGTCGAAGATGACCCCGGCGGTGACGATGACACAAGCGGTGGTGATGATGACCCCGCCGTCGATGACGCCGCCGGCGGTGACGATGACGCAAGCGGTGGTGATGATGACGCAAGTGGTTCCGACGACGGCAGTCGCGGAGACGACGCCGGTCCTGATGATGGGCACGACGGCAGCGACGGCAGTGACGATGGCAGCGACGAGAGCGATGGCGGTGACGACGACGGCGGTGAGAGCGGTGGCAGTGACGACGGCAGCGATGACGGGTAACCAGCCCGCGATACGCGCGCCGCATGCCTGCCGGACGGGACGGAATATCGACGGGTGAAGCAGCGTATTCTGATCATCGCGATCCTGTCGGTTCAGGCGCTCTGCGCCGTGTTCTTCGTGTCCGACATCGTTCTGACAGTGATCGGCGCGCGCGACCGCCCGATAAGCTGGCACACCCGAGAATTGCTGGAAATCGGCGCGGCGACGGGTCTGATCCTGGGGCTGATCCTGGGCGCCTTCGCCCTGGCATATGCCTTGCGGCAAAGCAGCCGCTTCCGGCAGCAATTGCGCGTCGCCTCGGGGGCGTTCATGGAATTGCTGCAAGAGCGGTTCGACGACTGGGGCCTGACCCCGGCAGAACGGGATGTGGCGCTGTTCGCCATAAAGGGCATGAGCACACAGGAAATCGCGCATCTGCGCTGCACATCGGAAGGCACGGTAAAGGCACAGACGAATGCGATCTATCGCAAGGCCGGGGTCAGCGGACGGCCACAACTGCTAAGCCTGTTCATCGACGACCTGATGGATGACGCGCTGAAAATATAGCTCGGAAAATCGGGATCTGCGCGGCCGATGGGCCATCGATCCCGGGGCCGGGAATCATCCCAGCCAGACATCCAGGAACAGCATCAGGACAAGACCGATCGAAAGACCCAGCGTCGCCCTGTTCTGGTGACCGCTGCGATGCGTTTCGGGGATGATCTCGTGGCTGATCACGTAAAGCATCGCCCCCGCGGCAAAGGCCAGGCCCCATGGCAGAAGCGGCGCCGAAATCGTGATGATCCCGGCCCCCAGGATGCCGCCGACAGGTTCGACCATGCCGGTGAGCGCGGCGATGGTCCAGGCGCGGGTCTTGCCATAACCTTCGCCAAGCAGGGCAACGGCGACCGCAAGCCCCTCGGGGGCGTTTTGAAGCCCGATGCCGATGGCAAGTGGCAGGCCGCCCGAGAACCCGTCTGCGCCAAAACCGACGCCAACGGCCAGCCCTTCGGGGAAATTGTGGATGGTGATCGCAACGATGAAAAGCCATACGCGGCGCAAAGAGACACTGGCGGGCCCTTCGCGTCCCAGCCGGAAATGCTCGTGCGGCAGCTTTTCGTTCATCAGGGCCACCGCGCCCATGCCCAAGAGAATTCCGACCACCACGATGGCCGCCGGAACCGCCCCTTCGCCGTAGCGGCCCGCGGCGGCGTCTAGCGCGGGGATGATCAGCGAAAAGAACGATGCGGCCAGCATCACGCCCGCGGCAAAACCCAGCGACATGTCGCGCATCTCGCGCGACGGCGTCTTTCCGAACAACACCGGCACCGCGCCGACCGCCGTCATCAAACCAGCGGCGAGGCTGCCGAGAAAACCGAGTGTGATGGGAGAGAGGGTTTCCATTTAGAACTCCGGAATGGCAATGCAGCCCGTATAATTGCGAATCGTTCGCAAGTAAACAGGCAAAAGGTCCCGACGCCCGCGACATTCCTTCCCGAGGGACCGCGGATCAAGCGCCGTTCCGGATCGGGCATCGCGACCGCGCCGGTTCGCGGGCGTGCCGATCAGTGGCGCCCGCCAGCCAGGATATACCCTTTTCGCGACAGGCAGCGCGCGCCGAGCCCCGGCACATAGCCGCGGCGTGTGGGAAACAGCGCGGCGCAGCCTTCGGGCAGGCGGCCGCGATATCCCGACCGGGCCATGCAGGACCGATCCAGATAGGCGATCGAATCACCCCTGCCGTCGGTTTCGCGCAGACATTGTGCCGGCAGGATTTCGTGATTGCGCCAGGTCTGCCCGCGCTCGTCCCCGTCGCGTTGATGCCTGCCCGCCCGGTCGCGGCGCCCGGCATCTTCGTCACGATCATTCCGATACCAGTGATCGCGTCCGGTCGCGGCCCGGTTCGGGCTGCGGCCCGCCTCGTCCTTTTCGGCCGATTTCGCGATACCATAGAGCGCCGCCGCCCCGAGGAGTAACAGGATGGCTTTCTCGCCATCCGACGTGGCCCGGGCCGGCGCGGCGGTGAGGCCTGACACGGCCAGGGTGGCGCTCATTAAGATTGCAGTGATGCGGTTCTTCATGGATCCGGTCCTTCCTTTGAAGCGATGCAGGAAGCCTTCCCTGCCAAGGTGATACGCAGATGCTGCCTTTGGCCGGCGATGACAGGCAATATCGCCGCCCGGTCATGCGATGACCGCGTCCACCGGGCGCTTGTTATTGAATAACGGGGCGAACCCGCGCATTGTCGGGCAATGAAAACGCGCATCCTTTTTCTCCTGGGTCTTGTGCTGGCCGCGAATGTCGCGGCTCCGGCCAACGCCGAATGCTATGCCGACTACAAGGCCAAGCAGAACGACCCGCTGCGCCTGCATTACGGTGTGATCGAGCTTCCCGACACTGCCTGTGCCGATCGCGGCACCGCGGCCAGGGCGATCGAACCCCGGATCGCGGCGGATGGCTGGCAGTTGCTGAACGTCATGTCCATATTCGGACAGGACGGGCTGTCGGAAAGGAAAGAGAGTGCCGGACCCTACTTCCTCCGCTACTGAGACCGGGCGCCGCACCCTGCCGGTCGTGCCAATGGGCATCGCGGCGATCGTTCTGATCCTGCTGGTCGCCGCCGTCGTGCTGTTTCTGACCCTGCCCGATGCGAATGCCTTCAACGCCCGGGTGGAGCGCATCTTTGTCGAGAATGACGACCTGAGATCGGGCGCCGAGATCAAGCTTCTGGAAATTCTGGCACAGTCGGGCACCGCGTTTTCAGATGTGCTGGCATCCTATCGCATGGTGATCTTCGTGCTGCTGGTGTTTTCCACGGCGTTGCTGGTGGCGGCGCTGGTGTTTCTTCTGACGATCGTCGGATTGAACCGCCGCATGGGCGAGATCGCGCGCACGGGGATTCAGGTTTCGTCTCTTCTGATCAGCCGGGAGGAGAACACGGTCGTGCTGAACGACATGGATTTCAGGCTGACCGACGCGGCAATCGAGACACTGGCAGTCCTGGCCGAGGCGCGGATGGACGGCGACGTTCTGAACGGGGCCGAGATCGAGGCGATGATTTCCGGCCGCAGGGCCGAGGATTGCGACGAATCCGCGGGCGCCACACGGATCAAGCGCTTGCGCGACGGCCTGGGCAATCAGATCGTCAGCGAATTGCTGATCAAGAATATCGCCCGCAAGGGCTATATGCTGGCAATCGACAAGGACGTGATCCGAATGATCTGAACGCCGGCGGGGCGTTCAGCGCAGCCAGACCTCGACCCGGCGGTTGATTGCCCGCCCCCAATCGGTGTCGTCGCAGGTTATCGGCATCGCTTCGCCGAACGCGGCCACACGCAGTTTCAGGCGCGCGGGATCGGCCGTTATCGCGGCATTACGCACGGCGTCGCGCACGGCTACGGCCCGTTCGCGGGCGATGCGCCGGTTCACCTGCCAGTCGCCTTCGCCGTCGCTGAAGCCGATGAACACAAGTTCGCGGTCGTCATACAAACCCGACTCCAGCGCACGCGCCAGCGTTACCGCGTTGCCCGCCGATTGCGGCCCCAGCTCGGTCGAGCCGCCCCGGAACCGAAATGTGGTGGTCAGCCGCGCATGGCCCTGCAACGCGGCGTTCATGCGTTGCAGTTCTTCCAGCGGGACCTCGGGGCCGGCTTTGGCGATGGCGTTGGAAAGGCGTATCCCCTGCGCATCCAGCGGGATCTCTTCGCGCTGCTGATCGACGAATCCCGCCCGCCTGATGACGAGTTGCGCCGGCGGTGTCGTCAGGTAATCGAGGAACTGGCGCGCGAAAAGCGGCAGGCGCCGCGCCGGAAGATACAGCAACAGCGGCGCGGTGAACGGGTAATCGCCGGTTTTTATCGTACTCCTCGTGGCCGGCAGGGGCATGCCGCAACGGCCCGTCAGGGTCACGCGCACCGCGTTGCCCAGATCCGAAAGCCCGACCACCCCCAGCGCCAGCGGATCGGCGGCCACCGCATCGGACAGGGCCCGGCCGCTTTGATGCGCTGTGGCCTTCGCGGTCAGGGTCAGCCCGAACGGCGTCAGGAAATCGGCTTGCAATGCCGTACGCCGGCCGGATCCGGACGCCGGAACATGCAGGCCTATCCCGCCTTGGCCGTCGGGCCATTCGGACTGCCGTCCCGAAAGCATGGCGGCCAGCTGCTCGATCTCCAGCCGGCGCTTCGGATTGGCACGGGCCACGACCGGCACCAGCGCGTCCAGGGCCACGACACGGCTTTGCCTGCCGCGAGACAAGTCGCCGAGCCCGGCATCAAGGCCGAGTGCGATCTCTTCGTCGTTGACCGGGCGCAGCGCCATGACGATATCGGCCTGGTCGGTCAGAAGATCGGCGAATCCCTCGGCAGTCGATGTCAGCTTGAACCCGACCCGCGCCACCGTCCGCCCGGCGACCGGATCACTCAGAACGAGCGAGAATTCCCCGTCATCGCGAATATCGCGCGTTACCTGCAATCCGCGGCGGGCGGCATAGGCCTGCAACAGGTCGGGCATCAGATGCCGCCCCATCGCCGGCGCCCCGGAAAAGGTGAATTCCGCGACATAGGCATCCAGATCGGGACATCCCGGACCGGTGCAGATCACGCCCTGGCCATCGACGACAAGCACGCCGTATCTGGTATCCACCCGATAGAATTCGCCGTCGAAGGTCACCAGGGTGCCGCTGATCGAGATTGCGCCATCGCGCGCGGACAGGGTGACGTCCTGCGCCCGCGCGGCCCCACCTGCGAAAAGAAAAAACAGCGCGGCGATGATCGCCGCGCCTGCGAAAAGTCGTGTCATGCCCTGCGGTCGGATTGCCCTAGTTCGCGGCGATCTTCAGGTCTCGGATGACATTTTTCAACACAAGATATTCGCCTTTGGCTTTGCAATCCGGAACCGTCAGGTTCAATTCCACCGATTGCAGCCGGCCATCGAGCCCGGGCTGCAACGTCTCGGCCGATATTTCGTGGCCGCAATTGGCCTCGGTTATGGGGATCTCGACATTCATCCGCACCACACCGTCGTCGCGCGTCTGACCGCGTGGAAAGCTGTAGATCTCGGCCATTTGCGTGCCGCGCAGATCGGCCGACCCCAGGCGCGTCAGGAACCCGCCCCGGCCCGTCATGGCGGCAGACGGTGTACGCGGGGCCTGCACCCAGACATGGCCCGGATCATCGAAACCGGCCCCGAACTCATAGGCATGCAACTGTATCCCGGCCGGGCCGGTCCATTGCAGGGCGAGGCGTTCGAAATTCGCCTGTTCGGGCACGCTGGCCGTTGCCGTCAGGATCTTGCCGCCGGGCAGTTCGGCCACGAATACCGCCGGGTCGGTCATCGCCGGCACCTGGACGTGCAATTCCCCCTTGTTGGGAATGCGCGCGGTGAAATGCAGCCGGTCATGGCTGATCACGACACGCTCGTCCGTATGGCAGCTTGCAGTGATCGTCAGATCGGCCATCGCTGCCGGGGCCGGCGTGGCGGTCATCGAGGTCTTGCAGGGCAGGCCATACTGGTTCAGCCTCGGCCCGCCGATCGCGGGCGTCGTGAAGTCCCCTTGCAGCCGCGCCATCCGGCGGGCCAGCGCCCCGGTGTCGGTGGGAAACGCCGGCGCGGCGCCGGCATCGGACGGCAAGGGCGGGATTTCATGATCCGAGACCCTGGATGCGCGCGCGGGCGGCACCCGGGATGCGGAGGATGCCGAGAGCGACTGGACCTGATCTATGAACCGGTTGGTGGGCGCCACCACGGACACACGGCGTTGGGCGTCCTGCGAGGATGCGATGATGGTTTCGTCACTGCCCGCGCTGCGGCCCTGGAAATAGCTGTCGGCGTTCTGCACCAGGTGACCGGCCGCGAATGCGACGATCACGGTGGTGACAATGGTCAGGACATTGCGATTCAACTGCACAACAGACCCTTTCGCGTTTGCTTCAGCATGAAACTAGAAACCGAAAGGGGCAAAGACGTGGCGGGAGTTGGGATTGTTGCTGACTTGTAAACGGCATGGGCCGCCAGATCGCGAAGGCCGCCCGCCGTTATTCCGCGCTATCGGGCCGAGGCGCGGCAGAATATGGCATAAACCCGATCGAGCGGGCACAATCCGCCCGATGCCAAATCGTCCGACTCAGCTCAGGCGCCCGTGGCAATGCTTGAACTTCCGGCCCGACCCGCAGGGGCATGGATCGTTCCGGCCGGGATTGCCCCATGTGGCCGGGTCGTTCTCGTCGAACCCGTCGTTCAGCGCCTCGGTTTGCGGGGTCGCGGCGTCGATTCCCTGCTGAAGCTGGCGCTGCTGCTCCATCAGTTGTTCCATCATCTGCTGCTGTTCTTCCTCGCTGAGCGGGCGGACCTGCCCCAGCTTCTGGGTGACCTCTTCGCGCAGAGAGTTCAGCATCGTCTCGAACAGCTGGAACGACTCGGTCTTGTATTCGTTCAGCGGATCGCGCTGGGCATAGCCGCGAAAGCCCACGACCGAGCGCAGATGCTCCAGCGTCAGAAGGTGGTCGCGCCACTTGCTATCGATGGTCTGAAGCAAGACCTGCTTTTCGATGTTGCGCATGTTCTCGGGGCCGAACCGGGCGGCCTTCGACGCCATCGCCTCATCCGCGGCCTTGGCGATGCGTTCGCGGATCTGCTGTTCGTCCACGCCCTCCTCGTCGGCCCAGGCGATCACCGGAACGTCGATGTTCAGCTTTTCCAGAACCGCCGCGTAAAGCCCTTCGGCATCCCACTGGTCGGCATAGGATTTCGGCGGAATATGAATATCGACCAGATCGTCGATGACCTGATGGCGCATGTCCTGCACGATCTCGGACAGGTCGTCGGCTTCCATGATCTCGCGGCGCTGGCTGAAGATCACCTTGCGCTGATCGTTCATGACATCGTCGAATTTCAAAAGCTGCTTGCGGATGTCAAAGTTGCGCCCCTCGACCTTGGCCTGCGCCTTTTCCAGCGACTTGTTCACCCAGGGGTGGACGATCGCCTCGCCTTCCTTCATCCCCAGCGTGTTCAGAACCTTGTCCAGACGTTCGGACCCGAAGATGCGCATCAGGTCGTCTTCGAGCGACAGGAAAAAGGCCGATCGGCCCGGGTCGCCCTGACGGCCGGACCGCCCGCGCAGCTGGTTGTCGATCCGGCGTGATTCGTGGCGTTCGGTGGCCAGAACGAACAACCCGCCGGCGGCCAGCACCTTTTCGCGTTCTTCCGCGTGTTCGGCCGTGATCTTCTTGCGCAGGGCTTCCGGGTCGGCCGTGGGGTCGGCCGCCAGCGCATCCATCACCTTCATGTCGACATTCCCGCCCAGCTGGATGTCGGTGCCGCGCCCGGCCATGTTGGTGGCGATCGTCACCGCGCCCGGGCGGCCGGCATCGGCGATGATCTGCGCCTCTTGTTCATGGTGGCGGGCGTTCAGCACGTTGTGCTCGATCCCGGCCTTGGTCAGCATCTGCGAAAGCGCCTCGGATTTCTCGATCGAGGTCGTCCCGACCAGGATCGGCTGCCCCTTGGCATGGGCGTCGCGGATTGCATCCACGATGCCCTGGTATTTCTCGCGCGCGGTGCGGAAAACCTGGTCGTCCTCGTCGACACGTGCAATCGGCATGTTGGTGGGCACCTCGACGACGCCGAGGCCATAGATCTCCATGAATTCCTCGGCCTCGGTGGTGGCGGTGCCGGTCATCCCGGCCAGCTTGTCGTAAAGCCGGAAGTAATTCTGAAAGGTGACCGAGGCCAGGGTGACGTTTTCCGGCTGGATGTCCACGCCCTCTTTCGCCTCGATCGCCTGGTGCAGCCCGTCGGACAGGCGGCGCCCGGCCATCATGCGGCCGGTGAATTCGTCGATCAGCATCACCTCGCCGTTGCGAACGATATAGTCCTTGTCCTTCGTGAACAGCGTGTGCGCCTTCAGCGCCTGGGTGGCGTGATGCACGATGGTCGTGCTTTCGGGATCATAGAGCGACTGGTCTTCCGGCAGGATGCCGCGCCGGTGCAACTCGGCCTCGATGAACTCGTTGCCTTCGTCGGTGAAGGTCACGTTGCGCTGCTTTTCGTCCAGCGTGTAGTGCTCTTCGGTCAGGCTCGGCACGACCTCGTCGATGGTCTTGTAGAGCTCCGACCGATCCTGGCTGGGCCCCGAGATGATCAGCGGCGTGCGCGCCTCGTCGATCAGGATGCTGTCCACCTCGTCGACGATGGCGAAGTTGTGCCCGCGCTGCGACATCTGCGACAGCTCGGATTTCATGTTGTCGCGCAGATAGTCGAAGCCCAGCTCGTTGTTGGTGGCATAGGTCACGTCGGCGGCATAGGCGGCCTGTTTCTCGTCCTCGGGCTGCTGCGGATAGATCACCCCGGTGGTCAGGCCCAACGCGCCATAGACCTTTCCCATCCATTCCGCATCGCGCTTGGCAAGATAATCGTTGACGGTGACGATATGCACGCCCTTGCCGCTGAGCGCGTTCAAATAGGCCGGGAAGGTGGCCACAAGGGTCTTGCCCTCACCCGTCTTCATCTCGGCGATATTGCCCTGATGCAGGAAGATCCCGCCCATCAGCTGAACGTCGAACGCCCGCAGGCCGAGCGCGCGGCGCGCGGCCTCGCGGCAGTTCGCGAAGGCTTCGGGCAGCACGTCGTCCAGGCTTTCGCCGGCTTCGACACGGCGCTTCAGTTCTGCCGTCTTTTCGATCAGCCCGGCGTCGTCAAGCTTTTCGTATTCCGGCTCCAGCGCGTTTATCTTTTCCACCAGCGGGCGCGTGGCCTTGACCTTGCGATCGTTCGGCGAGCCAAAAACCGTTTTGGCGAGTTTTCCGATGCCCAGCATGTTGTCTCCGCTTGGTGGTCTTTCGGGATCGTGAAAGAGGGTGCCTTGTCCGCCCGCTCGTCCCCGCTTAGGTAGGCACGGAAACGAAAGGCAGTCCGGCGCTTTCGGACCAAGAGCGATGTAAGCGCCTGCCTTCTGAGTGTCAACGCCGCCGAACCGCGCGGCAAAAAAGGAGTTGCCATGATCTCTTCATCGATGAAAACCCTTCTGGCCGCAACGCTTTCGCTGGGGCTGGCCGCGCCGGCGATGGCCGCTGACGCCGATACCGTGGTCGCGACGGTGGGCGAGCAGGAAATCACGCTTGGCCACATGATCGTCATGACCTCGCAACTGCCCAAGCAATATACCCAGCTTCCCGACGATGTGCTTTACAAGGCGGTTCTGGATCAGCTGATCCGGCAAACCGCCGCGGCCCAGACGGTGAAGGATCACCTGAGCACCGAAGCCAGGATCGCGCTCGAAAATCAGCGCACCTCCTTTCTGGCCGGCGAAGCGCTGAACGCGATCGCCGAAGAGGCGGTCAGCGAAGAGGCCATCCAGAAAGCCTATGACGCGAAATATGCCAGCGCCGAACCGCAAAAGGAACTCAACGCTTCGCATATCCTGGTCAAGACCGAGGACGAGGCCAAGGCGATCGTGAAAAAACTGGCCGATGGCGCCGATTTCGCCAAGCTGGCACAGGAAAGCTCGACCGGCCCATCGGCCAAATCCGGCGGGACGCTGGGGTGGTTTTCCGAAGGGATGATGGTCAAGCCCTTCGAGGAGGCCGTGATGGGCATGACCGCCGGCGAGGTTTCGGAGCCGGTGAAAACCCGGTTCGGCTGGCATGTGATCAAGCTGAACGAGACCCGGGAAAAGCCGGTTCCCGCGCTGAAGGAGGTGCGCGCCGAGATCGTGGACACGCTCAAGCAGGAGGCCGTGAACCAGGCGATCGAGAAGTTGACGGCCCAGGCCGAGATCACCCGCAGCAAGGAAGAGATTGACCCCGCCCTGTTGCGCAATATGGAGTTGTTGAAGAACTGATTTCAGCAAGGGCGGAGCGCGCGGGCGATGGCGAAAAAGATCAGCAAGATGTCGAAGGCCGATCTGAAGGCCGAGGTCAAGCGCCTGCGCCGCCGGGCCAGGAAGTTGCTCGGCACCGGGGGAACGGCCCCGGCCGCGCCCGCCGTTTCGCCGCTCGCCCCGGCCGCCATGCCGGCCTTGCCGCCGGTGGCCGGGGTCGCGTTCGCGACCGGAATGGCCGGGGTTCGCTATCAGGGGCGGGTCGACGTGATGCTGGCCCGGCTGTGCCCCGGCACCCGGATGGCGGGGGTCTTTACCCGCTCTGCCACCCGCGCGGCGCCGGTTCTGGACTGCGAGGAAAAGATCGCCCTGCCCGATGACGGGCAGGGGGCCGCGATCATCGTCAATGCCGGCAATGCCAACGCGTTCACCGGTGCCGCGGGCACCGCCGCGGTCGAGGCGATCACGCAGGCCGTGGGACAGGCGGTCGGGGTGCCCGGCTCGCGTGTCTTTTCATCCTCGACCGGGGTGATCGGCGACCCGCTGCCGCACCAGCGGATCACGGCCGTTCTGGATGATCTCGTCACGCGGCTGGATCCGGCGGGGATGGCCGATGCCGCCCGCGCGATCATGACGACCGACACCTTTGCAAAGGGCGCCTCGGAAACCGTCGAGATCGGGGGCGAAACCGTGACGATCGCCGGTATCGCCAAGGGATCGGGGATGATTGCCCCGGACATGGCGACGATGCTCGTCTATCTGTTCACCGATGCGCGAATCGCCCGTGCGCCACTGCAGACCCTGTTGTCCCGGCTGACGGGCCCCACCTTCAACAGCATCACCGTGGACGGCGATACCTCGACCTCGGACACGCTGCTGCTGGCGGCGACCGGGCAAAGCAGGGCGCCCGAGATTACCGACCTTCGCGGCAAGCCCGCGAAGGATTTCGCCGCCGCGCTGGAGCGCGTGATGCTGAACCTGGCGCATCAGGTGATCCGGGATGGCGAGGGTGCGACGAAATTCGTCGAGGTGGCGGTGACCGGCGCCGACAACGATGCGGATGCGCGCAAGGTCGCGATGGCGATCGCCAATTCGCCGCTGGTCAAGACCGCGATCGCGGGCGAAGACCCCAACTGGGGCCGCGTGGTGATGGCCGTCGGCAAATCCGGTGCCCGGGCCGACCGCGACCTGCTTTCGATCCGGTTCGGCGATATCCTGGTGGCGGAAAAGGGGTGGCGCGCCGAAAGCTACACCGAAGAGGCGGGGGCCGCCTATATGAGACGGCCGGAACTGGTGATCGGCGTCGATCTGGGACTGGGGCGCGGCAAGTCCACGGTCTGGACCTGCGACCTGACGCATCGCTATATCGACATCAACGCCGACTACCGTTCATGAAGACGGTTCTCGTATCGGCGGTCGCGCTGATCGACGCGGATGGCCGCGTTCTGCTGGCGCAACGACCGGCCGGCAAGTCCATGCCCGGCCTGTGGGAATTTCCCGGCGGCAAGGTCGAGCCGGGCGAGACGCCCGAGGCCGCGCTGATCCGCGAATTGCACGAAGAACTGGCCATCGACACATGGGCCAGCTGCCTGGCGCCACTGACCTTCGCCAGCCACAGCTATGCCGATTTCCACCTGCTGATGCCGCTTTTCGCCTGCCGCAAATGGCAGGGAATCGCGCGCCCGCAGGAGGGGCAGGTGCTGAAATGGGTCCGGGTGGGGCAGTTGAAGGACTATCCCATGCCGCCCGCGGACATCCCCCTGATCCCGATCCTGCGCGACTGGCTTTGACTGGCTGTCGATCTTGCCCGCGCACGCCCCGCCGCGCCCGTGGCCGGGCGCGCCGTTGCTTGTGCCGGGAAGAATCTGCTTTACAGTGTCGCGCTTTCGGAACACCATATATTGTAAGGGCGGCGCATGGTGTGCCCCGCACCTTGATGGCGGATCTAGGCATAGTGGAATCGAGAGGTCACTAGCCTGCAACGTATGAGGCCGGGCATGTCACTTTCCGAAGACTTCCTGTTTTCCGAGGAAATTCACCCCATCGACCTTGTCGAGCACATTGCCGAGCATCACGAGTGGGAATTCGACCGCATCACCGACGACCAGATCGCGATGGCGGTCGAGGGGCAATGGCGGACCTATTCGATCACCCTGGCGCTTTCGCCGCAGGACGAGACGCTTCGCCTGATCTGCAGCTTCGAAATGGAACCGCCCGAGGATACGCTGCCGCTGCTCTACGAGACGTTGAACCGAAGCAACGACCTGTGCTGGACCGGGGCATTCACCTATTGGGCGACGCAGCGGTTGATGGTCTATCGCTACGGCCTGGTGCTTGCCGGGGGACAGGGGGTCAGCGCCGAACAGCTAGATCGTTTGATCGCCACCTCGGTCGTCGCCTGCGAGCGTTTCTATCCCGCCTTCCAACTGGTCGCCTGGGGCGGGCAAAGCCCGCAAGAGGCGATGAACGTCGCCATCGCCGAGGCTTACGGACGCGCATGAGCCGCCCGCCGGGGTGAAATCGCCACCAGCGCCCCCGCGCGGCATTGAAGCCGGCCGGGTGCCGCCCTAACCTGCCCGCGAAATCAAAGGCGAGGTGGATCATGGATGTGGCGGAACTCGGCAGCCGGGGGCTGGTGCTGCTTGGCTGCGGCAAGATGGGATCGGCGATGCTTGCGGGATGGCTCACCCGGGGGCTTTCGGCAAGCTCGGTCTGGGTTCAGGACCCGAAACCCTCCGAATGGCTGATCGGGCTCGAAAAACAGGGGCTGCGCCTGAACGCGAGCCTGCCCGCGAAACCGGCCGTCGTGCTGGTGGCGGTAAAACCGCAGATGATGGAGGATGCGTTGCCCGCGCTGGCCGGTCTGGGCGGCGGCGACACGGTCTTTCTTTCGGTCGCCGCGGGCACGCCGATCGCCTTGTTCGAACGGATCCTGGGCGCGCAGACCCCGATCATCCGCGCCATGCCGAACACCCCCGCGGCAGTGGGCCGGGGGATCACCTCGCTGATCGGGAATGCCCGCGCCGGCGAGGCGCAGATGCAGATTGCCGAGGCTTTGCTTTCCGCGGTGGGACAGACCGTGCGGCTGGACAACGAGGGGCAGATGGACGCGGTGACGGCCGTCTCGGGGTCGGGGCCGGCCTATGTGTTTCTTCTGATCGAAACGCTGGCCGCCGCGGGAGCGGAACAGGGCCTGCCCCCCGAGCTGGCGATGAAGCTGGCCAGGGCGACCGTCGGCGGCGCCGGGCAACTGGCCGAGGACGCGGATGAGCCGCCCTCGCAGTTGCGGATCAATGTCACCTCGCCCGGCGGAACGACGGCTGCGGCGCTGGACATCCTCATGGACGCGGAAACCGGCTTTCCCGCCCTGCTGCGGCGGGCCGTGGCCGCCGCGGCCGAGCGCAGCCGGGAACTGGGCCGATGAACCGGATCGATTTCGAGGATTTCCAGAAGGTCGATATCCGGGTCGGCCGGATCACCCGGGCCGAACCCTTCCCCGAGGCGCGCAAGCCCGCGATCAAGCTGTGGATCGATTTCGGCCCCGACATCGGCGAGAAGAAAAGCTCGGCGCAGATCACCGCGCATTACGCCCCCTCCGACCTGCCGGGCAAGACGGTGATGGCGGTTGTCAATTTCCCGCCGCGCCAGATCGGCAGGTTCATGTCCGAGGTTCTGGTGCTGGGCGTCCCCGATGCGGCGGGCGAGATCGTGCTGGCCACGCCCGACAGCGACGTGCCCATCGGCGGCCGGCTGCATTGAGCCGCCCGGGGTTGATCGCCGGCACCGGGTTCGCACCCCGCGCCGGCGTGTCGGGGACCGGTCAGGCCGCCATCTTGGCGCCCTTGCCCCGCCGCGGGCGCGACCGCCGCCGGCCACCGCCATTGCCCGACGGGGCATTGCCGGGCTTGCGCGGCTGGGTTTTCCTCTCGAACGGCGGTTCGCCCGAGGCGACGGGAATGCTGACCCCCATCGTCTTTTCGATCGCGCGCAGCTCGCCAATCTCTTCGGGGGCGCAGAAGGCGATGGCGGCCCCGTCACGCCCGGCACGGGCGGTGCGCCCGATCCGGTGGATATAGTTCTCGGGCACATTGGGCAGGTCGAAATTATAGACATGCGCCACGCCGGGAATGTCGATGCCGCGGGCGGCGACATCGGTCGCCACGAGCACGTCGATCGCCCCGTCGCGGAACGCCTTGAGGGTGCGCTCGCGCTGGTTCTGGCTCTTGTTGCCGTGGATCGAGCCGGCGGCGAAACCCGCGGCCTCCAGCTGTTTCTTCAACCGTTCCGAGCCATGCTTGGTGCGGCCGAAGACCAGCGCCATCTCGCCCGAATGCCCGGCCAGAAGCGCCTTCAGCTTTGTCGGCTTGTCGCCCTTGTCGACGAAATGAACCTCTTGCGTGATCTTGTCCACGGCCTTACCCGGCGGAGAGACCTGAACCCGCAGCGGGTTATAGAGATAGGCCTGCGCGATCTCGTTCATCTGTGCGTTCATCGTTGCCGAAAAGCACAGTGTCTGACGCGGCTTGGCAAGCAGCTTTGCGATCCGCCGCAAGGCATGGATAAAGCCCATGTCCAGCATCTGATCGGCTTCGTCCAGCACCAGATATTCGGTTTTGCCAAGGCTCAGCGCCCGGCGCTCGATCAGGTCGAGCAGACGGCCGGGCGTGGCCACCAAAATATCGGTGCCGCGCGACAGCGCGCGCGTCTGAACGTTGAGAGAGGCGCCGCCGACGACGCAGGTGACCCGCGTCGGCGTGCCATTGGTGAACCCCGTCAGCGTTTCGGCAATCTGGTTCACCAGCTCGCGCGTCGGGGCCAGGATCAGCGCACGGGCGGTACCCGGAAGGGCGCGGCCGCCGTCCTGGCGCAACCGCTGGATCAGAGGCAGGCCGAAGGCCAGCGTCTTGCCGGTTCCGGTCTGGGCCAGGCCCATCAGGTCGCGCCCCTCCAGGATATGCGGGATCGCCTGTGCCTGGATCGGGGTCGGGGTATCGAACCCCTTGGCGGCAATGGCCTTGGTAAGCTCCGGCGCAAGGCCGAGCGTGGAGAAATCGGTCAAATCAAACCTTTCGGCGGGCAATCCGTGGCCCGCATTCGCATGGGTTGCGGCAAGGCCCGGACATCCGGGCCGAATGCCCGAAAACCCGCCTTACCGCCTGGACCCTCGCGTGACATGGGAACCATGGGTGGGGCATCTTTCACATGCCCCGATCGCCCGTCGCCGCGATCGGCTGCTCACGCGGCAGCAGGGCGTCGGATTGCGTGTCACATGGCGGTTTGCCGGCGGCAAGTCAAGCGCATAAGCAGACCGTGGTCGATTGCCCTATGCCAGCCGAGCGGTTATCTGTCGATAATGCGGGCACAGCGCGCGGATTGCCCGGCAGGGGTCGGGCTGCGGATTGGAAAGTCGGAATGCAATTCGTGGTCTTCGCAAACGGGATCGTCCTTTGCTTCTCGGCGCTGCTTATGGTGCTGGTCGCGCTCTTGTTTCCGGCCACGGCGGATGCTTTCGGCGCGGCGGCCCTGTTGTCCGGCGCGCTGGGGCTGATGCTGTCGATCGCAACCTCGGCCTCTTTCACCGGGTTTCGCCGGTTGCATACCTTCATCCTGACGTCGAGCGTCTGGCTGACCGCGGCCCTGGCCGGGGGGTTACCGCTGTATCTGTGGCAGATGTCGCCCGTCGATGCCCTGTTCGAGGCGATGTCCGGGATCACCACGACCGGCTCGACCGTGATGAGCGGGCTGGACAGCACGCCGCGCGGCATCCTTTTGTGGCGGGCGATCCTGCAAGGCCTGGGCGGGGTCGGGTTCGTCGTTACCGGCATCGCGCTGCTGCCGATCCTCAGGGTGGGCGGGATGCAGCTTTTCCGGACCGAGAGCTCCGACAAGGGTGAGAAGGAGCTCAACACCGCCGCGGGTTTTGCCCTGGCGACCCTCATCGTCTATCTGTCCCTGATCGGGCTTTGCGTCCTGGCCTATTTCGCCGGCGGGATGAGCTTTTTCGACGCGATCAGCCATGCGCTGACGACGGTCTCGACCGGCGGATATTCGACCTATGATGCCTCTTTCGGCCATTTCCAAAGCGGCTTTCTGCAATGGGCCGCGACAGTTTTCATGATCCTGGGGGCGCTGCCCTTCGCCTGGTACATTCGCGCCGTGAATCGTGGCGCCTTTCGCAGCGAGCAGGTTCAGGCGATGCTCTGGCGGCTGGGCTGGGTTATCGTGATGCTCGTGATCTGGCGCGTGGCGACATCGGACACCGGCCTTCTGACTGCGCTGCGCGAAGTGTCCTTCAACGTCGTCTCGGTGGTCACCACAACCGGTTTCGCGACGACCGATTACACATCCTGGGGCTCGGTCGCCACCGTGGCCTTTTTCCTTCTGACGGCGGTGGGCGGGTGCACCGGCTCGACCGCGGGGGGGGCAAAGGCCATGCGCTGGGTGCTGCTGGCGCGCAGCGTCTGGCTTCAGATGGGCAAGGTCTACCAGCCCAACGCCGTGTCAGTCCTGCGATACGAGGGCCGCCGGGTCGAGGATGACGTCCTGGCCGGGGTCATCGCCTTTTTCTCGATCTACTTCATGACCTTCGCGCTGCTGGCCGCGGCGCTGGGGCTGACCGGGCTGGGCTTTACCACCGCGGTCAGCGGCGCGCTGACGGCCCTTGCCAATGTCGGGCCCGGGATCGGGCCGGTCATCGGCCCGGCCGGAAACTTCGCATCGCTGGGAGACGATGCCAAGATGCTGCTGATCTTCGGCATGTTCGTCGGTCGGCTGGAAATCCTGACCGTGTTCGTGCTGTTCACCGCGGCCTTCTGGCGCGAGGTCTGAACAAGCGGCGGGGCCCGCCCACGGGTTGCGATCAGATCTCCTGCAAGGCGCGCACGTCAAGCTCTCCCTCTTCACGGCTTTTCATTGCCAGCGCGACGGCATGGCTGGCCGCTGCCGTGGTGAAATAGGGGATCTTGTCATAGAGCGCGACCGAACGGATCTCACGGCTGTCCTCGACCGCCCGCGCGCCCTCGGTGGTGTTCATCACCAGCGCAATGCGCCCGTCCTTCATCATGTCCACGATGTTCGGGCGGCCCTCATAGACCTTGCTGACCAGCTCGCAGGCGATGCCGCGCCCCTCCAGGAAGGCGGCGGTGCCGCGCGTGGCCACGATCCGGAACCCCATGTCGATCAGCACCTGCGCGGTCTCGGCCATCTGCGCGGTCTTGTCGGCATCCCGGACCGACACGAAGACGCGGCCCTCGGTCGGCAGGATCACACCGGCCCCCATCTGCGCCTTCAGAAACGCGCGGTGAAAGCTGACATCCGACCCCATGACCTCGCCGGTCGAGCGCATCTCGGGGCCGAGAATGGTATCGACGCCGGGGAAGCGGGCAAAGGGCAGCACGGCCTCTTTCACCGCGAACCTGTCGATGGCCGGATCGACCAGGTCGAAGCCGGACAGCTTTTCGCCGGCCATGACGCGCGCCGCGATCGAGGCGATCGGCGAATTCACCGCCTTGGCGACGAACGGCACGGTGCGGCTGGCGCGCGGGTTGACCTCGATCAGATAGACCTCGCCGTCCTTGACCGCGAATTGCACGTTCATCAGGCCCACGACACCCAGCCCAAGCGCCAGGGCCTCGGTCTGGCGCTCCATCTCTTCAATGATGTCGCGCGGCAGCGAATAGGGCGGCAACGAGCAGGCGCTGTCACCGGAATGCACGCCGGCCTCTTCGATATGCTGCATGATGCCGGCGACATGGACCTGCGCGCCGTCGCACACCGCGTCGACATCCACCTCGACCGCGCCCGACAGGTAGCTGTCCAGCAGAACCGGGCTCTTGCCCGACACCACGACGGCCTCTGCGATATAGCGTTCCAGATGCGCCATGTCGCGCACGATCTCCATCGCGCGTCCGCCCAGCACATAGGACGGCCGGATCACCAGCGGAAACCCGATATCCTCGGCGATTTCCAGCGCCTGCCGGTCGGTAGAGGCGATGCCGTTCCTCGGCTGCTTCAGGCCCAGCCGGTTGACCAGGTCCTGGAACCGCTCGCGGTCTTCGGCCAGGTCGATGGCATCGGGCGTGGTGCCGAGGATCGGAATGCCCTCGGCCTCCAGGTCGTTGGCCAGCTTGAGCGGCGTCTGCCCGCCGAATTGCACGATGACCCCGGCCAGCGTGCCGTTTTCCTGCTCCACCCGAAGGATCTCCATGACATGCTCGAAGGTCAGCGGCTCGAAATAGAGCCGGTCCGAGG
Source organism: Actibacterium sp. (assembly GCA_016278325.1). GTDB lineage: Bacteria > Pseudomonadota > Alphaproteobacteria > Rhodobacterales > Rhodobacteraceae > JADQCB01. The sequence continues at coordinate 64,367 of JADQCB010000015.1, forward strand.
TGTCGTAATCGGTGCTGACGGTCTCGGGGTTGCAGTTGATCATGATCGTCTCATAGCCCGCGTCGGTCAGCGCGAAACAGGCATGGCAACAGCAATAATCGAACTCGATCCCCTGGCCGATGCGGTTGGGCCCGCCGCCCAGGATGACGATCTTCCTGCGATCGCTTGGCCGCGCCTCGCATTCCACCTCGCCCATCACCGGCCCTTCATAGGTCGAATACATATAGGGCGTCTGCGCCTCGAACTCGGCGGCGCAGGTGTCGATCCGCTTGAAGACCGGCAACACGCCGAGATTGCGCCGGGCGCGCCGCACCTGCGCCTCGTCCCGGCCGGTCAGCGCGGCCAGCCGCATGTCGGTAAAGCCCATCATCTTGATGTTGCGCAGCCCGTCCTCGGTCACCGGAAGGCCGTTCCGGCGCAGATCCTCCTCGGTCTCGACGATCTCGCGGATCCGCGCCAGGAACCACGGGTCATAGGCGGTGGCCTGTTGAATCTCGTCGTCGCTCAGCCCGTGGCGCATCGCCTGCGCGATGGTGCGCAGCCGGTCCGGCGTGGCCCGCGACAGCGCGGCGATCACCGCCGCCTTGTCCGGGGCGCCCTCGATGGCGATCTCGTCGAACCCCGTCAGGCCGGTTTCCATCGACGCCAAAGCCTTTTGCAGCGATTCGTGGATCGTCCGGCCGATGGCCATCGCCTCGCCCACGGATTTCATCGCCGTCGAGAGTAGCGGCTCGGATCCCGGGAATTTCTCGAATGCGAATCGCGGGATCTTGGTCACGACATAGTCGATGGTCGGTTCGAAGCTGGCCGGTGTGACCCTGGTGATGTCGTTGTCCAGCTCGTCCAGCGTATAGCCGACCGCCAGTTTCGCGGCGATCTTGGCGATCGGAAACCCCGTTGCCTTGGATGCCAGCGCAGATGAACGCGACACACGCGGGTTCATCTCGATCACCACCATGCGCCCGTCCTCGGGGTTCACCGCCCATTGCACGTTGGAGCCGCCGGTCTCCACCCCGATCTCGCGCAGCACGGCGATCGAACCGTTGCGCATGATCTGGTATTCCTTGTCGGTCAGCGTCAGGGCCGGCGCAACGGTGATCGAATCCCCGGTATGCACCCCCATCGGATCGACGTTCTCGATCGAGCAGACGATGATCGCATTGTCCGCGCGGTCGCGGACCACCTCCATCTCGTATTCCTTCCAGCCCAGCAGGCTCTCGTCGATCAGGATCTGGCTGACCGGCGAGGCATCCAGCCCCGAGCGGCAGAAATGCACATAGTCGTCGCGGTTATAGGCCACGCCGCCGCCGGTGCCGCCCAGCGTATAGGCCGGGCGGATGATCGCGGGCAGGCCCACATGCTCCAGCGCGGCCATGCACTCGTCCATCGTCTCGGCGATCGTCGCCTTCGGGTTTTCCAGCCCGATCCTGTCCATCGCCTCGCGGAACAGCCTGCGGTCCTCGGCCATCTCGATCGCCGCGCGGTTGGCGCCGATCAGTTCCACGCCGAACCTGTGAAGCACCCCCATATCCGCCAGCTTGAGCGAGGTGTTCAACCCGGTCTGCCCGCCCATCGTCGGCAACAGCGCGTCGGGACGCTCCTTCTCGATGATCCGGGCCACGACCTCGGGGGTGATCGGCTCGATATAGGTGGCATCGGCCAGGCCCGGGTCGGTCATGATCGTGGCGGGGTTCGAGTTGACCAGGATCACCCTGTAACCTTCCTCCCGCAGCGCCTTGCACGCCTGTGCGCCGGAATAGTCGAACTCGCAGGCCTGCCCGATAATGATGGGCCCGGCGCCGATGATCATGATCGAACTGATATCGGTTCTCTTCGGCATGGCCCGTCCTCCGGAGTGGCGAAAATCCCGGGGGTTATATCCAAGCGCCGAACAGGCGCAAGCCCTCGCCGGGGCGCAGCAGATTTGAAGATCGCCCGCCGCGCCTGTATACGCGGCACGCGGGCACACCAAAAGGGACTCTGGCAATGCGGGTGAATTCTGCGCTCCGGCATCCGTCCGCCCGGCGGTTGCGTGCCGAGTTCGCAACGCTCTACATCGCCGCGCCGATCGTGATGGCGGTTGCGCTGCCGGCGGCATGGATGTTTCCCGCCCTGGTCACGATCACCTTGCTGGGCATGTCGTTGCTGACTGGAACCCCGGGCTTCTGCTGGCGCGACCTGGCGCGGGCGACGCCCTGGCGATACTGGCGCATCATGGCCGCTTTCACGGCGGTCACGCTGCTTGTGGCCGGCGCGGTGATGCTGGCCACCGCGCCCGACCGGCTTTTCGCCCTGGCGCGGCAGTGCCCGCTCTTCCTGCTGCTGATCGTCCTGCTCTACCCGGTCCTGTCGGCCCTGCCGCAAGAGCTGGTCTTCCGCGTGCTCTTCTTCCGGCGATATGGCGCGCTGCTACCCGCGCAGACGCCGGCGATCTTGCTGAATGCCGCGCTGTTCTCGCTGGCCCACCTGATGTACTGGAGCTGGATCGTCACCGCCATGACCTTCTGCGGCGGGCTTTTCTTCGCCTGGGCCTACGCGGTCCGGCGCAACTTCGCGCTGGCCCTGTTGCTGCATTGCATCGCCGGCTGGATCATCTTCACGATCGGACTGGGCATTCACTTCTATTCGGGAAACGTGACCCGTCCGTTCTGATCGCTTCTCCCCGGGCAAAATACTCCGGGGAGTTTGAGGGGTGGAACCCCTCATTCTGCCCGCAGGGCGCATGATCTTGCGCGCAACGCGCGCTCGACCGCTTCGGCAAGCAACCGTCTATTCCGCGGCCGCGCAAAGATGGCCGTCATGCGAGCCGTCACGATACAGGTAATCGCGGCTCAGCGGCACCGCGTCCAGCTTGCGGCTCAGCTGGAACTGGAACACCACCTGGCGGTTATACCGAAAGGTCATTTCGCTGGCCGTCAGGTAATAACGCCACATCCGGCAGAAACGCTCGTCATAAAGCGCGCGGGCCGCGTCGATATTGGACATGAACCGCTCGTACCAGTGGCGCAGCGTTTCGGCGTAATGCATGCGCCAGACCTCGACATCGGTCGAAATCAGGTCGGCCTTCTCGATCGCGGCCATCGCCTCGGACATGGCCGGCACATAGCCGCCGGGAAAGATGTATTTCTGGATCCACGGAGAGGTGCCGCCCGGCGGGCTGGTCCGCCCGATCGTGTGGATCAGCGCGATGCCGTTCTCGGTCAGCTTGTCGCGGACATGGGTGAAATACTCGTTGTAATGCGGTGTGCCCACATGCTCGAACATGCCGACCGACACGATCCGGTCGAAGTTTTCCTTCACGTCGCGATAATCGCAAAGGCGGAATTCCACCTTGTCGTCCAGGCCCTCTGCCTTCGCGCGTTCGGTGGCGACGCGGTGCTGTTCCGCGCTCAGCGTCACGCCGAGGACCTGCGCGCCGAAATCGCGCGCCAGCGTCAGCGCCATGCCGCCCCAGCCGCAACCGATGTCCAGCACCCGCATCCCCGGTTCCAGCAGCAGCTTGCCGGCGATATGCGCCTTCTTCTGCGCCTGGGCCTGTTCAAGGCTGTCATCGGGGGTGATGAAATAGGCGCAGGAATATTGCTTGTCCTCATCCAGGAACAGGTCGTAAAGCTGCCCGGACAGGTCATAGTGATGCGCCACGTTGCGCCGGGCGCGGCTGGCGGGATTGTATTGCTGGATATGCCGCATCCAGCGTTGCAGCACCAGGTTGGCCTCGACCGCCCAATGCGTGTGGCCGGCCCCGCGGTTGCGCAGGATCAGCCTCAGGAAACCGCGCAGATCATCGTCACCGATCACGAGCGTCTCGTTCATGTAGGCCTCGCCCACCGCCATGTCCGGGCCCATGATGATCCGGCGCGCCAGCGCCGGGTCGGTCATCGTCACGCTGACCTGCAGGTCACCGCCCGGCCCATAACGTCTTGCGGTGCCGTCGGGATAGGTTACCTCAAGCTGACCGATCCTGATCAGGTCAACGAGAAGCCGGTCCAACAACCTGTTCCACATGCACACCCCCTTGGACCCTGCCGGCCCGTCGAATTCACGTCTGTCTTTTCCCCGGCCCGGGACCGGGCGTCGGTTTTCTGCTTGCTCACCCATAGTTTATGTAAATTAACCCGGCTGTCCAGCTTCCGGCCGAGCACTGAGGACAGCGGGCCGATGGGCCGGCCCCGATTGCGCCGACAGCGCTTTGCGAAGGGACCTGCCGCGTCGCTTCTCTTGACTTTGCCGCCGCAGACGGGTGTATCGGCGCGGACCGAAACCAGGAACCCTTGGGGGATACCCGATGCACGCCTTTCGCAGCCATACCTGCGCCGATCTCGACAAGTCGGACGTGGGCCAGACCGTTCGCCTGTCGGGCTGGGTCCATCGCGTCCGGGACCATGGCGGCATCCTGTTCATCGACCTGCGTGACCATTACGGGGTGACGCAGGTTCTGGCCGACCCCGACAGCCCGGCCTTCGCCGCGGTCGAGAAGGTGCGCTCGGAATGGTGCATCCGAATCGATGGCGAGGTGAAGGCGCGCGACACGGACCTGATCAACCCGCGCCTGCCCACCGGCGAGATCGAGGTCTATATCCGCGACATCGAGGTTCTGGGCGCGGCCGAGGAATTGCCGCTGATCGTGTTCGGCGATCAGGAATATCCCGAGGAAACGCGCCTGCGCTATCGCTATCTCGACCTGCGGCGCGAGGCGATGCAGCGCAACATGAAACTGCGCAGCGACGTGGTCGCCAGCATCCGCCGCCGCATGTGGGACAGCGGGTTCCGCGAATTCCAGACGCCGATCATCACCGCCTCCAGCCCCGAGGGCGCGCGCGACTTCCTGGTGCCCTCGCGGCTTCATCCCGGCAAGTTCTATGCCCTGCCGCAGGCGCCGCAGCAGTTCAAGCAGCTGATCATGGTGTCGGGCTTCGACAAGTATTTCCAGATCGCGCCCTGCTTCCGTGACGAGGATCCGCGCGCCGACCGCTCGCCCACCGATTTCTACCAACTGGACATGGAGATGTCCTTCGTCACCCAGCAGGACGTGTTCGACACGCTGCAACCGGTTCTCGACGGGGTGTTCGAGGAATTCGGGGGCGGTCACAAGGTGGACAAGCACTGGCCGCAGATCGGTTACGCGGATGCGATGCGGTGGTATGGCTCCGACAAGCCCGACCTGCGCAACCCGATCAAGATGCAGGACGTGTCCGAGCATTTCCGCGGCTCGGGCTTTGCCATCTTCGCCAAACTGCTGGAGCAGGAAGGCACCGAGATCCGCGCCATTCCCGCGCCGGGTGGCGGCAGCCGCAAGTTCTGCGACCGGATGAACGCCTACGCCCAGAAGGAAGGGCTGCCGGGGATGGGATATATCTTCTGGCGCGAGGGCGAGAACGGTGTTGAACCGGCCGGCCCGCTGGCCAGGAACATCGGCCCCGAGCGAACCGAGGCGATCCGCCGGCAGCTGGGGCTTGGCAAGGGCGACGCGGCGTTCTTCCTTGGCGGCAAGCCGGCCGCGTTCGAGGCGGTGGCGGGCCGTGCGCGCAACGTCATCGGCGAAGAACTGGACCTGACCGAGAAGAACCGCTTCGCCTTTTGCTGGGTGGTCGATTTCCCGATGTACGAAAAGGACGAGGAAACCGGCGTTGTCGATTTCAGCCACAACCCTTTCTCGATGCCGCAGGGCGGGCTTGCCGCGCTCGACGGCGATCCGCTCCAGGTTCTGGGGTTCCAATACGACCTGTCCTGCAACGGTTACGAGATCGTGTCGGGCGCGATTCGCAATCACAAGCCGGAAATCATGTTCAAGGCGTTCGAACTGGCCGGCTACCCCCCCGAAGAGGTCACCAACCGCTTTGGCGGCATGGTCAATGCGTTCAAATACGGGGCGCCGCCGCATGGCGGCTGTGCCGCGGGAATCGACCGGATCGTGATGCTTCTGGCCGACGAGGCGAATATCCGCGAGGTCATCATGTTCCCGATGAACCAGCGCGCCGAGGATCTGATGATGGGCGCCCCGTCACAGCCTACGAACGAGCAGATGCGTGAGCTGTCGCTGCGGGTGATCGACCCGAAGGGCTGATTCGCGCCGCGTCGAAAACCGGGGCGCATCACGGCTCAGACCGGCCCCCGCGCCGCGATACGCGCCTGCACGAGGCCCGAGATTCTTGCGCTTGCCGCGGCGGCTTTCCCGGTGTCGCGATGGCACAGCGCCAGGCCGTCCGCCGCCTTTTCCAGCAACCGATCATCCGCGTCGCGCGCGACCGCGGCCAGGAACTGTGCCAGGTAATGCAGCGTCTGCGCATCGGCGCCGGCGGCCAGAACCTCGGCCGCATGAACCATGTCCTCGCGAAAGGCGAAACCGTCCGGCCGCACCGGTTCATCCGGGATCCTGCCGATCCCCGGTGGGCCCCCGTCCGGCAGATGCGCCGTGATCGCCTGCTGGAACGTGGCCAGGCTGGTCACCGGCTTGGCCAGAAAACCGTCTGCGCCGGCCTCGATCACCCGGGCGCGCGCGCCGTCATCGCCGCTGCATCCCAGGATGACCGGAACGCGTGGGACCGCGCGGGCCAGTTCGGCGATCAGGGTGTCGCCCAGGCCATCGGGCAGACCGAGGTCGATCACCGCCACTTGCGGGCGATAGACGCGCAGGTGGCGCCGCGCCGAGTGAAGACAATCGGCCCGGCGGATCCGCGCCCCCGACCGCAGGCATAGCAGGCGCATCGCCTCGGACGCGAAACGGCTGTCCTCGACCACCAGCACCGTCTGTCCGGATAATGGCCGGTCCGATCGCGCCGATGGCACGGGAATCAGGTCATGCAGGTCGTCGGTCATGAATCAGGCCCTCCCGGTTGTGATCCCGATTAGACGGCGCAAAGGCTTAATCGGCGGTAAATACGCCCCGATATTCGGCCAACCCCTTGCAGCGCGACACATCGGACCGCATAACCGGGCGGTCCGGTTCTGCCTGAGAGGATTCCGATGATCGGCCGCCTGAACCATGTCGCCATCGCCGTGCCCGACCTCGCCGCGGCATCGGCGCAATATGCCGAAACGCTGGGCGCCACGGTGGGCGCGCCCCAAGACGAACCCGAACATGGCGTCACCGTGGTGTTCATCGAGCTTCCCAACACCAAGATCGAGCTTTTGCACCCGCTGGGCGAGGACAGCCCGATTCGCGGCTTTCTGGACAAGAACCCGGCCGGCGGCATTCACCACATCTGCTATGAGGTCGAGGATATCCTGGCCGCCCGCGACCGGCTGACCGCGCGCGGGGCGCGCATCCTGGGTTCGGGCGAGCCGAAGATCGGCGCCCATGGCAAACCGGTGCTGTTCCTGCATCCCAAGGATTTCAACGGCACATTGATCGAACTGGAGCAGGTCTGATGGCGATCACCTCGGCAATCGTTCTTTTCGGCATCACCTGGTTCATGGTGCTTTTCGTCACGCTGCCGCTGCGCCGGCGCACCCAGGGCGACGAGGGCGAGATCGTGCCGGGAACGCATGCCGGCGCGCCGGTCAATTTCGACCCCCGGCGCACCGTGAAGATCGTCACCCTGGTGAGCATCCCGATCTGGCTGATCATCGTGGGCGTCATCCTGTCGGGTGTGATCTCGATCGACGATTTCCAGGGGCTCAACCGGATGACGATCGAGCCAAGCGGTGGAACTGGTGGGTGAAGGTGGCCGCGCCTAGTATCGGGATCAGCAGGTTCACCAGCGGCACGGTCAGCGGAATCGCCATCAGGATGCCGGCCCCCCAGATTCGCAGGCGGTATCGGCGCCGCAGCCTGGTCGCGCCGTCACGGCCCAGCCGGCGCATCGCGGCCATCTGAAAATATTCGCGCCCCAGCAGATAACCGTTCACCACCCAGAACAGGATCGGCGCGAATGGCCCCACCACGAAATACAGCGCCAGCGCCACCGCGTTCACCGCCACGATCACGCCGAAGAAATTGACCGAGTCGCGGAACACCTCATAGGCGCCGATCCGCGGCACCGGCGGCAGGCCGGGATAGTGGCGCGCCTCGACCGCGGCGGCGACATCCTCCAGGAACAGGCCGGTAAAGGCCGAGGCGACCGGAACCATCAGGAAGACCGACAGGAACATCATCAGCCCGATCGCCGCGAAAGACAGCAGATCCCCGATCCAGCGCACCTGTCCGATCAGCGGCAGCGTGGCGGAGTCGGGAACCAGCAAGCCCAGCGTGACGACCAGCAACGCGGTCATCCCGGCCAGAAGCGCCACTGTCAGCCCCAGCCCCAACCACAGCACCCGCCGGAAGCGCGGGTCGCCCAGTTGCGCCAGCGACTTGACGAAATCGCCGACGATCATTCGGCAACCCAGGTCGTCTTGGCGTTCACGTCGGGGCGGGGCCGGTCGGGCGGGGTGGCCGTTTCGGTGCCGATATGGATCACGCCGGCCACCGATTCGCCCGCATCCAGGCCCAGGCCCTGCTGCACGAACCCGGGGTCATGCGCGGGCCAGCCAGTCAGCCAGTTCGCGCCCCAGCCCGAGGCCTGCGCCGCGTTCAGCAGCGCCAGGCAGACCGCGCCCGCGGAATAGCACTGCTCGACCCTCGGAATCTTTTCCGATTCCACCGGGCTGGACACCACCACCACGGCCAGGCCCGATCCGGCCCAGGTCTGGCGCTGCTTCTCGATCTGATCCGGGTCGCGGCCCTGGTCGGTTCCGTGGCTGACGACGAGGGCCGCCAGACGCTTCAGCGCCGGACGTTCCAGCACGACGAAGCGCCATGGTTCCAGCTTGCCGTGATCGGGGCTGCGCGCGGCGGCAGTCAGGATCGGCATCAGCGCGTTGCGGTCGGGATAGGGCGCAGCAAGTGTCTTGGCCGGGCGGGATCGCCGCGTCAGCAGGAATTCCATCGCGGTCGGGTTCTGATCTGGCATGGTCTTCTCCTGTCCTTTTAAGGCTATGTCTGCGATCCGCGGGCGCGGTTCAAGGGCTCGGCGGCATCCTGCGCGGTTCGACCGTCCGGTCGGGCCAGCAACCGCCCGCCGGAGCCTGTTCGCGCAAGGGGTTGCAGTCCGGCCCTGCCGGCATGAGAATCGCCGGACATGCAGAGCAGGAATGTGGCATGGTGAAGGCCGAATTTTCCGGGTTGGCGGAGCCGGGGGCGCGGATCGCGGTGCGGGTCACGCCAGGGGCATCGCGCAACATGATCGAAATGCAGGACGGTGTGCTGCGCGTCCATGTCACCGCGATTCCCGAAGGCGGCAAGGCCAATGCGGCGGTTCTCAAGCTGCTTTCCAGGGCGCTTGGCGTGCCGAAGTCGCGGCTTGAGTTGCAGCGCGGTGCGACCGCGCGCGACAAGCTGTTCCGGGTTCTCGGCTAACGCGCGTCGCGCTTCAGGCGATAGACCCCCTCGGGCAGGTCGAGCGCCGCGGCAAGTTCATTGAGCTGCGCCATCGAGAAGGTGATTTTCTGAACGCTGTCGGTCCGCGGGTCGTATTGCTCGACGGTGACGCATTCCTCGAACGCGTTGATGGTCACGTCCTCCTGAAGATGGCCTTGGCCCTCGTCGATAAGGGTCACCACGGTGGCGTCGAATTCATGTTCGATGGTAAACATGGCCCGAGGCTAGCGCGCCTGCGGGCAGAAGGAAAGCGCGCCGACGGACCCGGCGCCGTCTCTTTCCGTTCGTGCCCGTCCGATCCGGTCTGGCCCTGCATGGGCCGCTCACGGTGCGGTATCGCTGTCAATCCTTGGCGCCAATCCGAATTTGACACGCATCAAGGCGCCGCGGGGCTGGATGTGCTTGCCTGTGCCCACAGAGCCCCAGGAGGAGGATGCACGATGTTCGGATTTGCCAGGATGGATGAACACGCGGAACTGGTCGGCGCGATGGCCGATTCCCTTGGCGTGGATCTGGCCGAGGAAATGCTGGCCGGGCGCATGCCCCCCGAAGAAGCACGCAGCATGGTACTGCGCTGCATCGGCTGCGCCGATGTCGCGGAATGCCGGCATTTTCTGGCCGACCATGTAGCCGCGCATGATGCGGCGGCCGCCCCCGATTATTGCCGGAACAAGGCGCTGATGGATGGGCTGAAAGCGCGCTGAAATGCATGATTGCGGCCGTCTGTCCAGGCATTTCTGGTTGATGCGGGGCATGGCGCGAACCATTGGCATCAGCCTGTCGGCGGCGCGTCGGGACGGCAGGCTGTCGACTGCCGGATATACCCATGCGATCGCGACATGCTGCGCCTGCGGGCAATCCGCGCGCTGTACCGACTGGATGGGACGGCAAGGCGCCGGTGCCACGGCCTTGCCCGATTACTGTGCGGTAAAGCCGATGATCGAGGCGCTCCGGTCCTAGCCTTTGCGCGGTTTCGCCCTCAGCGTCGGGTCGGCCCGGGTCGGATCCTCCGGCCAGGGGTGACGCGGATACCGCCCGCGCATGCCCTTTCTGACCTCGGCATAGGAATTGGCCCAGAAGCCGGGCAGATCCATCGTGGTCTGAACCGGCCTGCCGGCCGGGGATAACAGGGTGATCCGCAATGGCAGGTTTTCCGGCCCGATCGTCGGGTGGCGGGCAAGGCCGAACATCTCCTGCAAGCGGACGGTGATTTCCGGTGCGTCGCCGGAATAATCAATGGGCACCTTCCGGCCCAGGGGCGTTTCGAACCGGGCCGGCGCAAGGCGGTCGAGCCCTTGCTGTTGCTCCCAATCCAGGGCCGCGCGCAGGGCGTTGGCCAGGTCGAGGCGCCTGAGGTCTTCTTCCGTCTTCATCCCCGCGAGATGTGGCAGAAGCCAGCTGTCCGCGCGCGCGATCAGGCCCGCATCGGAAAAATCCGGCAATGCCGCCCCCGCGCCGCGCAGCAATTCGACCCGCGCTTGCAGGCGGCGGGCGGCATCGGTCCAGGGCAGGCCCAGGTCGCGCACACCGTCCAGCATGGCCCGCGCCACCGCCTCGGGCGGCGGATCCTTCCATATCCGGTCATCGAGGATGATCGCGCCGAACATCTCGCGCTGGCGGGTGATCACGCGACGCTTGCGATGCGACCATTCGCAGACATCGTGCCAGGCGATACGCTCGGCATGCAGCCGACGCAGCTGCGCTTCGGTGATTTCGGCGGCCAGCCGGATGCGCGGCTCGCGGGTGTCGCCATCCAGATCCAGCGCGACGATCAGCCGGCAGCCGGCCATCGGGTCGTCCTCGGCGATCACCGCACCCTTGCCGCCGGAAAGCACGAAGCGCGGCCGGTCGCCCTTGCGGTGCAGCCCCACACGATCGGGATAAGCCAGCGCCGCCATTTCGCCGGGGCTCATGGCATTCGCGCCGGGCGCGTCGCGCGACAGCCGCCGGGCCTCGGCGCGGATGCGCGCGATCGCGCCGGGGTTGGGCGTCCAGGGGCGGGTCGCGGCAAAGCGGCTGGGATCGGCCAGCGCCTCCAGCCGCAGCGCCAGGTCTGCCGGCGCCCCGCGCAGCGGGTCGCGTTCGGCCAGCAGCGCGGCCAGCGCCGCGGCGGGCCGGCCGGCGCACAGCAGCATGTGACCCAGGCGCGGATGCAGCGGAAGGGCGGCCATTGCGCGACCGTGTTCGGTAATTCCGCCGGTCCGGTCGAGCGCGCCCAGCTGGGCCAGCAGTGCACGCGCCTGCGTCAGCGCGCCGGGGTTGGGCGGGGTCAGGAACACCAGATCCTCGGCGCTGCCCCACAGCGCCAGTTCAAGCGCCAGCGCGGTCAGGTCGGTCGCCGCGATCTCGGGCGGTGGAAAATCCGGCAGGCCGCCTTCCTCGGCGCGCGTCCAGAGCCGATAGCACAGGCCCTCGGCCACCCGCCCTGCCCGGCCACGCCGCTGTTCGGCCTCGGCCTTCGTCACCTGCTCGGTGACCAGCCGCGACATCCCCGTGCCGGGATCGAAACGCGCCCGCCTGGCCCGGCCGCCATCGACCACGACGCGGATGTCCTGGATCGTCAGCGACGTTTCGGCGATGGCCGTTGCCAGCACCAGCTTGCGCCCCCCGGAAACCGGCGCGATCGCGGCGCGTTGCGCGGCGAAATCCATGGCCCCGAACAAGGGGCGAATGACGCAATCGGCCGGCAGGCGCCCCTTCAGGAGCGACTCGACGCGGCGGATCTCTCCCTCGCCGGGCAGAAAGACCAGAACGCCGCCCGCGGTTTCCGAAAGGGCGCGTTCGACAAGCGACGCAACCGCCGGTTCGAACCGCTGCGCCTTCGGCCGCGACCGGTCAAGCCAGCGCGTTCGCACCGGAAAGCTGCGCCCAGCCGATGTCACGACGGGCGCGTCATCCATCAACGCCGCCACCGGCGCGGCATCCAGCGTGGCCGACATCACCAGCACCAGCAGATCCTCGCGCAAGGCAGAACGCAGTTCCCATGTCAGGGCCAGCCCCAGATCCGCGTTCAGCGACCGTTCGTGGAATTCGTCGAAGATCACCGCGCCGATACCGGCAAGCTCCGGGTCCGACTGGATCATCCGGGTCAGGATGCCCTCGGTGACCACTTCGATACGCGTGGCTTTCGACACCTTCGCATCGCCGCGGATGCGATACCCCACCCGTTGCCCGACCTCTTCGCCCAGGGTTTCGGCCATGCGTTCGGCGGCGGCGCGGGCGGCCAGGCGGCGTGGCTCCAGCATCACGATGCGCCCCGTACACAGGCCCGCCTCCAGAATTGCCAGCGGCACGATGGTGGTCTTGCCCGCGCCCGGCGGCGCCTGCAAAACGGCGCGCCGTGCGTCGCGCAGGGCCGCCAGAAGCCCGGGCAGGGCCGCGCCTATGGGCAGATCCACGTCCATCGCGGGCCGTTATGGGCGATTTCCCCGACCTGTGCCAGCCGGGGCTGGACATTAACGCGCCGCCAGAGGCAAACAGGCCCGGACCGATGCGGAGGGTGTGATGAACGCACAGGAACTGGCCGAGCGCGTGCGCGCGGGGGAGCGACGGGCCCTGGCCCGCGCCATCACGCTGGTCGAAAGCCGCCGGGCCGATCACCGAAAGAACGCGATCGCCCTGCTGGACCGGCTCGCCGGGCCCGATCGGCAGGCGCTGCGGATCGGCCTGTCAGGCACCCCCGGCGTCGGCAAGTCCACCTTCATCGAGGCGTTCGGCAGCATGCTGACCGCCCAGGGCCTGCGCGTGGCGGTTCTGGCGGTCGATCCCTCCTCGGCGCGTTCGGGGGGCTCGATCCTGGGCGACAAGACCCGGATGGAGCAACTTTCGCGTGACCCGAACGCTTTCATCCGCCCCTCGCCCAGCCAGTCGACCCTGGGCGGCGTCGCGCGGCGCACGCGCGACGCCGTGGTGTTGTGCGAAGCGGCGGGCCATGACGTGGTTCTGGTCGAAACCGTGGGTGTGGGACAATCCGAAACCATGGTGGCCGACATGACCGACCTGTTCGTGCTGTTGCTGGCGCCGGCCGGCGGGGACGAGCTTCAGGGGGTGAAGCGCGGAATCATGGAAACCGCCGACCTGATCCTGGTCAACAAGGCGGACGGAGAGCTGAAATCGGCCGCGATGCGCACCTGCGCCGATTATGCCGGCGCGCTGCGCCTGCTGCGGCGGCGCCCGCAGGATCCCGATGGGTTTCCCAAGGTCATGACCGTATCGGCGCAGGATCGGGCCGGTCTCGATGCCGCCTGGGCCGCGATGCAGACCCTGGCCGACTGGCGCCGCGAAAATGGGTTTTTCGATGCCCGCCGCGCCGAACAGGCGCGCCGGTGGTTCGAAGAAGAGGTTCGCCTCGGGCTTCTGGCCCGGCTCGAAACGGACCCCGCAGCGCAGGCACGGCTGCGCGCCCTGGGCGATGCCGTGGCAAGAGGCGAGGCAAGCGTTCCGGGCGCTGCCGAAGAGATGCTTGCGACGCTGCTCTGATCGCATCTCCTTGGCCGAAATACTCCCGCCGGAGGCTTCGCGGCCCCCCCAGGGGCCGCGGACACCCGAATCGCCCGGAACGGGCGGCCTTTCCCCGAACTCCGCGATGAATCGCTTGACGCCCGGTTCGTTTTGTCCTTAAAGCAGCGCGATGGAATTCGGGGCGCTGCATTCGCGGCGCAATGCCGATTACAAGAGACCCAGTTAATACGAGACAAGGAACATAGCCATGTCGCGCGTGTGCGAACTGACCGGAAAAGGCCCGATGACTGGCAACAATGTCAGCCACGCCAACAACAAGACCAGGCGCCGGTTCCTGCCGAACCTGAACGACGTGACGCTCATGTCCGACGCGCTTGGACGTTCGTTCAAGCTGCGGGTGTCTGCCTCGGCGCTGCGCACGGTGGATCACCGCGGCGGTCTCGATGCCTTCCTGGTTAAGGCCAAGGATGCGGAACTGTCGCAGAAGGCGCTGAAGATCAAGAAGGACATCGACAAGGCGCAGGCCGCGACCGCCTGAGCGCCGCTTGCCTGAGATGACCGGAACGCGGCCCCGCCTGCCTGGCGGGGCCGCTTCCTTTTGCCGCTTTCCTTCGGCGGGCCGCTGCGGATAAAACTGCGGACGATGATGCGCCTCGGGCCCGCCTTTGCCGTTCTGCTTGCGCTGATGCTGGCGTTCACGTCGCTGACCCTGGCAGCGGCCCGCGCCCATTTTCCTTCGGCTGGCGTGATCGAGATCTGCGCCGGGCAGGGATTGCAGGTGATACCCGTCGATTCCCGGGGAAACCCGGTGGGTCCGCCGCATGTCTGCCCCGACGGTGTCGCGTCATTCGTCAACATCCTGACCGTCCCGCCGGAGCCGCCGCTGCGCCGGCTTGCCGATGGCGAGCGGTTGCACCTGCCGGCCGGACGCGGGGTTGCCCGCGCGGCGCCGCCGCGCCCGGCCGCCCGCGCGCCTCCGGCCCCTGTCCGATCCCTTTCATGACAGACAGACGAAACCTTCAGGACCGGAGAAGAAGATGTCCTTGAAAAGCATTATCATTGTCGCGGCTGCATCGCTGATGATCGCGGGGCCCGCCCTTGCGGGCGATATCACGGTTAAGGATGCCTATGCGCGCGTTTCCTCGCCTGTGTCGAAATCCGGGGCGGCCTTCATGGTGTTGCACAATGCCGGCACGGTCGGGGATCGCCTGATCGCCGCCGCGACCAACGCGGCCGCAAAGGCCGGGCTGCACACCCATATCGACGCCGGCGGCGGCGTGATGCAGATGCGCGAAGATCCCGACGGCTTTCCCGTGCCGGCCGGGGGCAGTCACGCGCTGGCAAGGGGCGGCGATCATGTCATGCTGATGGGCCTGACCCGTCCGCTGGAACATGGCGACAGCATCACGCTGACCCTGACCTTCGAAAAGGCCGGCGCGGTGACGGTCGAGGTGCCCGTCGATCTGGAACGGATGCCTGCGCAGGAGCGGATGCACATGAACAACGGCACCGACTGAGTGACGTCCCGGACGGGAAACGACGGCAGCCAGCAAACCGGAGGCGTTGGTGGCCGCTCTGCGGGCCCTGTCGGGCAACGTGATCCTTCTGGGTCTGGAAGCAGGAGCGCTTTCGCAATGGTTGCACAAATGTCAAGAGACACCCAGTCTTACGAGGTGTCGCGCAACGGAGCGGCCCCGGGAGC
>JADQCB010000011.1 GCA_016278325.1 Actibacterium sp.
CCTCGGCGTCGGCGATGGAGACGAGCCGCAGATCGACCAGCCGCCCGTCATGCGCAATCCGGACCGCGTCGGCCGGATCGAGCGCGAGCCGCGAGGGCGGCAGACGGAACGCCGCCGTCTCGCGACCGACCCACGCCTCCATCAGAGCGCGGCGGCAGCGGCGCTCGGCCTCCTCGGGCGGCACCGCCATCGGAAAGCTCTCCGAGGCGATCCGCGTCGTGTCCACGGTGATGCGCCGCGCCTCGACGAGGGCGGCGTCGTAATCCTCGTCGGCGCGGGCGATCTGCCACTTCAGCGCCTGCGGCAGCTCGGTTTCCTGGCCGCGCGTCAGTTCGAGGACGTCACCCTCGCGCGGGGCTACAAGATCGTCGGGCGCAAGGGTGGCGACGGAGGCCCGGCCACGCATGATGAAGCGGATCACACCCTCGGTCTCCACCGCGTCGAAGCCGAAGTGACGCGACAGCGTCGTGATCGAGGCGCGCGGGCTCTCCAGCGCGGTGATGGCGTAGCCTTCGACTGCGCCCCAGAGACCGGAGACGTCGATCCTCGCCTCGGGCAGCCCGGCGCGCAGGCAGAGGTGCCGGACGAGGGCTGCGAGCGACACCGCGCCGAGTCGCCCTGTCAGCCAGTGGCCGAGCCGCCAGTTCGCGCCGTCCGTCCAGACGTCGGTCAGCCCCGGAAAGAACGGATAGGGTCGCGCGTCCCAGGTCCAGGCGGCGCATTCGGGCGCATGCACCATGCGGCCGCCGTCGACCGAGGACACCGGGTTGTTTGTCGGGGTACTCCACCAGAGATAGGTCGCCTCGAGATAGGCGCGCTGGATGGCGTCGTCGCGCCAGCCCCGCGAGAAATGCGGCGTGAAGCTTTCGGACGACTTCGGGTCGAAGAAGACGTTGGGCTGGTTGGTCCCACGGTCGATGGCGGGACAGCCAAGCTCGGTAAACCAGATCGGCTTCGACTGCGGCGCCCATGCCGTCGGCGTCGCGCTCTCCACCCCACCGGGGCGGTTGTAATGCGCGTTCGACCACCAGGCGCGCAGATCCTTGTAGCGGAAGACCCACGGCTTGCTGGTGGCGCCATCCGTGATCGGGGTGCGGGCCTGCGCGCTCCGATCGGCCGCGCTGGCATAGAACCAGTCGAAACCTTCGCCGCCCGCGATGTTCGCCTGCAGGTAGGCGCGGTCGTAGATCGCGGGCCAGCCCTCGGCCGCGTCCGCATGCTCGAAGCCATCGCGCCAGTCGGAGAGCGGCATGTAGTTGTCGATCCCGACGAAATCGATCTCCGGATCGGCCCAGAGCGGGTCGAGATGGAAGAAGACGTCGCCCGAACCATCGCCCGGCTGGTGCCCGAAGTATTCCGACCAGTCCGCCGCATAGCCGATCTTCGTCCCGGAGCCGAGGATCGAGCGCACATCCGCGAGCAGATCCAGATACGCCTGCACCGCCGGATAGGTGGCCGCGCCCGAGCGGATCGTCGTCAGCCCCGGCATCTCGGTACCGATCAGGAACGCGTCCACCCCGCTCGCCGCCGCACAGAGATGCGCGTAATGCAGCACCATGCGCCGCAGGCCCCAGTCGCCGGGCGTGCCTGTCCACGAAACCGACTGACCCGAGACGCTGAAGCTCGCGGGCGTGGCCGCGCCGAACAGCGCCGAGACCTGCGTAGCGGCCGTGGCGGTCTTGTCCGCGGTCCCGGCGAAACCCGCGGCAGGCGAACAGGTGATCCGTCCCCGCCAAGGGAAAGCGGGCTGGCCGGTCTCGGCGGCGTCGTCGGAATACGGGTTCGGCAGCGTGTTGCCGGGCGGCACGTCCATCAGGATGAACGGGTAGAAAGTGACGCGCAGCCCACGCGCCTTCATCTCCTGGATCGCCTGCACCACGGCGAAGTCGGAGGGCGTGCCGCCATAGACCGGGCGATCCTGTTCGTCGCGACTGACGAGGAAGGCGTTGGCGCGGCTGACGCCGTTCACCGACCAGCTGGCGGGCGTGGTCGACTTCGCGGACACCTCGACGCCCGGCCGCACCTTGCAGGAGCCCGCGCGCAGATCGTCGCCAAACCAGGCAACGACGAGGCTGACGCTCTCGACCGCCGGAGCCATGGCCTGCAGCCGGTCCAGCGCCTCCACCATGTCGGTAGAGTCGGCCAGCGCGTTCAGGTTCTCAGGGATCTGCGCGCCGCCGTCGGTCTTGCGGATCGCCTGCGTGGCATAGGTGAACTCGCCGGAGGCCGGGATCATGGTGACCGCGCGGGTGAGCCCCTCGGCCGTGTCGGGATCGGCGAGCGGCCGAAATACCTCGAAGGACAGCTGCGGCAGGCGGTTGCCATAGGTCGAGAGCGCCAGTTCCTCGAAGACCACGTAGGCCGTGCCGCGATAGGCGGGCGTGCTGGCCGCGCCCATCTTCGTGGCGATGAATGGATCGGCCGTCTGCGTCTCGTTGCCGGGATACCAGCGCCAGGTGACGCCGGAGAGGTCCATCGGCTTGCCGTCGGCCCAGATGCGGCCGATGCCGGTGATCGGGCCTTCGCAGAGCGCCACGGCGAAGCTGGCGTAGTAGAGATACTCGGTCGTCTTGACCTTGCCGCCCCCGCCGCCCTTGCCGCCGCCTTGCGTGGTCGTCTTCGTCTCCTCGCGGAAATCGGTCGCCCAGATGATGTTCCCGCCCATCCGCATCCGGCCATAGAGCCGCGGGATGACCGCGCCCTCGGTTGAGGACGTGATACGGAGACTGTCGAGCCGCGCGCCCTCGATGCGCTGCGTGGGCGCCAGCGATGAGATGATCCAGCTGTCGACGACCGAGCCGATGGTGGAGCCGATGAAGCCCCCGATGGTCGCGGCGCTCACGCCGAGGATCGCGCCGCCGATCGAACCGCCAATGGCGGCGCCAGCGGCACCGAGAACGAGGGTGGCCATGTCGGGGTCTCAGCGTTGCGGGAACAGGAAGGCGAAGGCGATGCGCCGCCGCCAGGATGCGGTGAGCAGTTCCTCGATCACACCGAGCCGCTCGTAGGCGTGGAGGAAGGAACAGGGCCCGGTCAGGATCCCGACATGCTTGGCGATGGCGCGGGGCTTCATGCGGAACAGGACCAGCGCGCCGGGACCGGCCTCTACCGGAGGCACCTCGATCATCATCCGCCGCGCCCCCTCGGCCAGAACCTCGCGCGGGCCGGTCTCGCCCCAGTCGCGGCTATAGGGCGGGATCGGGAACGGCTCGGGGCCGACGACCTCACGCCAGACGCCGCGCGCAAGCCCGAGGCAATCGCAGCCGACACCGCGCAGGCTCGCCTGATCGTGGTAGGGCGTGCCGAGCCAGGCCCGCGCGATGGCAATGACGCGGGTGGGATCGGCGGTGGCTCTCGTGCATCGCGATGCGATGCACTGCCGCCCGTCGTTTCCGCTGGAAACGACGTTGGTCACAGCACCGACCCCTCGTGCCCGCCGTCCTTCGTGGCATAGCGCAGCACCGCGTCCTGGCCGGGGATGTGCGGGAAACCGCGGAAGTTGGCGGTGTTGGCGAACTTGGCCCCGCAGGTCTCCATCCGCTTGTCGCAGCCCGCGCGGATGGTGAAGGCGTCGCTCTCGGCGATCGCGCGCACCGGCGCTTCGAGCAGGGTCAGCACCGCGATGCCGTCCGTCACGTCATGGCCCAAAACCTCAGTGCGCCGCCCGGCGTTCGCGCCGCTAATCCATTCAACGGTGCCGAAGGTGAACCAGCCGGACGCGAAGCCGCCGAGCCCCGATCCGGTGAAGGCGCGGTCGCGCAAGAGATCGGTGACGGCGCCCGTGCCCTTGAAGGCCGGGTCCTCCAGATCGACACCGCAGCGTGCATCGCCGAGCGCGGCGTCACAGGTCGCCTGAAAGGTCCGCCCGACCGTCTGGCCCAGCACATGCGCGAGCGAACGCACCTCGGCGACGAAAGCCAAGCGCCCGCGCCGGATCTGACCGATGGCGCCGCGCCGCATCAGCACGCGCTGGCCGGTGTCGGCCCAGTTCACCCGCCAGACCTCGACCTCGGCGTTGTCCCAGCGGCCGTCGAGGATGTCGGTCTCGGTGATCCGGTCGGAGGTCAGCACGCCCTCGGCGTCCTGCGCATCGACCGAGAGGTCCGAGCCCGAGCGGACCTCGGACGCCGTGAGCCCGCTCTCCGGCTCGAAATCGGTGCCGTCGAAGCTCAGCGTTCGGTCGTGGTCAGTGAAACCGAAGGTGACGCCATCGGCCCGGGTAATCCGCCAGCACCAGGCGAGCGTCGTCGTGCCCTCGTCAAGATGGGCCTGCAGCACAGGATCGAGAGACTTCATCGGCGCAGTTCCAGCAGCGGAATGGAGGTGATCGAGCCGAGCCGCTCGAGATCGAGCGTCACGTCGAGCACGTCGGTGTCGAAGCGGACCGGCACGTCGAACTCGAAGCCCGCGGTGATCGCGACGCCGACGCCCGGAGCGGCGCTGAAGGTGACGATGCCGGTCGTGGTGTCGACGGACCAGCCGGAGGGCTGCTCGACCCCGCCGAGCGCGATGCGCACGCTGCCCGCCACCGGCTTGGCAATGGCGCGCGTCCAGGATTGCGCGCCGGAGGCGTAGTGCTTCACCAGCTGGAAGGCGGTCGTCGCGCCGTCGCCGGTGCCGATGGCCTGATCGGTGGACGATGGCGTGCCCGAAGGCAGGCAGGACTTGTGGTCGCCCCAATCCTTGAAGCGGAAACCGTGGAGCCGACCGTTGCGCGCCTCGAAGAAGGCGACCACCGCCGCCAGATCGTCCGCGCGGCGGATGCCGTAGGCGACGTCGTATCGGCGGCGCGAATTTGCCCAGCTGGCGTTGCGTTCCTCGTCGCCCGAGGCGAGCTCGACGATCTGCGTGCGCCGTTCCGGTCCGCCGCGCGCGCCGCGGCTGATGTTGTCAGGGAACCGGACCTCGTGAAACGCCATCACATGCCTCTCCGCCCGAGCGAGACCGCACGGGCGATGTCTGCCGCGACTTGCGTGCGGGATTGCCGAAAGCTCTCGGCGTCGCGCGCCATGATGGTGACGTTGATCCCGCCGCCCGCGCCGTAGCTCTGTGCCTCCCGCCGCGACAGCACCCGCTCGCCGCGCTGCAGGATCGCGGGCACCTCGTCATGGCGAAGTCCGGCCATCCCACCAGAATGCATCCGGGGCGCGGCGGCAAAGGCCATGGCCGGGACCATCCGCGAAGGTCCGGCGGATCCAACCATCCCGCCCGCATGCAGGACGTTCGCGAAGATGCCGCCCGCGCCGGAGAACACGCCGGAGAGCGCGTTGGCGATCGGCCCGAGGATGAACCGCCGCGCTGCGAGCTGGGCGAGGTCGGCGATCATCGACGTGACCATGTCGCGGAAGTCGAGCTTGCCGGTCTTCACGAAGTTGCCCACGGCCGTCTCGGCGGACTGGAAGGCGCTCACGAGACTCTGGCCGATATCACCACCGATCTCGCGCGCCTTGCTGGCGTAGTCCGAAAGCGCGGCGGTGACGGCCTGCCAGCCAGTGACTGCTGTTTCGACATTGGGTTCCGCTGCCGCGGCAGCAGCTCCGGCCGCTGCACCGGCACCAGTCGCGGCCCGTCCCGCATCGCCGAGCGCCGTCTCCAGCCGCTCGGCCGCGCCGGTCGCCTCGGTCAGCGCATCCGCGCTCGCCTCGTCGGTGCCCCGCACCGCATCGCGCAGCGCCTGCCAGCTTTCGAGGGGCGCACGTGCCCCCTCGGCCAGATCGCGCGCCGCGGAACGATAGAGGTTCGCGGACTCGAGCGCCCTGTTCGCCGCCTCGGTCAGGCCGAGATCGGGCGCGGTCAGCGGGCTGTCCTCGAAGGCCCGGTCGAACGCCGCCTGCGCCGCCGTCGTGGCGGCACTTGCCGCACCCTCGAAGCGGTTCTCGATCTCGCCGAGGTCGAGGTCGGGCACGAGCGAGATGCGCCGCTCCGACCCCAGCGCTTCCAGCCCCTGGTTGATGCCGCCGATGAAGCCGTTGATGCGGGAGACAACGCCATTCAGCATCGCCTCCACGCCGTCGACCAGGCTGTTGGCCGCCTGGAACGCCAGATCGCCGATGGCCGCGGGCAGCAGGCCCCAGATCGCCTTGATCGCCTCGTAGGCGCCTTCGAAGGTGTTCGCGGCCGCGTTGCCGAAACCCACGACGCTCTCGATGGCGCTCTGCATGCCCGACGCGGCGTCGGCCTTCAGGTCGAAGAACATCGCCGTGGCGGCTGCGCCCGCCGCAGCGGCTCCCATGCGGATCCGCTCCCAAACCTCGACGGCGAGGTCCTTCAGCAGCGACATCGCCTCACCAAACCCGCCCGCTCCGGAGACGAGGCGCGTGAACTGGTAGACGAGTTCGCCCGCGCCGACGATCAGCGCGCCGATGCCGGTGCGGATCAGCGCGCCGCGCAGGACGACCAGCGCCGTGGCGAGGCCGCGGACGGAAACGGCTGCTACGGCCATGCCGGCGACCCAGCGGCCAGCGAGGAAGGCCGCGAAGGTCGCGGCATAGGTGGTCAGGCGGCCGATGTTGTCGAAGAGACCACGGATCGCGATGCCGAGTGGGCCGGTGCGGCTGGCGACCGCCGCCATGGCGTTGGCGACCGCTTCCAGCGCCGGAGCAGCGGCGACGGCCAGCTGGTTCGAGAGCCCGCGCCAGATCAGGCCAAGCCGGGAGATCGCATCGTTGGTCCGCTCGATCTGGTCGGCGTCCTGCTCCGAAACCACGACCCCGAACGCGAGGACGTCCTCCGTCGCCTGGCGCAGCGTCGCGGTGTCGATGCGCGACATGGCGATGGAGCCCTCCTCGCCGAAGAGCTGACCCGCGACGGCGGCGCGCTCGGCGGCAGGCACGAAGCTCTCGATGGCGGCGTTGATGGCGCCGACGCGCTGGTCCAGCGGAAGCGCGATCAGGTCGTTGGCCGAGAGCCCCAGACGGTCCAGCGCGTCGGCAGCGGGGCCGGTTCCGGCGGCCGCCTGGCTGAGACGGCGCGTCAGATCCTTCGTGGCCTGTTCGATCCCGGACATCGACACGCCCGCCAGCTCGCCCGCGCGCTCCAGCGTCTGGATCGAGGCGACGGTGGTGCCGAGAGACTGCGCGAGCTTGGCCTGCGCATCGACAGTCTGCAGGCCGGAGCGGATCATCGCCACGCCAGCAGCTGCGGCGGCGGCCACGGCAGCGGCGGCGGCCACAGCGACACGGCGGGAAAAAGCTGCCAGCCGGGCGTTCGCCGCCTCCATCTCGCGGCTCAGCCGTCCGAAGCCGCGCGATCCGGCTTCGCCCACGCCTTCCAGCTCGGCGCGGACCTGCCGTCCGCCCACCGCTGCGAGGCGGACGCTGACCCTCTTCTCAGCCATGGGAATGATCCATCTGTTCGTTGAGCTTGGCGACCATCACCGCCTCGACGACCGGCAGCAGTTCGGCCATGGCGAGGGGCGGCACGCCGAGAGCGTCACCAATCCCCAGCGCCGCCGACATGTCCCAGCCGATCACCGCGCCTGGCAGCACGCGCAGCTGGCCGCCAAGGCGGCCAGCGAGGTCCCAGACCTGCCAGCCTTCATGCGTGTTCGGCCGGTTCAGCCGCGCCGGGCAGTCTGGACAGGTTTGCGCACAGGCTTGGCAGTAGCGGTCGCCCCCGCCGAAGGACCAGACGGCGAGAGCGCGGAGGCGTTTTTTTCCTGCTCCAGCAGCAGGCCTTTCGAGACATAGGTCAGCTGGAAAGCCTCGAAGATCGGCCAGACGTCGAGCAGCGCGTCGATGGCCTCGGGGCTGGGATCGATCGGCTCGCCGTCCGCATCGCCGATGCCCTCCCAGGCGAGCACGGCCCGTCGCGCCAGTGCTTTCGCGAAAGCGACGGCGCGATCCTCGTCAGAGGCGTCCTCCGGCACGGCTTCCACGGCCGGATCGCTGCGCGTCGCCACCATCAGCGCGGTGGTCAGCGGGCGCAGTTGCACCCGGACGCCAGGGGCGAGGTCATGCCAGCGCGGGGCATTGGTCAGGTCGAGCGTCAGCATTCTCAGTACACCTCGATGTCGTTGATCAGGGTTGCGGTGCACATTCGGCCGACGACGCTGTCGCGGGCAGCCTGCCAGTCGAAGGTCGCCTGAACGCCCTGAGGCCCGGAAATCTCGATGCGCGGGCGCGGCAGGTAGACGGCGTGCACGGTGAAGGTGAAGCTCTCGCCCGAAGGCAGGACGTAGGCGAATTCCATCTCGCAGGGATCGCCGTTGATCGCCTGCGTCACCAGCGTCTGGTCGGCGAAGCGCACCTCGATCCGACCGGTGAGAGCCGCGATGGACGGGTCGGCCCCGTCGATGCGGCCGTCCGAGCGGATGGTCTCGATCCGGTCGAGATTGTTGGCATAGGTGATTTCCGCGGAGACCACATTGCCGAGGGCGGTCCCGTTCCGGGTGATCGACCCGTTGAAATGGCCGAAGCGCTTCAGCTCCAGCGCGGCGGGTGTGCCGGCGCTGGTGGTCGTGCCCACAGTCTCGCCCTGCGCCACCAGCCGTGCCGTTGCAGTCAGCAGGCCCGAGCGCTGCATCTGCCAGGTGATCTGGTCGAGCACGCAGCCCGAATACATGGCGTAGCGCGGGACCTCCGGCATGCCGGTCTCGATGGAGAGGCTCGGCAGCGTCCAGGCACCCGACTGGAACTCGTGCGTCCAGGGTCCGGTGCCGGTCGTCGTGGGCGCGCCGAACGCCGCCTTCAGCCAGAAGCCGAAGGCCTCGGCGTCGAGAGGCACGACGACATCGCCATCGGCCGTGACCGCGTCCTTGATCGGGGCCAACGGATCGCGGCCGTAGCCGAGAAGCTCCGAGTTCAGCAGCGGCTGCTCCGTACCGAGCGAGGTGCTGGCGAAGGGCATCTTCGTGAAGCCGCTCGCGGGCGGCGTGCCATAGGTCGTCTCGAACGCAAGCGCCATCAGCGCCCGCGCCCCCTGGGCTCGTGCCATGGTGTTCTCCTCGGGTTGTCGGGATCAGCCGAGCGGATCGGCCGTGGAATAGTGCAGCACCACCGGGATGACCGCCGCCTTCAGGCTTGCCGCGCCTTCGATCGGCAGGTCCACAGGGCGCGGGGCTTCCGCCTCGACCCAATCGCAGAGCCCGCCCAGCGTGCGGTCCGCGACGAGTGCTGCGCCGATGCTGGCGGTCAGCGTGTCGAAATCAGCGTCACGCGCCGCGCCCTGCACGACCGCCTCGATCTCGGCGCGGTGCTGGTAGTGGTAGGCCAGCGGCGACAGAGTCACCTCGGGCTCCCCAGGCTCGCCGTCGCGCAGGATCAGCAGCCCCCCGGCTGGCACGCGCTCGGGCAGCACCTCTCCGCGCAGTGCGGTGGCGGGCAGCGCCGAGAGCCGCGCATGCAGCGCGGCGAGGATGGTTTCGCGTGGGGTGGGCATGGCGACCACAAAACTGAGGTTGGATCGGAATACCGATCTTTGTTCCGGTCTGAACCGAAGCCTTCCAGTTCCACCGTCAGGCGGGAATTGCGCCTACCTTCTTCGCTCTTTCAACGAGTGCAGCATATTTCACGCCGTTCCCGGATAGAAAATGCATGCACCACGCCGCCAAAAACTGCTTCTCTCGGTCGAGGTCCTTGGCCTTGCTGAGAAGCACGGCCACACGCATCGGATAGTGAGGTGCCGGCGTCTCGCCGATTTCGAGATAGCGCTTGAACGCGTCCGAAACCGTGCTGCATTGCCATGCGAGATCCTGATCAGCCTCCTTCATGAAAGCTCGAAAGGATTCCTCGTCCTGGTTCAGGAACTCCGGCGCTCCGGATGCCTGACCGTAAGTGGTTCCGCCGTCGAGCATCTTCGCGGTGACATCACGCATCGCGCGACTGTATCGCCTTTCCACCTCACTCGGATCCACTACGGGGGTTTCGGCGAACAGTCGGATCAGATCATCGACTTTCCGAGAAAGCTCGGTCGATAACTGACTGTCCGACACCGGCGTTCTTTTTGGCGGTCGCTTCGCCTGTTTGATTTCAATCCTCGCTGCGACTTCTTCGGCGAGCCCTGCGAGCGCGGGTTTCTGTCGCTCAGCCAGAGAAATGAGTTTCG
>JADQCB010000046.1 GCA_016278325.1 Actibacterium sp.
ATTTCGCGGTGTTCATCGGCGGGCCGAACCCGGCGCTGCGCGAGGACCAGCCCTACAGCCAGGCGCATTTCGACGAGGTCTGCGGGCGCTACGGCGATCCCGCGGTGATCGGGAAATACGAGACCGTCTTCATCGACTCGATCACCGTGGCCGGGCGTCTCTGCTTCCAGTGGTGCCGCGGCCAGCCCGAGGCGTTCTCCGAGAAGACCGGCAAGCCCGACATCCGCGGCGCCTACGGGCTGCATGGCCGCGAGATGATCGGCTGGCTGACTCACCTGCAGCACACGCGCGGCAAGCATGTCTGGTTCGTTGGCATCCTTGACGAGCGGCTCGACGACTTCAACCGCAAGGTCTTCCAGCCGCAGATCGACGGCTCGAAGACCGGGCTGGAGCTGCCGGGCATCGTGGATCAGGTCATCACCATGGCCGACATCCCGGACCCGGGCGGCCAGCCGCAGCGCGCCTTCGTCTGCCAGACGCTGAACCCCTGGGGCTATCCGGCCAAGGACCGCTCGGGCCGCCTCGACCTGGTCGAGGCCCCGCATCTCGGACGGCTGATGGAGAAGATCCAGCGCCCCGCGGCGCCTGCCTCCGAACGCCTGACCTGGCCGCCGGTGACGCCCGCCGATCCCGCCCCCGCGCAGGAGCCCGGCCATGGCTGAGCGCCTCTCGCCATGCCCGGTGTCCCGATCCGGTCGCCGGGGTGGCTTTTCCCTATCGACGCCGCTGCGCGTCCCATCCTGCAACAGATAAGGAGCCGCGCAATGTCCGGACCCTGGAACGACTTCAACTCCGCCCAATCCAACACCAACGTCATCCCGAAGGGCACGCTCGCCAAGGTGAAGGCCACACTGCGCCCCGGCGGCTTCGACGACCCGTCGCAGGGCTGGACCGGCGGCTGGGCGCGCCGCGCCGCCACTGGCGCCGTCTATCTCGACGTCGAGTACACGGTGCTCGAGGGACCCTACGCCCGGCGCAAGATCTGGTCGCTGATCGGCCTCTACAGCCCGAAGGGCCCGGACTGGGCGAACATGGGGCGCGGCCTGATCCGCGGTATCCTCAACTCGGCGCGCGGCGTGTCGGACAAGGACAACTCGCCCGAGGCGCAGGCGCGTCGCCGCATCAACGGGTTCGGCGATCTCGACGGCGTCGAGTTCATCGCCCGCATCGACATCGGCACCGACACCAACGGCGAGGACAAGAACGAGATCCGCGCTGCCGTCACGCCCGACCATCGCGACTACGCCGCGCTGATGGGCGCGGTCGCGCCGCAGTTCGCCGCCGCCCCGCCGCAAGGCCACGCCCCGCAGCAGCCCACCACGGCCGCCCAGCCCAGCCAGCCCGCGTCCGCCCCCGGCAACGCCGGTCGGCCGAGCTGGGCGCAGTAAAGGGGAGACCGGTCATGCGCCTGCGCCCCCGCCAGAAGACCTTCGTCGAGCGCAGCGTGGCTGCGCTCGCCTCCCGCGGCAACACGCTGGGTGTGGCGCCCACCGGCGCGGGCAAGACCATCATGCTCTCGGCGGTCACCGGCGAGATGATCGGCGACGGCGCCAAGGCCTGCGTGCTGGCGCATCGCGACGAGCTGACCGCCCAGAACCGCGCCAAATTCCAGCGCGTGGTGCCGGGCGTCGCCACCTCGGTCATCGACGCCACGGAGAAATCCTGGGGCGGCCAGGTGGCCTTCGCCATGGTGCCGACGCTGGCGCGGGCTTCGAACCTCGCCCACATGCCGCGCCTAGATCTGCTGGTCGTCGACGAGGCGCACCATGCCGTCGCCGACAGCTATCGTCGCATCATCGACCGGGTGCGCGAAGCCAATCCCGACGCCCGCATCTTCGGTGTCACGGCGACGCCGAACCGGGGCGACAGGAAGGGCCTGCGCGAGGTCTTCGACAATGTCGCCGACCAGGTGCGGCTTGGAGAGCTGATCGCCTCGGGCCACCTGGTGCCGCCGCGCACCTTCGTCATCGACGTGGGCGTGCAGGACGAGCTGCGCTCGGTCCGCAAGACCATGTCGGATTTCGACATGGCGGAGGTGGCGGGCATCATGGACCGCGCGCCCGTCACCGACGAGGTGATCCGGCACTGGAAGGAGAAGGCGGGCGACCGGCAGACCGTGGTGTTCTGCTCCACCGTCGCGCATGCCGAACACGTCACCGAGGCGTTCCGGGCGGCGGGCGTTTCCGCCGCGCTGATCCATGGCGATCTGGCGGCCGAGACCCGCAAGGCGCTCCTCGCCGACTACGCGGCGGGCGACATCCGCGTCGTCGTCAACGTGGCCGTGCTGACCGAGGGCTGGGACCATCCGCCGACCTCCTGCGTCGTGCTGCTGCGCCCCAGTTCCTACAAGTCCACGATGATCCAGATGGTCGGGCGCGGCCTGCGCACCGTCGATCCCGAGGAACACCCCGGCATTGTCAAGACCGACTGCATCGTGCTGGATTTCGGCACCTCGAGCCTGATCCACGGCACGCTGGAGCAGGACGTCGATCTCGACGGCAAGACCGAAACCGGCGAAGCGCCGACGAAGACCTGTCCTGCCTGCGAGGCAGAGATCCCGCTGGCCGCCACCGAATGCCCGCTCTGCGGCGAGGCGTTCCCGCGGGAGGACGAAGAGACCGGGGAAGGCGGCGGTGCCGCGCCGCTCTCGGGCTTCATGATGACCGAGATCGACCTGCTGAAACGGTCCAGCTTCGCCTGGGTCGACCTGTACGGCACGGACGACGCGCTGATGGCCACGGGCTTTGCAGCCTGGGGCGGCATCTTCTGGCTGGACGGGGTCTGGTACGCCATCGGCGGGGCGAAGGGCGAACGCCCGCATCTGCTGGGCGTGGGCGAGCGGACCGTCTGCCTCGCGCAGGCCGACGACTGGCTGAACACCCACGAGACCGACGAGAGCGCCTTCAAGACCCGCTCCTGGCTGCGCCAGCCGCCGACCGAGAAGCAGCTGCAGTACCTGCCGCCCGAGTGCCGCCATGATTTCGGCCTGACGCGCTACCGCGCCTCGGCGCTGATGACCTTCGGCTTCAACAAGCGCGCCATCCGCCAGCTGATCGACACGGCCGCCCGGCCCGAACGGAGGGCGGCATGACCCATGGAATCCTCCACCCCCATCACCGCCGAGGACCGGCGGCGCCTCTGGCATCCGCGTGGAACGCTCTGTGCTGTCTGCCGGCAACCCACCCGTGGTTTTGGCTGGTTCGATCCGCACCGGTCGAAGCAGCCCCGGCCCTCGGTCTGGTTCTGCTCGATGCCCTGCCAGTCCTTCTGGACGCGCTTGGCCAGGGAGCGTTTCGCGATGGTTGACCTGACCGAGGAAGAGCGCGCCGCGATCACCGCCACCATGAAGCGCGTAGCGCTGCTGATGGACGAGATCGGCTGGGCCACTCCGCTTGCGGATCTGACCGAGGCGCAGGTGCGCGCACTGATCGAGGAGGCCGTCGAGGGCTTCCGCGAGGCCATGTCCGACATCGCCCGGGCGCAGACGCCGGAGGTGCCGTTTTGACCCTCGACTACAATCACCGGCCGAGTTTCGCAGAGCGGGTCAACGCCGCGGTCGATCTGGCGCTGACCGCCGATCAGGCGACGCGGCCGCCCCGCGACTATCTCGGCGGCTCGCGCCTCGGCCATGCCTGCGAGCGGGCGCTGCAGTTCGAGTTCACGGCGACGCCGAAGGACGAGGGCCAGGACTTCAGCGGCCAGTCGCTGCGCATCTTCGCCATCGGCCACGCGCTCGAGGATCTGGCCGTCGCCTGGCTGCGCGGCGCGGGCTTCGACCTCTACACGCGCAAGGGCAACCGGCCAGATGGCGGCCAGTTCGGGTTCTCCGTCGCGGGCGGGCGCATCCGCGGTCATGTCGACGGCATCATCGCTGCGGGGCCCGAAGGCTTCGGTCTGGCCGTTCCCGCGCTGTGGGAATGCAAAACGATGAACGCGAAGAACTGGCGCGCCTGCGTCAAGGACGGCGTGACCAGGTCGAAGCCGGTCTACGCCGCCCAGATCGCGCTCTACCAGGCCTACATGGAGGCGACGGTCCCCGGTATCTCGGCCGCGCCCGCCGTGTTCACCGCGATCAACAAGGACACGGCCGAGTTGCACCATGAACTGGTGCCTTTCGACGCCGATCTCGCGCAGCGCATGTCCGACCGGGGCGTGCGGATCCTGCAGGCGACCGATGCGGGCGAGTTGCTGCCGCGCGTCGCGACCACGCCCGACTTTTTCGAATGCCGCTTCTGCCCGTGGTCCGAGCGCTGCTGGGGGCTGCCCGCATGAGCGACGACGGCATCCTGCACTTCAACCCGTGGATGGACTTCAACGACGGGCCGCCGTCCGAGAACCCATTCGGCTGCGACCCCGACCCCGAGCAGATCGCCGTCTTCCTCGACACCGTGTTCAGCTGGTGCGAGGGGCTGATCCCGCTCCGCGGTTTCGTTGACAAGGGTCAGGGCCGGGACGGCAAGCCGCACAACATCTGGATCCCCGCCGATGACACCGCGCCGGGAAAACTCGCGACCTTCGCCGCGTGGGCGAACCGCGAGGGGGCGGCCGTCTATGTCATTCCCGGCACGGTCGAGGAACAGGGCCAGGCCCGCGCCGCCGATGTGCTGCAGATGCAGGCCATCGTCGTCGATCTCGACGCAGGCGACATCCCGGCCAAGCTGGACCATGTCACCCGCCACCTCGGCACGCCCACGCTGATCATCGAAAGCGGCGGGCGCACGCCCGAGGGTGCTGCGAAGCTCCATGTCTGGTGGCAACTGACCGAACCCGCCGAGGGCGAGGACCTGGCCACCCTCTGCCGCCTGCGCGGCGAGATCGCGGTGAAGGTCGGCGGCGACACGCATTTCCGCTCGGCGCATCAGCCAATCCGGGTGCCAGGCACCGTCTATCACAAACACGGCCATCAACGCCTCGTGCAGATCCGCGAACATCGCGACATCGAGGTGGATCTTGCGGATTTCGCCGAAAAGGTCGCCGAGATGCTGCCGCTGCCCGGCGTGGGCTTCGCCAGCGACGTCTCGGCCCCGCAGGCCAAGCCCGGCATCGACGCGGTGCTCACCACGCCAGTGCGCGAGGGCGCGGTCGACGACTGGTCCCGGTTCCAGGGGGCAAGCGCCGCCATCGGCCATTACGTGCGCCTGGTGCACGAGGGCCGCCTCGACCCGTTCGCGGGCTGGGAGGCGATCTGCGGTTACAACGCCGCGATGCTGCGCCCGTCCTGGCCGCTCGATCGGCTCATGGCCGAGTCCGAACGCCTCTGGGAGCTGCATGTGAAGCGCAACGGCCCGCCGCTCCTGCGCGCGGTCCATGTCGATGCCCCGGCCAGCCCGCTGCCGACCTTCAGCCTTGGCGCGCTCCTCGACGACACGAGCCCCATGCCCGAGGACGTCATCGGGCCGCGCGTGCTGACGCCGGGCGGTCTCCTAGTGCTGGGTGGCGCGCCCAAGGTCGGCAAGAGCGACTTCCTGATCTCATGGCTCGTGCACATGGCCGCTGGCGTGCCGTTCCTCGGCTTCACGCCGCCCCGGCCGCTGCGCGTGTTCTATCTGCAGGCCGAGATCCAGTATCACTATCTGCGCGAGCGCATGCAGCAGATCGCGCTGCCCGCCGCCGTGATCGCCGCCGCGCGCGACACGTTCATCGCCACGCCGAAGCTGAAGCTGCTGCTCGACGCGGAGGGCGTCGCCCGCGTGGCCGAGGCGATCCGGGCCGCATTCGCCGACGCGCCGCCCGACATCATCGTCATCGACCCGATCCGCAATCTCTTCGACGGCGGACCTGAGGGGGGCGGCGAGAACGACAACACCGCCATGATGTTTTTCCTGAAGGACCGGGTGGAGCTTCTCCGCGAGGCGGTCAATCCGGATGCGGGCGTCATCCTCGCCCACCACACCCGCAAGGCCACCAAGCATCAGGTCAAGGACGATCCCTTCCTCGCGCTCTCCGGCGCCAGCGCGCTGCGGGGTTTCTACACCTCCGGGCTGCTCATGCACCGACCCGACGAGGACAGCACCGTCCGCAGGCTGGAGATCGAGCTTCGAAACGGGCCCGCGCTGCCGGGGAAGCTGATCGACAAAGTGAAGGGGGAGTGGGTCGAGCTGAACCCGATGAACGAGCGCCTGGTGCGCAAGGAGGTCGGCGCCAAACTCGATGCCGAACGGCTGCGCAAGCACGATGTCATCCTCGGCATGTTGCTTGATGAGGCGGCGAGCGAGCGCCTCTACACCGCGATGCAGTTCGCCGAGACCTTCGAGAACCGGGGCGGGCTGGGCAGCAAGCACACCATCCGCGAGCGCCTCAGCGTGCTGGCGACCAAGGGCTTCGTGAAGTTCCTGCGCGATCCTTCGGGGTTCGGCTTCCCCGTCACCCGGTCGCGGTTCGGCTATCTCTGCGTCGAGGGCATGCAGTTCGGCGCGCCCGTCGAGGAGGTCGATCCGGACACCGGCGAGGTCACCACAACCGCCCGTCCGGTCCTGCCCAGCCACTTCAAATGCCCCCAATCCGGGCTCTGCCTGCAGGTCGAAAACCCCGCCGTCTGGGTCTACCCGGAGGGGCTCGAGGACGACCTCACTCATATGAGTGAGGCCTGACTCATATGACAGCGCCAACTGTGCACTCAACGAAATCAACGGGTTACGGGCAAATAAGAGTCAGGTCCCTGACTCATGCCCGAAGACTTCATGAAGTCTTATTCCCCAATGATTTCAGCCACTTGTTCTCCCCGGAACAGTTAGGTGTCAAACCCCCATACTACGTATGGGAGGGCCACCCCACAGGGTTGGCCACTCCTCCCATACGTCCGGGTCAGCCGCGCGCGCCGCCGTGACGGTCTGTTGTGCTTCCCGATCCGACGACGGCGGCCCCGTACCGCCAAGCACCAGACCGCCGTCGTCTTCCACCACCACAGGCCACCGGCAAAGGAGACCCATCATGGCTCAGCCGACTCTGATCCCGAATTGCGACGGCGCAAGGTTTGAATCGCTGCCGCTCGACACGCCCCGCAACCGCTGCATCCTCGCGCTCGACCTCGGCACCTCGACCGGCTGGGCGATCCGCGGCCATGACGGTCTGATCACCAGCGGGACCGTCTCGCTGCGCCCGGGCCGCTTCGACGGCGGCGGCATGCGCTACCTGCGCTTCACCAACTGGCTGACCGAGATCGACCGGCTGTCGGGGCCCGTCGCCGCGATCTGGTTCGAGGAGGTCCGCCGCCACGCGGGCACCGACGCGAGCCACATCTACGGCGGGCTCATGGCCACGCTGACCGCATGGGCCGAGCTGCGCGGCGTGCCCTACGAGGGTGTCCCGGTCGGCACGATCAAGCGTCACGCCGCTGGCAGGGGCAATGCCGACAAGGCCGCCATGGTCGCCGCCGTCCGCGCACGCGGCTTCAGCCCGGCCGATGACGATGAGGCCGATGCCATCGCCATCCTGCTCTGGGCGATCGAGACGAACGGGGGTGTCGCATGAGATGGCATCCCCATGGCTACGGCGGCCGACGCCGGGATCCCGAGCAGGTCAAGCGCGAGGGCTGGCACGAACAGGGCGTCCTCGCGGTCTCCGCCGATGACGATCGCCTCACCTGGCCCGAGCGTGAACTGGTCCGCCAGCTGGGCGAGAAGCTCTACGGCCCGCGCCCTTCCGACAGGGAGGCGCGCCATGGCTGATCGCGAATGGACCGCCGATTGCGTCGCCGATCATTTCGAGGAGGCTTTCCGCACCCTGCGCAAGCTGCCGCCCGTGAAGGCACAGGGCTACTTCAACACCTGGCCCGACATCGTGCGCACCAGCCGCGAGATCGCGGCGATGGAGCCCCAGCCGATGCGGGTCTGGCCCTCGGCCGCCGCGATCACCCGGCTCGAGCAGACCTTCGACTGGGTGCTCTGGATCGAGGAGGCGGAGCGCAAGCTGGTCTGGTCGCGCGCAGCCCGTGTGCCGTGGAAGCAGATCAGCGGGGAGCTGGGCTGCGACCGCACGACGGCGTGGCGTCGCTGGCAACTGGCGCTGACGAAGATCGCTGCGCGCCTGAATGCGCAGTGACTCCAATGTGTTGCAACACTTTTCCCTTCGACATCTGCAACAGATCCATGCTATTCCGAAGGCAAGATGGGGAGAGTGCGCTGAAAAGCTCGCTCTCCCCTTTGCGTTGACGGAGGCCTTCTGGACCCCGGTATCCAGCGAGGGTCCGGCCGGGGGCCAGCCCACGGCAGTTTCCGGTTCCTTCCTGTGCGTTTTCGTATGCTGGCGGGCGAAGCGCGGAACATCGCCAGCGACAGGGCCGGATTTTTGGGAAGCCACCCGGAAGCCGGAGCCACGCGCGCCCCGCGCAAACACCAATGAACGCTGGCCTTCCGACCGGACACCGCTGGTGGCCGCTGGACCCCGTGTGGAGTCCGGCCCGGCATCCGGAGTCCGGAAGCCACCGGCATCCACCCGACCGAGGAACCGTGCCCATCATGACGTTGAGCTTCGCACCGGACGCGATCGAGACGTGGCCGCTGTCGCGCCTGCAGCCCTACGCGAAGAACGCGAAGGCGCACGGGCCGGACCAGGTTGCCAAGATCGCCGCCAGCATGGCCGAGTTCGGCTGGACGGTGCCGTGCCTCGTCAGTGAAGACGGCGGGCTGATCGCAGGGCATGGGCGCGTGCTGGCGGCGACGCAGCTCGGGCTCACCGAGGCGCCGGTCATCGTGCTCGGGCATCTGACCGAGGCGCAGCGGCGGGCCTACCGGATCGCGGACAACAAGCTGACCGAACTCGGCACTTGGGACGAGGCGCTGCTGTCGGCGGAACTGAACGACCTGCTGGCCGAGGATTTCGACCTGTCGCTGGTCGGCTTCTCGGACGGCGAACTCGACAAGCTGCTGGCCTACGTCGCGGAAGACAACGGTGAAGAAGGTGGCGCCGGGGGCTCCGTGCCGCCGGTGACCATCCCCGAGCCGCCGCGCAATCCGGCCTCGCGCACCGGCGATCTGTGGATCCTCGGCGACCACCGTCTGCTCTGCGGTGACAGCACCAGCGCGGCCGACGTGCGCCGCCTGATGAATGGAGAGCGTGCGATCCTTTTCGCGACCGATCCGCCCTATCTGGTGGACTACGACGGCTCCAACCACCCGACCCGCAACAAGGATTGGTCTGCTTCCTACGGCACGACCTGGGACGACAGTTCCCAGGGGGCGGAACTCTACGACGGCTTCATCGCGGCGGCCGTGGCCGAGGCGATCACCGAGGACGCGGCCTGGTACTGCTGGCACGCCTCCCGCCGCCAGGCCATGCTGGAGGCCTGCTGGGAAAAGGCGGGCGCCTTCGTCCACCAGCAAATCATCTGGGTGAAGGACCGGGGCGTCCTGACCCGCTCGCATTACCTCTGGAAGCACGAGCCCTGTTTCATGGGCTGGCGCCGCCCGAACCGCCCGCCGAAGGTGGCCGAGGAAACGCTGCCCTCGACATGGGCGCTACCGTCCTTCGCCAAGGACGAACGCCCCGATCACCCGACCCCGAAACCGCTCGACGCCTTCGGCATCCCGATGCGCCAGCACGTCGCCCGCGGCGGGCTCTGCTACGAGCCGTTCTCCGGCTCCGGCTCGCAGATCATGGCGGGCGAGGCCAACGGCCGCCGTGTCTTCGCGATGGAAATCAGCCCGGCCTATGTCGATGTCGCCGTAGAGCGCTGGCAGGCCGAGACCGGCCGCAACGCGATCCTCGACGGCGACGGTCGGACCTTCGCGCAGGTGAGGACCGAGCGGCTGGGCGACGATGCCGAGGCCCGGGCCGATACGACGGACCTGGACGCCGCACCCGAACCCGCGCGAAAGCGCAAGACCGCCGCGTGACATGCATGACCTGGCTTTATCTTCCTCCGGAAGCGCTTCCGGGGCCGGAGACGCATGCCTCTTCGGCCTTTCCCTATGCTCCGGCGCTGGCGGACTCGACCTCGGGCTCGCCATCGCCATCCCCGGATATCGTGCTGTGGGCCATGTCGAACGGGAAACCTATGC
>JADQCB010000058.1 GCA_016278325.1 Actibacterium sp.
CCTCAGCCGCTGTTCGAGCCGCGCCGCCAACCGGTCCGAGCACTGCCGCGCTGGCGACCTGCTCGCCGAAGACGAGCTCCGGGCGGCAAGCTGCGACGAGCCGCAGGAAGGCCGGGGCGAGATGGCGGTCATCGTCCTGTCCCTTGCGCTGCCCAGCCTGGCTGAATGGCTGGCAGGGGGGCGAGCCGGTCCAGACCGACAGTTCCCCTGCAACGCCTGCGAGGCGCAGCGCGTAGGGCCAGCCGCCGATGCCGGCGAAGAAATGACATTGTGCGAAACCGCGCAGCTCGGCGGGCTCCACATCCAGGATGGACCGCTCGTCCACCTCGCCGGCAGGCAGAAGCCCGGCCGCGATCAGTTCCCGCAGCCAGGCACAGGCCGCGGGATCGGCATCGTTGTAGTAGACGGCCATCAGGCAGCGGCATCGGCCTGGTCGCCCAGCCGCTCGGTTCTCACCTGCGCGAAGGTCCGGACGTCGCCGTCGAGGATCGCGTCGCGGCCTGTCTCGGTCTGCCAGCGTTCGACGGCGACATCGATGTACGCAGGACTGATCTCCATCGCGAAGACTCGCCGGCCGTTCGCCTCGCCCGCCATGATCTGCGAGCCCGAGCCCGAGAATGGCTCATAGCAGAGGCCGCCGCGCGCCACATGCTGGCGCATCGGGATGCCGAACGCGTCCAGCGGCTTCGGCGTGGGGTGGTCGGGGCGCTCGTCCTTCGTGAAGCTGGGCATCTCCCAGGTCGAGGGCAGCGTTTCCTCCGCGACCTTCGGCGGGCGGTTCGGGCGGCGCCAGCCCATGAAGCAGGGCTCGTGCTTCCAGAGGTAATGGGACCGGGTCAGCACGCCTCGGTCCTTCACCCAGATGATCTGCTGGTGGACAAACGCCCCGGCCTTCTCCCAGCAGGCTTCCAGCATCGCCTGGCGGCGCGAGGCGTGCCAGCAGTACCAGGCGGCGTCCTCGGCGATGGCCTCGGCCACGGCCGCGGCGATGAACCTGTCATAGAGTTCGGCCCCCTGCGAGCTGTCGTCCCAGGTGGTGCCGTAGGACGCGGACCAGTCTTTATTGCGGGTCGGATGATTCGAGCCGTCGTAATCGACGAGATACGGCGGGTCCGTGGCGAACAGCACGGCGCGCTCGCCGTTCATCAGCCGGCGAACATCGTCATGCGAGGTCGAGTCGCCGCACAGCAACCGGTGATCGCCGAGGATCCAGAGATCGCCGGTGCGGGACGCGGGATTGCGCGGTGGCTCGGGGATGGTCACCGGAGGCACGGAGCCCCCGGCGCCACCTTCTTCTTCGCCGCCCTCGTCCGGATCGAAAGCCAGAAGTTTGTCGAGTTCGCCGTCAGAGAAGCCTACGAGCGACAGGTCGTAGTCGTCGGCCAGCAGGTCCTGCAGCTCGGCCGACAGCAGCGCCTCGTCCCATGGCGATTCAGCAAGCCGGTTATCCGCGATCCGGTAGGCCCGCCGCTGCGCCTCGGTCAGGTGGCCCAGTACGATCACCGGCGCCTCGGTCAGCCCCAACTGCTCGGCTGCCAGCACCCGCCCGTGGCCCGCGATCAGTTCGCCATCCTCGGCGACGAGGCACGGCACTGTCCAGCCGAACTCGGCCATGCTGGCGGCGAGCTTTGCCACCTGGTCCGGCCCGTGCTGCTTGGCGTTGCGGGCATAGGGCTGGAGCCTGGCCAGCGGCCAGCGCTCGATCCGCTCGGGGGCGAAGGCGAGGGTCATGCGTGCGATCCTGTGCAATATCCGGCGGCGGCGCGCTGCGGGGCCCCCGGGCGGGGTGGACTCCCGACCTGGACTCCGGGGTGGAGTCCAGCTGGACTCCGGAGTCCAGGGTATCCACCCCGGAATCCACCCGACAAGGCGCTGTTATTGCGTGGTTATTTCTGTCTCAGGGGTGGATTCCACGCCGGGTGGACTCCCAAAAAATCGGCCCTGTCGCTGGCGAAATGCCGAGCCACGCCCGCCAGCATACGTTTCGGCCCGAAAAGGAACCGGAAAACAATGCCTTGGCGGCTTGGACTCCTGCTGGACCCCGCTTTGGACTCCGGGAAGCCAGCGGCGGCGGGGCGTCCCGCGCGCGCCTCTCCCGAGTATATCCCGTTTGTAGGTCTCAGCCGGGGTGCGGTGAACCCTTTCCGGTGTCTCCCCGAAAATCGTCTCACATGACGATTTGTCTTGACAGCCGGTCGGCATTCTCGACCACGAAGCGCTTTGATCGCTTTCGGGATGGCACCCGTCCGTTGAGCCGCCAAGTGATCAGGGCGATGCCGTATTGCCAGTGGCGATTGGCGGCCGGGCGGCTTAGCCCGATCTCCCAGCCGATCTTCTTCCACGGTGTCCGGTTCGCGCGCAGCCAGACGATCCGTGCGTCGTCCTTCTCGAGCCACCGCAGCCAGAGCATCGCTTCCTCGGCTTCTGTAATCTGCCGCGGGCTCGGCCGCGGCCGACGCATCTGAGGCTCCTGACCGACTTGATCCGCGAAGGTGTGGAAATACTCCGGCCAGGCGTTGAAGTAGCCCTGCGGCTTCACGGCCGGCAGTTGCGCAAACACGTCGGCGGCCAGTTCGAGGCGGTCCTGAACGCGGGCAGTTGTCCATTCACGCATGAGACCCGTCCTCCTGCCGCTTTCCGTAGAGCTTCTCACCGAGTTGACGGACAAGCTCGCGCTCCGGCCAGGTTAGCCGGTCGTCGTCGACGGAGACGGCGAGCAGACCCTCGTCATGCCAGCCATCGCGCTTCACCTGGTCGGGATCCCGGCGCGTGCCGCCGTAGCCTTTCGGGTACCACCTCATCCCAGGCCCCCGTTCGTCTCGATCGCCCAGTGCAGGATGGCGATGGCGTCGGCCTCGTTGTCGTCGGCGGGCGAGAACCCTCGTGCTCGCGCCGCGGCGATCATCGCCTCCTTGTTCGCGTTACCCTTGCCGGTGGCGTGACGCTTGATCGTCCCGACGGGCACGCCCTCGTAGGGCACACCGCGCAGTTCCGCCCATGCGGTGAGCGTGGCCATCAGGCCCCCATAGACGTGGCTTGCGTCGGTTCCGGCGTGACGGCGCACTTCCTCGAACCAGATCGTTGCAATCGGCCCGGACAGCCGATCGAGCTCGGTCAGCCAGTTGGTGAACCGCAGATACCGCATGCCGCCGCCGTCATAGCGACCGGGCTTGAAGGACGCGGTGCCGCTGGTGATCAGCCCGTCGAAGCCGCACAGCGCCCAGCCGGTGGTGGTGCCGAGATCGAGGGCGAGGGTGGCGGATGCACCGCCTGCGGGTGCGTTCGTTGATAACGGGGTCGGGAATGTCTTGGCCATCGGGGGCTCCTTTCCTGTCTGCTCGATGGAGGGATGGGGACGGCGCGCGGGGCTCATCGGTCGAGCTCCCGGAGCCAATCGGGGCGCGGTGAGGCCTGTGAGCCAGCCGCGGAAGGCTCACACGGAGGTTCACACCCGCAACCCGTTGAAACGAAGTCGCTTTGTGAGCCTTGTGAGGGTTGTGAACCTTTTCCGGCGTCTCCTTTCGTGCGCACGCGCGTGCACGCACGCGTGAGGGTGGAAAAAGGTTCACAAGGCTCACAAGGTTCACATTTCT
The DNA here is from genome assembly GCA_016278325.1 of Actibacterium sp. Taxonomy (GTDB): domain Bacteria; phylum Pseudomonadota; class Alphaproteobacteria; order Rhodobacterales; family Rhodobacteraceae; genus JADQCB01. Next base: position 3,594 of record JADQCB010000058.1, read on the forward strand.
GTTTGGTATCAGGGCCTTGCGCGTGTGAGCCTTCGTTTTCGAGGCTCACACCACCGGCCCGAGGCTCACACGTATCGGCGCTGCGGCAGGCTGCTCCCGACGCCTTTTCTTCCTCGATCACCTTCAGCTGCCACTTCGTGGCGCGCCGGTAGGTGCCGGCCTTCACCAGCCGGACCCGCAGATCGCCGAGCCGGAACACCCGGTCCCGCATGCGCCCGATCGACATTCCGAAGCTGGTTTTGCGCGCCTGCTCGTTGGCGCCGCTCATCGGCGGCGGCGGATCGCAGAAGAGCGCGATGTCGTAGACCTCCGCGGCCGTCACCTCGGCAGTGCCGAAGCGGTCCCACCAGGCGCCGATGAAGACGTTCCAGGCGGCGCCCTCGCTGTCGGAGGACTCCATCATCTCCTCGAGATTGCCGAGGAAGCCGGGGATGCCTGCGACCTCGAGCACGCCGCCGAGCACGTGCGCCCAGTTCTCGAAGGAGCCGATGCTGCGCCCGCCGCGGGGGCGGCCGGCGGCGATCCAGGCTCGGCAGAGCGTCAGGCAGGCCGCGACCAGCCGCGCCCGGTTGGCGCGCACCCAGCTCATCAGGTCGGGGTGGCGGAAGTCGGAGCGCTGCCAGGGGCGGTCGGTGTGCGGATCGAGCCGGATGCGCACCAGACGCCGGGCCATCTCGTTGGAGAACTCCGGGTTGTTGCCGGTGGCGATCCACAAGCAGCGGATCGGCAGCCTCGCCATCTCGGAATGGCCGAGGATGCGGTCCTCCCAGAAGGGCGCCGTGAGCGCGGCGGCGAGGGCCGAGCTGTCGAGCGTGGCCCGGAGGTTGTCGATCAGCACGATGGAGGGGATCTGGCGGAGCTTCGCGGTCACGCGCTTGCGCCATTCCTCGTCGTCGCGCCCCTCGGTCATGACGCTGGCGCCCGCGCCGGTCAGGATGCCCGTGATCGCGTCGACCATCAGCGTCGCACCGGTGCCGGGCGCGGGCTTCTCGATCAGGTGCAGCGGCGTGGGCCCGTCGATCATGCCGCGCAGGAAGCCCAGCAGCAGGAGCGCCACGACATGGGAGCGCTCGGCATCGCCGGTGAAGGGGAAGTCCCCGAGCAGATCCTCGCAGATCATCGTGCGCGCCGCGGCGATCTCGGCCGATGTGGGCCTGGCGGGAATGTCCGGCACGGCGAAGCCCGGCGCCGGGACGTAGAGCAGACGCGCGTCGGGGTGATAGCCGGGCGTTGTGAGCAGCGTGCCATTCCGCCCGAAGACCGGCGTGTTCACGATGCCGGTCAGCACGGGCAGCGCGGGATCGGGCGTGGCGAGGACCGACTTGACCACCGGCAACGGGGGCGGCGCCGGGATGGGCTCGCCCTTGGCGTTCACGCGAACCCAGCGGGCGAGCCGCGCCAGCATGTGGCGGAGCTTCTCCTCGTTGAGCGCAGTGGCGACGGGCCTGCCCTCGTCGTCGGGCACAACCCATGTGGGCTGGCCTGCGAGGCGGAAGAGCCAGGGGCAACGGTTCGAGGCCATGAGCAGGCTCCAGACCTGTTCGTTCGCGCGCGCCAGATCGCCCTCGTCGGCGCGCAGCGTCGGGATGGTGTCACCTGAGCCCTGATAGTTGAGCGGCCGGTGCTGCCCGATCAGCATCACCGTCTCGGCCTCGACGACCGACTCCGCGGCGGCGATCACGCGCGCCACGGCCGCTGGGCCGTCGCTCAGCAGGAGGTCGTTGAAGTCCTGGCCTTCCTCGGGTGGCACGGCGATGGCGACGTCGCGCCCCTGCGCGCGTAGCCGCCTTGCGGCGGCATCGGCGGCACGCAGGCCGGCGCCCGAGGCGTCGTTGTCGGCGAGGATCACGATGCGCGTGGCGGCCGGCGGCAGCTCGACCTGTTCGAGGCCGGAGGTCGAGAGCGTGGCCCAGACCGGCAGATCGGGACAGGCGGTCATGGCCGCGAGGCCGGTCTCGATGCCTTCCGAGAGCGCCAGCCTGTCGCCGTCGCCCATGGGCGCGAGCCGCACGGCGCCGCCGGCGACGCGGCCGAGCATCTTCTTCGCCTTGTCGAGCGGCGCCTTGCGGATGCTGCCGTCAGCGTCTGCTGCAAGCCACGTCCGATGCAGCCCGATGACATCGCCGTTCCGGTCGCGCACCTGACCCACGAGGGCCGGATAGCCGGTCTTCGTCTCGAAATGCGCGAGATCGGGATGGAAGAGCAGATCGGACTCGGCAGGGACATCCAGACCGCGGCCAGCGAGGTAGTCCGCGGCGGGCGTGCCCGCGATCGGCTGGGCCGAGGACAGGATGTGCGCGATCTCTCGAGTGGCGTCGCGCTTCGGCGACGGCGGTGTCGCCGGTGCCCGCCGCTCGGGCGCGCCGGGCGTGACGCCCGCGATTTCTGCCGCTCGCGCGATCAGGTCGCGGCCATCTAGCCCGGTCGCCTCCTCGATCGCGCTGATCGGCCCGCCGCCATGATTGCCGTCGAAGTCGATCCAGTCGCCGGCATGCGCGCCGCGCAGCGTGATGACGCAGGAGCCGGTCTTGCGCGGCGCATCGCCCCGGATGTTGGCGAGGCGCCACTCGTCCCCGGAGCGGCGGCCGCGGGGAAAGAGGTCGGGCACCCAGTTCGCGGCGCTCTCGCGCAGGCGCTCGACGATCAGGTCGAGATCGTAGCGCGGCGCCTCTGTGACGGGCGGGAGGGCGTCGTTGAGGTCAAGCATGGTATCCGACCTCCCGCAATGCGATGTCGGCGGCCGGCGCGACCGCGTTGAGATCGAGCGTGATCTCCGCCGCGATCTCGTGTGCGCTTAGGGGTCCAGCCTCGGCGCTGCGGAGGGACAGCCTTCCTTCCCGCTCGAGGGCGCGGGCCTGGTCTCGGGTGATCCCGAGGAAGCGAGCGACCTCGCCAATGGTGCAGACCTGTCCCTCGAAGACGAACCAGCGTGTGCTGCGCCTGTTGCGGGACTGCACGATCGGCGGCGCCCAGCGGCAGTTGCCCGGCTCGTATCCGCCGTCGGAAGAGATCCGGTCGAGGCTCCATTCCGGGTGCGGTTTGGGCCCGAGATCCTCGAGGAAGGCTTCGAAGCGCTCGGCCCATCGGCGGCACATCCGGATGCCACGGCCGCCATACGCGCCGTAGGACGCGTTCCGCGGATTGCCACAGCGCTTCTTCGCCGCCAGCCACGCCGTGTATTCTCCGGTCGGCCGGGATGCGGCGGCATGGCCGTGACGCGTTGCGCGCTCGATAGCCAGGCAACCGCAGGAGCGGCTTCCACCGGTATCAGAGCGAAGCGCGCGTTGAAGACTCTGCTGCAGAACGGTCCTCTCCGTTCCGCACGCGCAGCGGCACACCCATCTCGGACGGCTACGCCCTGATCGGGTTGCGAGCGGTTCGGCCGCAGCGACCACGGTCCAGCGATGGATGCGTGCGCCGGGCATGATCGTTTTGTTGATGCCGGTGGTCATGACAGTATGACGAGCCCCCATTCCGCGCCGGTGATGGCGGTGTAGAGCCACCGGTTGCGATCGGCGGCCGTGCGGCCGAACCCGTCATCCACCACGACGACCGTGGGGAACTGGCTGCCCTGCGCCTTGTGGCAGGTGATGGCGTAGCCCCAGCTGCTCTCGATGAGGCCGCGCTTGATCTGCCATTCCCGCCGCCCGCGCTCTGGGTCGTAGGCGATGTGGTCGGCGTATTCGCCGCGCCAGAAGCTCTGCCGCCCGGCGATGGTCTCGCCGTCCTCGGTCTCGACCATGGCGCTGAAGGCGAAGGCGTCGTCGCGGTCCTGGCGCACGTCGCTGAGCGTCAGGAACATCCCGTTGATCAGCCCGAGATCGTGGCGGTTCTTCAGGCAGATGATCTTCTCGCCGTGGCCGGTCGGATAGTCGGCCTCGAACCCGGCCGCGCGCTTCATGGCGGTGTTCAGCCAGCGCCGTGTCGCGTTGGTGCCGCAGAGAACCTGGCCGCCGCGCAGCATCTGCGCCGGGCCGACCTCATGGCGCGACATCTTCCAGACGTGATCGTCATGTGGACCCATGGGGATCGGCGCGCCTTGCCGCGCCAGCGTGGCGAGGCGCAGGATGGCGCTGTCCTCGGCCTGGCGATGCACCTCGGTCAGCATCACGTCGGGCTCGGCCTCGGTGAAGAAGCCGGCGCCCTTCACCGGCGGCAGCTGGCCCGGGTCGCCCAGCACGAGGATGGGCTTGCCGAAAGCGAGAAGGTCGCGCCCCAGATCCTCGCCCACCATCGACACCTCGTCGAGGACTAGCAGGTCCGCGTCGCGCAGGATCGACTGCTCGTTGATCAGGAACTTCGGCTGGTGGATGTCCTCGAGCCGCATCTCTAGCTGGGCGATCCGCGTCATGGCGAAATCGCGCTCGGCCGGCCCCATGCGCGGCAGGTCGCGGCGGAGCGCCGCCAGATCCTCGGTCACCCTTTCGATTTCTTCCGGCGTCGCCTCGGAGACGCGGTAGATCAGGCTGTGGATGGTCCGCGCGGGCGTGCCTTTGCGCGTCATGACGAGCACGGCCTTGCCGGTGAAGGCGCCGAAGAGCACGCCACCCGGCGCGCCGGGGGTCATCGGCGCCAGCCCCAGCGCCTCGATCGCCTGCGCGGTGGTCGTGGTCTTGCCGGTGCCGGCATAGCCGAACACCCGGAACACCTGCTGCTCGTGGCGGCGGGTCTCGTACCAGTCGCGGATCGCCGCGATGGCGCGGCTCTGCATCTCGGAAAGCGTGACAGTCATGCCCGGTCCTCCCAGCAGCGTGCCGAGAACGGGCAGAACCGGCAGAGGTAGAAATCGGGGTTCGTCGCGATCCGCGGCAGCAGCTCGTCCGAATCCGCGGCGCGCAGCACCGCAACCGCCTTGTCGGACAGCTCCTGCGCGGTCGCCGGATCGAAGGGGACGTGCTCGTGGTAGAGTTCGCAGCTGTCCTTGTTCAGCGCGGTGAAGAGCGCCGAGCCGAGGCCCAGATAGGCCATGTAAATCTGCATCTGCCCGAAATAGACGGGCTTGGAGAGCCGGACGCCCTTCTTCGCGGTGTCCGACCAGGAGGACGCCTTCAGCGCCTTGTGCTCCCAGAGCGCTGGCCAGGCGATGCCCACCTCGGGGCCGGCGACGATCACGCCGTCGACATGGCCGCGGATCCGGCCGCCCGCGGTCTCGAAGCCGAACTGGCCGCCCTCGCGGGTCTGGGTGCGCAGGTCGAACCCGGCGAGCCGCAGCCAGCGGATGGAGAGATCCTCGAAGACATGCCCGGCGGCGAAGATGCGCAGGCTTCGCCCTTCGAGCTCCTTGCCGGGATCGGGCGGTGTCCTGGTGAATTCATACACGAGGCGGCGCGCGCAAGGCTCGCCGATCCGGCTGGCGCCGAGGTAGTCGCGGGGCCGCTGGCCAGCGCGCTCGGCCACGAGTGCGTCATCGAGCAGCGTGTTGATCCGGGCGCCGAGCGGCGGGGGCGCGTCCGCGGCACGGCCGTAGACGAAGCCCGAGCGGTGGTTGAGATCGACCAGCATCCGCGCCCCCTCAGAACGGCACGTCGCCAGCTTCGGACTGGCGCTGCATGGACGCCTGAAATCCGTCGACGCAGGCCTCGATCAGGCGGTCGATGTCCTCGGCCGGCCGGTCGAAGAAGGGCTCCATCAGCCCCATCTCCGTCAGCGCCTCGGCCAGTTCGCGGCGCGCCTCGCGGATCGCGCGGGTTTCCATGTCGGTCTTGTCGATCATGCCGTGGTTCCTTTGGGCGTTGGCCGAACCCGCCGTGAGGCAGGCCATCGAACAGAAGCGGTGGTGGGGATGGCGATCCCAGCGCAGGCCGTGGCAGTAGCCGAAGCCCCGGGCCTCCCGGCCGCAGAGCGCGCAGGGCACGCGGCGGCCGAGCTTGGCCCGGGTCAGCCCATGAGCAGGAGGTCGAGCGCGCTTCGCTCCTCCTCGTCGGGCGCGGCGGTTCGGCGCTCGGAGGCCAGCACGATGAAGCGGCTGATGGCGTTCGAGGCCATGCATTCCAGATCGCGCCGGGTGAGGCTTGCGATGGGGCGGTCGAGCCGCCCCCGCGCCTCGAGCCAGCGCCCCATCGCAAGGGCCGCTTCCGTGGTGACATGCGCCTGCCATTCGTCCGGGCTCACGGGTTGAGCCAGGCCGGACCGCCCGTGGCCTTCGGCGCGGCGGGCTCGGCGGCAGGCTGGCTGGCGGGCTGGGTGGCGGGCGACGACCACGCGGGCGCGGCCGGCGCCG
>JADQCB010000029.1 GCA_016278325.1 Actibacterium sp.
CTTGATCCAGTCGTCATAGGGCAGGTCATTATTCGGGATGTGGGCGACGGCCTCCTCGACCAGCGCGCGCGACGGCGCCTGGTTCCGCTTGAGCCCCGCAGCCTTTCGGCCCTCGCGCTCGATCTCGCGGCGGTCGGCGGTGCTGTAGCCGCCGACCTTGCGCAGATACGTCTCGGCCTCGGCGATGAACGCCGAGCACCGCTCCTTCGTGACCGGCGGCAGCGCGTGCAGCGGTACGTCGAGCGGCGAACATTCGGGCCAGTGATAGGGCGCCTTCGTGTCCGGGTGGATGCCGAAGGCCACGAACTGCTGCCCGGTCGCCAGCACCTCGACCCGCGCCACCGTGCCGTCGAGCATGTGGAATTCGGGCGACTGGATCTTGTCGAAGGGCTCGTCCGTCCGGAACGTCAGCAGGATCTTCGGCGCGCGCCCGATCCGGCAGGTAGGCGTCATGCCGAGCATCTCGGTCGCGATGCAGGTCACCCGGTGGGCGTGCTGGTGGTCGAGCACGTCGATGTCGATGCCGACCAGCGTCCCGCAGAGCAGGCCGGTATTGGTGCAGTTGCGCTGCGCCTTCGTCCAGCGGGCAATCTCGGCCTCGTCGGCGCTGGCGCAGACGGTCTCCCAGCCCTTCATCATCGGCCGCTTGCCCGCGGCCTTCATGGCGACATGCGCGCCCAGCACCGGCACCGGGCGATAGCCGTGGCGATGCAGCTGCAGGCGCAGTTCGGTCGGATCCTCCGGCGCGGCCGGGGAGGGCGCCGTGGTGGACGCATCCGCCGGTGCCTCGGCGCTGGCACTGTCCTCGGTCGTGCGAATGGCGTGCTCCACGGCTCAGTCCTCCAGTTCCCAGCCCGCGAAGTCGTCCAGCTCGCATTCCGCCTCGCTGGCGAGGCAGCCCGAGACATGCGTCTGGCCAGCGTAGATGTGCGGGGTCAGACGCCGCGGATCCCGCCGCAGAGATCGGGTGGTCTGGAGATGGCAGTCCATTTCTGAGCGCAGACGATCCACCGCGGCAATGGTCTCGCGCGCGATCCGGCTGGTTTCGCTGTCGGGCGGGGCAACGGCCAGGAGGCCCATCATGGCCCCACGGCATGCCCGTAGCTTTTCGCCCAGCACGACGTGATCCCAGGGCGTGAACCGATAGAGCGGGTCCATCATCGCGCCACCTCCTGTCGTTCGATCCAGTCGATGAGCTTCGATTTCCGCGCGCAGATCACGTTGCCCATGCGGAAGGTGGGCATCCGCACCTTGGCCTCGCTGGCGTAGTAGTAGACCTTCCGCCGCGCCTTCGCGTCGCCGAAGACGAAAAGCGCGATGGCGTCCGCCCCCCGCAGCAGATCCTCGGCCAGCGTCGGGCAAGCCTCTTCCGTGGCGGGTCCAGCCCGCATCTCCTGTTGCATGATGTCCTCCGATGTTTTGGTGCGGCCTCAGGCGATGCCGAGCGTCTTCTTCACACGCCGCTCGATGTGGCCGAGGTTGATCGCCGCGAAGGAGCGGACGTCCGGATCCTCGACGATGCGCCACAGTTCGGACGGGCGCGTGATGCGGCCGAAGGTGTGGTCGATCTCGCCGTCCTCATCGACCACCTCGATGGTTTCGGAAACCCGCACAGGCCCCTGACAGATCACCAGCAGCGAGTCGGCGTCGTGGTAGCCAAACAGATGCGCCGTGTGCATCGAGGCGACCGTGGGCGAGAGGCCGAGGCGGCTGAACTCGGCCAGCACGCCCAGCTTGATGGCGTCGTGGTACGTGTACTTCCGCCCCTTGCCCGGCTCGACTGGGTTCTCGGGCTTGAAGTGCCCGCGAGAGATCCATGCCTCGACCTGGTAGCGGGTCAGCTGCGCCGCGTCCGCGAGCTGCTGGATTGTGAATTCCTGGCTCATGGCGATAACCTTTGACAGTTCGTTTGAGCTATGGATAGATGGCCTCCGACGCACTGTCAATGGTATTCATCCGTCTGCAAAATTCGGGACTTGCCTTCCTGGCGAAGCAGAGCGTGATGGAGCGTTGGAGGACGCAAATGGCGACGATCCGGAAGCGAACACTGCCCTCGGGCCTGGTGCGCTGGCAGGTGGATTTCACCGACCAGGCCGGCAAGCGCCGCTCGAAGCTGTTCCCGCGCCGGAAGGACGCCGACGTCTACCTCGTGAAGGTGCGCTCCCTCGTCGCCAACAACACCTATCTGGCGGACAGCGAGAGCATCACCGTGGCCGACGCCGCGAAGGCGTGGCTCGATCATTGCGAGGTGCGGTGCAAGACGGGGCGACGGATGGAGCGGTCCACGCTCCGCGGCTACAGCGACTATGTTCGGCTGCACATCACGGTTCCAGAGGTCGGGATCGGGGACAAGCTGATCGCCCAACTGACCCGCCGCCATGTCAACGAGTTCCGCGACCGGCTGCTGCTGAACGGGCGGTCCGAGCATCTGACCCGCCGCGCCATCTCGGTGCTGAAGCTGATCCTCGACCACGCCATCGACAACGGCCAGCTGTTCACCAACGCCGCCCACGGCGTCCGCATCATCAAGTCGAGCCGGATCGACCACAAGGCGCCAGTCCCTTCGAAGGAGGCGATCCGCGCGCTGATCGAGGCGGCCGACGAGGACTTCAAGCCGCATCTGATCGTTTCGGCCCTTGGTGGCCTGCGCGCATCGGAACTGCGGGGACTGCGCTGGCAGGACGTGGATTTCGAGAAGGGCTTCATCCACATCCGCCAGCGTGCCGACGCCTACAATCAGATGGGCGAGCCGAAATCGCGCGCGGGCTATCGCGACATCCCGGCCGGGCCGATGGTGCTGAACGCGCTGCGCCGCTGGAAGCTGCGCTGCCCGAAAAGCGATCTCGGGCTGGTGTTCCCCGCGCCGCGGGGCGGCATCCTCCAGCACACCAACACGCAGGCGCGCTTCCGCAAGCTGCAGGAAAAGGTCGAAGTGACGATGCGCTGGCACGACCTGCGCCACTTCGCCGTGTCGCTCTGGATCGAGCAGGGGTTCTCGATCAAGGAGATCATGACCTTCGCGGGCCACTCCTCTATCCAGATGACTATGGAACGCTACGGCCACCTGTTCCCGTCGCCCGACCACCAGAAGGCGATGGCCCTGGTCGAGGCCAAGCTGTTGGGATGACGAGCATTTGCCGCCTCACTCAACAATCCGAACTGTGAACAGGTGTGCTATGCTTGGATCATGTCGCGTGATGCACGTTTCTATATCTCAGCGTGCCGCGCTCACTCGCATTTACGCGAATCGCTCTAGCATTCTGTTTTCGCACATTAAAACATATCAAGATCGCCTCGATCACCCGGCGAAAGTGTGTCATCCCCCCCCTGCGGCTCATATCCGCCATCAGGAAACGCCCGATCTTTCAGCCAGTAGCCATGGCCACGAACGTTAACGACCTTCTCTTTCATCCGGGACATACGCGCAGATAATGTATTCAGGTCTGAACTCTCATCAGGGCTACCGATAACTACATCGCGATCGAGAAGGGCTTTGTAGAGTACGGACCGGTCGAGCGGTTCTTCCGCTTCGGAAAGCACCTCGATGACCGCGCGTTCAAAGTCGACCATAGGAGTCTTGGGCCTACGCACGCCAGGCATCGCGGACATGCTCAAGTTCGTTTCGAGCTCTTTAGATTCTCGCATCGCCACCGGGTCAGCACCCGAATCAGAAGGCGGCGTATGTGATGCGTTGGTGGTAAAGTAGCTTTCCGCAACGCGCTGTAGCTCTTCATACTGACCCAATATCTTGTCGATCTCGGCCAAACGACCCACCAGCCTTTGTCGTTCCGCCTGAAGCTTGTCGATTGCGTTCATGGCTGTCTCCCTTTGTAAACATGGGTGTAGCACGTCCCTGCGTGCTAAACAACGACGGAAATACTTTTGCTTACGAGCGACCATTTTTGTATGCCGCGCGCTTGCACGGGATTATCGAATCTGATATACGTTGAGCGCGGGTAAGTTCCGCCAATATGCCACGGAGACGACGATGAGAAGAGACCGGGGTCCGTCGCGTTGACAACCGCCCGACGCGGGGGACCTAAAACAGGAAAAGCCAGACCCTGGCAGGTCTGGCTTCCCATATAGGCGGATATCAGAGCGGGCCGAGACCCGTGGACATCCTGTTCGTAGCAAACAGAGTATTCCACAAATCCCGGCCCGCATCAAGTGAAACCCTCTTCCCACGAAAGGAGCAGGGCATGAACGGGTATATCTGGATCAGGCGCTACACGCGCCGCCGGTTCGGTTGCATCGAGCGTGTTTGCGCCCATTGGCGCGGCTGGCCGAAGTAAACTGACAGCGTATGTGGTCTGTCGCACTATTCGTTAGCGGTTCGGCAGGCGGATTTGTTATCAACCCAACTGGGCGGCGCTCTGGCGCCGCCTTTTTTCTGCGGCATACGCCACACACATCCGGTGCGATGAGGACTGTTAGCCGCTCTCCACAAATGATGGCGAGAAATTTGTTCGCGCCGATGACGAAGGCGAGCAGCGCACCCGTTGCGAACATTCCTCGAGTCCACATAGCTGACGCTCGCTCCCGGCTCCGCGCTCCCCTGATTATTCCCGTCTCCAGATCGCCAGGAAGCCATGGCCATGATCGAGACAAATCTTCTCGGCTGATGGGATTCCCATTCTCTCCCAACGGTTTGCGGCTGTTCCGTGCGACACGTGGATGACGTTGCACGCTTGAAAACGGCCTAAGTAGCTGTATTTGCACAGTTATACTGATCACACCAGAGGGCCTCATAACCTGAAGGTCGTAGGTTCAAATCCTACCCCCGCAACCAGATTCCTTCGCGTTTCCAAACGCTTATGCGCCGCCCTCCGGGGCGGCGTTTGCGTTTCCAACACCCGTGGAAGCACTGTGGAAGCAAGAGGGGCCGAAGTCCTTCATACCGCTTCGTAAATCGGTGCCTGCGATGACCGTTGCTTCCAGTGCGGCTCGATCGGGATCATCGCACCGATACCGGCCGGGATCCCGCTGCCAAAGGCGAGCTCTCGAACATCGATCGCGACAATATCCAGTACCGGCCGCTCTTCAGTCATGAGCACGAACTCGGTGATCCTTCCTGGCGGGCAGTCCCTTGAGGCTGGGTAAACGAGCGCGAGTCGCTTGCAGCGGTAGCGACTGGCGTAAGCGTTCATCTGATATGCGTCGCCGCTCGAGACGCCCGAGTTCGGTTCGGCGAGATCGAGGCGCTTCCATTTTGCATCGAAGATGGCGACGCACTCGTCTCCGCTCTGAACGGTGATGTCGGGGCGCAGCTGGAAGCCCGCCTTCGCGAGGTTCTTCACAGGGCTCTGAAGTCCGACAGCAAGGTGAGCACCGGCCTGCACCTGGCAAGCATGCCGGATGCGCAGTCCGAGTACCGTCTCGAAGAGCTTCTCCATGTTGAACAGCAGAGCGGAACCAGCTGCGTCGCCGATGCGAACATCCGGGTAGAGGCCTGTCAGCAGCCAGCGGGCCCGCGCAAACACCGGCTCCCAGTGTCGGATGGTGCGATCAAACCGCAGGGTGCCGACGTCGCGAGCCGTGACCCTGCGATCGGTCACCTCGTCAAAGCGATGTAGGAACGCCGCCACCATCGCCCGGGTCCTCGGGCTCAGTGCGAGCCCTAGAAGGATCCGAAGGACCGCCTTGAGCGCTTGATTGTAGGGGTTGTCGATGCTGCGCTCGTCGAAGCGACAGAGTAGATGAGAACGGTCGAAGGCGTTCGTGCGCAGGTGCTCGGTCAGCTCGAGCCGTCCGCGGATGGCATTGAGGTTCTCCGTCCTCTCCGAGTACCGGGCAATGGCCCCGCCTCGGAGCGCGGATTTCACCTGGCTGCAGAAATCCTCGATGAAGACGTCCAGGAGGTGGCTGTGCTGTTGCCCGAGGCCGGCCTCGCCCACGCGCTTTGATCCAAGCTGACCTGCGCGCGCAAGCATGGCCACCAGCAGGCCCCGCATGTCTTCGCTGCTATCGCTGCCATGATCGATCTTGGGAAGCACCTCGATCGCCAGCTGATCGGTTTGCAGGACCCCGCAGAACGGCCCGAGCTTCAGCGTGCGGTGGCCCCACGCGAGGGCGCCCGCTGGCAGACGTCCGGCGAGTCTCGCGATACCTTCTGCCTCGTGCTCGCTGATATCGCCACCCGAACCGATGCTGACGGCCTCCCTTTCCCGGACGGTCAGGCGCCTCATTCCGGCGGCTCGTAGATCTTGCGGATTGCGTCCGGTGTAATCTCGTCTTCCCGAATGATCTCGAACGCCTCGCCGTCCCCGATTTCGGTCGGGTCCGCCTTTGGAAAGAGCACGGCAGCACTCTGCGCGCGCGCCCGGACCAACCCGACCACGGTCGAGATCGCGCAGCGCACGCTGTCGGCGATCTGCCACGCCACGGGCAAGCTGCAGGTGAACGACAGCGAGGAGCTGCACCTGATCCCGATGACGATCCAGGTCGGCGTGAAGCCCCCGAAGGACGGCTACGGCGAGCGCAACACGATCCGCTACCTGGTGCCGGAGGCCCCAGGGCAGGCGACCCCGCCCAAGCCCGCCGCGACGCAGCCGGCCAGCGCGCCCGCCCAGTCGGCGCCCGCCCGCCCGGCCACCGCGCCCTGGAACCGCAAGAGCTGACGCCCTTGGCCGCCGCGGGCTGAGATCCGCGGCGGTCCGGACATCGCCAGACCCGAGAGACCGACCATGACCAACACCCCCGACGCGGCCTGCGCGGCCGCGAACGCCCCCGGCTTGCCTGACGACACCCGGCGCCTGATCGAGATCGAGGACGCCATTGCGAAGATCCGCACGCAGATCGCGACCGCCGATCTGACGCGGCAGCGGACGGCGAAGCCGATCGACCCCGACTGGTTTCACCGCGCGCGCACGGCGCTGCGCCACCTCAATCGCGAGCGCGCCGAGATCGTGGCCCGTCAGGGAGGCCGCCGCCGGCGCGAACGGCTCAAGGACATGATGATCGCCGTCCTGCGGGAACGCCACGACAGTGTCGCCTGGACCGCGGTGCTGACGGAGGCGCGGGCGCGGCTCGAGCGAGAGGAGGCGTGCTGATGGCCGAGCTCCCCGACCCCCCGACGCCGACCCTCTCCGCGATCTACGCCTCCTACGAGGCCCGGCAAGGCGACGGCTTCCGCGACCATCTTGGCGCCTCGCTGATCGGCAAGTCCTGCGCCCGCGCGCTCTGGTACGACTTCCGGTGGGCGACGCCCGCGCGGCACACCGGCCGCATCCTGCGGCTGTTCGAGACCGGCCAGCTGGAAGAGGCCCGGCTTGCCCGAGGTGCCGCGCTACGCGATGTACTCCGGCTGTGTGCTCGACCAGTTCTCCTGGCAGATGCAGCGTTCGGGGCTCCTGACCGCGACCGCCCGGCTGGTGGCGCAGGGCGAAACGGTCGGCACGACGACGAGCGCCGGAACGCCGGCCGCGCTGGATCTGAAGCGCTTCGGCCACTTCAACGGGGCGATCACCCGGAACGGGACCGCCCTCGGCAACGTGGTCTCGGCCGAGATCACCTATGCCAACAACCTCGACCGGATCGAGACGATCCGCTCGGACGGCCGCATCGACGGGGCCGACCCGTCCATCGCGGCTCTCACCGGTAGGATCGAGGTGCGCTTCGCCGACCAGACGCTGGTGACGCAGGCGATCAATGGCGAGGCCTGCGAGATGGAATTCGCCTATGTTCTGCCCTCGGGCGAGAGCTTCACCTTCACCGTGCACGCCGTCTACCTGCCGCGCCCACGCATCGAGATTTCCGGGCCGCAGGGCGTTCAGGCCACCTTCGACTGGCAGGCCGCCCGCGACAGCGTCGTCGGCCGGATGTGCACTGCCAGCCTCGTGAACGATGTGGAGACCTACTGATGCTGACGCTCGACCTGACGAACGCGCCGCGCTGGCATGATCTCGCGCCCGGGGTCCGGGTGCAGCTGCGCCCGTTGACCACGGCGCTGATGGTGGCGACGCGCAGCGATGCGTCCGTGGAAGCTGTGCCCGAGGATGCTTCGGACGAGGAGCGCGCGGTTGCTTTCGCCAAGGCGCTGGCGCGGCGGTCGGTGATCGCCTGGGACGGCGTGGGCGACGCGGACGGCAACGCCATCGACCCGAGCCCTGAGGCCATCGATGCGCTCCTCGACATCTGGCCGATCTTCGAGGCCTTCCAGCTGACCTATGTCTCGAAGGGCCTGCTTCTGGAGCAGGAAAAAAACGCCTCCGCGCTCTCGCCGAATGGTCCTTCAGCGGGGGCGAGCGCTACTGCGACGCCTGCCAAACGGCGTGCGAAGACTGCCCGGCGCGGCTGAACCGGCCGCTGACCCATGAAGGCTGGCAGGTCTGGGACCTCGTCGGTCGCCTTGGTGGGCAGCTCCGCGTGCTGCCCGGCGCCGTGATCGGCTGGGACATGTCAGCGGCGCTCGCGCTCGGTGACGCGCTCGGCGTGCCGCCGCTCGCCATGGCCGAACTGCTGCCTGTCATCGAAGCGGTGATGGTCTCCAAGCTCAACGAACAGATGGATCAGTCCCATGGCGGAAAAACGGGTCAGCGTCCGCCTCGCGGCCGTGGGCGGACGGCAGGTGCGCGCCGAGCTGGAAGGCGTGGGCGAGGCCGGGTCGCGCGGTTTCGGACGGCTCAGCCGGGAGATGGAAGCGGCCAACGCACGGCTCGCGGCGTTCTCGCGGCGGGTCCGGGTCGCGGCAGCCGCCGCCGTTGCAGCTGCAGCGGCCGCTGGCGTGGCGATGATCCGCTCCGGCCTGCAGACCGTCGATGCACAAGCCAAGCTCGCACAGTCGCTCGGCACCACGGTCGCCTCGATCCAGACGCTGGAACGCGCAGGCGAGCTGGCGGGCGTGTCGATGTCCGGCATCGAACAGGCGACCAAGGATTTGACGCGCCGTCTCAGCCAGGCGGCCGCCGGGACCGGTCCCGCCGCTGATGCGATGGACCGGCTGGGCCTTGGGGCCTGCGGCGCATGGTGCTGCACTACGCCCACCTCTGCGCGGCGGCGGGCGGGGTCGACGCCTTCCTGATCGGGACCGAGATGCCGGGTCTGACAACGATCCGTTCGGGCGCCAGCGCCTATCCGGCCGTGCAGGCGTATCGGGATCTGCTCGCTGATGTCCGCTCGATACTCGGGTCCGGGACGAAGATCGGCTATGCGGCCGACTGGAGCGAGTATTTCGGGCATCAGCCGGGCGACGGCAGCGGCGACGTGTTCTTTCACCTCGACCCGCTCTGGGCCGACCTATGTGGCGCAGGCCTTCACGCCCGGCGGATCGCGACCATAGCCAAGAAGCTCCGAGTTCAGCAGCGGCTGCTCCGCGCCGAGCGAGGTGCTGGCGAAGGGCATGCGGGTGAAGCCGCTGGCGGGCGGCGTTCCGTAGGTCGTCTCGAACGCAAGCGCCATCAGCGCCCGCGCCCCCTGGGCTCGTGCCATCTTGTTCTCCTCGGATTGTCGGGATCAGGCCAGCGGGTCGGCCGTGGAATAATTGTCACATCCCGGAAGGTAGTAGGGCTTTTTCTTGAACAGCTTCGGTCTGAG
>JADQCB010000032.1 GCA_016278325.1 Actibacterium sp.
GCCGCCCTTCTTGTTGCCGGGGCTGGGGTTGTTGTCCATGCTGCCGTGATTGCGGGCGGTGTAATCTTCCCACCAGCGGATCAGGCCAACCAGTTTTTCGCCGACCTCACGGTTCACCGCGCGCGCGGTCAGCAGGTGTTCGGCGCCGTAGATCTCGGGCGTTTCGGCCAGCACACCGGTGCCGCCCTGCGCCACCAGCAGGTCGCAGGCATGGCCCAACGCGGGGTTCGCCGTGATCCCCGACATCGCGTCGGAGCCACCGCATTGCAACGCCACCATCAGCTCGGATGCCGGGCATTCGGTGCGCTGTGCGGCATTGACCAGCGGCAGCATCGCCTCGATCTTGCGGATGCCCAGTTCGACGGTCTTGCGCAACCCGCCCACGTCCTGAATGTTCATCGCCTGGAACAGCGGCCCCGGCGTCAGGCCGTAAGCCTCGATCAACCAGTCGATCTGGTTCATCTCGCAGCCCAGCCCGGCCATCAGCACGGCGCCGACATTCGGGTTGCGGGCATAGCCCCACATCACCCGCTGAAGCGCTTCGAACCCGTCGCCGGACCCGGCCATGCCGCAGCCTGTGCCGTGAACGAAGGCAACGACACCGTCCACGTTGGGATAATCGGTCAGCATCTCGTCGGTGAAATGCGCCGCGATCATCCGCGCCGCTGTCGCGGAACAGTTCACCGAGGTCAGCACCGCGATATAGTTGCGCGTGCCGACCTTGCCGTTCTCGCGTCGATACCCCATGAACGTGTCGGGCGTCGCGGCTGGCTCCACCGGGCGCAGGTTTGTCGAAAATTCGTACTCGGCCGAGACGTTGCGGAATTCCAGGTTGTGGCTGTGCACATGTTCACCTGCGGCGATGTCGCGGGCCGCGTAACCGATGATCTGGGCATATTTCATCACCGGCGCCCCAGAAGAAATGTTGGACGCCGCCACCTTGTGACCCCGCGGGATCAGGTCGCGGGCTGCCGCGCCCTCGACCTTGGCGCCCACTTCCAGCGGGCGGGTTGCGGTGACCACGTTGTCGGACGGGTCAAGCCGGATCGTATCGGACATTGGGGAACTCATCACAGAGGGGTTGCAACGGCGTTCCGGGGCGGCGCAGGCGACGCCCCGGATCTTGTTTTCTGGCTTCGGTCACAAGAACAAGGTGACGATCGGCGGCCAGATCAGCAGCACCGACAGCGCCAGAAGCTGAATCGCTATGAAGGGAAGGAACCCCTTGAAGATGTCGGTCAGCGAAATATGCGGCGGTGCCACCGATTTCAGATAGAACGCTGCCGGGCCGAAGGGCGGCGACAGGAAACTGACCTGCATGTTCATGCAGAACACGACGCCGAACCAGATCGCGACCTGGCTGGCTTCCAGCTGCCCGAGCACGCCGATATCCTCAACCGGCAGCTTCATGACAATGGGCAGGAACACCGGCATGATCAGCAGCACGATGCCGACCCAGTCCATGAACATCCCCATGATCAGGAAAATCACCATCATGACCAGGATGATGCCCATCGACGGCAGCTCGGCATTGACGATCATGTTGGCCACGAAAGTGGGGCCGCCGGACAGCGTATAGGCCGCAGCCAGCGCCGCCGCCCCGATCGTCACCCAGATGATCGTGCCGGTGGAGCGCAGCGTCCGCATGACCGCGTCGGCCACAACCGGGAAACTCATCTCACGCCGCACCAGGCCAATGACGAACACCGCGATCACGCCCATGCCTGCGGCCTCGGTGATGCCGGTGATACCACCATAGATCGAGCCCAGAACGACCCCGATCACGATGATCGGCGCCACCAGCCCTTTGCCCATGCGCCAGCCCTCGGCGGTCCGCGCGCGCCCGATCACGAAAAAGATCAACGCCAGAGCCAGAACCGCCGCACCAGCGATCCAGGGAATATCGCTGACCATTCCCAACGGAATCGGCTCGACCCCTTCGGTGACCCGGTTCATGCCCGCCAAGGTCAGGAACAACGCGCGCAGGAACAGAACCGCACTGATCGCCAGAGTCAGGCAGGACAGGAACCCCAGAAACATCAGCCCCTTTTCGCGGCCCGCCGGATCGTTGGGATCAGGTTCGGGCAAGGGCGCCTGGCTGGGATTCAGCGTGGTGCGCAGGATGATGTAGATGATGAAGAATGACGCCAGCATGAAACCCGGCAGGAAACTGGCCGTGAACAGTGCCTTGATCGACGTTTCGGTGACGAGCCCGTAGAAGATCAGGACGATCGACGGCGGGATCATCGTGCCCAGCGAGCCGCTGGCGCAGATCGTGCCGATGGCGAGGTTCTGGTTATAGCCCAGACGCAACATTTGCGGCAAGGCGATCAACCCGAGCAAAACGACCTCGCCGCCGATGATCCCCGACATTGCCGCCATGATGACGGCCATGATCGAGGTGACGATGGCGATCCCGCCGCGGGTGCGGCTGAGCCAGACATTCAGCGACGAATACATGTCCCGCGCAATTCCGGATCGCTCCAGCAGCGCGGCCATGAATATGAACAGAGGCACCGATATCAGCACATAATTCGTCATCTGCCGATAGATCGCCTGGCCCAGCACTGCGAAAGGCCCTTGTCCGAAGTTGCCGAACATAAGGTCCGGTCCGAACTTCAACACCAGCGTAACGGAGGCCAGAAAGGCCGAGGCAAACCCCAAGGGCATGCCGATCGCCAGCAAGGCGAACATTGCCAGAAGCAGGATCAGGCTAAGTGTACCGACATCAACCATTGTCAAGATCCTTCAGTTGGCGGCGCATGTTCTCGATTTCGGTTTGGTCGATATCGTCCATCGGGGAATGGCTTTCGGGATCTTTGTTCCAGTCTGCGATCAGGTTCGACAGCGCCTGCACGGCCACAAGGCATATGATGAACAGGATCGACCCTTTTATGGTCGCCGGGATCGGCGGATCCCAGGCGGTGCCGAAGGTCTCCAGGCGAAGCAGTTTTTCGCGCGCCTCTGTATACCCGCCCCAGACCAGCGTCACGGCGAAAACCCAGATCAGCGCAACCGAGATGCAATCGCTCAGCTTGCGGCCCCAACGGGGCATCATGTCATATATGACGTAGATGCGGATGTGACTGCGCTGCTGCATCGCGTATTGGCCGGCGAACAGGAACACGAAGCCGGCGATCCACAATGAAAGTTCGTTGGCCCACAGCGTCGGGGCCTCGAACACATATCGGGCGACGACCTCGTAGAACATCGCGATCACCACGCAGATGATGCCGATCATTGCCAGGCGCGATGTCACAAGCGACAATATGTCGAAAAACCCCTCGGGGCGGGGCTCGATCGCGCCGATCGTGTCCGACATGTAGATCGAGGATGACAGAAGCGCGGCGAAAAGCGACCACAACATCAGATAGACCATCGGCCGCCCTGAGGGGCGAAGCATCTCGTACATGCCGATCGGATTCTCGGCGCCGGTAAAGTGCTGAAGGATCAGCCAAAGCCATGTTGCCAGCGTCACGGCAACGCTTGCGATCATCACCAGCTTCACGGGTCTGCGCAATGGCCCTAGCCAGACGCTCTCACCCTGCATCCCGGATCTCCCAGTTTGTTGTTGTTCCGAAGGTAAAGCAATGGGCGAGCCCGGTGTCGGGCTCGCCACGTTTTTTTCAGCGCGGCATCATGCCGTGCCGATCACTTGCTGAGCAGACCCAGCTGACCGAGATACTCCTTGTGGCTTTTCACAAGCGCAGCCGCCTCGGGCGACTTCTTGGCCCATTCGTCCCAGACCTTCTGGGCCGACGCACGGAACGTGGCGCGGTCCTCGGCCGACCAGTCATAGAGGGTGACACCCTCTTCGCGCAGCTTTGCCGCGGCCTCGGCATTGGCCTTCTCGAAGGTCAGCGCGGTTTGCAGCGAAAGCTTCTGCATCGCGGTCGAAATGATGCGACGCTGGCTATCGGTCAGGCCGTCCCAGACGTTCTTGTTGCAGGCCAGGTGGTCGGACGGCATCGAGTGGAAGCCGGGATAGGTGGCGTGCTTCACGATGTCGTAGATGCCCAGGCCCACATTGTTGGCCAGGCCCGACGCGTCGGTGCCCTCGATGATGCCGGTTTCCAGCGCGGTAAAGATCTCGGTGAAATCCATCACGATCGGCGTAGCCCCAAGATTCGCGAAGATCTCGGTCTCCATGCCCGGGGGCGAACGGAATTTGAAATCCTTCAGCGCTTCGGGACCCGGAATGGGCTTGGACGAAGACAGCGATTCCTGCCCGTAGATCCACCAGCCGACCAGCTGCATCCCGAACTCGTTGTAAAGTTCCTGCGCCGCTTCCAGGCCACCGCCGTAATACAGCCAGCTGAGCTGCTGATAGGGCGTGTCGTACCCGCCCATGATATCGCCCACGAACTGGAATGCCGCGTTCTTGCCGGTCTGATAGGCGCCACCGGTCATGTCGCAGTCAAGAATGCCGCTGGCCGCTGCGTCAAAGGTTTCCACAGTGGCCACGACCGAGGACGAATAGAACATCTCGATGTCGATGCTTCCGCCCGACATCGTCTCGACATCGTCGACGAACTGCGCGGCCAGCTTGCCCGAAGTCGTCTCGGGGGCATAGTGCGTCTGGATCCGCAGCGTGACGTCCTGCGCCAGGGCCGGGGTGGCCACCACAGCAGCCAGCGCGGTCGTTTTTACAAGATTTCTGAGCTTCATCTTTCCTCCCTGTCCCGCGGCGGGTTGTCTCTGCCTCGGAAAGAATGCCCGCGGGTGCACCCCTTCCTCGTCAATGGTGGTTGATCCACGCTCGACGATCAAGCTAGCCAAAGGTCGGGCGACAATCAATAGATTTGGTATACCAAAATTCAAGATTTCATTGAATGCAGAAATCGCTATGAATGGCAGAAGCTTGAGAGTATCGGAATTCCAGGATTGATGGCGGATCATTCGCTTCCACAGAAAATCGCCGATCAGTTGCGGCGCGACATCCTGCGCGGGAAATTCGCGCCGGGCGCCCCCCTGAAGGAGCGGGACAACGCGACCGAACTGGGCGTCAGCCGGACGCCGATGCGCGAAGCGATTCGAATCCTTGCCCGTGAGGGGCTGGTTATCCTGCGCCCGTCGCGCAGCCCACTGATCGCCGATCCCTCGCTCAAGCAGGTGACCGACCTGATCGAGGTTCTGCGCGCGCTCGAGATGCTTTCCGGCCGGCTCGCCTGCATCAACGCCACCGATGAGGAAATCGCGGCGATACGCGCCCTGCACGAACGGATGACCGAACTGTACGACAAGATCGATTCGCTCGACATGTTCGAAATCGACATGAATTTCCACCTCTCCATCGCGCGGGCGTCGCACAATCCGGCGCTGGCAGAGACCCACGCCGCCTATCTGGCAAGGCTCTGGCGCGCCCGTTACCTGTCAGCCAGCCAGAAACGCAGCCGTGACAGGGTGTTGCGCCAGCACGGCACGATCGTGGCCGGGCTCGAGGCACGCAACCCCGAAATGGCGGTGGGCGAAATCGAGAATCACCTCGAACACCTTGTAATCAATATCACCGACCTCTTCGCCGCGCGCGATGCCGAGCGCGCGGCCGAGGTGACGTCCGAAGGCGGTCACAGAGCGACGACACCGACACCGACACCGACACCGAAAAACCCAAACCGAAAGAGGGACGACAAATGAAACTGTTGCGTTTCGGCCCGGCCGGGCAGGAAAAACCGGGCATTCTGGACAAGGCGGGCCAGGTCCGCGACCTGAGCGGCAGATGCGCCGATTTCGCCGGCGACGGCGTGTCCGCTGCCGCGCTTGAGGCGCTGCACGCAATCACCCCCGAAAGCCTGCCGCTGGTCGAGGACCCGGGCCGCATCGGCAGTTGCCTCGCCGACGTTCCCAACTTCTTCTGCATCGGCCTGAACTATGCCAAACACGCCGCCGAGACGGGCGCGCAGGAACCGAAGGAACCGATCCTGTTCTCCAAGGCGACCTCGGCACTGTCCGGCCCGTTCGATCCGGTGGTTATCCCGCGCAACTCGCAAAAGACCGACTGGGAGGTCGAGCTGGGCGTGGTGATCGGGCGCGCGGCCAGCTATGTCTCCGAGGCCGACGCGTTGGACCATGTCGCCGGCTACTGCACGATCAACGACGTCTCCGAAAGGGAATTCCAGGCAGAACGCGGCGGCCAGTGGATCAAGGGGAAATCCGCTCCCACCTTCGGCCCCGTCGGCCCCTGGCTGGTGACCGCCGACGAAATCGCCGACCCGCAGGCGCTTGACGCGAAACTGACCCTGAACGGCAAGGTGGTGCAGGATTCGAACACTTCGGACATGATCTTCTCGGTTCGCCAGATCGTGTCCTACATGTCGCAATTCATGATCCTGCGCCCGGGCGACATCATTGCCACCGGCACCCCCTCTGGCGTCGGCCTGGGGATGAAACCGCAGCGCTTCCTCAAACCCGGTGACGTGATGGAGGTCGAGGTGCAAGGCCTCGGTGCTCAACGGCAGGAAGCCGTGGCCGCGACCTGACGCGCGGGCCGGCCGCACGGCCGGCCCCCCACCCGGCCCCGCTTTCACCTTGGTGAAAATACTCCGGGGGAGTCGCGGCAAGGCCGCGACGGGGGCAGCGCCCCCGACCTTCAGTTCACCGGCGTCACCAGCTCCCTTCCGGCCAGGAAATTGGCGATGTTGTCGCGCTGAAGCTGGCCCATCGCAGCGCGCGTCTCGACCGTGCCAGAGCCCTGATGCGGTTGCAGCAGCACATTGTCCAGGGCCATGAAGCGCTTGTCGATGTCCGGTTCGTTCAGGAACACATCCAGCGCCGCGCCACGCAAACGCCCGTTTTCCAGCGCATCCAGCATCGCAGCCTCGTCGATCGTGGTCCCGCGCGATATGTTGACGATCACCCCGTCCGGTCCCAGTGCGGAAATCGCCTCGGCGTTCACATAGCCCATGGTCTCGGGGCCGCCCACGAGCGCGACGACCAGATAATCCACGGCGCTTGCCAGGCTGACCGGGTCGGCATGATAGACCCAGCCATCCGGCACGTCCTTTTCGCTGCGCGAATGATAGTGGATCTGCATCTTGAACGCGGCCAGACGGTCGGCGATTTCGCGTCCGATCCGGCCCAGACCAACGATGCCGGCGCGCCCGCCGCTGACCTTGCGGTTCAGCGCCATCTCCCCCTGCTTGGCCCAGGTTCCGGAGCGCACCCAATCGGACCCCTGCACGATCCGCCGCGACTGCGCCAGCAACATGGCCACCGCCAGGTCGGCCACATCGTCGTTCAGAACGTCGGGCGTATTGGTCACCTTGATGTCGCGTTCGCTGGCCGCGGCCACGTCGATCGCGTCATAGCCGACGCCATAATTGGCGATCAGCCCCAGGTTCGGCAGCGCATCCATCTGATTCGCCCCAAGCGTTCCGTGGCCCTTGAACGCAATGGCCCGGATCACATCCCGATCGGCCTTGGGCAGCCCTTCAATTTCATCCACTCCGCCCAGCCAGCGCGGCGCGAAGTCACGATCAAGCGCGGCGCGGTCGTTGTCGCTGTAACCGCCGATACAAAGCAATTCCGCCTCGGCCATATTATCCTCCCTTTCCTTGTCTCCGGGGCCCGGTGGCGGGGCCGGCCTCAATGCGTGCCAGCGGCCGGGCCCGTCAATCCCGGGCGGCCATCAGCACGCGCATCATTTCGCGCTCTTCCTCTGTCAGGTCGGTCAGCGGCGGACGCACGGGCCCGGTTTCGAACCCGCGCAGCGCGACGCCGGCCTTGATGGCCGAAACGGCATAGCCGGTCTGCCGGTCGCGGATCGCGGCGAACGGGTAATAGAAATCGCGCAGCAGGGTTTCGCAGGTGGCATCGTCGCCCTTCACGAAGGCGGCGTGGAAGGCCAGCGCCGTCTCGGGAACGAAATTGAACACCGCCGAGGAATAGGTGTCGACGCCGGCCCCGCGATAGGCTTGCGCGAACAACTCATGCGTCGGCATCCCGCCGATATAGGCCAGCCGGTCGCCCAGCCCGATGGTGATGCGCCGCACCGTGTCTATATCGCCGGTGCCATCCTTGAAGCCGATCAGGTTCGGGCAGTCCTCGGCCAGCCGCGCCAGCGTCTCGGCCGAGACCACGCTTTGGCCCCGGTTGTAGACGATAACGCCCATGTTCGTGGCGCGGCAGACGGCGCGGATATGCGCCTCGATCCCGGCCTGCGGCGCACCGATCAGGTAATGCGGCAGCAGCAGGATGCCGTCACCGCCCGCCGCCTCGATCCCCTGCGCCATCTCGCAGGCCATCCGCGTGCCATAGCCGCAGCCCGAGATGATCGGCGCGCCGGGCTGGGCCTGTTTCGCGCTTCGCACGACCTCGACCACCTCGGACGGGGTCAGCGAAAACAGCTCGCCCGTGCCGCCGGCAACGATCAGGCCGGCCACCGGATGCGCCGAAAGCCATTCCAGATGCGCGGCGAATGCCGTCGGGTTGAAATTGTCCTCGGCGTCGAACGGGGTGACCGGAAAGGACAGCAGTCCGGAACGGATGATGTCGCGCAGGTCGGTCGGTGCGATCATGGAAATACCTTTGCTCAGGGGAAAAGCGCGGCCCGCGCAGGGGCGGACCGCCCGCCGGGGATCAGCGCAGATCCTCGGGGAGAATGCTGTCGGGCATGTTCTGATAGCATACCGGCCGCAGGAAGCGGCGGATCGACAGCGTGCCGACCGAGGTGTGGCCGAAATTCGTGCTGGCCGGATAGGGGCCGCCATGCACCATGGGGTCGCAAACCTCGACGCATCCGCCCGCGATCAGCTGTTTGCCCCGCGGGGTGAACGCGGCTTTGTCGCGCATCTGAAACTCCTTCTTCGGCTCACCGGGGCGCGGAGGCGGGCCTTGCGACGCGGGTATCGCGGCGTAGCCCTTGGCGCGGCGAATGATATGCACTAATATTTCAGTTTATGGAGAGGGTCAACTGTCAGGATAATTTGGTAGGTAGAACGATAGTTCCGACAGGCCACCAACTGAGAAGGATACGGGCGAAGGCATGGATATCTCTCTAAAGGCGGCACTCGACATGGCTCGGCGCGATAGACCACGCGACCGGCCCTCGGCGTCGAGCCGCATCTACGAGGATTTGCGCCAGCG
>JADQCB010000033.1 GCA_016278325.1 Actibacterium sp.
AATACCTCTCGCCCGAGCAGCGGCAGGATTACGGGCTCACGCGCTACCGCGCCTCGGCGCTGATCACTTTCCTGTTCAACCGGCGCGACATTCGCCGCCTCGTCATGGCGGCCGCGCCCGAGCGGAGGGCGGCGTGAACCATGTCGCGGAAATTCCATCCCCGCCCACAGCGGCTCCGGATCGACCGGGCCGTGATTGCCTCTGGCATCCGCGCCCGGTGCTCTGCGCCGTCTGCACATCCCGCACGCGCGGCTTTGGCTGGTTCGATCCCCACCGGTCGCGCCGGGACCGCAGCCAAACTTGCCGCTGGTTCTGCTCCATGGGCTGCCAGTCGGCCTTCACACGCAAAGCGAAGAGAGAACTGAGCATGGTCGATTTCACCGAAGAGGAAACCCAGGCGCTGCCCGCCGTGATGCGCGCGCTCGCCCCCGAGATGGAGCGCATCGGCTGGGACCGGCCGCTGGGCCAGCTGACCCAGAACGACATGCATCGGCTGATCGTCACCACCATCGAGGCGTTCCGCGCCGAGATGGCGGAGATCGCCGCCGAGTCGGAGATCCCGTTCTGATGCTGGACTACAACCACCGCCCGGGCATCGCGGAGCGCATCAACGCGGCCGTGGATGCCGCGCTCGAGGCAGAGCGCGCTGCCACGCCGCCGCGCGATTATCTTGGCGCGTCCCGGCTAGGCAATGCCTGCGAGCGCGCGCTGCAGTTCGAGTTCGCTCGCGCGCCGAAAGATGAAGGCCAGGACTTCTCCGGCCGGTCGCTGCGGATCTTCGCGATCGGGCATGAGCTCGAGGATCTCGCCATCCGCTGGCTGCGGGCGGTGGGGCTCGATCTGGTCACCCAGAAACGGGACGGCGGCCAGTTCGGCTTCTCCGTCGCGAACGGGCGCATCCGCGGCCATGTCGACGGGATCGTCGCCGAGGCCCCCGCGTCGCTGGGGCTGCGCGCCCCGGCGCTCTGGGAATGCAAGACGATGAACGCGAAGAACTGGCGCGAGACGGTGGCCAAGGGCGTGACCGTGGCGAAGCCGGTCTACGCTGCGCAGATCGCGCTCTACCAAGCCTACATGGAAGCGACGGTGCCGGGCATTTCGGCCAACCCCGCGCTCTTCACCGCGATCAACAAGGACACGGCCGAGCTGCACCACGAACTCGTGCCCTTCGATGCCGATCTCGCGCAGCGCATGTCCGACCGCGGCGTGCGGATCCTGCGGGCCACCGACGCGGGCGAGCTGCTCCCGCGCATCGCCGCCAATCGCGACTTCTTCGAATGCCGGTTCTGCCCGTGGGCGGAGCGTTGCTGGAGCCTGCCGGCATGAGCGACGACAACATCATCCACTTCAATCCGTGGCGGGATTTCAACGACGCGGCGCCCTTGGACGATCCCTTCGCCGTCGAACCGGACGCGGACCAGATCGCCCGCTTCGTCGATGTCGTCTTCGGCTATTCCGAGGGGCTGATCCCGGTTCGCGGTTTCGTCGACAAGGGTCAGGGCAAGGACGGCCGGCCCCACAACATCTGGATCGACGCGGACGCCTCTGCGCCCGAGAAGCTCGCCACCTTCGCCGGCTGGGCCGCGCGCGAGGGGGCGGCGGTCTATGTCATCCCCGGCACGGTCGCGGAGACAGGCCAGGCCCGTGCCGCCGATGTGCTGCAGATGCAGAGCGTCGTGGTCGATCTCGACTCGGGCGACATCCCCGCCAAGCTCGATCACCTCCTCCACCATCTCGGCCGGCCGACGCTCATCGTCGAGAGCGGCGGGCGCACGACCGAGGGCGCGACCAAGCTCCATGTCTGGTGGAAGCTGACCGAGCCCGCGGAGGGCGCCGACCTTGCCCGGCTCTGCCAGCTGCGCGGCGAGATCGCGTTGAAGGTCGGCGGCGATACCCATTTCCGCTCGGCCCACCAGCCGATCCGTGTGCCCGGGACGGTCTATCACAAGGGCGGGCTCACCCGGCTCGTGCAGATCCGCGAGGCGACCGAGATCGAGGTCGACCTTGCCGAGATGGCCGAGCGCGTCGCCGACATGCCACCCATGCCGGGCGTCGGCATGGCCACGGCCGAGCCCCGCGAGAAACCCGCCATCGACGACGTGCTCGTGACCCCGGTCCATGAGGGCGGCACGGATGACTGGTCCCGCTTCGAGGGCGCCTCGGCCGCCATCGGCTATTTCCTGCGGCTGGTTCACGAGGGCCGGATGTCGATGGACGAGGGCTGGACGGCGATCTGCGGCTACAACGCCGCGATGTTGCGCCCATCCTGGCCGCTCGACCGGCTGAAGCGTGAGACGAACCGCTTGTGGGAGCTGCACATCAAGCGGCACGGGCCGCCACTGATCCGCCTCGACAGCGCGTCGCCCGCGCAGATGGACCTGCCCAACTTCACGCTGGGCGCGCTGCTCGACGACACGAGCCCGATGCCGGACGACATCATCGGTCCCCGCGTGCTGACGCCGGGCGGGCTCCTGGTGCTGGGCGGCGCGCCGAAGGTGGGCAAGAGCGACCTCCTGATCGCCTTGCTCGTGCACATGGCGGCGGGCGTGCCCTTCCTCGGCTTCACCCCGTCACGGCCGATGCGGATCTTCTACCTGCAGGCCGAAATCCAGTACCACTACCTGCGCGAGCGCATGCAGCAGATCGGCCTGCCGCCCGAGCTGATCGCTGCCGCCCGCGACAACCTGATCGTCACCCCGAAACTGCGCATGCTCCTCGATGCCGAGGGCAGCGCGCGCGTGGCCGAGGCGATCAGGGCCGCATTCCCTGACGAACCGCTGGATATCCTGTGCATCGACCCGATCCGGAACCTCTTCGACGGCGGGCCGGACGGCGGCGGCGAGAACGACAACGCCGCGATGATGTTCTTCCTCAAGGACCGGGTCGAGGTGCTGCGCGACCACGTCAATCCCGACTGCGGCGTGATCCTCGTCCACCACACCAAGAAGCTCTCGAAGCACCAGGTGAAGGAGGACCCCTTCCTCGCGCTCTCCGGCGCCAGTGCGCTCCGCGGCTTCTACACCACCGGTCTGATCCTGCACCGGCCCGACGAAGAGGCCAGCGAGCGCCGGCTCGAGATCGAGCTGCGCAATGGGCCCGCGCTGCCTGCCAAGGTGGTCGACAAGGTGAATGGCACCTGGACCGAGCTCACCCCGAGCAGCGAGCGGCTGGTGCGCAAGGATCTGGGCGCCAGGCACGACGCGGAGCGGGATCGCAAGAACCTGGTCGTCCTCGGGCTGATCTTCGACGAGGCGGCCGAGGGACGGCTCTACACCGCCACCCAGTTTGCCGAAGCGTTCGAGAACCAGCACGATCTTGGCGGGCGCTACAGCATCCGCGAACGGCTCGCGGTCCTCGCAACCAAGGGGCAGATCAAGTTCCGCCGGAATTTCGCGGAGCACGGCTTCCCAGGCACGCAATCGCATTTCGGGTATCTCGTCGTCCGGGACATGCGCTTCGGCCGTGATCCCGTCGTCGACGCCGAGACCGGCGAGGTTCTCGACGAGGGCGTCCCGGTCCTGCCGACCCACTACAAATGCCCCCATTCCGGACGCGCGCGGGAGGTCGAGAACCCCTCCGTCTGGGTCTATCCGGAGGACGCTCATGACTGACTTCCTCATCATGAGCGCGGCCTTCCTCATTCTCATCCCTTGCTCATGGCCCAATGAAATCAGTGGGTTGGGGATGAAGATGAGAAAGGCCTTCCTCATCGGCCTCTCTCATCGCCTATCCCGTAAAAGCGCAATGGAAACAGCGTACTACGCCCAAAACATGAGGCGAGTGGGAAAGCCCCCATACTACGTATGGGGAGGCCAACCGGCAGGTTTGGCCTCTCCTCCCATGCGTCGAGGGGTATCCGCGCGCGCGGGCTCCGACGTTCCCTGCACATCCCGATCCGACGACGGCGGCCGGTACCGCCAAGCATCAACCGCCGTCGTCTTCCACCCGAGCAGCCAACCAGAAAAGGAGACCACCCATGGCTGACCTGACTCTCGCCACCTCCGCTCGTGAGGCAATCCCCGATCTGCCCGTCGCGCATCGCGCCGATCGCACCTTGCTCGCGCTCGATCTCGGCACCACCACGGGATGGGCTCTGCATGGGGCCGACGGCCTGATCACCTCCGGCACCGTGTCCTTCCGTCCTGGTCGCTTCGATGGCGGCGGCATGCGTTACCTGCGCTTCACGAACTGGCTGGCCGAGCTGGACCGGCTCTCCGGGCCCGTCGCCGCGATCTGGTTCGAGGAGGTCCGCCGCCACGCCGGCACGGACGCCGCGCATGTCTACGGCGGGCTGA
Source organism: Actibacterium sp. (assembly GCA_016278325.1). GTDB lineage: Bacteria > Pseudomonadota > Alphaproteobacteria > Rhodobacterales > Rhodobacteraceae > JADQCB01. The sequence goes on from JADQCB010000033.1 coordinate 4,296, forward strand.
TGGCCACGCTCACCTCCTGGGCCGAGCTGCGCGGCGTGCCCTACGAGGGTGTCCCGGTCGGCACGATCAAGCGTCACGCCGCTGGCAGGGGCAATGCCGACAAGGCCGCCATGGTCGCCGCCGTCCGCGCACGCGGCTTCAGCCCGGCCGATGACGATGAGGCCGATGCCATCGCCATCCTGCTCTGGGCGATCGAGACGAACGGGGGTGTCGCATGAGATGGCATCCCCATGGCTACGGCGGCCGACGCCGGGATCCCGAGCAGGTCAAGCGCGAGGGCTGGCACGAACAGGGCGTCCTCGCGGTCTCCGCCGATGACGATCGCCTCACCTGGCCCGAGCGTGAACTGGTCCGCCAGCTGGGCGAGAAGCTCTACGGCCCGCGCCCTTCCGACAGGGAGGCGCGCCATGGCTGATCGCGAATGGACCGCCGATTGCGTCGCCGATCATTTCGAGGAGGCTTTCCGCACCCTGCGCAAGCTGCCGCCCGTGAAGGCACAGGGCTACTTCAACACCTGGCCCGACATCGTGCGCACCAGCCGCGAGATCGCGGCGATGGAGCCCCAGCCGATGCGGGTCTGGCCCTCGGCCGCCGCGATCACCCGGCTCGAGCAGACCTTCGACTGGGTGCTCTGGATCGAGGAGGCGGAGCGCAAGCTGGTCTGGTCGCGCGCAGCCCGTGTGCCGTGGAAGCAGATCAGCGGGGAGCTGGGCTGCGACCGCACGACGGCGTGGCGTCGCTGGCAACTGGCGCTGACGAAGATCGCTGCGCGCCTGAATGCGCAGTGACTCCAATGTGTTGCAACACTTTTCCCTTCGACATCTGCAACAGATCCATGCTATTCCGAAGGCAAGATGGGGAGAGTGCGCTGAAAAGCTCGCTCTCCCCTTTGCGTTGACGGAGGCCTTCTGGACCCCGGTATCCAGCGAGGGTCCGGCCGGGGGCCAGCCCACGGCAGTTTCCGGTTCCTTCCTGTGCGTTTTCGTATGCTGGCGGGCGAAGCGCGGAACATCGCCAGCGACAGGGCCGGATTTTTGGGAAGCCACCCGGAAGCCGGAGCCACGCGCGCCCCGCGCAAACACCAATGAACGCTGGCCTTCCGACCGGACACCGCTGGTGGCCGCTGGACCCCGTGTGGAGTCCGGCCCGGCATCCGGAGTCCGGAAGCCACCGGCATCCACCCGACCGAGGAACCGTGCCCATCATGACGTTGAGCTTCGCCCCGGACGCGATCGAGACGTGGCCGCTGTCGCGCCTCCAGCCCTACGCGAAGAACGCGAAGGCGCATGGCGCGGATCAGGTCGCGAAGATCGCCGCCAGCATGGCCGAGTTCGGCTGGACCGTGCCCTGCCTTGTCGGCGAGGACGGCGAACTGATCGCAGGCCACGGCCGCGTGCTCGCGGCGACGCAGCTCGGGCTGACCGAGGCGCCGGTGATCGTGTTGGGGCACCTGACCGAGGCGCAGCGCCGTGCCTACCGGATCGCGGACAACAAGCTCACGGAACTGGGCAGCTGGGACGAGGCGCTGCTCTCAGCCGAGCTGCAGGACCTGCTCAAGGACGACTACGACCTGTCGCTGGTCGGCTTCTCGGACGGCGAACTCGACAAGCTGCTGGCCTACGTCGCGGAAGACAACGGTGAAGAAGGTGGCGCCGGGGGCTCCGTGCCGCCGGTGACCATCCCCGAGCCGCCGCGTAACCCGGCCTCACGGACCAGAGATCTCTGGATCCTCGGCGATCACCGGCTGCTCTGCGGGGACTCAACCAGCCACGACGATGTGCGCCACCTGATGAACGGCGAGCGCGCAGTGCTGTTCGCGACCGACCCGCCGTATCTCGTCGACTACGACGGCTCGAACCACCCGACGCGCAACAAGGATTGGAGCCAGAGCTACGGGAACACCTGGGACGACAGCTCGCAGGGCGCGGAACTCTACGATGGCTTCATCGCAGCAGCCGTTGCTGAGGCGATCACCGACGATGCCGCCTGGTACTGCTGGCACGCCTCGCGCCGCCAGGCGATGCTCGAGACCTGCTGGGAGAAGGCCGGCGCCTTCGTCCACCAGCAGATCATCTGGGTGAAGGACCGCGGGGTTCTGACGCGGTCGCATTACCTCTGGAAGCACGAGCCCTGCTTCATGGGCTGGCGGCGTCCGAACCGCCCGCCGAAGGTGGCGGAGGAAACGCTGCCTTCGACCTGGGAGATGCCGTCCTTCGCCAAGGACGAGCGCCCCGACCATCCGACGCCGAAACCGCTCGACGCGTTCGGCATCCCGATGCGCCAGCATGTGGCTCGGGGCGGCCTTTGCTACGAGCCGTTCTCGGGCTCCGGCTCGCAGATCATGGCGGGCGAGGCCAACGGCCGCCGCGTCTTCGCGATGGAAATCAGCCCGGCCTACATCGATGTCGCCGTGGAACGCTGGCAGGCCGAAACCGGCAAGGAGGCGATCCTCGACGGCGACGGCCGGACCTTCACCGAGGTGAAGGCCGAGCGGATGGGCGACAAGGCCGATGCCGCCGCCTGATGGCCGTCTACTACAACGATGCCGATCCCGCGGCATGCGCATGGCTGCGGGAACTGATCGCGGCAGGGCTGCTGCCGGATGGCGAGGTGGATGCGCGGTCCATCCTCGAGGTGGAGCCCGCCGACCTGCGCGGCTTCGCGCAATGCCATTTCTTCGCCGGGATCGGCGGCTGGCGCTACGCGCTGCGCCTCGCGGGCGTGGCCGAGGACCTGTCCGTCTGGACCGGCTCGCCGCCCTGCCAGCCCTTCAGCCAGGCCGGGCAGCGCAAGGGACAAGACGATGACCGCCACCTCGCCCCGGCATTCCTGCGCCTCGTCGCAGCCTGCCGGCCGGAGCTCGTCTTCGGCGAACAGGTCGCGAGCGCGGCGGTGCTCGGACGCGTTGGCCGAACGGATGGCGCGGCGGCTGACAGCCCGGCTGGCTGGGCGTGGTTCGACGCTCTGGCGGCTGACCTGGAAGCGGCATCTTACGCCGTCGCGGCGGCCGATCTGCCGGCTGCGGGCATCGGCGCGCCGCACATCCGCCAGCGCCTGTTCTTCGGCGCTGTTGCCGTGGACACAGTCACTCGCGGGTTGGGCGACGGCCTCGGCGAGGGATCACAAGGACGGATCGGAATGCCGGGCGGTGCCGATCAATGCGCTGCTCGGCCGACAGGTCTGGCTGGCGGGTTGGCCGACGGCGATGGCGGGCTCGCCCGCCACGAAGCGATACAACGCGGCAGGCAACACCGATGCGAGCCGCAGGACGGTGAAGCTAGTGGACTGGTCGATGGCGCCGACCCTGCCGGGGCCAATGCGACGGACGGTGTCTGGCGAGATCCTGACTGGCTCCTCTGCCGCGATGGCCGCTGGCGGCCCGTTGAGCCCGGAACATTCCCGCTGGCTGATGGGATACCCGGCCGCATGGGGCTGCTGCGGGGCTACGGCAATGCGATCGTGCCGCCGCTCGCGGCGGAGTTCGTGACGGCGTTTCTGGAGAGCCTGCGATGAAGCAGACCCGCGGCGCGTCACCAAGACCGGCAGCGCGCAGGCGAATGCGCGGGCCGACCCCGCGACCGATCCGGATGACACCGCTTCAAGCAGCGAAGCGGTAGGCGACGAAACACCCGGCGACGGGACCTGACGAGGAACCATCCATGGAGCAGACGATCGAACTGCCGGCGTTCCGCCGGTCGGCGGAGCTTGCGCCCAATACTATCGATCCGGAGACGCGCAGCGTCGAGGTGATCTGGTCGACCGGCGCGCGGGTGCGGCGCGCCGCGCTCTTCGGCGAGCCGCATGACGAGGACCCGCAGCTGGCTATCCAGCGCGCTGACGCACTTGCGGATCAGCGTATGCGACGGCTACGCCCCATTGAGTTTCCGCTTTCGCGTTATCGCGATGTGG
>JADQCB010000019.1 GCA_016278325.1 Actibacterium sp.
CGTTTTCACATTGAACAACTTCGTTGCTTTCACCGTCTGGACGATCGCAGGCGATGTGCTGATGCGACGGTTCAGGAGCGAAAGGAGCGCGCGCCCATTGAATATTGCCTCCGGGGTGATGCTTGCGGCCGTGGCGCTGTGTATCCTTTTCCAATGATGGGCGCTCAGAGCCCCCTGCGTCCAAGCGAGACCGCGCGGGCAATGTCCGCGGCGACCTGTGTGCGCGACTGCCGGAAGCTCTCGGCATCGCGGGCCATGATGGTTACGTTGACGGTCGAGGCGCCGACCCCGTGCCCACCATAGCCAGCAGCCTCGCGCCGGGAGAGGACGCGTTCACCCCGTTGCAGGATGGCGGGCACTTCGTCCGGTCGCAGACCCGCCCAACCGCCCGTGTGCATGCGTGGGGCACGCGCGAGATGCGCATCCGCGAAGAGCGCATCGAGGGCAGCGGCGAAGGCGGTCATCAGGTCCGCCGTGCGCTGCGCAGCACCTGCGGGCGGGTGCAGATCGGCAGCGGGTTGCTCTCGATTTCCAGCCGCACCCATTCGTCGCGATCCCGGTCGGGGATCGTGCGGGCGTAGAGCGGCTGGCCGAGGGTGTTCACCGTCTCGAAGGTGTCGGCGGGGGCGTAGTAGATCTCGAAGAGGCCCTCGATGCCCTCGGGATAGAAGAAGGCCTTGTCGGTCGGTACGGTGAAGCCGACGCCGCCCCGGTAGCGGCGGAAGGTGATCCCACCGAAGCTGACCTCGTCGGCGACGCGACCGCGCAGATCGGCCGCCGCGGCTGTGTTTAGGTAGGTCTCCCGCACCTCCTTGTGGGCCACGAGATCGGCAAAGAAGGCCGAGCCGCATTCCGCGCGGACCTGCACGGCGCCGGCCGAGAGACCGCCCATCGACTCCTCCACGCTCTCGATCAGCGCCTGGCAGCGCTTGCGGAGCGCCCCCGAGGCGGGGCTCCCATTGTCGAGGTCGAAGTCGATCTCGGCCGCCGGCGTGATGCCGAACTCGGTGAAGTAGTTGATCACCGTCGCGTGGTCCTTCGGGTCCTTCACCAGCCCCTGGATGCCGTTCAGCAGGTGGTATTCGAAGGTGGTCTCGGCGTCCTGGCGGAGCTTGCGGAGCCGGTAGGCCACCTCGGTCTGGACCTGTTGGGTGGCGCTTTCCGCGCCGAAGTCGCGCACGCTCTGGATCTCGGAGGCCCAGAGCACGTCCTGCTTCTTGAACTGCCGGCAGACGAAGGCGCGCATCTCGCGCCGGTCGGGGATCTGTTGCTCGTAGGCCGAGCCGCGCTCGGAGAACGGGATCAGCGAGAGCGTGCCGTCCCGGCTCTCGATCACGACGGTGCGGGAGCGCACGCCGCGCGGGCTGAAGAGGTTCGAACCAGAGAGCAGCGCGGGCTTGTAGGGGATGTTCTCGAGCGCGCGGGTGAGCTCGACGATGGTGAAGGCATCGCCTTCGAAGATGTCCATGGTGGCCATGAGGATGCCTCCAGTTCAGGAATTGGAAATGGGTGGCGCGCCGTCAGCGCACCAGGATGCCCGCGGCGAGGAGCGCCGTGTGGGCGGCCGCGATCTCGGCCTCGCTGGGCGTGCCGGCGAAGACGAGGTCGTGGCGGTTGACGATGGCGGGCCCGCGAATGAGCGCGACGGCCGGCGCATCGCCACCGGACGCATCCGCCTTGCCCCAGAGCACGGCGACGGCGGTCTCGGTGCCGTCGACAGCGGCCGGATCGTGGGCGGCGTATTTGCCCGAGGCGGTGATCTTGCCGAGCACCGTGCCGGGCTCGAGCGTGCCCGCCGCGACGGTGATCGTCTCGCGGGTGTAGTCTCGGAAGGCTTCCCAGACGAGGAAGCCGCCGGGGTGCGTGCCTTCGACGAGCGTGGTCATGATGGCTTATCCTTTCAGCTTGAAGGTGCGGGCGACGATCTCGCCCCAGGGGCGCGCGGCCGAGGACCGGCCGGGCTGCGGGTGGTGGGGCGCGATCTCGGGCTCGGCCTCGGCCCGTGCGGCAAGGAGAGCCGCGCGCACGGCGTCGAGGCTGGCGCCCGTTTCGAGGAACTTGCCGGCCATCTGCGGCTGGCCCGCGAGACGACAGAGATCGACGACCGCGCGGGCATGCGCGATGGCCTCGGCCCGAATGGCAGTCACGTCCGGTGCAGTGTTGGCGGCTGCGGCAGAGCTGTCGGGCGCGTGCGCCTCGGGCGGCGGCGTGGGATCGGTGCCCGGCGCGACATCGTTGTCGCCGCCGACGATGTCCGATCCGGTGGCGGCGTCCTCCGGTTCGTTCGGCTGACTTTCGCCGCCCCACTGGGGCGACGGTTCCGCCTCACCCTCGACCGCCTCGACCAGTGCGGGCGGTGCATTCCGGAACTGCGCGATATCGAAGCGGGCGGCGATGCGCACCGGCTCCGCGAGGCGCGTGGCAAGACCCGCCTCCAGCGCCTCGGTGGCGTCGAACCAGGTCTCGGCGGCCATCAGCGCGGCAATCTCGTCCTCGGGCCTGCCGGATTTCGCGGCGTAGCCGCGCAGCATGCCGGCCCCGATCTTGTCGAGCGTGTCGGCCATGTCGCGCATGTCTGCGGCGGTGCCCATCACGAGGCCTGAGGGATCGTGGATCATCAGGAAGGCGTTCTCGGGCATGACGATTTCGTCGCCGGCCATGGCGATGTAGCTCGCCGCCGAGGCCGCGATGCCGTCGATCCAGACGGTGACCGTGCCGGAATGACGGCTCAGCGCGTTGTGGATCGCGACGGCATCGAAGACAGACCCGCCGGGGCTGTTGAGCCGCAGGTCGATGGCCGTCTCGTCCGGCAGCGCGCCCAGCTCGGCGAGGAACCCCTTGGCCGAGATGCCATAGGCGCCGATCTCGTCATAGATCAGCACCTCCGCGCGCTCGTCCCGGGCGCGGATCGTGTACCAGCTGTTCATCAAATTACTCCTGTTCGGTCTCTGTGGCGGGCGCCGCGCTGCCGTCATCGTCGCCCGCTTTGTCCGGATGGGGCCGCCGTGAGGGCGTGGCGCGCGCGCCCTGCGTCTCGCCGGGGCTGGTGCGGTAGTGCAGGCCGATCTCCGCGGCGCGCGCCGTGTCGGCGGCGTTCTCGCGGTCGACTTCCTCGATGTCGTAGCCGGTGGCCTCGGGTCGCGCCGGGCCGCCCTCGATCACCACGTGATCGACCAGCCAGCTCTCCAGCCCACGGCCCCAGGCCCAGACATCGATCTCGATCCGGTCCTTCTGCACGTCTGCGCCCGCGGTCAGGAACAGACCACCCGCGGGAACGGTCCCCGCCGGCCAGTCCTCGCGCCGCTCGGCGATCCGCTGCCAGTCCGGCGCGTCGCCGGTCTCGATCCAGGTCTCGCCGAGCACCGTGTTGCGGAACACCCGCTCGGCCTCGTCGGACCCCGTCGCCGTCTCCTTGTCCCGCGCGATGTCGGCCCAGCTCTTCCACCCCGGCGGCGAATAGAGCGCCGAGAGATGAAACCCCACCGTCCGCGCATCGCGCGCCTCGGCGGTCGCCCGCCATTCGCCCGCGGCCAGCATCGCCGGCTTGTGGTGTTCCTCGATCCGCTCGTCACACGCATCGCAGTGGTAGGCCGCCGTCTCCGGTTTGCCTTTCTCCCAGCGCAGCCGTTCGAACTTCAGCCACTGCATCGCGCCGCAATGCGGGCACGGCACGAAGAACCGCCGCTGGTCGCTCGCCTCGTATTCCCGCTCGATCCGGCTGACGCCGCGGATCGTCGGCGTCGAGACCAGGAAGACCTTCCGCCGGTGCGCGAATGTCAGCGAGCGCGCCTCGGCGAGCCCGACCGGGTCGCCTTCCTCGTCGACCGAGGCCGGATAGGCGTCGACCTCGTCGAGGAAGACGTAGCGCGCGGGCATCGAGCGCAGACCCACAGCCGAGTTGGCGCCGGTCATCACCAGCACGCCGCCCGGGAAATCCTTCGACAGCTGCGTGTTGCCGCTGTCCCGCGCCCGCGCCGGGCGGACACGCTCCTTCAGCGCCGGGCTCTCCTCGATCAGCGGGTCGATCCGCTGGCGCGAGTTGCGCTTGGACGGCCTCCATGGCCTCGCGCGCGAGATGCTCGCCAGTGATATGGACACGGTCACATGAGCCGCGGGACGCCGGTCCCCGAGACCGTGACGCTTCACGTCCCGTTCCGCGTCGTGAAGCGGGGCGGCCGGAAGGAGACGCAGCTGCCGGAGGGCGCCGCGCAGCCGCGCCGGACGGACAGCACGTTGGTCAAGGCGCTGGCCCGCGCGTTTCGATGGAAGCGGATGCTGGAGTCTGGCGCGTTCGCCACTAGCGCCGAACTGGCCGAGCACGAAGGCATCGCTCCCTCTTACATGACCCGTATGCTGCGGCTGACGCTGCTTGCGCCCGACATCGTCGAGGCGATCCTGGACGGCAAGCAGGGCCCGGAGGTGACGCTGGCGCGGCTGATGGAGCCGTTTACGGTGGAGTGGGAAAGGCAGCATCTCGACATCGTCGCCCGCGACCGGTAATCGTCCAAGAGGGCTTTTGAAGCACAGACAATGGTACGACCACGACAGAGTTCGGCGATCAAAATGAAAAAAGAAGCAGAGATAGAGCATGAACTCATCGAAAGGCTTGTAGGGCTTAAATACGCGTATCGAGACGATATTCGGGACCGTGAAACGCTAGAAAGCAATTTCCGCGAAAAGTTTGAATCCCTCAACCGGGTAGAATTGACCGATGGCGAATTCGAGCGTCTGCTCGACGAGATCGTCACGCCTGACGTCTTCGCCAGCGCAGAGCGATTGCGCAACCTCGAAAAGTTCGAGCGCGAAGACGGCACCCCCCTTTACTACCAGCTCGTCAATCTCAAGGATTGGTGCAAAAACAGTTTTGAGGTGATCAACCAGCTTCGGATCAATACGAAAAGCAGCCATCATCGCTATGATGTCATCGTGTTGATTAATGGGCTGCCGCTAGTGCAGATCGAACTAAAAGCGCTGCAAGTCTCACCGCGGCGCGCGATGCAGCAGATCATCGACTACCGCAACGATCCGGGTAACGGCTACGGAAACAGTCTGCTTTGCTTTATGCAGATGTTCATCGTCAGCAACCGAAGTCAGACTTGGTATTTTTCCAACAATAACAACGAGCATTTCCAGTTCAACGTCGAAGAACGCTTTTTGCCGATCTATAAATGGGCCAAACGAGACAATAGCAAGGTCGAACACCTTTCCAAATTTGCCGACCAGTTTCTCGCCAAGTGCACGCTTGCCGAGATGATCAGTCGCTACATGGTACTTATCCAAAACGAGCGGAAGCTTATGATAATGCGCCCCTACCAGGTGTATGCGGTGAGGGCGATCGTGGATTGCATCCACGAAAACCGGGGAAACGGCTATATCTGGCACACGACCGGGTCGGGCAAGACGCTGACCTCATTCAAGGCGTCCACGCTGCTCAAAGATATCCTGCACGAACCCAACCCGGCCAAAAAAATCGAGTTTGACGCAGTGGTCGCCAATCCGCCCTTCAGCTATCGCTGGAGCCCGACCGAGGAGATGGCCAAGGACTTCCGCTTCAAGAACCACGGCCTTGCACCGAAGTCAGCGGCCGATCTTGCGTTTCTTTTGCATGGATTTCACTTTCTGGCGCGCGACGGAGCCATGGCGATAATACTCCCGCATGGCGTTCTGTTCCGCGGCGGAACCGAGAAGGCGATACGCACAAAGCTGCTGAAGGACGGCAACATCGACACTGTTATCGGCCTGCCGCCAAAGCTCTTCTATTCCACGGGAATCCCCGTCTGCATTTTGGTCCTGAAGAAGTGCAAGCGCACCGACGATGTCCTGTTCATCAACGCGGCCGAACTCTATCAACCGGGCAAACGCCAGAACTCCCTGCTGCCCGAGCACATCGAAAAGATCGTTGAAACCTATCAGCATCGGACGGAGAAGGAGAGATTTTCGAGGCTCGTTGCCCTTGAGGAGATTGAAAACGAGCACGACTTCAACCTCAACATTTCGCGCTACGTCAGCACGGGCGAGCCGGAAGAAGACGTCGATCTTGATGCCGTTTACGAACAGCTTTCAGGTTTGGGCGAACAAATCGGATCGGCGGCACGGCGGCACAACGACTACCTCAAAGAGCTGGGCTTGCCGACGCTGCCACTCGACCGTGAGTAACGTTCGGACTGACACCCCAGCGTGAGCCCGATTGAGCAGCCGCGGCTGTTGCAAAACCTGTTTGGCCAGTCTTGTGGTAGCCGTGCTGGTCTCTGCCGGGTGTTCCGGCGCCGGGGTCGGTGTTCAGCCTCTCACGCAAAACCTTCGATGGTGGGTCGCCCACATGGCAAGGCCAAGAAGCCGGCATGATCCCAATAATAAAAGCGGCGGTTGTAAAGGTTTGCTTATGAGCGCCACACGTGCGATTCTTTTTTTGGGGGGGTACGGAGAACAGAATGGGCGAGCGCAGCAAGATCGAGTGGACGCATCACACCTTCAACCCGTGGTGGGGGTGCGTGAAGGTCTCCGAAGCCTGCAAGAACTGCTACGCCGAGGCATGGGCGAAGCGGACCGGCCAGAGCGTCTGGGGCATCAATGCGCCGCGACGTTTCTTCAGTGACGCTCATTGGGCAGAACCGGCAAAGTGGAACCGCCGGCTCGAGGGAACCGGCCGACGCGAGCGAGTCTTCTGCGCATCCATGGCGGACGTCTTCGAGGATCGGCCGGACCTTGTGGAAAGCCGGGCGCGGCTCTGGCGGCTCATCGCCAAGACGCCGAATCTCGACTGGCTCCTGCTGACGAAGCGGCCGGAGAACATCCTGCGCTTCCTCCCGAATGACTGGGGGCTCGGCTGGCCGAACGTGTGGCTCGGCACCACCGTCGAGCTTCAGAACCGCGCCGACGAGAACCTTCCGTACCTCGTGAATGCGCCGGCCGTCGTGCGCTTCATCTCGGCCGAACCGCTCTTGGGCGATCTCGACCTCAGACCCTACCTGCCGAGCCTGCACTGGGTCATCACAGGCGGCGAGAGCGGGCCCAGGGCGCGACCCGCGAGCCCGACCTGGTTTCGCAATATCCACCTCCAGTGCATGGAGGCGGAGGTCGCATTTCACTTCAAGCAATGGGGGGATTGGGCGCCCGGCGACGGCGACAACCTTGCGCAGAAGCGGCTTGAACACGCCCAGGACGGGACGCCGATGATCCGGCTGGGCAAGAAGCTCGCCGGCCGCGCGCTCGACGGCGAGACGCACGACGGGTTGCCCCGGATCGCGATCTAGCCTTTAGCTACCGCCATTTTCGTAAACGGGTCAGATAGTTGGACGAGTTTATATACGATGAGCGGGAGCAGACGAGGGCGAAGCACGACCTGCTTAGGCGGTACCTCGAGCGCTTTGCCTATAAGATCCTGCACGGATATGGCGCCGTCGATTTCATCGACGGCTTTTCCGGCCCATGGGAGAACAAGGACAGGACGCAGTTTCGCGACACGTCCTTCGGCATCGCCCTCGAGACCCTGAACAC
>JADQCB010000057.1 GCA_016278325.1 Actibacterium sp.
CTTCGGGCACACCGTCGCCGACCGATCAGGCGATCGGCACCGGCGACGGCGCGACGACCGCCTTCCAGCTGGTCAAGCGCTACGCCTCGGGCGTGCAATCCTGGACGCGTGCCATCGCGAAGCCGGTGGCGGGAACCGTGCGCATCGCGCTGGCGGGCGTCGAGCTGCCCTCCGGCTGGTCCGTCGATACCGCGACCGGCGTCGTCAGCTTTGGCGCCGCGCCGGGCTCCGGCGTCGCGATCACCGCGGGCTTCGAGTTCGACGTGCCGGTTCGCTTCGACACCGACGCGCTCGACGTGACGCTCGACCTCGAGCGGCTCGGCTCGATCACCTCCATTCCGCTTCTGGAGATCCGGCGATGAACGATACAGGCAGCTTCGTCGCGGCCGTGCTGCGTGAGCTCGCGGCGTCGACGGCCGTGATCCTGGCCGCCTGGGGCGCGCTCGGCGGCGCGACCAACGCGCTGACCACGAAGATGCGGCTGCGCGACGCGCTCCGACACATCCTGCTTGGCGGGCTGATCGCGGCCGGAATGGGCAGCCTCTCCATGGCCGTCATCACGAGCTGGATGGGCCTGTCGGCGGAGGCGATCCCTGCGGGAGGCGCAGCAGGGTCAGCCGCCTATCTCGTCGGCGTCTTCGGGCCAGCCTTCATCGAGATGCCCCGAGCTTAACTCGACGGCGCCGCCTTCGACATCGCCATGGCCAACCACGACCCGGCCGCCTTCGGCGGCGGCGCGGGAGGTGGGCTTCCTCGGCTTCGGCTTTTATCCGCGTTCGGGGTTCATCCATGTCGATCTCGGGCCCGCGCGTCAGTGGGGCGAACGGTTTCTGGTCCGGGCGACGGCGATTGCCGCTGAAACGCCGCCCGCGCGCGAAGTGCTGGCCGACAGCCGCACGATGAAAGGCGGCGGCGCGGCCGGCGTGGCGACGCTGGGCGCGGCTGGTGTCGAGGTGGCGCAGACCGTCCTGGTCGGGGGACCCAGTCCGCCATCCTGCCGCTCGTGCCTTATCTTGATACCCTGCGCTGGGGGGTCATCGCCGTGGCGCTCGGCGGAATCGGCATCACGATCTACGCCCGACTTGATGACTGGCGCCGGGGGCGGAGGTGACTGTCTTCTTGCTCGGCGCGTGCAGCGTCAAGAATCAGGTGAAGCGCGCGGGAACCTGTGCTTCGCGTTTTACGTGAAGCGAGAAGACGTCCGGCCTCGCGTAGTGGCCGCTCGCGTCGAACTTGCGACGGGACACTTTTGCTGTGGCCACGTCGATCTCGGCAAAGAGAAACCCTTTCTCCTTGCGCATCGGCCCTGCGACCACGCCGCCGAACGGTGCATAGACAACAGCGTCGCCCGGGTTCACCCATTCGTCCTTGTTGGGAAACAACTCGTCGCGATAGGGGATGCCATCCGGGATATCCGATGCTTCCAGCGCCGTGGCGCATCCGATCACCCAGCATCCGCCTTCGCGTGCGATATGCTGCATCGTCGCCAGCCATGTGTCGCCACTGTCCCAGGTCGGCGCCACGTAGATGTCGATGTTCTGGGCATAGAGGGCATATCGCGCGAGCGGCATGTAGCTTTCCCAGCAGATGAGGGTTCCCACGCGTCCGACCGCCGTGTCGACCACGTTCAGGCCGGACCCGTCTCCAAAGCCCCAGATCATCCGTTCGGGGTTGGTGGGCATCGGCTTGCGGTGATTGTTCGCCAGCCGGCCGTCCGCGTCGATGATCGCACAACTGTTGAACAGGGTGCTGCCGCTGACGGTGCCGTCAATCTCCTGATAGCCGACGACCACGACGACGCCATGCTCCCGTGCTGCCTCCTGAAGGGGAGCAAGGCCGCCCTTGCTGCGGTCGACCGAATTGGACTGCGAGAGAGCAAAAAGCGCATCGGTCTTGCCCATCCCCGCGCCGGGGGCGAGCCTCCAGACAAACGTCGGGTATCCCGGAAGCCAAGTCTCGGGAAAGACGACGAGGCGTGCTCCCTGCTGCGCGGCTTCAGCGATCAGATCAACCGCGCGCTCGATCGAGGCACTGAGGTCGAGGTAGACCGGTGGTTGCTGGACGACGGCTATTCTTGTCATTATTTGGGACTTTCGAGAAAGGTCCTGCGACCTTGTCTGGTGTCTGCTTCGGCGCACGCGATTGGCTGTCATGGCGCGGCAAGGACGCTCGCGCGGCTCAACGCCGCCCCCTGTCGCACCACCTCGTCGATCAGGATATCCAGATCAGCGCGTGTCGTTCTGTGGTTGTTGATCGCGGCGCGCAGGCAGTGGCGGCCATGCACGGTCGTGTCGGATACCGCGGCCACGCCTGCCTCCTGCATCCGCACCATGATCTCGATGTTCAACCGCTTGAGTGCGGGTTCGGGCAGCCCACCCGGGTCATAGCGAAAGCAGACGATGTTGATGGCCGTCGGAAAGCAGAGGTTCAGATCACGCGTGGCCATGATCCGTTCCGTCAGATACTGAGCATGGGCGAGGTCCTGGTCGATCAGTCGGCCAAACTTTGCGACGCCATGTTCCTCCAGGGCCATCCAGACCTTGAGGGCTCGGAAACCGCGCGAGGTCTGGAGGCCGAAATCGTGCAGCCAAACGCCCGAAGCGATGCCGCGCGGGGCGGATTCCAGATACTCGGGCGTCAGCGTGAAACTGCCGAAATGCGCCTGTGCATTCCGGACGAGGGCGCAGCCCACCTCGAACGGCGCATGCAGCCATTTGTGCGGGTCGAGCGCGATGGAGTCGGCGCGCGCGATCCCGCGCACCAATGCCTTGCCCATGGGCGCGATCGCCAGCAGTGCGCCGATGCAGCCGTCCACATGCAGCCATAGATGTTGCTCGGCGCAGAAATCCGCAATCTGCTCGAGGTCGTCGATCGCGCCCGTATTGACCGTTCCGGCCGTAGCGATCACGCACGCAGGCGCGAACCCCGCCGCCCGGTCGCGTTCGACGGCCCCGCGCAGGGCTACCACATCCATCCGGCAGGCCGCGTCGGATGGAACGCGGCAAAGGGCCTGGTTGCCCAACCCCATCGCCTCCACTGCAATCTGGTGGCACGAATGGATCTGGTCCGAGCCGTAGAACCTCAACGGCGCTTTCAGGGCGCCGAGGCCCAGTTCGCGCAGGTCGATGCCCGACATCTGGTTGCGCGCCACGGTCAGCCCGATCAGGTTCGCCATGGACCCGCCCGAAACCAGCGTGCCGCTGGCCGTCGCCGGATAGCCCATCATTTCCTTCAGCCAGTTGACAACCTGCTTGTCGATCTCGGCCGCGGCATGGTCGCCGCCACCCAGATTGGAGCCGAGGATCGCGGCGAGAAAGTCGCCCAAGGCACCGGTGAAATTGCCCGCCCCCATGTACCACATCCAGAAGCGCGGATGGATGTTGCCCATAGGGTAAGGCAGCAAGTTCGTGACGAGATCGTCATAGACCTCCGCAAGGGGTCGCTCCCCCTGGGGCACGGGGCTGCGAAAGCGGGCCCTGACGGGGGGCGGCATGTCCTGCCAAAGCGGACGTTCGCGAACGTCTCGCGTATAGTCGACTGCGTCATCGACGATACGGTGGGCAAGATCGCGCATCGTCTCCCAATCCACGGGGTCGAGCGTCTCCGCCCGAACGGACTCCGCTTTCCCAGTCACCGCATCCATGTTTCGCGTTTCCTGAATAAAGAAGTCGTCAGCGTGACCGGCAACCAGGACCCGGCATTAGCCCCTGTTGCCGGTATCGGACCGGCCCGAGAGCGAGCAATCCTTTTCCCCGAACGGCTCTCCCCGGCGCCGCCGCCCATCATTGCGCCGCGTCTTGCGCCTCGATCGGGGCCATGACATGCCAGAGCGGCGTGTCGCCCCACATGATGTAAGGGCCGCCCGCGTAGGGATCGCGCGGCAGGTTCGCCACCATGTCCTTGTTGGGGAAAAGCAGCATGAGGTGTGGACCTTCCTCGATCCACATGCCGCCGTCGTTCTGGTCCGTCGCCATCGGGTCGTCGTTGTTCACCATCGCGTCGCCGGCCAGCATGTAGGATGTCCCGATGACATCGGTGGAAAATTCTCCGCCGGACGACATGGCCTTCATCCACTCCATCCAGACGGCGTCGTTGCACATCGGGTGGGTGTCGTTGGGGATGAGCGGAACGCCGGGGAAACAGACCCATCCGTTCGTCCCTTCCCGCAGGACCGTCCCGTCGAGGTCCTGGACCGTCGCTTCGTCGGAGATGTTGGTCGGCGCTGCCGTCATGGCGCGCGCGATCTTGTCGGTGGAGGTTTCCGCATGCGCCACGGACGTTCCAAGCGAAAGAATTGCGCCCAGCAGGGTGGGGGCCATTGCAGCGTGACGTGTTCCAGACATTATCCATACTCCTTCTTGTGATATGATTGATCGACCGATTACTCCGCAGCCAGTTGGTATCCGGGCGTGGACCGCGAAAGCGCCGTTTCCTCCTCGGTCATGTCCTCGGGAATCGCGTCGAACAGCGGCGTCGACATGTAGCGTTCGCCCGTGTCGGGCAGCATGCAGAGGATGACGGTCCCCGGCGCGGCCCGCTCGGCGATTCCCATGGCGACGGCAAAGGTCGATCCACCCGATATGCCGGTCAGGATGCCCTCGCGCTGCGCGAGCTTCTGTGCCCATGCGATGCCATCGGCGCCGGTCACGGGGATCAGTTCGTCGTAAAGCCGTCCGTCCACCGCTTCCTGCAGAACATGAGGAATGAAATCCGGCGTCCAGCCCTGAATGGGGTGCGGCTCGAATGCCGGGTGGCTTGCCGAGGGCGAGTTGTCCGCGTTGCGCGACTGCGCTTGGCCGCTGCCCAGAAGCTGCGCGTTCGCCGGTTCCGACAGGACGATCTTCGTTTCGGGACGCTCGCGGCGCAGGACGCGGCCGACGCCGGTTACCGTCCCGCCAGTGCCATAGCCGGTGACCCAATAATCCAGCCGGTGGCCGTCGAAGTCTGCCAGGATTTCGCGGGCGGTCGTGTTTTCGTGGATGCGCGCGTTGGCTTCGGTTTCGAACTGGCGCGCCAGGAACCAGCCGTTCGCCTCGGCCAGTTCCACCGCCTTGCGATACATGCCAAGGCCCTTCTGCGCGCGCGGGGTGAGCACGACCCTGGCGCCCATCATCCGCATCAGCTTGCGACGTTCGACTGAGAAACTGTCGGCCATCGTCACCACGAGCGGGTATCCTTTCGCCGCGCAGACCATTGCGAGCCCGATGCCGGTGTTGCCCGACGTCGCTTCGACCACCGTCTGGCCGGGCTTCAGGCTTCCGTCCCGCTCGGCCGCCTCGATGATGTTGAGCGCCAGCCGATCTTTCACCGATCCGGCGGGGTTGAACGCCTCGGCCTTGACGTAGATGTCGATGCCAGCGGGCGCGAGGGTGTTGACCCGTATGGCCGGTGTGTCGCCGATGGTGTCGAGGATGCTGTCGTAGAGCCGTCCGCGTCCTTGCGTCATGCGCCTTGTCATTGCGTCCATTGATCTCGTCCTTTCTTGTGCAGCCGGTTCGTCGATCCGTGCCTCTGCCTGCGGATTGTCCGGCTTCGCTGCAACGGGGCGATGTTTGGCAAGATCGGCCCGCGTTCACTTCGAGGGCTGTCGGACGTTCCGAAAATTCCCGGGCTCGACATCGGTTTTTGGAGTCGCGGTCAAATGTGTAACGGCGGTCATGGCCACTCTTGACGTCGAACCTACGGTTTCCGAGGCCGGAAAGCTTGACGGAGTCCTGTAGAATTCCTGCAGAAAGCGATGATTTTGGTGTAGACTGCCGCATGACGTGGGTATTCGGCGATTTTCATCTCGACCCCGAACGTTTCGAACTCACTCGCCACGGTGAACCGGTGCGGCTGGAGCCGCAGGTGCTTTGCCTGTTGATCCACCTTGTTCGGCACCGCGACCGCCTGGTGACGAAGGATGAGATGGTCGCCGCAGTCTGGCAGGGCCGAGCGATTTCGGACGCCAGCATTTCCAGTCGCATTCGCTCGGCACGTCAGGCCGTGGACGACAGTGGGGCGCAACAGGCGGTCATCCGCACGGTGCACGGTCAGGGGGTCCGCTTCGTCGCCGAACTGACCGAATTGCGACCGGCACAGGCAGCGACCGATGCGGATCGCGGGCCAGCCGATCATCCGGCCGGGCGACCATCCATTGCCGTTTTGCCCTTTCAGCCGCTCGCCATGCCGGGCGATCTTGCCTTCCTGGGCGAAGCGATCCCGCACGAAATCATCCAGGCGCTGTCACGGCTGCGCTGGCTGGCGGTGATCGCAAGAAGCTCCTCCTTCCGCTTTCGGCAAGCCACCCCTGATATCGACCTCGTGGCGACGGCGCTGGCTGTGCGCTATGTCCTCTCAGGCATCATCGAGAGCCGCGATCGCAAGGTTGCGGTAACGCTCGAGCTGGCCGACACCACCTCCGGCGAGATCCTCTGGGCAGACCGGATCGAGGCGTCCCTTGACGGGATCGACGACCTTCGGTCGCAGATCGTCACGCAGCTGGTTTCGGCACTGGAAATCCACATCCCCCTCAACGAGGCGCGGATTGCCCGGCTGCATGGCCCCGACGGACTGGATGCCTGGGCGAATTATCATGTCGGGCTCGGTCATCTCTACCGTTTCACGGCGGTCGATACGGCGCTTGCGCAAAGGTGCTTCGAGCGGGCGGTCGCGGCGGATCCGCAGTTCGCGCGCGCCCGGGCCGGGCTGTCCTTCACCAGCTTTCTGGACACCTTCCTGCGCCTGAGCCCTGATCCCGCGGCTGCGGCGCGCGCCGCGCGACGTCATGCCGAGCGCAGCCTAGAGCTCGACGCGCTGGACCCGTTCGCGAACTTCACCATGGGGCGCTCCTTCTGGCTGACGGACGAGCCCGAAATCGCTGCCGACTGGCTGGCGCGGGCGACGGCCCTGAACCCGAACTACGCACAGGGATTCTACGCCTCGGCATTCACCGCAATGCTGAGGGGCAATGCGGCAGCGACATTCGCCGATCTGGACACGTCGCTGCATCTCAGCCCGCTCGACCCTCTGCTTTATGGCGTCCACGGCGTCCGTGCGCAGATGCTGATCCAGCAGGGGGACCATCAGGCCGCTGCCCGCTGGGCGGACCGGGCAGCCACCACGCCCGGTGCGCACTACCTCATCGCCATGATCGCACTCGCCGCCAACGGGCTGGCCGGCCGCCATGACCAGGCTGCCCGTTGGCGCCAGAAGGTCCGTCAGTTGAAACCGGACGCCACAGCCGCGGACTATTTTGCGGCCTTCTCGACACGCGATGCGGCTTCCCGTGCGCGCATCTCCGCCGAGTTGCATCAGCACGGCCTCTGATCCTGTTTGATAAGTCAGAACTGGCTAGGCCGAGCAGAAACGGATCAGTACCGATCGCCAAGGCCGATTCAATGAAATCAGTATCTTACGGGGCCGAGAAGGTTGTCTTTCAGGCCTATCCCCTTGTGTCAGGAAAGTTGTCCGCTGCTCTACTTTTCCTCTATTTCTCAGGTG
>JADQCB010000030.1 GCA_016278325.1 Actibacterium sp.
GCTATGAAGAAGCAGGTGGACGCCAGCTCCTACACCACTTCCCGGGGCACTACCTCCGAGCTTCGCCCCGGCCGCATACTCCTGCAGGATCCCCACAATCTGCTCTTCAGTAAAACGTGTTTTGCGCATCGTCTGTTCTCCTCTTCGCTTTGAACGTTACGAGAACAAACTCTCCCTTTGATTGGCCCGGTTTTTGGGGGGCAGGTCAGTCTGTCCAGACCGGTGCCGGGGCGAAATACCCTGCGCGCTGGGCCGCGATGAGGACGGCGCGTGGCCAGTCCTCCCATTCGACGAAGGATCGGGTGTGGTATCCGGGTTCTGCGAGCATGAGGCCCAGATCCAGGCCTCCGCCGCCTGCGCAGAGGCTGAGTCCGTGCCGGGGACGAAACACCATGCCATTCACCGCACCCCGCGCTCGCGCAGGCGCTCGACCGTCACCAGCCCGCGGGCCAGCATGGCGTCGCAAATGGCGTTGCTGATACTGTTGGCGGGCAGGAACCGGTCCGGAAGAACACCTCGCCCGCGATGAACAGCTCGCGCGCCGCACGGCGCTGCAGCCCGTAGAAATCCGTCAGCCCCTCGGCATCGGCCTCGTCGGTCCAGGCGAGCCAGAGCCGCTGCAGCTCTTCCTTGCGGGCGGGATCGGCAATCTTCGAGATAGGCTTGATCCCGTCACCCGCAGTATTGGCCGCCCAGCTTTCGACCGCATTCACCGCATAGCCATTGTTGCGCACCAGCCAGCGGGCGCGCGCGGTGATGTCGGGTCCGCTCGCCGCGATCAGCGCGTTGACATGCGCGCGTGTGGCGCGGAACCCGCGCAGGCGGCGGTGATGCTGGCCCGCATCGAACCCGCCGATGAAGGCCCCGAGGCGTTGTCGCCAGTTCATCGCAGTCATCACAGGTCCTTCACGGCATGAGGGCGCAGCACGCGGCGGCTTGTCCTCTCCAGCGCCGCGATCCGCCGCTCGATATCTGCGATAGCCATGGCCAGTTCCGCATCCGAGCCATAGGTGACGGTCTTGCCGTCGTAGCTGACCGACCGCGTCCCGCTGTAGCGCGCGGCCAGCAGCGCGCTGTGGCGGGATTTCAACTCGTCGAGGGTCATCGGTCTCTCATGTTTCACGATGCGCTCGAGCGGGTTGTCGCTCGGCACTCTTGATGTGCACACTAATGGTGTGTATATTTCATATGTTTCAGGAGGGAATGATGCCGCAAACCGCCACCGAAAAGCAGCGCACGAATGTCACCCTGAACGCGGCCAATCTTGCCGTCGCGCGGGAGCTGGGTCTGAATGTCTCGGCGATCAGCGATGCCGCGCTGGCCGATGCTGTGCGTGCGGCCAAAGCCAAGGCCTGGGCGCGCGAGAATGCCGAGGCGATTGCCGAGCGCCGCGCCTGGATCGAGGCCAACGGCACCCCGCTGGCCGATCTCCAGGTCCTGAAGATCGACTGATGGCGCAGTTCCAAGTGTATCACATCGCCGATCATCGGCTGGTGCTCGACCTTCAGACCGATCTGATAGAGACCGGCACGCGCATCGTCGCTTCGCTGCTACCGGCCTCACCCGGGCCAAAGGCCATCGGTCGGCTCGAGCCCGTCTTTGAGATCGACGGCATCTCCCACGTCCTGCACACGGCCGAGATGGCCGCGATCCCCTCCACCTTGCTCAAGACGCCACCCGCAGCTGATCTTTCCCGCTTCGATTACGAGATCCGAGGTGCCCTCGACATGGTGTTCTCCGGCTTCTGATCATTCCATGTATTTGGGCGTGCTGACGCGCCATCCGCGCCGTCGCGGGGTGGTGATGCGCCCGGCTTGGGGCTCAGGCCCAGACGTCGACTTCGATGCGGTCCTTCTGCACATCTGCCCCTGCGGTCAGGAACAGGCCCCGTTCCGGGATCTGCGCCGGATAGGTCTCGCGTCGGTCCGCCAGTCGCTGCCAGTCCGGGGCCTCTCCGCTCTCCACCCATGTCTCGCCCAGAAGGGTATTGCGCGCCGCGCGCAGCATTTCTTCCGAGCCCTGCGCCGCCAGCCAGTCCCGTGCGATCTGCTGCCAGCTTTTCCAGCCCGGGGGCGAATAGAGCGCCGAGATATGGAAGCCGATGGACTGCGGATCGGCCGGCACTGCTGTCGCCCGCCATTCGCCGCGTTCCAGCATCTGCGTCTTGTGATGCTCGGCGATGGCGGTCTCGCAGCCCTCGCAGTGATAGGCCGCCGTGTCCGGCCGACCCTTCGCCCAGCGCAGCCGTTCAAACTGCAGCCATTGCAGGTGGCCACAATGCGGACAAGGCGGTGGGTCAGCGCCCGAAGGGTCTTGTCATCACACTGGCGATCAACTGGCTGATCAAGCCCTTCACGATGGCGGCGTTGGCGGTCCTGTTCTTCAACCACGTTTTTGCCGGGCTGATCGATCCCGAGCGCGCGCCGGAATACATCGCGGGCCTGATCCTGCTCGGCGCCGCGCCCTGCACGGCGATGGTTTTCGTGTGGTCGCAGCTGACGAAGGGCGATCCCAACTACACGCTGGTGCAGGTCTCGGTGAACGACCTGATCATGGTGGTGGCCTTCGCCCCGAACCGATGTGCAGCCTCCCAGATGACCCAGACCACGCCAATCAGGATGGCGAGCGCGTTCAGCATCGCCGCCATGATCGTGGCGCGTCCCAGACCCCAGGTGTGGGCGCGTGATGCCGCCCGTTTGGCCAGAACCGCAGCGCCCCAGGCGAACAGCAAGCCCGCCACGTCGGTGAGGTTGTGCGCGACATCCGCCAGCAACGCGAGCGAGCCGGTCAGAAACCCCGCTGTCGCCTCGACGATGACATAGGCGGTGTTGAGCCCAACCGCCCAGCGAAAGGCCGGTCCAAGATCTGTTGGCGGTCTGTGATTGTGGGCGTGATCATGCGGCATCGGTCAGTCTTTCCGCCGGATCGTCCCGACCAGGTCTGTGGCCTCGGCCAGCGTGTTGGAGATGGTGCCGTACTTGCGCAGGTTACGGTGGAGAAGGTCGAGCCGCTGGTCGGTCTCCTCCGTATCCACCACGATCTCGTAGGCGATGCGGACCATCCTGGGCGGGCTGTCCTGACGAACCCCGTGCAAACTGACCTCGATGCCGCGCAGATCGAACTTGAGCATCGGCGTTACCCGCTCGGCGCCCTTCAGCAGGCAGGCCGCGAGGCTGGCCAGCAGCATTTCGGCCGGGTTGAAGGCGTCGTCGCGACCGGCCATGTCGGTGTCGAGCACAAGACGCGCCGCCTTCGCCTCGGCCTCCGAGCCATGGCTGTCGATGCGGCGGGCGGTGACGCGATACTCCAGCATCATTCCCACTCCATTTCCTCGTAGGTGGCTTGCGCGTTGCGCCCCGCAAGCGCCTCGAACTGCTCAAGATGGGCCCAGGCCGACTGGTCGATGGCTGGCGCGTCCATGATGTCGCCACCGGCTTCGATCAGCGCCCCGATCTGCGTGCGCAGGTTCACGAGATAGTCGTGGGTGTCGCGGGTGGCCGTGGCCAGATCGGTCGCGCGGCCGTGGCCGGGCACGATATGCGCGGGTTGATATGCCGCCATCGCCTCGAATACCGCGATCCAGCTGTCAGTGTCGCGGGCCGGGCCGTTGCCCAGAAGACGATCCACATAGACGATGTCGCCAGTGAACATCACGTTGCGCTCGTCCAGCCAGACGAAGCTGTCGCCCGGCGTATGGGCCGCGCCGCGATGCATGATCTCGAAGCTGAAGCCTCCGAACTCAAGCGTGTAGTCGGTCTCAAAAGTCACATCGGCATAGGCGGGTTCGGTGTCGGCCAGCCCCTCGCCCAGAAACTGCGTCAGCGCGATCATGTGGTCGTCGGCGCGGGCATGGTGATCCTCGACCGCCGCAGCGCTGGCGATCACGGTCGCGCCCTGCGCCTGCCAGTAGCCGTTGCCGAGCCAGCGGTGATCCTGGCCGCCCGTGTCGATGACATAGACCACCGGCAGATCCGTGACGGTGCGGATGGCCGCGTGCAGCATTTCCGCTCCCTGCCATGATCCGCCCGGGTCCATCAACACCGCCCCCTCGGGCGTCACGACAAGCCCAAAGGTGGCGTTGTTGGCGAGGTTCTCGGGACTGCGCTGTTCCAGAGGGCCGACGATGGCCCAGACATCATCTGTGACAGGTTGGATCTCGAGGACATCCGCCAAGGCGACAGCCGGAGAAGCGAGAACGGTAACGGCGGTGACCAGAGCGCGGATCATGTGCGGAGCCAGCCTTCGAGCTTCCCCGCGTCCGGGAGGCCGCCGGCATGGACAAGCTTGCCGTCGACAGAGATGCCCGGCGTGGACATGACGCCCGCCATGGCGATGGATCGCGCGTCGGTGACCTTTTCGACTTCGATTTCGACGCCCAGCTTGGCCGCGGCATCCTTGACCATCTGCTCGGTGGTCGCGCAGCGCGCGCAACCGGGGCCATAGACCTTGACGGTTTTCATGGGAATGTCCTTTCAGAGGATTGCATTGAAGAGAAAGCCGGTGGCGAGGATGCCCGCCGCGACCACCGCGATGAAGATCGCGATCAGGCGCAGTTTCAGCACCTGCTTGAGGATGATCATTTCGGGCAGGCTCAGGGCGATGACCGACATCATGAAGGCCAGCGTCGTGCCGAGCGCTGCTCCCTTGCCCAGAAGCGCCTCGACGATCGGGATGACGCCCGCCGCGTTGGTGTACATCGGCACGCCCACGACGACCGCCGCCGGGACCGACCACCACGCGTCGCCGCCCATGATCCGCAGCATCACCGCCTCGGGCACATAGCCGTGGATCGCGGCGCCGATGCCGATGCCGACCAGTACCCAGATCCAGACCTTGCCGACGATCTCGCGCACCTGGTCCAGTCCCATCTTCAGCCGGTCCACCAGCGTCAGCCGTTCCTGCGGAAGGTCGCCGATGGGGCCTGCGTTCAACTCGCGCACCCAGTCCTGCAGATACCGCTCCAGCCCCATCCGACCGAGGATGAACCCGGCGACGGTGGCGATGGTGAAGCCGAACACGAGGTAGATCGTGGCGATCTCCCATCCCACCAGACCGTAGAGCAGCCCGAGGCCCACCGGCCCCACCATCGGGCCCGCGATCAGGAAGGAGAAGGTGACGCCCAGAGGAATACCGGCCGAGACGAAGCCGATGAAGAGCGGCACCGAGGAGCAGGAGCAGAACGGCGTGAGCACGCCAAGAAGCGAGGCCAGCGGATAGCCCCAGATCTGGCGCTTGCCCGCAAGGATCGCGCGGGTCTTTTCCGGGCTGAACCAGCTGCGCAAGACGCCGGTTACAAAGACGATCCCGGTCAGCAGCAACAGCACCTTAGGCACGTCATAGACGAAGAAGGCGATGGCCTCGCCTGTGTGGCTGTTGCGCGCCACGGGAAACAGCGCCGTCACCCATTCCGAGATCGGGATCAACTGACCATAGAGCAGATACAGGACCACGCCCACGACGGGTACGCCCGCATACCAAAGCCAGTCGGGCGCTCCGCGATGCCGGGCGGGATCATGTATCTCAGTGGTCATGCGACCTTCCTTTCAAGAATACGTTCAGCGGCCAGCACCGCGTCGATGACCGCCACGAATTCCGGGCCAAGGTCGGGGTTCCGGCGATAGCGCACCCACTGCGCGTCGCGCCTGTCGAGCACGAGTCCGGCCTCGCGCAGCACCTTCATGTGCCGCGACATCCGGCTCTGGCTCGCGTCGAGCCTCGCCATCAATTCGCAGACGCAATGCTCACCTCCATCCCAGAGAAGGGCGAGCGCGGCGCGGCGTGTCGGGTCGCAAATGGCGGTTAGTACATCCTGCATGGCGGGATAATTATGCGTCGCAGAGCATATGCGCATTGATCCATATCAACCTCCACCAACCTCCAGCGCGCGCAAAGGACATGTCGACCATAGCGGGAGCTGGTCCGGGCGCCGGCAGGCGTTGGAGTTGACCCGGAGTGGATCGTCAACATCCCTTTGGACCTGGCGCATCGAGCCGACATCACAGCGAGGATCCGCAGACCCGTGCCTGCTCCCGCGTTACGGCGTAGTCGCGGAGCATCTCCTCGATCGCCGAACCATGCGGCAGTAGGACCAGTTCCTCGGCCGCCCGTGGCTGGAAGTCCCAGCTGTACTCGACGACCGGCGGACACGCCTCTGAACCGCCACCGTCAGAACCGACCGTCGCGCAGCCGCTGAGCAAGCTCGTTGCGATTGCGAGGGCGGCGAGCTGCTGCTTCCAGCATCTGGCGTTGGACATCATTGGCCTTCTCCGTGGTTTCAAGGCGTTCGGCGATACACCATCACCGAGTGCTGCCAGGCCGAGACACGGCGGCGGAACTCGATCAGCGCCAGCCGCGAGTTCGAGAAGTTGCCCTTCACCATGTCATTGGCGAGATAAGGATAGGGAATGCCCAGGGCGGCCGAGATCTGCAGCAGCGTGCGGTACTGGAAGGGCTCGTAGGTCGCGCCGCTGTCGGCGGGCTGGCCCACGGTCACATCCTCGCCCGGATCGAGCCGCACCACCTGGCCGGGGCTGATCTCGACGCCGCCCGGGTCCTCGTCCTCGGGCGGGGCGAGCGGGTTTTCCGGGGCGGGGGAGGTGACGAACATGGCGTACATCGCCGCGACCTTCTTCCGGTCCGGAAGAACACCTCGCCCGCGATGAACAGCTCGCGCGCCGCACGGCGCTGCAGCCCGTAGAAATCCGTCAGCCCCTCGGCATCGGCCTCGTCGGTCCAGGCGAGCCAGAGCCGCTGCAGCTCTTCCTTGCGGGCGGGATCGGCAATCTTCGAGATAGGCTTGATCCCGTCACCCGCAGTATTGGCCGCCCAGCTTTCGACCGCATTCACCGCATACGGCATGAAGCGCGATGGAGATTGATGGCGAGGACGACGTTCGAAAAATTGACAAAGATTGCCAAAATATGCCATCCTGATCATAGGAGGTGCAGCTATGGCAACCATGAATGTATGTAAGCGCTGGCCCATCACCCATGGCCTATTGGCTTGACTATTCGGCGAAGTGCCACGGCATGAGTTCGTCGACATCGCTTTGCATGTGCTGGTCGAGGATCTTGCGG
>JADQCB010000020.1 GCA_016278325.1 Actibacterium sp.
CGTGTGCTCTTCCGATCTCCGACGTGCCGTCCGCCGCGGATGCCGCGCCCGGCGGTCCGGCGCCCGCGCGACCGGAGGCCGCGGGGGCGGGGCCCTTGCCGTCGGCCGATACGGCGCCGGCGCCGCTGGAGATCGTCGGAAGCGACACGGGGGCAGGCGCCGGCCCGGCCCCCGGAGCGTCGCCGCAGCTTGGCGTGACGCAAACCGGGACCACCGGCACGACCGCGGCCCCGGCGGCGCCGGGCCACGCCCCGGCCCGGGCCGCGGCGCAGACCGGTGCGCCGCCGGATCCCGGCCCGGTTCCGGGCGTCGACGCCCGCGCCCCTGCGGTTCGTGCCCCCGAGGCGCAGGCGCAGGCCCCGGCCATTTATCTGGCCGATGATCGCGGGGTTCGTGTCCTGCAATCGGGCGCGGCGCCGAAGGCTCCGCCGACCGCCGTGGTCATCGAGACGATCGCTTACGGCGCGGATGGCAGCGTGGTCCTGTCGGGCAGGGGGGTGCCGGGACAGTTCGCACGGCTTTATCTGGACAATCGCCTGATAGGCACCGCCGAGATCGGCCCGGACGGGCAGTGGCGCGACAGCGGCGCCGAGATCGCGCCGGGGGTCTATACCCTGCGCGTCGACCAGGTGGGTGCCGATGGCAAGGTGACCTCGCGCTTCGAAACCCCCTTCAAGCGCGAGGCGCCAGAAGACCTGGCCGCCGTCGTGTCGTCCTCGGGCGCCAGCGCATCCCCGGACGGGGACGGGGCGTCGCCGGCATCGGTCCGGGTGGTCACGGTGCAGCCGGGGTTCACCCTGTGGGGAATTTCGCGCCGCAGCTATGGCCGCGGCATTCTCTATGTGAAGGTCTACCAGGCCAACCGGGAGCGAATCCGCGACCCTGACCTGATCTATCCGGGGCAGGTGTTCTCGATGCCGCAGGTCGCCCCGGGCCAGGTCGATGACGAGGCCCGGCGCATCCTGTCCGATCCCGAAAGGCCGGATTGAGGCAAATCGGCGCGATGCGCCCGAAAGGCAGCGAGATGACGCAGGAAATCAGCGCCGCCCAGCTGGCACGACAGGAACGTGGGCGCGCCCTGCGCACCATCCTGCATGTCCTTCCCTATCTGTGGCCCGCGGATCAACCCTGGGTGAAGCGCCGCGTGATCCTGGCGCTGGTGCTGCTGGTGCTGGGCAAGCTGGTCTCGGTGGGCACGCCATTCCTCTACAAGGGGGCGGTGGACGCGCTGGCCGGTGATGCGCCCGGTGCCGCGTGGATGCTGGGCGCCGGGGCGGTGGGGCTGACCGTCGCCTATGGCATGGCGCGGCTGATGAATGTGGGCTTCCAGGAAGGGCGTGACGCGATTTTCGCCCGGGTCAGCCAGCGCGCGCTGCGCCAGCTTGCGCTGGAGACGTTCACCCATATCCATCGCTTGTCGCTGCGCTATCACATCGGGCGCAAGACCGGCGGCCTGTCGCGGATCATCGAGCGCGGGGTCAAGGGGGTGGCCTTTCTGCTGCGCTTCCTGCTGTTCTCGATCGCGCCGCTTGCGCTGGAACTGCTGCTGGTGGCGATCATTTTCTACACGGTCTTCGACGTGCGTTACCTTGCGGTGGTGGTCGTCACCATCGCGCTTTATGTGCAGTTCACCTTCAAGGTGACCGAATGGCGCGTGAAGATCCGTCGCCAGATGAACGATCAGGACACCGACGCCAACCAGAAGGCGATCGACAGCCTGCTGAATTTCGAGACGGTCAAGTATTTCGGCGCCGAGCGGCGCGAGGCGGATCGCTATGATGCCGCCATGGCCGGCTACGAGGAAGCGGCGGTCAAGACCTCCTACTCGCTGGCGGCGCTGAATTTCGGCCAGTCCCTGCTGATCTCCGGCGGCCTGGTGACGGTGATGGTGATGGCCGCGATGGGGGTCAGCGCGGGCGACCTGACGGTGGGCGATTTCGTGATGGTCAACGCCTACATGATCCAGATCACCATGCCGTTGAATTTCCTGGGCACCGTCTATCGCGAGATCCGCCAGTCGCTGGTCGACATGGGCGAGATGTTCGACCTTCTGGAACAGCCCGCCGAGGTCTCGGACAAGCCCGGCGCGCGCGCCTTGCAGGTTCGCGGCGGCCGGGTCGAATTGCGCGACGTGCGCTTCGGCTATGACCCGGCGCGCCCGATCCTCAAGGGGGTGTCGATCGACGTGCCGCCGGGCGGCAAGGTGGCGCTGGTGGGGCCATCGGGGTCGGGCAAGTCCACCATCGGGCGGCTTCTGTTCCGCTTTTACGACGTGACCGGGGGCGCCGTGCTGATCGACGGGCAGGATCTGCGCGACGTGACCCAGGAGAGCCTGCACGCGGCCATCGGCGTGGTGCCGCAGGACACGGTGCTGTTCAACGACTCGATCCTCTACAATATCGCCTATGGCCGCCCCGGCGTCACGCCGGAGCAGATCGAGGCCGCGGCACGCGGCGCCCGGATCCACGATTTCATCGTCTCCTTGCCCGACGGCTATGACACGATGGTCGGCGAACGCGGGCTGAAACTGTCGGGCGGCGAAAAACAGCGGGTCGGAATCGCCCGCACCCTCCTGAAGAATCCGCCGATCCTGCTGCTCGACGAGGCGACCAGCGCATTGGACAGCGAAACCGAGGCGCGGATCCAGGCCGAACTGAAGGCGATGGGCGAAGGGCGCACCGTGCTGACCATCGCGCACCGGCTGTCGACCATCGTGGAGTCCGACGAGATCGTGGTGCTGGAAGACGGCGAAGTGGTCGAGCGCGGGACGCACCACGCCCTGCTGGCCCGCGGCGGGCGCTACGGCGCGATGTGGCAGCGTCAGCAGGCCGAGGAACGCAAGATCGCCTGAGCCGGCCCGACCCGGTTGCGCGCCTGCGGCGTGCGCCTTCTGGCACTGCGTGCAGTCGTCCCCGCAATCGCCGGCCCCGGGTCGTCCTGCCCTGAATCCATCGGCCGGGGCCGCCTGGTGCCGGCATGTCCCGGTCGCGCCGGGTTTGCAGGGCTTGGCAATCCGCGCCGCCATGGGTTAAGAGGCTTCCGGCTGGCCGGAGAGAAAAGCATGAGCAATCCCGATAGTTTCATTGACGAAGTGACCGAAGAGGTCCGGCGCGACCGGCTGTTCGCGCTGCTCAGGCGCTATGGCTGGATCGCCGTGCTGCTGGTGCTGATGATCGTGGCCGGCGCGGCCTGGAACGAATGGAGCAAGGCGCGAGAGACGGCGCAGGCCCGCGCGTTGGGCGACGCGATCCTTGCGGCGATGGAAAAGGAAACGCCCGAAGAGCGTGTGCAGGCGCTGGAGAAGATCGACGCCGGCGGCGAGGCGGCCGCCCTGGCACGTCTGCTTGCGGCCGGAGAGGCGGTAACGGCGGGCGACAGCGCGACGGCAGCGGAAAAACTGAAGCAGGTGGCCGGCAACGCCGCGCTGCCCACCCCCTATCGCCAGCTCGCGACACTGAAATGGGTGATGATCACCGGCGACGAAACCCCGGTCGGGCAACGCCGCGCAGCGCTGGAACCGCTGACCGAGGCGGGCGCGCCGTTCCGGGCCCTGGCGCTGGAGCAGCTGGCCTTGCTCAAGGTCGAAGAAGGCGATCCGGACGCTGCGATCGAGTTGTTGCAACAGGCCCGGCAGACCAGCACCGCCACGGCGGGCTTGCGTCAGCGTGTCACTCGGTTGATTGTGGCGCTGGGCGGGCGCCCTGACGGCCCCTGAGCGCAGGTGCCAGGCGGGATGATCGGGCCCGGCCCGAAAACAGGAAGGGGCACAGGTCAGTGAAACAAATCCAAGCTGTCGCGATACTGGTCTTGCTGTTGGCGCTTTCGGGCTGTGGCAAGCGGGAGCTGATCCTGGACGGTAAGCGGTTTGGCGTCCGCGAGGCGCTGCCCGGCGTGCCCGTGGGCCCCGCGGGGCAGCCGGTCGAGCCGGGCGCGAAGGCCGAAAAGGACGACGCCGATCGGGCCCGCCCGATCGATCTGCCCCCGGCGCAGCGTCTTGCCGACTGGCCCCAGCAGGGCAGCAATGCGCAGCACCGTCCCGCACATGCTGCGCTGGCCGCGCAGCTGTCGCCGGCCTGGTCGGCGTCGATCGGCCAGGGCGATGACGGCAAGCACCGGATCACGGCAGACCCGGTCGTCGCCGGGGGGCGCGTGTTCACGCTGGATTCCCGCGCCCGGGTGATGGCCCATTCCACCGCGGGCGAGTCCCTGTGGCAGGCCGATCTGACCCCTCCGGGCGAGCGCGAGGACGACGCCACCGGCGGTGGCCTGGCCTTTGGCGGCGGCCGCCTTTTCGTGACCACGGGCTTCGGCGCGCTCGTGGCGCTCGATCCGGCGACCGGCCGGCAGCTTTGGGTGCAGGAAACCGATGCTGCGGTGACCGGCGCGCCGTCCTATCGCGACGGGCTGGTCTATCTGGTCAGCCGCGACAACCGCGCCTGGGCGATCGACGCCGGGAACGGTCGGATCCAGTGGCAACTGCCCGGCACGCCGTCCGCCTCGGGCATGGTGGGGGGCGCGGCGCCGGCCTTGACCGATCGGCTGGCGGTTTTTCCCTTCGGCGCCTCGGAACTGGTCGCGACGCTGCGCAAGAGCGGTGTGCGCGTCTGGTCGGCCGCGATTCCCGGTCAGCGGCGCGGGGCGGTCTATGCGCAGGTGACCGACATCACCGGCGACCCGGTCGCGGCGGACGGGCGTATCTATGTCGCCACCCAGTCGGGCCGCACCGCCGCGCTGGACGCGGCCAGCGGGGACCGGATCTGGACCGCCGAAGAAGGCGCCTACAGCCCCGTGTTGCCGGTGGATGATTCGGTGTTTCTCGTCTCCGACCAGGCGCGACTGATGCGGCTGGACGCGGCGACGGGCGACGAGATCTGGTCGCGCGATCTGCCCTATTTCACGCGCGAACGGCCCAAGCGGTTCAAGGAAATCTACGCCCATTATGGCCCGATCCTTGCCGGGGGGCGGCTGATCGTGGCCTCGAATGACGGGCTGATCCGCAGCTTTTCGCCCGAAACGGGAAAGACCCTGGGCACGGTGCCGGTGCCCGGCGGGGCCAGCACCGATCCGG
Organism: Actibacterium sp.; assembly: GCA_016278325.1. Taxonomy (GTDB): domain Bacteria; phylum Pseudomonadota; class Alphaproteobacteria; order Rhodobacterales; family Rhodobacteraceae; genus JADQCB01. The sequence goes on from JADQCB010000020.1 coordinate 5,069, forward strand.
TGGTTGCCGGGGGCACGCTTTATCTGGTGACGACGCAGGGCAAACTGATGGCTTTCCGCTGACGCGGGAATGGTGTAGGCGGGCGGTTCGCAATCGCGCGGAGCGACGAGATGAGCTTTACCCTGGCCATTGTGGGCCGTCCCAACGTGGGCAAGTCGACCCTGTTCAACCGGCTGGTCGGCCGGCGCCTTGCGCTGGTCGATGACCAGCCGGGCGTGACCCGCGACCTGCGCGAGGGCGAAGCGCGGCTGGGCGACCTGCGCTTCACGGCGATCGACACGGCGGGTCTGGAAGAGGCGAGCGACGAGTCGCTCCAGGGGCGGATGCGCCGGTTGACCGAGCGGGCGGTCGAAATGGCCGATATCTGCCTGTTCATGATCGACGCGCGCGCCGGCGTGCTGCCGGCCGACGAGATCTTTGCCGAGATCCTGCGCAAGAAATCGGCGCATGTGATCCTGGCCGCGAACAAGGCCGAGGGTGCGGCCGCCGATGCCGGGCTGCTGGAGGCGTATAACCTGGGCCTGGGCGAACCGATCCGCCTGTCGGCCGAACATGGCGAGGGGCTGAACGAGCTTTACGCCATGCTGGCGCCGCTTTCCGACGCGTTCGAGGACCGTGCCGCGGCGGAGGCCCCGGTCACCGACGTGGACGTGGATGAAGAGGGCAATGCCGACGGTCCGCGCCTGCCGACGCGCGAGCGGCCGTTGCAGGTGGCCGTCATGGGGCGGCCCAATGCCGGCAAGTCGACTCTGATCAACACGATCCTGGGGGAGGACCGGCTCTTGACCGGGCCGGAGGCCGGGATCACCCGCGACGCGATTTCCCTGACGCTGGAGTGGAACGGCACGCCGATGCGGGTCTTCGACACGGCGGGAATGCGCCGCAAGGCCAAGGTTCAGGACAAGCTCGAGAAACTCTCGGTGGCCGATGCGCTGCGCGCGGTCAAGTTCGCCGAGGTCGTCGTCGTTCTGCTGGATGCGCAGATCCCGTTCGAGCAGCAGGATCTGCGCCTGGCCGACCTGGCCGAGCGCGAGGGCCGCGCGGTGGTGATCGCGATCAACAAATGGGACCTGGAGGATGACAAGCAGGCCCGGCTGCGCGAGCTGCGCGAAGAGTTCGCGCGCCTGCTGCCGCAGCTGCGCGGCGCCCCGCTGGTGACGGTTTCGGCAATCACGGGGCGTGGCCTGGACAGGTTGCACGCCGCGGTGATGAAGGCGCATGAGGTCTGGAACCGGCGCATCTCGACGGCGCGGCTGAACCGCTGGCTGGCCGGTATGGTCGAGGTACATCCGCCCCCGGCGCCGGGCGGCAAGCGGATCAAGCTGCGTTACATGACGCAGGTGAAGACCCGGCCGCCGGCATTTGTCGCGATGTGTTCGCATCCAGAGAAGCTGGCCGAAAGCTATCGCCGGTATCTAATCAACGGGCTGCGCGAGGATTTCGACATGCCCGGCACCCCGATCCGCCTGACGCTGCGCAGCCAGTCCGAGAAGAATCCCTACAAGGGCCGGAAGAAATCCACGCCCTCGCGGTTGCGAAAGCATCTGGACAAGCCGCCGCACGGCACCTGACCCGGCGTCGGGGCGGGGGCCCCGTCCGGTCAGATCACCACCGCCGCGCCTTCCGTGGCCAGGCCGACATTCTGGCGGAAACAGTCGAACATCTCGCGCCCCAGGCCGGTCCGGTTCGCGCTCAGATCCGCGCGCAACGGGGTCCGGTTGTCGAAATCCTTGTCCAGGATGTCCAGAGTGCCCCTGGTCGCGTCCAGCCGCACCATGTCGCCATCGCGCACCCGCGCAAGCGGCCCCCCTTCGGCCGCTTCGGGGCAGACATGGATTGCGGCCGGTACCTTGCCCGATGCCCCCGACATGCGCCCATCGGTCACCAGCGCCACTTTCAGGCCGCGATCCTGGAGAACCGCCAGTGTCGGGGTCAGCGAGTGCAACTCCGGCATCCCGTTGGCTTTCGGTCCCTGGAATCGCACGATCACCACGGTGTCCCCGGTGAATTCGCCGGCCTTGAAGGCGGCTTTCACATCCGCCTGGTCGGCAAAGACGCGGGCCGGGGCCTCGATGATCTGCCGCTCGGCCGCCACCGACGAGACCTTTATCACCCCGCGGCCCAGATTACCGTCAAGGCTGCGCAGCCCGCCGCTTTTCTGGAACGGATCGCTGACCGGGCGCAGGATCCTGTCATTCTGGCTGTGGCCCGCGCCGGCCTCCCAGCTCAGGATGTCCCCCTTCAGCCTGGGTTCGCGGGTGTAGAGCGCCAGCCCGTCGCCGGCCACGGTGGTGGTGTCGGGATGCAGCAACCCGGCGTCCAGCAGCTCGCCGATCATGAAGCCCAGCCCGCCAGCAGCGTGGAAATGGTTCACGTCGGCCAACCCGTTGGGATAGACCTTGGCCATCTGCGGCGTCACCTCGGAGATGGCGGCGAAATCCTCGATATCGAGGATGATGCCCGCCGCCCGTGCCATCGCGGGCAGGTGCAGGACCAGGTTGGTCGAGCCGCCGGTGGCCATCAGGCCGACGATGCCGTTGACGAAGGCCTTCTCGTCCAGGACCTGGCTGGCCGGGCGGAAATCATTGCCAAGGGCGGTGATCGCCAGCGCCCGTTCCGCCCCCGCTGCCGTCAGCGCGTCGCGCAGCGCGGTGCCGGGATTGACGAAACTGGCACCTGGCAGGTGCAGGCCCATGAACTCCATCAGCATCTGATTGGTATTGGCGGTGCCGTAGAAGGTGCAGGTGCCCGGCCCGTGATAAGAGGCCATCTCGGCCTCCATCAGCTTGTCGCGGCCAAGCTCGCCGCTGGCGAATTGCTGGCGCACCTTTGCCTTTTCGTCGTTGGGCAGGCCGCTGGTCATCGGCCCGGCCGGCAGGAACACCGCCGGGATATGGCCAAAGCTGGCCGCGGCGATCACCAGCCCGGGGACGATCTTGTCGCACACGCCCAGGAGCACCGCCGCGTCGAAGGTGTTGTGCGACAGCGCAACGCCGGCGGCCAGCGCGATCACGTCGCGCGAGAACAGGCTGAGCTCCATGCCCGGCTGACCCTGCGTGACCCCGTCGCACATTGCCGGGACGCCACCGGCCACCTGCGCCGTGGCGCCGGCCCGGCGCGCCGCGTCCTTGATCAGAGCGGGAAAGGTTTCAAACGGCTGATGCGCCGACAGCATGTCGTTATAGGCGGTCACGATGCCCAGGTTGGGGGCACGCCCCCTGGCCAGCGCATCCTTGTCCTGTGCCATCGCGGCATAGGCATGGGCCTGGTTGCCGCAGCTCAGATGGGCGCGGGCCGGTCCGGCATCTGCGGCCCGGGCCATCCTGTCGAGATAGGCCCGGCGCGTCGGGCGCGAGCGTTCGGCGATGGTCCTTGTGACCCTTGCGATCGTGCTGTCGAGCGGCATGGCGCCCCCCTTTCGAGTGAAAACGGCTTCCGGGTGCAACTGTACATGTTAGCGGTAACCACGAAAACTCGTCAATGACGCCCGTCACGGCGTCGGCGCGGCCACCGCGTGCAATTGTCGCGAAAATGCGATCAATCCTCCCAAATTCGGCCAGATTTTTCGACAATTCTTAACATCAAGCGAAAAGGCATGGCCATTTCCTTCGGGATGCGGCCGACCCTGTCGAAGGAGCGTGACAATGCAGCTGATCCGACTGGTTTTGCTTTTGATCGTGCCGCTCGGCCTGGCGGCCTGTGCGTCGGTCGAAACCGCGTCCCGGAACGCGCTGACATACGAGGCGGCCGCGGGGGAAACCCGCGCGCCCGTGACGCAGCCCTACAAGGTCGTCGATATCCGGGTGCTGGTTCCCGACACGCTTGAAGTGTCCGAGGCCAACAGCTTCTTTCCTTTCGCCGATATCGTCTGGCGCGAGGATCCGCGCGGCGACCGTCGCGCCCAGGTCGCCGCCATCCTTCGCGACGCGGCCCGGCGCGGCACGCGGGCGCTGGATTCGGGGCGCGCGGTGATCCTGGAGCTGGAAGTGACCCGCTTTCATGCGCTTACCCAGAAGACGCGGTTCACCATCGGCGGCACCCATGACATCCGGTTCTTCCTGCGCGTTCTCGATGCCGAAACCGGTGCCATGCTGGCCCCGCAACGGCTTGTCGCATTGAAGTTCACCGCCTATGGCGGGGCCCGGGCGCTGGCGGCGATGGCGCGTGGCGAGACCCAGAAAGTTCGCATCACCGCGCATGTCGCCCGGCGTATCGCCCGCGATCTGGCCCCGAATGACGCGCCCGTGTTCGCCCGGCTCGATCCGGGCGGGCACCCACATGACAAACCGGGCCTTCCGATGCGCCCGTGAAAGGCGTAGAGGAGGGGCATGGTAACTGCCCCTCTTGCGCAAGTGCGCCTCAAACCCAAGGCCAATGCCCGCGCCATCCGGCACGGTTTTCCATGGGTATTCGCCAATGAGCTGGTGAGCGATCGCCGCACCCGGGCCCTGGCGCCGGGCAGCCTGGCGCTGCTTGCCGATGCCGAGGGCGCGCCGCTGGGCGTCGTGGCGGTCAATCCCGCCTCGCGGATCATCTGCCGGATGCTCGACCGCAACGCCGATTCGATGATCGACGAGGCCTGGTTCGCCGCACGCCTGTCGCGGGCGCAGGATCTGCGCGCGCGGCTGTTCGACGCGCCCTTCTATCGTCTCGTCCATGCCGAGGCGGACGGGCTGCCGGGGGTGGTGATCGACCGGTTCGGCGATGTCGCGGTGATCCAGCCCAACGCGGCCTGGGCCGAGCGGCACCTCGACGCGCTTGCCGCGGCCCTGGGCGATGTCACCGGGCTTCGCACCATCGTCAGGAACGGCACCGGCCGTGGCCGCGCGCTGGAAGGCTTGCCCGAGGAAACCAGGATGCTGCGCGGCACGCTCGATGCGCCGGTGCCGGTGCCGATGAACGGCGCCACCTGCATGGCCGACCTGCTGGCCGGGCAGAAGACCGGCCTGTATTTCGATCAGCGACCGAACCACGCTTTCGCCGCGTCGCTGGCGCATGGCGGGCGGGTGCTGGATGTATTCAGCCATGTCGGCGGCTTCGGCCTGACGGCCCTGGCGGGCGGCGCGGCGACGGCCCTGGCAGTGGACGGATCGGCCGCGGCGCTGGATCTGGCCTGGCAGGGGGCACAGGCCAGCGACGTGGCCGCGCGCTTTGCCACCCGCAAGGGCGATGCCTTCGAGGTGATGAGCGCGTTGGCGCAGGAAGGCGCAGCGTTCGACCTGGTGGTTTGCGATCCGCCGGCCTTCGCGCCATCGAAACAGGCGCTGGCGGCGGGATTGCGCGCCTATGAGCGGCTCGCCCGGCTGGCCGCGCCGTTGGTGGCGCCGGGCGGGTATCTGTGCCTGTGCTCGTGTTCGCACGCGGCGGATCTGGGCCGGTTCCGCGCCGCCTGTTCGCGGGGGATCGGCCGGGGCGGACGGTCGGCGCAGATCATCCATACCGGGTTTGCCGGGCCCGACCATCCGGTGCTGCCGCAACTGGCCGAATCGGGCTATCTGAAGGCGCTGTTCTATCGCCTGATGCCATGAAGGTGCTGCTCGACGCCTGCGTGTTGTATCCCACGATTCTGCGCGAAATCCTGCTGGATGTCGCGCGGGCGGGGCTTTTCACGCCGCTTTGGTCGGCGCGTATCCTGGAGGAATGGGCCCGCGCCGCGCGCAAGATCGGCCCGACCGGCGAAATGCAGGCGCGTGGCGAAATCGCGCTGCTGCGCGCGGCCTGGTCCGGCGCCGAGCTTGCCCCGTCGCCGGGGATAGAGGCGCGTCTGTGGCTGCCGGACCCGGCCGACATCCATGTGCTCGCCGCGGCGATCGCCGGATCGGCCGACCTGCTGCTTACATTCAACGCACGGGATTTCCCGCGCAAGGTCATGGCCGAAGAGGGGCTGCGCCGCGAGGGGCCGGATGCTTTCCTGTACGCCTTGTGGGCGGCGCATCCCGACGCGGTCGCGGCGGCTGTGGCGCGGGTCGCGGGTGAGGCGCGGCGGTTGTCGGGGACCGAGCTGGAGACGCGGCAGATGCTCAAGCGCGCGCGCCTGCCGCGGCTGGGAAAAGCGCTGGAGCGGGGGTCGTGATCTTTCGCCGGTCGCCTCCGGCGGGAGTATTTGGGCCGAGAAGAAGCCGGATCAATCGACCTGCCAGCGCGTCTCGGTCGCCTCGATGGCCTTGATGCGCTCTTTCGTTTTCGGATGGCTCATCAGCCAGGCGGGCATCGGGCCGCCGCCGCTTGCGGTCAGGCGTTCGAGCTTTTCGAACAGGCTTTTCTGCGGCGCGGTGCCGATGCCGGCCTTGACCAGCAGAGCCGAGGCATAGGCGTCGGCCTCGTATTCGTCCTGTCGGCTGAGACGGGCCGCGAGCAGGGAGGTCAGGAAATTGGCGATCTGCATGCCGAGCCCCGGAAGGAGGCGTGACAGGATCATTCCCAGCGCCATGCGCATCGCGTTATGGCCGGAAAAATCGATCATCCGCCGGCGCGAATGGCCCAGCGCGACATGGCCCAGCTCATGCGCGATGACGCTGGCGATCTCCTCGGCCGAGACTTCGCCGGCGCGATAGCGGTCGTAAAAGCCGCGGGTAATGAAGATCCGCCCGTCCGGCGCGGCCAGGCCGTTGACCGGGGCGATCTCGTAGATGTTCACCCGTATCCGCGGCAGATCCAGCGCCGTGGCCAGTTTGTCGGTGAGCTGCTTCAAGCGGGCATCTGCCAGTTCGCTCGAACGTGCGTTCAGCTCGCGCGTGGTGCGCCAGACCGAGAAACGGTACATCGCCAGCGCGTAAAGCACCGCCAGCAGGATCGGGGTCAGCTTCAACATGGGCCAGATATGGGGCGGGGCCACGACAAGGGCAATTGCGTGATTGCGACCGGGTGGCGGATTCGCGCCCTTGCGCGGCGCGGCGCTAGCCGGTGTTGCGCCCTTGCCGCAGGGTGGTGCGCAACCACAGGCCCAGCACGCCGGCCACGGCCGCGGCGGCAAGAAAGCCCGTGGCATTGCCCAGCATCTCGGCCAGGGCCAGCAGATTGTCGGCGAACGCGGCGCCGAGCCCGACATAGATGGCGACCCAGAGGGTTTCGCCGGCCAGGCTGGCCAGGGTGAAGCGATGCCATCCCATCGCGGCCGCGCCGCCGGCGAAGTTCAGATACGGGCCCAGCGGACTGAACAGCCAGCGGCTGAGGAACACCGCAAGCCCGCCGTGGTCGCGCAGCTGCGCGCCGGCGCGGGCCATGAGACGTTTCCGCCGTTGCCCCCCGCCCAGGCGCCGCGACAGGGCCACGCTGCCGATCCGGCCGATGCGAAAGCCTGCCTGGTCGCCCAGCACGGCGCCCGAAAGCGCCGAGGCCGCGACCTGCCAGCCGACCAGATCGCCGCTGGTGACGAAGCCGCCGGCCGACAACATGAACAGCGAACTGGGCACCGGCAGGGCGAGACAGCTCAGGAAGGTGCCGATTCCCAGCAGCCAGAGGCCGTATTGCGGCACCAGCGAGAGCAGTGTTTCGGTCATTGCGCCGCCCTGGCCTCGGCGATGGCCTTGCGGATCTCGGCGATCAGCTCCTCTGCCGGGATCCCGGTCTGCCGGGCGATCCGGTCGATGGTCAGCTTTCGTTCGTTCTCGAACGGGCCGCCCAGCGCATCGCGGATCACCTGCGGATCGACCCGCCAGGAATGCGCCACATAACCCGGTGTCATCCAGCCCTGGATCTCGCGGTTGCGGTGCGCCGGGTCCGCCCAGTAGATCGCGAAGCCGACGAAACGCAGGGCGAAGAACAGCGCAAGTGCCGCGGCCAGCGCGAAGGCCAGGGTCGCCGCGCGCTGTCGGTGCCAGAGATAGCGCAGGGTCTCCATGCGCGGGCCCTCCTCTGCCGCGGGTCGGGTCAGCGGCCCAGTTGCTTCATTCCGCGCGCGATGCCTTCCGGCGTCATCGGCACCATCCGGCCGTCGAAGATTTCCCGGATCATGCCCACGGATCGGGTGTGGGGCCAGTATCTTTCCGGCAGCGGGTTCAACCACAGGCTGGACGGCCACTGGTTGCGTGCGCGTTCAAGCCACAGATGCCCGGGCTCGGCGTTCCAGTGTTCGTTTGCTCCGCCGGGCAGGGAGATCTCGTAGGGCGACATCGCGGCGTCGCCGACGAAGATGCACTTGTAGTCGGAGCCAAAGGTGTTCAGCAGATCCCGCGTCGGTGTCGTCGCCGCCCGGCGGCGGCGGTTGTCGCGCCAGACCGCTTCGTAAAGGCAGTTGTGGAAATAGAAATATTCCAGGTGCTTGAATTCCGAGCGGGCGGCGGAAAACAGCTCTTCCACCATGTGGATATGGGGGTCCATGCTGCCGCCGACATCGAGAAACAGAAGCACCTTTACCGCGTTGCGCCGCTCGGGGCGGGTCCGCACGTCGAGATAGCCGTGCTCGGCCGTGGCCCGGATCGTGCCGTCGAGGTCGAGCTCATGCTCGGCGCCGTCGCGCGCCCAGCGGCGCAGGCGTTTCAGCGCCAGCTTGATGTTGCGGGTGCCAAGTTCGATATTGTCGTCGAGATTGCGGAATTCGCGCCTGTCCCAGACCTTGACCGCCCGTTTGTGGCGCGATCCGTCCTGTCCGATGCGCACGCCTTCGGGGTTGAAACCATGCGCGCCGAAAGGCGACGTGCCGGCGGTGCCGATCCATTTGCTTCCGCCCTGGTGGCGCCCGGTCTGTTCGCGCAGGCGGTCGCGCAGCGTCTGCATCAGCTTGTCGAAACCGCCCAGGGCGGCGATTTCGGCCCTTTCAGCCGCACTCAGGTGCTTTTCGGCAAATTTTTCCAGCCAGTCGGCGGGGAGATCCAGGGCGTCCAGCACGTCCTGCGCGCCGATCTCTTCCAGGCCGCCGAAGGCGTGGGCGAAGGCGCGATCGAAGCGGTCGATATGGCGCTCGTCCTTTACCATCGTCGTGCGGGCCAGGTAATAGAACCCGTCGATATCGAAGGTCACGAGCCCGGCTTTCACGCCTTCCAGGAATCCAAGATATTCGCGCAGGGAAACCGGCACGCCGGCTTCGCGCAGGGTCTGGAAGAACGGCAGGAACATCAGCCCAGGACAAGCCTTTCGATGACGATCGTCACGATCAGCCCCAGAAGGCCGAAAGCGATCGCGTGGATCGCGGCATACTGGATGATGTCCAGCATCCGCCCCTTGCGGCGGCGGGCCCGCATCGCGCCCCAGACGGCCCCGAAGACGATCCCGGCAATCACGATCATCGGTTGTCTCCCTTCAGGTTCAGCGCCGCGATCTCGTCCAGGCGCGCGCGCACCTCGTCGTCGCTGCCAAAGCCATAACGCGCCCAGCCCAGACTGTCGAGCCGCACCGCCCGCGCCTCGGCCGCGCGGCCCAGCGCATCCAGCGCCTCGGCCTTGATCATCAGCATCGACGCAAGAAGCGCCGCATTTTCCGACGCGACGGCGTAAGGCAGATGCGCGTTGATCAGCTTGAGCGCGGCATTGGCCTGCCCGACAGAAAGGGAGAAGGCCGCAAGATGCATGATCACATGCGCGCGTTGCACCTGGGTGCCGGGCGTGGCGGCATAGACCCGGTCGGCCGCGACGAAGGCGGCAAGCGCGGCGTCGCCGTCGACCGGCAGCGAAAGCCGGCCTAGGGCGAACAGGCTGAAGGCCAGGCGGTTGTCGGTCAGGTCGCGCCTTCGGGCGATCGATACGGCCCGCGCCGCCGCCGCGCGACGCCGCTCCATCGCCGTGTCGGGGCCGAGCGCGGTTTCCATTTCCTCGATCCAGGCGCGTGGCGTCGCGATGACCGGCGTCGCGCCGCGCCCCTGCCCCTCGGGGTTCAACCGCGCCAGGAGCTGCGGCAAGCGCCCGGCCACCTGTATGGCCGTCATCCCGTTGGCCAGTTCCGGCGCGTAATAGGCGCGCAGGATCAGCATGTCGAACCCGGTCAGAACCGTGTGGAAATTGTCGTCGTTGAAGATGCTGTCGGGCAGGCGATAGAGATCGTTCAGCGGCCCGAGGGCCTGGGCCAGCTCTTCGTGCAGGCAATCGCGGGTTTCCTGCGGGCTGACATCCGAAGGCAGGAAGATGGCCGCGGTTTCGCGCCGTTCGAGCGTCGTCCAGTCGACAACCGCGCTGCGCCGTTTGCGACGGTATTCGGCCCAGCTGGACACGCGCGGCGCAACGAAGCAGGCCGCGGTCGGCACGATTTTCTGAAGTTCGGCGTGTGGACGTGCCTGGACGGTTATATTGGCGGGCTGATCCGGCGCGGCCCACCCGATGTCGATATCCGCTTCCTTGCGCAGACGGCCCATCAGGCTGACCAGATCGCGGCGCAGGCTCGGCGGGGCACTGCCCAGAACGCGCAGCGTGATCGGCTCGTCGAAGCGCGTCAGGCGCGGCACCCGGCGTCCGCTTTCCATCCGGAACGTCAGGTCCATGAAATCCTGTGCGATGGCGTCGTTCGCGCGGGCCGGCGGCGTGATCCGCGGTGCCGTGAAGGTCTTCATCGGCGGCAGGTCGGGCATGCGGCGGTCGGGCAGGTCGGTCACCGGCGCCGGGGCGCAGGCCGAAAGGACAAGGAGCAGAGCCGGGACGACGCGGAACATTGCCCCTAACGCCTTGCGTATTTGATGAACGGGGTCAGCGTGCCGACACGGTCATAGAGCCGCCGCGCGGTATCGTTGAACGATTGTGTCAGCCAATAGACCGCCGGCGCGCCGGCCTTGTCTGCCTCGGAATAGACGGCCTCGATCAGGGCCCGTCCAACGCCCGTGCCCCGGGCTTCGGGGGCGCAATAGAGATCCTGCAGGTAACAGACATTCTCGATCTTCCAGGCATGACGGTGAAACAGGTAATGCGTCAGCCCGATGGCACGGCCGCCGCGTCTTGCGATCAGGCCGTTGAATTCCTGCGCATCCGCGCGCAGCAACCGGGCGAAGGTCGTGTCATAAACCTCGGGGCTGACGGCAGTTTCATAATAGTCCAGATAAGCGGCCCAGAGCCGGGCCCAGTCCTGCCGGTCGTCGGGCGTCAGGGGGTGAATGGTCAGGTCGTTCACGATTGTCCCTCAATTTTCCGGTGGGGCGAGCATAGCGTCGCGTTTGCGGCATGGGAAATTTTCCCGGCGCCCGACATGGCGGGGATGCGCCGGTTCGCCGATGCGCTCAACCCGACCGGCGCGCCATGAAGGCCAGCCGTTCGAACAGATGGACATCCTGTTCGTTTTTCAGCAGCGCACCATGCAGCCGCGGCAGCGCGTCGGCGCCATCGCGGCGCAGGTCCTCGGCGCACAGATCCTCGGCCAGCAGCAGTTTCAGCCAGTCCAGAACCTCCGATGTCGAGGGTTTCTTCTTCAGCCCGGCCTGTTCGCGGATTTCGAAGAACTGCGTCAACGCCGTGCTCAGCAGGGTCTCCTTGATGTCGGGATGATGCAAGGCGACGATCCGTTTCATCGTCTCCATGTCGGGGAACCGGATATAGTGGAAAAAGCAGCGCCGCAGAAAGGCGTCGGGCAGTTCCTTCTCATTGTTCGAGGTGATGATGACGATGGGCCTGCGGGTGGCGCGGATCGTCTGCCCGGTCTCGTAGACGTGAAACTCCATCCGGTCGAGTTCCTGCAGCAGGTCATTGGGGAACTCGATATCGGCCTTGTCGATCTCGTCGATCAGCAGCACCGTCCGCGACGGTGCCTCGAAGGCCTGCCACAGCTTGCCCTTGCGGATGTAATTGGCGACATCGTGCACCCGTGCGTCGCCCAGCTGGCTGTCGCGCAGGCGGCTGACGGCATCGTATTCGTACAGGCCCTGATGGGCGCGCGTGGTGGACTTGATATGCCATTCGATGATCGGCAGGTCCAGCGATGCCGCCACCTCGCGGGCAAGTTCCGTCTTGCCGGTGCCGGGTTCGCCCTTGACCAGAAGCGGGCGTTCCAGCGTGACGGCGGCATTGACGGCGACGGACAGATCCTCTGTCGCGACATAGGAACCAGTTGAACCGAATTTCATGTTTTTTCCATACCCTTTGAGCGTGGGAGTTGAAGTGTCTGCTGCGCGGGGCAAAAAGCCACGAACCGTCCCGATATTCTAGTGACATCCCGATGCCGTTCCGCTAAAGCCTGCCGCACAGGTGCCGGGTTAGCAAGTGACTGCCAAAGAACGGCCCGGCCTGCGAAGAGGAGCAGGTATGAAAGCCGAAGTTTTCTTGCCCGATGACTATCGTCCCGCAGAGGATGAACCTTTCATGAATGCGCGCCAGCTTGAATATTTCCGCCGCAAGCTGCTCACGTTGAAGGCCGAACTGCTGGATGAAAGCAAGACCACGATCGAGGGGCTTCAGGACGGCTCGCGCAACATTCCCGATGTTGCGGACCGCGCCAGCGAGGAAACCGATCGCGCGCTGGAATTGCGGATTCGCGACCGCCAGCGCAAGCTGGTCTCGAAGATCGAGGCGGCGCTGCGCCGGATCGACGACGGCGAATACGGCTATTGCCAGGAGACCGGAGAGCCGATTTCGCTGAAGCGTCTGGATGCGCGCCCGACAACCACGCTGAGCCTTGAGGCGCAAGAGCGTCATGAGCGCCGCGAGAAGGTCCATCGCGACGACTGAAGAAGATCTGCGAATGCGGAATTCACGATATCGCCACCGGGGTCTCCGCGCCCCGGTTTTCTTTTCATTGGGGTTGCGATGTTGAGCGGGCGCAAGATCACTGTTCTGGGGGGCGGCATCGCCGGGCTGGCCGCGGCAACCGCGCTGGCGCGGCGCGGCGCGGATGTCTGCGTTCTGGAACAGGCCAACGCGATTCGCGAGGTCGGTGCCGGATTGCAGATCAGCCCGAACGGCGCGGCCGTGCTGGCGGCGCTGGGCCTGGGCGAACGGCTTGCCGGTATCGGCATGCGGGGCCGGGCGGTCACCCTGCGTGAGGGGCGCACGGGGCGCAAGGTGCTTTCACTGAACCTGAGCCGCGGCGCCGGCCCCTATCACTTCGTTCACCGCGCCGATCTGATCGGCCTGCTGGCCGACGCGGCCCGCGCCGCGGGCGTGCGGATTCGACTTTTGCAGAAGGTCGCAAGCGTGCGTCCGGACGATGACCGGGCCTGCCTGGTAACGGCCCAGGGTGCGACGATCCCCGCGGACCTGGTGATCGGGGCCGACGGGCTGCATTCGGTCCTGCGCGGCGCGGTGGACGGTCCGGCGCGGCCGCGCTTTACCGGGCAGGTGGCCTGGCGCGCCGTGGTTCCTGCCGACGGGCCGGTGCCGCCGGTTGCCACCGTGCATATGGGGCCGAGGCGGCACATGGTCAGCTATCCGCTGCGCGATGGCGCGCAGGTCAACATCGTGGCGGTGGAAGAGCGGCGTGCCTGGACCGCCGAAAGCTGGACCCAGACCGACGACGCCGCCAACCTGCGCGCGGCCTTCGCCGGGTTCGCGCCCGAGGTTCGCGCGCTGCTCGACCGGGTCGAAACCGTGCATCTGTGGGGTCTGTTCCGGCACCCGGTCGCCGCGCATTGGCACAGGGCGGGGGTGGCGGCGCTGATCGGCGACGCGGCACATCCGACGCTTCCCTTCATGGCGCAGGGCGCCAACATGGCGCTTGAGGATGCCTGGGTGCTTGCGGCAATGCTGGCCGCCGATGACGACACGGCGCGGGCCCTGGCCGCCTTCCAGGCCGCCCGGCGCGATCGTTGCATGCGGATCGTTGCCGCGGCGTCGCGCAATGCACGCAATTATCACCTGCGCTTCCCACCGCTGCGCATGGCCGCCCACAGCGCGCTTCGCCTGGGCGGGTGGCTTGCCCCGCAGCGGATATTGTCACGTTTCGACTGGATCTATGGCTATGACGCGCCGCGCGCCTTCCCATGAGATTTCAGCCGCCCGTCCGTGACCCGCATCGCGGCATAGGCCGCGGCCAGCCCCAGCCGCCGCAGCGATGGCAGGGGAAAGCGCCGCGGTGGCTGGCGCAGCAGGTCCGGCAGATCCCCGGCTCCGGTCATGACCCGTGCGATACGGGCGCCGGAATAGCTGGCCATGGATACCCCGTTGCCATGCCAGCCGAAACCCGCGAACACCCCGTCGGCGCCCGGCACCGCGCCGGCGAATGGCATCAGGTCGCCGGTGATGCAGACCAGCCCGGACCAGTGCCGCTCGACCTCGGCGCCGGCGAAATGCGGGAACATCGCGGCCATGTGCCGCCGCGCCCGGGCATGGGCGTCGGCCAGCGCGGCATCGGTGGCGCGCAGCGCGCCGCGCATTCCGAACATCATCCGGTTGTCGGGCAGCAGGCGGTAATAATGCAGCAATTCGCGGCTGTCGAAGGTCATGATCCGGCTGGACCAACCCTGGGCGCGACGCTCTGAATCGCTGAGCGGTCGGGTGACGAAGACCGAGGACAGCACCGGCAGCATCCGCCCGCCGATCCAGGGCGGCAGGTTATCCGAGGAATAGCCGTTCGTCGCCACCAGGACCTGCCTTGCCCAGACCGTGCCGCCAGGCGTGCTCAGCCGCCATGCGTCGCCGTCGCGCGTCAATCCGCCGACCGGGCTGTCGGCGAAGATTTCCACGCCCTCGGCCTCGACGGCGCGGGCCAGGCCAAGGACATATTTCATCGGGTGCAGCGAAAAGCCCACCGGGTTCAGCACGCCGCCCGGGGACCAGTGGGTGGACAGCCCCATTTCCAACAGCTCATCGGGCCGCAGCACCTGGATGTGGCGCCCGAAGGTTTCGGATTCGAACATCGCCGCGTCGTGCAGGGCGCGCATGGCGCGCGGCGAGTGGGCCAGGCACAGCTCGCCGTCCGGGCCGCGGTCCGCGTCGATGCGCTGCGCCTGCATGACCTCGTCGACGTAATGCACGGCCTCGACCTGAAAGCGATCATAGTCGCGCGCTGCCTCGACCCCGAACCGCGCGACGATCTGGCGCGCCGACAGCTTGGTGCCGCCCATCACGCAGAAGCCGCCATTTCGGCCCGACGCGCCCCAGCCGGGCTGCCCCGCATCCAGCACCGTCACCGCCCGGCCGAACCGCCCGGCCAGTTCCAGCGCGGCAT
Organism: Actibacterium sp.; assembly: GCA_016278325.1. Classification (GTDB taxonomy): domain Bacteria; phylum Pseudomonadota; class Alphaproteobacteria; order Rhodobacterales; family Rhodobacteraceae; genus JADQCB01. Next base: position 20,081 of record JADQCB010000020.1, read on the forward strand.
TGAGCCCGGCATAGCCCGCGCCGATCACCGCGACGTCCGTCACCCGATCGCCCCCAAGCGGCGGGCGCGGCGCGGCAACCGGCGCGGTGGCCCGCCAATGGCTGTCGGGCCAGGCGCCGGTGTCATAGGCACGCGGCTCGTAGAGGCGCTGAAGCGGTGGTCTGGTCTTCGACATGGACTCAGCTAAGGTGAGCGGCAGAGCGAACGCAACCGCAAAAGGAAGGGGCCGCCATGGCACTGGAGGATGCAGCGAAACAGGTCGATACCGCCTTCACCCGCGATGACCGCCGCGGGCTGGCGCATGAGAACACCTTCGGCGGCGCGACCAGCTTTCTGCGCCGGCGCTACAGCAAGGATCTCGCCGGGGTCGACCTGGCGGTCACCGGCATTCCCTGGGATCAGGCTGTCACCAACCGGCCCGGCACCCGGCTGGGCCCCCGCGCGATCCGGGAGGCCAGCGCGTTGCAGGCGTTCGATCCGCCCTTTGGCTGGGGCTTTGACCCGCTGTCAGAGTTCGCCATCGTCGACTACGGCGACATGGCCTTCGATTATGCCAACACAGCGGCTTTTCCCGACAAGCTGACCGCGCATGCGGCGTGCATACTGAATGCAGGGGCGGGATGCATCACGCTGGGGGGCGATCACTATGTCTCTTTCCCGATCCTCAAGGCCCATGCCGAGAGATTCGGTCCGATGGCGCTGCTGCAATTCGATGCGCATTCCGATACCTGGGCCGATGACGACTTGGACCGGATCGATCACGGCACGATGTTCTACAAGGCGGTCAAGCTGGGCCTGATCGATCCGGCCCGCTCGGTGCAGGTCGGTATCCGAACCGAGAACCCCGATACGCTGGGCATCCGGACCATCAGCGCGCGGCAGGTGCATGAACAACCCATCGCGGAGACCGTTGCCGAGATTCGCCATACGATCGGCGACGCGCCGACCTATCTGACCTTCGACATCGACGCGCTTGACCCGGCTTTTGCGCCGGGCACCGGGACGCCGGTCTGGGGCGGGCTGAGTTCGGCACAGGCGGCGATGCTGCTGCGCGACCTGGCGGGTATCAATCTGGTGGGCGGCGACGTGGTCGAGGTATCGCCGCCCTTCGACACGACCGGCGCCACCGCGATCGCCGGAGCCCATGTGGCGATGGAACTGATCTGCCTGTGGTGCTGGACCCGGCGCAGCGGGGCCGGAACATCCGCTTGACCCGGGCCCCGCGCCCGCGCGAAGCTGGCGCCGCGCCTCGGGGCGTTCGACATGCTGGGCAAGCCATGAAAGCCGCGATAATCAACACCTTGTGGATGCTGGCGCTGATCGTGCTATCGGCGCTGGTCTATGTGCGCGTTGCCCCCACCAGCCCGGCGAACTGGCATATCGACCCGATGGTCGCCGCCTCGCCGGGCCCGGCGGGGATTCTGGTGCGCCCGCGCGGCGGTGACATCGAACCACGCAATTACGACATGCCGCCCGGGGATCTTCTTCGTCGGCTCGACCGGATCATCCGCAGCACGGCGCGCACCCGGGTGCTGGCCGGCAGCGTGGAAGAGGGGCGCATCACCTATGTCACCCGTTCGCTGGTCTTCGGCTTTCCCGATTATGCCACCGTCACCACCGTCCCGACCGGAACCGGCAGCGCGCCGGTGATCCTGTCGCGCCTTCGCTTCGGGCTATCCGATTCCGGCGTGAACCGGGCCCGCGTCACCCGGTGGCTCAAGGCGCTGGATCAGGCCGGATGAGACGCAGCCATCGCCGGTAGGCCGCCACATCGGCACGTTCAGCGACATCTCGCAGCGTGCCATGAAGGCCCGCCCATCCACATAGAGACAGATCGACTGGCCCAGCTCGACCCGGCCGCCGGTGGAGTCGGTGCAGTAACAGTCCACCGTCTTTGCATTCGGCGCGGCGACGTCCGCCAGCGCGGGGCCAGCGCCCAACAGCAAGGGGAGGAACAGGCGCAACATGGCAGATATCCTATCACGGCGCGCCCCCTTGACCAAGCCGGACGTATCGGCAAAAGAGCCGCATGGTTCCCTTTGAAAAGCTCGATCAGATCCGCCGGCGGTTCCAGTTCCTCGAAGCGAAGCTTGGCACCGGGGCGATGGAGGATTTCGCGGCGCTCTCGCGCGAATATGCCGAACTCAAGCCGTTGGTGGAACGGATCGACGCCTATCGCCAGCTGCGCGAGGACATCGCCGAGGCCGAGGCGATGCTGGGCGATCCCGAGATGAAGGCGCTGGCCGAGGACGAACTGGCCGCACTGCATCGGCGCAGACCGGAGCTCGAGCACGCGTTGCAACTTGCGCTCTTGCCCAGGGACGCGGCCGACGACCGTTCGGCGATCATCGAGATCCGCCCCGGAACCGGCGGCGAAGAGGCCGCGCTGTTCGCCGGGGATCTGCTGCGCATGTATCAGCGCTATGCCGAGGCCCGGGGCTGGCGATTCCAGGTGGTCGAGGAAAGCCAGACCGAACTGGGCGGCATCAAGGAAGCGATCGTCAACGTGCAGGGCGAGGGCGCTTTCGCCCGGTTGAAATTCGAATCCGGCGTGCACCGGGTGCAACGTGTTCCGGCCACCGAGTCGGGCGGACGGATCCATACCTCGGCGGCCACGGTGGCGGTTCTGCCCGAGGCGCAGGAGGTGGATGTCGAGATCCCGACCGCCGACATCCGCATCGACACCTACCGCAGCTCGGGCGCCGGCGGCCAGCACGTCAACACCACCGATTCCGCCGTGCGGATCACTCATATCCCCACCGGCATCGTCGTCACCAGTTCCGAGAAGTCGCAGCACCAGAACCGTGCCATCGCGCTGGAGGTCCTGCGCGCCAAGCTGTTCGACCGGGAGCGTCGGCGCGCCGATGCCGACCGCGCCGCGACGCGCAAGGGGCAGGTGGGTTCGGGCGATCGTTCCGAGCGGATCCGCACCTACAATTTCCCGCAAGGCCGGATGACCGACCACCGGATCAACCTGACGCTCTACAAGCTTGACCAGGTGATGCAGGGCGATCTCGACGAGGTGATCGACGCGCTGATCGCCGAGGACCAGGCGCGCAAGCTGGCCGAGATGGAAGGATGAGCGCGCCCGGGCAGACGACCGGGGCGGCGGCGCTGCGCGCGGGGATCGCGCGGTTGCGCGCCGCCGGGGTGCCCGGCCCGGCGCGCGATGCGCGCCGTCTGCTGGCCCATGCGCTCGGGGTTGCGCCGGGACGGGTGACGTTGATCCTGCCCGATCCGCTGAGCGCGGAGGCCGCCGCCCGTTTCGAGGCCGCGCTGGCGGCCCGGGCCCGCCGCCAGCCCGTGTCGCAGATCGTCGGGCTGCGCGAATTCCACGGCCACAGCTTCCGGGTAACACCCGACGTGCTGGACCCGCGCCCCGAGACCGAGCTGCTGGTGGATCTTGCCCTTGAAGGGCATTTCGCGCGGGTTCTGGACCTGGGCACCGGGTCGGGCTGCATCCTGCTTTGCCTGCTGGCGGCGCGCCCGGGGACAACCGGGCTGGGGGCCGATATCTCGGCACGGGCCCTGGCGGTGGCCGGCGAGAACGCGGCGCGGTTGCGGGTCGCCGATCGCACGGAATTCGTGCTGTCGGACTGGTTCGAACGGGTGAGCGGGCGTTTCGACCTGGTCGTCGCGAACCCGCCCTATGTCGCCGCCGACGAAATGCCCGGCCTGGCCCCGGAACTGCGCGCCTGGGAGCCGGCGATCGCGCTGAGCGACGGGGCGGACGGGCTGGAGGCCTATCGCGCGATCGCGGCCGGCGTGGCCGCGCATCTGGCCCCGGGCGGGCACCTCATGGTCGAGATCGGCCCGACGCAGGGCGCCGCGGTGGCGGCTTTGTTCGCCGCCGCGGGGCTTGAAGATGTCACCGTTCATCCCGATCTGGATCGGCGGGACAGGGTCGTTACAGCCCGGATGCGGCTAACCGAATCCTAACAAATCCCGTGGCATGGTCGCATGGGGCGGCGGAAAATCGCCCGAACTGGGGCATTTTTTGCTTGTCATGCCGCTTTCGCCATGTTTAGTCGGGTTTACGCAGGCCGGGACGCCCGTTGCTGTCCCCCGCGTATGCAAGCCAAAAAGGAACGGACCCCTCAAACCTCGTCCAGAGGGCGCGACGCGGGGCCGAAGAAGCCACTCAAAGGCTGGAAAACAGAAAAACATGAGATCATCCAAACCACGTTCGCGGTCGAAGACCAACCGCTCGCGCTCGCCCATGGGCAATAACGTCAACCGTGTGTTCGACAGTTCGGGACCCGAGGGCAAGGTGCGCGGCACGCCGCAGCAGATCATCGACAAGTACAATCAGCTGGCCCGCGACGCGCAGCTGAGCAACGATCGCGTCGCGGCAGAGAACTTCCAGCAGCACGCCGAGCATTACGCCCGCCTGCTGGGCGATGCGATGCGCGAGCAGGAGGCCAGGCGCGAACAGCAGGAGGCCCAGCAGAACCGCGAGCGTCAGAACCAGCAGCAGCGCGGCGACAATGGCGACCAGTCGTCCGGCGGCCAGCAGGGCGGTGGCGGTCAACAGCACAATCCGGGCCAGCAGAACGATTCGGATCGCGACGGTGATCGCGGCCAGCGCGGCGCGAAGCCGGGAGCAGATTCGTCCGACGAAGGCGGCCCCGCCGGGCCGCGTGCGGAACGTGCGGATGTCGACAGCCATGACGTGATCGACATGGGGGGCAGCGGGGGAGACGGCGACAACGGCCTTGTCGAGACGCCCGAGGAAAAACCCGCCCGCCCGAAGCGGGCCCGCCCGAAGCGGACCGCCAAGCCGAAGGACGCCGACACCCGGGCCGAGACCAAGAAACCGCGCGATTCCGACAGGACCGACAGCGACGGCGGTGATGCGTCGCAGGCCTCGGCGGCCGAATAGCGGCGCGTCAGACCGATTGCGCCACCGCGCGGGCCAGCGCGCAGAACCCTTCGATCGACACCTGCTCGGCGCGCATGGTCGGGTCCAGCCCGGCCCGGTGGATCCTGTCCTCGATATCCGGGGCGACCCCCCTCAGGCTGGCGCGCAGCATCTTGCGGCGCTGGTTGAACGCGGCGGCAACCACGCGGCTCAGGACATCCGGGTCGGCGGGGGCAATGGGGGACTCGCGCCGTTCCAGATGCACGACGGCCGAACTGACTTTTGGCGGCGGGGTGAACGCCTCGGGCGGCAGGGTCATGACGATCGAGGCATCGGCGCGCCATTGCGCCAGGATCGCCAGCCGCCCATAGGCCTTGCCGCCGGGCCGCGCGACGATGCGTTGTGCCACCTCTTTCTGGAACATCAGCGTCAGGCTTTGCCAGAAGGGCGGCCAGGCGGGCGGGGTCAGCCAGCGCACCAGCAACTCGGTGCCGACATTGTAGGGCAGGTTCGACACCACCCGGATCGGCGGCGTCAGGCGGGCTTTTACATCCAGCGCCAGGGCGTCCGCGTTCACCACCTCCAGCCGTCCGGGATAGGCCGAGGCGATCTGTTCCAGCGCGGGCAGGCAACGCGCGTCCTTTTCCACCGCCAGCACATGGCGCGCGCCTTCGGCCAGCAATCCGCGGGTCAGCCCGCCGGGGCCCGGCCCCACCTCCAGCACGTCACAGTTGCGCAGATCCCCCGCGGCGCGCGCGATCCGCGCCGTCAGGTTCAGATCCAGCAGGAAATTCTGCCCCAGCGATTTTTTCGCGCGCAGGTCATGCGCGGCGATCACCTCGCGCAGGGGCGGTAACTGGTCAATCGCGCTCATCTCGCCCCCGGGTCAGTCTGGAATCGCTCTTGCGCCAAACCGGGGCGAAGATCAAGCGCCCCGCTCAGCCCGGCTGCGCCGCCAGGCGCGTCGTGATCCTGTTTTCGCGCTCCAGCGTCTGATGCACCGGGCATTTGTCGGCGATCTCCAGCAGGCGCTGGCGCTGGTCGTCGTCCAGCGGACCCTCAAGCCGGATTTCGCGCAGGAAGCGGTCGATCTTGGGCCCGTCCGACTGGCCCGCATCCTGGGCATGCACCTTGTCATGCGTGACATCGACGCAGACATGTTCCAGCGGCCAGCCCTTGCGCCTGGCATACATGCGGATCGTCATCGAGGTGCAGGCGCCCAGCCCGGCCGCCAGAAACCCGTATGGCGACATGCCCCGGTTGCTGCCGCCATAGGCTTCGGGTTCATCGGCCAGCGTGTGGTGAAAGGGGCCGTGAATCACATCCTGAAGAAAGCCGTCGGGGTCGACTTCGGCGACACGAACCACGCCCTCCGGGGCGCCGGGCGGCGGCGCCGGCGCGCGCAGGTCCAGATAGCGCCCGGCCCAGGCCGCGATCACCTCGGCGGCGTATTCGGCATCCTCGCGGCGCGAAATCAGGTGATCGGCATCGTCCAGCGTGACGAAGCTCTTGGGATGCCTGGCGGTGGTGAAGATCCGCGCGGCATTGTCCACGCCCACGACCTGATCGCGCGGCGCGTGCATGACCAGCAGGGCCTTGTCCAGGGTCTCGATCACCGGCTCCAGCGCGCTTTGCGAGACATCTTCGAGAAAGGACTTGCCGATGCGCATCTCGCGCCCGCCCAGGTTCACCTCGATCGAGCCGTCCTCAAGCGTCCTGCCATGGTCGAAATTCTGCGTCACATGGGCGGGGTCGAACGGGGCGCCCAGGGTGACGACGGCACGGGCGCTGGCGATCTGCGGCGCGGCTTTCAGCACCGCCGCCCCGCCCAGCGAATGGCCGATCAGAAGCGCGGGCGCCATGTCGCGCTGCCGGGCCAGCGCCTGCGCCGCGGCGACCAGGTCGGCCACGTTGGAACTGAAGGACGTATTGGCGAATTCGCCCTCGGAATGGCCCAGCCCGGTGAAGTCGAAGCGCAGCACCGCGATGCCCATTGCCGCCAGCCGCTGCGCGATGCGCCGGGCCGCCGCGATATCCTTGCCGCAGGTGAAGCAATGCGCGAACAGCGCCGTGGCTTGGACCGGCCCGTCCGGCAGATCGAGCCGCGCGTCGAGCTGCGCACCGGAATGGCCCTGGAAACTGAATTTCTCGGTTGGCATGTCTTGCTCTTCACTCCTTGATGGCGCTGATTCTGGACCTGACACTGCGATGCGCCGCTGCCCCGGGCAAGTCTGGCGGCGACGTGATGACAGGAAGATGAGGCAATGTGAGGCCGCGCCTGCCATGCGCCCGGGTCGGTGCGATCGGGTATTTCCCTTGCCGCCCGATGCCCCTAGGCTCTGGCCGACGCCCGAAGCCGAACAGCGCAGCCAACGCCATGATCCTTCAGAAAAGACTTCCCTATACCCCCTGGGCCGATCCGCGCATGTCGCGCCTGCCGGGGATTCAGCCGCTCGATCCCGCCGACTGGCTGGTGATGGATGAGGCCTATGCGCCCCAGATGGCCGAGCGTGACCGGCTGATCGCCGAGAGGTGCGACGCGGTTCACGCGCTGGACCGGACCGCGCGGCCTGCGGCGGGCGAGCTGCTCGACCTGATCCTGGCCGTGCTTGCCGAGCGCGACGGGTTTGCCGTGACACAGGGGGCGGTGGTCCGCCCCGACGGGGTCGCGGTGCCGGTGGACCGGGAAAACCCGCTGATCACTGCCGGGCGGCTGGTGCAAGAGGATCTGTGCCTGATGCAGCGCCCCGAGGGCGCGCCGGAACACATCCTGACCGGGGCGGTCTTGTGCTTTCCGGCCAGCTGGATGCTGTCGGAAAAGTTCATGCGCCCGATGATCCGCATCCACAAGCCGGTCATCCCCTATGACGCGGGCATCGCCGCGCGCGTCCAGCGCCTGCTCGACGGGGTGCGCCCGGGCCGGCCGCTCTGGCGCGCGAATGCGCATTTCTATGCCGACCCGAGCCTGTTCCAGCCGCGCCCCGAGGCGGCCCCGCGCAGCAAGGTCGAGGGGCCGGCGCCGTTCCTGCGCTCCGAACGGCAGTGCCTGCTGCGTCTGCCCGAAACCGGGGCGGTGGTGTTCTCGATCCACACCTACATGATCCGGCGCGCGGATCTGACCGAGGCGCAGAAGCGCGCACTGGAGGACCACCCGATCGAATACAGCGATGTCGCCCGATGAGCAGCGCGCCCGACGACCAGTACGAGGTCTATCCCTATCCCGAGCGCGACCCGGCGGACGAGCATCGGCGGCTGATCACCGGCTCGCCCTCGCACCCGTGGGAGATCGATCATTTCCTGTTCGCCGGACGGCGGGACTGGCGCCAACCGCTGCGTGCGCTGGTGGCGGGCGGCGGCACCGGCGACGGGCTGATACAGCTGGCCGCGCAGATGGCCGCAGCGGGCCGCCCGGCCGAGATCACCTATCTGGATCTGTCCAGGGCCGCCCGCGCGGTGGCCGAGGCGCGCGCGGCCGAACGCGGGTTGCACAACATCACTTTCGTGACCGGATCCTTGCTGGACGCACCCGATCACGGCCAATTCGATTATATCGACTGCTGCGGCGTGCTGCACCACCTGCCCGAGCCGCAACGCGGATTCGACGCGCTGGCCGCGGCGCTGGCGCCGGGCGGCGGGATCGGGCTGATGGTCTATGCCCCCTTCGGGCGCAGCGGGGTTTATCCGCTGCAACAGGCCTTCGGCGCCTTGCTGGCCGATCTGCCTGCGCCGGACAAGCTGGCGGCGGCGCGGCGGATCCTGGCGCGGCTGCCGGCGGGGCATCCGTTCAGCCGGAATCCGCATCTGGTCGATCACGAGCAATCGGATGCGGGTTTCTATGATCTGCTGCTGCACAGCCGGGACCGGCCCTTTACCGTCGATCAGCTTGCCGAAAGCCTGGGCGCCGCGGGCCTTGATCTGGTCGATTTCACCCAGCCCGCGCTTTACGACCTGGCCCGGCTGCTGCCGGACGGTGTCGATCCGCCCGAAGCGCTGGACCGGATCGGCCGGATGGCGGTGGCCGAGAAGCTGCGCGGCACGATCAAGACCCATGTGGCCTATGCCGTCCGGGCCGGGCGCGCCGGCGCGGCGCGGGCGCGCGCCTCCGATCCCGGTCTGGTGCCGCAGATCAAGGGCGCGTCGGGCGCGCAACTGGCCCGCGTGGTCGCCGCGAAAGGCCGGCTGCGGATCACCTCGGGCGGCGAGAATGTCGATGAACCGGTCGCCCGGCAGGCGGCACCGCTGATCGCGGCGATCGACGGGCACCGAACGCTGGCTCAGATCGCGCGGAAGGTCGGCCTGGACGATTTCGCGTTTCGCACGCGCTGGATGCCGGTGGAACGGGTGCTGTGCGATTGGGGCCTGATGCTTTACGCGCAGCCGGGCTGACCGGTGGCCGGAGCCCCTGGGCCGGTGCCGATGAATCGGCGCAAGACACGTTGACCTTGCGGCAGGGGAAAATACCTCTGCCGAGGCGCCGGATGCGGCGCGCACCCCTGCGCCGTGCAAGGCAATCGGACGACGGCCTGCAACTTTCCGGCAACCGAAGGGCAGAAAGAGCGACACGAGATGTTCCAAGCCGCGGAAAATCCCTTTAAGCATCTGAATCGGACGGTGAAGCGGGGATACGAATGAACAGCGGCGGCGGGCTTCTTCCGATCATTGCGATTCTGCCCTTCCTCGGGGCGCTGGTCCCGGGGGTGATGATTCGCGCCGGGCGCACTGCCTGCGCCAGCTTCGCGGCGATCCCGACCCTGATCGCGCTGGTCATGCTGGCCACGCTTGCCCCGGACGTGATGCGCGGCGAGGTCTTGCAGGCCGAGATAAGCTGGATTCCGCAACTGGGGCTGTCGGCCAGCTTCTTTCTGGACGGGCTGGGCCTGCTGTTCGCCGGGATGATCCTGGGAATGGGGCTGCTGATCACGCTTTACGCGCGGTTCTACCTGTCGGGCGAGGACCCGATGGGACAGTTCTATACCTACCTGTTGCTGTTCCAGGGCGCGATGCTGGGCATCGTGATTTCCGACAATATCCTGCTGCTGCTGATCTTCTGGGAACTGACCAGCCTGTCCTCGTTCCTGCTGATCGGGTACTGGAAGCACCTGCCCGAAGGGCGGCAGGGCGCGCGTATGGCCCTGGCGGTCACCGGCGGCGGCGGGCTGGCGATGATCGGCGGGATGCTGATCCTGGGCAATATCGCCGGCAGCTATCAGCTGACCGACATCCTTGAACAGGGCGAGGCGATCCGTGCCTCACAATGGTATCTGCCCGCCCTGATCCTGATCCTGCTGGGCGCGTTCACCAAATCGGCGCAATTCCCGTTCCACTTCTGGTTGCCGCATGCCATGGCCGCGCCGACGCCGGTTTCGGCCTATCTGCACTCGGCCACGATGGTGAAGGCCGGTGTGTTCCTGATGGCGCGGCTGTGGCCGGTGCTGGCGGGAACCGATGCGTGGTTTCTCATCGTCGCCACGACCGGGTTGATCACCATGGTCCTGGGCGCGGTGATCGCGCTTTTCAAGGACGACCTGAAGGCGTTGCTGGCATTCTCGACCGTCAGCCATCTGGGCCTGATGACGATGCTTCTGGGCTTCGGGACCAGGGCGGCGGCGATCGCGGCGGTGTTTCACATCATCAATCACCTGACCTTCAAGGCGGCCCTGTTCATGACCGCCGGCATCGTCGATCACGAGGCGCATACCCGTGACATCAGGCGGCTGGGCGGGCTGGCGCGGCTGATGCCGTTCAGTGCCGTCATCGCCACGATCACCGGGCTGTCGATGGCGGGAATTCCGCTGTTCAACGGCTTTCTGTCGAAGGAAATGATGCTGCACGAGGCCGCGCAGACCCGCTGGCTCGACAACCCCTGGGTCATGCCGGTTCTGGCGACGATCGGCGCGCTGTTCTCGGTGGCCTATTCGCTTCGCTTCATCTTTCACGTCTTCGGCGGGCCGCCGCGTGCGGATTACCCGTCCAGGCCGCACGATCCGCCCTTCGGGATGTATGCCGCCCCGGCCCTGCTGGCGCTTCTGGTGGTGCTGATCGGTGTCATGCCGCATCTGGCCGAACCGCTGGTGACCATCGCGGCGAATGCGGTTACCGGCGCCGATCTGCATCCGCATCTGAAACTGTGGCACGGCGTCACGCCGGCCTTGTTCATGTCGATGATCGCGGTCGCCGGCGGCATCGTGCTTCTGGTGCTGCACAAGCCGCTGGACCGGGCCTGGCGGGCCGCCCCCCGGCCCGAGGCCAAGGCGATCTTCGATGCGGTCCTGGCGCGGCTGGTCGGGGCCGCGCAGGGCCTGTCGGCGGGGCTGCACAACGGGGCCATCAGCCGCTACCTGGCGATCTTCGTCGCAACGACGGTTGCCCTGGGCTATGCCGCGTTTTCCGGCGGGGGGCTGGCCGCCTCCACCCGCCCGATGCTGCCGGTGCCGCCGGTGGCGCTGGTCGGGTTCGTGATCCTGACCCTGGCCACGGTGCTCGTGGTCGCGAACCACCGCGCCCGGTTCAAGGCGCTTGTCCTGATCGGGATGATCGGGCTGACAGTCTCGGGCGGGTTCGTCTATCTTTCGGCGCCGGATCTTGCGCTGACCCAGATCGCGGTCGAGACGGTGACCATCATGCTCTTGCTGCTCGCGCTGCATTTCATGCCCAAGACGACCCCGGTGGAAAGCGGTGCGGCCCTGCGGTTGCGTGACGGGGCCATCGCGCTGGCGGCGGGCGGTGCCGTCGCGGCGCTGGCCCTGGCCTTCATGACGCGCGAGTTCAGCACGATTTCCGACTTTCACCTTGCCAATGCCTACAAGGGCGGGGGCGGGCACAATGTCGTCAACGTGATCCTGGTCGATTTCCGTGGTTATGACACCTATGGCGAGATCATCGTGCTGGGCATTGCCGGCCTGACCATATTCGCCCTGCTGGAAGCGTTGCTTGGCGGACCGGCGGCGCGGCGCCTGCGCAACACCGATTACTCGGCCAATCGTTCGCGCGACCGTCACCCGATGATGATGGTGGTGGCCACCCGCGCGATGATGCCGATCGCGATCATGGTCGGAATCTATATCTTCCTGCGCGGACATAACCAGCCGGGCGGCGGCTTCGTCGCCGGGCTCGTGATCTCGATCGCGCTGTTGATGCAATACATGGCCTCGGGCTTCGGCTGGACGCAGGAACGCCAGCGGGTCGAGTATCACGCGATGATCGGGCTGGGCGTGGTCGTCGCCGGTCTGACCGGGATCGGCGCCTGGCTTGCGGGCGAGCCCTTCCTGACCAGCGCCTTCGGCTATGTCCATCTGCCGCCTGTCGAGGAATTCGAACTCGCCACCGCGATGCTGTTCGATCTCGGCGTGTTCCTGACCGTTCTGGGGGGAGTCATGCTGATGCTTTACAGCCTGTCGCGGATCTCGCGCTATGCCGGCGAACCGATCAACGTCCAGCCGATGGATTTCGATCCCTCGCAACGCGAACCGGCCGGCACGCGGGAGGCGGAGTGACATGGAAATCATCGTTGCAAGCGTGATCGGCGTGCTGACCGCGGGCGGCATCTATCTGATCCTCAGGCTGCGCGCCTTCCCGGTGATCCTCGGGCTATCGCTGCTGTCCTATGCGGTGAATGTCTTCATCTTTGCCACGGGGCGGCTGAAGGTGAACGCCCCGCCCATCCTTCAGGACCATGGCGCTGCGGTCTATACCGACCCGCTTCCGCAGGCGCTGGTCCTGACCGCGATCGTGATTTCATTCGGGATGACGGCGGTGCTGGTGATGATCGCGCTGGGCGCCTTCCTGGAAGCGGATCACGACAGGATCGACATCACCGCCGCTGACACGCCCGAGGCGGAAGAGAAGGAAAGCGGCGAATGAACCACTGGATCATCGCGCCCGTCGTCCTGCCGGCCATGCTGGCCCCGCTGATCGCCTTCGTGATGCGCCATGACATCACGCTGGCGCGCGCCGCCTCGGTCACCGGGACGCTTGCGTTGGGCTGCATCGCCGTCGGGCTGACGGTGCTGGCGGCCGGCGGCGGAACCCATGTCTACGAGCTGGGCGACTGGCCGGCGCCGTTCGGGATCGTGCTGGTCCTGGACCGGCTTTCGGCGATGATGGTGCTGTTGACCGCGGCCCTGGCGCTGATCGTGCTGATCCATGTCATCGCCACCGGATGGGACAATCGCGGGCGGCATTTCCATGCGCTGTTCCAGTTCCAGCTGATGGGGATCTGCGGCGCCTTCCTGACCGGCGACGCGTTCAACCTGTTCGTCTTTTTCGAGGTGCTTCTGATCGCCTCCTACGGGTTGATGATCCATGGCGGCGGGCGGATCCGGTTGCGGGCCGGGCTGCAATATGTCGTCATGAACCTGGCCGGATCGACGCTTTTCCTGTTCGCATTGGGCACGCTTTATGCCGCGACCGGCACGTTGAACATCGCCGACCTGGCGGTAAAGGTGCGCGAGATTCCGCTGGACCAGGCGGCGCTGGTGCGGGTTGCCGCGATGCTGCTGATGATCGTTTTCGCGATCAAGGCGGCGCTGTTCCCGGTGCAGTTCTGGTTGCCTGCAACCTATGCCAATGCGCCGGCGCCGGTGGCGGCGCTGTTCGCGATCATGACCAAGGTGGGGGCCTATGCGATCCTGCGGGTTCATGCGGTGGTGTTCGGCCCGGATGCGCCCGCCATCGACGGCCTGCCGGGGACATGGCTGTTTCCCGCGGCGGCGGTGACGCTGGCCCTGGGCACCATCGGCGTGCTGGGGGCGCGGCGGCTGATGCCGCTGGTGGCCTTCTCGGTGGTGGGCTCGATGGGGACGTTGATGCTGGCGATATCGCTGTTCACGCCGCACGCGACGACGGCGGCGCTGTATTACCTTGTCCACTCCACATTCGCGGCCGCGGCGCTGTTCCTGCTGGCCGATCTGGTCGTGTCACGGCGCGCGGGGGATGACAGCCTGACGGTGCAGCGCCCGACGGTCCAGAACGGCCTGTTCGCCGCGCTGTTCCTTGCCGGGGCCATCGGGATGGCCGGGATGCCGCCGTTCAGCGGCTTCATCGGCAAGCTTTTCGTGCTCGACGCGCTGCGCGACACGCCGGGGATGGCGCTTGGCTGGACGGTGGTGCTGGCAGGCTCGTTGCTGAGCATTGTCGGTTTCGCACGCGCCGGCAGCGTGTTGTTCTGGAAATCCACGGCGCTGGCGCCGGATCCCAAGGAGACCCCGCCGCCGGAAGACGAGCCCGCCGAGGGCGCCGCAATGCCCGCGGCCGCGCGCCCGCTGGCGGTGGCGCCGACGATGGCCGCGCTGGCCGCGCTGGGGCTGCTGGTGGCCCTGGCCAACCCGATCACCGATTACCTGGAAAGCACGGCAAACCAGCTATTCGCACGCGGCGAATATATCGCCGCGGTGCTGGGCCGGACCGAGGAGGCAGAGCCATGATCAAGCGTGTCCTGCCGCACCCGCTGCTTTCGGTGGTATTGACGCTGGTCTGGCTGGCCCTGGTCAACACGGTGACGCTCGGCAACCTGATCCTGGGCGCTGCGCTGGGTGTCGTGGTGCCATTCATCACGGCGCCTTACTGGCCGAACCGCCCGAGGATCCGCAAGCCGTTGAGGGTGATCGAATATTTCCTGATCGTCATCCTCGATATCGTCATCGCCAATATCGAGGTGGCGCTTGTCATCCTGTTCAAGCGCAATTCGGCGATCCATTCGCACTGGATCTGTGTTCCGCTCGAACTGACCTCGCCCGAGGCGATCACCGTGCTTGCAGGCACGATCACGATGACACCCGGCACGGTTTCGGCGGCGCTGGCGGTCGATGGAAGGTCGATCCTCGTGCATTGTCTGCATACCGACGACCCCGACGGGGTGCGCGATTCGATCAAGAGCCGCTATGAGTGGCGATTGAAGGAGATTTTCCAATGATCACGGCTTCCCTGTTCTTCGCCATCGGCTGTTTCGCGCTGGGGCTGTTGTTCAATCTCTGGCGGATCAGCCGCGGACCCGACCTTGCCGACCGTATCCTCGCGCTGGATACGATGGTGATCAATGTCATCGCCTTGCTGATCCTTTACGGGATTCAGAAGGGCACGATGATCTATTTCGAAGCGTCGATGCTGATCGCGATGGTCGGTTTCGTCTCGACCGTGGCCTATTGCAGGTTCATCCTGCGCGGCGACATCATCGAATAGGGGCAGCAATGCAACTGGCGACGGAAATCCTGATCTCGTTCTTCCTGGTCGTGGCCGGCGTGTTCGGCCTTGTCGGATCCTACGGGATGCTCAAGCTGCGCGACACGATGCAGCGGCTGCATGCCCCGACCAAGGCGACGACGCTTGGGGTTGGCGGTGCGCTGCTGGCCTCGGTTCTCCATTTCTCGGCGATCGAAGGCCGGTTTTCATTCCACGAATTGCTGATAACGGTCTTTTTGTTCCTGACGGCGCCGATCACCGCGAATTTTATCGCCAAGGTCTTCATGCAGGCCCATCTGCGCCCAGAGGATCTGCCCGGCACCGGGGGCAGTTACGGCTGGTCGCTTTACGAAGACCCGCCGGCGGATGCGGTGGATCCCCCCTCGGATTTCAGGCAGGAGTGACCGGCCCGGCCGGTTGCGCCTGACACACGGTGTCGGCGGATTCGCGCACCACCTCGGCGATTTGCGAAAGCTGATCGGCGAGCGGGTTCGTCCGGCGCCAGACCATGCCCAGCGTTCGCGCGGGTTGCGGGTCGGCAAAGCGTGCGACGCAGACATTGGCCGATCGAGTCTCGACCGGCACCGCCATTTGCGGGATCAGGGTGACACCGATACCGGCCCCCACCATCTGCACCAGCGTCGACAGCGAACTGCCATCCAGCCCGTCGCGCGGCATCGCCGAGCGGATGTTGCAGAACGAAAGCGCCTGATCGCGGAAACAGTGCCCTTCCTCCAGCAACAACAGCCGCATCTTGCGCAAGTCGTCCCTGTCGGGCACGGGTTTCGCTGCATCCGCGTGCGGGCGCACCAGAAGCAGCTTTTCGCTGGCAAGCGGAATCTCGGTCAGCGACGGCTCCGAGATCGGCAAGGCCACGATCGCCGCGTCCAGCCGGCCCTCGGACAATTCCTCGATCAGCCGTTGGGTCAGGGTTTCGCGGACATGGAAGTCCAGGCCGGGATGCGTGCGGTTGAGGTTGCCGATCAGCGTGGGCAGCAGGTAGGGCGCGATCGTGGGAATCACGCCGATGCGCAGCCTGCCCGGAAACCGGGCGCGCGCGGCCCGTGCGAGATCGCCCAGCTCATCCACCGATCGCAGGATGTTGCGCACGCGCAGGGCGAATTCCTCGCCGAAGGCGGTCAAGCGGATCTGGCGGGCGCTGCGGTCGAAAAGCGTCACCCCAAGCGTGGCTTCCAGGTCCTTGATCTGGACCGACAAGGCGGGTTGCGAGATCGCGCAGGCCTCGGCGGCCCGGCCGAAATGCCGGTGCCGGACAAGCGCGTCGAAATAGCGAAATTGCCTGAGCGTGAAATTTTCCATAGGCCAAGATTATGGGCGCGATCAGAAAAATCAACTTAAACTAATGAAGGCGATCTGTTACGCCTATTTGAAGAAGCGCGGGATCCATTGGCGACGGCGAATTGCCGTCGCTCGGGGGTTCCCGTCGATGTCGGGGGCTGTTTGTGTGAACAGCCCCACCACGCAACGAAGATCGGAGAGAAAGATGGACGGAAATGATGTCGGCAAATGCCCGGTAATCCACGGGGCGACCAGGCTGGGGGTGCAGTCGAACCGTGACTGGTGGCCCGACATGCTCAATCTTCGGATCCTGCATCAGAATTCCGCGCTGTCCGATCCGATGGGCGGCGGTTTCGACTATGCCAGGGAATTCGGCAAGCTCGATCTTCCGGCATTGAAGAAGGATCTGCACGCGCTGATGACCGAAAGCCAGGATTGGTGGCCGGCCGATTACGGGCATTATGGCGGGCTTTTCATCCGCATGGCCTGGCACAGCGCCGGGACCTATCGCACCGCCGATGGCCGCGGTGGCGCCGGGTCGGGATCGCAGCGCTTTGCGCCGCTCAACAGCTGGCCGGACAATGGCAACCTGGACAAGGCGCGCCGGCTGCTCTGGCCGATCAAGCAGAAATACGGCAACCGCATTTCCTGGGCCGACCTGATGATCCTGGCCGGCAATGTCGCGCTGGAATCCATGGGCTTCAAGACCTTCGGTTTCGGCGGCGGGCGCGAGGATGTCTGGGCCCCCGAAGAAGACATCTATTGGGGCGCCGAGAGCGAGTGGCTGGCCACCAGCGATAAGCCGAACAGCCGCTATTCCGGCGAGCGCGAGCTTGAGACCCCGCTGGCCGCGGTCCAGATGGGGCTGATCTATGTGAACCCGGAAGGCCCGGATGGCGAGCCCGATCCGCTGAAATCGGCGCATGACATCCGCGAGACCTTCGCGCGGATGGCGATGAACGATTATGAAACCGTCGCATTGACCGCCGGTGGCCATACCTTCGGCAAGACCCACGGTGCAGGCCCCGCCGATCATGTCGGCCCCGAGCCCGAGGCCGCCCCGATCGAGACGCAGGGCCTGGGCTGGCTGTCCACATGGAAAAGCGGCAAGGGCCGCGATGCGATCACCAGCGGCCTGGAAGGCGCCTGGACGGCCAACCCGACGAAATGGGACATGGGCTATTTCGACGTGCTGTTCGGTTATGAATGGGAGCTTACCAAGAGCCCGGCCGGCGCCTGGCAATGGACGCCGAAGGATCTGAAGGAAGAGGACATGGCCCCCGATCCCGAGGATCCCTCGAAGAAGGTGCCGATCATGATGTCCACCGCCGACATGGCGATGAAGATGGACCCGGACTATCGCAGGATCTCGGAGCATTTCCACGAGAACCCCGAAGAGTTCGCCGATGCGTTTGCGCGCGCCTGGTTCAAGCTGACCCATCGCGACATGGGCCCGAAATCGCGTTACCTGGGCCCGGAAGTTCCGCAAGAGGATCTGATCTGGCAGGATCCGGTGCCGCCGGTCGATCACCCGTTGGTCGATGCCGCCGACATCCGCGATCTGAAGGCGAAGATCCTCGACTCGGGCCTGACGGTTCCCGAACTGGTGCAGACCGCCTGGGCCTCGGCCTCGACCTTCCGCGGGTCGGACAAGCGCGGCGGCGCCAACGGCGCCAGGATCCGGCTGGAACCGCAGAAAAACTGGGACGTGAACCAGCCGGCGCAGCTGGCAAGGGTGCTGGACCGGCTGGAGAGCATCCGCGCGGCGTTCAACGATAGCGCCTCAGGCGGCAAGAAGATCTCGATGGCCGACCTGATCGTTCTGGGCGGCGCGGCCGCGATCGAGAAGGCGGCGAAGGATGCCGGGCACAGCGTGGAGGTTCCCTTCGCGCCCGGGCGCACCGATGCCACCGCCGAGCAGACCGACGCCGAGGCGTTCGAGGTGATGGAGCCCGAGGCGGACGGGTTCCGCAATTACCTGCGCGGGGCCTATACCGTCGCGCCCGAGGAGATGCTGCTCGACCGGGCGCAGTTGCTGACGCTGACCGCGCCCGAGATGACGGTGCTTGTCGGCGGGTTGCGCGTTCTGGATGCAAATCACGAACAGTCCCGGCACGGCGTTCTTACCGACCGGCCGCAAACGCTCAGCAACGATTTCTTCGTGAACCTGCTGGACATGGGCACGGTGTGGGCGCCGGCTGCCGATGCCGATGGCGTTTACGAAGGCCGCGATCTCGCGACCGGAAAGACGAGATGGACCGGCACGAGCGTCGATCTGATCTTCGGGTCCAATTCGCAGCTGCGCGCCCTGGCAGAGGTCTATGCCCAGGACGATGCACAGGAGAAATTCCTGCGTGACTTCGTTGCGGCCTGGAACAAGGTGATGAACGCGGATCGTTTCGATCTGGCCTGATCGCGCAAGACGGAACATCGAACACGGAACGCGGCCGGCTCTCCGGCCGCGTTTTTTTGCGTGCCGATGCGCCCCGGCCCGGCGGCAAGAGAAAGCCGCCAAGCGCGCCCCGGGTGAGACCCCTGACCGGGGCGCGGGCATGTGATTCGGGGATTGTCGCCCCGGAAGGCGCCCCGACCTGGCATCAATTCCCGACCTTTTTCGAAATTGACCACGGAACGGCAACAGCGGCGAAAGCCATGATTGCGCCATATTCATGCCGCATTTCACGATGCCGGAAATTTCCTTAACCGAAACAATTTGCGCGGCGCTCGGATGCCGAATCCCCGAAAACTTGATAAAATCGCTTATAACTCGCCTGATTTTCGGGACATTGTCCCAAGAACAGCAACAAAATCTTGTCTCGATACCTGCCGGGTCTTGATGCGACGACCGGGTTCCGGCCCGGAAACCGCCGCAAAGTTGCCTTTTTTGTTGGCGCGGCAATCCGGTGAAGGCTACCAAAAGGAAAGCCCAACTGGGGGGTGATGTTTGACGGCCACGGGGGCGGCCGCACAGGACGGCGCATCGATTTCGATGCGGGGTGAAGTGCGTGCGATGACCGGTGCAAGTCGCACCGGCGAATGAGGGCCAGGTGACAGCCGGTCCGATGCCTCTTCCTCCGACGGTCGAACCTCGCGTCCCATGTGCGTCCGCCGCTGCCGCAGGCACCGCCATCCGGGTGAATTTGAGCAATTCGGAGCGGTCAGGTCGGTCTGACGCCGGTCCGGGCCGAAACCGCGAGGAGAGTGACGACATGTCTGGCGAGCACAAGAATTACCACGACGAGGACACAGACGACCGGGAATGTGACGACGGCGACAAGACCCGGCTTGACGGGATCGTCCAGGGCAGCGGCGGCGACGACTCGATCGACCTGGCCTATACCGGCGACCCCGAGGGGGACAGGATCGACAATGGCGACGCGATCCTCGCCGGCGAGGCGCCGGATGACGACATCGTCGTGGCCGGATCGGGGGACGACTGGGTGCGCGGCGGCGTCGGGGATGACGACATCTTCGGCGGCACGGATGACGACTTTCTCAAGGGGCAGGAGGGCGACGATACCATCCGCGGCGACAGCAACGGTCCGCTGTCCGGCGACGACGTGCCCGGCGGCGATGCGGGCGACCCCGCTGGCAGCGACTCGATCCTCGGCTGGGACGGCAATGACACGCTCTATGGCGAGGGCGGGCGCGACTATATCTATGGCGGCGCCGACGATGATGCGATCCATGGCGGCGACGGCGACGACGGGATTCACGGCGACACCGGCGACGACGTGATCCATGGCGGCGCGGTCGGATTGCCCGATCGCGGCTATCCGGGCGTGTTTCCCGCCGATGCCGATCCGTTCAACGACCGGGACGAGATCGAGGGCGGGCATGGCGACGACACGATTTTCGGCCATGACGATAACGATCTGATCGCCGGCGATGCTGGCAACGACACGCTCGATGGCGGCTTCGACGATGACACGATCACCGGTGGCGAAGGGCATGACACGATTATCGGTGGCGAAGGATCGGACGCGATCGATGGCGGGGCAGGGGGCGATACCATCTATGGCGGCCTTTCCCCGGCCTTTCCCGACAGCCTGAACATTCCCGACGATACGGATCTTGTTCAGGACAACGGCATGGATGTGATCCATGGCGGCACGGGGGACGACACGATCTTCGGCCAGGACGACGACGACTCGATCCATGGCGATGACGGCGACGACACGCTTGATGGCGGCATCGACGAGGATGCGCTTTTCGGGGACGCCGGCAGCGACACGCTCACCGGCGGCCAGGGCAACGATACCCTCGATGGCGGCCAGGACGATGCGATGGCCGACATGCTGGCCGGTAATGACGACCGCGACAGTTTTACCGGCGTGGGTGCGGGCGACAGTGCAGATGGCGGCACCGGCGGTGACGATGTCGATACGCTGGACCTGACCGGCGCCGGCGGGTTCCGGATCGTCGATCAAACCGTCGATGCGGATGGCGACAGCACCTCGGGGAAGGTCAATTTCGTCGACGATCACGGCGCGACCACCGGCACGATGAGCTTCCGCGAGATCGAGAACATCATTCCCTGCTTCACGCCGGGAACCACGATCGCGACGCCGCGCGGCCAGAAGCTGGTCGAGGATCTGCGCGAGGGTGACAAGGTGATCACCCGCGACAACGGCATCCAGGAGATCCGCTGGCTTGGCATGCGCACATTGCGCGGGCGCGAACTGATCACCGCGGATCACATGAAACCGATCCTGATCCGCGCCGGGGCGCTTGGCAACGGGCTGCCCGAACGCGACATGCTGGTCAGCCCCAATCACCGCGTGCTGGTCGCGAATGATCGCACCGCGCTCTATTTCGAAGAGCACGAGGTGCTGGTGGCGGCCAAGCATCTGGTCAATAATCGCGGGATCGAGACCGTGGACTGCTTCAGCGCGACCTACATCCATTTCATGTTCGAAGCGCATGAGGTTGTGCTGTCCAACGGCGCCTGGAGCGAAAGCTTTCAGCCCGGTGATTACACCCTTGGCGGCATGGGAAATGCGCAGCGCAACGAGATCTTCCAGCTGTTTCCGGAACTGGAAACCGCAGAGGGGCTTTCCGACTATCAGGCAGCGCGCAAGACCCTCAAGAAACATGAAGCCAGCCTTCTGAACCTCTAAAGGTTGCGGCCAGGGCCCGGGTGCGGCTGCACGCCCGGGCCCCGCCACCCGATCCGGCGATCCGAGGGGGGATCGACCGGTCGTCGCGCCCGGTACGCGCCTGCGGGGGCTGGCGCGTTTCCAGGGCGCGACCCGCGACTGCCCGGAGACAGGGATGCATCGGCATCGAACGGTCCCCGGGCGGTCGCGCGATTACGGTTTTCCGACTATTGGACGGTTGAGCACGCAGCGCGCCGGGGTCGGGTCACGATACCGGGCTGGATCTCGGCGATCTTGACCTGCCCCGCCCTGCGCCAGCCGGATTCTGTTGACGATCCTTTGACCGAGATTACCAGGGATGGGGCGCGCCGGATGCTGGCGGCCGCGCCGAGCTGAAATTCCAGACAACAGATTGCTCAATCTGCCTTTTCGTCAGCGAGCGCCTTGAGCGCGAACTTGGTCTTGCGGGTGATCATCTGCCGAATGAGGCCCCGGAGAGTGCGACCGACAAGGTCGATGTTTTCAGGATCCGCATGGAATGCGAGCCCTTGCGCACAAACACGATAAACATGATCAACATTAAGCAGAAATATGTCATCTTTCCCGGGCTCCGGCTTCGAGGTCCCGTCGGAGCCAGAGAGGAGGCGCAATGAACTTCGACCGGATGGACCTGAAGATCCTCGGCATCCTGCAGCGCGATGCGACCATATTTTTCAGATGGCGCAGCGCGCGTTGCGATTGCGCGCTATCCCGCGAATGCAGAGGGCTTCAAGTGGTCGGGTGCCGAATGTGAGCCCGTTTCTACGACGCCGCTGTCCCGGCGCGAAAACACGCCGGGCCATGTCGACCTGATCAGCCGCCATGCAAGGTCCGTGGATCAGCCCTGACGCGCCTTGAAACGACGCTGGGTCTTGTTGATCACGTAAACGCGGCCCTTGCGGCGCACGACGCGGCAGTCGCGGTGCCGGCTCTTGAGCGAGCGGAGCGAGTTTCTGACCTTCATGGCCTTCTCCTCAATCGCGCCGCGGCGGGCGCCTGGGTTTCATGACTGTCCCGGGGGACAGGGAATTCTTGGTGGGCGGTACTGGGATCGAACCAGTGGCCACTACGATGTCAACGTAGTGCTCTACCGCTGAGCTAACCGCCCGTATCCAACTGTCCCGCCCATCGCCAGCTAGACGAATGCAAACGGGACCGCGTCGGTTCGCTGGTCTATAAAAGGAGTCGGAAAAGGGTTCAAGAGCTTTTGGCAAGTGGTGAAAAGCCGCTATAAAGATGCCATGTTACGGCGCATGGAGATTGAGCAGATGCCCAACGCCCCTTACCGGCTCGAGATGCCAGCAGAGCGCGTGACCAGCGTCGTTTTCTCGTCGCCGCATAGCGGTCGGGACTATCCGCGGGATTTTCTGCGCGGGTCTGTGCTGGACGAACATGCCGTGCGATCCTCCGAGGACGCCTTCGTCGATCTGTTGTTTTCCGATGCGCCGAAAACCGGGGCCCCGCTGCTGGCGGCGACGGCGCCGCGCGCCTTCGTCGATCTGAACCGCAGTGCGGATGAACTGGACCCGGCCCTGATCGACGGGGTGCGAATCGCGATGCAGAACCCGCGCGTCAATTCGGGCCTGGGTGTGGTGCCGCGGGTCGTGGCCAATGGACGGTCGATCCGGTCCGGCAAGATGAGCCTTGCCGAAGCCCAGGCCCGGCTGGGCCGATACTGGCGCCCCTATCACGCCTGCCTGCAGGCCCTGCTCGACGAAAACCGCGCGCTGTTCGGCGAGGCGATTCTCGTCGATTGCCATTCGATGCCGCATGACGCAACGGTCGGCGTCGCACGCATCGGGCGACCCCGGCCGGATGTGGTTCTGGGGGACCGGTTCGGCGCGTCGGCACATGGCGCCGTCACCGACCGGATCGAGGCCGCCTTTGTCGCGGCCGGGTTGAACGTGGCACGCAATGCGCCCTTTGCCGGTGCCTATATCACCCAGCATTACGGCCGACCGTCAAGGAATCAGCACGCTGTCCAGATAGAGATCGACCGGAGCCTTTATATGGATGAGCAGTCGATCCGCCCGAATGCGGATTTCCGCGCGTTCCGGCACTTGATGGCGGGAATCATCGCCCGGATATCGGCGATCGGCTGCAGCGATCTGCCGATGGCGGCCGAATGACACCGAAATGGTTCGCGCCCGCAGCGTCACCACCTGTCGTCGCGGGCCGCGGCTCTGCCGCAATCCCCCGGCGCATGCAATCTCACTCCCACCACCGGTCGATGGACGCGATATCGTCATCCGACCAGCCCAGGTGATGGGCCAGTTCGTGGATATAGACATGGGTGACGAGCTCCAGCAACGTGATGCCGTCGCGCTCGATCCATTCATCCAGCAATGCGCGGCGGAACAGCCAGATCGTGTCGGCCCTGTCGGGCTGGTCCATCACCGACTTGTGGGGCATGGGGATGCCGTCATAAAGACCCGAAAGACTGAAAGGGTCGTCGATACCCAGATCCGCCAGCATGTCCTCGGGGGCGAAATCCTCGACCCGGATCAGCACCTCGCGCGCCGCGGCGGCAAAGGCCGCCGGCAATGTGTCGCGCGCCTGCTCCGCCAGGTCGGCGATGTCATCGGCACTGGGGGCCGCGCATTTGGTCCAGTCGGTGCTCATGGCCTCTCATATGGACAATCCGGTGCGCCTGTGGAAGACAGCGGCGGCAACAGGAGAGTGTCATGACCGTTACCCGCTTCGCCCCTTCGCCCACCGGATACCTGCATGTGGGAAATCTGCGCACCGCCCTGTTCAATTTCCTGATCACCCGCAAGGCCGGCGGCACGTTCATCCTGCGCCTGGATGACACCGACCCGGAGCGATCCAGACAGGAATATGCCGACGCGATCAAGGAAGATCTGGAGTGGCTGGGCCTCGCCTGGGACCGGGTCGAGCGCCAGTCCGACCGGCTGGACCGCTATGCCGGCGCGGCCGACGCGCTGCGCGCGGCCGGACGGCTCTACGAGTGTTTCGAAACGCCGGGCGAACTGGATCTCAAGCGGCGCAAGCAGCTGGGCATGGGGCGCCCGCCCGTCTATGACCGCGCCGCGCTTGCGCTTTCGGACACGCAGAGGGCAGAACTGCGGGCCGAGCGCGGGCCGGGGCACTGGCGCTTCAAGCTGGATCACGAGCGGATCGAGTGGGATGACGGCATTCTGGGCCGGATCTCCATCGACGCGGCCAGCGTGTCGGACCCGGTGCTGATCCGCGGCGACGGCCAGGTGCTCTACACGCTGGCCTCGGTGGTGGACGACACCGAGATGGGGGTGACGCATGTCGTGCGCGGCTCCGATCACGTCACCAACACCGCGACCCAGATCCAGATCATCCGGGCCCTGGGCGGAACCGTGCCGAGTTTCGCGCATCACTCGCTGCTGACCGGCCCCCAGGGCGAGGCCTTGTCGAAACGGCTCGGCACGCTGTCCCTGCGCGACCTGCGCGCCCAGGGGGTCGAGCCGATGGCGCTCCTGTCGCTGATGGCGCGACTGGGATCCAGCCAGCCGGTCGAACTCGCATCGACCATCGACGAACTGGTGGACGGGTTCGACATCGCGCAGTTCGGGTCCGCCCCGACGAAATTCGACGTGAACGACCTGTTTCCCTTGACCGCGCGGCGGCTGCATACCCTTCCGCTGGCGGCCGTGGCCGGGGACGTGGCCGCGCTGGGCGTGCCCGACGCGCTGGCGCCACGCTTCTGGGACGTGGTGCGCGACAACATCACCGTGCGGTCCGACATGGCTGACTGGTGGGCGCTGTTTCGCGACGGCGCCCGGCAGCCGGAGATAGAAGAGGCCGACCGTGAATTCGTGGCCGAAGCGCTGGAATTGCTGCCCGAACCGCCCTATGACGAAAACACGTGGGCCGAATGGACCGCGGCGGTCCGGGAAAGGACCGGGCGCAAGGGCAAGTCGCTTTTCATGCCGCTGCGCAAGGCCGTGACCGGCATGTCGCGCGGTCCGGAAATGGCAGACGTCATGCCGCTGCTGCAAAAGAAACCGGGCTGACACCCCCGGCTTCTTCTCGGCACAAATACTCCCGCCGGAGGCGCTCAGCCGCGTGCGACCACGTTGGCGTCAAGGCGTGACAGCTGCGCGTCGACGAACCGGCGTTCGTCTTCGGCAAGCTGCCGGTGGCGCGGATAGCGCGGCGAGTCGCGGTCGTCGAGGATCGGTGCGTCCCACCCGTCCGTGGTCTCGAAGAACCGCCTCGCGCCGGTCGCGCCGAATTCGCGCAGGTAACCCTGCACCACGACGTCGAGATAGCTCAGCAGGATCGGGCGCGCGCCGCCCTGCAAATCCGACAGCTGCGGCGGCACGGCATAGATCTGCACCTGCGCCACATCCGTGGCGTCATGGTCCAGCGTCCCCGTCACGTCGTGCCGCTCGTAATTGCGTTCGCGCGCGTCCAGGGCCGCCCAGTCATGACCGGGCACCGCCGCGATCAGGCCGTCGATACGCTCGCCGGGGGCCGGAACCGCCGTCAGGAAGGCCATGTCCTGCACCGCCGTGTGACGCCAGGCCCGGCGCCATCCGGTGATCCGCGCGGGATGGGCGCGATCATAACTGTGGGTAGAGCGGTTCACGAGCGAACCGTAGCCGAAAAAGAATGGATCCTGCATCCGCCCAAAAATGGCGATCTGCCGGGCGAATGCAAGCCCTTGCCGGGACCCGGCGCTTGATCTAGGCTCTATGCTATCCGCAACGGGAGAATCCGGCGACAGCCGGTGCCGAAGGAGCAACCGCCCCGGTAAACTCTCAGGCCCAAGGACCGCTGCGGACCACAAAGCTCTGGAGAGAGGCGCCGCACGCGCGCCCGCCGAAGGGATAACGATCTCAGGCGAAAGGACAGAGGGGGCATCGGAGCGGCGGCCATCGGGGCCGCCCACGCGGTGCCGGGCGCGTCCGGCGAAAGGGGATGGCCGGATGGCTGAGCTGAAGCGCACGGGGCTTTACGATCTGCATGTCGAACTCGGGGCCAGGATGGTTCCCTTCGCGGGCTACGAGATGCCCGTGCAATACCCGCCCGGCGTGATGAAAGAGCATCTGCATTGCCGCGCGGCGGCAGGGCTTTTCGATGTCGGCCACATGGGCCAGGTGATCCTGCGACCGAAATCCGGCGATGTGAACGACGCCGCGGCGGCGCTGGAAAAGCTGGTGCCGGTCAGCGTTCTGGGGCTGAAGGAGGGCCGCCAGCGATATGGCCTGTTTACAAATGCGGCGGGCGGAATCCTCGACGACCTGATGATCGCCAATCGCGGCGACCATCTGTTCCTTGTCGTCAATGCCGCCTGCAAGGCCGACGACATCGCTCACATGCGGGCCCATCTGTCCGACATCTGCGAGATCGAAGAGGTCGCAGGGCGTGGCTTGCTGGCGCTTCAGGGCCCCGCGGCCGAAGCGGTGCTGGGCGCGCTGGTGCCCGCCACTGCGGCGATGAAATTCATGGATGTGGCGGTGCTGCAATCGGATTTCGGCGAGCTCTGGGTCTCTCGGTCGGGCTATACCGGCGAGGACGGGTTCGAGATTTCGGTCGCGGATTCGCGCGCCGTTGCCTTCGCGCGGGGCTTGCTGGCGCATGACGCGGTCGAACCCATTGGCCTGGGCGCGCGGGATTCGCTGCGGCTGGAGGCCGGGCTCTGCCTTTATGGAAACGACATCGACACGACGACATCGCCGGTCGAAGCGGCGCTGGGCTGGGCGATCCAGAAGGTGCGTCGCGCCGGCGGCGCCCGTGCCGGCGGATTTCCCGGCGCCGATCGCATCCTGCGCGAACTGGAAGAGGGGACCGGGCGGCTGCGCGTGGGGTTGCGCCCCGACGGCCGCGCCCCGATGCGCGCGGGCACGCAATTATTCGCATCCGAATCCGCCCAACAGCCGATCGGCACCGTCACCTCGGGCGCTTACGGCCCCTCGATCGAGGGACCGATGTCCATGGGCTATGTTGCCACTGGACAGGCGGCCTCCGGAACGGTGATCTTCGGCGAGGTTCGGGGCAAACGCCTGCCGGCCACGGTCACCGATCTGCCGTTCAGACCATCCAGTTACAAACGATGAGGGACATGAAATGAAATTCACCGAAGAACACGAATGGCTGCGCGTCGAAGGCGACCTTGTCGTCGTCGGCATCACCGAACATGCTGCCGAGCAACTGGGCGACGTTGTGTTCGTGGAACTGCCCGAACCCGACACCACCGTTTCGAAGGATGACGAGATCGTGGTGATCGAAAGCGTCAAGGCGGCCTCGGACATCCTGGCGCCGGTCGATGGCGAGATCGTCGAGGTGAACGAGGCGCTGACCGACAATCCGGGGCTGGTCAACGAGGATCCCCAGGGGGATGCCTGGTTCTTCAAGATGAAACTCGAGGACATGGCGTCGCTCGACGATTTCATGGACGAAGCCGAATACAAAGACTTCATCGCCTGATTGCCGGAGCCGCGACATGCCCTTTACCGCCACCGATTACGACCCCTACGATTTTGCCAATCGGCGCCATATCGGCCCCTCGCCCGAGGAAATGGCCGAGATGTTCGAGGTGCTGGAGGTCGAAAGCCTGGACGCGTTGATCGATCAGACCGTGCCGAAAACCATCCGCCAGGCCGAGCCGCTGGAATTCGGCGCCCCCTTGTCGGAGCGGGAGTTGATGTGGCGGCTGCGCCAGGTGGCCAGGAAGAACAGCGTCTTCACCACGATGATCGGGCAGGGCTATCACGGCACCGTCACGCCGCCGGCGATCCAGCGCAACATCCTGGAAAACCCGGCCTGGTACACGGCCTATACGCCCTATCAGCCGGAAATCAGCCAGGGCCGGCTGGAGGCGCTGCTGAACTTCCAGACCATGGTCAGCGACCTGACCGGGCTGGAGGTCGCGAATGCCTCGCTTCTGGACGAGGCGACCGCCTGCGCCGAGGCGATGACCATGGCGCAGCGCGTGGCGAAGTCTAAGGCGGGGGCGTTCTTCGTCGATGAGAACTGCCACCCGCAGAATATCGAGGTGGTGCGCACCCGGGCCGCGCCGCTGGGTATCGAGGTGATCGTCGGCGACCCGATGCGCGATCTGCAACCCGACAAGGTCTTCGCCGCGCTGTTCCAGTATCCGGGCACGCATGGCCACCTGTCCGATTTCACCGACCCGATCGCCGCGCTGCATGATGCAAAAGCGCTGGCCATCGTGGCGGCGGACCCGATGGCGCTGTGCCTGCTGAAAGAGCCCGGCGCGATGGGCGCGGACATCGCGGTGGGCACGACCCAGCGGTTCGGCGTGCCGCTGGGCTATGGCGGGCCGCACGCGGCCTATATGGCCTGCAAGGACGCCTTCAAGCGGGCGATGCCGGGCCGGATCGTCGGCGTCTCGATCGACAGCCACGGAAACAAGGCCTATCGGCTTGCCCTTCAAACGCGCGAGCAGCATATCCGCCGCGAAAAGGCCACGTCCAATGTCTGCACCGCGCAGGCGCTGCTGGCGGTGATGGCCGGTTTCTATGCCGTGTTCCACGGCCCCAAGGGGTTGCGCGCGATCGCGCAGGGCATTCACGCCAAGACCGTGCGCATGGTCGAGGGGCTGGAGGCCGGCGGCTTTGCCGTGGCGCCGCAGGACTTCTTCGACACGGTCACGGTCGAGGTGGGGCCGATGCAGGGGGTGATCTACAACGCCGCGCAGGCGCGCAAGATCAACCTGCGCAAGGTCGGCGAGACCCGGCTGGGCATCACGCTGGACGAAACCACCCGCCCGGAAAAGATCGTCGATCTCTGGGCCGCTTTCGGCATCACGCGCGGCTATGACGACGGGGAATGGACCCCGCGGGTGCCCGCGGCGCTGCACCGGACCAGCGATTATCTCACCCACCCGGTTTTCCACATGAACCGGGCCGAGACCGAGATGATGCGTTACATGCGGCGCCTGGCCGATCGCGACCTGGCGCTGGACCGGGCGATGATCCCGCTGGGCAGCTGCACGATGAAGCTGAACGCGGCGGTCGAGATGATGGGGCTGACCTGGCCCGATTTCGCCAATATCCATCCCTTCGCCCCGGCCGAGCAGACCCGCGGCTATGCCGAGATGATCACCGGGCTGTCGGATATCCTGTGCCAGGCCACGGGGTATGACGCGATGTCGATGCAGCCCAATTCGGGCGCGCAGGGCGAATATGCGGGGCTGCTGACGATCATGGCCTATCATCGCGCGAACGGGCAGGGGGATCGGAACATCTGCCTGATCCCGACCTCGGCGCATGGCACGAACCCGGCATCGGCGCATATGTGCGGAATGAAGGTCGTGGCGGTCAAATCCGCCGAGAACGGCGATATCGACCTCGACGATTTCCGGGCCAGGGCCGAAGCGGCGGGCGACAAGCTGGCCGCCTGCATGATCACCTATCCCTCGACCCATGGCGTGTTCGAGGAAACCGTGCGCGAGGTTTGCGAGATCACTCACCGGCATGGTGGCCAGGTCTATCTGGACGGGGCCAACCTGAACGCGCTTGTCGGGCTGGCCAAGCCGGGCGAGATCGGCAGCGATGTCAGCCACCTGAACCTGCACAAGACCTTCGCCATCCCGCATGGCGGCGGTGGCCCCGGCATGGGGCCGATCGGGGTCAAGGCGCATCTGGCGCCCTTCCTGCCCGGCGACCCGCAGGGCGGCGGCGCGACCGGTCCGGTCTCGGGTGCGCCTTATGGCTCGGCCTCCATCCTGCTGATATCCTGGGCCTATTGCCTGGCAATGGGCGGTGCGGGGCTGACGCAGGCTACCAAGGTCGCGATCCTGAACGGGAACTACCTGGCCAAGCGACTGGAAGGGGCCTATGACGTTCTGTTCAAGGGGCGTGGCGGTCGGGTCGCGCATGAATGCATCCTCGATACGCGGCCCTTCAGCGACAGCGCGAATGTCACCGTGGACGACATTGCCAAGCGGCTGATGGACAATGGCTTTCACGCCCCGACCATGAGCTGGCCGGTGGCCGGAACGCTGATGGTCGAACCCACCGAAAGCGAGACCAAGGCCGAGCTGGACCGTTTCTGTGACGCGATGCTGGCGATCCGCGCCGAGATCGCGGCGATCGAGTCCGGCGAGATGGACGCCCGGAACAACCCGCTGAAGAACGCGCCGCACACGGTCGGCGATCTCGTGGGGGCCTGGGACCGGCCCTATACGCGCGAACAGGGGTGCTTCCCGCCGGGTGCCTTCCGGGTAGACAAGTACTGGCCCCCGGTCGGGCGGGTCGATAACGTCTATGGCGACCGCAACCTGGTGTGCACCTGCCCGCCGGTCGAGGCGTTCGCCGAAGCCGCGGAATGACGGGTCGGGCGCCTCAGCGCCCGGCCATTTTCCGGATCCGGTCCCGGTCTTCTTCCAGCACCAGCGCGTGCTCGGCGTGAACAAGGGCACGCCGGGCCATGACCTGTGCCGCCTGGGCCATGGCCGGATCGTCGCCATGGCGCAGCGTGCCGAGCGCAGCCTGCAAACGCGCGGCGACCTCGATCATCCCGGCGCCATCGCGCGCAATCGGATCGAACGCGTCGCGCAACAGGTCGGCCTCGGTCACCGGCGGTGCCCAGATCCGTTCATGGGTCAGCCGCTCGGCATCCTGCGTCATGCTCACCGGTTTGGCGAGCAGGCGTTCAAGCCGGCCGATCACGTCGATCGCGGTGCCCGGATCGTTCAGCCCCGGTGACAATGCGCGCGAGGCGATCTCGCTGAGAACCACCAGCGCAAAGCCCGCATCCTGGTCGAAGGTGCGCAGGTCGCTGACGTAAAAGGCCGCGCGCACGGCGTCGGCCAGCCTGTCTTCGCCGCTGCTGGCATGTGCCAGCGGCTGGCCCTGCACCACGAAACTGCCCGGCATCGCGGCCAGGTAGATCATGGCCGCATGATCCTCGGCCGCCTTTGCCAGCCCCGGCATGTCGACGAACTGCACATAGCCGCCGGTCCGGGCGGGAATCGCGACGCTGTCCTCGGGCACCCTGGTTTCCGGCGTCAGCGGGCGGGCGCTCAGGCTGGGATTGGCGCGGCGCAGCTCCAGCGCCTTTCGGGCGTACGCTTCGACCAGGCGGATGGTCTCGTCCATGCTGCCCAGCCGTGACAGATGGTCGATCCAGCGCAGGATCGCCACCACGACCAGCGCGATCACCGCGACCGTGAAGAAGAACACGACAACCGCGGCGCGCGCGCCATAGGCGTCGGCCCGGAAAAGGATGATCGAGACCAGTGCGAAGATGAACGCGCCCAGGAAGGTGGCCAGCACCGTCTGCGTAATCGAATCTTCCAGCAACAGCCGGTGCGATCGCGGCGTGACCTGGCTGGCGGCCTGCATATGCGCGGTCACCATCACCGACAGCGAAAATGTCGTGACCGCCAGCATCGACGAGGCAAGGATGTTCAGCAAGGGCATCACCGCCTCTTCGCCGAAGCGGGTTTCCAGCGCATGCGGGATATAGGGCTCCAGCAGCCCGGCCAGCGCCGCCGCCAGGACCGCCAGGAAGGCGATCAGGCTCACCCGAAGCGAAAGTTCGCGCGACAGGCGCAGAAGGTGCCACAGGCGTTTGGAAATCATTGCGGGTGCATCCCTTTGACCGACCCGGCGAATGCTACAGCCTTGCCCGGCCCCCGGTCCACTCAATCGGCGGGATCCCTTGCGAATTGTCGCGTGACCCCCAATATATTCGGCAATAGGAATGTAATGGAGATTGCGCCATGCCGGGCAATGTGAAGCTTGTCTGCCTCGAATGCGCCAGTGTCAATCGTGTGCCCGAAGCGAAACTCGGGGCCGGGCCGAAATGCGGCACTTGCGGCACCAGGTTGACTGATGGCCGGGTGCGGGACCTGGACCTTTCGACGCTTGAAAAGGCCGCGCGCAGCGATGGCCTGCCGCTGCTGGTCGATTTCTGGGCGCCCTGGTGCGGACCCTGCCGGATGATGGCGTCGCAATTCGCGCAGGCCGCGCAGGCCCTGGCGCCCGACGCGCGCCTGGCCAGGATCAACACGCAGGACCATCCGCAGGCCAGCACGCGCTTCAATATCCGCGGCATCCCGGCGCTGATCCTGTTCGCGGGTGGCCGCGAACGCGCCCGGCTGACCGGCGCGCGCCCCGCCGCGGAAATCGAGGCGTTCGTCCGGCAAAACACGAAGCTGTCGGCTTGACAATGCCGGCGCCATGCGCCACATGACGCCGCATCGGGGCCGTAGCTCAGTTGGGAGAGCGCGTCGTTCGCAATGACGAGGTCAGGGGTTCGATTCCCCTCGGCTCCACCATCCCGAAATTCGGATGAAATCTCCGCCAACGCCTTGAATTGAAAGGCGATTTTAAGGCATTTCTGTTCTACCCGTGATGTCTCCGGCAGCGTGAAAGCAGTTCCGGCACTCGTCTGGCGTGAACATCTGGCAGACATCGCCGAGGGCTTTGAGGAGATCGGTGAAGGTTCTGGCACCGATCTTGCGCAGGTTGGCCTTGAGCCTTGAGAAGGCCCTCTCGATGGGGTTGAGGTCTGGCGAGTATGGCGGCAGGTAGAGGAACCGTCATCCGGCCTGCCGAATGCCAACTACCCGACTCTGGCAAAGGATTTCAAGTCCCTCTACGGCATCCCCAATTTCGCTGGGTTGGTGCCGGTGGTGGCAGTGAACGCCAGCGCGCGCTGGCAAGCGCACGAGTTACGGTTGACCACCGTTCCACCCGACAGCGACACCGACTTCATTCTCAATCTCAGCTACACAAATAATTTCTGAAACGACTCCTGACAAACGTCGGATTTCTTGAACCGTGATCTGCCTGTTCTGGCGAACTCGATCAACGGACATTTCCATGTGTTCTGCAGCCCGCGCGACAGATGAGTGGTCGCTCAATTTATGGAAATCGATCATTTACGAATCGGAATTTTTTTTTGTTAGGCGTTTAGAATAAAATATTTTTATGGGGGGATAAACAGTGAAAAACATGATCTTTGCGTCGTCGGCCCTGGCTCTGCTTGCTGCGTGCGGCGGGGGCGGGTCCGGTGCAGAAGAATTCAGCTCGTTCTCTTCGGTGGATCCGAACGGAACAGTCACACTCGACGGTACCACCAGACCCGCGACCGCCAGCACGGACGATAGCGGCGATGCCAGCCTCGATGCCATCCAATCGGATGACGATGCGACTGCGACTATCAGCCTAAGCGACGACGTCCCGACTCGGCTGGCGATCCGCGGGACCGCCGCGGATGCGACGATCGACGAAAATTCCGGCGGGACTATCACCGCAAATAATTCACTTATCACGGGCAAAGACGACACCACCACCGTGGTCCTCGCCAACCCAACTCCTGACAACTCAAGCTACCAGGCAAACTATCAGACCTACGGCCTTTGGGCGAATGCGAATATTGATGGCGCGTTGGAAGGCGAGGGCGTCGGATCATTCGGGGCTCGGACCGGAGAGGCAAACATGCCGGCGAATGGCGACCAACAGGCAGTTTTTTACGGCAACTCTATCGGCATCCTCGATGATGGCGGCAGCCAAGTTGTGACGGCTTCCAGAGTGCAAGTCGAAACCAATTTCTCCCAGGTGGAGTTCCTGAGTGAGAATACAAAAGTCATCGAAATCGATACCGGCAACGATACAAAGACGGCTGGCGAGCTTAATTTCAGGACCGTAGGCACGGTTTCCGGCGACGGCTTCAATATCGACATCAACGAGCCGGTCGGTACAGGCACCCTCGATGGCCAGTTCTACGGCCCCAACGCTGAAGAGGTCGGCGGGACCTTCGAGATCTTAACCAGCGAAACCAAGGGAACCTACGTCGCCGCATTCGGCGCCTTGCAATAGAAATGCGCTTCGCAACCATCGCAGCGACCGCCTTGGCGGTCGCTGCTGCGTCTCCGCAGGCGATCGCCCAGGACGCACCGCAATCGGAGGTGATCCAGGCGTCTTTCGAACGTGCGATGCACGACCTGCTCGCCGGGAATCCCGAGGACGCGATCCCGCTGCTGCGCGGAATCCTCGGCCGCGACCCTGCCTTGGTGCGCGTCCGCCTGGAGCTTGCGCGCGCCTATTTCAAGGCCCGCGAGTTCGAGGCATCGCGCCGGCAGTTCCAGATCGTGCTGTCCTCGCCGGACATTCCACCGATCGTGCGCGAGAATGTGTTGCGGTTCCTGCGCCGTATCGACGAGGAACGCGGACTGCAGACCAATCTGAGCTTTGCCCTCGTGGCGCCGACAGGTGGCGGCATACGTTACGACAGCGACACGGTGATGCTGAATCTTTTCGGCACGCCACTGCCCTTCACGCTGAACCGGCCGAATGCGCCGCAGATCGCGCTCCAGATCGAAGGTAGCGTGCGGAAGCAATGGAGTCTCGAAAGCGAGGTTCTCGGCGGCAACAGCACTGTGTATCTTCGCGGTCGGGCCCTTCTCCAGGAGGCCGAGGGCCGTGCCTTCGACCAGCAGAAGGTCGATGCCGCAGCAGGCCTGCAGCTGACATGGCCACGCCAGACCGCTCTGATGTCCTTTTTCAAGCACTTTCCCATGAGGAATTGTCCGGACGATGTC